>CAWCCR010000001.1:0-45688 GCA_963794205.1 uncultured Pseudomonadota bacterium
AGTTGTAACTGTACTGCTGGATCAACTGCAGCGGCACGGTGTGGCGCGAAGCCCTTGTTGATGTTGTAGATCGCATAGGCATAGAGCTCGCTGCCGCCCTCGCCATAGGGCAGGACGCCGGCGTAGTAGATGTTCGTGTTGCGGTTGCCGGAATTGGCCTGCCAGCCGCTGCTGCTGTTGTGGTTGATGCTGACCATGTTGCGCACGCCGCCGATCGCGCCGGTGTTGGCGGTCAGTCCGTAGAACCAGGTGCTGAAGCTGCCACCGCCCATGGTGCGACGCGTTCGGGGTCGCGCTCGGATCACGCGGCTCGAAGGCGATGGTTCCGCCCATGAGTTGTAGGAGGTGACCGCCGGGTTGTTGATGCCGCGATAGATATTGACGCTGTTGATATCGTTCAGCGTCAACGGAATGTTGTTTCGCGTGGAAGCCGAGTTGGTCGTGCCGCCGTCGAAGGGGTCGTTGATCGGCACGCCGTCGAAGGTCTCGGAAAACTGGCCGCTGCTGAACGCGCGGAAGGTGATGTTGGTGCACGCTGTTCGCCGCCGGTGTGCGCATCGTTGATCGAGGGCGTGCGCTCCAGCAGGCTCTGGACGCTCAGCATCGGTGAAGCGAATCGGATGGCGGAGGGTCCGGATGATCGATGAACTGAATGCCGAGTTCATCGGGATCCTCGATCGTAAGCTCCCGTGCGATGACCTGGATCTCGGAGAGCTTCTGCATATGTTCGAATTGCTCGTGCTGCTGCTTTGCGAAGACGCGGTCTGGCCAAACGCGCAGGTTGGCAGCATGGCCACCGCACCGGCCGCGGCCATGGCACAGAAAAGCGGAGACAGTTTCATCAATCGCATAAATTCCCTCCTGAAGTTGAAGAAAGTCGGAACAGGCGCGGTATCGGGTTTCCAGGTCAAACTGATCCACGCAATTGGCACTTGCACTCTTTCGGTCCTGACTTGCAGCCATGGCCAGCGACATCCACAGATCCGGGCGGCCGACCCGGAAGGCCCGGCCTTGCAACCGGACTGCGCAGCTCAACCCGTGCGCCGCGCCGCTCCCGATGGCATTGGCCAGGGCCCGGCGGCCATCCGCAGTCCTGCGGCTGCGTGATGCGCTCGGCACGCACCGCCACGCGCCCGCGCGCAGGCATCCGCGGCAGGGCGTTGCGTGTGGGGTCGGGCTCATCGGGCTCCACGTCTCGGTTGACGACTCAGGGGCCTACCGTAAGGCCGTTCCATGACTGTTGCTTTATCGTTAAGTCGAATTATCCGAAACGTAACTTCGTCGTAATAGCGCTCCAGAGCTCCTGCCAGCCGCGACGTGATGCTCGCCGGCTCCACCGCGGCCTCGTCAAACAAACGGCCTCCGCATGGGAGGCCGTCGCCAGGGGTTGAGCGCTGCAGAATCGGTCAGGCGGCGAACAGCGCGCGCATCTTCTTCATCGCATTCGCCTCGACCTGACGAATACGCTCGGCCGAGACGCCGTATTCGTCGGCCAATTCCTGCAGGGTGGCCTTGGTCGTTGAGCCAGCGCCGCTGGATGATGTTGCGCGAACGCTCGTCGAGATCGCTGGACGGCGGTATGCAGGTTGTCGGGCGATCGTTGATCGGCGTCGGCAACCGCGTCGTAGGGGTCGGCACCATCATCGATCAGATACGCGACCGGTGACGGCTTCGCGTCGTCGTCGGCGTCGGCCGGCGCGTCGAAACCGATATCGCGACCGGACAGTCGCGACTCCATCTCCAGCACCGTGGCCACGGGCACACCGAGATCCTTCGCCACCGTGCTCACTTCGCCGCGTTCATCCAGCCCAGGCGCTTCTTGCGTCTTGCGCAGGTTGAAGAACAGCTTGCGCTGCGCCTTGGTCGTGGCGACCTTGACGATGCGCCAGTTGTTCAGGATGAACTCATGCATCTCGGCGCGAATCCAGTGCACGGCAAAGCTGACCAGACGCACGCCCTGATCGGGATCGAAACGCTTGACCGCCTTCATCAGGCCGATGTTGCCTTCCTGGACCAGGTCGGCCAGCTGCAGGCCGTAGCCGCTGTAGCCACGCGCCACGTGCACGACGAAACGCAGGTGCGACATCACCAGCTTCTTCGCCGCCGCAAGGTCGGCGTCACTTCTGGTAGTCGCACGGCGAGCGCGTGCTCTTCTTCGGCGGTCAATACCGGAATGCGGTGTACGGCGCCGATATAGGCGTCATGCTGCCGATACGCTCGGCGCGGGGAAATGGCGGTCATCAAGGCTTGCGACATGCGGCGGAACCTCCTCGGTTCGACTTCAAATTTTAGCACTCGGCTGTTGGAGTGCTAAGAGAGCGATTAGTTCTGACCGGATAGGCTCGGGACCAATAAACCATATCGTACAGATATTTACGGCTCTTGTCTACCGGCCCCGACGTCTCGATGAGAGGGTCACCAACGGCATTCAAGCGGGCGTGAGCAGCTCTGGAATGCGGCACCGGCGGCAGCGACCAGTCGATCGGCGCCGCGGCCGCGTGCTCCAGATAGCGGTTGCGGCGGAGAAATGCCCGCAGCCGATGAAGCCGCGGTGGGCCGACAGCGGCGAGGGATGCGGGCCTGTCAACACGCAGATGGCGGCGCGGTCGATCAGCTGCCCCTTGCGCTGGGCGTGCGCTGCCCCACAGCAGGAACACCAGGCCTTCGCGCTCCGGTTGAGTGCGTCGATCGCGGCATCGGTGAAACCTTCCCAGCCCTTGCCCTGATGTGCGCCGGCATGGCCGTCTTCCACCGTCAGCACGCGTTGAGCAGCAGCACGCCGCGATCGGCCCACGGCGTAAGGCAGCCGTGGTCGGGCCGCGCGATGCCGAGATCGCGCTGGATTTCCTTGAAGATGTTTTCCAGCGACGGCGGCACCCGCACGCCGGGCCGCACCGAGAAAGCACAGGCCATGCGCCTGCCCGGGGCCGTGATAGGGATCCTGGCCGAGGATCACCACCCGCACCGCATCGAACGGCGTGTGCGTCGAACGCGGCGAAGATCTCCGGACCGGGCGGATAGATGCGCTTGCCGGCGCGCTTCTCGGCACGCAGGAAGGTCGCCAGCGCCTGCATCTCGGGGCGCTGCGAGGTAATCGCCGATGCGCGCTTTCCAGCCGGACCGTCGAGGCGCAGCCGCGCGTCGCTCAGCGTGCCGGCGCGCTCGCGCAGATGGCGGCCGACGCGCAGCTGGAACAGCAGCTTGGTGATCAGCAGCTTTTCCTCGACCGGCTTTTCGACCAGATCGTTGGCACCGGCACGGATCAGCGCGGCCTGGTTGGCCGGGTTGTCGTCGCCGGTCATCACCAGCACCGGCAGCCGGCCCTTGCCGTAACCGAATTCGTTGCGGATGCGCTCGAGCAGGTCGCCGCCGGTCAGTTCGCCCTTCAGGCTGACATCGGTCAGCACCACGTCGGCACCGACGCCGCCGGCCGCCCTGGTCGGTCTCGAGCAGCGACCAGCGCATCTTCCACACTGACCACGTGCCGCACGGTCAGCCCGATTTTCTCGAGCATGCGCCGGGTGGCCAGCGCCACCACGCGGCTGTCCTCGACATACAGCACCTCGCCCTCGGCTGTCCCTGCGGCTGCACGTAGCCGCGAATGAATTCGGCCAGGCGCCGGAAGCCCAGCGACTTGTCGAAATAGTCGGTGACGTCCTCGCCCAGCGAGCGGCGATGCAGGCGATCGTCGACGTCGCCCGAAACCACCACGATCGGCACATAGGTCTGCGGCGCGTGACTCGCGCACGAAGCGCGCCAGCTCCAGCCCGTCCATGTCCGGCAGCCGCAGCGCGATCGTGATGAAGTCGAACGGCGCCTCGCTCCAGCGCGGCTGTCACGCCTCGGCGCCGCTGCCGCAACCGATCACCTCGACGCCGGGCAGCTCGGCATGCAGCACGCGCTCGATCAAGCTGCCGCACGACCTTCGATCCGTCGACCACCAGCACACGCGGATGGTCACTGGCAATGTGGCGGCTGATGCTGGAGTCCATCGGATCCTCGCGATTCAGTGCGGTTCGACCGCGGCCAGATGCCGCGCGCCGGCGATACGTGCGCCCAGCCAGCCCAGCACGGCGGCGGCCAACGGCACCGCCAGCAGCAGCCCCGGCGCCAGGCCGGCGAAATGCAATCCACCACCTCACTCGGTTGCAGTGCCACCGGGTCGGCCAGCGCGACTTCGAGCAACACCGCCAGCACGACCGCCACCACTCCGCTGCCGAAACCGTAGCAGATGCCGGCATAAAGATACGGTCGCCGCACGAAACCGCAGCTGGCGCCGACCAGCCGCAGCACGGCCGATTTCCTCGGCATGCGCCTGGAATGTCCACGCGCACGGTGTTGCCCACCACCAGCAGCGCCGCCAGCGCCAGCAGCGAGGCCAGCAGCAGCACCGCGCGGCTGCCGACGCCAGCAGCGCATCCAGACGGCCGCGCCAGGCGCCGCTGTCCTGCACCCGATCCGCCGCCGGCAGTGCGCGCAGGGCGTCGACCAATGCCTGGCCGGCACGGCGTCGAGACCGTCGCGCGGCGTCACCAGCAGCACGTAGGGCAGCGGATTGTCGTCCAGCGCCGCCAACCCCGGAGAAGCCCTGCATCGTCGACAACTCGTCCATACCCTGCTGCGGCGTACTCAAGGCGACGACGGCAACCTCCGGGCGGGCGCGCAGCTCCGAGTCCAGCCGCTACCGCCGCCGCACCGAGGCCGGGCTTGAGGAACACGCTGATCGCCTGACTCTGGCCCAGCGCGTCGCCGAACCTCTGCACATTGCCCAGCAGCAGGTAGAACGCCAGCGGCAGCGCCAGCGCCAAACCCATCACCGCCATCGTGAGCACGCTGCCGAGCGGACGCGCCGCCAGCCGCCGCAGGCTGGCGGCAGACTCCAGGCATGCTGTCCGCGCCAAGCGGCGATGCGCCCGCGCGCAGGCAGCGTCGCTGCCGGCACCGGATCGCCGTGACGCGCGTGACGGCGGCTCACACGACCTCCGCGCAGCGAGATCGTCCACCAGCCGGCCATGGTCCAGCACGATCACGCGTTTCTTCATGCGCTTGATCAGCGGCAGGTCGTGGCTGGCGACCAGGACGGTGGTGCCGACCTGCTGGAACTCGGCGAACAGGCCCATGATTTCCACCGCCAGCTGCGGATCGAGATTGCCGGTGGGCTCGTCGGCGATCAGCAGCGGCGGCTTGCCGACGATGGCGCGGGCGATGCCGACGCGCTGCTGTTCGCCGGCGGACAGTGCGGGCGGCGATTTCGCTCGTACGCCAGCAGGCCGACCTTCTCCAGCGCCGCACGCACGCGCCGGCCTCGCTCGGCCGCAGGCGACGCCGCCGATCACCAGCGGCAGTTCGACATTCGCGAACACGGTGCGCTCCATCAGCAGACGGTGATCCTGAAAGACCATGCCGACCTGCCGGCGCAGGCGCGGGATGCCGCGCCGGCGCACCGAGCCGAGATTGCCGCCCCCGACCATGACCATGCGACGGCTGGGACGCTCGATCAGGCCCAGCAGCTTGAGCAAGGTGCTCTTGCCGGCACCGGAGTGACCGGTGACGAAGGCCATCTCGCCGGCGGCAAGCTCGAAGGAGAGCTGGGACAGCGCCTCGTGGCCACCGGCGTAGCGCTTGCTGACTTGATCAAAATGGATCACGGGCGCGGAGGACTCGGGAGAAGCCTGCAGCATAACGTGCGCGCGGCGGGCTGCCATCCCCGGCACATGTCCGCGCCCGCACCACTCAGGTTCGACGGAACAGGTCCCCGATGCGACGGAAGAAACCGGGCTTGGCGTGTGCCGCGGGCTTGACGGCAGCTGGCGGCGCACCTGCGGGAACGGGGGCTGTCGGCGACGTGCCGGCGTACCGTGCGTCCTCGTGGCGTCCGCGGCCACCACGGTGCCGGCCACGGCGTTCGCCCTCGGCCGGGCTCGCTTCGCGGCCGCAACCGCAGCCGTAGCAACGGTGCCGCTCCCGGCATCGGCCGCAGCAACGGCTCCATCCCCGCCCGCGGCACGGCCGCGACCGCCGCGGCGGCGGCGCTTGCGCGCAGGCGCCGCGCCTTCGACGCTGTCGGCTGCCGTCGCCCCGTCGCTGACCGGGCCGGCAGGTGCTGCAGCGGCACGCGGCCCAGCTGCGGCCATGTCTGCAGTGACGACCGGCGCCGCGGCGCGCGCGGGGTTGCGCGGCCCGGTCGCGGACGGTCGTGGCGAACCGACGACCGCGCGTTGCCGCCCCGCGCCGTGGCGGACGTGCAGGCGAACGCGACGCACCGTCATCATCGGCTTCGTCGGCCGCATCCGGCGGCAGGGCCGCGCGGGCTCGCGCCGAGACCGGCTTCAACAGGTCGGCGGTGACGGCTTCCACCGGAATCTTCTGGCCGATGTAGGTCTCGATCTCCGGCAGGGCCATCGCGTACAGGTCGCAGGCAAAGCTGATCGCGTCGCCCTCGGCACCGAGGCGCGCGGTGCGGCCGATCCGGTGCACGTAATCCTCGGCATCCTGCGGCAGGTCGTAGTTGAACACGTGGCTGACGTCGGCGATGTGCAGGCCGCGCGCGGCCACGTCGGTGGCGACCAGGATCTCGATCTCGCCGTCCTGGAAACGCTGGAGCAGGGTTTCGCGCTTCATCTGCGGCACGTCGCCGGAGATCGTGCCCGACGCGGCAGACCGTGGCGCGCAAGACGCTCGCTGACGCGCTCGGCAGCGGCCTTGGTGTTGACGAAGATGATGCTGCGCGCCGGCCTCGGCCGCTCCAGCAGGTTGAGCAGCAGCGGCATCTTCTCTTCCTTGGCCGGGAAGTAGACCAGCTGGCGCACGCGATCGGCGGTGACGTGCTCGCTTTCGACGACCAGCTTCTCCGGGCTGTTCATGTGCTCGTAGGCCAGCTCGAGCACGCGATGGCTGAGCGTGGCCGAGAACAGCATCACCTGGCGCTGCTCGCGCGGCGGCAGGCGCCGGAAGATGAAGCGCACGTCCTTGATGAAGCCGAGGTCGAACATGCGGTCGGCTTCGTCGATGACCATCACCTCGACGCGTGCCGAGGCTGAACACGTGCTGCTTGTGGTAGTCGAGCAGGCGGCCCGGCGTGGCGATGATGATGTCGCAGCCGTCCTTGCAGCAGCTGTCGCTGCTTGTCGTAGTCGACGCCGCCGTAGATCAGCGCCAGACGCAGGCCAGTGTGGCGACCGATGGCGCGCGCGTCCTTCTCGATCTGGATCGCCAGCTCGCGGGTCGGCGCGATGATCAGCGCGCGCGGATCGCTCGCTGCGCCGTTCGGCGAGCGGCCGGCGTGGTCAGCAGGCGGTTCATCACCGCGACCAGGAAGGCGCAGGTCTTGCCGGTGCCGGTCTGCGCCTGGCCGGCGACGTCGCGCCCGGCTCAGCGCCAGCGGCAGGGTCAGGGCCTGGATCGGGGTGCAGCGGGTGAAGCCGCAGTCGGCAAGGCCGCGCTGCAGCAGCGGATGCAGATCAAATTGCTCGAAGAAGGTGTCGGTGAGTACGTGTTCGGCCATGGGGAGTCAACAGGGCGTGCCGGCAGCGGACGCTGCGCTTGAATCGCACGCTGGATTGCGCTGGAATGAGAAACAGCCTTTCGGCTTGGCCCCAGCGACGCCGCCGCAATTGCGGGACGCGCAGTCTAACCGAACCCGACTGCTGCGGCGACCGCGCCGCCAGCCCCCTATGGAGAACCCCGGTGAGCGATCTGATCACGCACGTTTCCGATGCCGATTTCGAAGCCCAGGTGCTGCAGTCCGAGCAGCCGGTGCTGGTGGACTTCTGGGCCACATGGTGCGGCCCCTGCCGCGCGATCGCACCGACGCTCGAGGAAATCGCCAGGGACTACCAGGGCCGCGTGCGAATCGCCAAGCTCGATGTCGACCAGAATCAGAAGACCGCGATCGCCTACAGCGTGCGCAGCATTCCGATGCTGATGGTATTCAAGGGCGGCAAGGTCGCCGCCACCCAGCTCGGCGCGGTGCCCAAGAGCACCATTGCCCAGATGATCGATCACGCGCTCTAGGCAACCCGGCTGCAGGCAACCCATGAGCAGGCCCTCCTGATCGCGCAAGCGATCGGCAACGTGAATCGGCGAATGGACGCGACGGCGATGCCTGTTGCATCGGCATGCGTACCGGCAAGCCAGGCCGCCGCCCGGCCGCCGCCCGGCCGTCCCGCCTCCCTGATCGATGCATCCAGGCGGGCACCGCGAAGATGGACGTGGCGCAAGAGCAGTGCTAGATTGCCGGCTCGAGCGTCCGCGAACCTTCCGGTTTCGCCCTGCGTTGCTCCTTCCCGCTCGCCTCCCTCTTTGCCACGCTCCTGCGAGGCCTATTCGTGTCAGATACCGAAGTGAAAGACAATGCCGCGCCCGCGCGCCCGGCCGAAACCGCTGTCGATGTGCCGCGCCCCGCGGCGATCGGCGAGCCGTCCGCCGCCGCCGAGGGTGGCGTGCCGCCGACACGCGAACAGCGCGACCGCAACAATCGCGATCGCCATGGCCGCCGCCGCGGCCGCAACGACCGCAACGATCGTGGCGAGCGTCAGCCAGGCAACGGCAATCCCAACGCCGGAGGCGGTCCATCGCGCCAGCAGGCCGGCCTGCCGCGCGACGAGGACGATGATTATGTCGCCAGCGCCGGCGAGAACGAGCGCCTGATCAACCTCACCGAACTTCGGCGCAAGCCGGCCGCGGCGCTGCTGGAGCTGGCCGAGTCGCTGGGCATCCAGGAAGGCGTCGCCCGCGCGCGCAAGCAGGACGTGATCTTCAACATCCTCAAGGCCCATGCCCGCAGCGGCGGCGGCATCTGGGGCGAAGGCGTGCTGGAGATCATGCAGGACGGCTTCGGCTTCATGCGCGGTGCCGACGAGTCGTACCTGGCCGGCCCCGACGACGTCTACGTCAGCCCCAGTCAGGTGCGCCGATTCAACCTGCGCACCGGCGACTATGTCACCGGCCGCGTGCGACCGCCCAAGGAAGGCGAGCGCTACTTCGCCATGCTCAAGGTCGACGACATCAACGGCGAGCCGCCGGAAGCATCGAAGAACAAGATCCTGTTCGAGAACCTGACGCCGCTGTTCCCGCGCAAGGCCTTTCACCTCGAGCGTGGCAACGGTTCCAGCGAGGACATCACCGGTCGCATCCTCGACCTGATCGCACCGATCGGCAAGGGCCAGCGCGGCCTGATCGTGTCGCCGCCCAAGGCCGGCAAGACGATGATGCTGCAGAACATCGCGCAGGCGATCGTGCACAACCATCCCGACGCGCATCTGATGATCCTGCTGATCGACGAGCGCCCCGAAGAGGTCACCGAGATGCAGCGCAGCGTGCGCGCCGAGGTCATCTCATCGACCTTCGACGAACCCGCGGTGCGCCATGTGCAGGTCGCCGAGATGGTGATCGAGCGCGCCAAGCGTCTGGTCGAGCACAAGAAGGACGTGGTGATCCTGCTCGACTCGATCACCCGCCTCGCGCGCGCCTACAACACCGTCGTGCCCAGTTCCGGCAAGGTGCTCACCGGCGGCGTCGACGCCAACGCGCTGCAGCGACCCAAGCGCTTCTTCGGCGCCGCGCGCAACGTCGAGGAAGGCGGCTCACTGACCATCCTCGCCACCGCGCTGATCGACACCGGCAGCAAGATGGACGAGGTGATCTACGAGGAGTTCAAGGGCACCGGCAACGTCGAGGTCCACCTCGATCGCCGCATCGGCGAGAAGCGCGTCTATCCGGCGATCAACATCAACCGCTCCGGCACGCGCCGCGAGGAACTGCTGATCGACGCCGACCTGCTGCAGAAGGTGTGGATCCTGCGCAAGCTGCTGCATCCGATGGACGAGCTGGCGGCAATGGAGTTCATGCTGGACAAGATGAAGAACACCAAGACCAACGACGAGTTCTTCTCGGCGATGAAGCGCTGATCCTCTCGCCCGCGGCGTGCATCCGAAAGGCCGGCCTTGCGCCGGCCTTTTTGCGTGCCGGTCGCGAAAGCGCGACTGTCTCCTTGCATCGAGGCCACGGATCGATATAAGGAAGGTAACGCTGTCGCGAACGGGAGTACCCGCATGGCCGCCAGCATCCTCACCGGAGGCGCCCCTGCCGCGCTGTGGCGCGACCTGGTACGCGAGGCCGCGCAGCGCGCCGAGGTGCGACTGAACGAGGAACTGGAGAGCCATCTGGTCTTCGTGCTGATGCGGCATCTCGCCGATGCCGGCCTGGGCGCGCGGGTACTGGCGCTCGATTATCTGGAGGCGCTGCTCGCGCACGGCAGCCAGCGTGCCCGGGCGCTGCGCGAGACCGGTGATCGCTGCCTGCTGATCGCCGGCCTGTTCCCCGAACAGGCGCAGCGGCGACGCGTTTCGCTGGGGTATTTCCTCGACCTCGGGATCGCCGCCTATACGGCCGAAGCCGAGCTCGTCAGCGTGGCGCTGGCGACGCTCTATCGGCACCTCGCGTCGGCGTTCACCGCCCTGGTGCGCGCCCTGGTCGAGCTGCGCCGGCTGTCCGGCGACTGGCAGGGCCTGGATGCCATGGCGCGTCATGCCCTGGGACGCGCCGGCGGCCGCCAGGAGTTTCGCGGCGCGGTGCTGCTCGACGCACCGGGGCGGGTGCAATAGCAGCCCGCTTTCCGAAGCGGTCGCGGAGCGGTCGCATGTAATCCGACGCAGTTGCAGCGCCGCGAGCCTTGAGCAAGGCCGGGAGGAAATACGTCACGGTCCGACGCATGCGAGCTGCAACGACAGTGATAACGCTGACACTGCTGGCAGCCAGTGCAGGCAGAATCGCCCGCCCCGGGTTCCGATGGTGCGGATGGCCAGCCACCTGCCTCACTGGACGCCCGCACAGCTCTGCGCCCACGCGGTCAACGACATCCAAAAGGCGCATGCAGCCGGGTTGATGAGCGATACGCCGTGGAAGCGGCGGGTGATGCCGACTTCGCTTGAAGGCGATGCGGAAGGCGTGAAACCGCGCTCGCGGAGAATGAGCAGCATCTCAATGCCAAAGCGCTGCAGACCTGGCGTAACGCCGCGCAGGCCAATGCCGTATGGGCAGGTCGGCAAGCGACGGCGACCGCGCTGCTCGACGATGGCGCCGATATCAACGCGCCGCGCGCGTACCCAATTTCAAGCCTGTGGCAACGCGCGTCATCGCCAAGCAAGCATGGGGTGACAAGACCGTACGGTCTTTCCGGCGCGCGGTCATCCTCGCCGGTCAGCCCATCCAGCAGACGGGCCCGCCGTTGCTGACGGCCGTGCAGTGCAACGACGTGCCGATGGCGCGCCTGCTGCCAAGACGCGGGCGGATACCGACACCACTCCACCTGGCTTTCCGGCTCGCACGGGCCATGGCGTGATCACGGCCGTTGTGCTGAAAGAGGATGCCATGCTGCGTTTGCTCCTCGATCATGGGCTGAGTCCATGCCAAGTCACCGCGGTTGAGGCGGGGACCGTGGCCGATCGCGCGCAACGTCTGAAACGGCCACCCGTTCCGGTTGCGCGTTTGCGCCGCATGCGCAAGGCTGACGGCTCGCAGCCTCCGGAGAGCCATCCATGCGTATCTGCGTCTATTGTGCGTCCAGCGAGCAAAGCGACCCGGCCTATCGCGCCGCGGCGCGGCAACTGGGCGAACGGCTGGCCGAGGCCGGCTGCAGCGTCGTCTATGGCGGCGGCTCGGCGGGCTCGATGGGCGCGCTGGCCGACGGCGCGCTGACCCGCGGCGGCGAGGTGATCGGCATCCTGCCGCGCTTCATGGCCGATCTGGAATGGGGCCATGCCGGCCTCACCAGGCTCGAGCTGGTCGAGGACATGCGCGAGCGCAAACACCGCCTGCTGGCCGGCTCCGACGCGGTCGTCGCCCTGCCCGGCGGCTGCGGCACGCTGGAGGAGCTGTTCGAGGCGATCACGCTCAAGCGTCTGGGGCTGTACTTCAATCCGATCATCCTGCTCGACACGCTGGGCTTCTACGCGCCGCTGGAGTCCTTCCTGCAGCAGGTGATTGCGGCGCGCTTCATGAACCCCGAACACGCCACCATGTGGCAACGGGTGGCCGCGCCCGTGGACGTGCTGCCGGCGATCCATGCCGCGCCGCGCTGGCGCGAGGATGCGCGCAACTACGCGGTGGTGCGCGGCTGATGCGCTTCGACTCCGCCTGTTGCGGACTGGGCGCAGGGCCCGGCGCGCGCGAAGGCTGATCTTGCAATCGCCCCCCGCGGCCGCATATCCGCCCTTCACCGAACGAGGCCGTCCCCATGTCGATCCCCAGCGCCGTGCAGGACACCCCGATCCGCGACCGGCAGATGCTGGTGGACTACATCGCTTCCGGGGAAAAGCCGCGCGCCGACTGGCGCATCGGCACCGAGCACGAGAAGTTCGGGTTCCGTCTCGATGATCTCCATGCCCCGGCCTACGAGGGCGAGCGGGGCATCCGCGCGCTGCTCGAAGGCATCGCCGCCCGCCACGGCTGGGAGATTCTGCGCGAGGGCGAGCTGCCGGTGGCGCTGTTGCGCGATGCGGCCTCGATCACGCTGGAACCGGCCGGACAGCTGGAGCTCTCAGGCGCCCCACTGGCCGACATCCACGCCACCTGCTGCGAGGTCACCGAGCATCTGCGCGAGGTGCGCAGCGTGGCCGATCCGATGGGACTGGGCTTTCTCGGCATGGGTTTCCAGCCGAAATGGCGGCGCGACGAGATGCCGTGGATGCCCAAGGGCCGCTACGCGATCATGCGCCGCTACATGCCGCTGAAAGGCCAGCTCGGTCTCGACATGATGACGCGTACCTGCACGGTGCAGGTCAATCTCGACTTCGCCAGCGAAGCCGAGATGGTGAAGAAGTTCCGCGTCGGCCTTGCGCTGCAGCCGATCGCCACCGCGCTGTTCGCCGACTCGCCGTTCACCGAGGGCAGGCCCAACGGATTCCTGTCGTTCCGCTCGCAGGTGTGGACCGACACCGATCCCGACCGCACCGGCATGCTCGATTTCGTGTTCGAGGACGGCTTCGGCTACGAGCGCTACGTCGATTACATCCTCGGCGTGCCGATGTATTTCAGCTACCGCGACGGCCGCTATCTCGATCTCGCCGGCCAGAGCTTTCGCGACTTCATGGCCGGCAAGCTGCCCGCGCTGCCGGGCGTGCTGCCGACCCTGCGCGATTTCGCCGATCATCTGACCACCGCGTTCCCCGAGGTGAGGCTGAAGAAGTATCTGGAGATGCGCGGTGCCGACGGCGGCCCATGGAATCGCCTGTGCGCGCTGCCGGCCTTCTGGGTGGGACTGCTGTACGACGACGCCGCGCTGGACGCGGCCTGGGATCTGGTCCGTGATTTTTCGCTGGCCGAACGCCACGCGCTGCGTGACGGCGTGCCACGTCGCGCGCTGAAGCTGCCGTTCCGCGGCGGCACGCTGCGTGAGCTGGCGATCGAAGCCCTGAAAATCGCCGACGCCGGACTCAAGCGACGTGCGGTGTTGAACGTGCATGGCGCCGACGAAAGCACCTTCCTCGAGCCGCTGTTCGAGTTCGCGCTGGCCAACCAGACGCCCGCCGAACGCAAGCTGGAACTGTTTCACGGCGCCTGGAACGGCAGCGTCGATCCGGTGTTTCGCGAGTTCGCCTACTGATTCTCGTTCGCGGTCAAGACACGAAACCGCGCAGCCCGGATGCAGCGTGGCGGAACTCGGGAACCCGGCTTTGCACGATCCCGGCTTGCGCCTCTCTCGAGGCTCCATGCGGCAAGGGCTGCATTCACCGCGAAAGTCCCGGCTGTTGCCGCCGTCCGAGGGCCGGCCATGAACTGCTCGCCGTGGTCGCCGGGCAGGCCGCTGCACGCCGGCCATTGCGGCCCGGCCCGCATGGAGTCTTGCCTGGTCAGCGCGGCGCGGCGCGGATGCGCTCGACCAGCCGGGTGGTGCTGCACGGGTGCTCGAACGGGATCGACAGCACGCGACCGCCTCGTCCCAGCACGCTTCCGGCACCGACGATCGCGGCTGTCGGCCAGTCGCCACCCTTGACCAGCACATCGGGCTGCAGGGTGTCGATCAAGGCCGCGGGCGTGTCCTCGTCGAACACGGTGACGTAGTCCACCGCAGCCAGACCGGCCAGTACGGCCATGCGGTCGTCGGCGCCGTTGAGGGGCCGGTCCGGCCCCTTGCCGAGGCGCCGCACCGAGTCGTCGCTGTTGACGCCGACCACCAGGCAGGCGCCCTCGCGACGTGCGGCTTCCAGATAGGCCACATGGCCGCGATGCAGCAGATCGAACACGCCGTTGCTCAATACCAGCGGTCTGCGCCCGGCGACCAGCGCGCGCAGCCGCGTCCGGTCCGGCTGCACCTTGCCGGTCGCGACGGGTGCGTCGGCGAACACGCCGTCGAGGTAGGTGCACAGCGTGTGGATCACCAGCAGATGCACTTCCTGGATGCGCGCGGTGCTGGTCGCCGGCACGCGCAGTTCGACGTCCTCGGGCCGCAGCAGGGCCGCCAGCTTGCCGCCGTCGCGGCCAGTCAGCGCCAGCACCCACAGGCCGCGCTCCTGCGCCGCGCGCACGCCGGCCAGCACATTGGCCGAGTTGCCGGAGGTGGAAATCGCCACCAGCACGTCGCCGGGTCGTCCCAGTGCCTCGATCTGGCGCGCGAACACGCGCTCGTAGTTGTAGTCGTTGGCGATCGCGGTGAGCACGCTGCTGTCGGGCGTCAGCGCCAGCGCCGGCAGCGCGCGGCGCTCGCGCTCGAAACGGTTGACCAGCTCCGAGGCCAGATGCTGGGCATCGCCCGACGAGCCGCCATTGCCGCAGGCCAGCACGGTGTGGCCGGCCAGCAGGCGCATGGCCAACGTCTCGGCGGCACGCAACAGCGGCACGGCCATCGACGCCATGGCGCGTGTCTTGACCTCCGCGCTCTCGGCGAAGGCGGCCTCGATGTCCTTCAGTTGCAGGGTCATGCGCAATGCTCCGGTTGCGTGTCGTGGGCACGATCGGCCTGGCCGTGCCTGCCACGCCGCGCACGGGCGGCGGAGGGCGACTGCTAGGATACCCGCACCCGCACCACCCCGATCCGTCCAGGCTTCATCATGTCCGCGCCGCGCAAAGCGCTGTTCCTCGATCGCGACGGCGTGATCAACATCGATCACGGCTATGTCTGCACGCCCGCGCGCACCGATTTCGTCGACGGCATCTTCGCGCTGTGCACGCATGCGCAGGCGCTCGGCTACCGGCTGATCGTCGCCACCAATCAGGCCGGCATCGCGCGTGGCTACTTCAGCGAATCCGATTTCGACGGGTACATGGACTGGATGCGCGGCGTCTTCCGCGAGCGGGGCATCGAATTCACCGCGGTTTACCACTGCCCGCATCATGCCAGCGAGGGGCTGGGCGCCTATCGCACCACCTGCGCCTGTCGCAAGCCGGCGCCCGGCATGCTGCTGCAGGCGATGCGCGAGCACGCGCTCGATGCGCCGGCCTGCGCGCTGATCGGCGACAAGGATAGCGACATCGAGGCCGGGCGCGCAGCGGGCGTGGGCTGCCTGATCCGGCTGGACGCGAGCACCGGGACGACCGTGCCCGCAACGAGGCCGGGCCTTGGCACGGTGATTTCCCTGCGCGAGGCGCAGCGGGTGCTGGAGGAATGTTCGCGCAGGCAGATCCTTCGGGCTGCGCCCCCGGGATGACTGCGCAGTTGTCATTCTGAGCGCAGCGACGGATCCTCCTGCAGCCGTCGCACATAGGTCGCGACACCCCGCGCCACCGGCGCGAAGACGTGATCACAGCCGGCGGCCCGCAGTCGTGCCAGATCGGCCTCGGTGTGGCACTGATACTTGCCGACCAGGGCGGCCGGGAAGTCGATGTACTCGATCAGGCCGGCGGTGACCAGCGCGGCAAGCTCCCGCGGTGCCTCGCCACGCAGCGCGCGCAGGCTGTTGATCACCGCGACCGCCACCTCGTTGAATGGCTGCGCGCGTCCGCTGCCGAGATTGAACACGCCGCGCGCCTCGGGGTGATCGAAGAACCACAGGTTGACCGCGACCACATCGTCGACGAACACGAAATCGCGCTCCTGCTCGCCCGGCCCGTAGCCGCCGTAGGCACCGAACAGGCGCACGCGTCCGTCGGCGCGAAACTGTCGTTCGTGGTGATATGCCACCGAGGCCATGCGGCCCTTGTGCTGCTCGCCGGGTCCGTAGACATTGAAGTAGCGGAATCCGGCGATCTGGACCGGCGTGTCCGGCAGCGCGCGGCGCACCACCTGGTCGAACAGCAGCTTGGAATAGCCGTAGACGTTGAGCGGACGCTCGTTCGCGGGATCTTCGGCGAAGATGCTGGAGCCGCCGTAGGTCGCCGCCGAGGACGCATAAAGCAGGCGCGTGCCGCGCGCGATGCAGGCGTCGAACAGGATGCGGCTGCAGCGGTAATTGTTGGCCAGCATGTAGCGACCGTCGTGCTGCATGGTGTCGGAGCACGCGCCCTGGTGAAACACCGCCTCGACACGACCGTAGTGTCCGCGCGCGAAGTCGTCGTAGAACGTCGACTTGTCGACGTAGTCGCCAATGCGCAGATCGACCAGATTGCGGAACTTGTCGCCCTGGGTCAGGTTGTCGACGGCGATGATGTCGTCGATGCCACGCGCGTTGAGCGCACGCACGAGATTGCTGCCGATGAAACCCGCCGCTCCGGTGACGATGACGCGCATGCACTACTCCTGCGCGCCGGCCGGCCAAAGCTCGGCGGCGCTGACGGTGGCGGTGCCGAGCTTGCCGACGACGATGCCGGCGGCTCGGTTGGCGGTGCGCACGGCATCCTCGAGGCCGGCGCCCGCACCGAGCATCACGGCCAGGGTGGCGATCACCGTGTCGCCAGCGCCGGAGACGTCGAACACTTCCTGGGCCTGCGCCGGCACGTGCAGGCTGCCGGCGGCGCTGAACAGACTCATGCCATCCTCGGCGCGGGTCACCAGCACGGCCTCGAGGTCCAGCTCGCGGCGCAGCTGCTGCGCCCGCTGCTCCAGCCCGGCCTCGCCGGACCATTCACCGACGACTTGCGCCAGCTCGGCCTTGTTCGGCGTGATCAGGGTCGCGCCGCGATAGCGCGAATAGTCACGCCCCTTGGGGTCGATCAGCACGCGCTTGCCGCTTGCGCGCGCGCGTTCGAGCATGCGTCCGACGTGGGTCAGGCCGCCCTTGCCGTAGTCGGAGAACAGCACCACGTCGTGACCATCGAGCTCCTGCGCGTAACGATCCATCAATCCCAGCAGCACCTCGTGATCCGGCGTGGACTCGAAATCCATGCGCAGCAGTTGCTGCTGGCGCGAGATCACGCGCAGCTTGACCGTGGTCTGCAGCCCGTTCACCGCTGTCACCGCGTTGCGCACCGGCGAATCGCTGATCAGCCGGCCCAGGCGCTGCCCTGCCTCGTCGGTGCCGACCACCGACAACAGTGTCGCCTGCGCACCGAGGCTGACCGCGTTCAGCGCCGCATTGGCCGCGCCGCCCATGCGCTCCTGCTCGCGCTGCACCCGCGCCACCGGCACCGGCGCCTCCGGCGAAATCCGCTCGACCACGCCGAACCAGTAGCGGTCGAGCATGACGTCGCCGACCACCAGCACCCGGGCATCCGCAATCGTCTGTTTCAAGTCAGGTCCCCGTGGCTGGGCGAACACGGCGCAAGCACCGCACCCCGGCATTCTGCCGCATCGGCACGGGCACGGGCAGTCAGTCCGGGCCGCGACGCCGGGGACTGCGGCGCCGACAGCAGGCAGCCTTTCGATTCGCCAGGGTGGTTCAGGAGGTACGCGCCGGCGATCCCGGATGGGGTTCGCCGCGAGACAAGGCACGACGAGGAGTCATAGCCACGCCATGGCGACGAGGCGCAACGCCGGATCGCACCGGAAGGCGCGGGAGGATGGATGCGCATTTCCGAGACACCCCACTAGGGCGCGCTCCGCGGCTTGATTTCAACCTCATTACCGCGCAGCAGCCGGATGATGCGCAATCCCTGCGGATCAGGCCGCAGCACCAGATGCAGGCCTCCGCTGTAATCGGCCATCGACGAAGCACCGTGCATCAGCACGCCCGCGCGATAGCGGACGCGCACATCGATCATCGCATGCGCGGCCGGCACGATTCGAAGGTCATACAGCTGCAGACGACGCAGGTCGCTGCCGGCGAACAGCTGACCGTAATCTTCGCGGATGGCGGCGATGCCGCCGCGGTTCTCGCGCGCATCCGGCGCGAACAGCTTCATGAAGCCACCCAGGTCCGCCGACTCATAGGTGCTGACGAAGCGCCGCAACAGCGCTCGCACGGCGGCTCCCGGCGCAACTGGGGTGGTGACGGCAGTCGCCGCAGCCTCGCTGGCAGGCACCATGGGAGCGGACGATGCGGCTGCCGCCCTCGGCACGCTCGCGTCCCGGGCGGCAGCCCGGGGCGCGGCGGATGCCGGCGCCTGCGTCTCCGCTGCCCTGGCGTGCGCCGCGACGGTCGACGTCGTTGCTGCCTGCGGACCCGGCGAAGTGCGCCCCTGCGCTGCCGCTGTCGCGGCACCCGTTGCCAGCGCCTCCGTCGCTCTCGCCGCTGCCGCGGAGTTGTACGCCGCTGCGACGGATGACCCTGCCGCGACCGGCGGCGCGAACGATACGACAGGAGCTGGCGCGGCCACGACAGAACTGGCCGGGCCGGACGCATGCCCGGCGGGCATCAGACTGACCTGCCTGACGACCGGCGGCGGTGGCACCTGCGTGCCCCGGATCGCAGGCTTCGCCAGCGCGACTGCCGGAGACGCGGCGTTATCCGCGGCGAACGATGCCGGCGACATACCCGCCTGCGTGAACCAATACGTCACCAGCAGGGCCAGCAGCAGCGCGCCGGCCACGCTGCCGACCGCCCAGGTCGGCAGCGTGCGCAGCAGGCGCAGTACCTTGGTGCCGTAATGCTCCGCACCCAGGCGGATGCGCTCTCGGCGCTGCGGCAATATGGCCGGCGGCGCTCGCCGCTGGGCACGTGCGGCGATCTCCTCGGGCGATCGGCGCAACTCGGTCCAGGCACGCTGCACGCGGTCGCCGTAGAGCGCGTACAGCGGGTCGCGATTGCGCGAGGTCGCCAGCCAATGCACCAGCAGGCGGAAATGCGCGCGCAGCACGTCCTGCGAAGCCCCGGGCCGCACCCCGAGCACGCGCCAGGCATCGGCGTCGCGCGCGAAAAGTGTCTGCGTCAGATAAAAGGCCGCCGCTTCACGCAGGACTTCCCGCGACGTGTTGAGCTGCACCGAGGCCTCGACCAGCGCCGCCTCCTCGCCGGAGGCGCAGCGGATCACCCGATCGACCCCTGCCTCGGGCAGCGGATCATTCCGCAAGGCCTGTGCCAGCTGCGGGGCCCGGTACAGGCGAAGCGCCAGCTCGAGAGCAGCGGCGGCATGCGCGTTCATGTTGTGCACTACATCCCCGGGGAGTCGTCAATGTGATGCATCATCTCGCACAAGCCCTGCGACGGAACCGCTCCCGTGTTGGGGATCCGCAAAGGCTCCCGCCACGCGATTCGACCGCGACCAACTCCCTGGCATGCCGCCTGCGTCCGGGACGGGGCCTTGGCGACAGGCCGGATCATACGTCCTGACGCCAGCAACCGCCGCGATCCGGCAATGGCGCCGAAAGCCGGGCAGCATGCCAACGCTGCTCAGAAGACGGTACAAGTCGCCACCGACCACGTCATCGCCGGGGGATACCGCCGCCCTGCGCGCAGCGGCCGAAAGCACGGTGCATCGCGATAGAACGCCCTGTCCTGCGGTGCGTCGTGCCAGCCCGGAATCCCCGACAGCGGCATCGGCCGCAGCTCCTGCGGGTCGCGCAGGCAGGCAGGCGTGGCGACGGCCGCAGCCACCCGGGCATCGATCGCGGCACTGTCGCGATCATCCCCGTCGGCGAAAAAAACCAGTGCCTTGCCCGTCAACAGCAGATGCGGGCAAAGGGCATGCTCGAGCAGTGCGTGTCCCGGCACCTGCAGGGTGATGCGGCCATCGCGCCAGGCCTCGCGCTGGTGCAGGAACAGGCCGGTCCAGTCATGCGCATCCCACCGTTCCAGCAGGCTGGCGTCACGCATGATCACCACCACGCCGGCCTCGTCGAAATGGGTCAGCGCCTGCTGGGCACGGGTGCGCAGGCGCCCGCCGACCTGCGCGATGCAATTGGTCTGGCGCACGTTCATGGCCGACTTGATGGCCGGATAGCACTTCCAGATCAGCGCATTGAACAGGTCGTGCCAGTTGTGCCGGCGCGTTGCAATGACGTTGCGCTGCAGTATCCGCTGCTCGTAATGCAGACCGTCATCGTCCAGCGATTCCGCATCCGCGAGCGCCAGCGGCGCTCCGGTCCGCCGATGCCGCAGCGGCTGCAACCGCGCCTGCAGAACCTGCAGGTCAGGCCAGTCGCTGCCGATCAGCAGATCGCGAAAAGACGCGAGCCCGGCGAAGGCCGGGCGATCAAAGACCGCGGCATCGACCTCGACACGGGCGGGCGGGTTGAATCGCATCGGCGGATTGTAAAGCCGCCCTGCGCGAAGACCTCGGGATTCGGCATGCGTGTGGCGGCCATGCCTTGCGACGGTCACGTACACGGCGCCGCGCGCGCCGCCGACGCCGCGCCGTGTCTGCTTTTGTCGCGGGCCGCCATGCCTGGCCCCCGCTCTGCTGCGTGACCGCCGGGGGAAGGAGTGACAATGCCCAACGCGACCCGGGACGACATCCAGCGCGTGCTGCTCGCCGCCACGCCTGAAGACGGCAGCAGCGTCGGCAACCAGACCTTGCACGCTGGTGCCCACGATTGCCCAGGCGCACGCCGCGACGCTTGGCGGCCTGCAGTGCCTCCTTGGCGTGGACATCGGAAAAGCAAAGGCCCCGCGCGAGCGAGGCCTGGGCTGGTGGCTGGGGGACTAGGATTCGAACCTAGATAGGCAGAGTCAGAGTCTGCAGTCCTACCATTAGACGATCCCCCAAAACGCGGGATTTCGCTTGAACCTTCCCTGGTGCCTGGCGCCGGTCGCGACGTCCTGTCGCGCCGCTCGCCGGCGTGACATGCCATTCATGGCATGTCACGTCACATCCCGGCTCGCCCTGCCATCAGACGATCCCCGAAAGCGGGGACGCGATCAGCGCTTGGAGAACTGGGTCGCGCGGCGGGCCTTGTGCAGGCCGACCTTCTTGCGCTCGACCTCGCGGGCGTCGCGAGTCATGAAACCGGCCTTGCGCAGCGGCGACTTCAGGGTGTCGTCGTACTCGACCAGGGCGCGCGCGATGCCGAGACGGATCGCGCCGGCCTGGCCGGTGATGCCGCCGCCCTCGACCGTGACCATGACGTCGAACTTCTCGGTCATCTGGGTCAGCTCCAGCGGCTGGCGCACGATCATGCGCGAGGTCTCGCGGCCGAAGAACTGATCGAGCGTCTTGCCGTTGACCGTGATCGCGCCGCCACCCTTGCGCAGGAACACGCGCGCGGCGGCGGTTTGCGGCGGCCGGTGCCGTAGTTTTGCTGCGTCATCGCCATGGCGGTTCCTGTAGATGTCCAGCGTCTGTGGCTGCTGGGCGGCGTGCGGGTGCTCGGCACCCTCGTAGACCTTGAGCTTGCGATACATGGCGCGGCCGAGCGGATTCTTGGGCAGCATGCCCTTGACGCGCGATCTCGATCACGCGCTCGGGATGCTTGTCGAGCAGATCCTTGAGCGAGGTCGGTACTTCATGTTGCCGACGTAGCCGGTGAAGCGGAAGTAGCGTCTTGTCGTCCAGCTTGGTGCCGGTGACCGCGACCTTTTCGGCGTTGACCACGACGATGTAGTCGCCGGTGTCGACGTGCGGGGTGAATACCGGCTTGTGCTTGCCGCGCAGGCGGCTGGCGATCTCCGAGCACAGGCGGCCGAGCGTCTTGCCGGTGGCATCCACCACGAACCAGTCGCGCTGCACGGTCTCGGACTTGGCGCTGAACGTCTTCATGAGAAAAACCTTGGCCGTCGGGCTGGGACGGTGGGCGAAAGATCGAAAAGGATAACGGACCGGACCCGCCGGGCGCAAGCCCGAGGGAGCAGTCCGCCGAGCCGGCCATGCTAGCATTTTGGCGATGCCCGACGACACCCTCCGCCCCCGCATCGCCGTGCTGGCCGACCAGTGCGTGATGTGCGGCCTGTGCCTGCCGCACTGTCCGACCTATGCCCTGGATGGCGACGAAACCGAGTCGCCGCGCGGGCGCATCGCGCTGGCGCGGGCGCTGGCCTCCGGCACGATGGAACTGACTGCGGCCAACCGCCTGCCGCTGGACCATTGCCTTGGCTGCCTGACCTGCGAGCGGGTCTGTCCGTCGGGCGTGCATTTCGGCGAGCTGCTGACCGCGACCCGGGCGCTGCTCGGACCACGGTCGCGGCGGGCGCGGGCGCTGTTGGGCGTGCTCAAGCGCCCGCGCCTGTTGCGCGCGCTGGCGCGATTGGGATCGGCGCTGGGCGCTCCGCGCTGGGCCCCGCGGTTGGCGCGACTGCTGCCGTCCGATTCGGCCTGGGGCGCGGTCCTGGGCGCGCTGCCGCCGCTGCCCGCCGCGCCACCACCGCCGCATCCGGCGGCAGCGGCCACGCGCGGGCGTGTGGCGCTGTTCCCCGGCTGCGTCGCCGATGTCTACGAAAGCGAGGCGCATGCCGCGCTCGAACGCCTGCTGGAAGCGGCGGGTTTCGAGCCGGTGCGCCTGCCGGCGCTGTGTTGCGGCGCACTGGATCGCCACGGCGGCGAGACCGCCGCCAGCGACCGCGACGCGGATGCCGTGCGTGCCGCCTGGGCCGCAGCCGGCGCGAACACGCTGCTGACCGTCACGCCGGGCTGCCTCGGCACCCTGCGCGAGGCATTGCCGGGGGTGGCAATCGAGGACGCGCTGGCCTTCGTCGAGCGCGAGGGCGGTGCGCTGTGCTTTCGCACCCTGCCGCTGCGCGCGGCGCTGCACCTGCCCTGCACCGAGGTCAACGTCGCGCGCGCCGATGGTGCCGTCCGTCGCCTGCTGGCGCGGGTTCCCGGCCTCGAACTGCTGCCGCTGCCGGCGCAACCGGCCTGCTGCGGCGCCGCCGGATCACACGTGCTGGACTTCCCCCGCCGCGCGCGCGCGCTGCGCTCGATCAAGCTCGATCAGGTGCAGGCACTGGCGCCGGAGCGATTGCTGTCGGGCAACATCGGCTGCCGCCTGCATCTGGCCGCCGGGCTCGGCGAACGCGGTTCCGCGCTGGCGGTCGAGCATCCGCTGAGCCTGCTGGCGCGTCAGCTGGAATCGCCATGAACGTCATTCGCCGCTACTCGCCGCTCGACCGGCTGCTGATCGGTTTCGAGCACGCTCTGGCCACCGTGTGCACCCCTGCGGTCGCGGCCCGCCCCAACCCGGGCGACGCCGAGCCGCGACCGGCGTTGACCGACAGCGAGCGTCGCCATGCCGCCGGCCTGATGCGCATCAACCACACCGGCGAGGTCTGCGCGCAGGCGCTCTATGACGGCCAGGCCGCGCTGGCGCGCACGGGCGACACCCGTGATTACCTGCAGCACGCCGCCGCCGAGGAGACCGACCACCTGGCCTGGTGCGGGGAGCGCCTGCGCGAGCTCGACAGCCGGCCGAGCCTGCTCAATCCGCTGTGGTACGCGGGCAGCTTTGCGCTGGGCGCGGCCGCGGCCGCGGTCGGCGATCGCGTCAGCCTCGGCTTCGTGATCGAGACCGAGCATCAGGTCGAGGCGCATCTGGCCGATCATCTCGCGCGGCTGCCGTCGGACGACACGCGATCGCGCGCGATCCTTGCCGCGATGCAGGCCGACGAGGTGCGCCATGCCGACAACGCCCGCGCCCGCGGCGGTGTCGCCCTGCCCGCGCCGATTCCACGCCTGATGCGCGCCGCCTCGGCACTGATGAAGGCCGTCGCCTACCGCATCTGAGGCGCGCCGCGCCAGCCACGTGGCATGCTGGAGGTTCCATGCGCGGCCGCATTCCCGACAGCTTCATCGATGACCTGCTCGCCCGCGTCGACATCGTCGACGTGATCGAACGGCGCGTGCCGCTGAAGAAGGCGGGGCGCGAGTGGACCGCGCGCTGCCCGTTCCACGACGAGCGCTCGCCATCGTTCTACGTCAGCCCGGTCAAGCAGTTCTTCCACTGCTTCGGCTGCGGCGCGCACGGCAGCGCGATCAAGTTCCTGATGGACTACGAACGCCTGGAGTTCCTCGACGCGGTCGAGGAGCTGGCGCAGACGGTTGGCCTGAAGGTGCCGCACGACGGCGGCGACGAGCGCCCGCGCGAGGATCGCACCGATCTGTATGGCATCCTTGAGGCCGCGGCAGCGTGGTTCCAGCGCGAGCTGCCGAACAGCCCGGCGGCGCAGGCCTACTGCCGGAAGCGCGGACTGGATGCCGACACCGTGCAGCGCTTCCGCATCGGCTGGGCGCCGGCCGGCTGGGACGGCCTGCTGCGCGCGCTGGGCACCACGCCCGAGCGGCTGGCGCTGCTGGACCAGGCCGGTCTGATCGCCAGCGGCGAGCGCGGCAAGCGTTACGACCGTTTCCGCGAGCGGCTGATGTTCCCGATCCTCGATCGCCGCGGTCGCGTGATCGCGTTCGGCGGGCGGATCATCTCCAGCGCGAATTCTGCGCGCGAGGATCCGCAAGCGGGCGCCGCCGCACGCACGACGCAGCAGGGTGACGGCCCCAAGTACCTCAACTCGCCCGAGACGCCGCTGTTCCACAAGGGCCGCGAACTGTTCGCGCTGTGGCAGGTCAAGCAGGCCAATGCCCGGCTTGCTCGGCTGCTGGTGGTCGAGGGCTACATGGACGTGATCGCGCTGCATCAGCACGGGCTGCCGATCGCGGTCGCCACGCTGGGCACCTCGACCAGCGCCGATCACGCCGAGCTGCTGTTCCGCGCCGCGCCGGACGTCTATTTCTGTTTCGACGGCGACAAGGCCGGCCGCGCGGCCGCGTGGCGCGCGCTGGAATCGGTGCTGCCGCGCCTGCGCGACGGCCGCCAGGCGCTGTTCCTGTTTCTGCCCGAGGGCGAGGACCCCGATTCGCTGGTGCGCAAGGAGGGCCAGGCCGGCTTCGAGCAGCGCCTGCAATCGGCCATGCCGCTGTCGGAGTATTTTTTCGAGGAACTGGCGCACGACGTCAATCTGGCCAGCCTCGATGGTCGCGCACGACTGGCCGAGCGCGCGCGGCCGCTGCTGGCGAAATTGCCGGACGGCGCCTTCCGCGACCTGATGTGGCAGGAACTGACCCGGCGCACTGGCGTGCAATCCGCTGCCGGCATGACCGCGGCTGCGCCGCGAACGCTGCCGCGCGCGATCGCCAAACGCAGCCTGGTACGCGGCGTGATCGCCCTGCTGCTGGCGCGGCCCGGGCTTGCCGAACAGGCCACGCCGCCGTATCCGTTCGCCGCGCTGAACAGGCCCGGCGTGGACCTGCTGATCGAGCTGCTGGAGCTGGCGCGCGCACGGCCGGGGATCAGCACCGCCAGCCTGCTCGAGCACTTCGCCGAGCGCCCCGAGGCGGCGGCGCTGCACAAGCTCGCGCTGGTCGAGTTTCCGGCCGACAGCGACAAGCTGCACGAGGAGTTCGCCGACGCCCTGATCCAGCTCGCGCGCCAGACAGTCGCCACCCGCATCAGCGAGCTCACCGGCAGGCAAGCCGATACGGGTCTCAGCGACGCCGAAAAGGCCGAACTGCGCGAGCTGCTGGCGGCGAAGGGGCGACGTTGAGAGCCGGCGTCTCCGCCGACCGCGCAGCCGGGGCAGGCGTCCAGTCCGCCGGGACTCAGGCGATGCTGACCGCCTTGACGTTGACGAACTCGCGGATGCCGAACGCGCCCAGCTCGCGTCCATAGCCGCTGTCCTTGATGCCGCCGAACGGCAGCCGCGGGTCCGACACCAGCTGCTGGTTGACGAACACCGCGCCGGAGTGGATCGCGCGCATCGCCAGCCGCTCGCCGCGCGCGAGATCGCGGGTGAACACCGCGCCACCCAGGCCGAAAACGCTGTCGTTGGCGATGCGCACGGCGTCGGTTTCGTCGCGCGCTCCGATCACGCAGGCGACCGGGCCGAACAGTTCCTCGTCGTAGGCCGGCATGCCGGGACCGATGTCGGTCAGCAGCGTCGGCGGATAGAAGCAGCCCGCACCGGAAGGCAATTCGCCGCCCAGCAGGCAACGCGCGCCGCGCGCGATGCTGGCCTGGACCTGCGCGTGCAGCTGATCGCGCAGGTCGGCGCGCGCCAGCGGCCCCAGCGTGGTGCGCGCGTCCAGCGGGTCGCCCGGGCATTCGCGACGGATGCGCGCGGTCAGCCGCTCGATGAACGCCTCGCGCACGGCGTCGACCACGATGAAGCGCTTGGCGGCGATGCAGCTCTGGCCGGCGTTGACGAAGCGGCCGTCGGCGCAGGCCTGCACCGCGCGATCGAGATCGGCGTCCTCGAGCACCACGTACGCGTCGCTGCCGCCCAGCTCCAGCACGCACTTCTTCAGTGCCGCGCCGGCCTGCGCCGCCACCGCGCGGCCGGCGCGCACGCTGCCGGTCAGCGAGACGGCACGCACCTGCGGATGCGCGATCACCGCACCGGCCTGATCGGTGTCGATCACCAGGGTGCGGAACAGGTCTTCGGGAAAACCGGCGTCGCCCAGGATCCGCTCGATCGACAACGCACAGCCGAGCACGTTGGGCGAATGCTTGAGCAGGCCGGCGTTGCCGGCCATCAGAGTCGGCGCGGCGAAGCGGAACACCTGCCAATAGGGGTAGTTCCACGGCATGATCGCCAGCACCACGCCCAGCGGACGGAAGCAGACGAAACTGCGGCTCGCCCCGGTCGCCACCGCCTGCGGCGCCAGCAGGGCTTCACCGTGCTCGGCGTAGTAGTCGCACGCGCCGGCGCACTTGCGAGCCTCGGCCTCGCCCTGCGCCAGCGGCTTGCCCATCTCCGCGGCCATCAGGCGCGCGAACTCGGGCGCGCGCTGGCGCAGGATCGCGCCGGCCGCGCGCAGGCAGCGGGCACGCTCGGCAAACGGCGTGTCCTGCCACGACTGCTGCGCGCCGGCGGCACGTTCGATGATCGCCGTGACCTCGGCGGCATCCATCCCGGGATAGCTCGCGAGCGGGCTGCCGTCGGTCGGGTTGATGGTCTGGAACAACATGCCTGCATGCCCCGGTGATCGCGCGCTGGCAGCGCCTCGGCGCGCGGCTGTGATCAGAGCTGCGCCGCCAGCTCCTTGCCGATCGCGGCGGGCGTGTCGGTGGGCGCGTAGCGCTTCACCACCGTGCCGTGCTTGTCGACCAGGAACTTGGTGAAGTTCCACTTGATCGCCTCGCTGCCGAGCAGGCCCTTGGCCTGATGCTTGAGATATCTGTACAGCGGGTCGGCGCCGTCGCCGTTGACCTCGATCTTGGCGAACAGCGGAAAACTGACGTCGTAGTTCAGCGAGCAGAAATTCCTGATCTCGGCCTCGTCGCCGGGCTCCTGATGGCCGAACTGGTCGCAGGGAAACCCGAGCACCACCAGGCCACGGTCCTTGTGCTCGCGATACAGCGCCTCGAGGCCTTTGTACTGCGGCGTGAATCCGCATTTGGAAGCGACGTTGACGATCAGCAAGGTCTTGCCGCGATAGGCGTCGAGTCGCTGCTCGCGACCATCGATGGTGCGCACGCTGAAATCGTAGAGGCTGGACATGGCGGGCTCCGGGGGAGAGTGCACGGACGTCGATGCAGGCAACGCAACGGCCATCGTACTGCGCCCGCATGCATGCGGCGTGATGTCGCATGGACCTGCGGAACTCGCGGCAGGATGCCGTATCCAAGCATAGGCCCGGCATCCGGTCTGGAGAGGTGATCATGAAGCGTGCGGTTCTACTGACGATGCTGGCGGCCCTGTTCGTCCTCGGCGGCTGCAGCGGTGCGCCCCATGTCTGGAAGTTGACCGACGTGCGCGGCCATCTGCCTGATCTGCGATTCAACCTGACCGACGATGCCGGAAAGTCCGTCGATGCCGCCGATTTCCGCGGCAAGCTGGTTCTTCTGTATTTCGGCTACACCCACTGCCCCGATGTCTGCCCGCTGACGCTGACCCATCTGCACGTCCTGATGCAGCGCCTGGGGCCGCTGGCCGACCGCACGCGCGTGCTGTTCGTCAGCGTCGATCCGGCGCGCGACACGCCGGCGGTGCTGCATGCCTACGTCAATGCCTTCGATCCGCACATCACCGGACTGACCGGCACGCCGACGCAGATCGAGGCGCTCGCCAAGCGCTACCGCGTGGCCTACAACCGCGGCCCCGTCCTGCCCGGCGGCGGCTACGAGGTGGCGCACAGCGCCGGCATCTACCTCTTCGACGGGCGCGGGCGCGCCCGCCTGCTGGCGACCGACGCCGATCCGATCTCCTCGATCGAGCACGATGTCCGTGCATTGCTGGGAGCCACGCCATGAGCCGCCTGCAGCGCGCCGCGCTGACGCTCGCCGCCATCCTGCTGGCCGCGCCCCCCGCCTTCGCCGCAGGGATTGCCGTTCAGAAGCCCTGGGTGCGCTGGTTGCCCGCGGGGCTGCCCGCCGCCGGTTACGCCACCCTGATCAACTCCGGCAACCAGCCGGTCGCGCTGACCGGCGTCAGCAGCCCCGACTATGGCGAGGTGATGCTGCATCGCTCGCTCGACCGCGGCGGCATGGAGCGCATGGTGATGGTGAATTCGATCCCGCTGCCGCCGCACGGACGCGCCACGCTGGCGCCGGGCGGCTATCACCTGATGCTGATGCAGCCGCGCCACGCGATCCGGCCCGGCCAGCAGATCACGCTGACCTTCATGTTTGACGACGGCAGCAAAGTCGCGGTGCAGGCGCCGGTGCGTCCGGCTAACGCCTCGGACTGAGCGCGGCGCGGGGCCGCTGCGGCAATCGTCCGCGCTGCGAGAGCACCATCCAGTGGCGCAACGCCAGCAGCGCGGCGATCACGCTCATCATTGACGCCGGAATCCATGTCACCAGGCCGCCGAGCAGCTGGTCGGTGGCCGGGCTGATGCCGCCCATCGCGCGTCCGCACAGGCTGTAGAGCGGAAACAGGTCGCGCTGGGTAAAGCTGATGTAGGCGCCGAGCGCGATCTGCGGCGGCATCACCGCCAGCGCCAGCAGCACGCGCACGCCGGGCACCAGCCGAGCCGGCGGCCGCGGCCGCGGATCCAGGATCAGCCACCAGAACAGCAGACCGTCGACGACCATGCTGGTGTTCATCACCCGGTACAGGCGTGCATCGAGCATGGCGTCGAAATGCACCGCCGGCCACAGCCAGAAATAGATCAGGCCGACGAACAGCAGGCCGGCGATCACCGGGTTGAGCAATACGTCCAGGGTCCGGCGCACCGGCGCCGTGCGCAGCAGGGGGTTCAGCCCGCGCGTGCGCCAGCGCAGCGGCAGGCCGCGGCGCAGGGTGACGCCCGGATAGGCCAGCGCGATCAGGAACGGTCCCAGGTGATGCAGGCCGAGATGCTGCAGGCGATGAATGAAAAACTCGTGCTCGGCGTAGTAATCGAGCTGCGACTGCAGACCGATGTAGATCACCGCGAAACCGAGCCAGAACGCGAGCTGCCGCGGCCACGGCGCGGTCAGCGGCGAACGCCGGCTGCCGCGCAGATACAGTACCCCGACCACCGCGAACGCCAGCAGCGTCAGCGGCGAGGGTTCCCAGGGAATCAGCCAGCGCAGCAGGATCATGGCCGTGATCATCGCGGCAGCGCGGCGGCCTCAGCCGACACGCTGATAGACCATCAGCGGCTGCAGCGCGGGCGTCAGCAGCCAGTGGTCGGCGAGCAGAAAGCCGAACAGCGCCATCAGGTACAGGATCGAGTAATTGAACACGCGCATCGCGTAGAACTCGTCCGGTGGCCGCAGCAGGCGCACCGCGCAGTAGAGAAAACCGATGTCCAGCACCAGCACGCCACCCAGATAGAACAGGCCGCTCATGCCGGTGAGATAGGGCAGGACCGTCACCAGCGTCAGCAGCACGGTGTAGAACAGCACGTGCCAGCGCGTGTACTCGACGCCGTGGGTCACCGGCAGCATCGGCACCTGCGCCAGCGCATAGTCCTCGCGACGGAAGATCGCCAGCGCCCAGAAATGCGGCGGCGTCCAGACGAAGATGATCAGCACCAGCAGCAGCGCATGCGGGTCGAGGGTGCCGGTGACCGCCGCCCAGCCCAGCGCCGGCGGCGCCGCGCCGGCGATGCCGCCGATCACGATGTTCTGCGGCGTGGCGCGCTTGAGGTAGGCGGTGTAGATCACCGCGTAGCCGATCAGCGACGCGAATGTCAGCGCCGCGGTCATCGCGTTCACCAGCAGCACCAGCACCAGCATCGCGGCCACCGCGAGCACCAGCGCGAACACCAGCACCTGACGCGAGTTGAGGGCGCCGGTGGCCAGCGGACGCCGCGCGGTGCGCGCCATCAGGCGATCGATGCGCTGGTCGATCAGCTGGTTCAGCGTCGCCGCAGCCGCCGAGGCCAGCCAGATCCCCAGCGTGCCGAACAGCAGCGCGCGCCACGGCGGCAGGCCCGGCACCGCCAGGAACATGCCGATCACCGCGGTGAACACGAGCAACGCGACGACGCGCGGCTTGGTCAGCTGCCAGTACTCGCGGGCGATCGTCATCGTCGGGTTTCGCGGCCAAGCCACGGCGCGCTCACGGCGCGGTCGCCACGCGCTGGGTGCGCGCGAGCAGCACCACCAGGGTGAACAGCAGCAGCGCGGCGACGGCGTTGTGCGCGGTCGCCACGGGCAGGGGCAGGCCCAGCATCACGTTGCCGATACCCAGCGCGACCTGCGTCGCCAGCGCCAGCAGCAGCAGCGCGGCGTGGCCGCCGAAACCGTCACGGCGCATGCGCCAGGCCAGCCACAGCAGGTACAGCGACACCACCAGCGCGCCGATGCGGTGTGCTACCTGGATCGCAGCGCGCGCCGGCGCATCCAGCACGCCGCCCTCGTAATTGACACCGATGTCGCGCCAGAGCACGAAGCCCTGATGGAAATCCATCGTCGGCCACCAGGCGCCCTGGCACTGCGGGAAATTCGCGCCGCAGGCGAGCGCGGCGTAGTTGGAACTGGTCCAGCCGCCCAGCGCGATCTGCCCGGTCAGCAGCACCAGCGCCAGGATCGCCCACGGTTTGAGCTCGGCCCGTCGCGGATCGTCGCCGCCGACGCCCGACAGCTTCAGCGCCACGTACGACAGCAGCGCGAACAGGGTCAGGCCGCCCAGCAGGTGGCCCATCACCACCGCGGGTTTCAGCAGCAGGGTCACCGTCCACATCCCGAGCATGGCCTGGAACACCACCACCGCGAAGGCCAGCACCGCCACCCGCCACGCCGGCGCGCGCGGCAGCCATAGCGCGGTGAGCAATGGCAGGCCGATCGCGACCACCGACAGCAGGCTGGAAAACACCCGTTCGCCATTGACGTACAACAGCACGCCGGCCGCCGCGGCGACCGCCGCGACGATCACCGTCAGCCGTGCCCGTGGGCGCCGCCAGACCGCGGTCAATGCCAGCGCCAGCACCAGGGTGCCGAGGCCGGATGCCAGCATGCGATGGAACTGCTCGCGCCAGGCCTTGTGCACCTCGACCGGACGGCCCGGAAACGCCGCATCGGCGGCCGCGATCGCGGCATGGTGGTCGGGCCAGGCGATGCGGCCGTAGCAGGTTGGCCAGTCCGGACACGACAGGCCGGCATTGGACAGGCGCACGAAGGCGCCGAACACGATCACGCCGAGGGCGAAGGCGGCGGCGAACCAGGCCAGGCGGGCGGCGGGGGCAATCGAACGCGACATCAGCGGAACGCCTTCTGCAGATCCTTGTTGAGCCCGAGCGGATCGAAGCCCGCCGGATACCAGGTCAGCACCACCCCGCCGGGCTGCACCAGCAGCACGGCCAGGCTGTCAGGCGCGACGGGCCGGAACCGCCCCAGCGCGCCGCGATCATCGCGGCCGACCCGCCAGGCGCGGATCACCGGCGCGGCGTCCGCGGCGGCGGGCGGGACGCCAAGGTACAGCAGACGCAGCTTCGACTGGTTGCCGTTGAGGCCGATCTGCGCGCGGTGCAGCAGATCGAGCTGGCCGACGCAGCGATCGACGCAACCCGGCCCCGGCAGCGCCACCAGCGTCCACAGCGGAGTGGGTGCCTTCCAGGCGTAGATCGTTCCGTTGGTCAGCGTGACCGGCGCATCGGCGGCCGTCAGCGTCAGCTGCGGATCGACCGGCCGGCCGTAGCTGCGCGTCTCCGGAAGCCAGCCCAGCGCGCCCAGCACCACCGCGATCAGCATCGGCGCCACGAAGGCCAGCACCACCAGCAGCAGCTGACGCCGTCCGCGGGCGGGAGTTGCGTTGTCAGGCTGCATCCGAGTCGTCGCCTTTGCGATGCATCACGAAGAAAATCACCAGCGCCGCGGCCGCGAACGAGAACCACTGGAAGGCGTAGGCCTGATGACGCGCCGGCGGCATGAAGGTGGGGGTCCACTCGCGCAGATAGATCTGCGCCGGATCGGGATCACTGAGCAGCACACCCGGGTCCACGCCCGTGCCGAGATCGTCAGCCACCTGGTGCAGATCAATGTAGGTCGTCAGCTTGGGCCAGCGGCTTTGCCGTTCGAGCTGGTTGCCGCCCATCTTGAAGCCCGGCAGCGGCGGCGGCGCATACAGACCGGTCAGTTGCTGCAGGCCGGCCGGGACCGGCGGCAGGCCCGGAATGCGCTGCTGCGGGCCCTGACGCGGCAGGAAGCCCATGTTGACCAGCAGCAGGCGGTCGTGGCCGGTCGGCCTGAACGGCAGGAACACATCGACGCCATCGACGCCGTGCAGCGCCTGGTCGTCGAGCACATAACTGCGGCCCGGCACGAAGGTGCCGCTCACCCGCACGTGCCGGTAGTGGTCGTGCGGCACCCGCGCGGCGACCTCGGCGAACGGCAGCAGCGGCGCGCTGGTGGCGTGGCTGAAAGCCGCCAGCAGCTGTTCCTTGTAGGCCGCGCGATGCAGTTGCCAGACGCCCAGGCGCACGAACAGCAGCACGCCGGCCAGCGTCAGCAGCACCGCAAACCACGACGGCCGCCGCAGGCGCATCACCGCAGCACCACCTCGTCGCGGCTTATACTCGAAGCGGTTCCGGACCGAACGTGCAGGCTCATGGCCACTCTCTTCAAAGCCCTGTTGATCGTGGTGCTTCTGGCGGCGCTGTTCAGCCTCGGCCAGGCGCTGTTTTTCATGATGACCGACCGTGGCGACAGCAGCCGCACGGCGTGGGCACTGACCCGCCGCATCGGCTTCTCGCTGCTGCTGATCGCACTGGTGATCATCGGCATCGCCACCGGCCTGCTGCATCCGCACAACGTCGGCGGCTGACGCCGGATCCGCCGCGCGGCGGATCGCCAGTTCCCTTCACCGCTGCAAATGCCATCGGAGCCGGCCGCGTGCCGGCTCCGATGCGCTACGCGCGCGCCCGGATCCCGGTCACGCTCAGAGCACGTACACGAACAGGAACAGCATCACCCAGACGATGTCCACGAAATGCCAATACCAGGCCACCGCCTCGAAGCCGAAGTGGCTGTCCTTGGAGAAATCGCCCTTGGCGCAGCGCAGCCAGATCACGATCAGCATGATCGTGCCCAGCGTGACGTGCAGACCGTGGAAGCCGGTCAGCATGAAGAACGTCGAACCGTAGATGCCGCTGTGCAGGGTCAGGTTGAGATGGGTGTAGGCCTCGATGTACTCGTGCGCCTGGAACCACAGGAAGGTCATGCCGAGCAGGATGGTGCCGCCCAGAAACACCAGCAGCTGCTTGCGATAGCCGGCCCGGAGCGCATGATGGGCCACGGTGATGGTGACGCCCGACGACAGCAGGATCAGCGTGTTGAGCAGGGGCACGCCCCACGCCGGAATGGTGTGGAAGGCGCCGCCGATGTCGAGCGGACCGTTGGTCGGCCAGGCGGGCGTATAGCCGCGCCACAGATAGTAATTGGTGATCGCGCCGTGGCCCTCGCCGCCCAGCCAGGGCACCGACAGCCCACGGGTGTAGAACAGCGCGCCGAAGAACGCGGCGAAGAACATCACCTCGGAGAAGATGAACCACATCATGCCCATGCGGAACGACAGGTCCACCTGCTTGTTGTAGGTGCCGCTGTTGGACTCGCGGATCACGGTCCCGAACCAGCCGAACAGCATGGTCAGGATGATCGCCACGCCGATGGCAAACGAGATGTGCCCCTCCGTCTCGTAGCCGTTGATCCAGTGCGCCGCGCCCCACATGAAGGCGAACAAGCCGACCGCGCCGACGATCGGCCACTTGCTGCCGTGCGGTATGTAATAGGCGCCCTGCTGCTGTGTCATGGTCATCATCCCCGTGTCAGTCAACCCGCCGGAGCCGCCGCGACCGTCGCGGCGCCCGCGGCGAGCGGGTTCTCGTAGAAAGTGTAAGCCAAGGTGCTCGTGGAGATGGAGCGCGGCAGCCGCGGGTCGACCACGAAACGCACCAGCAAGCGCCGCGGACCGCCGCGGGCGATGGACGGCTTTACTTCCATACCGTCATGCGCAGCATGAATGCGATGTAGAACGCCAGCGCCACCGCGCCAAAGATCAGCGCGGTGCGGCGCGCGGCACGATGGCGCGCGTCGGTGCCGGCATCCGGCTTGCGGGGAGTATCGGGAGTCATCGGTCGGGGATCGGGCGCCGGGTCATGAGACCCGGCGCGACGCTCCGTCAGTGGCTGACGTCATCATGCGCGAGCATGCCCGGCATGATCACCGGCGGCACTTCGAAGGTGTGATGCGGCGCCGGCGAAGGTACCGTCCATTCGAGTCCGCGGGCACCCTCCCACACGCGCGCACTGGCCTTTTGCCTGGCGAAGTACACGGTGTAGATGATGTTGCCGACGAAAATCAGCTGGGACAGGCCGAACCAGAAGCCGCCGATCGAGCTGACCATGTTCCAGTTGGCGAAGGCGACGTTGTAGTCGGGGATGCGCCGCGGCATGCCGGCCAGACCGAGGAAATGCTGCGGAAAGAACAGCACATTCACCGCGATCACGCTGTTCCAGAAATGGATCTTGCCCCAGCGCTCGCTGTACATGTGACCGGTCCATTTCGGGATCCAGTAATAGGTGCCCGCCATGATCGCGAACACCGCGCCGGACACCAGCACGTAGTGGAAATGCGCCACCACGAAATAGGTGTTGTGGTACTGGAAGTCGGCCGGCACCAGCGCCAGCATCACGCCGGAGAAGCCGCCGATGGTGAACAGGATCACGAACGCCACCGCGAACAGCATCGGCGTCTCGAAGGTCAGCGAGCCCTTCCACATCGTGGTGACCCAGTTGAACACCTTCACGCCGGTGGGCACCGAAATCAGCATGGTCGCGTACATGAAGAACAGCAGGCCGCCCAGCGGCAGGCCGACGGTGAACATGTGGTGCGCCCAGACGATGAACGACAGGAACGCGATCGAGGCGGTGGCGTAGACCATCGGCTTGTAGCCGAACAGCGGCTTGCGCGAGAAGGTCGGAATGATCTCCGAGATGATCCCGAACGCGGGCAGGATCATGATGTAGACCTCGGGATGACCGAAGAACCAGAAGATGTGCTGGTACAGCAGCGGATCGCCGCCGCCGGCGGCGTTGAAGAAGCTGGTGCCGAAGAACTTGTCGGTCAGCAGCATGGTGACCGCGCCGGCCAGCACCGGCATCACCGCGATCAGCAGGAACGCGGTGATCAGCCAGGTCCACACGAACAGCGGCATCTTCAGCAGGTCCATGCCCGGCGCGCGCAGGTTGAGGATGGTGGCGATGATGTTGATCGCGCCCATGATCGAGCTGATGCCCATCAGGTGGATGGCGAAGATCAGGAAGGCGAGCGAGTCGCCTGTCTGCAGGACAGCGGCGGATACATCGTCCAGCCGCCGGCGGGCGCGCCGCCGGGCATGAACAGGGTGGACAGCAGCAGCGTGAAGGCGAACGGCAGGATCCAGAAGCTGACAGTTGTTCATGCGCGGCAGCGCCATGTCCGGCGCGCCGACCATCAGCGGGATCATCCAGTTGGCCAGGCCGACGAAGGCCGGCATGACCGCGCCGAAGATCATCACCAGCGCGTGCATGGTGGTCATCTGATTGAAGAAATACGGCTGCACCAGTTGCAGGCCGGGCTTGAACAGCTCGGCGCGGATCATCATCGCCATAGACTGCCGCCGATGAGGAACATGATCAGCGCAAACACCAGGTACATCGTGCCGATGTCCTTGTGGTTGGTGCGAACATGCACCAGCGCTGGAAAAAATTCTTTGGCGCGCCGTGGTGATCATCGTGCTGATCATGGGTGGCTGCGTGGGACATGGCCTAACACCTCTAACCTGTTATTTGGATGCGACTGCATGAAACTGTGACTCAACCCTACGTGCGGCTGACCGGTACAGTGACGACTGCCGCCGTCGCCGGCGCCGCGGCAGTCGATGCGGCGGCGGGCACCGGCACCGGCACCGTGGCCGGCGCGGCCGACGCTGCCTCCTGCTGGGCCAGCCATTTGGCGAAATCCCCTTTGGACTTGGCCACGACCACGATGGGCATGAAGCCGTGATCCTGGCCACACAGCTCGGCACACTGGCCACGATAGGTGCCTGGCGTCGTGATGTTGGTCCACGCCGCGTTGACGATGCCCGGGATCGCATCGAGCTTCCAGCCCAGCGCGGGCACCCACCAGGAATGGATCCATCGCCACCGGTGATCACGAATCGAATCTTGGTATCGACCGGCACCACCAGTGGCTTGTCGACATTCAGCAGATAGGTATTCTCGTTACCGACCTTGACGGCGTAGGGATCCAGGCCGGAACCGAGCTGCCGGGTGCGATCGCTCTGCGAATCGAGCTTGGACATGAAGCCCACCTTCTCGATCGGCTTGCCCAGATAGCTGATGTAGTGGTAGCGCCACTTCCACTGGTAGCCGGTGACCTTGACCGTCATCTGCGAACCGGTGGTGTCGGACCAGGGGAGGTAATGCCGCCGGTGGCCAGGTAGGCCAGCACGATCAGGATGATCACCGGGACCGTGGTCCACACGATTTCCAGCATGGTGTTATGCGACCACTTCTCGGCCACCGCGCCACGCGATTTGCGGAAGCGAAACATCGCGATGAACATCCACGAACACCAGGATGCCGATCACCACGCACACGCCGGAGGGCGAGATGTTGTTCAGGTCATAGGGCACTGCGTCGAGGGTACTCGAGCCGCCGCGCTGCCATGTTCAGCTGGTACGGATGTGGATCTGCGGCCTTTCTGAGCCACGCCGCCGAACAGCGCGAGGGCAAGTGCCCGCCCATGCCGTTGAATGATCGCTCTGATGCCGCCCAGATGTCATGGTCTGTTGCACCTTTTGTTGAACCTGTTCGCTTTGACGGGCCATTGAAATCAGCCAGCAACACCCATGAGTTTCTTCGACAGCTCGACGCGTTCCTGTTCTGCCAGAAAAGCGCCGATTTCCATTTCACGCCCGTGCGATGAAAGCAGCAGGCGCTGGCGCCCATTGCCCGGCTTCCAGCCCAGCACGCGCACCCAGTACGACTGGAACTCGCACAGCGCGGCGACCTGGCAGGGCATGCCCGCACCTCCAGCGACCGAAGCGTCCGAGGGTGATGCGCTCACCGCGGTCACCGGCCCGCCACGCCACGCTCAACGCGACGGCCCACGGCGGCGGTTTCGACCAGTGCAAACAGCGGGGCAAACACATTCCCCTGCCACGCCCTGTCCTGCCGTTATCAGCGCCGCGTGCCACCAGAACCACGATCAGATCGCACGCAACCCGCGTCGCTGAGCGTGCCGATGGGCTTGAGCCACATCGTCACGCATCGGCAGGCCGGCGACAGCGGGTGTCGAAGCACGATCATGGGGATCCGGCGTGCCTGGAACAGCGGGGAATGATAGGCCGCGGCGACTCATCGGGCAAGAATGGCGCACCCACGCGGCCGGGCGTATGAGCCATTCCCAAGCGGCAGAAGCCTCGGCGCTCTTGCCGAACCACCCTTCGACCACTGCCGAGGCACGCAGGCCGCTGCACTTGGTGCGTGCACCCGACATCCCGAGGCCAGCGTACAATCCCACGTTTTCTCCGCGCCCGCGGGCCAACGCAGACCGGCTTACTCTGTGACCCCTACCCATTCTCAGCCCGAACTCCCCGCTGGCGCCGGCGTCCAGCCCGCGCGCGCCATCACCGCCGCGTGGCTCGCGCGACGAGACCGAGGCAGTCAACGACCTGCTCGTCCAGGCCACTTGCCGCCCGGCGGCGCGCGACGGTGATCGATCTCGCCGCCGGCCTGGTCACCGCGTGCGATCGCCCGCGCCAAGGACCAGAGCGCGGTCGAATCCTTCATGCGCCAGTACGACCTCTCCTCCGAGGAAGGCGTGCTGTTGATGTGCGTGGCCGAGGCGCTTGCTGCGCATCCCGGACGCGGCCACCGCCGACCGACTGATCGCCGACAAACTGGCCAAAGCGGATTGGGAACGGCACCTGGGCCACAGCGATTCGCTGCTCGTCAACGCTTCCACCTGGGGACTGATGCTCACCGGGCGGCTGGTGAAGCCTACGGGGGGGAACGCTTTCTCCCTGCCGGCTGTTCGGACGGCTGGCCACGCGCTTGAGCTGAACCGGTGGCGCGCGCCGCGCTGCGCCAGGCCATGCGGGTGCTGGGACACCAGTTTGTCATGGGGCGCAGCATCGGTGAGGCGCTGGCAGCGTAGCACCGGCAGCACCGAGAGCCAGTATGCGCTACTCCTTCGACATGCTGGGCGAAGCCGCGATCACCGCCGCTGATGCGCAGCGGTACTTTGAGCGTTATCGCGATGCCATCAGTGAGATCGGCCGGCATGCGGGCGGCCGCGAATCCCCTCAGGGCCGCCCCGGGATTTCGGTGAAACTGTCGGCGCTGCATCCGCGCTATGAATCGGCAGCGCGAGCGGGTGTGCGCGAACTGCGTGCCGCAGCTGGTGGAGCTTGGTCGCCGCGCGCGAGCCAATATCGGCCTGACCGTGGATGCGGAAGAGGCCGATCGTCTGGAACTGTCGCTGATCATCGACGCGGTACTCGGCGCCGAACCTGCGGGCTGGGACGGGCTTTGGGCTTGCGGTCCAGGCCTATCAGAAGCGGCGCCGTCCGCGGTCCTGGGCTGGCTGATCGGGCGCCGCGTCGGCCGCCGGCGTACGCGTGCGTCTGGTGAAGGGCGCGTACTGGGACAGCGAGATCAAACGCGCGCAGGAGCGCGGTCTTGCCGGCTTCCCGGTGTTCACGCGCAAGGTCAGACACCGATGTCTCCTATCTCGCCTGCGCCGCGCGCTGCTGGCGGCGCAGCAGGTGATCTATCCGCAATTCGCCACCCACAACGCCCACACGCTGTGGCGATCTAGGAGTATCGCCGGCGGGCCGGCCGTTCGAGTTTCAGCGTCTGCATGGCATGGGTGAGGAACTTTACGACCAGGTGATGCGCCGGGAGGCGGCGCCTGCCGGGTGTATGCACCCGTGGGGCCATGAGGATCTGCTGCCTTATCTGGTGCGCCGGCTGCTGGAGAATGGCGCGAACACCTCTTTCGTCAACCGCCTGCGATGAACGGCGCCGCCGTGCGCAGTCATCGCCGATCCCGTCGCGCAACTGTCCGAGGCATCGCCGCGGCAAATCCGCGCATCCCCGGCCCGGGAAATGTATCTTCCCCGCGGAGGAATTCGCACGGGCTTCCTGTGGAGGGATGCGCCTGGAGGAGAGGCGCGCCGGTCTTGCGAAGATGGGCGACGCGTCGCGTACACCCGACGTTCCGCGCCGATAGTCGGGCGGAGGTGCGCGCTGGAGGCAAGGCGCCGGTGCGCGATCCGTCGGATCGTCGCCGCGTAGTGGGCGCAGTGGCAGGCCGCCGAGCGGATGACGCTGGAGGCACGCGCTACGGCGCACGCGCCCAGCACGCATGGGACGCGCTCGGCGGGGACGCCCGCGCCGCGATCCTCGAACGCGCCGCGGATCTGTTCGAGCAACCGCGCGCGTCTGATGGCGCGCCGTGCGCGAAGCCGGCAAGACGTTGCCGTACGGCGGGCGAAGTGCGCGAGGCGGTCGATTTCCTGCGCTATTACGCAGCCGGCGCGCCGGCTGTTCTCGGCGCCGGCGTCACTTGCCGGGTCCGACCGGCGAATGCAACGGCTGACGCTGCACGGCCGCGGCGTCGTTCGCCTGCATCAGCCCGTGGAATTTCCCGCTTGCGATCTTCACCGGACAGGTCGCCGGCGCGCTCGCGGCGGGCAACACCGTGCTCGCCAAACCTGCCGAGCAGACCGCCGCTGATCGCGGCCGCGGCGTGCGCTGCTGCACGAGGCCGGCGTGCCGGCGGATGCGTGCTGCATCTGCTGCCGGGCGACGGCCGCAATCGGCGCGCGCCTGTTCGCCGATGCGCGTCTTGCGGGCGTGGCCTTCACCGGCTCGACGGAAGCGGCCGACCGCCATCAACCGCGCGCTGGCCGCGCGCGAGGCGGCCGATCGCGACGCTGATCGCCGAGACCGGCGGGCAGAACGCCATGATCGTGGATTTCGACGGCGCTGCCCGAACAGGTGGCGCGCGATGCGGTCGCTTCCGCCTTCGACAGCGCCGGCCAGCGCTGCTCGGCCTTGCGCGTGCTGTTCCTGCAGGACGATGTCGCCGACAAGATGCTCGAGATGATCCTGGGCGCGATGGACGAGCTCGACATCGGCGATCCGCCGATGCCGGCCACCGATATCGGCCCGGTGATCGACGAAGCGGCGCGCAGGACGCTGCAGGAGCACGCCGCGCGGCATGACGCGCGAGGCCAAGCTGCTGCGCAAGCTGACGCTCGGCCCGAGCATGCGGCGCGGCGTCTTCTTCCCGCCGCATGTCTTCGAGATCGACTCGCTGCGCCTGCTGAAGCGCGAGGTGTTCGGCCCGGTGCTGCACGTCGTGCGCTATTCCGCCGACAAGCTCGACAAGGTCTGCGAGGCGATCAACGCCACCGGCTACGGCCTGACGCTCGGCATCCACACCCGCATCGCGGAGACGGCCGCGTTCGTCCGCGGCCGCGTGCACGTCGGCAACATCTATGTCAACCGCAACCAGATCGGCGCGGTGGTGGGCGTGCAGCCGTTCGGCGGCGAAGGGCTGTCGGGCACCGGACCGAAGGCGGGCGGGCCGCATTATCTGTTCCGCTTCGCGCTCGAGCGCACCTACACGGTCAACACGGCGGCGGTCGGCGGCAACGCGGCGCTGCTGACGCGGGGCGAATAGGCATGATGCGGCCGTCCTGCGGCAGGCGGTTCTCGGCGATGTTGAGCCGGGCCATGATCTTGATGCGGCTGATGATGACCGCGAAGCGGTTGACTGGCCGGCGGCAGGGCTTGAGTCTGCAGCATGCCGTCGATGCGGTAGCGCGCTGCACGACGCGATCGGGATTGGCTTCGATGTGGATGTCCGACGCGCGCAGCCCGATGCCGCATGCGCGACCAGCCAGTTGACGTAGCGAATGACCGGCTCCTCGCTCGCGAGATCGGTCAGGCGCTCGACGTCGTCGTCCACGGCGGCGCCGCCGTCGGGGTTCTCCACCGTATTGAGCGATCACCCATGGCCGAGCGGCCGCTGCCGTAGCAGCGCTCGAGCAGGTCGTCGACCTCGCTGCCCAGCCCCAGTACCGGGTTCACCGCGGCACGTAGCCGGACCGCCTGCAGGGGGAAGGCATCGGCCGGATCCGCGATCAGCAGGTCGAGGTGACCGTCGCGAAGGCCGAGCGGCGCCACTCGATGCGCCTTGAGGAATCGCAAGGGCAATTCGATCCCCGTCGGCGGGAGCGCCGGCAGCGTCGCCGGGTCGAAACGCGGAACACCGGTTTCGTTGGCCCATGCGTCGAGCATGTCGCGCTCCGCCACCAGGCCCATCCGTACCAGCAGCGCCGATAGCGTGCCGTCGAGCGACTCGGCGTGAAGCCGCTGCGCGCGCATCAGGTCCGCCTCCTTGAGCCGACCCTGCACCGTCAGGCGCGCCAAGAGACGCCGGGACACATCGCTAGTGTCTAGCTGTCGAACGGAGTCGCTCGTCTGGACAGTCATTGATCGCGATCATCCCAGAGCCCTGCACCCAGCGGAACAGGCCTTGGCCGCCGGACCATGACGCCATCGCAGGGAATCGCCATCGACGCGTTGCCTTGGGTGTTATCCATTAAAGCTTGTTGCATCGTAGCGATTAAGTTACCGCTCCTAAAAACACGCCGCCATGCCGACTCATAGGATGACCGCGTCACGCCCGGATGGTTGTGCGTATAACAAAATGTTCAGCGAGAAGGACCTTATCGCTGAGCAGTCAAAAAAACGACAACGACTATGCCGCACCCAACCAGCAATAAGTCTGCAATGTAGATGTTTCGTATTGCTCGTAACAACGATTCGTCACTATTGTTCATGCCATTTCTATATACCATAGCCAAATATCCAGGCAATGATAAATAAAACAACCTTGGCGACAAACCTTTCGCTACAAGCCTCATGTAAACATCTAGGCTTGCGAACGTTCTATATACCAGCGCAATGCAGCCTACTGCCGCCAAGGAAATGATTAAATTAATCACCAGATCACCGTGTAGTTTGCTTGTGCTTGACTCAAGCCAACTGGAGTTGGTGCTGAAATGCCACCTTGCCAGCCAAAGTAACCAGCGCTTGGCGTTTGGAAAAAGCCGGCGGCGAATATAGCCGCAGAGGCGTCAGTTTGGATGAATGGTCCCGTCCACGGGCCGCTACCAACCGCTACATTCATTGTTAACGATGCGCCCGGGTTGAATCCAGCTGATAAGCACTCATTTGGCGTATTAAATTTATATAAGTGCCAACCCGCATCTTTTGTGAATTCCAAATTAAGTCCGTAAACGCCGCCACCGCCAGATGTAAATGGGTTAACGGATGAAAATGTTAATGCAAACCCGAAAGCCGTCATCTCATTTGCAGCATCTATCTGATTCGTTATGCCTCCTGAATAAAGCGCGTATTCCGGGCCTTCTAGGCCAAGCGGATCGCCACCACTTAGAGGGTTCTCTTCGACATAGGCATAGAAATCCAACTGCCTGCCCGAAAACCCTATCGGATCCTCACTGATAAACCGCCCCATCCCCGGGGCGTAGTAGCGAGCGCGGTAGAAGTACAGCCCGGTGCCGTCGTTCTCCCGGCCGGTGTACTGGAACGGATTGTTGAAGGCGCTGCTGCTTGCCGTGGTGTTGCCGTAGGGATCGTAGGTGTACTGCTCGACCAGCGCACCCGAGCTGTTAGTCAGTCCGATCGTGCTGTTCAGCGCATCGGTCAGGAAATCGGTCCGGCCGCTGGTGTCCGTGCGCGCAAAGCGCTCGTCCACCGCCAGCCCGCTCAGTATCGAAGTCGCCGAGCCGCCGTGCGTCTCCTGGACCGCATTCAGGCCATCGTAGAGGTAGCCTGTCGTCGCTCCGTTGAGGTTCGCGTCGACGCGACGACCCAGCGGGTCGTAGCTGAAGCTCGCGATCACCGACGTGCCCTGCTTGATCTGGGCGAGCTGGTTGCGCGCATTCCAGACATAGGTGTCGGTGCCGTTGCCGGTCAGATTGCCGGCGGCATCGTAGCTGTAGCTCGTGGTGACTCCGTTGGGCAAGGCCAGATCCAGCGGCAGCAAACAAAACCCTCCCCGCACGTGACGGGGAGGGTCGTGTGCAGCCCGATCAGAACTTGTAGGTTGCCGACACTCCCAGCAGGTCCGCGCTGTTGGTGAAGTAGCCGGTCAGGCTGTCGCCGGTCGCACTCATCGTGTTGATGTGCGAGTTGCTGACGAACAGATGGGCGTAGCCGACGTCGATATCGAAGTTGTCAGCGGCCTTGTAGCTGAGACCCAGCGACAGCCAGCGACGCGCGGCATCCGGCACGCGCGGGTCGCGGGTGAGCTGGTAGGTCGGCGTGCCTTCGACCGCCACGCCACCATGGAGAGTCAGGCGGTCGGTCAGCTTGTAGTCGCCGCCGATCGAGAAGAAATACGAATCCGCCCAGTTGAATGTCTCGACCGACTGCGGCTGCGCCCGGATTGTTGAAGTTGACCACCAGCTGCTTGAAGTTCGACCAGCCGGTCCAGTCGAGATCGGCACCGGCACTGAACTGATCGTTGAACACGTGCCAGTAGCTCAGGCTGGCGAAGGCCGGTGTGGCGTAATCGGTGCTACCGCCGGTGTTGGTGAACAGCGAAGCAGTCAACGGCGATTGCGCGAAGGCCCCCTGCACCGCCGGCGGCACCACGAAGGTGGCCTGGCCGTTGAGGTGGTGCTTGATCTCGGCGTGATAGTCGATGGCCACCGTGTCGGCGTCGGTCGGCTTCCACGAAGCGCCCAGCTGCCAACCCCATTTCCAGTTGTGCGCCTGCAGCTCGGCGTAGCCGTCGGCCGATTGCGGCAGGAACGCCGGCGCCGCCGCGGGCGAGAGGATGGTGCCGAAGTTGACCGCATTGCTGAGATCGGCGCTGGTGCGCTGCGCGATCAGGCTGCCACCGACGGCAAGGCTGTCGGTGACCTTGTACGACACGGAGAAGGTGGCATCGATCGACTGCAGCTTGGAAAACAGCGCGCTGTAGCGGCCGACCCAGCCGTTGTCCCACTGGGTCTGGAAGCCGAACGGGGCCGAAACCGCCGCGCCGACGCTCCACTGGTCGTTGATCGGCATCGAGAAGAAGAAAGCCGGAATCGGAATGGTTGGTTCCACCGTTGCCGCCGTTGCCGCCGGTCAGCGGCTGGCCCAGAGCGTCGGTGCCGCCGCCGTGGAAATGGGTGCTGAAGTCAATCGCGGTGACGTCCGCCTGGAACTGCGCGCCCTTCAGCCATGCCATCGCTGCGGGATTGTTGACCACCACGGACACGTCGTCGGGCGCCGCGGTGGCGCCAGCGTATGCGCGACCGAGTGATTTGGCGCTGCCTTCCTTCAGCTGGAAGGCGCTGGCGGCAGCCTGCTGCGGCAGCGCCAGGGCGCCGGCCACGGCCAGCGCGAGGGCGCCGAAAGCAAGCGGTCGCGCGGCGCGACGGAGGCGGGATTCGATAAGGGACATGCGCATGCTCCTGAGGGCTCGTGCAAGGGATCTTGTCATTGAGATCGCGGCTTTGAAACGTTTGTTTAACACCGCGCGGCGCAACTCTGGACGCGCGCCCGTGACGATGCAAGTGCAGGTGCAGCATGGCCTTGCGAGGCCATACGCTTGCGCACGGGAGGCCCCGGTGCAAGAGCCGAAGGTCGTGATCGCCGCCAGCCATCGGCGTGTCGTCGCCGCACGGTGGCTGCCGAGGTACCGCCGCCGCGACCTTGTCCGCGCTCCGTATACTCCGGCATCAAGTTCGCCCGCGCGGAGAGCCGCCCCGCCATGCCCCGTCTGCATCCGGACCGCCCCGCCCTGCTGCGCGCGATCGCCGGTTTCGTGCCGTCCTGGCTGCTGGTGGCGCTGGCGCTGCCGTCCGCACGGCCGCTTTCCCTGTTGCCGCTGCTGCTCGCCGATGCGCTGGCGCTGGCCGCCGCCTGTCACGCGCTGGGCTTCGGCTTCGGTCGCGGTCAATGGCGGGCCTGGCTGCGCAGCCTGCTGGCCGCGCTGATGGCGTTCGTGCTGTACGCCGCCGCGGTGTTCGCGCTGACCGCGTGGCCGCTGCTGCGCCTGTTGACCGCGCCCAGC
>CAWCCR010000002.1:0-39884 GCA_963794205.1 uncultured Pseudomonadota bacterium
TACAGACCGGTCAGTTGCTGCAGGCCGGCCGGGACCGGCGGCAGGCCCGGAATGCGCTGCTGCGGGCCCTGACGCGGCAGGAAGCCCATGTTGACCAGCAGCAGGCGGTCGTGGCCGGTCGGCCTGAACGGCAGGAACACATCGACGCCATCGACGCCGTGCAGCGCCTGGTCGTCGAGCAGCATCAACTGGCGGCCCGGCACGAAGGTGCCGCTCACCCGCACGTGCCGGTAGTGGTCGTGCGGGCACCCGCGCGGCGACCTCGGCGAACGGCAGCAGCGGCGCGCTGGTGGCGTGGCTGAAAGCCGCCAGCAGCTGTTCCTTGTAGGCCGCGCGATGCAGTTGCCAGACGCCCAGGCGCACGAACAGCAGCACGCCGGCCAGCGTCAGCAGCACCGCAAACCACGACGGCCGCCGCCGCAGCCGCATGCACCGCAGCACCACCTCGTCGCGGCTTATACTCGAAGCGGTTCCGGACCGAACGTGCAGGCTCATGGCCACTCTCTTCAAAGCCCTGTTGATCGTGGTGCTTCTGGCGGCGCTGTTCAGCCTCGGCCAGGCGCTGTTTTTCATGATGACCGACCGTGGCGACAGCAGCCGCACGGCGTGGGCACTGACCCGCCGCATCGGCTTCTCGCTGCTGCTGATCGCACTGGTGATCATCGGCATCGCCACCGGCCTGCTGCATCCGCACAACGTCGGCGGCTGACGCCGGATCCGCCGCGCGGCGGATCGCCAGTTCCTCACCGCTGCAAATGCCATCGGAGCCGGCCGCGTGCCGGCTCCGATGCGCTACGCGCGCGCCCGGATCCCGGTCACGCTCACAGCACGTACACGAACAGGAACAGCCCCAGCCACACCACGTCGACGAAGTGCCAGTACCAGGCCACCGCCTCGAAGCCGAAGTGGTGGTCCTTGGTGAAATGGCCCTTGGCGCAGCGCAGCCAGATCACGCAGCATGATCGCGCCGAGCGTCACGTGCAGGCCGTGGAAGCCGGTCAGCATGAAGAACGTGGAACCGTAGATGCCGCTGCCAGGGTCAGGTTGAGCTGCGTGTAGGCCTCGACGTACTCGTGCGCCTGGAACCAGAGGAAGATGCAGCCGAGCAGGATGGTGCAGCGCCAGCAAGACCAGCAGCTGCTTGCGATGGCCGGCGCGCAGCGCGTGATGGGCGATGGTGATGGTCACGCCCGACGACAGCAGGATCAGCGTGTTGAGCAGCGGGCACGCCCCACGCGCGTCATGGTCTGGAAGGCGCCGCCGATGTCGGGCCGGACCGTTGGTCGGCCAGGCGGGCGTATAGCCGCGCCACAGGAAGTAGTTGGTGAGCGCGCCGTTGCCCTCGCCGCCCAGCCAGGGCACCGAGAGCTCGCGGGCGTAGAACAGCGCGCCGAAGAACGCGGCGAAGAACATCACCTCGGAGAAGATGAACCACATCATGCCCATGCGGAACGAGAGGTCCACCTGGTTGTTGTAGGTGCCGCTGTTGGATCTCGCGGATCACGGTGCCGAACCAGCCGAACAGCATGGTCGGATCATCGCCACGCCGATGGCAGAACGAGCTGTGCCCCTCCGTCTCGTAGCCGTTGATCCAGTGCGCCGCGCCCAACATGAAGGCGAACAAGCCGACCGCGCCGACGATCGGCCACTTGCTGCCGTGCGGGACGTAATAGGCGCCCTGCTGCTGTGTCATGGTCATCATCCCCGTGTCAGTCAACCCGCCGGAGCCGCCGCGACCGTCGCGGCGCCCGCGGCGAGCGGGTTCTCGTAGAAAGTGTAAGCCAAGGTGCTCGTGGAGATGGAGCGCGGCAGCCGCGGGTCGGCCACGAAACGCACCAGCAAGCGCCGCGGACCGCCGCGGGCGATGGACGGCTTTACTTCCATACCGTCATGCGCAGCATGAATGCGATGTAGAACGCCAGCGCCACCGCGCCAAAGATCAGCGCGGTACGGCGCGCGGCACGATGGCGCGCGTCGGTGCCGGCATCCGGCTTGCGGGGAGTATCGGGAGTCATCGGTCGGGGATCGGGCGCCGGGTCATGAGACCCGGCGCGACGCTCGTCAGTGGCTGACGTCGTCGTGCGCGAGCATGCCCGGCATGGATCACCGGCGGCACGTCGAAGGTGTGGTGCGGCGCCGGCGACGGCACCGTCCACTCCAGGCCGTGCGCGCCTTCCCAGACGCGCGCGCGGCCTTTTGCTTCGAGAAGTACACGGTGTGGATGATCACGCCGACGAAGATCAGCTGGCTGGCGCCGAACCAGAAGCCGCCGATCGAGCTGATCATGTTGAAGTTGGCGAAGGCGACGTTGTAGTCGGGAATGCGCCGCGGCATGCCGGCGAGGCCGAGGAAGTGCTGCGGGAAGAACAGCACGTTCACCGAGATCACGCTCGACCAGAAATGGATCTTGCCCCAGCGTCTCGTTGTACATGTGCCGGTCCACTTCGGCAGCCAGTAGTAGGTCGCGGCCATGATCGCGAACACCGCGCCGGTGACCAGCACGTAGTGGAAGTGCGCGACGACGAAATAGGTGTCCTGGTACTGGAAGTCGGCCGGCACCAGCGCCAGCATCACGCCGGAGAAGCCGCCGATGGTGAACAGGATGACGAAGGCGATCGCGAACAGCATCGGCGTCTCGAAGGTCAGCGAGCCGCGCCACATCGTCGCCACCCAGTTGAACACCTTCACGCCGGTCGGCATCGCGATCAGCATCGTCGCGTACATGAAGAACAGCTCGCCGCCCAGCGGCATGCCGACGGTGAACATGTGGTGCGCCCAGACGATGAACGACAGGAACGCGATCGACGCGATCGCGTAGACCATCGCGCTGGTAGCCGAACAGCGGCTTGCGGGAGAAGGTCGGGATGATCTCCGAGACGATGCCGAACGCCGGCAGGATCATGATGTAGACCTCGGGATGCCCGAAGAACCAGAAGATGTGCTGGAACATCACCGGATCGCCGCCGCCGGCGGCGTTGAAGAAGCTGGTGCCGAAGAACTTGTCGGTCAGCAGCATGGTCACCGCGCCGGCCAGCACCGGCATCACCGCGATCAGCAGGAACGCGGTGATCAGCCAGCTCCACACGAACAGCGGCATCTTCAGCAGGTCCATGCCCGGCGCGCGCAGGTTGAGGATGGTGGCGATGATGTTGATCGCGCCCATGATCGAGCTGATGCCCATCAGGTGGATGGCGAAGATCATGAAGGCGCATCGAGTCGCCGCCCTGCGAGCGACCAGCGGCGGATACATCGTCCAGCCGCCGGCGGGCGCGCCGCCCGGCATGAACAGGGTGGACAGCAGCAGCATGAAGGCGAACGGCAGGATCCAGAACGACCAGTTGTTCATGCGCGGCAGCGCCATGTCCGGCGCGCCGACCATCAGCGGGATCATCCAGTTGGCCGAGGCCGACGAAGGCCGGCATCACCGCGCCGAAGATCATCACCAGCGCGTGCATCGTGGTCATTTCGTTGAAGAAATACGGCTGCACGAGCTGCAGGCCGGGCTTGAACAGCTCGGCGCGGATGATCATCGCCATCGACGCCGCCGATGAAGAACATCGTCAGCGAGAAGATCAGGTACAGCGTGCCGATGTCCTTGTGGTTGGTCGTGAACAGCCAGCGTTGCGCAAAGCCTCGGCTTGGGGTCGTGGTCGTCGTGGGTGCCTGCGTGGGTCGCCATGTCTTGCTGCCTCTCGATGAACTCGGTCAGCCCTGGGGGGCCGGGGCGGGAACGGGTGTGACCTGCACGGTGCGCGCGATGGTGTCGAGCCGGGCGCGCGATTCCTGCGTCGCCAGCCAGCCCTGGAACGCGGCCGGTGAAACCGCCTTGATCACGATCGGCATGTAGGCGTGATCCTGGCCGCACAGCTGCGCGCACTGGCCGCGATAGGTGCCGGGCGTGTCGATCTCGCCCCACATGTCATGGATCAGGCCCGGCACGGCGTCGGCTTGCCAGCCCAGCGCCGGCACCCACCAGCCGTGAATGACATCGTCGGCCGTGATCATGAAGCGAATCTTGGTGTGGGTCGGCACCACCAGCGGATGATTCACGTTGAGCAGATAGTCGTCGTAACCGGTCTTCGACTTGAGCGACCGGGGATTGATGCCGGAATCGAGCTGGCGCGCTTCATCGCTGTTGAACGCCAGCTTGGAGATGAAGCCCACGCGACTGACCGGGCGGCCCTGGTAGTCGACGTAGTCATAACGCCACTTCCACTGGAAGCCGGTGACCTTGACCGTCAACCCGGCATCGCCGGTGTTGCTTTCATTGATCAGGATGCGCGTCGCCGGCAGCGCCAGCGCGATCAGGATCAGCACCGGAACCACCGTCCAGATCACCTCGAGCTTGGTATTGTGGGTCCAGGCTTCGGCGACCGCGCCCCGGGATTTGCGAAAGCGCATCATCGCGACAATCATCGCGCCGAACACCACCACGCCGATGCCGACGCAGACCCAGAAGGCGTACATGTGCAGGTCGTAGACCTGATGCGAGAGCGGCGAGGCGCCCTCGGTCATGTTCAGCTGCCACGGCACCGGATGACCGACCGCGGTGGTCGCGCCGGCCGCCGCCGCGCTGCCCGCTGCCAATGCCAGCGCCGCGCCGATCCATGCCGCCCAACTCATGCTGCCTCGCCTCATCGTCAGTTCCCCGAGGGTTCGTGTTCGCGCCGCGCGGGCTGATGCGCCCGTGCCAGCAAAAGCTCAAGCCGTTGATGCAGCTGCTCACGTTCCTCGTCGCCGAGAAACGCACCGATTTCGATCTCGCGTCCATGCGATGCCAGCACCAGCCGGCGATGTCCGTTGCCGGGCTTCCACCCCAGCCGCGCCCAGTATGGCTGGAAGCGGGCCCGTTGCTGACCGGAGGGGAACGCATGTACCTCCAGCGCATCTTCGGTGCAACGGATGCGCTCCGCGCGAGCACCGGCCTTCCAGGCCATCGCCAGCGCCAGCGCCAGCGCGCCCGACTCGACCAGCGCGAACAGCGCCGCGTACGCATTGCCCACCACGCCGCTGACCAGCGCCACCAGCATCGACGATCCCGCCAGCACGCCCCACAGCGTCACCATGCCGCGCCGACTCAGTGACCGGTTGGGCCGGATCCAGAGCACCAGCGGCAGACTCGGCAACGCGGGAGGCTCGACGGCAATCACGCGATTTCTTGTCCCTTCAGCCCGGCAAGAATACTGCCCGCCGCACGTGTGCAGCAAGAATGCCGATGCGGCACTTGCCATGATTGCGATCAAGTTGCACGCGGCACGACCGTCTCTGCGACAACCTGCCGCAGGCCGCGGCGGCTGTCGTGGTGCGCGGCGTATGCCGCCTCTACAATGCGCGGATGCACGCGCCCGCGGCGCTCGACGAAGACCGGATCCGTGACCGCCGACCTGCTCAGCCCCGAACTGCCCGACCCCGCCGATCCGCTGCGCGCGCGATCACCGGCCGCCTGGTTGCGCGACGAGACCGAGGCGGTCAACGAGCTGCTCGCCAGGCCACCCTGCCGCCGGACGCGAGCGCGAGCAGGTCATCGACCTCGCTGCCGCCTGGTCGACGCGCGTGCGTGCCCGCGCCGAGCGACCAGACCGCGGTCGAATCCTTCATGCGCCAGTACGACCTGTCCAGCGAGGAGGGCGTGCTGCTGATGTGCGTGGCCGAGGCGCTGCTGCGCATCCCCGACCGGCGACCGCCGACAAGCTGATCCGCGACAAGCTGGGCGACGCCGACTGGAAGAAGCACCTCGGCCAGAGCGACTCGCTGTTCGTCAACGCCTCCACCTGGGGCCTGATGCTCACCGGGCGGCTGGTGAGCCTCGGCGAGGAGACCCGCCGCGACTTCACCGGCGCCCTGCAAGCGCCTGGTCGCGCGCGCCGGCGAGCCGGTGGTGCGCCTGGCGGTGCGCCAGGCCATGCGCATCATGGGCCACCAGTTCGTGATGGGCCGCACCATCGACGAGGCGCTGGACCGCCCGCCGAGAAGGAGCACGCGGTCTACCGCTACTCCTACGACATGCTCGGCGAGGCCGCGCTGCACCGCACGCCGACGCCGAGCGCTACCGGCAGGCCTACCGCGACGCGATCGACGCGCTCGGCGCGCGCGGCCCGTGCGCCGAGCCGTGCTCGAAGCGCCCGTCGATCTCGGTCAAGCTGTCGGCGCTGCATCCGCGCTACGAGGCGGCCAAGCGCGCCCGCGCGCGCGCCGAGCTGACCGCCGAGCTGCTGGAGCTGTCGCAGCTGGCCGACGCGCACGGCATCGGCACTCACCGTCGACGCCGAGGAGGCCGACCGCCTGGAGCTGTCGCTGGAGCATCATCGGCGACGTGTTCGCGCACCCGTCGCTGGCCGGCTGGAACGGCTTCGGCTCGCGGTGCAGGCCTACCAGAAGCGCGCGCCGTTCGTGATCGACTGGCTGACCGAGACCGCCCGCGCGCAGCCGGCCGCCGCTGGTGCGTGCGCCTGGTGAAGGGCGCCTACTGGGACGCCGAGATCAAGCGCGCGCAGGAACAGGGCCTGGCCGGGCTACCCGGTGTATACGCGCAAGGCCGAACACCGACGTCTCCTACCTCGCCTGCGCGCGCGCCTGTTCGACGCCGGCAGCGACGCTGATCTACCCGCAGTTCGCCACCCACAACGCGCACACGCATCGCCGCGATCCACCACCTCGCGCGGCGGCCGGCCGTTCGAGTTCCAGCGCCTGCACGGCATGGGCGCGGACCTCTACGCCGAGGTGATCGGCGCCGACAAGCTCGACGTGCCCTGCCGCGTCTACGCGCCGGTCGGCAGCCACGAGGACCTGCTGCCCTATCTGGTGCGCCGCCTGCTGGAGAACGGCGCCAACACCAGCTTCGTCAACCGCATCGTCGACGACGCGCGTGCCGGTGCGCGAGCCTCGTCGCCGATCCTGCGAGACGGTCGCGCGCCTTCGCCTCGAGCCCGCACCCGCGCATCCCCCTGCCGGTCAACCTCTATCGGCGACCGTCCGGATGAATTCCATGGGCGTCAACATCGCCAACGACGACGACCTCGAGGACCATCGCCGACGCCGTCAACGCGACAGCTGGCGCCGTGGACCGCGCGCGCCCCTGGTCGCCGGCGTGGCACCACGGGCGCCGAGGTCGCGGTCACCGATCCCGCCGATCGCCGCCGGGTGATCGGCCACTGGCAGGCCGCCGACGCCGCGCACCGTCGAGCACGCACTGACCAGCGCGGCGCCGCGCAGCCGGGCTGGGACCGCCTGCCGGCCGCCGAGTCGCGCGCGCGATCCTCGAGCGCGCTGCCGACCTGCTCGAGGCACGCCGCGCCGAGTTCATCGCGCTGTGCGTGCGCGAAGCCGGCAAGACGCTGGCCGACGCCATCGCCGAGGTGCGCGAGGCGGTCGATTTCCTGCGCTACTACGCCACCATGGCGCGCCGCCTGTTCGCCGCGCCCACAGCCGCTGCCGGGCCCGACCGGCGAGCGCAACGCGCTGCGCGCTGCACGGCCGCGGCGTCTTCGTCTGCATCAGCCCGTGGAACTTCCCGCTGGCGATCTTCTCGGCCAGGTCGCGCGCGGCGCTCGCCGCCGGCAATGCGGTGATCGCCAAGCCCGCCGAGCAGACCACGCCTGATCGCGCCACGCCGCGGTGACGCTGCTGCACGAGGCCGGCGTGCCCGGCCAGTGCTGCAGCTACCTGCCGGGCGACGGCGCCACCGTCGGCGCCGCGCTGACGCGCGATCCGCGCGTGGCCGGCGTCGCCTTCACCGGCTCGACCGAGACGGCGTGGGCGATCAACCGCGCGCCTGGCCGCGCGCAACGCGCCGATCGCCGCGCTGATCGCCGAGACCGGCGGCCAGAACGCGATGATCGCCGACTCCTCGGCGCTGCCCGAGCAGCTCGTCAAGGACGTGATCGCCTCGGCCTTCGACTCCGCCGGCCAGCGCTGCTCGGCCGCGCGCGTGCTGTTCGTGCAGGACGACATCGCCGACAAGGTGATCGCGATGCTGCCGGGCGCCATGGCCGAGCTGAAGGTCGGCGATCCCGGCCTGCTCGTCGACCGACGTCGGCCCGGTGATCGACGAGGACGCGCGCAAGCTGCTGCTCGACGCATGCCGCGCGCATGGACCGCGAGGCGAAGCTGATCGCCGAGGTGCGCGCTCGACCGACGCCTGCGCCCACGGCACCTTCTTCGCGCCGCGCGCCTACGAGATCCCGTCGCTGCGCGTGCTCGACCCGCGAGGTGTTCGGCCCGGTGCTGCACGTGGTCCGCTGGACAGGCCGGCGAGCTCGACGCAGGTGATCGACGCAGATCAACGCCACCGGCTACGGCCTGACCCTCGGCATCCACAGCCGCATCGACGACCACCGTCGAGCACATCCGCCGCCGCGTGCGCGTCGGCAACTGCTACGTCAACCGCAACCAGATCGGCGCGGTGGTCGGCGTGCAGCCGTTCGGCGGCGAGGGCCTCTCCGGCACCGGCCCCAAGGCCGGCGGCCCGCACTACCTGCATCCGCTTCGCCAGCGAGCGCACGCTCACCATCAACACCACCGCGGCCGGCGGCAACGCCTCGTTGCTGACGCTCGGCGAATAGGCATGATGCGGCCGTCCTGCGGCAGCCGGCGTTCGGCGATGTTGAGCCGGGCCATGATCTTGACGCGCGAGATCACCGCCGCGGCCGAGCTGGCCGGCGGCGCCTCGACCTCGTGCAGCACGCCGTCGATGCGGTAGCGCACCTTCAGGCGGTTCTCGAACGGCTCGATGTGGATGTCCGACGCGCGCTGCTCGACCGCGCGCTGGATCAGCAGGTTGACCAGGCGGATCACCGGCGCCTCGGAAGCGAGGTCGCGCAGGTGCTCGATGTCGTCGTCGGCCGCACCGCGCGGGGTCTCCACCGTATCGACGATCGCCCCCAAGGCCGAGCGGCCGCTGCCGTACCAGCGCTCCAGCAGATCCTCGACCTCGCTGCCCAGCCCCAGCACCGGGTTCACCGCAAAGCCGGTGCCAGCCGGACCGCCTGCAGGGGAAAAGCATCGGCCGGATCCGCGATCAGCAGGTCGAGGTGACCGTCGCGTAGGCCGAGCGGCGCCACCCGATGAGCCTTGAGGAAGCGCAAGGGCAATTCGATCCCCGCCGGCGGGAGCGCCGGCAGCGTCGCCGGGTCGAAACGCGGAACACCGGATTCGACGGACCACGCGTCGAGCATGTCGCGCTCCGCCACCAGGCCCATCCGTACCAGCAACGCCGATAGGGTGCCGTCGTGCGACCTCGGCGTGCAGCCGCTGCGCCCGCGCGAGGTCCGCGTCCTTGAGCCGAGCCTGCGCCGTGCAGGCGCGCCAAGACACGGGACTCATCGTTAGTGTCTAGCTGTTGTACGGAGTCGCTCGTCTGGACCGTCATTGATCGCGATCATCCCAGAGCCCTGCACCCAGCGGAACAGGCCTTGGCCGCCGGACCATGACGCCATCGCAGGGAATCGCCATCGACGCGTTGCCTTGGGTGTTATCCATTAAAGCTTGTTGCATCGTAGCGATTAAGTTACCGCTCCTAAAAACACGCCGCCATGCCGACTCATAGGATGACCGCGTCACGCCCGGATGGTTGTGCGTATAACAAAATGTTCAGCGAGAAGGACCTTATCGCTGAGCAGTCAAAAAAACGACAACGACTATGCCGCACCCAACCAGCAATAAGTCTGCAATGTAGATGTTTCGTATTGCTCGTAACAACGATTCGTCACTATTGTTCATGCCATTTCTATATACCATAGCCAAATATCCAGGCAATGATAAATAAAACAACCTTGGCGACAAACCTTTCGCTACAAGCCTCATGTAAACATCTAGGCTTGCGAACGTTCTATATACCAGCGCAATGCAGCCTACTGCCGCCAAGGAAATGATTAAATTAATCACCAGATCACCGTGTAGTTTGCTTGTGCTTGACTCAAGCCAACTGGGGTTGGTGCTGAAATGCCACCTTGCCAGCCAAAGTAACCAGCGCTTGGCGTTTGGAAAAAGCCGGCGGCGAATATAGCCGCAGAGGCGTCAGTTTGGATGAATGGTCCCGTCCACGGGCCGCTACCAACCGCTACATTCATTGTTAACGATGCGCCCGGGTTGAATCCAGCTGATGAGCACTCATTTGGCGTATTAAATTTATATAAGTGCCAACCCGCATCTTTTGTGAATTCCAAATTAAGTCCGTAAACGCCGCCACCGCCAGATGTAAATGGGTTAACGGATGAAAATGTTAATGCAAACCCGAAAGCCGTCATCTCATTTGCAGCATCTATCTGATTCGTTATGCCTCCTGAATAAAGCGCGTATTCCGGGCCTTCTAGGCCAAGCGGATCGCCACCACTTAGAGGGTTCTCTTCGACATAGGCATAGAAATCCAACTGCCTGCCCGAAAACCCCATCGGATCCTCACTGATAAACCGCCCCATCCCCGGCGCGTAGTAGCGAGCGCGGTAGAAGTACAGCCCGGTGCCGTCGTTCTCGCGCCCGGTGTACTGGAACGGATTGTTGAAGGCGCTGCTGCTTGCGGTGGTGTTGCCGTAGGGATCGTAGGTGTACTGCTCGACCAGCGCACCTGAGCTGTTGGTCAGTCCGATCGTGCTGTTCAGCGCATCGGTCAGGAAATCGGTCCGGCCGCTGGTGTCGGTGCGCGCAAAGCGCTCGTCCACCGCCAGCCCGCTCAGTATCGAAGTCGCCGTGCTGCCGTGCGTCTCCTGGACCGCATTCAGGCCATCGTAGAGGTAGCCAGTCGTCGCTCCGTTGAGGTTCGTGTCGACGCGACGACCCAGCGGGTCGTAGCTGAAGCTCGCGATCATCGACGTGCCCTGCTTGATCTGGGCGAGCTGGTTGCGCGCATTCCAGACATAGGTGTCTGTGCCGTTGCTGGTCAGATTGCCGTCGGCATCGTAGCTGTAGCTCGTGGCGGCTCCGTTGGGCAAGGCCAGATCCAGCGGCAGCAAACAAAACCCTCCCCGCACGTGACGGGGAGGGTCGTGTGCAGCCCGATCAGAACTTGTAGGTTGCCGACACTCCCAGCAGGTCCGCGCTGTTGGTGAAGTAGCCGGTCAGGCTGTCGCCGGTCGCACTCATCGTGTTGATGTGCGAGTTGCTGACGAACAGATGGGCGTAGCCGACGTCGATATCGAAGTTGTCGGCGGCCTTGTAGCTGAGACCCAGCGACAGCCAGCGACGCGCGGCATCCGGCACGCGCGGGTCGCGGGTGAGCTGGTAGGTCGGCGTGCCTTCGACCGCCACGCCACCATGGAGAGTCAGGCGGTCGGTCAGCTTGTAGTCGCCGCCGATCGAGAAGAAATACGAATCCGCCCAGTTGAATGTCTCGACCGACTGCGGCTGCGCCGGATTGTTGAAGTTGACCACCAGCTGCTTGAAGTTCGACCAGCCGGTCCAGTCGAGATCGGCACCGGCACTGAACTGATCGTTGAACACGTGCCAGTAGCTCAGGCTGGCGAAGGCCGGTGTGGCGTAATCGGTGCTACCGCCGGTGTTGGTGAACAGCGAAGCAGTCAACGGCGATTGCGCGAAGGCCCCCTGCACCGCCGGCGGCACCACGAAGGTGGCCTGGCCGTTGAGGTGGTGCTTGATCTCGGCGTGATAGTCGATGGCCACCGTGTCGGCGTCGGTCGGCTTCCACGAAGCGCCCAGCTGCCAACCCCATTTCCAGTTGTGCGCCTGCAGCTCGGCGTAGCCGTCGGCCGATTGCGGCAGGAACGCCGGCGCCGCCGCGGGCGCGAGGATGGTGCCGAAGTTGACCGCATTGCTGAGATCGGCGCTGGTGCGCTGCGCGATCAGGCTGCCACCGACGGCAAGGCTGTCGGTGACCTTGTACGACACGGAGAAGGTGGCATCGATCGACTGCAGCTTGGAAAACAGCGCGCTGTAGCGGCCGACCCAGCCGTTGTCCCACTGGGTCTGGAAGCCGAACGGGGCCGAAACCGCCGCGCCGACGCTCCACTGGTCGTTGATCGGCATCGAGAAGAAGAAAGCCGGAATCGGAATGGTGGTTCCACCGTTGCCGCCGTTGCCGCCGGTCAGCGGCTGGCCCAGAGCGTCGGTGCCGCCGCCGTGGAAATGGGTGCTGAAGTCAATCGCGGTGACGTCCGCCTGGAACTGCGCGCCCTTCAGCCATGCCATCGCTGCGGGATTGTTGACCACCACGGACACGTCGTCGGGCGCCGCGGTGGCGCCAGCGTATGCGCGACCGAGTGATTTGGCGCTGCCTTCCTTCAGCTGGAAGGCGCTGGCGGCAGCCTGCTGCGGCAGCGCCAGGGCGCCGGCCACGGCCAGCGCGAGGGCGCCGAAAGCAAGCGGTCGCGCGGCGCGACGGAGGCGGGATTCGATAAGGGACATGCGCATGCTCCTGAGGGCTCGTGCAAGGGATCTTGTCATTGAGATCGCGGCTTTGAAACGTTTGTTTAACACCGCGCGGCGCAACTCTGGACGCGCGCCCGTGACGATGCAAGTGCAGGTGCAGCATGGCCTTGCGAGGCCATACGCTTGCGCACGGGAGGCCCCGGTGCAAGAGCCGAAGGTCGTGATCGCCGCCAGCCATCGGCGTGTCGTCGCCGCACGGTGGCTGCCGAGGTACCGCCGCCGCGACCTTGTCCGCGCTCCGTATACTCCGGCATCAAGTTCGCCCGCGCGGAGAGCCGCCCCGCCATGCCCCGTCTGCATCCGGACCGCCCCGCCCTGCTGCGCGCGATCGCCGGTTTCGTGCCGTCCTGGCTGCTGGTGGCGCTGGCGCTGCCGTCCGCACGGCCGCTTTCCCTGTTGCCGCTGCTGCTCGCCGATGCGCTGGCGCTGGCCGCCGCCTGTCACGCGCTGGGCTTCGGCTTCGGTCGCGGTCAATGGCGGGCCTGGCTGCGCAGCCTGCTGGCCGCGCTGATGGCGTTCGTGCTGTACGCCGCCGCGGTGTTCGCGCTGACCGCGTGGCCGCTGCTGCGCCTGTTGACCGCGCCCAGCCTCGGCGCCGCGCTGTTGCTGGCGACCGCGCTGGTGATCGCGCTGGCCGTGCTGTGGCCGCTGTGGCCGGTGTTCGGGCTGTGCTATCTGTGGGAGGACGCCTATGCCGACAGCGAGGGTGCGGGCGCGGCCGGCACCGCGCTGCAGCGTTGTGCCGCGTTCGCTTACCACCTCGCCCGCGCGACCGATCATTTCGTGGCCTATTTCGTGCCCGCCGCGCTGGCACTGCTGGGGTCGGGTTTCGGGGCACTGGTGCTGAGCGCCCTGGCCGGCGTGCTGCCAATGGAACTGCGCACCTCCGCGCTGGCCCTGTATGCCATCCTGCTGCCGCCGGCCGCCCTGCTGCTGATCGATCGCACGCTCAAGCTGATGTGGGCGCATCCGCGCGAGGCCGCCGTCGCAGCCCGGCCCGCAACAGAGGTCCGGCCGCTGCTGACCGCCGCCGAGCAGGCACCGGGCGCGCGCGAGACGGCGCTGCTGGAAGCGGCGCGGCACGGCGAAATCGAACGTGCACTGGCCTTGCTGGAAGCCGGCGCCGACGCCAATGCCACGCCAGCCGAAGACGCGCGCGACCGCCGCCCGGCGCTGCAGCTGGCGGCTCTGCTGCCGGACACGCGTCTGCTGCGCGAGTTGATCGCGCGCGCTGCCGCGGTCAATCGCACCGAAGGCGGCGTCAGCGCGTTGCTGGCCGCCTGCCGTGACAGCTGGCACGGTCGCGCCGAAGCGGTGATGACCCTGCTGGCCAACGGCGCCGACCCGCGCCAGGTCGATGCCGAAGGACGCACGCCGCTGCACGGCGCGGTGCTGTCGGGAGACCCCGGCGTGGCGGCCATGCTGCTCGATGCCGGCGCGCCGGTCGATGCACTGGATCGCGCGGGCAACAGCCCGCTGGCTGCCGCCTGTCGCGCCGGCAACTGGCCGCTGGCGGCATTCCTTCTCGAGCACGGAGCGCGCCCGCATCCGGCCGACGGCGAACCGGCACTGGTCGCCGCCGCCGGCATCACCGAGGACGATGCCGCAGGCGTACGCCTGCTGCTCAAACACCGCGCCGATGTGAATGCGCGCGACCGCCTCGGTCGCAGCGCGCTGATGACGGCCGCACTCGAAGGTCATGTGGTGATCGTGCGCGCATTGCTCGCGGCCGGCGCCGACAGCACTCTCGGCGACCGCAATGGCACCACCGCGCTGATGGAAGCCGCGCGTGCAGGCGCCCACCCGGTGCTGATGGCGCTGGCGGAGACGCGCCCGGATGCCGGCGCCCGCGATGCCCACGGCCGCGATGCGCTGATTCTCGCCTGCCAGTCGCCGCGCAGCCACGCCGATATCGTGCGCGCGCTGCTGGCGTTGGGTGCCGATCCGAGGCGCACCGGCACGGATGGCCGCAGCGCCCTCGATCATGCCGCTGGCGCCGGGCGCTGGGACCTGGTCGCGGTGCTCGACCCCGACACACCGCTGCCGGCCAGTCTCGCCGGCGCCGCCGAACCGGAACCGGGCGCGGATACACCGGAACATCTGCAGGATGCGCTGCGCTTCGGGCACTGGGCCGTGGTCTCGGCTTTCGCCGGCCGCGTGCGCGACTGGCCGCTGGCGCAGCGGGCTGCACTGTACCGCGATCTCTGCGGCCCCGGTCACGACGCCGCACGACGCTGGCTGCTCGATCACGGCCTCGACGCCGAGGCGACGCTGGCCGACGGCGCACGCCTGTTCGACGCCCTGCTCGAGCGCCTGCCCGACAGCGCCGAGGCGATCGAGGACCTGCTCGCCGCCGGCGCGACGCCGGCCGGCGCCGGTCGGCTGGCGTGCGCACTGGCCCGCCTGGACGGCGCGCCGCAGGGCGCCGCGCTGGCGCCTGCCCTCCTGGAGCGCGGCGCCGACCCCTTTGGCGTCGATCCGGGCGGCCACACGCCGCTGCAACTGGCGGCCGCCACAGGTCAGCTGGTAACACTGCGGGCCCTGCTGGCCTGCGGTTGCGACCCGAATGCGCGCGATCCAGCCGGCCGTACGCCGCTGCACGCCGCGCTGGGACGACCCGCCAGCGCCGCACTGCCGCTGGTGCGCGCACTGATCGCCGCCGGCGCCGACCCGGAGTCTGCCGCCAGCAATGGCGAGACGCCGCTGGGGCTGGCGCTGGCGCAGGGTGACTCGGGGCTGACGCGCTGGCTGCGCTGGAATGGCTGGGCGCTGCCGCGCCGGGCGTTGCGCGCCGAGGATCTGCCGGCCGCCGCGGTCTGCGGCGATCTCGACGCCGTGCAGCGCCTGCTGGAGCTCGGATTTGCCGTGGACAGCCGTGATGTGCAGGGCGCCAGCGCACTGCTGCGCGCCTGCGGTGCCGGCCAGCGCGCGGTCGCCGAGCACCTGCTGACAGTGGGTGCCGATCCCGCGCTGGCAGCGCACGGCGGCGCCAGCTGCCTGGCCGCCGCGGTCAGCGCACGCCGCGAGCCGCTGGTGGAACTGCTGCTGGCGCGCGGTGCCGCCGTCGACCAGCGCCTGCCCGGCGCGACCACCGCGCTGATGCTGGCTGCGGCCCTCGGCTTTCCGGAAATCGTCGAACGCCTGCTGGCCGCCGGCGCCGATGCGCAGGCCCGTGATGCCCAGGGCCAGACCGCGCTGCACGCCGCCGCGCGCTTTGCCTTCGGCACCCGCGACAGCCTGCGCGCGCGCCGGCTCCTGGATGCCCTGCTCAAGCGCGGCGCCGATGCCGGCGCCAGCGACAGCGGCGGACTGACGCCGCTGCTGCTGCTGGTCGGCGCGCACATGCGTCCGGGCGCCGAATGCGACTCCACCCATCTCGGCGCCCTGCTGCCGCTGCTGCTGGACGCCGGCGCGGCACCGGCGGCTGCCGACCGCCGCGGCGTCAGCGCGCTGCATGCCTGCGCGATGCACGCGCTGCTGGGTCCGGCGCGCGCGCTGCTGCTGCGCGGCGCGCCGCGCGACGTGCTCGACGGCTTCGGACGCAGTCCCGCCGATGTCGCGCACCTGCTCGGTTACAGCGACCTCGCTCTGGAGCTGTCCACGCGGGTGCTGCCGACGGTCAACCAGACCCTGCGGCGTCCGGCGGCGCCTTCGGAGTGATCGCCGCGTCGGCAACGCTCTCGCCGGCGTCCGCGGCGAACAGCGATTCCAGCTCCTGCAGTGCCTCGCGCGCGTTCTGGATCAGCGCCGCCTCGTCGTCGTAGACCAGGTACTGCGAGCGCAGCATCGCCTCGTCGTGCTCGCGGAAGCGCGCGATGTGGGCATCGACGGTTGCGGCGTCCAGGCCCAGCGCGTGCAATACGTCACGGGTCATCTCGAGGCTGGAATGGAAGGTCTCGCGCACCACCGTCGGCACGTTGAGATCCATCAGCCGGTAGGCGTGCTGGCGATTGCGCGCGCGGGCGACAATGCGCAGATGCGGAAACAGCCGGCGCACGATGCGCGCGGTGCGGATGTTGGTCTCGGGATCGTCGGTGGCGAGAACGAAGACCTCGGCGCGATCGGCCTGCGCCGCACGCAACAGCTCGGGGCGGGAGGGATCGCCGAAGAAGATCTGCGTGCCGAAGCGGCGTGAAGTCTCCACCTGCTCGATCGAATGCTCCAGCGCCACGAACGGAATGCGGTGCGCGCGCAGGACGCGCGCCACGATCTGGCCGACGCGACCGAAGCCGGCGATGATCACCCGCGGCGCGTCGGTCTCGATGGTGTCGAACGGCCGCGTCGGCGCGCGATCCAGTCGCCGCGCCAGCCATCCCGCCGCGCGCCACCAGCAGCGGCGTCAGCGCCATCGACAGCGTGATCACCAGCACCAGCAGCGACTGCTGCGAGCGATCCAGCAGGTGACGGTCACCGGCGATCTTGAACACCACGAAGGCGAACTCGCCGCCGCCGGCCAGCAGCGCGGTCAGGCGCAGCGCGGCGATCGCGTCGATGCGTCCGAGCCCGCGCGCCAGCGGCCACAGCAGCGTGCCCTTCACCGCCAGCAGCAGCAGCGACCAGGCCGACCACAGACCAGCGGCTCGCGCAGCACCAGCCCGAGGTCGACCGACATGCCGACGCTGATGAAGAACAGTCCCAGCAGCAGGCCCTTGAACGGCTCGATGTGCGCCTCGAGCTCGTGCCGGTATTCGGAGTCGGCCAGCAGCACGCCGGCCAGGAATGCGCCCAGCGCCATCGAGATTCCGGCCAGCTCCATCAGCCACGCGGTGCCGATCACCACCAGCAGCGCGGTGGCGGTGAACACCTCGGCGACGTCGGGTGGCGGCGACGGCGCGAAACAGCGGCCGCAGCAGCAGCCGGCCGCCGACGATCACCGCGACGATCACCGCCACCGTACGCGCCAGCGCCGGCAGATTCGGCAGCACGGTGTGGCTGGCCGCGGCACCCGCCAGCAGCGGCACCGCGGCGATCAGCGGGATCGCGGCCAGGTCCTGAAACAGCAGGATGGCGAAGCCGAGGCGGCCGTGCGCGCTGCCCAGCTCCTTGCGCTCGGCCAGCACCTGCAGGCCGAACGCGGTGGACGACAGCGCCAGACCCAGCCCGACCACGATCGCCGCGGCACGGTCGAGACCGAACCCGATCCGCGCCAGCGCACCGATCGCAAGGGCGGCAGTCGCCACCTGCGCGCAGACCGACGCCGAATACCGCGCGGCGCATCACCCACAGGCGCTGCGGCGACAGCTCCAGGCCGATCACGAACAGCAGCAGCACCACGCCCAGTTCGGATAGCTGCGCCACGCGCGCGTCGTTGGGCACCAGACCCAGCAGCGACGGCCCGATCAGCACGCCGCCGGCGAGATAACCGAGCACCGCGCCCAGCTGGAAACGGCGTGCCAGCGGCACCATCAACACCGTGGCCAGCAGGAACACCACCGCCGACTGCAGGAACAGGTGCTGGTTCACGCGTCGTCCTCGCGGCCGCGGGGATGGCCACGACACCACTCTACCGTGAGCGCGGCCTGCCCCCGCACTGCCGCACTGCCGCCTTGGCGCGTCGAGCACGCTGCGCGCAGGCTTTCGCCGAGGCCGCTCCCGTCCCCGGCTGCGCCGGGCAGGCCTTTGCACGCCGTCTGGTTCTGCTCGGCTGCCGTCAATGTTTTCAAGCTTCCGCTCGCCTGCGGCGCCTTGATTCGGCTGTCGCCCCGAGTCCAGCGAAGGGCCTGTGCAGCGAATCCGCCGGCGTTTGCGGTGTCATCGGCACACCGCCCGGTCCGCGCGAGGGCGGCCGCCGCATTCAAGAGATTCCACCCGCCTGCGGCGTGCGGAAGCTGTGCACTTGCGCGCTCAGCGCGAATCGCGCAGCCAGCGCGCGGCGTCCAGCGCGTAGTAGGTCAGGATGGCGTCGGCGCCGGCGCGCCTGATGCAGGTCAGCGCCTCCAGCACGCAGGCACGCTCGTCGATCCAGCCGTTCTGGCCCGCGGCCTTGAGCATCGCGTACTCACCGCTGACCTGGTACACGAAGGTCGGCGCACCGAAACGCTCCTTGACCCGGCGCACGACGTCAAGATACGGGAGGCCCGGCTTGACCATCACCGCGTCGGCGCCCTCCTCGAGATCAAGCGCGACCTCGCGCAGCGCCTCGTCGCTGTTGGCGATGTCCATCTGGTAAGTGTGCTTGCCGCCCTTGCCGAGATTGCCGGCAGAGCCGACCGCGTCGCGGAACGGGCCGTAGAAACTGGACGCGTACTTGGCCGAATAGGCGAGGATGCGCGTATGGATGTGGCCGGCAGCCTCGAGCGCGCCGCGGATCGCGCCGATGCGCCCGTCCATCATGTCCGACGGCGCGACGAAGTCGACGCCCGCCGCGGCCTGTGCCAGCGCCTGATTGACCAGCGCAGCGATGGTGGGCTCGTTCATCACGTAGCCCGATGCATCGATCAGCCCATCCTGGCCGTGCGTGGTGTAGGGGTCGAGCGCGACATCACCGATCAGGCCCAGTCCGGGATGACTGCGCTTGAGCGCGCGGATGGCACGCTGCATCAGGCCTTCCGGATTCCAGGCTTCGCGCGCGTCCTCGCTCTTGATCTCGGACACCGGCGCCGGAAACAACGCCAGCGCGGGAATGCCTGCGGCCACGCACTCGGCCGCCAGCGTCTGCAGGCGATCGATCGTGAGGCGCGCGACTCCCGGCATCGAGGGCACCGGCTCAGCGCGGTCCTGCCCGTCGCAGACGAAGGCGACCATGATCAGGTCGGCAGGGGTCAGCACTGTCTCGCGCATCAGCGCGCGCGAGAAGGCGTCGCGACGCATGCGGCGCAGGCGCGTGGCGGGATAGGCCATCTGGAAACGCTCCACGCAATCGGGAGCGCCATTCTAGCGTCGGCTGCTGAAACCGCGTCGCGACCCGCCAAGAAAGCGGGCCGCGACAGCCAATTCCGACCGCCGACTCAGCCGTGCGCCGACTCGTTGTCGGTCGCGCGGTAGAACTGCACCAGATTGGCGTGCAGCTGCTGGAGCGAGGGCAGGTGTTCGTAGAGCATGTGCCCGCAGTCGTAGAACTTGAAGCTGATGTTGCCGCGCAGGTCGGGCGGCAGTCCCATGTGATCGACCGTGTACTCGGTGGCGTAGAACGGCGTCGCCAGGTCGTAGTAACCGTTCTCGATCTCGACCTTGAGGTGCGGGTTGGTGCGCATTGCGGCGGCGAGATCCGGCGCCACGTTGGTGAAGCCCGGCCAGTTGAAGCTGCGGCTGGTGTTGTGTTTCCAGTCCCAGTCCTTGCCGACGGTGCCGCTCATGATCTCGTAGTGACGGTCCTCGCCGAACTTCAGCGTCTGGCGCACGTAGCGGTTGAACGCAGCGGTGTAGGGACCGGTGATGGCGTCGCTCTGCGGGTCGTTGAAGGCGTACTCGCCCAGCAGATCGGCGGCGGCACCGGAATAGCGGCCATCGAGCCGGCCGGTGACCAGACCGCGGTTGCGCTGCAGTTCGGCCATGAACTGGAACAGGTTGACGCGCAGATCGGCCTTCTCGAGGTAGCCGGGCTTGAGGCCGGTGTACTGCGCCAGCCTGGCGATGACGTCAGCTTTCTGCGCCGGAGCCAGCAGGTCGCCCTGCATCAGCGCGCTGGCGTATTCGCCGCCGGCGAAGGCGCGCACCTGGGCCAAATAGCCGGCGAGGTCGGCGGGGCACTGCACCACCTTGTGGTAGCAGGCCACCGCGGCGTAACTGGGCAGGAAGGTGATGTAGGGCAGGTCGTTGCCCGGATTGAAGCTGGCGGTCTCGAAGTTGAGGATCGACGACAGCAGCAGCACGCCGTTGAGGTCGATGCCGTTGTTCTCGAGATCGTTGGCCAGAACCGCCGAGCGCGTGGTGCCGTAGCTCTCGCCCAGCAGATACTTCGGCGAGTTCCAGCGGTCGTTGCGGCTGAGGTAGTCGTAGATGAACTGGGCGAAGGCATTGCCGTCGGCGTCCACGCCATAGAAATCCTTGGGCGTGCCGACGCCGCCGTGCGCCTTGTCGAGGATGCGGCTGAAGCCGGTCCCCATGGCGTCGATGAAGACCAGATCGCTGGCATCGAGCAGCGAATACTGGTTGTTGACCACCTGGTAGGGTGCGGGCACGGTATGGTGGGCGTCTCCGCTGATCACCCGCACCGGGCCGAACGCGCCCATGTGCAACCAGACCGACGACGAGCCGGGGCCGCCGTTGTAGAGAAAGGTGATCGGCCGGTGCGACGGATCCGACACGCCGTCCTTGACGTAGGCGACGTAGAACATGCTGCCGGTGGGCTTGCCCGCCTTGTCCTTGAGCACGATGGTGCCGGCCGTGGCGGTGTAGCCGATGCGCTGGCCGTTGACCGTGACGCTGCCGCGGGTGACGGACTTTTCGTCCTTGGGCGGCGCCACCGCGGCGGTTTCCGCCTTGGCTTCATCCGCTTTGGGCGCCGGTGCATCGGCGGCGAACGTCGCCGCGCAGAAGGTCAGCGTGGCAGTGGCGCAGAGCAGGATGAGGATTCGCTTCATGGGCTGGCTCACGAGGAAAGGGGAAGGCCGCGGCAACCGGCAGGGGGCAATGTAGCAAGGGTACTGACCGTATCCGCGGCGTCGGGTTCCCGCAACCCATGGCACTTGCGCGCATCGACCGGTGTGGAGTGTGTTGTTGCGCGCAGCGCAGGGGCGATGGAGACTCGCGCTCTCTGATGCGATCTGCCCGCGCGCCGTGGGCAGCGCCGGTACCGACCCCTGTCATGCACCTGCCTACTCCCGCCGACGCCCAGGCCCTGCAGCACGCAGGCCTGCTGCTGCGCGACGGCCAGTTCGCGCAGGCGCGCTGCGCGCTCGAAGAACTGGTCCGCCGTCAGCCGGCGCTTCTGCAGGCGCGCTGGCTGCTGGGTGGCGCCTGTCTGGAAGGCGGCGATCCGGCCGCCGCGGAGCACGCCTTCCGCGCCGTGCTGGCGCTGGATCCGCGCTGGGTACCGGCACGGGTGGCGCTGGGCGAGCTGCTGGCACGCAGCGGTCGCGGCGACGAGGCCGAGCGCGAACTGCGCCAGGCGCACACCGACGATCCGCGTTTCCCGCGCGCGGCGCTGAGCCTGGCGCAACTGCTGCTTGCCGGCGAACGTGCGGCCGAGGCGCTGCGCATCACCGCGTCCGCGCTGAGCGCCGGCGCCGGCGATGCCGAACTGCTCGGCGTCCACGGCCATGCCCTGCAGAAGCTCGAGCGCCACGATGAGGCGATCGCGGCCCTGCAGCACGCTGCGCAGCTCGCGCCGCAGAGCGCGCGCGCCGAACACGGCCTGGCACTGGCCCTGCATCAGGCCCGGCGCAATGAAGCCGCGGCGGCGGCGGCGCAACGAGCGCTGGACAAGGGCAGTGATCTGCCCGAGACCTGGGGCCTGTTGGGCCGTGCGCTGGCGGCGCTCGACCGCTTCGAGCCGGCGGAAACGGCGTTTCGCGCAGCGGTCATGCGCCGCGGCGATTTCGCCGAAGCACAGCAGGATCTTGCACAGCTGCTCTGGCTGCGCCATGGCGATCTGGCGGTCGCCACCGCCGCGCTGGATGCGGCGCTCGCGACCGATCCCGCGCAGCCGAAGCTGTTGGCCATCAAAGCCGCCCTGCATGTCAGCACCGGCGATCATGCCGGTGCGCATGCGCTCTTCGCGCGCGCCGCGGCATTGCCCGGCGCCGGGCCCGACGAGCTGCTGGGCGCGGCCATGACCGCGCTGCCTGCCGACCGCCCGGCCGCGCTGGCCTACGCGCGGCGGGCCGAGGTCCTGGCACCGACCGAAGTTTCGGTGCAGGCGTCACTCTGCGACATCCTCGTTGTCTGCGGCGAGCTCGATGACGCCGAGCTGCGGATCAAGGTGCTGCAACAGCACTATCCTCACGACCAGCACCTGCGTGCCCTGCAGGCCACGATCTGGCGCCTGCGCGGCGACCCGCGCTATGGCGCGCTCTACGACTACGCGCGCATGGTGCGCGGCTACATCCTCGATGCACCGCCGGGCTGGGCGGATCTGGCGAGCTATCTGCGCGATCTCGCCGTGGCGCTGCGGCGCCGCCATACCACCTACGGTCATCCGCCGGACCAGTCGCTGCGCGGCGGCAGCCAGACACTGGAGAATCTCGCAGATGCCGACGATCCGGTGATCCGCGCGTTTTTCCGCGCTATCGATCGCCCGATCCGCGAGCACATGGCCTGGCTCGGTGCCGGCAACGATCCGCTTCGCGCGCGCAACAGTGGTGCCTATCGGCTCAGCGGCAGCTGGTCGGTGCAGCTGCGTCCCGACGGCTTCCACGTCGATCACTTCCACACCGACGGCTGGCTCTCGTCGGCGTGCTACATCGAACTGCCGGACGCCGTGCAGGGTGACGGCCACGCCGGCTGGATCAAGTTCGGCCAGCCCGGCCTGGCGCTGGAACCGCCATTGCCGGCCGAGCATTTCGTGAAGCCCGAACCGGGCCTGCTGGTGCTGTTTCCGTCGTACATGTGGCATGGCACGGTGCCCTTTTCGGGCACCCAGACGCGATTGACCATTGCCTTCGACGTGGTACCGGCCTGAGCGCTCCGACCGAACCCGCTCCGTGACGAAGACAACCCGGCGAAGGGGGTGTGCGACGCGCGCGGCCAGATTGCGGATCACGAGCCGTGCACAACACGGCACGACGCGACCGCGAACTTCGCGCATCGATCACGGCCTTTGCGAGGGCTGGCGGAGAGCGCTGCTGCTCGCCGGTTCATCGGCTGCGGGAGGTTCGGGCACGCCTGATGCATGTCTTGTCTTGTGACCGCAGGCACGACGGCAAGGACGAATTCAGCCTAGGTTGTTGCCGTTAGTTTAGAGTTAAGGCATGCTCGGGCTTGCAGAAACAATAATTACATAGCGAATAATCTAAATGCATCACTCGATCTAGCTCATTCAACTCATTGATTAAAGATCATGTCGCTCACTCTGATTGCCCTGTTCTGCCTGGTCCTGATGGTCATCGCGCTGTCTGTCAAGCGCATACCCGAAGGCCAGGTGTATTCCCTGCATCGGCTGGGGCGGCCAGCGCGCCTGCTGCGACCCGGCACGCACATGGTGCTGCCGCTGCTGGAACGGGTGGCGCACAAGATCAGTCTCACCGGCCGCACGCTGCGACTGGAGGAAACCCTGGCGCTCGACGGCGCGGCGCCGCGTACCGTGCGCGCCACGCTGTACTGGCAGGTGCTTGACCCGGCGCGCGCGGAGACCATGATCGAGGGTGCCGACGCGCTGCTGCAGGCGCGCGCACAGACGGTCCTGCTGGGCATCGATCCGCAGACACCCGCCAGCGAGCGCAACGCGGCGTTGAAGCGGACATTGAACGCTGCCGTGGAGGTCCATGGGCTGCTGGTGACCCGGATCGATACCGAGCTCGACTGACGGTGCCGACGCTCAACGCGAAACGGGGCCCGCCATGTGCGGGCCCCGTGCGTTCGGGCTGGATTTCGCCGCGCCGCGCCCGGATACTGCATGGCTCGTCGCGGCCGGCTGCCGCAGGAGACAGGAATGCCGGCCCGCGCGGCGCTCAAACAGCAGCTCACGACCGGACTCGATGCGCTGGCGCTGGCGTTGCCGGATGCGGCAGTCGAACGCCTGCTCGACTACATCGCCCTGCTCGAACTCTGGAACGGCAAATTCAACCTGACCGCGGTGCGCGAACCGGCGGCGATGGTGACGCGCCATCTGCTCGACTCGCTGGTGGTGCGCCCCTGGGTTGCCGGCGCCACACTGGCCGATCTCGGCAGCGGTGCCGGGCTGCCGGGTATTCCGCTGGCGATCGCCCTGCCCAGGCTCAAAGTGACACTGGTGGACAGCAACGGCAAGAAGGCCGGTTTCATGCGCGAGGCGGTGCGCGTGCTGGAACTGCCGCAGGTTGAGGTGCTCCAGGCACGCGCCGAGACTTGCACCGGCACCCATGACTGCATCACCACCCGCGCCCTGGCCAGCCTCGCCGACATGCTGCGCTGGGGCGGGCATCTGCTGGCGCGCGACGGCGTCTGGCTGGCGTTCAAGGGCCGCCGCCCGGATGACGAGCTGGCCGCGCTGCCGCCGGGCTTTCGTGTCGCTGCCGTGGAAAGGCTGACGGTGCCGGGCTTGGACGCGGAACGGCATCTGGTGGTAATCAAGAGGGCCACGCAGCCCGCCAGGCCCAATCCATGACGCGCATCATCGCCATTGCCAACCAGAAAGGCGGGGTCGGCAAGACCACCACCGCGGTCAATCTCGCCGCGGCGCTGGCCGAGGCGCGGCGCAAGGTGCTGCTGGTCGATCTCGACCCGCAGGGCAACGCCACCATGGCCTCGGGTGTCGACAAGCGCGCGGCCAAGCCCAACGGCTGCGAGGTGCTGCTTGAAGAGGCGCCGATCGAGCGCGCGATCCTGTCCACCGAGGCCGGCTACGACCTGCTGCCCGGCAACAGCGACCTGACCGCCGCCGAACTCAAGCTGATGGACACGCTGGCGCGCGAGTTCCGCCTCAAGGAGCAGCTGGCGGCGCTGGGCGACCGCTACCAGATCATCCTGATCGACTGCCCGCCGACCCTGCATCTGCTGACCATCAACGCGCTGACCGCCGCGCATGGCGTGCTGATCCCGGTGCAATGCGAGTACTTCGCGCTGGAAGGGCTGGCCAGTCTCAAGGAGACCATCGAGGCGGTGCGTCGACGGCTCAATCCGCAGCTCGAGATCGAGGGCCTGCTGCGCACCATGTACGACGTGCGCAACAACCTCGCCAACGAGGTGTCGGCGCAGCTCAACCGCCACTTCGGCGACAAGCTGCTGCGCTCGGTGATTCCGCGCAACGTGCGGCTGGCCGAGGCGCCCAGCCACGGCAAGCCGATCAACCTCTACGATCGTGAATCGCGCGGCGCGATCGCCTACCTCGGACTCGCCGGCGAAATGATCCGCCGCGAGCGCACCGCTACCAGCGCCGCGGCATCCGCCGCCGGCCTCCACTGAGCACTCCCATGGCAGCGAAGAAACGCGGACTCGGACGTGGCCTCGACGCGCTGCTCGGCGGCAACGGCGATGCGCCGTCGAACGAGAGTGACGGCGACCTGCGCCTGCTGGCAGTCGCGGCGATCCAGCCCGGCAAGTACCAGCCGCGGCGCCACTTCGACGATGCCGCGCTGGACGAACTGGCGGCCTCGATCAGGGCCCAGGGCCTGATCCAGCCGCTGGTGGTGCGTGCGCTGGGCCGCGAGCGCTACGAGCTGATCGCCGGCGAGCGCCGCTGGCGCGCGGCGCAGCGCGCCGGGCTCGCCGAGGTGCCGGTGCTGGTACGCGAGGTGTCCGAGCAGTCGCTGCTGGCGATGGCCCTGATCGAGAACATCCAGCGCGAGAACCTGACGCCGCTGGAGGAGGCCGGCGCGCTGGCGCGACTGCTGGAGGAGTTCGACCTCACCCATCAGCAGGTCGCCGCGGCGGTCGGCCGCTCGCGCGCGGCGGTGTCCAACCTTCTGCGATTGCTGGAGCTCCCCAAGCCGATCCGCGATCTGCTCGACGACCGCAAACTCGACATGGGCCATGCACGCGCGCTGGCGACGCTGCCCGAGCGCGATGCCGTGGCGCTGGCGCGCGAGGCTGCGGCCGCCGGCTGGTCGGTGCGCGAACTCGAGGATGCCGTCCGTCGCCGCCAGGCCGCACCGGCGCGCAAATCGCAAGACGGCGCGGCACGCGATCCCAACATCAATGCCATCGAACGCGAGCTGTGCGAGCGTCTGGCGGCACCGGTGACGCTCAGCCACGGCCGCAACGGCCGCGGCAGGCTGGTGATCCGCTACCACAGTCTCGACGAGCTGGACGGCCTGCTCGAACGGCTGCGGCGATAATGGCCGCTGCCGACCGCGAGTCGTCCGCCATGCCCGAGCTGTCCGTCGTCGTTCCGGTCTTCAACGAGCGCGACAATGTCGTCCCGTTGCTTGTCGAGATCGCCGCCGCGCTGCGCGGACGCCTCGATTTCGAGATCGTCTACGTCGACGATGCCAGCCGCGACGACACCCTGGGCGTGCTGCGCGCCGCCCGCGCCGACTTCCCCGAGCTGCGCGTGCTGCATCACGCGCGTCAGAGCGGCCAGAGCACCGCGGTGTGGAACGGCGTGCGCGCCGCCCGCGGACGCTGGGTGGCGACGCTGGATGGCGACGGCCAGAATGATCCCGCCGACATTCCAAGGCTGCTGACGGCGCGCGATCGCGCCGCGCCGGCGGTGAAACTGTTCGCCGGCTGGCGCACCACGCGTCGCGACGGCTTCAGCAAGCGCCTGTCGTCGAAGGTCGCCAACGGCATCCGCGCGCGCATGCTCGGAGACGCCACGCCGGATACCGGCTGCGGGCTGAAACTGTTCGAGCGCGAGACCTTTCTTCTGTTGCCGTACTTCGACCACATGCACCGCTTTCTCCCGGCGCTGGTCCGACGCGCCGGCTGCGGCTGCGAAAGCGTGCCGGTCAACCACCGTCCGCGCACGCGCGGGGTATCCAAGTACGGCCTGTGGGACCGGCTGTGGGTGGGCATCGCCGACCTGCGCGGCGTCGCCTGGCTGATCCGTCGCGCCCGCGTCAGCGGCGTCGAGGAACTGTAAGCGCGGCGGCGCGCGGCAGACGCGCTCAGCCCTCGTCGCGCCCCGCCGTCGCGCGGATCTGCGCCTCGACGCAGGCGATCGCGGTCATGTTGATCACGCGCCGCACCGTCGCCGACGGCGTGAGCACGTGCGCCGGCTTGCTGACGCCCATCAGGATCGGGCCGATCACCACGCCATCGGTCATCATGCGCACGAGATTGAATGCGATATTGGCCGATTCGAGATCCGGAAACACGAACATGTTGGCGCGCCCGCTGAGCCGCGAGTTCGGGAACAGGTGATCGCGGATCGTCGCTTCCATCGCGACGTCGGCCTGCATCTCGCCCTCGACCTCGAGCTTGGGCACGCGCGCCAGGATCAGCTCCAGCGCGCGCCTCATCCTGCGCGCGCCCTCGGTGTCGCGACTGCCGAAGTTGGACGACGACAGCAGGGCGATCTTGGGCTGGATGCCGAACAGCCTGAGCCGGATCGCCGCCTGCAGGGTGGCCTCGGCGATGTGCTCGGGCGTGGGGTTCTCCTTGACGTGGGTGTCGAGGAAAAAGAACACGCCCTTGTCGTTGGCGACCGCAGTCATCGCCGCCGGGCAGTCCACGCCGGGATCGGTCTGCAGCACTTCCAGCAGATAGGCCAGCTTCTTGTGGTAGCGCCCGACCAGGCCGCAGATCAGCGCGTCGGCCTCGCCGCGCTCGACCATCAGCGCGGCGATCACGGCGGTGCGCGAGCGCACGAAGGATTTGGCCAGCGAGGGGGTCACGCCACGCCGCTGCATCAGCGCGTAATACTGCTGCCAGTAGTCGGGGAAGCGCGAATCGGAGTGGATGTTGCACAGCTCGAAGTCGATGCCGGGACGGATACGCAGACCGATGCGCTTGATGCGCGCGGCGATTACATCCGGGCGGCCGATCAGGATCGGCCGCGCCAGGCGCTCGTCGACCACGGTCTGCACCGCGCGCAGCACGGTTTCCTCCTCGCCTTCGGCGTAGACCACGCGCTTGGGGTCGGCCCTCGCGCGATCGAACACCGGCTTCATCACCAGACCGGTGCGGAAGACGAAGTTCAGCAGCCGCTCGCGGTAGGTGTCCATGTCGGCGATCGGGCGGGTGGCCACGCCCGAGTCCATCGCCGCCTGCGCCACCGCCGGCGCCAGCTGCACCAGCAGGCGCGGATCGAACGGCTGCGGGATCAGGTACTCGGGCCCGAAACTGGGCGCCTTGCCGCCGTAGGCCCGCGCGGCGACGTCGACTGGCCTCGCGACGTGCCAGTTCGGCGATGGCGTGCACGCAGGCCACCTTCATCGCCTCGTTGATGGTGGTGGCACCCACGTCCAGCGCGCCGCGGAAAATGTAGGGGAAGCAGAGCGCGTTGTTGACCTGGTTGGGATAGTCCGAACGCCCGGTGGCGATGATGCAGTCGGGCCGCGTCGCGCGCGCCAGCTCCGGATCGATCTCGGGCGTCGGGTTGGCCAGCGCGAGGATCACCGGCTGCCCGGCCATGCTGGCGACCATCGCCGGCTTCAGCACGCCGCCGGCGGAGACGCCGAGAAACACGTCGGCGCCGGCAACGATGTCGGCCAGCGCGCGTGCGTCGGTTTCACGCGCATAGCGGGCGCCATCGGGATCGAGCCCCGGCCGGCCGCGATAGAGCACCCCGTCCTTGTCGGCCACCAGGATGTGCTCGGGACGCACGCCAAGCTGCACCAGCATGTCGAGGCAGGCGATGCCGGCCGCACCGGCACCGGATGCCGCCACGCGCACGCTGGCGATGTCCTTGCCGACGATCTGCAGCGCATTGAGCACCGCCGCGCCGACGATGATCGAGGTCCCGTGCTGGTCATCGTGGAACACCGGAATGTGCATGCGCTCGCGCAGCTTGTGTTCGACGGCGAAGCACTCCGGCGCCTTGATGTCCTCGAGGTTGATGCCGCCGAAGGTCGGCTCCAGGCTGGCGATGATCTCGACCAGCTTGTCCGGATCGCGCTCGTCGATCTCGATGTCGAACACGTCGATGCCGGCGAACTTCTGGAACAGCACGGCCTTGCCTTCCATCACCGGCTTGGCCGCCAGCGGACCGATCGCGCCCAGGCCCAGCACTGCGGTACCGTTGCTGATCACCGCCACGAGGTTGCCGCGCGCGGTCAGCGCGGAGACTTCGCGCGGATCCTCGGCGATCGCCTCGCAGGCGGCGGCGACACCGGGCGAATAGGCCAATCCCAGATCGCGCTGGGTCAGCAGTGCCTTGGTCGGGGTGACGCGGATCTTGCCGGCCGGTGCGGCGCGGTGATAGTCGAGCGCGGCGCGCTTGAGTTCCTCGGCGGTGGGCATGGTCGCAATCGCGGGCTTCGGCTTGCGCCGGGGGTGTGGGAAAGGCCGAAAAGAGTAGCACGCGGCCTCGGCGCGGCCCCGGACGTCCGACGCCGCGATTCAGGCCCCGGCGAGGTCCGCGGCGGCCGCGGCGGCCATGCGGATGCGATTGGCAAACAGCGAGAACGCGAGGCTGCCGGCCAGCCCGCACGTGCGCCGCAACCGCGTCGGGGCAGGAACTGCGCAGGCACGATGAAACCGCTGGCGAATCACGGTAGCGCGCGCAAAGGACCTCTGGCGCACCTGCGGCAGGCATGGCGCCGCACCATCGCCCAGGGCCAGAAACGCCTGCTCGAGCGTGGGCGGCCATGCCACCGTCGGCAGGATCCGGATACGCCGCACCGCGGCAACCAGGCGACGGTCGAGCGCAGCGTCGTTCGCCAGTTCACGCGCCAACGGTGGCGAGGCCGCGGCAGTCATGGCGGCAGTGTAGCCACGCGACGCGGGCGGTGATGGCGCGCCGCGGCGCCGCTCAGAAATCCCTTTCCACGGTCAGGTAGTAGCCGCGGCGCGGCGCGAATTGCGGTGCCAGGCCGACGCCAAGACCCGTACCGTTGCGCAACTCGATGACGCGATCCAGCGCATTGACCAGCGCCAGACGCGCGTGCACCGTGCCCAGCTCCGGCAGGTCGAAACGCCGGCCCACGCTGAGGTTGAGCTGGAACCAGCCGGGCATGGTCAGGGTGTTGGCGAAACCCGCGCGCAGCCCCGAGCTGTACATGAAATCGAAGCCGGCCGTGGTGCCGGTGGCATCGCGGTAATCCAGACCGCCCGAGCCGGTCAGACGCGGCGCGTGATCAAGCAGAATCCAGTGATCGGCGATGTAGCCGACCTCGGCCGGCGACCAGTTGTACTGCCCCGAGGCGATGACCCTGGCGCGCGCCATGTCCACCGCGGCGTTGAGGTAGGCGTGCAGCGGGCCATGCCGCCAGTTGGCGGTGAACTCGACGCCGTGATTGCGCCCATGACCATAGTTGAAGCCGGCGAAGATCAGCGCGGTGCCAAACTGGCCCACATCGAGCGTGTCACGGGTCTGGCTGTAATACGCGTCGAGGCCGAGGGTGAGGTTCGCGCCCTGCGCCCACTGCACGCCGGCGTCGTAGTAATTCTCGCGCATGGCGCGCACATCGGTGTTGCTGTTGCCGGGTTGCTGGTTGGTGGTGCCCGCGAACTCGGCCAGATCGGTGGTGGTAATCAGCCCCGGCGCAGGCGGCGAGAAGTAGCGCGCATAGCCCGCATGCAGCGTCCACTGGTTGTCGAGCTGATACACCAGACCCAGGCGCGGGCTGAGCTGGCTCTCATCCAGGAAACCGCTGACGTGGTCGTAGCGCAAGCCGCCGTTGAGGGTGAGCTTGTCGGTCGCATCCCACTGGTCTTGTACATAGACCGAAGCGGTCCGCGCCAGCAGGTTGTGGTTGTCGAGCAGCGTGAACGGCACAGCGCTGGTCTGGTTGCCCGCGACGTCAGCGGCGAACACGCGCGAAGTGTTGTTCTGCACGCCGCGCTGGAAGTCACCAAAGAACCCGTAGCGCAAGGTGTTGCGCAGCCCCAGCGGCGTGGAGAAATCGGCTTGCAGGGTGTTGGCGCGGTTGCTGCGCAGCACCGTGGCGGCGACGCCCAGATACATCAGATCACCGATCGGATCGGGCAGATAATCGACTTGGCTGTATCGCTGCCCGGCGGAAACCTGATATTCGGTGCTGCCCAGCTTGCCCTGCAGCGAGAGCACCGCGAAGCGCGTCAGCTCGTTCTGGTTTTCGTTGATCGCGGACGATGGGTAACTGCTGACACCAGCCAGTTGATACAGCGCCGGCTGGCCCGGATTGGGCGGGATCTGGAAGCGATTGTTGCTGACGCCGGCAAGCAGGCTGATGCGTGCGTGATCATTGATCAGGTAGGTCAGATCGCCGAACCCGTTACCCTGCCAGGTGCGGTCATGCAGGGTGTGCCGCGCCGCGGTCGGCGCGGAGATGCCGAGGTCATCGCGCAGATAACTGCCCGAGAAAAACCAGCTCCAGCGTCCGCGGTGACCGTGCACATCGAGAAATGGCGCGATGTGATCGTTGCTGCCCGCGGTCACGCCCACGCTGCCGCCGTTGCCCAATTGCGCGCCCGAGCGCGTGTCGATGCTGATCACGCCGGCGGTGCGCAAGCCGTACTGTGCCGGCAGCGCGCCATCGAGCAGGCTGACGCTCTTGATGATGCGCGTGTCCAGCGTCTGGCCGAACCCGGCGATGCTCTCCGGCAGGATCACGCCATTGATGCGGTACTGGATATTGGCCATGTTGCCGCGGATATGCAGTTGGCCGAACGAATCCCGTACCACACCGGGTGCCTGCAGCAGCACCTCGTTGAGCGGCGTGGAGCGGCCCAGTGGCAGCGCTTTCAGCGCCTGCGGTGTGAACACGTACAGGCTGCTTCCGGTGGAGGGCGAGAGCTGGTTGCGCGCCTGATCGAGCGTGGCGTTGACGGTGACCGTGGCCAGTTTCTCGACCTTCCTGTGCCGCGACGCGACAGGCGTCGCTGCGGCATGAGCCAACGGTCCAACCAGGATCAAGGCGAGCGCGAGCCGCCGCAGGCGCGGCGGCAGTGCATGGGAGCGGCACATGGGGAGCCTTTGCAAAGGCTAAACGGAGCTCAAAAAATCTGACCAGAGTTTAGGCCTCTGAAACTGTCGGGGGGCTTCCGGCCGTGTTACGACATGCCTCCTGGTATCCCTCAAGGCTCGCTTGCGAGTCACCTTGCTCAGAAATCCCTTTCCACGGTCAGATAGTAGCCGCGGCGCGCCGCGTATTGCGGCGCACCGACGCCGATGCCGGTGCCGTCACGCAGGACGTAGCTTCGATCCAGCGCGTTGAGCACGGTGAAGCGGGTCATGACCGGCCCCAGGGGGCCGCGGCCGAAGCGGTGACTGATGTTGAGGTTGAGCTGGAAATACGCCGGCAGGTTCAGGGTGTTGGCGAAACCCGCATGCAGACCGGTGCCGTAGAGATAGTCGGCGCCGATGCGGGTGCGGTCATCGAGGCGGAAACCAAGCCCGCCCGAGGACGACAGACGCTGGGCATGATCGAGATAGATCCAGTTTTGCGCGATGTAGGCCAGCTCGGCGGCGTCGAAGTTGTACTGGCCCGTAGCGACCTGCTTGCCCTTGGCGGTATTGCCGGTGAGGTTGAAGTAGGTGTTCCATGGCCCGGTGGCGTAGGTGGCGCTGAACTCGATGCCGTGGTTGCGACCATGGCGGTAGTTGAAGTCGGAGAAGATCAGCGCGGTTCCGAACTGGCCCTCGTCGAGCAGATTGCGCGATTGCGTGTAGTAGGTGTCCAGTCCCAGCGTCAGCGCCGGATTGACCTGCCACTGCACGCCGGCGTCGTAATAATTGCTGCGCGCGGCGCGCACGCTGGTGTTGACGTCGGTGGGCAGGGCGTTGCTGGTGCCCTGGAACAGCGCGATGTCGGTGGTGGCGATCAGCTCGGTCGACGGCGGGGTGAAGTAGCGCGCGTAGCCGGCGTGCAGGGTCCAGGCATCGCTCAGGTTGTACACCACGCCGAGACGCGGGCTGAGCTGGCTCTCGTCGAGATAGCCGCCGATGCGGTCATAGCGCAGGCCGTAGTTGATCGCCAGCCGTTCGCCCGGCGTCCATTCGTCCTGCAGATAGGCGCTGAAGGTATGCGCCTGCAGCCGGTTGTTGTCGAGGATACCGATCGGCACGTCGCTGGTCTGCTCGCCATTGGCGTCGACCGGGAACACCAGCGAGGCGTTGCCCTGCGCCGCATGCTCGTCACTGGCATACGCGCCATAGCGCAAGGTGTGGGTATCGCCCAGCGGCATCGCGAAATCGGCTTGCAGGGTGCTGGCGCGATTGCTGCGTCCGACCGTGGAGGCGACGCCGTTGAAGATCAGGTCACCGATGTTGTCGGGCTGGAAATTGACCTGGCTGTAACGCTGGCCCAGCGCCACCTGGTAACTGGAGGCCCCCAGCTTGCCCTGCAGCGTGAGCACGGCGAAACGCGTCTGTTCGCGCTGCCGCTCGTCGAGCTGCGCCGAATTGAATCCCGCCGGAGCTCCGGCCAGCGCGAAGGCCGGCGTCTGGCCCGGATTGTCGGGAATCTGGAAGCGGTTGTCGGCCAGTCCCGACCATCAGGCTGACGCGCGTTTCGTCGTTGAGCACGTACGAGAGCATGCCGAAGCCATGGATCCGGTTGCTGTGGTCGTGGATGGCGTTGCGCGCGGGCGTCGGGTTCTCGATGCCGAGATCATCGCGACTGAAACTGCCGGTGACGAACTAGCTCCAGCGCCCGGCACTGCCCCAGCCGCTCAAGGTCGGATCGAACGTGGCGTGGCTGCCCGTGGTCAGGCCGACACTGCCGCCGTTGCCTAGTTTTTGGCCCGACCGGGTGGTGATATCGACGACGCCCGCGGTGCGCAGTCCGTACTGCGCCGGCAGCGCGCCGGTCAGCAGGCTCATCGATTCGATCATCCGCGTATCCAGCGTCTGGCCGAAGCCGGAGATGCTCTCGGGAATGATCACGCCGTTGATGCGGTACTGCAGGTTGGCGTGGTCGCCGCGCACGTGCACTTCGCCGTACGAATCCTGCACCACCCCCGGCGCCTGCAACAGGATCTGGTTGACCGGCGTCGACGCGCCCAGCGGCAACTGGCTGATGGCCTGCGGGTCGAAGGTGTAGCTGGCTGCTGCCGGTGGAGGGCGAAAGCTGGTTGCGCGCCTGATCCAAGCGTATGGCGATGACGTTGATCGCGCCGAGTTTTTGCGCCGTCTGCGGCGTGCCTGGAACATCCGCCGGCGCGGCAGCGGCCAGCGGAGCGGCGGCCGATTCAGCCGTCGCCGCACGGACCGCAGGACACGCCAGCGCGACGGCCATCGCCAGCGCGAGACGGGAGCGGGCTTGGGCTTGCATCGATGCATCCAGGGGCAGTGAGACCGGTGAACCGATCGAATCCGTCATTTTATAACGGACCCGATCAGTCCATCCGGGCCGTAAGTCATGGCGGCAAGAGGGAACCGCAACGCGTGCCCGTGCTGGACGATGGCAGCATCGGCGTCAGACCGGAAGCCGGTTGCGGGGTTCCTTGCCAGACCGCTGCGGCGCGCAGCGGCGTTCAATCCGCGTACGCTAGGGCACGAGCGCGGCGGCGACCGGAGCGTCACCGACGGATGCGGCCAGTACACCGTGCAGCGCGCTGCGGAAAGCCTGGAAACGTGCCAGCTCGCTGCCATCGAGTTGCACCGGTGTGATCACCTCGCGACGCAGCAGGACCGGATTGGCTTCCGCCTCGGACTCGACATCAGCTGCCTGGGTTTCGATGCGCAGCGGATCGATGCGCTTGCCGCTCTCCCACAGCTCGAGATACAGGTGCGGCCCGGTCGACAGCCCCGAACTGCCGACGTAGCCGATCACCTGCCCGGCCCGCACGAATTCGCCGTCGTGCAGACCGCGGGCATAGCGCGCCATGTGGCCATAGCGCGTGCGCACATCGGGTGCGTGGCGCACCTCGACCATGCGGCCGTAATAGCCATGCCAGCCGACGAAGTCGACGCGGCCGTCAGCGACGGCGCGGATGGGAGTGCCCATCGGCGCGGCGAAATCGACTCCCTTGTGGAACTCGGGACGGTGCAGCACCGGATTGGTGCGCCAGCCCCAGCCTGAGGTCAGCCGCGCATCGGGCACCGGCTCGACCAGCGGCAGCGGCATCACGCCCTGGCCCTCGGCATCGACCAGCAGGCTGCGCCCGTGCGCATCGGTGAAGCGGAACAGGCGATGTTCATGGCCGGCGGCATAGATGGTCATCTGTGCCAGCTGCCCGTCGCTGGTGTCGGGATTGCCGAAGAACAATGCACTGACGATCGCTCCCGGCGGCAGCGGTGACGGCAGACGCTGGTCGCGGTCCAGCCAGTCGGTGATCGCACGCGCCAGCAGCGGCGAGACGTGATGCGCGACCAGCGATTCGGCCAGCGAGCTGGCCACGGTGAAGGACAGATGCTGCGGCGCGCCCTGCGGCAGCAGGGGCGCAATGCCATGCGGCCGGACTGCCGCATCGGCGCCCTGATCGGGGGGCGCTGGCGCGGCGATGTCCGCGACCGTCTGGCGCACGCGACGCCGGACCACCGGCTCGCCCACGCCCAGCACCAGCCGGCCACGACGCTGACCGTGCAGGATTTCGATCCGCACCAGGCGGGTGCCATGCACGGTGTGCTCGATGCAGCCGTCGACGTGATCGCCCGGACGCAACGCGGCCGCCGGCTCGCGGGCCGCGACGCGGCGCCCCCACTCGAAGGCCTGGCCGCGGGCAAGGCCCCAGCGGGCCAGTAGCACGTCAAGGGTTTCGCCCTTGCGGACCGTGGTGCGCGCCGGCAGGCAGCCGGCACGGGCGGGATTGGCAAGAACGAGGTTGCAGGCGCAGCCGGCAACCAGGGCGAACGCAACGGCTAGGACGCGTCGGAACGGGCGCATCGGGCGGATTCCTCTCTCGGCGCGGGCCCGTACATGGCAGGCCCGTCGCGTGGTGCGTGCCCGGATGTTTCCTTCCCCCGGGGCAGCGTTCCTTTATACGGGCGACCCGTTACGTGAGCGTTAGGTGAAGCTCACGCCCCGCTTACGGTTCGTTACCCTGCGACCGCCGGCTCAGCGCGATGAGACGTATTTCTCGCGACGGATATGGGGAATCGGCAGCCCGGCCTGTTTCATGGCCTCGAAGGTCTGGTCGACCATGTCCGGGTTCCCGCACAGATAGGCAACGTCACCGGTCGCGTCGAGCGCCAGCTCGGGCAAGACGGTCTGCACATGGCCCAGGCGATCCTGCGGCCGCGGCACCGGACGGGCGCCGCGACTGAGGCAGGGCACGAAGCGGAACCGCGGCTGGGCCCGTGCAAACGCCTCGAACTCATCGCCATACAGGAGTTCCTGCTCGCTGCGCGCGCCATAAAGAAGGACCACATCGATGTCGCGACGGACGATGGCCGTGGCCAGCTGCGGCAGCATCGCCCGGTAGGGCGTGACGCCGGTGCCGGTGGCGACCAGCAGGTAGCGACGATTGGTGTCGCCATCCATCAGGATGAAGCGTCCGTAAGGCCCGCTGGCTTCGATCGTGTCGCCCTCGGCCAGGGTCGACAGCAGCGCGGTCGCGGCGCCGCCGTCGACATAGCTGACCGCGATCTCGACCCGCAGCACCGGCGCACCGGGAACGCTCGCGATGGTGGCCACCGAGTAGCTGCGCTTGGTCGGCTTGCCGTCGGCGTAATGGAAATGGACCTGAACGAACTGGCCCGGCACGAAGACGAACGGCTGGCCGTCGGCGCGTTCGAAGACCAGGTGGCGAACCGCAGGCGCGAGCATGCGGCTGTCCACCAGGCGCAGGGTGAAATGATCGGCCATGAGTGCGGGGCTGGCTGGCTGGGGCCGATATACTAGCGGTTTGTCTTCCCGAGCCCGCCATGACCACCGCTCCCGCGCTCGACATCCGTGACCTGCGCAAGACGTATCCCAACGGCGTCGAGGCGCTCAAGAGCATCTCGCTGACGGTCGCGACCGGGGACCTGTTCGCCCTGCTCGGCCCCAACGGCGCCGGCAAATCGACCCTGATCGGCATTCTGTCGTCACTGGTCAACGCCAGCAGCGGCGAGGCGCGCGTGTTCGGCATGCCGGTGCAGACGCGGCGCAGCGAGGCCATGGCGCTGATCGGCCTGGTGCCGCAGGAACTCAACCTCAACCAGTTCGAGCGCCCGCTGGACATCTGCATCAACCAGGCGGGCTTCTACGGCATCCCGCGGCGCGTCGCCAGTGAGCGCGCCGAAAAGTACCTGCGCGAGCTCCGGCTCTGGGACAAGGCCGAACATTCGGCGCGCATGCTCTCCGGCGGCATGAAGCGCCGGCTGATGATCGCGCGCGCGATGATGAACGAGCCCAGGCTGCTGATCCTCGACGAGCCCACCGCCGGCGTCGACATCGAGATCCGCCGCTCGATGTGGCAGTTCGTGCAGGGCATCAACCGCGCCGGCACCACGGTGATCCTGACCACGCATTACCTGGAAGAGGCCGAAAACCTCTGCCGCAACATCGCCATCATCGACCATGGTCGCATCGTCGAGAACACCACGATGCGCGAGCTGCTGGCCACGCTCGACGTCGAGACCTTCGTGCTCGATCTGGCCACGCACTGCCCCGACGCCCTCCCCGGGCCCGCGGGCATCACCCTGCGCCGCATCGACGATCACACCATCGAGGCGGATCTGCCACGCGGCCGAGACCTCAACGGGCTGTTCGCGGCGCTGTCGACGGCAGGCATCACGGTGCGCTCGATGCGCACCAAGACCAACCGGCTCGAGGAGCTGTTCGTTCGCCTGACCGCTCCCGGCAAGGAGGCTGTGCAATGAACGCGCGCGAGCAATGGGTGGCGCTGAGCACCATCGTGCGCCGCGAGGTCATGCGCATCCTGCGCATCTGGGGCCAGACCCTGATGCCGCCGGCGATCACGATGACGTTGTATTTCGTGATTTTCGGCAACGCTGATCGGCAGTCGCATCGGCACCCTGCACGGCTTCACCTACATGCAGTACATCACGCCGGGCCTGGTGATGATGAGCGTGATCACCAACAGCTACGGCAATATCACCAGCTCGTTCTTCGGCGCCAAGTTCGGCCGCTACGTCGAGGAGATGCTGGTATCGCCGATGCCGCCGCTGGTGATCCTCGGCGGCTATGTCACCGGTGCGGTACCGCGCGGGCTGGTGGTGGGCGCGATCGTGCTGGCGCTGTCGCTGTTTTTCACCCATCTGCACCGTGGTCAATCCGTGGGTGACCGCGAGCAGCGTGCTGCTGGCCTCGGTGGTGTTCTCGCTGGCCGGCTTCGTCAACGCGGTGTACGCGCGCAAGTTCGACGACATCGCCCTGGTGCCGACCTTCGTGCTGACCCCGCTGACCTACCTCGGCGGCGTGTTCTATTCGGTCGACCAGCTGGCCGAGCCGTGGCGCGGGATCTCGCGGGTCAATCCGATCCTGTACATGGTCAACGCGTTCCGCGTCGGCGTGCTCGGCGCCGGCGACATCGCGCTGGGACCGGCCTACGCGGTCATGCTCGGTCTGATGCTGGTGCTGGGCTGGGTGGCGATCACGCTGCTCAGGCGCGGCGTCGGCCTGCGCAGCTGAGCGGCGCGCGGGCGCCGGGCGCCGGGATCCTGGAAACAGGGAAGAAAAAGCCCCGAAGGCCAGGGGGAACCTTCGCGGTGGGGATGGACCAGGACCCGGGGAGAGGTCCTGCTCCGTGCGACCGGATCCAGGGAGGGGATCGTGGTCGCGATGGACGCCGTTGCGTGCGTCCGGAATCTTAGATGGACTCGCGGCGGCGAAAGTTCAACGGGTCTCTGCGAAAAATTTATTCGGCGTTCATCGGGCCGCGAATCAGTGCCTTGCACCGGACCGACGCCGCCCGATGCTCATGCGCGCTGATCCCAGTTGGTGCCCGCGCCGGCATCGACCACCAGCGGCACGGCAAGTTCGGCGGCGGCGCCCATGCGCGCGCTGATCTCGGCGCGCACCGCTTCGAGCGCCTCGGCACGCACTTCCAGCACCAGCTCGTCATGCACCTGCATCAGCAGGCGCGCCGTCATCGCGCGGAGCCTCAGCCAGGCATCGACGCGATCATCGCGCGCTTGATGATGTCGGCGGCGGTGCCCTGAATCGGCAGATTGACGGCGACGCGCTCGGCGGCCGCGCGGCTGGCCGTTGCGCGCGTCAGCTTCGGCGGACCAGGCGCGCCGCCCGAACATCGTCTTGCACGACGCCGGTGGCGCGCGCCTCCTCGAGCGTGCGTCGATGAAGCGCGCGCACGCCGCGGGAAGCCGGCGAAGTAGGCGTCGATGAACGCCTGCGCCGCGCTGCGGGTGACGCCGATGCGCGCGCGAGCGTGAAGGCGCGTCTTCCCGTAGAGCAGCGCGTAGTTGATGATCTTCGCGCGCGCGGCGCTCGTGCCGGTCGAGGCCGCTGGCGTCGCCGAAGACTGGCGCGCCGTCTGGTCGTGGATGTCGTCGCCGCGCGCGGAACGCCGCGATGAGCGCCTCGTCGCCGGCGAGGTGCGCCAGCACCCGCAGCTCGATCTGCGAGTAGTCGGCCGACAGCGAGCACGTGGCCCGGCTCGGCGATGAACGCGCGCGGATCTCGCCGGCCGAGCTCGGTGCGGATCGGGATGTTCTGCAGGTTCGGATCGCTGCTGCTCAGGCGCCCCGTCGCCGCCACCGCCTGGTTGAAGCAGGTGTGGACGCGGCCGGTCTCGGGGTTGACGAGCTCGGGCAGCGCGTCGATGTAGGTGCCCTTTCAGCTTCTGCAGCGCGCGCCATTCGAGGATGAGGCGCGGCAGCTCGTGCTGTGTCGGAGAGCCGCCTCGAGGACGGTCGGCGTCGGTCGAGCGGCCGCCCTTGGGCGTGCGCTTGACCACGGGCAGCTTCAGGTCGTCGAACAGCAGCGCCTGCAGTTGCCTGGGCGAATCGAGATTGAAGCTGCGCCCGGCGATCGCGTGCACGCGCATTTCGGTTTCGT
>CAWCCR010000003.1:0-42223 GCA_963794205.1 uncultured Pseudomonadota bacterium
GTGCGGCGGGTGCAGATGTACCACGGCGCGACCGCATTGACGCGGATGCCGTCGACCGCCCACTCGCAGGCGAGGTTGCGCGTCAGCTGGTGCAGCGCGGCCTTGCCGAGGCCGTAGGGCGATCCGGTGCGCGCGTGCGTCGCGCCGGACACCGAGCCGATGTTGACGATCGCCGCCGCGCCGTGCTCGCGCAGTGACGGGTAGGCCAGCCGGCAGAGCGCGAAGGCGCTGACCAGGTTGGCCTCGAGCAGGTCGCGCAATTCGTCCTCGGCGTACTCCATCGTGGCCTTGCTGACGTTGGCGCCGACGTTGTTGACCAGCAGCGACAGCGGCGCGTCGAGATCGGCGATCCAGTCGAACAGCTCCAGGCGCGCCTCGTGCTGCGCCAGATCGGCGGCGAACGCGCGCGGCGGGCGCGCCGGAAACTCCTCCGCCAGTTCGGCGCGCGCGTGCTCGAGGTGGGCCTCGTCGCGCGCCACCATCAGCACCTCGGCGCCGAGCGCGATCAGCTCGCGCGCGCAGGCATAACCGATGCCACGACTGGCGCCGGTGACCAGCGCGGCGCGCCCGTCCAGACGCCAGCGTGCGGTGTGTTGCGTCCATCGCGCCACCTCCGCGAGCGAGTGTAGCCGAGGCTTGCCGGCGCGTGCGGCGCGGCGCCAGACTCGTCGCGGAGGTGACGCCCATGCGCATGCCCGTCTCCGCTTTTGCCGCGCTCTCCGCACTGGCCGTGGCCGGCTGCTCGCACCCGGCGCGGACCACCGCCGCGATGCCCGCCGCCACGGCTTCGACCGCGCGCGTCGCCACGCCCTGGGATGGAGACCTGAGGGCGCTGGCGCGCGCCAAGTCGGTGCAGAACGTGATCGACCGCCAGGCCGCGCGGCAGCGCCGGCAGATCGACGCCGAGTCGCACTGACCGCCGATCGGCGCACCGGCATGGTTTGCTAGCATCGGCATTCCGCGCGCGCCCCGCGCGCCTGCCTGCGAGCGCCACCATGGATGCCCTGTTGCCCCTGCGCCGCGGCCGCAAGATCGTCGCCATCGAAAGCGTTGACCGCGCCGGCCTGGGCGCCTGCCGCAAGCGCCTCGGCGCGCGCGCGGCGCGCTGGCTGCAGGCGACCGGATTCACCGCCGCGGCGGGCGAGATCGTCCTGCTGCCGACCGCCGACGGCACGCTGCAGCGGGTGCTGGCCGGCGTCGATCGCAGCGAACCGTTGTGGGCACTGGGCCATCTGGCCTCGAAGCTGCCTGCCGGAAGCTACGTGCTGGCGGCCGAGGGCGTGCTGGCGGATGCGCGGCTGGCCGCGCTGGGCTTTGCGCTCGGCGCCTACCGCTACACCCGTTACAAGCCGCGCGGCGTGCGCCGGCGCGGCTGGCCGTCGACGCGGCGCTGCATGCCGAACTGGCGCCGCTGCTGGAGGCGACGACGCGGGTGCGCGACCTGGTCAACACGCCGACCGAGGACATGGGTCCGGAGCAGCTGGCCGGTGCGGTACGCGAGCTCGCGCAAGGCGCACACGGCGACGGTGCGCGAATGGGTCGGCGACGACGCTGCTCGAGGCCGGCTTTCCGGCCATCCACGCCGTCGGCCGCGCCAGTCATCGCGCACCGCGGCTGATCGAACTGCACTGGGGCAACCGCGCGCACCCGCGGCTGGTGCTGGTCGGCAAGGGCGTGTGCTTCGACACCGGCGGCCTCGACCTCAAGACCGGCGACGGCATGCGCTGGATGAAGAAGGACATGGGCGGCGCCGCACACGCGCTGGCGCTGGCCGGCTTGGTGATGCAGGCGAACCTGCCGGTACGCCTGACCCTGCTGATTCCGGCGGTGGAAAACGCCATCGCCGCCGATGCCTATCGCCCCGGCGAGGTGATCACCACGCGCAGCGGCCTCAGCGTCGAGATCGACAACACCGACGCCGAGGGCCGCCTGATCCTCGTGCGACGCGCTGGCCTACGCCGGCGAGCAGCAGCCGGACCTGATCATCGACTTCGCCACCCTGACCGGCGCCGCGCGCGTGGCGCTGGGACCGGACCTGCCGGCGCTGTTCGCCAACCGCGATGCGCTGGCGGACGCGGCACTGGCGGCGGCGCGCAGCGAGCACGATCCGCTGTGGCGGTTGCCGCTGTGGCGGCCGTACCGACGCCTGCTCGATTCGCACATCGCCGATTTCGCCAACAGCGGCGCCTCGCGCCACGCCGGCGCGATCACCGCCGCGCTGTATCTCGAGCGCTTCGTGCCGGCGCAGACGCCGTGGCTGCACCTGGACACCTACGCCTGGAACGACGCTGACCGGCCGGGCCGGCCCCGCGGCGGCGAAGCGCTGGGCCTGCGCGCGATGTTCGCCCTGCTGACACAGCGCTATCGCGGCTGAGCGGCGGCGGCACGGCCGCTGGACTTCCGGTGGGAACCGGGGCATGGCGCAACCGGAAACGCATCTGCATGGCGAGGCGGCGCCTTCGGCATTTTTCCCCGACTTCCGGCTTCCGGCTCGCGCGGCCATCGCCGCGAATGGTCCGCGCAGCCGGTCGCGGCTGGTGCCTCAATGCGCCACCAGCATCGGCAGCGTGCTGTCGCGAAACAGCGCGCGGGTGGTGCCGCCGAGCACCATCTCGGCGATGCGCGAATGGCCCCAGGCACCGAGCACGATCAGGTCCGCGCCGAGGCGGGTCGCGGACTCCAGCAAGGCCGGGCCGATCGCCCCCTGCGACTGGAACGGCTCGATGCGCACATGCAAGCGATGGCGCTCGCACCAGTCCGGCAGCGCCAGCGGCGGCAGCCAGGCCAGGCCCTCGGGATGCTGCTCGCGGCTGCCGTCGAGAATGGTGATGTGCTCGGCCCGTGCCAGCAGCGGCAGCGCGCCGCGCAGCGCCCGCTGCGCTTCGCGGCTGCCGTTCCAGGCCACCAGCACGTTGCGACCGGTCTCGGCCACGGCGGTCTGCGCCGGCACCACCAGCACCGGAATGCCGGCGGCGAATACCGTGCGCGAGGTGGCTCCGAAGCCCAGCGGCGCATCCTCGGCTTCGGCCGGACGCTCCATGACCAGCAGATCGACCGCCGCCGCGCCCTGGCAGAGCACCTGCGCGAGATCGCCCTCGCCCACGCGCCAGCTGCCGGCAAGACCTCGCGCATCCAGCTCGGCGCGCCACCATGGCGCCTGCGCCTCGGCGTCGCGTCGGCGCTGCTCGGACTCCATGACCTGCAGGGTGACCGCCTCGGGCACGCTGAACGCCGCCGCCGGCAGCGGCACGACATGCAGGCCTTCAAGGTGCGCCTGCAGGCGCGCGGCCAGTTGCAGGGCCAGGCGGACGCCGGGTGTGAGCTGTCCGGGATGACGGACATGAACCGCGAGATCGGGGGCGCGCATGATCGGGCTCCGTGACCGGTAGGGTGCCAGCTTACCCGGCTCGACACGGAGCCGAGAAAGCAGGCCCGCCGGGGTGGGCGGCGGGCCTGGCAAGGCCGGGGCGGGCGCAGGAAGGGGAATGGGCCCGCAATCGGCCTGTGTATCATCGGCGCGCCGCATGCAGGCTGCGTGCATTCGCGGTGAATGCGCTTTCACGCCGGATTTCTGCGACGTTCAGCCGCAGCTGTCAGCATCGTGTGCCGTGTTCTTCCAGGAGTCGTGATCATGCGCAAGACCCAGGCACTGCTGTTGCCTTTCTGCCTGCTCGCCCTCGCGGCGACCACACCGTCCGCACACGCCGGCGATATTTCCTGTGACATGCGCTATTCCCTCGCCGGCTGGTCGATCTTCTACCAGACCGCCAAGGGCCAGGGCGAAATCACCTGTTCCAACGGCCAGAGCATGCACGTCGAATTGCGCACCAAGGGCGGCGGCCTGACCATCGGCAAGTCCGAGATCAAGGACGGTCGCGGGCACTTCACCGGCGTGCGCGACATTCGCGACGTGCTGGGCAGCTACGCCACGGCGCAGGTGCACGCCGGCGTGGTCAAGTCGAGCTCGGCACAGGTGCTTACCAAGGGCAACGTGGCGCTGGCGCTGGCCGGCGTCGGCGAGGGCTGGGACCTCGGCATCGCCTTCGGCAAGTTCGAGATCCTGGCGCACTGACGTGATCGCCGCGGGAGCGCACGTCGTCCACCGCGGCGGCTGTCACTGCGGCCTGGTGCGCTTCGAGGTCGATGCACCGGCGCGGCCGACGGTGCTCGAGTGCAACTGCTCGATCTGCCGCATGACCGGCTTCCTGCACCTGATCGTGCCGGCCGCGCGCTTCCGCCTGCTCGCCGGCGGCGAGGATCTCCGCGAGTACCGCTTCAACACGGGTGCCGCCCGCCACCTGTTCTGCCGCCGCTGCGGCGTGAAGTCGTTCTACGTGCCGCGCTCGCATCCCGACGGCTACGACGTCAACCTGCGCTGCCTCGACGCGGCGACCCTGACGGGCTGGGACGTCGCCGCCTTCGACGACGCCGATCGCGAGGTCGCCACGGCGGCATGGGCCCATCTGACGCGCTGAGCGGGCCATGCGTCACGCGACCGGTTCGTAAGGCGACAGTCGCGGCGAGCTCTGCTAGCGTTCGGGCCGTCGATTGCAGGATGGCAACCGCGATGCACGCCGTTCAATTGCCCGCCGCGCACGTTCTCGGCCGAGGCGACGAACTCGCCGCCAGCCTGATCCACGGCCTCGGCGTCGCGCTGAGCCTCGCCGGACTGGTGATCCTGATCGTGATCACGGCGCACAACGGGCCGCCGCGCGCGGTCATCGCGGCGAGCGTGTTCGGCGCCTCGCTGGTGTTGCTGTACACCACCTCCACGCTCTACCACTCGATCCACCGACCGGACGCCCGGCGCGTGCTGCGTCGCTTCGACCACATCGCCATCTATCTGCTGATCGCCGGAACCTACACGCCGTTCACCCTGCTGGCGCTGCACGACGGCTGGCGCTGGGGGCTGTTCACGGCGATCTGGACGCTGGCCGCAGCCGGCATCGCGCTGGAATACACCGGTCTGGGGCGCCGGCGCTGGCTGGCCGCGCTGGTGTATGTCGGCATGGGCTGGATCGGTCTGCTGGCTTTCGGCCCGCTGCATGCCGCGCTGGCCGGCGGCGGCGTGGCCCTGGTCCTGGCGGGCGGCATCGCCTACACGCTGGGCGTCCCGTTCTATCTGTGGCGGCGACTGCCCTACCACCACACGGTCTGGCACCTGTTCGTGCTGGCCGGCAGCACACTGCACTTTCTCGCCGTGCTGTTGTACGTGCTGCCGCTGGCGGCACCCGGCACTGCGTAAGCGCCACGGTGCCCGCTGGGTGACGACGCCACCCTGGGCAACGCGAAGGATCTGTGCAGCGAAGCACGACCAACGCGACCTGCGCACCCAGGCGGCGGTTGCCGGCGTGATTGCCGGCGCGGCGGCCACCGGGTTGGCGATGCCCAGGGCGCAGCCCAGCGTGAGTGTCAGGACGACTCGCTTGCTCATCGGTACATCCCCCTCGCGGGCCGGTTCAGACCAGCATTCCGCCGCTGCCGGGAAGCGTGCCGTTGCTGGGGTGCATCGCTCGTCGCGCCCTCGATCGCGATCCGGCGCCGACTCGCAGGCCTTGTGGCTTTGCCGTGGACACGGCGCGGCTGGCGGCGCGCGCAACCCGATGATGGGCCGTCGCTCAGCGTGACCACCACGCGCCGGGGTAGTACACCCCCGGCTGCGGGCGTTCGCGGAACACCTCGCGACGAAAGCGGAACAGCACCGCCGGGCGGCCGCCGGTGGCGTGCCGGCGCTGCCCGGTCGCCTCGACCAGGCCGGCGTGCTCGATCAGGCGACGAAAATTCTGCATGTGCAGGCGGATGCCGGCCAGCGCCTCGACCACCCGTTGCAACTGGGTCAGGGTGAACACCTCGGGCACCAGCTCGAATACCACCGGCCGATAGCGCAGCTTGCCGCGCAGGCGGCCCAACGCGGTGGCCAGCATGCGCCGATGGTCGAGTCCCATCGCCCGGCCGCTGGCCGGTGGCAGATCGCTGCCGGCGTGCGCAGCTTCGGCCGCGAGTCCGGCCTCCCACAGCAGCTCGTAGCGTTCCAGCGTGCGCTCCGGATCCCACGGCGCGCCATCGAGGCCGAAGGTCAGATCGACGCGCTCGCGCCGGCGCGGATCATCGCCGGCCCAGGCGTGCAGTCGCGGCGCCAGCGCCAGCGCGATCGCGGAAGGGCGCCCGGCGCGCCAGTCCTCCCACGGCAGGAAGGCATACACGTCGCGCCAGTGGGCACCCGGCACCGGCGCCGCGGCCTGTTCCAGTACCAGCGCCAGATAGGCCACGCCGATGACCCGCGCCGCCTCCGCCGACCGCGATTCACGCACGCGGTCGCCAAAGGTGTAGAGCTGCTCGACATAGCCCAGCGCCAGCCCGCTGGCCGCCTCGACGCGATCGCGCAGGCCGCGTTCCAGGGTGACGTCGTGCAGGGGGTCGAGCGCGCCGCCGGGCAGGACATCGACACCATCGCGCTCGGCGGTAAGCACACGCGGGGCCTCGGCGGTAACCGCGACGATCACCGCATCGAGGCTGATGGTCACACTCGCGCTCATGACGCTCGCCATCGGGTATTGCCGATGCCAGCCTAGCACCGGCGCGCGGCACGCCGGGTATCCTTGCGCGATGGAAACCGCCGCCCCGCCAGCCCTCGACGCGGATTCGCCCTGGCGCCTGTGCGTGGCGCCGATGATGGACTGGACCGACCGTCACTGCCGCGCCTTCCATCGCGTGCTGGCCCCGCATGCGCGCCTGTACACCGAGATGGTGCACGCGCAGGCGCTGCTGCACGGCGATCGCGCGCGCCTGCTCGCGCACGACGCCAGCGAGCATCCGCTGGCGCTGCAGCTGGGCGGCAGCGAACCGCGCGAACTGGCCGCCGCCGCCGCGATCGGCGCCGCCGCCGGTTGCGACGAGATCAATCTCAATGTCGGTTGTCCGTCCGACCGCGTGCAGGCCGGGCGCTTCGGGGCCTGCCTGATGCGCGAGCCGGAGCTGGTGGCCGACTGCGTGCGCGCGATGCGCGACGCGGTAACGGTGCCGGTCACCGTGAAATGCCGCATCGGCATCGACGAACAGGACGCCTATGCGGATCTGCAGCACTTCGCCGCGACGCTGCTGGACGCCGGTGTCGGTACCCTGATCGTGCACGCCCGCAAGGCGTGGCTGTCAGGCCTGTCGCCGAAGGAAAACCGCGAAGTGCCGCCGCTCGATCACGCGCGGGTGCATCGGCTGAAACGCGAGTTCCCGGCGTTGACGGTGGTGATCAACGGCGGCATCGTCAGCACCGCGGCGGCGTCGCGAGCATCTGGCGCTGGTCGACGGCGTGATGCTCGGCCGCGTCGCCTACCACGAACCCTGGGTGCTGGCGCAGACCGATGCGGCGCTGTGGCACGCGACGCCAGCCACGCGCGCCGACGCGCTGCGCGCGTTGCGGCCCTACGTCGAGACCGAACTGGCGCGCGGCACCGCGCTGCGGCACATGGCGCGCCACTGGCTGGGCCTGTATCAGGGGCTGCCCGGCGCGCGCGGCTTCCGGCGCCTGCTCGGCGAGCAGGGGCGCGCCGCGGACGCGGACTGGAATCTGGTCGAACGCGCGCTGGCCGCAGTCGAGACCGGCGCCGCCATCGCTGCCTGAGAGTCCGGACGCACCGGCGCCATGATCCGGTCCCGGCGCGCGCAAGGTTCGCCCGGCGGGCTTCGCGACCCGGTTCAGCGCGAATTCGGCGACGACAGGCATGATCGCCTCCAGGTCCGCGCGCCGCGCGGCTTCGGCTACCATCGCGCCATGCAGCGTCCGCTCCGCCTCGCCCTCGCCCTGCTGCTGGCCGCCGCGGTGACCGCGGCCGCTGCCGAGGAGATCATCGCACCGCCCGGCACCACCCTGGAGCAGGCGGTGGAACAGGTACAGCGCGCCAGCGGCGGCAAGGTGCTCAAGGCCGACAGTGTGCGCATCGGTCGCTACGTGATCTATCGCGTCAAGATGCTGACCCCGGACGGCCACGTGCGCGTGGTCCAGGTGCGAACCGAATCCAAGGAGAAACGCTAGATGCGCATCCTGCTGGTTGAGGACGAGGCGCCGCTGCGCGAGACACTGGCGGCGCGGCTGAAGCGCGACGGCTTCGCGGTGGACTGCGCGGCCGACGGCGAGGAGGGCCTGTACCTGGGCCGCGAGGTGCCGTTCGACCTGGCGATCATCGACCTCGGCCTGCCGCAGGATGTCGGGTATGGAACTGGTCAAGGCGCTGCGCGAGGCCGGCCAGCGCTGCCCGATCCTGATCCTGACCGCGCGCTCGTGCTGGCAGGACAAGGTCGAGGCGCTGAAGTACGGCGCCGACGATTACCTGGTCAAGCCGTTTCACGTCGAGGAACTGCTGGCGCGCATCAACGCCCTGGTGCGTCGCGCCAGTGGCTGGTCGCAAGCCGCTGCTGGCCTGCGGTCCGATCCGCTCGACACCACCGGCGCAGATGGTCACCGTCGAGGGCGCACCCGTCGATCTGACCAGCTACGAGTACAAGGTGCTCGAGTACCTGATGCTGCACGCCGGCGAGCTGGTATCCAAGGCCGACCTCACCGAGCATATCTACCAGCAGGACTTCGACCGCGACTCCAACGTGCTCGAGGTCTTCATCGGCCGTTTGCGCCGCAAGCTCGACCCCGAAGGCGCGCTGAAGCCGATCGAGACGGTACGCGGACGCGGTTACCGCTTCGCGATTCCGCGCAGCGAGGGCGATGACGCCTGAGCACCGCCCGCTGTCGCTGGTCGGCCGCTCGGCGCTGGCCTCGCTGCTGGCGCTGGTCGCCTTTCTCGGCGCCACCGGGTTCGCCCTCGATCGTGCCTACACCGAAGGCACGTTGGCGGCCGAACGCAACCGCCTGCAGAGTTATCGTCTACGCCTATCTGGCCGGCTTCGACGTCAGCCGCTACGGCAGCAAGCTGCTGCCGCCCGATGCGCCGCCGCAGCCGGGTTTCGCCCGCCCGGGATCGGGTCTCTATGCCGCGGTCAGCGACGCCAAGGGACGCGCGTGGTCGTCGCCCTCGGCGCAGGGGCTCGAGTTGCCGCTGCGATCATGATCTCGATCCCGGCGTCACCCGTTTCGAGGGGCCGCTGCTGACCGCCAGCGGCACGGTGTTCATGCTCAGCCAGGGCGTGGCCTGGGACGTGCCGCACCACGAGCCGCTGCAGCTCACCTTCCACGTCGCCGAGATCCACCGCCGGTTTCGACCGCCAGATCGCCGCCTACCGGCATACGCTGGCGCTGTGGCTGACGGGACTCGGGCTGGTGCTGCTGCTGCTGCAGCAGGTTCTGATGCGCTGGAGCCTGTCACCGCTGCGCCGCGTCGCCATCGAGCTGGCGTTGGTCGAGCGCGGCCAGCGCGAACGTCTCGACGACGACTACCCGCATGAGCTCATCCGGCTCACCCGCAATCTCAACCGCTTCATCGAGAGCGAGCGTGAGCACCTGCAGCGCAACCGCAACACGCTGGCCGACCTCGCACACAGCCTGAAGACGCCGCTGGCGGTGATCCGCTCGCGACTCGACGCCGAAACCGTTCCGCCGGCACTGACACGCGACGTGCTCGACCAGGTGCGGCGCATGGACGAGATCGTCGCCTACCAGCTGGCGCGTGCCGCGGCGCTCGGGCCATGCCACCTTCGCCGCACCGATCGCGGTGGCACCGCACGCCGAGGAACTGGTGCGCGGACTGGAGAAGGTCTATGCCGCCCGGCAGGTGCTGTGCGAGTTCGAGATCGAACCGGCCGCGCGTTTCTACGGCGAGCCCGGCGATCTGCTCGAACTGCTGGGCAACCTGATCGAAAACGCCTTCAAGTGGGCGCGCCACCGCGTGCTGGTCAGCGCACGCGTGCTGCCAGGCAGCGGCGCGCGCCGCGACGGCCTGGAGCTGATCGTCGAGGATGATGGTCCCGGCATTGCCGAGGACCAGGTGGAGCGCCTGCTGCAGCGGGGCGTGCGCGGCGACGAGCGCGTGCAGGGCCACGGCATCGGCCTCGCCATCGTGCAGGACCTGGTGCGCGCCTACCGCGCCGTGCTGGCGGTGGAACGCTCGCCCGAACTGGGCGGCGCTCGCTTCGTGGTGCGCTTCACGCCGGGCTGAGGCGCGCGCGCCCGGCGCCCGGCGCCGGGCCGTAGTAGGCGGTCAGCAACGCGGCCACCTCCGGCTCGGCACGCGCGAGTGGCACCGGATCGGAGAAGTGCATCTCGCTGACCACCGCGAAGAATTCGTCCGCGCCCTCGGCGGCATAGGCGTCGATCGCGGTGCGGCGGCCGCGTTCGACGGCGCGCGCATGGCGGTCGTATGCCGCCTGGAACGCCTCAATCCACGTCCGCCGCGACAGCGTGCGCGGCAATTCCGGCACTCCGTCGACCGCGCCGTCGAGCAGGTCGAGCTTGTGCGCGATCTCGTGCACGACCACGTTGAAGCCGTCCCATGGCTGTGCGAGATCGGTGGCGACATCGGCCCAGGACAGGATCACCGGCCCGCGTTCCCAGGCCTCTCCGACCAGCACATCGTCGCCCTCGGTCACCACTCCGGCGGCGTCCTCGTGGCTGCGCCGCACCTTGAACTCGCCGGGATAGACGATCACCTCGCGCCAGCCGCGCAGCGCGTGCACGCCGAGTTCGAGCACCGGCAGCGTCGCCTGCAGCGCGATCAGCAGCCGGCGCTGATCGTCGAGTTCGATCCCGGCCACCGCGCTGAACGACTTGCGCGCCAGGAACCAGGCGGCATGCCCGCGCAGTCGCGCCTGGCTCCCGGGATCGAGCCGGCGCGCCAGCGGACAGGCCGCGACGGCACGGTGCCAGCGCGCATCGGTGATCGGTGGCGGCGTCCGGCGCAGCGACGCGCCCAGCCGCGCGAAAAGACCCATGGCTGTTACTGGATCGAACCCGGCAGCAGCGACTGCCAGCTCAACACCGCGCGCGGCTTGTGCACCGGGATCGGCGCGCCGGGCATGCCCACGCGGTCATGCAGCAGCGCGCGCGGCGTACCCGGCGGTTCGCGGCCGACCGCATTGCCGGCATCAACCGCCGGCGCCTCAATAGCCGGCCGCACGGCAGGAACGCCATCGCGACCACGCGGCAGTATGCGATCGAGCGAACTGCCCGGCAGCGCGGGCAGTGCCGCGACCGGTTCGGCGCTGGTCAGACCCGACGGCGTGGCCGCGAACAAGGCATCCGGGAAATCGCGCGCCATCGCGGCGCACGAAACACCCAGCCCCATCAACAGACCGATCGGCGCGGCGATCTTCATGCGATTGCCATGTTGTCCGGGCACGTTTGTCAAGAGACGGATGGTGGCAGATCGCGCAGCCACTCGCCACTGCGTCCGCGTTGCGCCGCAACAAGCCCGCTCCACAAGGCGTGGCTATGCTGCCCGGCCATGACCGCAATCCCCAGCCTCGCCACCGGCCCCCTGCGCGCACCGCGCGCCGCCGATGCACGCAGCATCAAGCGGGCACTGCTCGCAGGCATCGGCAGCGTGGTGGCGCGGCGCGAACACCTGGACCGCATCAACGTGTTTCCGGTGCCCGACGGTGACACCGGCTCCAATCTCGCCTTCACCCTCGGCGCGGTGCGCGATGCCCTGGCGGAGCTGCGCGGGCGTGCCACCGGACGCCTGCTGCACGCCGCCGCCCACGCTGCCGTGGACGGCGCGCGCGGCAATTCCGGAGCGATCCTGGCGCAATTTCTGTGCGGCGCCAGCGCGGCGCTGCAGGGCAGCGAACGCCTCAGCGCATCTGCCCTGGCCGAAGCCCTGCAGGTGGGCGCCGAGCAGGCGCGCGAGGCGGTTGCCGAACCGCGCGAGGGCACCATTCTCAGCGTGATCAGCGCTTTCGCGAAGGCGTACACGCAGCAGATCGAGCACAGCCGGGACGACCTGCGCGGCGCCTTCGATCGCGCGCTGGCCACGGCGCGCGAGGCGCTGGCCGATACGCCGCGCCAGCTGGCGGTGCTGCGCCGCGCCGGCGTGGTGGACGCCGGCGCGCAGGGTTTCGTGGATCTGCTCGACGGCATCGCCGGCTACCTCCGCGAAGGCCGTCGTGCCATGCCGCTGCCTGTGGCAGCGGGCAGCACCGTGGCCGCGATGGCCTCCGCGGTGCATGACGATGCCGGGCCCGAGCGCTGGTGCGTGGAGTGCCTGCTCAGCGGCGATGCGCTCGATCGCGCCGCCATCCGCGCCGTGCTGATGCCGCTGGGCGGCAGCTGCCTGGTGATCGCCGGCGACACCCGGCACCTGCGCGTGCACATGCACCTTGATGCACCATCGACGCTGTTCGAGACCCTGACCGCGTTCGGCGCGGTCAGCGCGCCCAAGGCCGACGACATGCACGCGCAGCGACGCGCGGCGCGCGCGGGCCGCCGGATCGCCGTGATCACCGACTCCGCCGCGGACCTGCCGCCAGCGCGCCTGGCCGGCGCAGGTGTCGCCTGGGTGCCGGTGCGGGTGAGCGTGGATGGCGTGGATCATCTGGATAAAAGCGGTCTCAGCGGACCGGAACTCTACCGGCGGATGCGCGAACAGGGCGCCGTGCCGCGCACCTCGCAACCGCCCGCGGGCGATTTCCGGCGCCAGTTCGAACACGCGCTCAGCCATCATCACGAGGCGATCTATGTCGGGCTGTCCTCGGCGCTGTCCGGCACCTACCAGGCAGCGCAGGCCGCGGCGCGCGGCCAGCGCATCATCGCCATCGACTCGCGCAACGTGGCTTGCGGACTCGGCCTGCTGGCCGAGGCGGCAGGCCTGTGGGCCGAACAGGAGCTGGATGCGGCCACCATCACCGGACGACTCGCCGCGCAGGTGCCACGCGTGCGCACGTTCGGGGTGCTGCGCGATCTCACCTACGCCGTGCGCGGCGGCCGCGTGCCGCGCGCTGCACTGCCGCTGACACGCTGGCTGAAACTGGCGCCGATACTGGCCTCGCGCGCGGACGGCCGCCTGCACCTGGGCGGCGCATTGCGCGCCGGCGCCGGCCTGCCCGCGCGCTTCGCCAACTGGCTGGCGCGCCGCGTGCCGCGCGCCGACGCCGCGCGGGTGCTGGTCGGCCACTGCGACAATCCGCTCGAAGCCGCGCAGCTGGCGGCGGCGCTGGCCGCGCGCTTCGGTCTCGCGGCAATGCCCGACGTGGTCGAGGCTGGCGCGGCGATCGGTGCCCATGCCGGCCCCGGCACCCTGGTGGTCGGCTTCGCGCCGGCGCTGGACTGAGGTCCGCGCGATCCGCCGCCGCGCGCAACCCGGCGCGGCTCGCATGAATACGTATGCGCACCTGCCGCCCCGCACCGGGAGCGGCCTACCATCGGTCTGCGGGCCGTCAGACGTTTTCCGGGACGGCAGGCATGCCCGGCGCGTCATCGCGACCGACGCTCCTGGCGCCACGCACCGGGAGGACGCATGCGTCGGCTGTTTCGCGGACCAGGTCTGACACTGCTGTTGGCGTTGGGCGGTTGCGGCGGGGGCGGTGGTTCCGCGAGCGCACCATCCGCGCCGCCTGCCGCGCCTGCCATCGCCGGTTTCGCGGCCACGCCGGACAGCCTGTCCGCTGCGGGTGGAACGGTCACCCTGAACTGGCAGACCAGCCATGCGGACGGCTATACCCTGAGCGTGCGGCCCGCCGCCGGTGTCACCGGCATGCCTTCCGGCGCGATCACCGCCACCCGCACGCAGGTCGTGCTGCCAGCCGACAACGGCGCCAGCGCGCAGACCTACCTCTTCACCCTGACCGCAAGCGGCGCCGCCGGCACCACGGTCGCCACGGCGACCACCACCGTCACCGTGGCCGCCGGAAGCGGCGCGCCGCAACCCCTGGCGTCGGTCAACTGGCCGGGATCGGTGATCTATTTCCTGATGCCCGACCGCTTCGACAACGGCGATCCTTCCAATGACAGCGGCGGCCCCGGCGACAGCGAGCCGGCGCAGCCGCAAAACCCGATGGGCTGGTACGGCGGCGACTTCCAGGGCGTGATCGACCAGATCGGCGCGGGTTACTTCAGCCAGCTGGGCGCGACCGCGATCTGGATGACGCCGGCCTATGTGCAGGGTCCGGCGCAGTCAGGGCCAAGCAGCAGCAACCCCGATGGCTGGCAGAGCTTCCCCTACCACGGCTACGCGCCCTGGGACTTCACCCAGGTCGATCCGCATTTCGGCTCGATGGCCACCCTGCAGACCCTGGTCAGCGATGCGCATGCCCTGGGCATCGCGGTGATCCTCGGCCAGATCGTCAACGACGCCGGCATCGGTTATCCGCCCTATCAGCAGGAGGTGAACCAGATCGCCAGCGGCCAGCTGATCCTCGACAACAGCGCACAGGCCGTGCAGACCTTCCAGTTCCACCACGACGACCCCGCCAGCAGTCAGTGCGAGCCCTACCTCGGCGCCTACAACCCTACCTGGGACTGCCCGCTGGACAGCCTGCCGGATTTCAATTCCGACAACACCGTGGTGCAGACCATGCTGGACCAGGCCACCGCCGGCTGGCTGAGCACCTACGGGCTCGACGGCATGCGCCTGGACGCGGCGATGTACGTGCCGAACAGTTTCTGGTGGCAGTACTTCGCCTATCTGAAATCACGGAGTCTCTCGCCTTTCGCCTACGGCGAGATCCTCGACGGCCGCCCGGATTTCGTCGGCAGCTACACCCAGCCGTCGGTGGGATTCTCCGGCGCGCAGAATTACCCGCTGTACTTCGCCATCACCCAGTCCGGCCTGGTGCCGGGGCAGCCCGCGTACTACGGCTACAGCAACCTCGCCGCGGTCGACTACGCCGTGCAGCAGAACCTGAAGGATGACGCCCAGCCCGACCTGATGATCAACTTCATCGACAACCAGGACATGCCGCGCTTCACCAGCCTGCTGACCAACGACGGCGTGGCCGCGAGCGACGTGCTCGCGCGCTGGCAGATCGCCGAGGTGCTCAGCTTCACCCTGCCCGGCATCCCGATGATCTACTACGGCGACGAGGCCGGCATGACCGGCACCTTCGATCCCTATCAGGCGGTCGCCAACGGCACGCCCGCCGACAACATCCGCCAGCCGATGACGCTCTGGACCGCCGCGCAGCGGCAGGCCGCAGGCGTGCAGGGCTACTACGCGTGGCTGCAGACGCTGGCCGCCGTGCACCAGCGGCAGGCCGCGCTGCAGACCGGCGGCTACGTGCCGCTGTACGTGCCGGCGGCCAGCGCGCCCAATGTCTACCTCTACGAGCGCGGCAGTGGCGCAACGGCCGCGCTGGTGGCGATCAACGCGACCGGCAGCGCGGTGACCCTGGCCCGGCTGCCCAGCCAGAGTGCCGGCATTCCGGTGACCGGCGTCAGCGCCGGCACGACGACCAACCTGCTCGGCAACGGCGCGTCGCCGCTGAGCCTGACCGGCTGCGGCGGCAGCGCCTGCCTCAACGGAACGCTGCCGGCCTGGAGCGCCTGGGTGCTGGCGCTGCCCTGAAGCCCATCGGGACCCCTGCGCTGCGACACCGTGATCGACACACCCGGCGGGGTGTCCAGGCGGGCATGCTGCCGGGAACGGCCATCGCGCCCGGCTACACTGCGCGCATGCGTTTTCCCCTCCTGCTGATGCTGGCCTACCTGCTCGGCTCGCTCTCCGGCAGCCTGATCCTCGGCCGTCTGCGCGGCGTCGACATCCGCACCCAGGGATCGGGCAACGCCGGCGGCACCAACGCCCTGCGTACGCAGGGCTGGCGCTTCGCGCTGGGCGTGGTCCTGATCGATGTCGGCAAGGGCGCGCTCGCCGCACTGCTTGCGCTGCATCTGGCCGACCGCAGCCTGGCCTTGCCGCCATTCGCGCAGGCGCTGGCGGCCGGTCTCGCGGCGACGCTGGGGCACCTGTTTCCGCTGTACTTCGGCTTCCGAGGCGGCAAGGGCGGCGCCACCCTCGCGGGCGTCGTCGGTGCCTTGCTGCCGCTGGCGCTGGCACCGCTGTTCGCGCTCTGGCTGCTGGTGCTGGGTGCCACCGGCTACGTCGGTCTGTCGACTGTCACGGCCGGGCTCGCGCTGCCTCTGGCCGCCGGGCTGGCGCCGCCGGGCGAGCGCCCGGCCTTCGCGCTCTTCGGAGCCGTCGCCGGTCTGCTGGTGCTGTGGGCGCACCGCGGCAACCTGCGGCGCCTGCGCGCCGGCACCGAATCGCGCTTCGATCGCGCCCGCTTCCTGGGCCGTCGCCGGCAACGGAGCCGCTCATGACGACACGGACCCTGCTGGAGGCGCTGGCGACGGGTGTGCCGGTGTCCGGCACGGCACTGGCGGCACAGCTCGGCATCAGTCGCGCGGCAGTGTGGAAGCAGATCCAGCAGCTGCGCGCACGCGGTCTGCCGGTCGCGGCGCGCGCCGGCCAGGGCTACGCGCTGCCGTATCCGCTGGAGCTGCTCGATGCCGACGCGATCCGCGCGGCGGCCGCGCCGGGAGCGCTCATCGAGGTCCGGACGTCGCTCGATTCCAGCTCCAGCGAGCTGCTGCGGCGCGCGGACCATGCCGCGGATCTGACCTTCGTGTTCGCCGAGATGCAGAGCGCGGGTCGCGGGCGCCGCGGGCGCGTCTGGCTGGCGCCGCCGGCGCTGAATCTCACCTTCTCGGTGCTCAAGCGCTTTGAACGCGGCTTCGCCGCGCTGTCGGGATTGTCGCTGGCGGTGGGTGTCGCCGTGGCCGAGGCCCTGGCCGCGGCCGGCGTGCCACGGCTGGCGCTGAAGTGGCCCAACGATCTGCAGGCGGACGGACGCAAGCTGGGCGGCATCCTGATCGAGCTGGGTGGCGAGTTTCTCGGCCCCTGCCACGCCGTGATCGGCATCGGCATCAACCTGCGCCTGCCGCCGGCACTGGCCGCGGTGACGGGGCAGCCGGCGACCGATCTCGCCGCGCTGTGTGGCGGCATGCCGCCGGCACGCAATGCGCTGGCCGCGCGCCTGACAGTCGCCTTGGCAAAGGCGCTGGAGCAGTTCGCCACGCACGGCTTCGCGCCGTTCGCCGCACGCTACGCCACGCTCGACGCCCTGCGCGATCATGCATTGACGGTCAGCGGCAGCGACGGCACGTTCGCTGCCGTCGGCGCGGGGGTGGACGCGCGCGGCGCGCTGCGTGTGCGCCGCGACAGCGGCGATGTCGAGTGCCTCGACAGCGCCGAGATCACTGTGCGCAGCGCATGAAGCTGCTGCTCGATCTCGGCAACACGCGCCTGAAGTGGACCTTCAGCGCCGCGGGCGAATTCGGCCACGCGGGCGCGCTGGCCTGGGACACACCCGACTTCGACGCCGCACTCGCCGCGGCGTGGCGCGATCTGCCTGCGATCGAATCGGCATGGGCGGCCACGGTGACCGACCCCGCACGCCGCGCCGCGGTGATCGCCGCGGTCGCGGGCCGCTGGAGCCGCGCGCCGCGCTGGGCCGTCGCCAGCGCGGCCGCCTGCGGTGTGCGCAATGCCTACGACGACCCCGCGCAACTGGGCGTGGACCGCTGGCTCGGACTGATCGCCGCGCGCGCGCGGAACGAGGCGCCGTGCGTGATCGCCGGCTGCGGCACCGCGCTGACGCTCGACGCGCTGGCCGGCGACGGCCGTCATCTCGGCGGACTGATCGCGCCCGGCCAGGCGCTGATGCGCAGCGCGCTGGGCACCCTCGCGGCGCCGCTGCGCGAGGCCGGCGCCGGACGCGTGGTCGACGCGGCCACCCATACCGCCGACGCGCTGGCCGGTGGCACCTGGCAGGCCGGCGCGGCGCTGATCGAGCGCTTCAGCGCACGCATGGCGCCGCGGCTGGGCGGCGCGCCGCGGCTGCTGCTGGCCGGCGGTGACGCGGCGCGCGTCGCCATGCTGCTGGAAACGCCATCGCGCGTGATCGCCGATCTGGTGCTGCGCGGGCTGGCGACTTACGCCGATGCCGCGCCAGGCGCCGATGTGCACGGATAAACTCACACGATCATGCTGCTGCGCCTGACCTTCCTGCTGCTGTTTGCGCTCAACCTCGCGGTCGCCGCGTGGATCACGTTCGGTGACCGGGCGGCACCGCGGCCTCCGGCGACCGACCCCGGCGTGGCCGAGCTGCGTCTGCTCAGCGAACGGCCGTCACCGCCGCCGGCCAATCCGTCCGCCGAGCTGGCGCAGGCGCCGCGCGCGGCTCAACCCGGCGACCGCTGCATGACCCTGGGCCCGTTCGATACCCAGGCTGACATGCGCGCCGCGCTGGACGCGCTCAATCCGCGCGTGCCGCGCATCCAGTATCGCGAGGAGCAGGCCACGACCGCGCGCGGCTGGTGGGTGTACCTGCCGGCGATGGCGACGCGCGAACAGGCGTTGACCGCTGCGCGCGCGCTGGCCAGCCGCGGCGTGCGCGACTATTACGTGGTCACCGCCGGCGACCGCCAGAACACCATCTCGCTGGGGCTGTTCCGCGACCAGGTCAATGCCGAGCGACGCCAGGCCCAGATCGCGGCGCTGGGCTTCAAGCCCGCCCTCAGCCAGCGCGTCGAACAGGTGCCGCAGTATTTCGTCGATTTCGTGGAACCGGCCGCGCCCGGCTTCGACTGGCGCACCCTGGTGACCAACGCCGACACGATCGGCGAACACGCCAGCACCTGTTTCTGATCCGCCTCTCCAGGCGAACCGCTCCGAGCCTGTCGCGCGTGGCCTGCGCCGGCACCCGCGCGCCGGCCGCGGCGGGCGCCGCCTGCAGCGGCACATCTGCCGCTGTCGCATCGCGCCGCCGGCCACGCACTCCCCCCGGACCACCCTGTGCCGGTCCGACTGGTTGCCGGCGCGCGGCTGCTAGAATCCCGCGCCGTGCCGGCATAGCTCAGTTGGTAGAGCAACCGCCTTGTAAGCGGTAGGTCGCCCGTTCGATTCGGGCTGCCGGCACCAGTCTCCATCGACCGCGCCACGACGCGCCCGAGGCCCGACCATGCCGCCAGCGGACGAGTTCGACTACGAGGCGAGGCTGGCCGCGCTGACACGCGTCTACGTCGCCGCGCTGCCGGACAAGCGGGCCGACCTGGAGCGGTTGTGGGTCGCCTGCGCCGACGCGGCAACGGACGAGGCGTGGCAGGCGCTGCGCACGCTGGCGCACCGGCTGAGCGGCTCGGCACCCAACTACGGCTTCGAGGCGCTGGGCGCCGCCGCACGCGCGCTCGACACCCGCCTCGGCGGCAAGACACCCTGCCGCGACCGCTCGCTGCTGGCACCACTGGTGGCGGCCCTGCACGAGGCGTTGGCAGCAGCCATACCCACGGGATGAATACGACGCAGCGGTTGCGCTAGTCTTGCCGATTGCGCGGACTGCCTGCCGCCCGCGCGGTCGCCGCTCAAACCGAGGTGCCGATGCGAACCTTCCCGCCCGTCGCGCTCATCGGAGCACCGACCGACATCGGTGCCGGTCACCGCGGCGCGTCGATGGGGCCCGAAGCCCTGCGCGTGGCCGGGCTGGCCGAGGCACTTGCCGCACGCGGCCTGCAGGTCAGCGATCGCGGCAACCTGTCCGGGCCGGTCAATCCGTGGCTGCCGCCGCGGGATGGCTACCGCCATCTTGACGCCGTGGTCGCCTGGAACCACGCCGTGCTCGAGGCGGTCGGCGCCGAACTCGATGCCGGTCGGCTGCCGATCCTGCTCGGCGGCGATCACTGCCTCGCCATCGGCTCGATCACCGCGGTCGCGCGGCACTGCCGGGCACGCGGCAAGCGTCTGCGCGTGCTGTGGCTGGATGCACACGCCGACTTCAACACCTCGACGATCACGCCATCGGGCAACCTCCACGGCATGCCGGTAGCCTGCCTTTGCGGCAACGGTCCGCAGGCACTGACCGGGCTGGGCGGCAGTCCGCCGGCGCTGGACCCGGCGTCCATCCGCCAGATCGGCATCCGCTCGGTCGATCCCGGCGAGAAGCGCCTGGTGCACGATGTCGGCCTGGACATCTACGACATGCGCACGATCGACGAGATCGGCATGAAGCGGGTGCTGGAGCGCGCCCTCGCCGGCATCGCCGCCGACACCCACCTGCACGTCAGCTTCGACGTCGATTTCCTCGATCCCGAGATCGCTCCCGGCGTCGGCACCACGGTACCCGGGGGGCCGAACTACCGCGAGGCCCAGCTGTGCATGGAGATGATCGCCGACAGCGGCCGTCTGGCCTCGCTCGACATCATGGAGCTCAATCCCGCCTTCGATACCCGCAACCGGACCGCGCAACTGGCCGTGGATCTGGTCGAAAGCCTGTTCGGCAAATCGACCCTGATGCGTGATTGAGTTCGCAGCGGCCATGTGACAACCGCGACACAGGCGTAAACAAACGTGGCACAGCCTCAGCGTCAACTCCGATCTGCACGGGAATTGCTTGATCCTGCACGACAGCTGCCTTGGGGTGGCGTGGCGTGGCGCATGAAGCGCCGCGATGGGACAGGGTTTGGAACGCACATCGGACCGTCTGGATCTCGAGGGTCATGCGCCGGATTCGGCCGTCAGCGCGTGGGCGCGACGGCTGCCGGCCAGCCTGCAGCTGCTGCTGCCGCTGGCCGGACTCGCGCTGTACCTGGCGCCCAGCCCGTTGAGTCCGGATTTCGGCCCGGGGTCGCTGTTGAGCTGGCTTAGCGCCAGCCTAGGCGTGCTGCTGCTGGGCACCGCGCTGCTGGCGGCGCGGCGCGTGCAGCAGCGGCTGGCGCGCGCCGAGGGTCTGCTCGCCGCACTGGCTGGCGAGCTGCGCGATGCGGTGTTCGCCAAGGACCTCGAAGGCCGCTATCTGCTTGCCAGCGGCGCCGCCGGCGACCTGCTCAAGACCACTCCGGCGGCGATGATCGGCCGTCGCGACGAGGATCTGGTCGACGCCGAGACCGCGCGCGCCTTCGCGGCGCATACGGCCGCCGCCCTAGATCGCCGTGGCGCGATGGTGTTCCGCGAACGCCTGCGCGGAAGCGACGGCCGCGAGCGCGAATTCCTGATCAGCAAGCTGCCGCTGTATGACAGTCGCGGACGCCTGTACGGCATTCTCGGCCTCGGTCGCGACGTCAGCGCCGAATTGCTGGCGCGCCGCGTGCGCGAGCAGCGTGACAGCGAGTACCGCATGCTGTTCGAGCAGCACCCGCTGCCGCTGCTGGTGGTCGACAGCGACACCCACGCGCTGCTGGCGGCCAATCCCGCCGCGCAGGCGGCCTACGGATTCGGCCGCGAAGAGATCATCGGCCTGCCGGCCAACGTGCTCGCCGCCGACCCCGAGGCCGACGGCGTGCTGGAGCGCGCGCGGCGCCATCGGCACAAGCTCGGCGACACCTTCGATGTCGAGGTGCATGCCACCGAGGCACTCTACGGCGGGCGCCCGGCGCGAGTGCTGGTGGTCTGCGCCAGCGGCGTCGAGCAGATGCGCGTGCGCGAACTCGAGGATCTGGCGCGCCGCTACCGCGACCTGTTCGACGCCGGTCTCGGCCTGGTATGGACGCAGGATGTCGATGGCCGGCTGCTGAGCGTCAATGCCGCCATGGCCGGCGCGCTCGGCGTCGAGCCCGACGAGCTGATCGGCAGGCGCCTGGTCGATCTGGTGCCGGAGGACGCCCAGGAAATGGTCGCGACCCAGCTCGATCGCCTGCGCCGCCAACGCCGCGACGCGGGCATGCTGCACTTCGCCACGCGCAGCGGTGAACGCCGCGTCTGGCAGTACCGCAGCCTGTACTACCCGGACGCCGACCCCAAGCCCTACGCGCTGGTCGCCGCACAGGACATCACCCTGCGCCAGGCCTACGAGACGCATCTGCGCGAACAGCTGCTGCGCGATCCGCTGACGCAATCGTACAACCGGCGTTACCTGGACGACTTCGCCTCGCACGTCCGGCCCGACCAGATCTGGGGCTGCGTGGTGGTCGACATCGACCGTTTCAAGCACTTCAACGACACCTACGGACACCAGCGCGGCGACGAGATCCTGGTGGACCTGGCGCGCTTCCTGCGCCGGCACTCGCGTCAGGGCGACGCGGTCGTGCGTCTCGGCGGCGACGAATTCATGCTGCTGCTGCCCGAGACCAGCGGTGAAGTGCTGCGCGAAGTCGCTTCGCGCCTCGGCGCGGATGCGCTGAGCGAGATCGGCATCGGCTTTTCGGTGGGCGTGGCCCTGCGCGAAGGCGACGAGGCCCTGGAGACGACCGTGCATCGCGCCGACCAGACCCTGCTGGCCCGCCGCGCCACCGAGCGCGGCGGCTCCTCACCGGCGAGCTGAGCGTCCGCGCCAGGAGCGCGGCACGCTACTCGCTCCGGCCCTCTCCCTCAGTCCCGTCGGATGGAGAGCGAATCACGCGCCTGCCGCGGCGTACCGGCTTCAATCCCTCGCCTGCAGCTTTGCCAGGGAGAGCCGGGGGAACGCCCCGTGTTCGGTCTCGCTGCCGATACCGCCTGACCCAGCCCCGGCAAAACCAGGAGCGCGGCAGCAAAGGCGGCGTGCAGCGTGTGGCTCGCACAGCCCGAGCCCGGGCCGCAGTCCGGGGCGCAGCGCCGCCATCGCGGCACCGGATTCGCGCGTTTCAGCGCGGCGTGCAGAAGCAGTAGGCATAGACGTTGGGCTTGCCGGCACTGGCGTGGGCGAGCAGACCGAGATCGGCATCAGCCTGCGGTGCCAGGGCGGCGACCCACGCCGGCAGACGCACGCCGTGCGCGAGGGCGAACTGCGCCATCGCGCTGCTGCTCATGTCGAGCAGGAAACGGCCGAACGCGCCGGGCGGCTTTTCCAGGTAGCGCACGCTGTAATGGTCACCCAGCCTGGCATCGCTGGCGGCGATGCGGATCGCCGCCTGCAGGCCGCCCAGCTGATCGACCAGTCCGCGCTTCAAGGCCTGCTGACCGGTCCAGACGCGGCCCTGGGCGATGGCGTCTATGTCGGCGAAGCTCTTGCCGCGCGCCTTGGCGACACCGCCGACGAAATCGCGGTAGCCCTTGTCGATGCTGGCCTGGATCATCTGCCCGACCTGCGGATCCAGCGGCCGGGTGACGTCGAACGCGCCCGCCCACGGCGTGGTGCCGACGCCGCCGGTGTGCACGCCGATCTTGGCGAGCGTGTCGGGGACGTTGAAGAACAGACCGAAGATGCCGATCGAACCGGTGATGGTGTCGGGTTCGGCGAGGATGCGGTTGGCATCCATCGAGATCCAGTAGCCGCCGCTGGCGGCGACATCGCCCATCGACACGATCACCGGCTTGCCCGCCGCGCGCGTCAGCTGCACCTCGCGGCGGATCAGCTCGGCGGGAAATACCGCGCCACCGGGCGAATTCACGCGCAGCACCAGGGCCTTGACGTCAGGGTTCTCGCGTGCCTCGCGGATCAGCCGCGCGGTGGCATCGCCGCCGATGGTGCCGGGCTGCTGGCGCCCGGGCACGATCTCGCCCTCAGCCACCACCACCGCCACGCCGGGACCGCTGCTGTGCACGACATCGGTGCGACTGATCGCGGCCAGGTAGGGCGTGAAGCCGATGCCGCGGATGCCGTGGCCCTCATCGCCCGCCGGCACGCCGTCCTTGCGCAGTTCGGCAACCAGCTCGCCGCGCGTGACCAGGCCATCCACCAGATGCTCGTCGAGCGCCATGCGCGCGAGGTCGCCGTGGGCCGCAGCGACCTGCTGCGGCATGCTGTCGATCTGCTGCGTCAGCAGCGCCGGATCGAGATGCCGCGCCGCGGCGACCTCGGCGATCCACTCGTTCCACAGCCCGCCCAGCCAGGAGCTGTCTGCTAGCTGCGCAGCGGGTGAAGGCCCGTCCAGGATGTAGGGCTCGGCCGCCGACTTGAACTGGCCGACGCGGAACAGATGCACGACCACGCCGAGCTTGTCGAGCAGATCCTTGTAGTACAGACGGTAACTGCCCAGCCCGGTGATCATCAGGCTGCCCTGCGGATCCATCAGAACACGGTCGGCGTGCACCGCAAGGTAGTACTGCAGCTGATCGAAATCGGGCGCCCACACGATCACTTTCTTGCCGCTGGCGCGGAACCGGTCGAGCGCGGCGCCCACCTCGCGCAGCGCGGCGAGGCCGCCGGCGGACAGATCCTGCGGCTCGAGCAGGATCATCTTGATGCGCGGATCGTTGCGCGCGACGTCGATCACCCGCAGCAGATCGCGCAACTGCACCTGCTTGCTGGTGCCGCCCGAGAGCGCGGCCAGCGCGCGCGTGGCGGGATCGACGCTGTATTGCTCGACCAGGGTTCCTTCGGGATGCAGCACCAGCACGCTGTCGGGTCGCACCACCGGCGCGCCCTTCATGGCGGCGACCACGATGATCGCGACGATGGCGAAGAAGACCAGATTCAGGAACGCGCGCCGGGTGAAGTCCAGCCCGCGCCAGAGCACGCCGAGAAACCCCAGAAATCCGTTGCGCCTGCCGTCGGCCATGTCGCGTTCCCCTGCCCGGATCGAACGAGCCTAACCGAGCGCGGCGCGGGCGTCATCCGCTCAAGGTCACGGGTTGCGCAGCGTGCGGAATGCGCACCGGGAGTTCTAGCGCTTGCGCTGCGCAAGCCCGCGCGGCTGGCGGAGTCGAAGCGCATTGCGTGTTCTGACTGCGATCCTGCGCTCGGCGCTCGGCGCTCGGCGGACGGCGTCTCAAATCGATGCATCCCTCGATCATGCCTGACGGGATCGTCGCGCCAGGCGTGCAAAACGCGTGAACAACAGCACTGCCGCCGCCGACAGCCCGGCGATCAGACCCATCCAGATGCCGCGTGCGCCCAGTCCGCGACCGAAGGCCAGCCACGCGCCGACCGGCATGCCGATGCCCCAGTAGGCGACGCTGGTGATCAGCATCGGCACCCGTGTGTCCTTGAGCCCGCGCAGGGCACCGTTGGACGCCACCTGGATACCGTCGGCGAACTGGAACAGCCCGGCCAGGACCAGCAGCGGCGCGGCCATTGCGATCACCCGCGCATCCCGGGTGTAAAGCGCTGCGATCGCGCGCGGCAGGGTCAGCATCAGCGTCGTCGACAGGCTCTGCGTCAGAAGGGTCAGGGTGATGCCGCAGAATCCCGCGTAACGCACACCGCGGGCATCGCCGCGGCCGGCGGCGTGCCCGACGCGCACGGTGATCGCCATCGCCAGGCCCAGCGGCACCATGAACGCGATCGAGGCGACGTTGAGCGCGATCTGGTGGCCGGCGACGGCGTCCTGGCCGAGGCGCGCGATCAGCAGCGCGGCCGCGACGAACAGCCCCACCTCCATCAGCACGCTGATGCCCATCGGCACGCCCAGCCGCAGCAGCGCCCCGATCGCACGCGGGTCGGGCCGTTCCAGGCGCGCGCCCAGTGCCAGGTCGCGATAGCGCTGGCTCCAGCGCAGATACAGCGCGAACGCAATCAGCTGCAGCCAGAGCGCGCTCGCGGTGGCGATGCCGCTGCCGTGCGCACCCAGCGGCGCCAGGCCGAGCCGGCCGTAGATCAGCACGTAGTCCAGCGGCGCCAGCAACAGCAGCCCGAGGAACCCGAAGTACATCGTCGGCCGCGTCAGCGACAGTCCTTCCGACAATCCGCGCAGCGAAAAGTACAAGGTCAGGGCAGGCGCGCCCCAGCTGACCGCGTGCAGAAACGCCGTGACATCCGGCCACAGCCGCGGATCGACGCCGGTCAGGCGCATCAGTTGCGGCGCGCCATAGCGCACCCCCAGCAGCAGGGCCAGCCCCAGCGCCAGCGCCAGCCACAGCGCCTGGCGAAACAGCGGGCCGATCTCGGCACGGCGACCGGCGCCGTCCAGATGCGCCACCGACGGCGGCAACGCCATCAGCACGCCGATCGCGGTCACGATCGCCAGTGACCACAGGCTCGCGCCCACCGCCACCGCCGCCAGCACATGCGCCGAATAGTGGCCGGCGAACAGTGCATCGACCGCGCTCGAACCGACCGCCGACAGCTGGCCGGCGATCAGCGGCAGCGCCAGCCGCAGGGTGGCGCCGGTTTCGCTGAGCGTGCGGGCGCGGTCCGGACCTACAATCATCGACGGGGAGCTCGTTCGGGCGCCCGATGATAAGGGCTGCGCTATGCGATCCGCGTTCGTCACCGGCGCCGGCGGCTTCCTCGGCATGCATCTGGTCGCCGCGCTGCAGGCCGACGGCGTGGCCGTGCGCGCGCTGGCGCACTCGGCGGAGAGTGCGACGCGGCTGCGCGCCACCGGCGTGATGGTGGTCGAGGGCGATCTCGGTGACACCGGCGTGCTGGCACGGGCGCTGACGCCGGCGCCCGATGCCGTCTTCCACGTCGCCGCCGACACCACGCCGTGGCGCCGCCTGCGCGCGCGCCAGTACGCGGTCAATGTCGACGGCACCGCGGCCATGCTGGCGGCGGCGATCGCCGCCGGCGTGCCGCGCTTCGTGCATACCTCCAGCGTCGCCGTGTACGGCCTGGTCGAGGACCGGCCGATCGACGAATCGATGCCGCGACGCGGCATCGACGGCCCGATCCATTACGCGCACACCAAGGCGCTGGCTGAAGCACAGGTACTGGCCGCCGACCACGCCGGCCGCATCGGCGTTGCCGTGCTCCAGCCGGCCCACATCCTCGGCCCCGGCGATCGCCACAACTGGTCGCGGCTGGCGTGGTTGCTGGCGGCGCGCCGGCTGCCCGGCGCGCCGCCGGGCATCGGCTGCTTCGCCGACGTGCGCGCCGTGGCCCGCGCGCACCTGGCCGCGGCGCGCGATCCGCGTCATGGCGAGTGCTGGCTGCTGGGCGGCGTCGAGGCACCGTTCGCCGGGCTGCTGCAGGCGCTGGCCGCCGCGATCGGCGTGCCGGCGCCGCGCCGGCGTGTGCCGCGCGCGCTGCTGATGCTCAACGCGCTGTTCGAGGAAGCGCGTGCCGCGGTGACCGGACGCGAACCTGCGATCACCCGCGCGGGCGTCGCTCTCACCTGCCACCGCATGCGTGTCGATGACCGCAAGGCGCGGCGCGAACTCGGCTACACCCATGCGCCTCTGGCCACACTCGCCGGTGACAGCGTCACCTGGCTGCGCAGCGAGGGATTGCTGCCGGCATGAACGAGACCAGCCCCGCTCCCGCCGCCTGCGGCAACTGCGGCAGCCTACTCAAGGGTCCGTGGTGCCACCGCTGCGGTCAGGAAGCGCACGACCCGATGCAGCGGTTCCGCGGTGCGCTGCGCGACCTGCTTGAGCACGTGCTGCATTTCGACGGCCGCCTCTGGCGCACCTTGCTGCCGCTGTACTTTCGTCCCGGTTTCCTCACCCGTGACTATCTCGCCGGTCGTCGCGTGCGCTACGTGGCGCCGCTGCGGCTGATGTTCTTCCTGGCCGTGATCGCATTCTTCATGCTGAGGCTGAATGTCGAGACCGGCCTGCTGCAGACCGGGGCCGCGGATACTGGACGCTATGCCGCCGCGCACAGCGCGGCTGGCGTCGAGCGCCTGCACCAGGTCGAGCGAGCACGCATCGACGCCGCCCTGCGCAAGCCGGATCTACCCGCGCCGGCGCGGGTCCTGCTGCAGACGGCGCGCTGGCAGGACGGCGCGGCCGCCGATCGGCGCCTGGCCGAGCTGGGCGCGCCGGTACCCGCCACAAGCGGCGCCAGCACCCGGTTGCGCGCGGCGCCAGCGAGCTTCGACTCGCTGCCGACGACGCCCGCCGATACTCGCGCCGCCTGGCTGCTGGGGCATCTGCGTACGCGCCTGAAGGCCGGACTCGACGACCCGCGCCAGTTCGTGCTCGGTATGCTGCATCTGTTGCCGCAGACGATGCTGGTGCTGTTGCCGCTGTTTGCGCTGGTGCTGAAGCTGGTCCTGTCCGGCAAGCGCAGGCTGTACATGGAACATCTGCTGGTTGCCCTGCACAGCCACGCGTTCGTGTTTCTGGACCTGATCGTGCTGGTGGCGCTCGATGCCTTGCAGGCGCTTGCACGGCCGCAGTGGCCGGCGCTGGCCGTCATCCTGGGCGCGGTCGCGACACTGGCCGGCTGGTGGCTGCTGATCTATCCGCTGCTGATGCAGAAGCGTGTTTACGGCCAGCGCTGGGTCGGCGCCATCGTCGCCTATCTCGGAATCGGCCTGATCTACAGCCTGTTGCTGGCGCTGGCGCTGGGCGCCGTGTTCGTGCTCAGCCTGTGGTCGCATTGAGGTCACCGCCGCGAGCGCGGCCGCTGGTTGTGCACAGCATCATGATCGCGTATCGCTTGGCCAGGAAAGCCCGGACCGGCTCCCGGTTCCGTCCCGCAATTATTGTGCAACTAACTGATTGTATTGATCTATGTCAAACTGGTTAAAGATTCGCCAGCGCGTACCGGGGCATGGCCGGGCGGGCGCTGCACCGGCTTTTGCAATCGCTGGTCCACATACTTATCCACAGCGATTGTGGATAAGCGTGAAATCATCGTCGAAACCGGCAGTTGCCGGCGCTTGCTCGGCAGCGCGACAGCAACAGCCGGCAACCCGTGTTCCGGCCGGGCCGGCACGGTGCCTCGGCTGATGAACGCGATCCTGCGCATCGCCCTGCCGGTGCCCTTGGGGCAGCTGTTCGATTACCGCGCCGCCGCCACACCGACGCCGCCGCCCGCTCCCGGCACCCGGGTCCTGGTGCCGTTCGGACGCGGGCGGCGGGTGGGCGTGGTGGTGGCGGTCAGCGACACGACGGATGTCCCGTCCGAGCGCTTGAGAGAGGTCCTGCAGGTCCTCGATCCCGAGCCACTGTTCGACGCCGAACTGCGCGCCACCATCGCCTGGGCGGCAGGCTACTGGCAGGCACCGCTGGGCGAAGCCTATGCCGCCGCGCTCCCGCTGGCGCTGCGCGCGGCACGTCCGCTGCCGGACCTGGGCCACGAGAGCTGGGCGCTGACGGCCGCGGGCAGCGCGGCTCGGACTGCCGCCAGTCGGCGCGGCGACAGCGCCGCGCTGCTGGACCTGCTGGCCGCAGGCACGCTGGATGCGGCGGCGCTGGATTTCGCCCTGCCCGGCTGGCGCGCGGCGGCGCGACGGCTGCAGCGCGCGGGTCTGGTCGCCCGCGCCGGCCGCGTCGGCGACGAGACAAGCCGTGCGACGCTTCCGGCACCCCCATTGAGCGCCGAACAGCAGTGTGCGGTGACCACGATTGCCGCCGCACACGGACGCTTTCAGCCCTTTCTGCTGCAAGGCGTCACCGGCAGCGGCAAGACCGAGGTCTATCTCGCCCTGATCGGGCAGGCGTTGGCGCGCGGCGAGCAGACCCTGCTGCTGGTTCCGGAAATCGGCCTCGCGCCGCAGACCTTGCGCCGGCTGCGCGAACGGCTGGGGGTGACGATCGCGGTGCTGCACTCCAACCTCGCCGAAGGCGCGCGCGCGCGCGCCTGGCTAGCCGCGCGTGCCGGCAGCGCCGGCGTCATCGTCGGCACCCGCTCCGCGGTGTTCACGCCGCTGCCGCGTGCCGGTCTGATCATCGTCGACGAGGAGCATGACAGCTCCTACAAGCAGCAGGAGGGCTTCCGCTACCACGCCCGCGACCTTGCGGTGATGCGCGCCAGGGCGTTCGGTGTGCCGGTGCTGCTGGGCAGCGCCACGCCATCGCTGGAGAGCCTGGCCAACATCGAGTCGGGACGCTATGCGTTGTTGCGCCTGCTCACGCGGCCCGGAGGCAGTTCGATGCCACGCGTGCAGGTTCTGGATCTGCGCCGACAGCGTGCCGAGCACGGCCTGTCCCCACCCTTGCTGCAGGCACTGGATGAGACGCTCGGCCGCGGCGAGCAGGCGCTGGTGTTCAAAAACCGTCGCGGCTATGCACCGGTGCTGCTCTGCCATGCCTGCGGCTGGCATGCCGAATGCCCGCGTTGCCAGCGCCCGCTGACCCTGCACGCGGCGCGCGCCACCCTGCTCTGCCACCATTGCGGCCACGCCCAGCCGATCCCCGCGCAGTGCCCCGCCTGCGCCGGCGGTCCCCTGCAGCCGCAGGGGCACGGCACCGAGCGCCTCGAGCAGGCGCTGCAGGTGCGCTACCCCAGCCTGCCGGTGCTGCGCGTCGATCGCGAAACCACGCGCGGCCGCGACGGCTTCGCTGCCCGGCTGGCGCCGCTCGCCGCGGGCGGCGCGGCGGTCCTGGTCGGCACGCAGATGCTGGCGAAAGGCCACGATCTGCCCAACCTCACCCTCGTCGCGATCGTCGGCGTCGATGCCGGCCTTTACAGCGTGGACTTCCGCGCGCCCGAGCGGCTGGCGCAGCTGATCGTGCAGGTCGCCGGCCGCGCCGGCCGCGCCGCCAAGCCGGGCCGCGTGCTGCTGCAAACGCACCATCCCGATCACCCGCTGCTGCAGCGATTGCTGGCCGGCGGCTACACCGCACTTGCCAGCGAGTTGCTGGCGGAGCGCCGCGCCGCGTCACTGCCGCCATATGCTCACCAGGCGCTGCTGCGCGCGCAGGCGCCGCAGCGCACGGACGTCGACGCCTTCCTCGCCGCCGCCGCCGCCGCCCTGCCGCGCGACGGCGGGCTGGAAGTCGCCGGCCCGTGGCCGGCACCATTGCCGCGCCGCGCCGGTCTCGAGCGCGGTCAGCTGCTGGTGATCTGCGCATCACGAGCGACACTGCACGGCGCGCTGACACCGTGGCACGCGGCACTGGCGGGCCTGCCCGCGGCGCGGCGCGTGCGCTGGTCGCTGGATGTCGACCCGGCGGATGCCGGCTGAGCGGAGGGGCGTCAGCGCATCAGTACAGCACGCGAAAACGCAGCGTGTGCGGGATGGCGCGGATGGCGCGGGTCAGCGCGGCCGAATACCGGCTGTCGATATCGGTGATCACGTAGCCCAGGCGCTCGTCGGTCTTGAGGTACTGGCCGAGGATGTTGGCGCCATGCTCGGCCAGCGCCTGGTTGATGCGGGCGAGGATGCCCGGCACATTCTCGTGGATGTGCATCAGCCGGTGCGCGCCAGCCTGCAGCGGCAGCTTCAGTCCCGGCAGGTTGACGCTGCCCTCGCTGCTGCCGGTGTTGACGTAGTCGATGATGCGACTGCTGACGAAGCGGCCGATATCCTGCTGCGCCTCCAGTGTGCTGCCACCGATATGTGGCGTCAGCAGCACATTGGGCAACACGCGCAGCGGGTGCTCGAAGGCGTCGCCATTGGCGGCCGGTTCGACCGGGAACACGTCCAGCGCGGCGCCGCGCAGATGACCGCTGGCCAGCGCCGCGTGAAGCGCGTCGAGATCGACCACATGGCCGCGACTGAGGTTGAGGAACAATGCGCCGGGCCGCATGCGCTCGAACTCCGCGACGCCGATCAGGTTGCGGTTTTCCTTGCGCCCGTCGACGTGCACGCTGACCGCGTCGGACTGCTCCAGCAACTCCTGCAGCGTGGCGCATTTGCGTGCAGTGCCCAGCGCCAGCCGCTCGGTCAGATCGAAGAAGCACACCTGCATGCCGACCGCTTCGGCCAGCACCGACAGCTGCATGCCGATGTTGCCGTAGCCGATGATGCCCAGCCGCTTGCCGCGCACCTCGTGCGCGCCGCTGGCGGACTTGTCCCACACGCCCGAGTCCATCTGGCGCAGCTTGGCCGGCAGATTGCGCATCATCAGGATAATCTCGGCCAGCGCCAGCTCGACCACCGAGCGCGTGTTGCTGTACGGCGCATTGAAGGCGGCGACGCCGCGGCGCTGGCAGCCGGCCAGATCGATCTGGTTGGTGCCGATGCAGAACGCGCCGACCGCCAGCAGGCGCCTGGCCTCGCTCAGCACGCGCGCGCTGAGCAGGGTCTTGGAACGGATGCCGAGAATGGCGACATCGCCGATGCGCTCCGCCAACGCGGCCTCGCCGAGCGCGCCAGCATGCGTTTCAACCGCGTATCCCTCGCGCTCGAAGGCGGCCACCGCCTCGGCGTGGACATTCTCCAGCAGCAGCACCTTGAGCCGGTTCTTGGGATACGACACCGCGCCGCGCAGGCCGCAGTCGTACAGCACCTCGTCGAAACTGGGCGCCGGCCGCGCGCCGGCGCAGGCCAGCACCGCGGCGCGCTGCACGTTCTCGCTGAAGGCGTAGAAACGCTGCGCGACGCCGGCGGCCAGCAGTTCGTAATCGCCGATGCCGTCGCCGACCGCGATCACCTCGCCATCGAGATGCAGCGCCGCGACCGCGTGCACCTTGCCGCCGTCGGCGCTGAGCGGGTTGCTCCAGTCACAGCCGCCGATGCGGCCTTCGGCATCGAACGTGAGTGCGTTGGCGTGGACGTGATCGGCACGCAGGCCCAGGCTTTCGGCCACCGGCACGATCAGCTCGCGAAAGCCGCTGCTGACGATGTGGATCCGCGGCGCATGGGCGGCCAGAAAGGCCCGGTTGCGCGCAAACGAAGGCGTGATCGCCTGCAGCAGGCGCTGCGCGACCTGCGGCAGGATGTCGCGGTGCGCGCGCAGCAGATCCAGGCGCTGCGCCAGCGCGTCGCGAAACGCCAGCCGGCCCTCCATCGCCGCATCGGTCAGTTCGCGGATGCGCACGCGGGTCTCGGCGGCGCCGGGTGCGTCGCGCAAGGCCAGTTCGGCCAGCAGATCGAGGGTTTCGACCTGCACCAGGGTGCTGTCGAAATCGATGACGAAATGCACGGGGCTGGGCATGGCGAGTCCGGGTTCAAACGAGCGTTCCACGTTACACGATGACGGCCGCCGGGCAAGCCCGGATCGGTGCGCCGCCGCGGTGTTACCCGCCGTTACATGCGGATACGCCACGCACCACCTGCGGCGGCATCCGCGGTCCACGATGATGACGTCGTCGACGCTGCTGCGCCGATTCCCCGCCCCTGGTCCCGCGCGCGTCGGCGACACCCCTTTCCCCACGGAGATCGATGATGAAGCGCACGCTCGCAATCCCCGCGTTCGGTGGCCTGGTGCTGGCGCTGGGTCTGGTGGTCGCCGGTGCCGCCGAACCGCCGGCACCGGGCGTGCCGCCGCCGCCCGCGCAGGCCTGGATGCATGGCCCCGGCCACGGCGGCATGCGCCACGGCATGCGCCACGGCATGCACGACCGGATGATGATGGGTCCGCGCGGCGCCGCGATCCGGGACATGCTCGCGCTGGAACATCTGTACCGTGCGCAGGGCCACGTCGAGGCGGTCGCCACGCTGTACCGCGGCGTGCTTGCCCGCAGCCGGGATCCACTGCTGCGCAACTTCGCCTATGCGCGCCTGGCGCGCGCGGAACTGACGCCGCGCGATGCCGGTGCCGCGATCCAGACCCTGCGCCAGGCGCTGGACGAGAACCTGAAAGCGGTCACGGCGCTTCCGGCACCGGGGCCGTCGCCCAGGCACTGAGCTGTTCCATGCGCGCTGCGACGCCCGGACGGCGCCGCGGCACGGACCAAACCGGCACGCACTGCAACAGCCACGAGATATCGCTCGCGCCACGGCGCGACTCGATGCCCACCGGGCGCTGCCACGCCGACCGAGCCTGCGCGCGCTGCGGCGACGACGGTGACCGCGCATGCGCTGGCGCCGCCGCGGCGCGCGCGGCACCATGGACTTGACCCATTCTCCCGTGCTGACCCGGAGCAGCCCCGCATGGCCCACGCGCGCATCCTGCTGGCCGACGACGATCATGAGCTGAGCGAGCTGCTGACGCGGTTTCTGGTACGCGAGGGCTTCAGCGTCGAGCAGGTGCACGACGGCGATGCGGTACTGCGACGCGTGCTCAGCGAGCGCTACGACGCGCTGGTGCTGGACATCATGATGCCGCTGCGTTCCGGGCTGGAGGTATTGCGCGAACTGCGCCGCAGCACCACCCTGCCGGTGCTGATGCTGACCGCGCTGGGCGACGACGTCGATCGCATCCTCGGTCTCGAGATCGGCGCCGACGACTATCTGACCAAGCCCTGCAACCCGCACGAACTGGCCGCGCGCATCCGCGCCGTGCTGCGCCGCGCCCAGCGCGACGAGAGCGAGGCGGCGCACTTCACCGACATGCGCATCGGCCCGGTCGAACTGCGCATCGGCTCGCGCACGGCGTTGCTCGATGGCCAGGCGCTGGCGCTGACAACCTCCGAGTTCAACCTGCTGGCGGTACTGATGCGCGAAGCCGGCCGCGGGGTGGACAAGGGGATACTCGCCGAGAGCGCGCTGGGCCGCCCCCTGACGCCCTTCGACCGCAGCATCGATGTGCACGTCTCGCGGCTGCGACGCAAGCTCGGCAACGGTGCCGACGGCCAGTCACGCATCGCGACCATTCACGGCGGCGGCTACATGTTCCGGCGCATGGACGACTGACATGGGCAGCCTGTACTGGCGGGTGATGGCGCTGTTCTGGGTGGCGCTGGTGGCGATGATCGCCGCCAGCATCGGCGTTACCTCGCTGCTGATCGAACGGGACCGGGCACAAGCGCCGCCGCCCCCCGAATGGCAGCACGCCGTGGTCGACGATGTCGCCAACGAGGCGATGCACCAGCTCAGCCAGCACCCGCTGGCGCAGGCCCAACGCTGGGCGCGGTTGCGCAGCAGCGGACCGCTGCGCGTCAGCATCCAGCCGGGCCGCGATGTGCCCGCCATGCCGCTGCCGGCATCGAACTGGCAGCGCGAGCGCGAGATCATCACGACGCGTCACGTACTGGCCGCGGACCAGGCGCCGTATACCGTCACCGTGCATTGGGGGCCACCGCCGGCACCGCATCCGCCACCGCACCGTCTGCTGTTCCGCACCGTGCTGGCCTGCGCGGCACTGCTGGCCAGCATGCTGGTCAGCCTGCTGCTGGCGCGCTATGTGGCGCTGCCGCTGGCGCAGATCCGCGACCGCGCGCGCCGCTTCGCCGACGGCGATCTGGATGCGCGCGTGGGCACGCTGCGCACCGGCCGCTCGCGCGAACTGGTGGCGCTGGCGCGCGAATTCGACGACATGGCCGACCACATCGGACGGCTGATCCTCGACCATCGGCGCCTGATCGGCGACGTCGCCCACGAGTTGCGCTCGCCGCTGGCGCGACTGCGCGTGGCGCTGGAGCTCGGCCGCGGCGGCAGCAGCGAGGAGATCGAGAGCGCCCACGAGCGCATCGGTCGCGAGGTCGAGCGCATGAACCGCCTGATTGCGCAGGCGCTGGACCTGTCCCGGCTGGAAAGCGGCACGCGCGGGCCGGTGGAAAACGGCGACCTGGCGACCTTGGTCGATACACTGGTGGCCGACGCCCGCTTCGAGGCGACGCCGCGCCGCATCGAGATTCGCCTGCACCGCGCCGGTGCCCTGCCGATCCGCGCCGAGCTGGATCTGCTGGCCAGCGCGATCGAGAACGTCCTGCGCAACGCCGTGCGCCATGCGCCCGAGGCCAGCGTGATCGACGTCACGCTGCACCGCGAGGACGACGGCGCCAGGGCGCGATTGCGCATCCGCGATCGCGGTCCCGGCGTCGCCGAAACCGAACTGCGGCGCATCTTCGAACCGTTCTTCCGTACCGCTGCCGCACGCCAGCAAGGCAGCGACGGCAGCGGCATCGGGCTGGCCATCGCGCACCGCGCGATCGCGCGCGCCGGCGGACGCATCGCCGCGCGCAACGCAGAAGGCGGCGGACTTGAGGTGTTGATCGAACTGCCGCTGCACGCGTCGTGAACCGGCTGCCGCGGAAGTCCGGCGGCGTGAGGTTGCGACGCTCGCCCGATGCACGGCGTGCCGCGCCGAGCTGCAAAGCCGGCGCGGCACCGGCCCACAGACCGGGCTTGCAGCCCAGCCTGCGACTCTGATTCGTCTAGTTCGTCTAGACGGCTAAACGCAGGAGAATCGCCCCATCGGCCCGGACCCGGCAGTCAGGCGCGGTTCCGGCCGGCCCGTGCAAGGGCCGGCCGGCGCCGTGGCAGCGGGATCAGAAATCGATCGTCGCCGAACCGAAGTAGGCCCGCGGCTCCTCGTAGATGGCACGCACGAACGGATTGCCCGCATAGGTCGTGTCACCGTAGCCGAACGTGTAGTAGTGACGGTCGAACACATTGTCGACATGCAGGGCGAGTTGCACGTCCTTGAGCATGCCGTTGCCGATGTGCAGCGTGTCGCGCAGCGTGAAGTTCATCACCGAATAGCTTGGAATGGTCTCGGCCGTGGGCACGCCGGCGTTGTACTCGTTGACGTACTGCGATCCGGAATAATGCTCACTCAGGCTCGCGCGCCAGGTCCGCCATTTCCAGCCCAGGCCGAGATTGGCCAGATGCTTGGGCACACCGGCCAGCGGCTGCCCCGCCACCACGCTTTGTCCGGCCAACGCGGCGGCACCCGCGGCATTGGCCACGGTGAAGCTTGAGGTGAAATTGGCCCGGTTCTCCGCGATATTGCCGAAGATGCTGAACGCGCCATAGGACGTCACCATGCTGTCCTGCAGATCGAGTTCGATGCCCTCGTAGCGCGAACTGCCCCCGTTGGAGGTGGACGTCAGTCCCGATGCGGGGTCGGTGACCTGGATGAAGGTGTTGGCGAAGTTCTCGCGGTAGACGTTGACCGCCCCCTGGAAGCCGTGCGCCTCGTAGCGCGCGCCGGCCTCGATGTCGCGCACGTATTCCGGCGTGACGTGGATCGGCACCACCACGGTCTGGCCACCTGCGTTGGTCTGGCCGACGTTGTTGTAGTAGGCCGCGATACCGGGGAATTTGGCGGTCTTGCCCCAGGCGGCGTACAGACTGACATGCCGGACCGGGCGCCAGTTCAGGCCGATCGTCGGCGAGGTGTAGTGCTCGGAATCCGAGACCCTGCCGCTGATCGGATAGTAAAAGCCGATGTTGTCGAAGTCGGAGGTGCGCGCCATCAGGTACTTGAGACCCGGCGTCACCTGCAACGCGCCGTCGAACAGGCTGATCCGATCCTGCACGAAGGCCGATCCCAGAGTGCGCGAATCGTGCTCGTCCCAGGCGTTGTTGTAGCCGGTGACCAGCGGCATCGGATTGGCGCCATACCAGTATTCGGACGAATGCAGCTTGGTGTGCGAGTAATCGCCGCCGAATTTCACTTCATTGTCGGGAAGACGCAAGGTGAAATGCGGCATGAACCCGTACTGCTGGGTGCTGTACAGGTAGGTATGGTAGGCGTTGCCCGCCGCATAGCTGCCGAATCCCGCGATCGGGTCGTAGCTCGTCTGGCCCGGATACGGGGAGAACGGCCAGGTCGCAGGCTGGTTGGGCAGGTAATAGGGCTGGGTCGCACTCTGCGAGAAGGCCGGGTTGCCGTAGGAAACACGGTTGTAATCGATATTGCGCGCGTACACCCGGGCGTTGAACGACAGCAGGTGGTTGACCCACATGCGGTCACCCAGGATGTAGGTGCCACCGTGGTCCTTGTTGTAGCTGTTGGTCCAGTCCAGCGGCCAGCCGTAGTTGTAACCGTACTGCTGGATCAACTGCAGCGGCACGGTGTGGGGCGTGAAGCCCTTGTTGATGTTGTAGATCGCATAGGCATAGAGCTCGCTGCCGCCCTCGCCATAGGGCAGGACACCGGCGTAGTAGATATTCGTGTTGCGGTTGCCGGAATTGGCCTGCCAGCCGCTGCTGCTGTTGTGGTTGATGCTGACCATGTTGCGCACGCCGCCGATCGCGCCGGTGTTGGCGGTCAGTCCGTAGAACCAGGTGCTGAAGCTGCCACCGCCCATGGTGACCGACGCGTTCGGGGTCGCGCTCGGATCACGCGGCTCGAAGGCGATGGTTCCGCCCAGCGAGTTGTAGGAGGTGACCGCCGGGTTGTTGATGCCGCGATAGATATTGACGCTGTTGATATCGTTCAGCGTCAACGGAATGTTGTTTCGCGTGGAAGCCGAGTTGGTCGTGCCGCCGTTGAAGGGGTCGTTGATCGGCACGCCGTCGAAGGTCTCGGAAAACTGGCCGCTGCTGAACGCGCGGAAGGTGATGTTGGTGCGCACGCTGTTCGCCGCCGGTGTGCGCACGTTGATCGAGGGCGTGCGCTCCAGCAGGCTCTGGACGCTCAGCATCGGTGAAGCGAATCGGATGGCGGAGGGTCCGATGATCGATGAACTGAATGCCGAGTTCATCGGGATCCTCGTGATCGTAAGCTCCCGTGCGATGACCTGGATCTCGGAGAGCTTCTGCACATGCTTCGAATTGCTCGTGCTGCTGCTTTGCGAAGACGCGGTCTGGCCAAACGCGCAGGTTGGCAGCATGGCCACCGCACCGGCCGCGGCCATGGCACAGAAAAGCGGAGACAGTTTCATCAATCGCATAAATTCCCTCCTGAAGTTGAAGAAATCGGAACAGGCGCGGTATCGGGTTTCCAGGTCAAACTGATCCACGCAATTGGCACTTGCACTCTTTCGTCCTGACTTGCAGCCATGGCCAGCGACATCCACAGATCCGGGCGGCCGACCCGGAAGGCCCGGCCTTGCAACCGGACTGCGCAGCTCAACCCGTGCGCCGCGCCGCTCCCGATGGCATTGGCCAGGGCCCGGCGGCCATCCGCAGCTGCGGCTGCGTGATGCGCTCGGCACGCACCGCCACGCGCCCGCGCGCAGGCATCCGCGGCAGGGCGTTGCGTGTGCGGGCCGGGCTCATCGGGCTCCACGTCTCGGTTGACGACTCAGGGGCCTACCGTAAGGCCGTTCCATGACTGTTGCTTTATCGTTAAGTCGAATTATCCGAAACGTAACTTCGTCGTAATAGCGCTCCAGAGCTCCTGCCAGCCGCGACGTGATGCTCGCCGGCTCCACCGCGGCCTCGTCAAACAAACGGCCTCCGCATGGGAGGCCGTCGCCAGGGGTTGAGCGCTGCAGAATCGATCAGGCAGCGAACAAACCGCGCATCTTCTTCATCGCATTGGCCTCGACCTGACGGATACGTTCGGCGGATACGCCGTACTCGTCGGCCAGATCCTGCAACGTGGCCTTGTTGTCGTCCAGCCAGCGGCGCTGGATGATGTCGCGCGAGCGCTCGTCCAGATGCTTCAACGCGCGTGTACAGCTGTCGCATCTGGTTGTCGGCGTGGTCGGCGTCGGACACGTTCTCGTACGGATCGGCGCCTTCGTCGATCAGGAACGCCGCCGGCGCCGGCTTGGCGTCGTCGTCGGCATCGGCCGGCTCGAAACCGATATCGCGGCCGGACAGACGCGATTCCATCTCGCGCACGGTCGCCTCGGGCACGCCCAGATCCTTCGCCACCGTGCTCACCTCGGCGGCATTCATCCAGCCCAGGCGCTTCTTGCTCTTGCGCAGGTTGAAGAACAGCTTGCGCTGCGCCTTGGTCGTGGCGACCTTGACGATGCGCCAGTTCTTCAGGATGAACTCGTGCATCTCGGCACGAATCCAGTGCACCGCGAAGCTCACCAGGCGCACGCCCTGATCCGGGTCGAAGCGCTTGACCGCCTTCATCAGGCCGATGTTGCCTTCCTGGATCAGGTCGGCCAGCTGCAGGCCGTAGCCGGAGTAGCCGCGCGCCACGTGCACCACGAAGCGCAGGTGCGACATCACCAGCTTCTTGGCTGCGGCGAGATTGTCCTGTTCGAGGTACGCGCGGCGAGCGCCTGCTCTTCTTCCGTAGTCAACACCGGAATGCGATGCACCGCGGAAATATAGGCATCCAGACTACCCACTACGCTCGGTAGCGGGAAGTTGGCGGTCACCAAGGCTTGAGACATGGGTGAAACCTCCTCGGTTGACATCAAAGTTTAGCACTCTCATGCTTGGAGTGCTAAGACCCTGATTAGTTCGGACCGGCTGTCCGGGCCTTAATGAACTGCATCGTACAGATATAGCCCGACTTGTCCATCGTCCCCAGCGACTCGACATGAGGATGTTCCCGCAGCGTTCAAGCGACGTGAAATGGCTCAGGGCTGGCTTGCGCCGGTAGCGACCAGTCGATCGGCGTCTGGCCATGGGACTGCAGATGCGTTGGCCGCCGAGAAATGGCCGCAACCGATGAAGCCGCGATGGGCGGACAGCGGCGACGGGTGCGCCGAGGTCAGTACGCAGTGGCGGTTCTTGTCGATCAGCTGACCCTTGCGCTGGGCATAGGCACCCCACAGCAGGAACACCAGACCCTCACGCTCGCGGTTGAGCGCGTCGATCGCCGCATCGGTGAAGCCTTCCCAGCCCTTGCCGATGCGCCCCGGCGCGACCGTCCTCCACCGTCAGCACGCTGTTGAGCAGCAGCACGCCACGATCGCCCACGGCGTGAGGCAACCATGGTCGGGCCGCGCGAAACCGAGGTCGCGCTGGATTTCCTTGAAGATATTGACCAGCGACGGCGGCACGTGCACGCCGGCCGCACCGAGAAACACAGGCCATGCGCCTGGCCCGGCCCGTGGTACGGATCCTGACCGAGGATCACCACCGCACCGCGTCAAACGGCGTGTGCTCGAAGGCGGCGAAAATATCCGGCCCGGCGGGTAGATCGTCTTGCCGGCGCGCTTTCTCCGCGCGCAGGAAGTTTGCCAGCGCCTGCATCTCGGGGCGCCGAGGTAATCGCCGATGCGCCTTCCAGGAAGGCTCCAGCTTGACATGCCGCGTCGCTCATGCGTCGCCGGCGTGCTCGCGCAGGTGCCTCGCCACGCGCAGCTGGAACAGCAGCTTGGTGACCAGCAGGCTTTCCTCGACCGGCTTCTCGACCAGATCGTTGGCGCCGGCGCGGATCAGCGCCGCCTGGTTGGCGGATTTTCGTCGCCAGTCATCACCAGCACCGGCAACCGACCCTTGCCGTAGCCGAATTCGCCGCGGATGTGCTCGAGCAGGTCGCCGCCGGTCAGTTCGCCCTTCAGGCTGACGTCGGTCAGCACGAGGTCCGCGCCGACGCCGCCCGGCCGCCATCCGGTCTCGAGATCATCCAGCGCGTCCTCCACGCTGACCACGTGCCACACGGTGAGTCCGATCTTGTCCAGCATGCGCCGGGTCGCCAGCGCCACCACGCGGCTGTCCTCGACGTACAGCACGGGGCCGCTCCGCGGCCGTCTCGGTCGGCCCACGTAGCCGCGGATGAACTCGGCCAGCGCCTCGAAACCCAGCGCCTTGTCGGGATCGTCGGTGACGTGTCGCCCAGGGTGCGCCGGTGCAGGCGCTCCTCCACGTCGCCGGAGACCACCATGATCGGGATGTAGATCTGCGGCGCAGACTCGCGCACGAAGCGCGCCAGTTCCAGCCCGTCCATGTCGGGCAGGCGCAGCGCGATGGTGATGAAATCGAACACGCCTTCGCCGAGTACCTGTTGTGCATTTTCGGCGCCGCTGCCGCAACCGACGACTTTCGACGCCGGGCAGCTCGGCCTGCAGTACCCGGGGTGATCAACTGCCGCACCACGCGCGAGCCGTCGACCACCGGCGCACGCGGATGGTCACTGGCAATGTGGCGGCTGATGCTGGAGTCCATCGGATCCTCGCGATTCAGTGCGGTTCGACCGCGGCCAGATGCCGCGCGCCGGCGATACGTGCGCCCAGCCAGCCCAGCAGGGCGGCGGCAAACGGCACCGCCAGCAGCAGGCCCGGCGCCAGGCCGGTGAAATGCAATCCACCACCCCACTCGGTTGCCAGCATCGCCACCGGGCCGGCCAGCGCGACTTCCAGCAACAGCGCCAGCACGACCGCCACCACTCCGCTGCCGAAACCGTAGCAGATGCCGGCATAAAGATACGGTCGCCGCACGAAACCGGAGCTGGCGCCGACCAGTCGCAACACGGCCACTTCCTCGGCATGCGCCTGGATGTCCTGGCGCACGCTGTTGCCCACCACCAGCAGCGCCGCCAGCGCCAGCAGCGCACCCAGCAGCAGCACCGCGCGCCGGCCCAACGTCAGCAGCGCATCCAGACGGCCGCGCCAGGCGCTGTTGTCCTGCACCCGATCCGCCGCCGGCAGTGCGCGCAGGGCGTCGACCAATGCCTGGCCGGCACGTGCGTCGAGACCGGCGCGCGGCGTCACCACCAGCACGTACGGCAGGGGATTGTCGGCCAGCGCCGCCAACCCCGGACCGAAGCCCTGCATCGCCGACAACTCGGCCAAACCCTGCTGCGGCGTACGCAAGGCCACTACGGCAACATCCGCGCGGGCGCGCAGCTCCGAGTCCAGTCCCGCTACCGCCGCCGCACCGAGGCCGGGCTTGAGAAACACGCTGATCGCCTGACTCTCGCCCAGCGCGGCGCCGAAACGCTGCAGATTGCCCAGCGCCAGGTAGAACGCCAGCGGAAGCGCCAGCGCAAAACCCATCACCGTCAGCGTGAGCGCGGTGCCGATCGGATGCGCCGCCAGCCGCTGCAGGCTGGCATGCAGACTCCAGGCATGCTGTCCGCGCCAAGCGGCGATGCGCCCGCGCGCAGGCAGCGTCGCTGCCGGCACCGGATCGCCGTGACGCGCGTGACGGCGGCTCACACGACCTCCGCAGCGGCGACATCGTCCACCAGCC
>CAWCCR010000004.1:0-49178 GCA_963794205.1 uncultured Pseudomonadota bacterium
GTGACCATCAGCCTCGATGCGGTGATCGTCGCGGTTACCGCCGAGGCCCCGCGTGTGCTCACCGCCGAGCGCGATGGTGTCGATGTCCTGCCCGGCGGCGCGCTCGACCCCCTGCACGACGTCACCCTGGAACGCGGCCTGCGCGATCGCGTCGAGGCGGCCAGCGGGCTGGCGCTGGGCTATGTCGAGCAGCTCTACACCTTTGGCGACCGCGTGCGTGAATCGCGGTCGGCGGAGGCGGCGCGGGTCATCGGCGTGGCCTATCTGGCGCTGGTACTGGAACAGGCCGCGGCGCCGGTGCCGGGTGCCCACTGGCGCGACGTGTATGCCTTCCTGCCGTGGGAGGACTGGCGCGCCGGGCGCCCTTCCGCGATCGCGCTGGCGCTGGCGCCGCGACTGCACGCCTGGGCCGGCGATGATCCGCGCCGGCGCGAGCGCGTCGATCTGACCTTCGGCCTCGATGGCGCGCCGTGGGATCCGGAGCGCACGCTGGAACGCTACGAGCTGCTGTGGGAGGCCGGACTCGCGGCCGAAGCTGCGCACGCCGGCAGCGATCTGCCACCGGCCAGCGGCCGGGCGATGGGACTCGACCATCGGCGCATGCTGGCCACCGCGTTGGGCCGCCTGCGCGGCAAGCTGCGCTATCGGCCGGTGGTATTCGAGCTGGTGCCCGAGGTGTTCACCCTGACCCAGTTGCAACGGGTGGTCGAGGCGCTGGCCGGCATCCGCCTGCACATGCAGAATTTTCGTCGCCTGATCGAGCACGCCGGCCTGGTCGAGGCGACCGGGCAGCGCCGGCACGCCACCGGCGGCCGCCCGGCGGTGCTGTTCCGCTTTCGTCGCGAGGTGTTCCGCGAACGCCCGCAGCCGGGGGTGTACTACCCCGGCGCGTGGTGGTCACGCTGAGCGACGGCCCATCATCGGGTTGCGCGCGCCGCCAGCCGCGCCGTGTCCACGGCAAAGCCACAAGGCCTGCGAGTCGGCGCCGGATCGCGATCGAGGGCGCGACGAGCGATGCACCCCAGCAACGGCACGCTTCCCGGCAGCGGCGGGATGCTGGTCTGAACCGGCCCGCGAGGGGGATGTACCGATGAGCAAGCGAGTCGTCCTGACACTCACGCTGGGCTGCGCCCTGGGCATCGCGGACCCGGTGGCCGCCGCGCCGGCAATCACGCCGGCAACCGCGCCTGGGTGCGCAGGTCGCGTTGGTGTGCTTCGCTGCACAGATCCTTCGCGTTGCCCAGGTGGCGTCGTCACCCAGCGGGCACCGTGGCGCTTACGCGGTCGTCGGGTGCCGCCACCAGCGGCAGCACGTACAACAGCACCGGCGAAGACGGCAGTGCTCTTGCCGCCGGCCAGCACGAACAGGTGCCAGACCGTGTGGTGGTAGGGCAGTCGCGCCACCAGATCGAGAACGGGACGCCCAGCGTGTAGGCGATGCCGCCCGCCAGGACCAGGGCCACGCCGCCGCCGGCCAGCGCGGCATGCAGCGGGCCGAAAGCCAGCAGACCGATCCAGCCCATGCCGACATACACCAGCGCGGCCAGCCAGCGCCGGCGCGCCAGACCGGTGTATTCCAGCGCGATGCCGGCTGCGGCCAGCGTCCAGATCGCCGTGAACAGCGCGCGCCAGCGCCAGCCGTCCGTGCAGCGCCAGCAGGGTGACATCGGCGTGTAGGTTCCGGCGATCAGCAGATAGATGGCGATGTGGTCGAAGCGACGCAGCACGCGCCGGGCGTCCGGTCGTGCGGATCGAGTGGTAGAGCGTGGAGGTGGTGTACAGCAACACCAGCGAGCCGCCGCGCCGAACACGCTCGCCGCGGGACGGCGCGCGCGGCGGCCCGTTGTGCGCCGTGATCACGATCAGGATCACCAGTCCGGCGAGGCTCAGCGCGACGCCGAGGCCGTGGATCAGGCTGGCGGCGAGTTCGTGGCCTGGCCGAGAACGTGCGCGGCGGGCAATTGAACGGCGTGCATCGCGGTTGCATCTGAATCGACGGCCCGAACGCTAGCAGAGCTCGCCGCGACTGTCGCCTTACGAGCCGGTCGCGTGACGCATGGCCCGCTCAGCGCGTCAGATGGGCCCATGCCGCCGTGGCGACCTCGCGATCGGCGTCGTCGAAGGCGGCGACGTCCCAGCCCGTCAGGGTCGCCGCGTCGAGGCAGCGCGGTTGACGTGGTGCCGTCCGGGTGGGAGCGCGGCACGTAGAACGACTTCACGCCGCAGCGGCCGCAGAACAGGTGGCGGGCTGCACCCGTGTTGAACCGGTAGGTCGCGGAGCTCGTCGCCGCCGGCGAGCAGGCGGAAGCGCGCGGTCGGCACGATCAGGTGCAGGAAGCCGGTCATCGCGCAGATCGAGCAGTTGCACTCGAGCACCGTCGGCCGCGCCGGTGCATCGACCTCGAAGCGCACCAGGCCGCAGTGACAGCCGCCGCGGTGGACGACGTGCGCTCCCGCGGCGATCACGTCAGTGCGCCAGGATCTCGAACTTGCCGAAGGCGATGCCGAGGTCCCAGCCCTCGCCGACGCCGGCCAGCGCCAGCGCCACGTTGCCCTTGGTAAGCACCTGTGCCGAGCTCGACTTGACCACGCCGGCGTGCACCTGCGCCGTGGCGTAGCTGCCCAGCACGTCGCGGATGTCGCGCACGCCGGTGAAGTGCCCGCGACCGTCCTTGATCTCGGACTTGCCGATGGTCAGGCCGCCGCCCTTGGTGCGCAATTCGACGTGCATGCTCTGGCCGTTGGAACAGGTGATTTCGCCCTGGCCCTTGGCGGTCTGGTAGAAGATCGACCAGCCGGCGAGGGAATAGCGCATGTCACAGGAAATATCGCCGGCGTGTGCGGACGGTGTGGTCGCCGCGAGGGCGAGCAGGCAGAAAGGCAACAGCAGTGCCTGGGTCTTGCGCATGATCACGACTCCTGGAAGAACACGGCACACGATGCTGACAGCTGCGGCTGAACGTCGCAGAAATCCGGCGTGAAAGCGCATTCACCGCGAATGCACGCAGCCTGCATGCGGCGCGCCGATGATACACAGGCCGATTGCGGGCCCATTCCCCTTCCTGCGCCCGCCCGGCCTTGCCAGGCCCGCCGCCCACCCCGGCGGGCCTGCTTTCTCGGCTCCGTGTCGAGCCGGGTAAGCTGGCACCCTACCGGTCACGGAGCCCGATCATGCGCGCCCCCGATCTCGCGGTTCATGTCCGTCATCCCGGACAGCTCACACCCGGCGTCCGCCTGGCCCTGCAACTGGCCGCGCGCCTGCAGGCGCACCTTGAAGGCCTGCATGTCGTGCCGCTGCCGGCGGCGGCGTTCAGCGTGCCCGAGGCGGTCACCCTGCAGGTCATGGAGTCCGAGCAGCGCCGACGCGACGCCGAGGCGCAGGCGCCATGGTGGCGCGCCGAGCTGGATGCGCGAGGTCTTGCCGGCAGCTGGCGCGTGGGCGAGGGCGATCTCGCGCAGGTGCTCTGCCAGGGCGCGGCGGCGGTCGATCTGCTGGTCATGGAGCGTCCGGCCGAAGCCGAGGATGCGCCGCTGGGCTTCGGAGCCACCTCGCGCACGGTATTCGCCGCCGGCATTCCGGTGCTGGTGGTGCCGGCGCAGACCGCCGTGGCCGAGACCGGTCGCAACGTGCTGGTGGCCTGGAACGGCAGCCGCGAAGCGCAGCGGGCGCTGCGCGGCGCGCTGCCGCTGCTGGCACGGGCCGAGCACATCACCATTCTCGACGGCAGCCGCGAGCAGCATCCCGAGGGCCTGGCCTGGCTGCCGCCGCTGGCGCTGCCGGACTGGTGCGAGCGCCATCGCTTGCATGTGCGCATCGAGCCGTTCCAGTCGCAGGGGGCGATCGGCCCGGCCTTGCTGGAGTCCGCGACCCGCCTCGGCGCGGACCTGATCGTGCTCGGTGCCTGGGGCCATTCGCGCATCGCCGAGATGGTGCTCGGCGGCACCACCCGCGCGCTGTTTCGCGACAGCACGCTGCCGATGCTGGTGGCGCATTGAGGCACCAGCCGCGACCGGCTGCGCGGACCATTCGCGGCGATGGCCGCGCGAGCCGGAAGCCGGAAGTCGGGGAAAAATGCCGAAGGCGCCGCCTCGCCATGCAGATGCGTTTCCGGTTGCGCCATGCCCCGGTTCCCACCGGAAGTCCAGCGGCCGTGCCGCCGCCGCTCAGCCGCGATAGCGCTGTGTCAGCAGGGCGAACATCGCGCGCAGGCCCAGCGCTTCGCCGCCCCGGGGCCGGCCCGGCCGGTCAGCGTCGTTCCAGGCGTAGGTGTCCAGGTGCAGCCACGGCGTCTGCGCCGGCACGAAGCGCTCGAGATACAGCGCGGCGGTGATCGCGCCGGCGTGGCGCGAGGCGCCGCTGTTGGCGAAATCGGCGATGTGCGAATCGAGCAGGCGTCGGTACGGCTGCCAAAGCGGCAACCGCCACAGCGGATCGTGCTCGCTGCGCGCCGCCGCCAGTGCCGCGTCCGCCAGCGCATCGCGGTTGGCGAACAGCGCCGGCAGATCCGGTCCCAGCGCCACGCGCGCCGCGCCGGTCAGGGTGGCGAAGTCGATGATCAGGTCCGGCTGCTGCTCGCCGGCATAGGCCAGCGCGTCGCCGAGGATCACGCGGCCCTCGGCGTCGGTGTTGTCGATCTCGACGCTGAGTCCGCTGCGGGTGCGGATCACCTCGCCGGGGCGATAGGCATCGGCGGCGATGGCGTTTTCCACCGCCGGAATCAGCAGGGTCAGGCTTACCGGCAGGTTCGCGTGCATCACCCAGCCGGCCAGCGCCAGCGCATGCGCGGCGCCGCCCATGTCCTTCTTCATCCAGCGCATGCCGTCGCCGGTCTTGAGGTCCAGCCCGCCGGTATCGAAGCACACGCCCTTTCCGACCAGCACCAGGCGCGGGTGCGCGCGGTTGCCCCAGTGCAGTTCGATCAGCCGCGGTGCGCGATGACTGGCACGGCCGACGGCGTGGATCGCCGGAAAGCCGGCCTCGAGCAGCGCCGCGCCGACCCATTCGCGCACCGTCGCCGCGTGCGCCTGCGCGAGCTCGCGTACCGCACCCGCCAGCTGCTCCGGACCCAGATCCTCGGTCGGCGTGTTGACCAGGTCGCGCACCCGCGTCGTCGCCTCCAGCAGCGGCGCCAGTTCGGCATGCAGCGCCGCGTCGACGGCCAGCCGCGCCGGCGCACGCCGCGCGGTCTTGTAACGCGTGTAGCGGTAGGCGCCGAGCGCAAAGCCCAGCGCGGCCAGCCGCGCATCCGCCAGCACGCCCTCGGCCGCCAGCACGTAGCTTCCGGGAGGCAGCTTCGAGGCCAGATGGCCCAGTGCCCACAACGGTTCGCTGCGATCGACGCCGGCCAGCACCCGCTGCAGCGTGCCGTCGGCGGTCGGCAGCAGGACGATCTCGCCCGCCGCGGCGGTGAATCCGGTCGCCTGCAGCCAGCGCGCCGCGCGCGCGCCGAGGCGCTTGCGGCAGGCGCCCAGGCCGGCGCGGTCAACGCTTTCGATGGCGACGATCTTGCGGCCGCGGCGCAGGGGCAACAGGGCATCCATGGTGGCGCTCGCAGGCAGGCGCGCAGGGCGCGCGCGGAATGCCGATGCTAGCAAACCATGCCGGTGCGCCGATCGTGGTCAGTGCGACTCGGCGTCGATCTGCCGGCGCTGCCGCGCGGCCTGGCGGTCGATCACGTTCTGCACCGACTTGGCGCGCGCCAGCGCCCTCAGGTCCCCATCCCAGGGCGTGGCGACGTGCGCGGTCGAAGCCGTGGCGGCGGGCATCGCGGCGGTGGTCCGCGCCGGGTGCGAACAGCCGGCCACGGCCAGTGCGGAGAGCGCGGCAAAAGCGAAGACGGGCATGCGCATGGGCGTCACCTCCGCGACGAGTCTGGCGCCGCGCCGACGCGCCGGCAAGCCTCGGCTACACTCGCTCGCGGAGGTGGCGCGATGGACGAACACACCGCACGCTGGCGTCTGGACGGGCGCGCCGCGCTGGTCACCGGCGCCAGTCGTGGCATCGGTTATGCCTGCGCGCGTGAGCTGATCGCGCTCGGCGCCGAGGTGCTGATGGTGGCGCGCGACGAGGCCCACCTCGAGCACGCGCGCGCCGAACTGGCGGAGGAGTTTCCGGCGCGCCCGCCGCGCGCGTTCGCCGCCGATCTGGCGCAGCACGAGGCGCGCCTGGAGCTGTTCGACTGGATCGCCGATCTCGACGCGCCGCTGTCGCTGCTGGTCAACAACGTCGGCGCCAACGTCAGCAAGGCCACGATGGAGTACGCCGAGGACGAATTGCGCGACCTGCTCGAGGCCAACCTGGTCAGCGCCTTCGCGCTCTGCCGGCTGGCCTACCCGTCACTGCGCGAGCACGGCGCGGCGGCGATCGTCAACATCGGTTCGGTGTCCGGCGTGACGCACGTGCGCACCGGATCGCCCTACGGCCTCGGCAAGGCCGCGCTGCACCAGCTGACGCGCAACCTCGCCTGCGAGTGGGCGGTCGACGGCATCCGCGTCAATGCGGTCGCGCCGTGGTACATCCGCACCCGCCGCACCGAGCCGGCGCTGGCCGATCCCGACTATCTCGAGGAAGTGCTCGATCGCACGCCGATGCGGCGCATCGGCGAGCCCGACGAGGTGGCCGCGGCGGTCGCCTTTCTGTGCCTGCCGGCGGCCGGCTACATCACCGGCGTGGTGCTGCCGGTGGATGGCGGATTCCTGCAGTACGGCTTCTGACGCGGCGACTCGCGCGGCGGATCGTCCGCCCGGATCCGGGCCATCGCGCAGCGTGGTCCTGCGTCGCGATGGCCCTAGCCCTGCGCTGCCACCAGCGCGGCATCGGCGGCTCGGGCGCGCTGCACCGCCGGGCGGGCGCCGACGCGGTCGATGTAGGCGCGGATCAGCGGCAGCTCGGGCACCAGTTTGAACTGCGTGGTCCAGTCCAGCGCGGTGCCCCAGAGCACGTCGGCGGAGGTGAAACGATCGCCCAGCAGCCACGGCCCGCCCGCCAGCTGGTCGGTCAGCGTCTTCAGCATGGTGTCGTAGTCGCCGTAGGGCGAACTGGAGCGCGCCGCCGGCTCGTGCTTTTGCGCGCGATCCATCAGCGCCGGCTCGAAGCAGGACCCGTAGTAGGCGATCCAGCGCAGCCACGGCCCGCGCAGCGGATCGCCGATGGCCGGCGCGAGACCCGCCTGCGGAAAGCGGTCGGCGAGGTAGATGTAGATTGCCACCTGCTCGGTGATCAGCGCGTCGCCATCCTTCAGCGCCGGCACCTTGCCCATCGGATTGATGGCGAGGTAGGCGGGTTGGCGCTGCTCGCCGGCCTTGAGGTCGAGCACATGCAGCCGGTAGGGCGCGCCCAGTTCCTCGAGCAGGATGCGCACGCCGGCCGAGCGCGACTGCGGGGCGTGGAAGAACGTCAGTTCGGTGCTCATGGCGAGACTCCCTGGATCGAGTGCGGGCAGCTTAGCGTGGCGCCGCGGAGACCGGTGTCGGCGTGGTCTTGGGCCGCGGATTGAACTGCGGCGGCAGCGTGGTCCGGATGCCGAGCTGGCGATCGACCGGCACGATGCCCAGCGCCTTGCAGTCCAGCCCCAGCGCGCCGGGCAGCTGCTCGGTCCAGGCGGTTGGCACCATCGCGTAGGACGCCGGCAGCGGCGCGGCGCGGCCGGCCAGGCGCGCCGGATCGAAGGCGCCCAGCAGATCCGTCACGTCCGGCGTCAGCGCGTCCTCCGGGCCCAGTCCGTGCAGATGGAAATGCAGTTCGCCCAGCTTGCGGCCCTCGAGTTCGTCGGGCAGCGTGGCCAGCGGCGGCAGGTCGAACACGCGATCGACGAACTTGACCACCGAGGCGGTATTGCCGGGCGCGTGGATCACCGCGTGCACGCGGGCATACGGCGAGATCAGCAGCAGCGGCACGCGCGGGCCGTTGCCCAGCCACTTGCCGTCGGGGCCGCGGGTGCGCTGCGGCGGCGGCACATGGTCATAGTCGCCCTCGCTGTCGTCCCAGGTCAGGATGATCGCGCTGTGCTTCCAGTAACGGCTGGCGGCGATCGCGTTGATCGCGCGCGCGACCAGGATCTCGCTGATCTGCGCATCGGAATACTGCGGGTGATCGTCGTCGCCGAGGAAGCGCGCCTGCACGCGCGGATCGGGATCGGCGGGCTTCAGTCCGAAGCCGTTGCGGTAGCCGCCCTTGATGTAGAACACGCCGCCCGCGGCGGGCAGACGGCCGTCGCGCAGGTCGCCGAAGAACCGCGACAGGTCCGCCAGATGCGCGCGCAGCGCCGGATTGTTGGCGATGTAGCCGAAGTACTGCGGGCCGTTGTGGTGGGTGACGTACGAAGCATGCTGACCCTGGGCATCCTCGGGATCGGCGCCCGCAGGCGTCGGCGCGCCGTAGCCCGCCTGGTACCAGCGCCAGTCCACCGTGCGCTGGCCGCGCGCGCTGATCGCGCGCACGTCGCCGCGCAGGTCGGCGAGGTCGGTTTCCGGGCGTGTGTCCTTTTGCACGGTGGCGCCGAGGTCGCCGCCCTGCAACGTCAGCGGCAGCGAGGCGAAGGTGAGGTTGTCTTGCACGTCGTCACGATGCGCCGCGGTCTTGGCGGTGTCGTGCGGGTTGTACGGCATGCGCCGTGCTGCCGGATTGGGGTCGTAGGGCGAACCCCAGAGCGGATCGGTATCGTCGACCACCGGCACGCCGGGACCCTTGGCGCCGTCGCCCATGAAAGCCTCGGCGGGATGCCGCGCCCACTGCGTCACGCCGGTCTGCGCGGCGATGATGCTGAGGTTGCCGGGCGTGGACGGCCCGGCGATGGTCTGGAACACGCGATCGAACAGCGCGAAACGGTCGGCGTAGCGCCACAGGATCGGCACCGTGTCGCAGTCCTCGTGCGCCATCGCCAGTTCGCCGAACTGGAGGGCCCTGAGGCTGGGTGTCCCCTGCGGCGAATACTTGCGCTCCTCGGTCAGCGCGAAGCGGTCCATGCGCGGTACGCCGCCGACCACGTGCAACTTGCGCAGCATCAGCGGATGCGAGTGGTCGATGTCGTCGGTGTCGGCGGCGAACTCGGCCGGGCCGATGCGAAACGGCGAGATCGTGGTCCAGCGCCCACTCGGCAGCTGCAGCGGCTGCACGAAGCCCGGCGTGCGTGCCGGCGGCTGCGAGTAGATGCCGTCGGCGCCCGGCCAGGTGCCGAAGTAGGAATCGAAGCTGCGGTTCTCCTGGTAGATCACGAACACGTACCTGATGTGCGCGCGCAGCAGCGCGAGACGCTGCGCGCCGGTGAGCAGCGGCTCGTCGCGGGTCGGGACAACGTAACGTGCCGCTCCGGGACCGGGCGCGGTATCGATCGCGCGCGGCTTGCCGTTGCCGGCATAGGCCCGCGTGGCGGCCGGCGCGGACTGCGCCGCGGCCAGCGTGACGAACAGGGCGAACAACAGCGGGGCGGGTCGGCGCATGGGGTCGGCGGCTCAGGCGAAAGTGCGAGAGTACGACAGCCCGATGACGATACGGTTCCATGGCGCCGGACGGGCGAGGGCGGCTGTTGATCGGCAGGGTACTGCAGCACGATTTGCAACGAGTGTGGGTGTCCGATTTCAACGAACGTCAGCACCCCGCGATGTCGGAGCAGGCCTCGGTGTATGTTTCGCGCGCGCTTCGACCGCGTACTGACAGGGGATGGCCATGCATCTTCGCTACGGGCTGTTGATACTGCTTACGGTCGCCGTCGTGCTGGCCGTTACGTATGCCGGTGTCAGGATATTCCAGCCCTCTGCAATGCCGTTCTCCGTCAACGTCGTGAATTCCCACGCCGCGGTGATCGTGCCGATTCCAGGCGTCCCGCTGCCGAAGGCCCTCAGGCCGGGCGATCGAGTCGATCTCGCCGCGACGCCACGCTCGACCCGCATTGCGATCAGCCGATTCGTGCAATTCGACGACAACCTGCCCGTCGGGCGCACCTACGAGTTCGCGATACGCCGCGGGCAGGCAAACGTCATGGTGCCGGTCACGACTGTCGATACCAGCACCGGCACCGGCGCACTGTGGTCGGAGTGGGCGTTTCTTTGCTTCGTCGTGCTGCTCGGCGGCATTGCGCTGCTCGCCTCGTGGCGCGGCCGCGATCGAGCCGCGGCGGGCCTGGCGCTCTGGGCCATCGCCTTTGTGGTCGGCCTCCCGGGGGGCTCGGCGTCACTCGATGGCAGACTCGGGCTGAGTGTCCAATTGGGCGTCGACGTGTTGTACCTGCTCGCGCGGGTCGGCTTCTACGTGATGGTGGAATCCATGGCGGGCACCGCACTGACCCCGCGGACCCGGACGCTCTGGCGTGCGAGTTTTCTCCTCCTCCTCGGTGCGGGGGTTGCCGTGACGCTGGGCGGACCCCTCGTCTTCGTCGCTTACGGTTGGGCGGAATTCATGCGGTCCCAGTATGGGTTTGTCTTGACAGCCAGTTATCTGGTGCCGGTGGCCTTGCTTTTTGCGAACTATCGGCATGCGGACGGAGCACAGCGGCTGCGGCTGCGCTGGATGCTGTGGAGCAGCGTGGTGTTTGTGACCTCGGTTTTCCTGAATAACACGCCATTACTGGGATTCCTGGCATCAGATATAACGAACACCCTCATGTTGCCGATCGCCATGGCCGGCTTCCTGTATGCGGTACTGCGCCATCGCGTGGTGGACGTCTCGTTCGTCCTCAACCGCGCCCTGGTGTACGCAGCGACCACCAGCCTGGTGCTGGGCCTGTTCGCCCTGTTCGAGAGTCTGATCGAGCGCAGTGCGCTGGGCCACGGTGCCAGCCTGGCGCTGGAGTTCGCCGTGCCGCTGGCGCTGGGCGCCGCGCTGAGCACCGTGCATCGGCGCATCGAGACCGTCGTCGAACGGTTTTTCTTCCGCCACCAGTACCGCGCCGAGGCGGCGCTGCACCGCTTTGCCCAGGAATGCGCCTACATCACCCAGCCCGAGAACCTGTTCGATCTGACCGTCGACCAGATCGCCCGCCATGCCGGCGCACCGCGGGTGGCGTTGTACGAGCGCACGTCGGACGCGTACGTATGCATTCGCCAGCACGGCGAACCGGCCTTGCCGGCGCAGGTCGCTGTCGACGATCTCGCCTTCGTCGGCCTGCGCGCGCGCAACGCGGAGCTCGATCTGGATGACATCCAGAGCCAGCTCGGCCGGGGCGGCTACGCCTTTCCGCTGATGCTGCGCGGCAGCCTGCTCGGCGCGCTCATCGTGGGCCAGCGCCCCGGCGAGCACTACGCCGCCGACGAGCGCGAACTGCTGTTCCATGTCGCCCATGAGGTCGGCGCCGCACTGTTCGCGCTGCGCGCACGGGAAAGCCAGGCCTTCGTGCGCGCGCTGGCGCAGGGCACCCTCAAACCCGAAGACGCGCGTGCGCAGGCGATCCAGCTCGAAACGACGTGGGTGATGGCCTGAGCGGAGGCAAACGAGTGCCGGATGCGGCCAGCAAGCCAATGGGCGTCGATCCTTCAGCCTGCGGCTGCGGGATGACGATCATGCAGTCCCGCATGCTCCTCAAGGTTTGCGTCACGCCGCCACGACACTATCGCGCAGCTCACGCCTCGCCCATGCGCTGCCAGGCGATGCTTTTTTCAACCCACCCGACGCCACCGGAGTGAAACCATGTCGCTTGAAGACATCTTCTACCTGAGCCAGTCCGTGGCATCGGTCGCCGTGATCGGCTCGCTGATCTATCTCGGCCTGCAGGTGCGCAGCGCCGAACGCAGCCAGCGCGCGATCATGCAGCAGGGGCGGGCGGATCGCACCTCGCACGGCTCCATCGCCATCGCGAGCCCGGAGTTGGCACGCGTGTTTCACAAGGGCTCGGCGGGCCATGCGGATCTCACGCGCGAGGAGTTCACGCAATGGATGATGATCTGTCGTGCGCTGTTTCTCAGTGGCGAGGATTCGTTCCTGCAGCACGAGGCCGGGCAACTTGACCAGAAGGCCTTCGACAGCTACGTCGCCGGTGCCCGCTTCTACATGCAATCACCGGGGATGCGCGCCGCGTGGAAACTGTCCGCCGGTCAGTTTGGAAGCGACTTCGGCAATTTCGTCACGGCGCTGGTGGAGCAGACCCCGGTCGCGCAGGGTCCGGATGCCTATGCTCAATGGCAGCAGCTGGTGCGGGCGGAAAGCGGCGCTGCTGCTCAATCCGCGGGCGCCTGAAGCAGCGGCACGGGGCCCCGTAGTACGACTGTCCGGATGTCCGGTCCGGTCGGGTTGCCGGGATACCTGCTGTTCACAGACGACGGTCAACGCGATGACGTTGCAAATTGCATCGGCGCGCCACGCGACGCCGGCCTGTCGCCACTACGAAGCCCGCAGCGCCCAGCGCTCGTGGTCGCGCCAGCGCCCGCCGATCTTGAGATAGCGCGGCGAATAGCCTTCCTTCCGGAATCCGCACGAGCGCACCAGCGCGATGGAGGCGGCGTTGCCCGGCTGGATGTTGGCCTCCAGCCGATGCAGCTTGAGCACGGTGAAGGCGTGGCGTGCCGTGGCCTTGAGTCCCTCGCGCATCAGCCCCTGACGTTCGCAACCGACGAAGGCGTAGTAGTCCAGATACCCGCTGCGGAACACGCCCATCACGATGTGGGTGAGATTGACGACGCCGACGATCTGGCGCGTTGTCCGCAGGCAGACGAGGAATCCCTGGTGGTCTGGTTGCGCCATGCGTCGCAGGTAGGCCGCGTAGTGCGCGGGCATGGTCGGTGCTTGCACCCACGCGCCGTGCAGGGCGCGGCTGGCGCGGGCGAGTCGCAGGAACTCGGCCTGATCCATGGCTGTGGGTGGGCGAAGATCGATGCGCGCGGGCATGGCGTGACCGGCGTCAGGGTTCTGCAGCGTGCCGCTTGCGGCGCATTTGCGCAGCGGCGGGCTGCGTGTTCCGCGTGCCCCGCATGACGCGAACGCACCGGCCCAGCTCGAGCATGGCCTGCGCTGCGGACATCGCCGCTGCGTTTGCGGAAACCGACTCCGGAACCCACGCCGGAAACGCAATCTCCCGGATGAAGTGGTTCCCGGAAGCGGTGCGGACCTCGTGAATCCGGGCGAGCCAGCGGACCGGAAAGCGCGGTGCTGCGCGGACGGACGCCGACCAGAGACGGCGGTGGGCACGGGCGATCCGGTCGTCGACGAGGCGGCATGCGAGGATGTCGCGAGAATCGCGCAGCGCACGGATGCTTGCGAATGGCGCGTGGCGCTGCGGATGGGCCCGCCAGCTCCCGCGAATCGGCGCACCCGTGACGGCTGGCGCCCGTGCAGGCACCGATCCCGCCGCCGCCTCCAGGACAATGCCGTGCTCGCGCACGAATGCCGCCGGCTGGTGCGGAGTCACGGGGGGCTTCCTGCCCGCAGCCCGGCCAAGACAGTCCCCGGCTTCGCGATACGGGTCGATCACTGACAACCCCGCAGCTGCGAGCGCAGATGCGACTCCTCGGCTTCCAGCGCGGGCCTGGCGTCCTGGAAGGCGTTGCGCAGCTTGTGCTCGACCGCGTCGTATTGCTGCTGCACGCGCTGGCAGATCTCGGCGCGCGGCAACGGCTCGCAGCGGTCCTGCACCGAGGTGTAGTAGCCGGCGATGCGGCTGGCGACATGCGGCTTCGGGCCGACGCCCGGCGCCGAGATACCGGCGCCCCCGGGGCCGTAAGTGCGCGCCAGCGGCATCGAGATCGCGCCCAGCACGCCGATGGGCGCCAGGTAGGACGGCGGGTTGCCGTCGGAGCTGACGTAGCGTTTGCCATCGGTGGCGCGGTAGCAGGCGAAGAGCTGCGGCAGCGGCGCGGGCGGCGGCGCGGCGGGCGGCGGTGCGGGTGCGACGGTGGGCATGGAGGGCGGCGGTGGCACCGGCGCGCTGGGCGCGCTGTCGGGCAGGTCGATGGTGCTGGCCTTCTGCCCCGCGGCACAGGGCTGGTCCTGATACGCCACCACGCCATCGGCGCCGATGCAGCGGTACACGGTCGTCGCCGCAACCGGCGTGGCGACGGGCAGCGAGAGCAGCAGCAACAGCGGCATCACCTGGCGCATGGCAGCCTCCGGCAGTCGAATGATCCTACATTGCCGGTGGTCATGCGCCGGCTGTCTGCGGCACCATCGCGGTCTGCCCATGAACCTGCGGAGCTTGCGGATGAATCCCCTGCGCGTCGATCTGTTCAGTGACACCAAGACCCGGCCCACGCCGGCGATGCGCGCGGCGATGGCCGGCGCCGAGGTCGGCGACGAGCGCGCCGGCGAGGATCCGACGGTCAACGCGCTCGAGGAACGCTGCGCCGCTCTGCTGGGCAAGCCGGCAGCGGTCTATCTGCCCTCGGGCACGATGTGCAACGAGATCGCGCTGGCGGTGCACTGCCGGCCCGGCGAGGCGGTGCTGTGCGAGGCCACGGCGCACATCGTCGGCTTCGAGGCCGGTGGTCCGGCCGCGCTGGCCGGCGTGATGCTGGAGCCGATCGGCGGTACGCGCGGGATGTTCGATGCGGATGCGCTGAAGCGCCATCTGCGCGCCGACAACCTGCAGGCGCCGCTGCAGCGGCTGGTCGCGGTCGAACAGACGACCAATCTGGGCGGCGGCGCGGTGTGGCCGCGTGCGATGCTGGACGCGGTCGCCGGGACGGCGCACGCGGCCGGGCTGGCCACGCACATGGACGGCGCGCGGCTGCTCAACGCCGTGGTCGCGAGCGGCGTGTCCGCGGCCGACTTCGCGCGCGGCTACGACTCGGCCTGGATCGACTTCAGCAAGGGCCTGGGCGCGCCCGGCGGCGCGATCCTCGCCGGCAGCGCGGCTTTCGTGCGCGAGGCGCGACGCTGGCAGCTGCGCATCGGCGGCGCGATGCGCCAGAGCGGCATCATCGCCGCGGCCTGCCTGTACGCGCTCGATCATCACGTCACGCGCCTGGCCGACGATCACGCCCGCGCGCGGCGGCTGGCGCAGGGATTGGCGAGCATCCCCGGCGTCGCCATCGATCCGGCAACGGTGGAAAGCAACCTGGTCTATTTCGAGCTCATCGCGGACGGCTGGGATGCCGCGCGTCTGGCTGCGGCCACGCTGACCGAGGGCGTGCGTCTGTGCCCGATGGGCCCGAAACGCGTGCGCGCAGTGACCCATCTCGACGTCGACGATGCCGGCATCGATCGGGCGCTGGAGGTGATCGCGCGCGTGCTGCGCGCGACCGGCTGATCCGGGCCGCGAGCAACCCGGCGATCCGGACCGCCCCGGGAACCCCGCTCTGTCGGCACCGGGGGAGCGTGCGGCGAGCAGGCGCGCCGCGGCCAGGCCACGCGGGTGCGCTGCGACCCGCTTCGTGCGCGTGCACCGCGCCAATCCGGTGGAAGCGTTCGAGTCCGGAGGGGGCTCATGGCCAGCCGGGAAAAAAACGGGCGCCGCGAGGGCGCCCGATCGGTTTGATCCAGCGGACGTCCGGATGTCCAGACGTCCGGCGTCCGGTTACTGCACCGCGGCCACCGCGATCGGCTGGCCGCCGGCCAGCGTCGGCACCCCGGCTGCGAACGCGGCCTTGTTGTAGGCGGCGACGGCGCCGGCCAGCAGGCTGTTGAAGCCCGCCAGCGTGGTCGCGTTCTGCTGCGCCTGCTGCTGCCCCATCTGCAGCAGAGGTGCGGTCGGCGCCTGGTTCTGCAGGCTGGCCAGGGTTCCGTACAGGGCCGCGATGCCGCCGTGCAGGTCGGTCAGCTGGTGCAGGTCGTCCTCGATCACGTTGTGCTGGAACTTGGCGCTGTACACCGAGTCGCGCAGCGTGGCGATCTGCTTGCCCAGGGCCTCGGCCTGCGGCAGCAGCGCGCGCTGCGAGGCGTCGAGGCTGCTGTCGGGATCCTTGGCCTTGGCCTCGAAGTCCTTGAGCGTGTCCTGCCACGCGTTGACGCGGTTGAGGAGCTGGTTGAGCGCGCTGAGCTGGTTGCGCGACGCCAGGGCCGCCTGCAGGGCCGCCTGCTGCGCCGGCAGCGCCGCAACGTGGTTGGGATCGTAGGTGACGGTCGCCGGCACGGTCTGGCTGTGGCCGTCGGCGGTCACGGTGATGCGGTAGCTGCCGGGCAGCACCGGCGGTCCGCTGTTGCCGCCTTCGCCGCCGTTCTCGCTCGGCATCTGGTCGAAGTCGAGCTTGGTCGGGCCCTCGTAGCTCATGTCCCAGACGTAGCGGTTGACGCCGGCCTCGGTCTTCGTCATCCAGCGTGTGGCGACGAGATGGCCCGCGGCATCCCTGACCTGGATCTCGACCGGTCCCTGATGCGCGGCCTTCTCGGCGGCGCTGGCCGCGAGCTTCTTCGGCAGCCAGAAGTCGAGGACCACGCCGTTGGGCGCGTTGGGCGCGGTATAGCCGGGCTCGGCACCCTCGCCGCGCGACCAGCGCTGCCACTCGACGCCGGTGGAGGGCGCGAACACCTGCAGCGGCTGCTTTTCGACTGCGGCCGTCAGGCCGGCGACGGCGGCGAAGTGGTCGAGTACCAGCACGCCGCGACCATGGGTGGCGATGGCGAGATCGTCACCGTGATCACCGACGAACTGCAGGTCGAACACCGCCGCGGTCGGCAGGCTCTTGGCCTCGAGCGGTGACCAGTGGCCGCCGTCGTCGCGCGACACCCACACGCCGGTCATGGTGCCGGCAACGAGCACACCGCGCTGTTGCGGATCCTCGCGCACCACCAGCACCGGCTGCTCGGGCAGGCCGTCGCTGATGCGCGTCCAGCTCCTGCCGTAGTCGCTGGTGCGGAACACGTAGGGCTTGCGGTCGTCCAGCTCGTGCGCGTCGGCGGCCACGTAGGCGGTGCCGGCGGCGAACGGCGACACGCCGATCTGGTAGATGCGCGACCACTTCGGCACGCCGCCCGGGGTGACGTTGCTCCAGTGGCCGCCGCCGTCGCGCGTGACCTGCACCAGACCGTCGTCGGTGCCGGCCCACAGCACCTGGCTGTCGGTCGGCGCCAGCGTCATCGACAGCACGGTGTCGTAGGTCTCGGCGCCGGAGATGTCCCAGTTGACCGGGCCGCCCGACGGACCCTGCTTGCTCTTGTCGTTGCGCGTCAGGTCGGGGCTGATCACCGTCCAGTTCGTGCCGCCGTCGGTGGACTTGAACACCACGTTGCCGCCGAGATAGACGGTGTCGGCATGTCGCGGATCGACCGCGATCGGCGGCGTCCAGTTGAAACGGTACTGCTGGTCGGAGGTGTTGAGGTCGTTGACGAAGCCCGGCCCATGCAGGTAAGGCATGATGAAGCGGGTGAGCTTGGTCTTGCGGTCGAAACGCACGATCGAGCCGTCCTCGGCATCGCCGTAGATGATGTCGGGGTCGCTGGGCGCCGGCACCACGTACTCGCCGTCGCCGCCGACCACGGTGTACCAGTCGTTGCCGCTGACCACGTTGTCGGCCAGCGAGTTGGACGCCCCGCACCAGCCGCTGTTGTCCTGCAGTCCGGTGCACAGGTCATACGGCCGCTTGCTGTCGGCGGCGACCATGTAGGTCTGCTCGATCGGCATGCCGTCGAGGAAGCGCCAGGTCTTGCCCGCGTTGACGCTGAGATAGGCGCCGCCGTCGTTGCCCTGGATCATGCGTTCGGGATTGGTCGGGTCGATCCACAGCGCGTGATGATCGACGTGCACGGTCTTGTCGATCGGGTGCGCGGTCTTGCCGCCGTCGTTGCTCTGCATCAGGAAGAACGACAGAAAGTAGATCCGGTTGGGATCGTTGGGCGCGACCTGCAGCTGGGTGAAGTAGAACGGCCGCACGTCCAGCGCGTAGTTGTCGCTGACCTCGCTCCAGTGGTCGCCGAGGTCGTGGGAGGCGAACAGCAGGCCGTTGCCGTGCTTGGTCTCGATCAGCGCGTAGACGAGTTCCGGGTCGCTGGGCGCCACCGAGATCGCGATGCGTCCCAGCGGGCTCTTGGGTATGCCGTCGGTCAACCTGGTCCAGGTCGCGCCGCCGTCCTCCGAGCGCCAGATGCCGCTGCCGGGGCCGCCCTCGTCCAGCGCCCAGGGGTAGCGGCGCGCCTGCCAGGTCGCGGCGAACAGGACGCGCGAATTGCCCGGCTGCATGGCCAGATCGATCGCGCCGGTCTGGTCGTTGACGAACAAGGTCTTGTTCCAGGTCTTGCCGCCGTCGGTGGTCTCGAACACGCCGCGCTCGGCGTTGGGACCCCAGGCGTGGCCCAGCACCGCCACCAGCACGTGGTTGGCGTCGTGCGGATCGACCACGATGCGCGCGATCTGGCCGGCGTCCTTGAAGCCGACGCGGCGGAAGCTCTTGCCGGCGTCGGTGGACAGGTACAGGCCAGCGCCGTCGAGCACGTCGTTGCGGATGTTGGCCTCGCCGGTACCCACCCAGAGAATGCTGGGATTGGACGGCGCCAGCGCCATCGCGCCGATCGAGGCGGTCGCCTCGTGGGCGAAGATCGCCTTCCACGACAGGCCGCCGTCGGTGGTCTTCCAGACGCCGCCGCCGGCCGCGCCGACGTAGTACACCTTCGGGTTGCCGGGGATGCCCAGCACCGAGGTCACACGGCCGCCCGCGGTCGCCGGTCCGAGGTCGCGGACCGCCAGATGCTCGAAGGGGCTCTTCGGCGCCGTGGCGGGCGACCTGGCGGCAGCCAGCGCCGGCGTCGATGGCAGCAGCGCCAGCGCCAGCGCGGCGGCCAGCGGGGCAAGACGGAAACGGACCTGCATGGGGAACCTCCCGAAGTGATGCGATGGGGAATCGTTATCCAGCCGCAGCCTGCGGCTTTCAGTTGTCCGGATCTCCCTGCCGGAAGTCATGTTCCGCACCCGCAGCCATGTTTCGTAAGCGAGCCGTAAGGTCCTCGCGTCGGGCTTTGTTCCTTCTCTCGCAACCGCGTCGGCGGGAGAGAAGCTGCGCCTCGCCCGCAGTCTGCCGAACCTCGCGCTGGGTCTGCGCGGCGAAGTATCTGATGTCTGCGGTGTCATCGGCACACCGCCCGGTTCCGCTCGGCTGCCGCGACTATCTCCGAAGCAAAGCTTCCACTCGCCTGCGGCGAGCGGGAGTCTTCCCCGTCGGGAAGCCTCCCTTTCCTTGCGGGGAAAGCAACCAAAGCCAGCTGCGCTTGGCCGACTCATGACATCAGGCATCCTTGCGGCAGCGTCTCCGGCCCGGCCTTCCCTGGTCGGGCGTTCGCCGCCCCGCGATCTGCCCCGGCAGATCGCAAGCGTGGCGTCTCACCCCTGGGCTCGAACATGCGCGCCTTGCTCTCGCGTCCGTCTGCGCTGCTCGGCGTCGCCCACGGGCGCGGAAGATCAAGAGCGGGGTGTTGCAACCATCCGTCCCTGGAGCGGCATCTCCAGCCCGGCCTTCCATGGCCGAGCGTTCACGAGCTGTGCCCGTACACCGCCTCGCGGCGGTGCGGCGCCGGCCGAAAAGTCCGCAGGAGGGGCGCGAGGGATCGCGCCCCTGCCGCGCCGGTGCACGGATGCACCGTCGCGGCACCGACCGGCGTCGCACGCACCCGCCGGGCCAACGGCCCAAGGGCGCCGCGCGGGGGGCCGCCTTTCTTTGGTTCCTTTCTTTGGCGGAGCAAAGAAAGGAACCTGCTCGGCGGCAGCCGAGCGGAACAGGGCGGTGTGCCGCAGCCGCTGTCGCAGCCCGATGCCTCGCTACGCAGGTCCTTCGCGTTGCACAGCGTGACAACGATATTCAGATGACGCCGGTGAGCGGAGACCGCAACACCGCACATGCGCGCGCCGCGCATCCGCCTCAGTTCGGTGCCGTCGCGCTCTCCTTGCGCGCCAGTAGCGCATAGACCACCGGTACCATCAGCAGCACCAGCGGCATCTGTACGGCCAGACCGGCGATGATCGCGATCGCCAGCGGCTGCTGCATCGCCGAGCCCTGGCCGATGCCCAGCGCCAGCGGCGCCAGCGCCAGCATCGCCGCCAGCGTGGTCATCGCGATCGGACGCAGGCGGTTCTCGCCGGCCTGGATCAGCGCTTCGCCGAAGGGCACGCCCTCGCCGCGCAGCAGGGCCAGCTCGGAGAAATAGAACACGCCGACCTCGGTGACGATGCCGACGATCATGGTCAGGCCCATCAGCGCGGTGATGTTGAGGGTCTGGCCGGTGACCCACAGGCCGAAGAACACCGCGCTGGCGGCCAGCAGCGGCGCGGTCATGATCGCCAGCGCGACGCGGAAGCGTTCGTAGAGGAACAGCAGCGCCAGGAACACCAGCGCGATCGCGGCGGCGAACACCATGGCCAGTCCGCGGAACGCGATCTGCTGCTGCTGGTAGAGCCCGCCCAGCGTGTAATAGACGCCCCTCGGCAGCAGGCCGGGCTGCGCCAGCACGCGCCTGACGTCGGCCAGCGTGGTGCCGAAACCGCGGCCCTCGATGCGCGCCGAGACCGCGACCATCGGCTTGAGGTCGTAGCGGGTGATCTGCGGCTGGCCGGTGATCAGCCGCAGCGTGGCGATGCGCGCCAGCGGCACCAGATGGCCGTCGGGCGCGGCGAGGCGCAGCGCGCGCAGGCGCGCCAGCGAGTCGCGTTCGCGCGGCGCCACCCAGACGCGCACGCCGTAGACGACCTGGCCCTGCAGCACGTGGGTGATGACACTGCCGGCGAGATAGGTGTCGAGCTGGGCGGTGACCTCGGAGGGCGTCATGCCCTCGAGCGCGGCCTTGACCCGGTCGACCCTGATCTCGATGGCGTCACCGGCGATGTTGAGGCCGTTCTGGATCTCCGCCAGGCCGCGCACCTTGCCGATCGCATCGGCGACCTTCGGCGCCAGTGTCACCAGCTGGTTCCAGTCGTCGCCGAACAGGCGGATCACCACCGGCCGCGGCGAGCCGGTGAGGTCGCCGATCAGGTCCTGCATCGGTTGCGGGGTGTCGAGGATCTCGAAGCCCGGCACGTCGCTCTGGATGCGGTCGACGACCTTGCGCATCAGCTCGGCCTGGCCGGCGGGGGTCTTCAGGCGCACGAAGAAGTCGCCCTCGTTGGCCTCGGTGATGCCGCCGCCCAGCTGCGCGCCGGTGCGCCGCGACCAGGTGTCGACGCCTGGTGTGGTGGCGAGGATGCGCTCGACTTGCGCGATCAGGCGGTCGCTCTCGGTCAGCGAGGTGCCGGGCGCGGTGCGGTAGTCGAGCACGAATCCGCCCTCCTGCATCTCCGGCATGAAGCCGGTCGGCACCTTGAGGTAGCCCAGCGCGCCGACCACCAGCAGCGGCAGCAGGCCGGCCAGCAACAGCAGCGGCCGTGCCAGCAGCCGTGTCATCAGCCGGCGGTAGCCGCTCTGCATGGCATGGGTGATGCGCCCGCCGTGCTCGATCGCGGCGTCCTTCTCGCCGAGCAGATGGTCTGCGATCAGTGGCAGTGCCAGCCAGGCGAAGAAGAAGCTGATCACCAGGCTGGCGCCCATGGTCAGCGACAGCGACTTGAAGAACGCACCGGTGACGCCTCCGAGAAACGCCAGCGGCACGAAGATGATCACCGTCGCCGTTGACGAGCCGGCCAGTGGCTGTGTGAATTCGCGTGCCGCCTCGAGCAGGGTGCGCGTGCCGTGCCCGCGCACGGCGATGCGGCGCACCAGGTGCTCGAGCATCACGATCACGTCGTCGATGATCAGGCCGACCGCGGCGGCCATCCCGCCCAGGGTCATGATGTTGAAACTCATGCCCAGCGCGATCAGCAGCAGGCTGGTCGTGGCCAGTACGGCGGGCACCACGGTGGCCGCGATCAGGGTCAGCTTCCAGTTGCGCAGAAACAGAAACAGCACCAGGGTCGCGAACAGCACACCGAGGATGATCGCGTCGCGCACCGAGTCGGCCGACCCCACGATCAGCCCGCTCTGGTCGTACCACTGATGGATGGTCACGTCCCGCGGCAGCTTGTCGTGGAATGCGGCCAGCGTGCCGGCGATGTCGCGGCTGATCGCCACGGTGTTGCCGCCGAGCTGCTGGTAGACGTTGATCAGCACTGCCGGTTTGCCGTCGGCCGTCTCGGTCTGCCAGCGCGGCACCGCGGCGGTGCGCACCGTGGCGACGTCGGCCAGATCGACCACGCCGTCGGCGCCGGTGCGCAGCACCACGTGGCGGATCGCGTCGAGCCCGGTGAAGCGCGTGTCCGACAGCAGCAGGTAGAGGCGGTCGTCGCGCTCGATGCGGCCCACCGCCCGGATCACGTTGGCGGCCGACAGCGCGTCCTCGACGTTCTTCAGCGTCAGCCCCAGGGCGGCCAGGCGCGCGGGATCGACGGTGACGCGGTATTCGGGCTGCTCGCCGCCCTGGATCTGCACCTCGCGCACGCCTTGTACGCTCGAGATCAGCGGCAGCAGCTGGTACTGGGCGATCTCGCGCAGCTTGACCGGACTCTCGGTCGGCGAGGTGAGGCTGTAGGCGACCACCGGAAACTTGGTCGGGTCCATCGGCCGCACGTTGAAGCGCGTGCCGGCCGGCAGCTGCGGCAGGGCCTGGTTGAGTGCGGCCTCGACCTGCAGCGCCGACTGGATGATGTCGGTGCCCCAGCCGAAGCGCAGGTCGATGTCGGTGCTGCCGCGACTGGAGGTGGACTCGATCGCCTGCACGTTGGGCACGCCGCGCAGGGCCTGCTCGGCCGGGCGTGTGACCTCGACCGTCATCTGGCTGGCCGGGCGGTCGCCGGCGTCGATGCTGACGCGCACGCGCGGAAACTGGATCGCCGGAAACAGCGACACCGGCATGTTCAGCGCCGCGATCACGCCGCCGGCCGCGAGCACGCCCATCAGGAACAGCAGTGAGCGGCGGTGGCGCTGCAGCCAGGCAGCCAGTCCCTCGCTCATCGCGCCGCCTCCGGGGCGACGCGTACCGCCATGCCGTCGCCGAGCTCGTAGTTGCCGGCGGTGACGACCAGGTCACCGGCGGCGAGTTGGCCGCTGACCGCGATCATGCCCTCCGATTCGATGCCGGTGCGTACCGCGACGCGCCGCGCGCGGCCGGCGACGACCACGAACACATAGCTGCCGCTGTGGTCGCTGAGCACCGCGCTGCGCGGTACCGCCAGCGTGCGGCGGGTCTGCAGCCGGATCGCGCCGCGCATCCAGTTGCCCGGCACCATGTCGCTGGCGGCGTTGCCCTGCAGCCGCACCACGGCATCGACCAGATGCGTGGCCGGATTGACCACCGCATGCACCTGGGCGATCTGCGCATCGATGGCAGCGCCGCCGAAGACCGGCTGCAGGCGCACCGGCATGCCGGCATGCACCCGCGATACCTCCTCGGGTTCCAGCCCGAGGCGGACCCAGACGTGGCGCTGCGCGCCAAGCATCAGCAGCGGCTGCCCGGCCTGAACCTGCGCGCCGGGTGCGACGTCGAGCTGGGTGACGACCGCCGCTTCCGGTGCGCGCAGCACGTCGCTGGACATGCCGGCGCCCTGGCGCGTGAGCGCCTTCAGTTCGGCCTCGGCATTGGCCAGCGCCTGCCGCGCATTGGCCAGGTCGCCGCGGGTGGAGAGCTGCTGCTTGAACAGATCCTCGTTCTGCTGCAACTGGATCCTGGCGCTGGCGACCTTGCCCTGTGCCTGGGCGTAGGCCATGCGCGCCTGCGGTGCGGTGGCGATCTCAAGCAGGCGCTGGCCGGCGGCGACGCGCTGGCCGAGTCCGACCCACAGCCGGGTGATCTCGCCGGGCCTCAGCGTGGTCAGCGCGCGCAGGCGTTCGGGGTCCGGCTCGACCTTGCCGTAGACGGTGATGTCCTCGGCCAGCGTGCGCAGGGCGGCCGGTGCCGTGGTGACCAGCGCGCGCGGGGCAGGCGCTCCGGCGGCTGTGGCGGTCAGCGGCAGCAGGCAGGCGGCGAGGGTGGCAAGACGGCGCAGCGTGCGGTTCATCGGGATTCTCCGGAAGCGGCGGCGGGCAGCGCGGCGGCGCCCGGCGGTACGCGCCCGAGCAGCGCGGCCAGCGCGACCTGGCCCTTGGCGAGGGTGGCGGTGAGGTCGAGCGCCTCCAGTTCGCGTGCCAGCAGGCTTTGCCGGATCGCGGCCCAGGCGCTGCCGGCGAGATTGCCGGCGGCGAACGCGGCATCGGCGCGCGCGGCCAGCGTGCGCAGCTGCGGCAGGCGCTGCCGCAGCCGGCCGCGCTGGCGCGCGATCGCGACCAGCTGCGCGTCCAGCGCGCGCGCCTCGGCGTCGGCCTGGTCCAGTCGCGCCTGATAGTCGGCGTGCAGGCGCGCGCGCGTCGCCTCGGCGATGCGCGCGCGTGCCTGCGCGCCGCCGAAGACCGGCAGGTTCAGGCTGATGCTGAGCCCGCTGCTCTGCACGCGGCTGGTGTCGGAGGCGCGGCTGACACCGACGCTGAGTCCGGGGAATTGCGCCAGCACGGCGGCGCGAAAGTCGGCGTCGGCGGCGCCGTAGCCGGCCGCCAGCGCCAGCAGGTCGGGCCGCGTGCGCGGCAGCGCATGCAGCGCCGCATCCAGCGCGGCGCGGTCCGGCAGCGGCGGTGTCTGCGGCGCGTCCAGCGCGTAGCGGGTGGTGGGGGCGAGGCCGAGCAGGGCATTGAGCTGCGCCTGCGCCGCGGCCTGCGCCTGGCGCGCCACGGCCAGCTGTGCCTCGGCGTCGCTCAGCGTCACCAGGCTGGCGGCCGCGCTCTCCAGGGTGACGTCGCCGTTGCCGAGCGCGTGCACGAACGCGGCGTCGCGTTCGCGCGCCATCTGCACCTGGCGCGTCAACAGTGCGCTGCGGCGTTCGGCCGTCCACAGATCGACGTAGGCGGCTGCGGCGCCCTGCGCCAGCGCCCAGCCCTGCCAGGCCAGCTGCAGCCGCGTCGCGGTGAGCTGCGCGCGCGCCGCATCCAGCCTCGCTCCGCGTGTCAGCAGAGTCGACAGATCTTCGCTGAGGCCGAGATTCCAGGCCTGGCTGTAGCCCGGCGTGCCCGGGTGATCGACGCCGGCGCCGAGTTGCGGATCGGGCAGCAGGCCCGCCGCGCGCAGCTGCAGTGTGCTGATGCGGGCGTCGATCAGCGCCGCGCGATAGTCGGGATTGGCGCGCAGCGCCAGCGCCGCGGCCTGGGTTAGGTCGAGCCGCTGCAACGCATGCCCGGCGGCGTCGGTTGGCGCCGACGCCCAGCGCGGCGCCTGCGGCAGCGGACGCGGCCGGTAGCTGACGCAGCCGGCCAGCGCCAGCGTGGTGGCCAGCGTCACCATCCGCAGCGCGCGCCGGCGATCAGCGCGCGATGGCGTGCCACAGATCATGCAGATTGCCTCCGTGAACCATAAAGGCGCCGATCAGCGCGCCCGACGCGAGATGCGCCACCGCCCAGACCACGGCAGCGGCCAGATCGGCGATCAGGAAACGCGCCAGCGACAGTTCGGACATGCCCGCCAGCAGCGGCATGAGTGCGCGCAGCGGCGGCAGCAGGCGGCCGGCGAACACGGCCATGTCACCGCGCCGCGCCAGCAGCGCGCGCGCGCGGACGGTCCACTGCGGACGATAGGCGAATGGCTGCATCGCCAGCAGCCGCGAGCCGTGGCGCAGGCCCAGCCCGTACGACAGCGTGTCGCCGATCACCGCGCCGGCCACCGCCCAGACGATCAGCGGCCCGATCGGCAGATGCGCCGCGCCGGCGCCGGTGCCGACGATCACCAGGATGGTCGAGCCGGGCACGAACGAGCCGATCACGGCGACGGCCTCGACCATGGCCACCAGTCCCACCAGCGGGCCGGCCCAGAACGCGTGCGCGATGATGAAAAGTCCGATGCTGTGGATCACGCGGCGCCCCCGGCGGGAAATTCCAGTCGTACGCGCAGCCCGGGGTGGTTGTCCTCGAAGGCCATTGTGATGCCGTGCAGGTCGGCCACCGCCGCCACCAGCGCCAGGCCGAGGCCGCTGCCCGGCGTGCTGCGCGCGGCGTCGAGACGCACGAAGCGTCCCAGCACGCGCGCGTGCTCGGCCGGCGGGATGCCGGGCCCGGCGTCGGCCACGCTCAGCACCGGGCCACGGGCGCCGGTTTCCAGACGCAACGTGATCGGCGTGCCGGCCGGCGTGTGCCGCAGGGCGTTCTCGATCAGGTTGACCAGCAACTGCGTCAGCAGCGCGCGGTCGCCATGCGTGCGCAGGCCCGGCGCGATGGCGGTGTCGAAGCGGCGTCCCAGGTCTTCGAGTACCGGGCGGTAGTCCCCGACCAGCGTGTTCAGCAGCTCCGACAGATCGACCGCGGCGAAGCCGGCGCGGCGCTGGCGGCTTTCGATCTGGGCGATGCGCAGCAGCGCGGCGAAGGTCGCCAGCACGCCGTCGACGTCGGCCAGCGCGCGCTCGACGGCGCCGCGGAAGGCGTCCACGCTGTCCGCTTCGCGGGCGGCGGCTTCCAGCCGCTGGCGCAGGTGCGCCAGCGGCGTGCGCAGATCATGCGCGATGTCATTGCTGACCTGGCGCATGCCCTCCATCAGGCCCTGGACGCGCGCCAGCATCGCGTTCAGCGCCTCGGCCAGCAGGTCGAACTCGTCGCCGCGGCCGCTGCGCGGAACGCGCGCGCCGAGATCACCGGCGACGATGCGCGCGGCGCTCGCCGCCACCGTCTGCATGCGCGCCATGTAGCTGCGCGCGGCCAGCGCGCCGCCCAGCAGCGCCAGCAGCACCGCTGCCGCGCCGGCCCACAGGAACGCACCCTGCAGCAGGTCATCGAGGGCGTCGGCGCTGCGGCGATCGCGTCCGACCACCAGCGTGCTGCCATCGCGCAGACGCCGGCTGAGCGCGAGCACCTCGGCGCGCCCGTCGTGATCGCCTGCCAGGGAGCGCACCTGCAGCGCCACCCAGCCGGGCGCGGGCGAAGGTGCCGGCAGGTCGCCGCTGCGCAGCCGGCCGTCGGCGCTGTAGTAGGCGTAGTAGAACGGACCCTGCGGGGTCGCCGCGGCCTGGCGCGCGATTTCGCCGGCGATCTGCCCCGGCGCCAGAGCCGCCATTTCGCCGGCCTCGTCGGTGATCGCGTTGCGCAACTGGCCCTCGGCGTAGCCGCGCACCGCCCACCAGGTCACCGCGAACAGCACCAGCGCGGTCAGCGCGAACAGCGCCGCCTGCAGCGCGCCAAGGCGAAATGCCGCGCTGCGCAGCAACGGCGCTGCCGGGGTGCCGTGCGTCGCGCGCATGCTCAGTGACCGCCGCCGGGAGCGCGCAGGCAATAGCCGGCGCCGCGCACCGTGTGCAGCAGCTCGTTGTCGAAGCCGCGGTCGATCTTGCCGCGCAGGCGGCTGATGTGGGTTTCCACGACGCTGGTCTGCGGATCGAAGTGATACTCCCACACCTGTTCCAGCAGCATCGTGCGCGTCACTACCTCGCCGGCATGGCGCAGCAGGTACTCGAGCAGACGGAACTCGCGCGGCTGCAGGTCGATCACGCGACCGGCGCGGCGCACCTCGCGCCGCAGCAGGTCCATCTCCAGATCGGCCACGCGCAGAGCGGTGGCGGCACCCGCGACCAGCGGCGGGCGCCGCCCCAGCGCGCCGATGCGCGCGGCCAGTTCGGCAAACGCGAACGGCTTGCCCAGGTAGTCGTCGGCGCCGGCCTCGATGCCCTCGACGCGCGCGTCCACCTCGCCCAGCGCGGTCAGCATCAGCACCGGGGTGCGCACGCCGGCGGCGCGCAGCGCGCGCAACAGGCCGAGGCCGTCGAGCTTGGGCAGCATGCGATCGACCACCAGCACGTCGTAGCCGCCCTCGGCGGCGTGGAACAGGCCGTCGCGGCCGTCGCTGGCCACGTCGACGAGGTGGCCCTGCTCGCGCAGGCCGCGCGCCACGTAGGCCGCCGTCTCGGCGTCGTCTTCGACCACCAGCAGTTTCATCGGGAAGTGCTCCGCAACGGGGACGGGCGCGGCAGGAAACCGGCCGCGCCCGTGATCATGCCGCAAGGTCGAGGGTTCAATCCTGCTCGGAGGCAGGTGCCGGCGTCACCGCGCCGGTGTCGGCGTTGACGCTCCAGTGGGATACCGCGCCGGCCTTGACCACATCGACATCGTAATGGGCGTCGGGGCCCTTGCCATAAGGGCCGGCTTCCAGCGCGCGGCCGCCGGCATGGCGTTCGGCGGCGGTGATGGCGCCGGCCAGCGTCAGCGGGTGGCCATCGAGGCCGTGCAGGCCGTTGGCGTCCTCGCCCCGGGCCGGTGCGATGCCGAGGAAGCGACCGCTGTCCGGCGCCACGCGCGCCAGCATCGGCTTGCCCCCGACGTTCAGCCGCACCTCGTACCAGGCGCCGCTGCTGGCGACTTCGAGGCCCATGCCGAAGGCGCGGCCGTGGCTGCGCCCCTCCGCGATGGCGATGGCATGGGTGGGGGTGATCCTGGCCGTGGCGACGGCGGCGATCTCGCCGGCCTCGCCGGCATCCGCGCGAGCCAGGCCGGTACCGAGGGCGAGCAGGGCGAGGGTGCCGAAGGCGGCGCCGGTGAACAGGGGGGTGCGCTTCATGGGGGAGGCTCGTGGCGACAGCGGCCGAATGGCCGGGATGCGCGCATCCTGCCTGTGCCCGCGTCGCCAACGCCTTTCCGTGCGGCTACCGATTGGTAAGGAAGGCTTTCGCCGGCGGCCGGGCTGGCACCAGCTTGTCGAGGATGCGTTCCAGCCAGGCGCGCTCGTCAGCGTCGAGACGCGCCAGCAAATCGCGCTCGTGGGCGCGGGCACGCGGGGCGACGGCGTCGTGAATCGCCCAGCCCCGGGCCGACAGGCGCAGCACCGAGCGGCGCCGGTCGCCGCGGTGGGTGCGCCGGATCACCCGTCCGGCCGCCACCAGCCGGGCCACCGCGCGGCTGACCGCGACCTTGTCCATCGCCGTGCGTTCGGCCACCTCGCGCGCCGCCAGGCCCTCGCCGTCGTAGCGCGCCAGCACCGCGATCACCCGCCATTCGGTCACGCCGAGGCCGAAACGCTGCTCGTATTCGCGTGCGATCGCCTGGCTGAGCGTGTTGCTGAGGATCGACAGCCGGTAGGGCAGGAAGCGTTCGAGCTCGAGCGGTGCACGGTCGGGCATGATGCGGCGCGCCTTGCCAATGGTTTCAATTGAAACTATAACGCCCGCTCAGGCGGCGCAAGCGCCGCGTGCCCTGCGGAGGCCATCATGAGCGCGCAACCCAACGTCGGCATGCAGCCGGTGCAGTTCGAAAACCCCATGGGCGTGGACGGCTTCGAGTTCGTCGAGTTCGCCGCGCCCGACCCGGCCCTGCTGCACGCGCTGTTTCCGCGCATGGGCTTCAGCGCCGTGGCCCGGCATCGCCGCAAGCGGGTAACGCTTTACCGTCAGGGCGACTGCAGCTTCCTGGTCAACGAGGAGCCCGGCTCCTTCGCCATGGACTTCGCGCGCCAGCACGGTCCCTGCGCGGCGGGCTTCGCGATCCGTTTCAGCAAGCCGGCGGCGTGGGTGCGCGCGCAGGCGCTGGACAACGGCGGCGAGGCCATCGGCGCGCTGGAGCACACCAAGGCCATCGACGCGCCGGTGATCAAGGGTATCGGCGGCTGCATGCTGTATCTGGTCGACCGCTACGGCGCCAGGGGCAGCGTCTACGACGCCGAGTTCGAGTACCTGCCCGGCATCGATCGCCACCCGCAGGGCTTCGGGCTGACCTTCATCGACCACCTGACCCACAACCTGCACTTCGGCCACATGGAGCAGTGGTCACGCTACTACGAGCGGCTGTTCAACTTCCGCGAGATCCGCTACTTCGACATCAAGGGCGCCAAGACCGGCCTGGTGTCCAAGGCGATGACCGCGCCCGACGGCATGGTGCGCATCCCGCTCAACGAGTCGTCCGATCCGAAGAGCCAGATCAACGAGTACATCGACGAGTACCAGGGCGAGGGCATCCAGCACATCGCCTGCTTCACCGATGACATCTATGCCACCGTCGAGGCGATGCGCGCGCAGGGCGTGGCCTTCCTCGACACGCCCGACGCCTACTATGAGGTGATCGACCAGCGCGTCCCCGGCCATCACGAGGACGTGCCGCGCATGGCGCGCAACCGGATCCTGATCGACGCCGATGCCGAGACCAAGCAGAAGCTGCTGCTGCAGATCTTCACCCAGAACTGCGTCGGGCCGATCTTCTTCGAGATCATCCAGCGCAAGGGCAACCACGGTTTCGGCGAGGGCAATTTCCAGGCGCTGTTCGAGTCGATCGAGCGCGACCAGATGAAGCGCGGGGTGCTGTGACCTTGGCCGGTTTCAGCGCCGCAGGCGCGGCGCGCGTTACTTTGCGCTCGGGATATCGGTTCCGCGGCGCTGTCTGTTCCGCACGGCTGCCGGAGCGGGTCGGGTGTCGGGCCAGGCACCGGCGCCCCGCCAGATCGCCTGGTTTCGCGCCGCAGGCGCGGCGAACTTGGCCTTGCGCACGGGAGATCTGTTTCATGGCGCGGCCTGTTCCGCACAGCTGCCGCCGTGCGTGTTCCTTTCCTTGCCTCGCCAAAGAAAGGAACCAAGGAAAGGCGACCCCCTGCAGCAGCGCCCGCTGCGCGGGTCCGCGGGCGCCTGCGGGCCTTTCCCTTCGGCACCCGCCACTGCTGAAGGGAATCCGAGATCAAGGACAACAGCCCGCGGCGTCCGGTTCCTGCTCCTGGCGACGTGCGCGCTGCAGGCACGAGCAGCGCGGTCCAGGCGAAGGCGCGAATGTTCGAGCCCATGGATGGGCGAGTTCGCGCCGGCCGCGCTGGGCGAGCAGCGCAGGGAAGCCCGCGCAGCGGGCTGCCGGCGTCGCGCAGATGGCTTTGGTTGCTTTCCCGGAAAGGAAAGTAACCCGCGCCGCGGCAGCGGCGCGGAACCAGGCGGTCCAGCGCGAAAGTTCGATGCATCGCAGTGGCGGCGCGCAACCGCGTTACCCGCGCATGATCCCTGCCGCGCGCGCGATCCGTTTGAGGCCACAGCATGAGCGCCACTCTCCAGTACCAGTCCGGCTTCGGCAACGAGTTCGCCAGCGAGGCGATGCCCGGCGCGCTGCCCGTCGGACAGAATTCGCCGCAGCGGGTGCCGTATGGCCTGTATGCCGAGCAGCTGTCCGGCACCGCGTTCACCGCGCCGCGCCACCAGAACCGGCGCAGCTGGCTGTACCGCATCCGTCCGGCCGCGATGCACGCGCCGTTCGCGCTGCTGCCCGAGGCATGCTTCCGCAACGGCTTCGACGAGGCACCGGCCACGCCCAACGCGCTGCGCTGGGATCCGTATGCCGCTGCCGGATGCGCCGATCGATTTCGTCGACGGACTGGTCACCTTCGGCGGCAATGGCGGCGCCGCGGAGCAGGCCGGCGTGGGCATCCACCTGTATGCCTGCAACCGCTCGATGCAGCGGACGTTATTTCTGCGATGCCGATGGCGAGCTGCTGATCGTGCCGCAGCAGGGGCGTCTGCGTCTCGCCACCGAGCTGGGCGCGCTGGAGATCGCGCCGCTGGAGATCGCGCTGATCCCGCGCGGCGTGCGTTTCGCGTGCGACTCCGCTGGACGGCGCCGCGCGCGGCTATGTGGCGGAGAACTTCGGCGTGCCGATGCGCCTGCCCGATCTGGGCCCGATCGGCGCCAACGCGCCTGGCCAACGCGCGCGATTTCCTGGCGCCGGTGGCGGCCTACGAGGACATCGAGGGCGAGTTCGAGCTGATCGCCAAGTTCCAGGGCGCGGCTCTGGCGCGCCGCCATCGACCATTCGCCGCTGGACGTGGTTGCCTGGCACGGCAACTACGCGCCGTACAAGTACGATCTGGCGCGCTTCAACACCATCGGTTCGATCAGCTACGACCATCCCGATCCGTCGATCTTCACCGTGCTCACCTCGCCCAGCGACACGCCGGGCACCGCCAACATGGACTTCGCGATCTTTCCGCCGCGCTGGCTGGTGGCCGAGCACACCTTCCGCCCGCCGTGGTTCCACCGCAACGTCGCCAGCGAGTTCATGGGCCTGATCACCGGCGAGTACGACGCCAAGACCGCCGGCAACGGCGGCAAGGGCGGCTTCGTACCCGGCGGAGCGTCCCTGCACAACTGCATGAGCGGGCACGGACCCGATGCCGCCGTCGCATGCCCGTGCGGTGGCACAGGACACCACGCAGCCGCAGCACCTGACCGACACCATGGCCTTCATGTTCGAGACGCGCGCGGTCATCCGGCCGACCGCGCAGGCGCTGGCGTTGCCCGGACTGCAGGCCGGCTACTGGCGCTGCTGGCAGGGGCTGACCAAACACTTCGATCCCGTCCGGCGCTGATGCGCATCGGCTCCCGCACCCTTTCCCGGCGGGAGAGGGGATGCCCCGACAGGATTAAGATCAACGCGAACATCGAGCCCATGCCATGAAACTCGCAACACTCAAGGAAGGCGGCCGCGACGGCACGCTGATCGTCGTTTCCCGCGATCTCGCCCGCGCGGTGCGCGCGATCGGCATCGCGCCGACGCTGCAGGCGGCGCTGGACGACTGGCAGCGTGTCGCGCCAAGGCTGAATGCGCTGTCGGAGCGTCTGGACCGCGCCGATCCTTTCCCAATCCCGCCGCCCCAGGGCGAGCGGCCGAACCGTTCGCGCTCGACATGGCTGCCTTGGCCGCGCCGCTGCCGCGTGCCTACGAGTTCGTCGACGGCTCGGCCTACCTGCCGCACGTCGAGCGCGTGCGCAAGGCGCGCGGCGCCGAGGTGCCGGCCAGCTTCTACACCGATCCGCTGATGTACCAGGCCACCAGCGCCGGCTTCCTGGGGCCGCGCGATCCGATCAGCGCCGCCAGCGAGGACTGGGGCATCGACCTCGAGGCCGAGGTGATCGTGGTCACCGACGACGTGCCGATGGGCGTGACTCCGGCCGCCGCCGCCGGGCATATCCAGCTGATCGGCCTGGTCAACGACGTGTCCCTGCGCAACCTGATCCCGGGCGAGCTGGCCAAGGGCTTCGGGTTTCTGCAATCCAAGCCGCGTTCGGCGCTGTCGCCGGTGCTGGTCACGCCCGACGAGCTGGGCGCGGCCTGGCAGGGCCACAAGCTGCACCTGCCGATGCGCACCTGGATCAACGGCCGCTGGTTCGGCGAACCCGACTGCGGCACGGACATGCAGTTCAGCTTCGCCGAACTGATCGCGCACGTGGCCAGGACCCGCCCGCTGACGGCCGGCACGCTCGTCGGCTCGGGCACCATCGCCAACCAGGACACCGCCAAGGGCGCATCCTGCCTGGCCGAGCAGCGCACCGTCGAGACCCTGCGCGACGGCAAGCCGGCGACGCCGTTCCTGAAGTCCGGCGACGTGCTGCGGATCGAGATCACCGATGCCGCCGGGCACAGCATCTTCGGGGCGATCGAGCAGCGCGTCGCGGCGCTGCACGACGGCTGATCCAGGTCAAAGCGCCGGCGAGACGCCGCGCCTAGAGTCGCGCCATGAGCACTGCCCCCGTCCTCGCCGCGCCCGCCTTCGACCCCGCGCTGATCACGCGCTACGACGTCGCCGGGCCGCGTTACACCAGCTATCCGACCGCGCCGCAGTTCCACGCCGGTTTCGGCGAGGCCGATCTGCGCGCGCAGGCGCAGGCCTCCAACGAGGAGCCGATCCCGCGCGCACTGTCGCTGTACGTGCATGTGCCGTTCTGCACCAGCCCGTGCTTCTACTGCGGCTGCACGCGCATCATCACCCGCGATCACGCCCGCGCCGACGTCTACCTCGAGCATCTGCAGCGCGAGATCGCGCTGACCGGCGCGCTGTTCGACCGCGATCGCCAGGTGGTGCAGCTGCATTTCGGCGGCGGCACGCCCAACTTCCTCGACGCCGCGCGGATGACGCGACTGATGGAGCAGCTGGGCAGGTGCTTCAACTTTGCACCGCCGGGCGAACGCGAGTTCGGCATCGAGATGGATCCGCGCTGGGCGGATGCGTCGAGTGTGCGCGCCCTGGCGGCGCTGGGCTTCAACCGGCTCAGCGTCGGCGTGCAGGATTTCGATCCCGCGGTGCAGGCCGCGGTCAACCGCATCCAGGGCTTCGCGGCGACCCGCGAGCTGATCGCGGCGGCACGCGATGCCGGCTTCGGCTCGGTCAGCATGGATCTGATCTACGGCCTGCCGCGGCAGACCGCCGACAGTTTCCGGCGCACCCTCGAGCAGGTGCTGGCGATCCGTCCGGACCGCATCGCCGCCTACAGCTACGCGCACCTGCCCGAGCTGTTCAAGCCGCAGCGTCAGCTCGACGCCAGCCTGCTGCCGAGCGCCGCCGAGAAGCTGGCGTTGTTCGGCCTCACCCTGGAGACGCTGACGGCCGCGGGTTACGTCTATATCGGCATGGACCATTTCGCCCTGCCCGACGACCAGCTGGCGCGCGCCCAGGCCGGGGGCTCGCTGCAGCGCAATTTCCAGGGCTACTCGACCCACGGCGATTGCGACATCGTCGGGCTCGGGATGAGCGCGATCGGCCGCATCGGCGACGCCTACAGCCAGAACGTCAAGGAGCTGCCCGTCTACTACGCCATGCTCGACGACGGCCGTCTGCCGATCGCGCGCGGCCTGCTGCTCAGCGAGGACGACCGCATCCGCCGCGAGCTGATCATGGAGCTGATGTGCCATGACCGCCTCGACATGGATGACTTCGGCCGCCGCCACGGCATCGACTTCGCCACCTATTTCGGCGCCGCCCTGCAGCGTCTGCGTCAACTTGCCGCAGACGGTCTGGTGACGATCACGGCCTCGCGCATCGTCGTCACGGCCCGCGGGCGCCTGCTGCTGCGCAACATCGCGATGTCCTTCGACGCCTATCTTGGTGTCGCAGGCCCGCGCGCGAGGTACTCCAAGGCGATATGATCCCTGCGCTGCTCCAGCGCACGGAGGCAACACCATGGACATCGCCGCTGGTCGTTACGCCCTTGCGGATCTGGTTGCCCACCATCCGCATGATCACCCGGAGCATCTTTGTGCCGCCTGTGCCTTCAGCGCCGGTTGCATCGCCACCGGCCAGGACGAGGAGGCGATGCGGCGCGTGCAGTGCATGGTCGAGCATCTGGGCCCGTACCACGTCGGTGACGCGATCTTCCGCACCCACGAGCCGTTCAAGGCGATCTATGCGGTGCGCGCCGGCATGGTCAAGACCCAGGTCGTCGACGGCGACGGCCACGAGCAGGTGCTGGGGTTCTACCTGCCCGGCGAGGCGGTCGGGCTGAATGCGATCCACCCCGAGCGTTATCCCTGCGACGCGATGGTGCTGGATACGGTGTACGTCTGCCGGTTCTCGTTTCCGTCTGTGCGCGAACTGGCGCAGCAGGTGCCCGATCTGCTGATGAACCTGCTGCGCGCGCTGAGCAAGGAGATCGGCGCCTCGGCGATGCTCGCCGGCGATTACAGCGCCGACGAGCGCATGGCCGCGTTCCTGCTCGATCTCGGCGAGCGTCTCTCCGCGCGCCGGCAGTCGGCCACGCAACTGCATCTGGCGATGCCGCGCGGCGACATCGCCAACTACCTGCGGCTGGCGCCGGAGACGGTCAGCCGCGTGCTGGCGCGGTTTCGCGAACAGGGCCTGATTCGCGTCGACGGTCGCGAGATCGAGCTGACCGACGCGCCGCGCCTGCGCGAGCGCGCCCGCAACGTGCTGCAGCGCTGAGGCGCCGGGCGCTGTCGGCGCCGCGCCGCACATGGACCTGCACGCGCCTGACCTGATGGGCCTGATCGCCGCGCTGGGCAGCGGGCTGCTGCTCGGCATCGAGCGCGAGCGCCACAAGGGCCGCGGTTCGCAGCGGCAACCGCTGGGCTTGCGCAGCTTTCTGCTGGCGACGCTGGCCGGAGCGGTGGCCGCCCGGCTGGGCGATGCGGCGCTGGCGGTGACGCTGCTGGCCGCCGCGGCGTTCGCGCTGGCGGGCTACCTGCGCGTGCGCGACGACGATCCCGGCCTGACTACCGAGCTGGCGCTGCTGCTGGCGGTCCTGCTCGGCGCGCTGGCGATGCATGCGCCGGCCGCAGCGGCGGCGCTGGCGGTACTGACCACGCTGGCGCTGGTCGCGAAGACGCGGCTGCATCGGTTTGCGCGGCGCGTGCTCAGTGCCGGGGAGCTGCACGCGGGTCTGCTGCTCGCTACCGCCGTGCTGGTGGTGCTGCCGTTGCTGCCGGACCGCCCGCTGACGCTGCTGGCCGGATTGAATCTGCGCACGCTGTGGATGCTGGCGCTGCTGGTGATGGCGATCCAGAGCCTCGGCTACGTGGCGCTGCGCCTGCTCGGTCCCGCGCGCGGACTGGCGCTCAGCGGATTCGTCGGTGGCTTCGTCTCCAGCACCGCCACCATTGGCGCGATGGGTCAACGCGTGCGGCAGCAGCCGGCGTTGTTCGCGGCCTGCCTCGGCGGTGCCCTGCTGTCGAACATCGCCACCGTGCTGCAGCTGGCATTGTTGGTCGGTGCGCTGGCGCCGGCGCTGTTGCTGGACCTGACCGTACCGCTGCTGGCTGCCGGCGTGGCGGCGCTATTCGCGGCGGCGATCGCGCTGCGTCGCGGTTCGGCGCAGGTGCAGCGCACGGCGATGCCGTTGCGGCGCAGGCCGTTCGATCCGCGCCACGCGCTCGGTTTTGCGCTGCTGGTCAGCGCGGTGCTGCTCGGGGCGGACGCGGCACGGCGCGCGCTCGGGGCGACCGGCGCGTTGCTGGCGGCGACCGTGGCCGGATTGGCGGATGCGCACGCCGCTGCGGTCTCGGTCGCGCAACTGACCGTGGACGGGCATCTGTCGTCCGGGCTGGCGTCGGTTGCGGTGCTGGCGGCCTTCAGCAGCAACGCGCTCAGCAAGTGCGGCACGGCGTGGATTGCCGGCGGGCTGCGGTTCGCGGCGCCGCTGGCCGCCGCGCAGGCCGCGATCGTCGGTGCGACATGGCTGGCGTGGTGGATTGCCCGGGCCTGATGTCACGTTGCGCTCAATCGATGCGCCGGGTAGTCCGGTGGCGCCTCGTGAGAGGCGCAATCCGGGGCCGTACCGAGCGGATTCCGCCGCACTGCATCCGGGCGACGCGGTTCTCGTGTCTCGATCGCGAACGGGTATCAACCGGTCGCGCCTCGGCCGTCGTCGCGGTCCGCCAGCGCCACCTCGGCGTGCGCCAGCGCGTCGAGCGCGCGCAGCTCGGCGGCGACCTCGCGGCGCTGGAACAGCAGCAGGTCCAGCGGATACCACAGCACGACCCAGCCGAGGATCTGCACGCCTTCGCCCAGCCAGTCGAGCAGCGGCAGCCGGCGCAATTCCTGGCCGACCAGCGTGGTCGAGGCGAGGATCAGCATGCCGATCAGCAGCGCCCTCCAAGCCAGGCGCATGCGCGCGCGCAGCAGCCGCGCGGCCTGATCGCGCTCGTAGGCGAAGTGGTTGTGTATCGCGGCGCCGATGGTGTCGGAGTCGCCGCGCAGTTCGGGGGGCAGGTGCACGCGCAGGCGCAGGACACCGCGCGGATCGAGTTCCTGCGCGCAGGAGAGCAGATAGCGATGGGCGTGCGGATCCAGCGCGCGTTCACGGAACGGCGCCGGATCGAGCACGTCGAACAGCTGCGCGAGGCTGTGCAGTTCGAGCTCGATGGTGGGCGCGGCGGTGGTCGTCATGCGGTCGATTCTGCCGGGCGCCGCGGTCGCGCGCGAGCGCGGCAGGCCGGGCCGGCCGGCCTGGTGCTTTCCCCGGTGCCGGGCCGGGCTTTGCGGCCCGGCCTGCGCCCGCCAGGCATCGCCCCGCTTGCGGCACGGATCACCAGCGGGCAGGCCATCCGTGGCCGGCACGGGACGCGCCGGACCCGACCCCGGCTCAGCGCGCGGCCATCAGGGCGCGCGTCATGTCCAGCATGCGGTTGGAGAAGCCCCACTCGTTGTCGTACCAGCTGAGCACCTTGACCAGGGTGCCGCCCATCACGCGCGTCTGGGTGGCGTCGTAGATGCTCGACAGCGGGTTGTGGTTGAAGTCCACCGACACCAGCGGTCGGGTATTGACGCCGAGAATGCCCTTCAGCGCGCCCTCGCTGGCCTCGCGCACCGCGACGTCGATCTCGTCCTTGCTGGTCGCGCGCGCCGCGACGAAAGTCAGATCGACCACCGACACGTTGATGGTCGGCACGCGCATGGCGAAGCCGTCGAGCTTGCCGTTGAGCTCGGGCAGCACCAGGCCGACCGCGGCGGCGGCGCCGGTCTTGGTCGGGATCTGGCTCATGGTCGCCGAGCGCGCACGGCGCAGGTCGGAGTGGTAGACGTCGGTCAGCACCTGGTCGTTGGTGTAGGCGTGGATGGTGGTCATCAGCCCGTGCACGATGCCGATCCGGGTGTGCAAGACCCTGGCCAGCGGCGCCAGGCAGTTGGTGGTGCAGCTGGCGTTGGAGATGACCTGATGGCTGGCCTTGAGCTGGTCGTGATTGACGCCCATCACGAAGGTTCCGTCGACATCGCTGCCGCCCGGCGCGGAGATGATCACCTTGCCGGCGCCAGCGGCCAGATGCGCGCCGGCCTTGGCCTTGCTGGTGAACAGGCCGGTGCACTCCAGCACCACGTCCACCCCCAGCGTGCCCCACGGCAGCCTGGCCGGATCGCGCTCGGCGAACACCTTGATGCGGTCGCTCGCGCCGCCTTGGCGGGAGCGGACGACCAGATCACCGCCGTCCACCGAGACCTCGTGCTGGAAGCGGCCGTGCGCGGTGTCGTACTGGGTCAGATGCGCATTGGTTTCGGCATCGCCCAGATCGTTGATCGCGACCACCTGGATCTCGTTCGTGCGGTTCGACTCGTACAGCGCGCGCAGGATGTTGCGGCCGATGCGGCCGTAGCCGTTGATCGCGACCTTGATGGCCATGGGACGGTGCCCTCCGATGCGGATGGTGGAGCGGAAGCGGGCATTTTACGATGATTCCGCGCCGTTCCGCGGGCGCAGCGAGCCTGCTGCGGCGCTATGGCAGACTGCGGCGGGTCCGCCCGGAGTCCGCCCATGCATCGCCGCCGCCGGCCGCTGCCTATCGCACTGCTTGCATGCGCCCTGCTGGCCGCGGCACCCGCCGCCCTGGCGTGGGGCCCGCTCGGGCACCGCATCGTCGCCGATCGGGCGGCCTCGCAACTCGCGCCGGCGACGCGCGCCGAGGTCGATCGGCTGCTGGCCAGCGAGCACGCCGCGAGCCTGGCCGACGTCGCCGACTGGGCCGACCGGCTGCGCGACGATCCGGCGCCGGACCTGGCCGCGCTGGCGAAGGAAACCGCGCCGCTGCACTACGTCAACATGCACGGTTCCTGCGTGTTCAAGCCCGCCGAGGATTGCCCGGACGGCCAGTGCGTGGTGCATGCCATCAACCATTACGCGCAGATTCTCGGCGACCGCAGACTGCCGACCGCGGTGCGGGCGCAGGCGCTGAACTTCGTGGTGCACTTCGTCGGCGATGCGCAGCAGCCGCTGCACGCAGGTTACAAGGATGACAAGGGTGGCAACGAGGTCCAGGTGCAGTTCGAGGGCAGCGGCAGCAATCTGCACCGGGTCTGGGATTCCGGGCTGCTGTCCACCCGGCATCTGGATGCCGCCGCCTACGCGGCGCTGCTCGAGCGCGAAGGTCCGCTGACGCTGCCCGGACCGATCGCGCCGTTCGACAATCCGCCCGCGCAATGGGTCGAGCAGAGCTGCCGCATCGTCATGGATGATGGCGTCTATCCTTCCGGCCATCGCATCGACGCGGCCTACGTCGCACGCATGCGCCCGATCGCCGAGCGCCAGTTGCGCCTCGGCGGCGCGCGTCTGGCCGCGCTGCTCGACCGCGTGCTGGGCCAGCCCGCGTCAGCGGCCGAGTAAGGCAAACACACCCCACGGGTTCTGCGTCAGCGCCACGCTGACGATGAAGCCGAAGGTCGCCAGCGCCGCGATATACGCCAGCGCACGCGTGCGCGGCGAACGTCCGCGCCGCAGTGCGACCACGCCCAGCACGATGTACATCCCGAGCAGCACGACCTTGACCGTCAGCCACGCATCCAGCAGCGGATACTGGTGCACGATCAGGGTCAGCAGGATCGCCGCGGTCAGCAGCAGGGTGTCGTTGAGGTAGGAGAAATAACGCACCGCGGCGTGGTTGGCGACCGGCCAGCCGGCTATGCGCGCCGCGCCGCGCAACGCGAACAGCGAACCGGAGACGGCCACCGTGCCGATGTGCACGGCGAGGATCAGCGGGAACCAGGTGAGCAGCGGCATGTCGGTTCCCTCGGCTCTGCGTGACCTCGGAACTTGTGAAGCCATCGTCGCACGTGCTGCATGCACACGCTGTCAGCCCGGGCGCCCGTCGCGGCGCGGTGTCAGATAGATCCACGCCGAGCGCAGTGCCCATGGCAGGAACGCCGCCACCCAGGCCGCGGCGGTCAGGGTGTAGGCCAGTGCGCCGCCGCCCGCCAGCGCGTCGATGACGCGCGCCAGCGCCACCGCCTGCACGGCGAGGAAGGTGAACCAAGGAACGGCGCCCATCGCCAGCGGCCGGCCGGAGTGGCCGTGCGTCACCCGTGTCACCATCGCCACCAGCATCGAGCCGAAGAAGCCCACCGTCAGCGCGTGCAGCGCGGCCATGTCCACCGCGCCATAGGCACCCTCGCCGCGAAAACCGCCCAGTGCGAACAGCGCGAACGCGAGCGGCAGCCAGGCAAAGGCCAGATACAGCACCGCAAGCAGGCCCGGGCGCCGCGCTTTCCACGGCTGCCAGGCGATCCAGTGTCCGAGGAAAAACAGCGCCAGCAGCACGTCGACCGGCGCGCGCCACGTCGGCAGGCCGGCGGCACCCAGTGCGAGATGCGCCAGCAGCAGCACCCACAGCAGCGGCAGCGACCAGGCCGGTCGCACCGTGTGGTAGCCCGGGATCACGCTGGCCGAGAAGAACGGCAGCATGCGGTGGATCACGCTGAAGTACACCGGCAGCAGGAAGCCGAGGGTACCGATGCGGATCGCCGCGATCGCCAGCGCGGGCGGTGCGCCCAGCAGAAAGGCGAGAAACAGCGCGAGGCCGAGCGCCCCCAGGATCAGCGCGGCGAGGATCGACCATGCCCAGCGATCGCGCGATCGCGCCGCGCGCAGCACGCCGAGCAGACGCGTGATGCCATAGCACCAGCCCGCCAGCAGCAGCGCGAAGCCGAGCACCAGCAGTGGACGCAGATCGAGCAGGCCGAGCAACGCCAGCAGATAACCGCCGAACACCCCGGCGAACACCGGCGCATAGGCGCCGCGCCGCAACTCGCGCTGCCCGGTCCAGCGCGGGAACACGGTCAGGGTGAAGCCGAAGATGAAGGGGCCGAGCATGCCGTACTGAGCCAGCATCGCGTGCGCCCACAGCGCCGGGATCGGCGCCTGCGGCCACGTGCTCCAGCCGAAGGTGGTGGCGGCCAGCGCCAGCGTCCACCACAGCATGCTCAGCAGCACCGCGCTGGCGCCGGCGAAGAACATCAGCCGATGCGGCGCGGCGGCCAGCACGGCGGCGAATGACGGCGGCGCGGCGTCGGCGCGCGCGAGGGGGGCGATCGGGATCGGAGCGCGGTTCATGGCGGCTGCAGCGGAATGGGATGCGACATCCTCGCTGTGCGCGGCCCTGAGCCTCCTGATCTGGATCAGGGGGTGCAGGGCGCAGGGCCGTACCTCGAGTCAGCGCTCGCGCACGTTGCGCGCCAGCGCGCGCAAGCGGGCGACGTCGAGGATTTCCAGATCGCGGCCCTCCAGCGCGATCAGGCCCTGGTCGCGCAGACGGGTGAAGATGCGACTGACCGTCTCGGCGGCGAGGCGCAGGTAGTTGGCGATGTCCAGGCGCGACATGCTCAGCCGCAGGCGCGTGCCGGAAAAGCCCTGCGTCGCCAGACGTTCGCCGAGATCGGTCAGGAAGGCTGCGACGCGCTCCTCGGCGGCATGGTCACCGGCCAGCAGCGAGGTCATGCCGAGCTCCTTCGACAGCAGCCGGAACAGTTGCTGCTGGAGGCCCGGCATGCGTGCCGCCAACGCGCTGATCGCCGGAAACGAGAAGCGGCAGAAATGCGAGGTCTCCAGCGTCACCGCGTCGCAGGGGTAGTGTTCGGGATAGATCGCATTCAGCCCCACCACCTCGCCGGGCAGGTAGAAGCCCAGTACCTGCTCGTTGCCCTCGGGATCGACCGCGACCGTCTTCACCAGACCGGCGCGCACCGCATAGATGGCCTTGAACGGCTCGCGACTGCGGAACACGTGCTCGCCGGCGCGAAACGGCCCGATGTGCTCGACCAGCACATGCAGGTCGCGCAGTGCGGCCTTGTCGTAACCGGCATCGATGCAGACGCCGGAAAAGGCGCAGGTGCTGCAGAAGCGCACCTCGGTACCGTCGTCGGCGATCGGATTCGCGCGCGGATCGGGACGCTGGGGGCGCGGGGTCGGCATGACGGCGTGGCTTGAGCCTGGCGGTGCGCGACGAGCGCGCGCCGGATGATAGCAAGCGTCGCGGCTGCGGCCGGGCGCGGTGTCGTGCGTCTCATGCCATGTCACGCCTGCGGCATGCGGTCGCGGCGATCTGATCGAAATCAATACAGAATCCATACGAGGGAGTAGCGTCGTCGCTCATCCCGAGGGCATCGTCATGAAACGTGTCGCGCTGGCCTGCTGCAGCCTGCTGCTCAATGTCGTCGTCGGAACGGCGGACGCCGCGCCCGCCGCCGACCCCGCCGATCTCGGTCCGCCTCGTGGCGCACCGATCGAGGAGACCCTGGTCGCGCCGCCCAACGTGCCGCCGCCGATCCATCGCGGCTACCCGGCACGGGTGATCGTGCGCCTGGTGACCCGCGAGGTCGTCAAGGAAATCGCCGACGGCGTGCGCTACGACTTCTGGACCTTCAATGGCACCGTACCGGGTCCGATGATCCGCGTGCGCCAGGGCGACACCGTCGAGTTGCACCTGAAGAACGCGGCGGATTCGCACATGGCCCACAACATCGACCTGCACGCGGTGATGGGCCCGGGCGGCGGCGCGGCGGTCAGCATGACGCCGCCGGGGCACGAGAGCGTGTTCACCTTCAAGGCGCTGCGCGAGGGCCTGTACATCTACCACTGCGCCACGCCGCCGGTGCCGATGCACATCGCCAACGGCATGTACGGCCTGATCCTGGTCGAGCCGCCGCAGGGATTGCCGAAAGCGGATCGCGAGTACTACGTCGTGCAAGGCGACTTCTACACGACAGGCGCCTATCACGCGCCCGGACTGCAGACGTTCGACATGCAGAAGCTGCTGCTGGAGCAGCCGACCTATGTGCTGTTCAACGGCCGCGAGGGTTCGCTGACCGGCGCCAACGCGCTGACCTCGACGGTGGGCGACAGCGTGCGCCTGTTCGTCGGCGACGGCGGCCCCAATCTGGTGTCGAGCTTCCACGTCATCGGCCAGATTTTCGACAGCGTCAACGTCGAGGGCGGCACGCTGGTCAACCACAACGTGCAGACCACGCTGATCCCGGCCGGCGGCGCGACCATGGTCGAGATGCGCACGCTGGTGCCCGGCACCTTTCTGCTGGTGGACCATTCGATCACCCGCGCGTTCATGCAGGGCGCCCTCGGAGAGCTCAAGGTCAGCGGCCCGGCGCAGCCGGCGATCTACAACAAGGTCGCGAGTGGCCCGCTCCCCGACGGGGCAGCAGCGGCGCCGGTCGCGGCGCCGCCGATGGTCGCAGCCGGGCACGATGACGTCGCGGACGGCAAACGCGTGTTCACGCAGGTCTGCGCCGCCTGCCATCAGGGCGACGGCATGGGTCTGCCGGGGGCGTTCCCGCCGCTGGCGATGTCGGACTATCTCAACGCCGATCCGAAGGGCGCCATCGGCATCGTGCTCAACGGGCTGAGCGGCAGGATCACGGTCAACAACACCGGCTACGAATCGATCATGCCCGGCTTCGGCTCCCAGCTCGACGACGCCGAGATCGCGCACGTGCTGAGCTACGTGCTGAACAACTTCAACAACAAGGGTGGCATCGTCACGCCCGCCGAGGTGAAGGCCGTGCGCGCGGCCCGCAAGTCGCAATGAGCGCGATGCCGGTGGCGCTGCTGCGACGGCGCCACCGACCCATGCGGAATCCGGGAATGGCCCTGTGCACGCGTTTCGGACTGTTGCTGGCCTTGCTGGCGACGGCGTCCATTGTCGCCGCGGCGGACTACGTCGCCATTCCCGGCGGCGCTTTCGTCAGCGCGCTGGCCCTCGACGGGGCCGCGGCGCGCATCGTCATCAGGCCGTTCGCGATGCGTGTCGAGCCGGTGACCAACGCCGAATACCTGGATTTCGTGCGCGCGCATCCCGAGTGGCAACGCGGCCGGGTGTCGCCCCTGCTGGCCGGGCCGCAGTATCTGGCCGCCTGGCAGGGTCCGCTGACGCTCGGCCCCGAGGCACGGCCCGGACAGCCGGTCACCAGCATCAGCTGGTTTGCCGCGCGCGCCTACTGCGCCAGCGAGCAGGCGCGCCTGCCGAGCTGGTACGAGTGGGAGTCCGCCGCCGCCGCCGACGCCACGCGGCGCGACGCGCGCCAGGATCCGTTGCGCAACCAGGCCCTGCTGACGGCGATCCAGCGCAGCACTGGCGAGCGGCCCGGCGTGATCGGTCGGCATCGCGCCAGCGTTTGGGGCGTGCGCGACCTCAATCGCCTGCTGTGGGAATGGACCGGCGATTACGCCGCGATATTTCCCAACGCGGATGCGCGCGTCGCCGGCGCGGGCCCGTCGCTGGCGCTGTGCGGTGGCTCGGCGCTGGCCTTCGCGGACAAGAACCAGTTCGCGCTGATGCTGCGCATCGCCGCCCTGACCGCGCTCAAACCCGCCGATGACGCGCCGCGCGTCGGCTTCCGCTGTGTTCGTGATCTGGCCGGAGAATGACCATGGGGATCCCGCGTCTGCTCCTGTGCTTCGTCGTGCTGGCGCTGTTCGCACCACGGGTGCTCGCTGCTCCACCCGGCGCCGCGCCGCTGCCCGAGCGGTCGGTGTACAGGATTCCGGCGTTGACGCTGCGCGATCAGCAGGGTGATGTTTTCAGCTTTGCCTCGTTGCGCGGAAAGCCGCGCCTGGTCGGCATGTTCTACGGCTCTTGCCGAATGGTGTGCCCGCTGGAGATCGAATCCCTCAAGCGCATCGAGCGGGCGCTGCGCCGGCAGGGCGGCGCGCCGGTCGCGGTGGTGCTGGTGAGCTTCGATCCGGCACATGATGATGTCGCCATGCTGCGCAAGGTGGCCGCCGGGCATCACGTGCAGGCGCCGCTGTTTCGCCTGGCGCGCCCCGAACAGGGCGACGAGGGCATGCTGGCCGGGGTGCTCGGCATCGCCTACCGGCCGCTGCCGGGTGGCGGCTACAGCCACAACGTGGTCGTGGCCCTGCTCGACGCCGAGGGCCGCATCCGCGCCACCACCGACGCCCTCGGCACTCCTGATCCGGCGTTCGTGCAGGCGATCCTCGCCGTGCAGGCGTCGCGCTGAGCAACGCGTGCAAGACCGAACCTGTGCTGCCGCGGGGCCGGAGGGCGCTTGCGGCGCCGCGCAGCCGTGCTAGCGTTGCGGGATGAATGAAACCCTGCGCCGCACCAAGATCGTTGCCACTCTCGGACCCGCCACCGACGCACCCGGCATGCTCGAGCGCCTGATCGCCGAAGGTGTCGATGTGGTCCGCCTGAACCTGTCGCACGGCGCCGCCGCGGATCATCTGCGCCGCGCCGCCGCCACCCGCACCGCCGCCGCGGCCGCCGGTCGCGAGGTGGCGCTGCTGGCCGACCTGCAGGGGCCGAAGATCCGCATCGAGCGCTTCGCAGGCGGGCCGGTCACGCTGGTCGCGGGCGCGGAGTTTGTGCTCGACTGCCGCGTCGAGGCGCCGCCGGGCGATGCCCATCGCGTGGGCGTCAGCTATGCCGGACTGCCGAAGGACGTCGCCGCGGGCGACGTGCTGCTGCTCGACGACGGCCTGATCGCGCTCGAGGTGCTCGATGTGCGCGGCGCCGCGATCCGCACCCGCGTGCGCGCCGGCGGCGCCCTGTCCGACCGCAAGGGTCTCAACCGCCAGGGTGGAGGACTGAGCGTAGCGGCGCTGTCGGACAAGGATCGTGCCGACATTCGTCTCGCCGCCGAGCTGGGCGCGGATTTTCTGGCGGTGTCGTTCGTGCGCTCGGCCGCTGACATCGAGGAGGCGCGCGCATTGCTGCGCGCCGCCGGCGGCGAAGCCGGACTGGTTGCCAAGATCGAGCGCGCCGACGCGATTCCGGTACTGGCATCGATCATCGACGCCAGCGACGTGGTGATGGTGGCGCGCGGCGACCTCGGCGTGGAGATCGGCGACGCCGAACTGCCGGGCCTGCAGAAGAAGATCATCCGCGAGGCGGTGCAGCGCAACCGCGCCGTGATCACCGCCACGCAGATGCTGCAGAGCATGGTGCAGCGCGCCGATTCCGACCCGCGCCGAGGTGCTGGACGTCGCCAACGCGGTGATCGACGGTACCGACGCGGTGATGCTGTCGCAGGAAACCGCCGCCGGCGCGCATCCCGATCTGGCGGTGGCCGCGATGCGGCGCATCTGCCTCGGTGCCGAACGCCAGTTCGAGCCGCGCGAGGATCCGCGCGCCGACCAGCATCACCTCGACCGCAGCGACCAGGCGATCGCTCGCGCGGCAATGGTGCTGGCCGGCGAGATCGGCGCGCGGGCGATCGTGGCGCTGACCGAGTCCGGCGGCACCGCGCTGTGGCTGTCGCGTTACCGCTCGGCGGTGCCGATCTACGCGCTGTCGCGCAATGCCGCCGCGCGCCGACGCATGCTGCTGCTGCGCGATGTGCTGCCGGTCGACTTCGACAGCGCCGAAACCGGCGCCGCCGCGCACGCGCGCGCCGCCGTGCAGCACCTGTTCGCGCAGGATCTGCTGGCCGAGGGCGATCGCGTGATCCTGACCCACGGCGACAAGACCGGCCGCCACGGCGGCACCAACACGCTCAAGCTGCTCAGCGTCGGCCCCGACGGCATCGCCGAGAGCCTGCGCGATCTGTGATTCACGGCGGATGGTTTTGCGCGCTGCCCGGTTGCATCATGTGCGCACGATCGCGGGGGGAACGACTCATGCCTGCCAGGGGTCCCGGGATTGCCATCTTGCTGCTGCTTGCCGGGGTGGCGGTCGCGCACGCCGGCGAGGACTATCGCGTCGTTCCGGCGGACATGCTCCGCGATTGGTGGAAGTCCGTCCCCGGCAACCCCCGGCCGCGGCGGCCCTGGGGAATCGGCAGCGAGCATCCCTCGGGTTGCGCTGCGGTCGCCCTGCGTATCGAGCCGGATGGCAGCGCGCATCAGGTCCGGATCATCCGCGAAGGATGGACCCCGATGTCGCCCTATCTGCACCGGCTGCTCGATCGGGACATCGTGCGCGCGACGCGCGCCGCGCGATACGAGCCGGGCATTCTCAACAGGGCGCGCGCTCCGGTGTATACCTACACGGTCGATACCATCGTCTCCTTCACATCGCCCAATGAAGTCGTGAACGACGCCAAGCGCAGGGAAGTCGCCGGTTTCGCGAAGGCCATCGCTGCGAAGTGCGAGGTGCCCGACTTCGTCCGGCGCGTCGCCCGCGCCACCGATACGCCGATGCCGGGCCACTGAAGACCTGCATTCGAAGCACCGCAACCCATCACGGGAATGCCCCATGTCCAGCCCCCGATGCCGCAGCCGTTTCATTCCCCCGATGCTGACCGCGCTGGTCTGCGTCACCAGCGTGGTGCATGCCGAAGGCACCCCGCGCCCGGTGCCCCCCGAACGCCTCAATCGCTACTGGACGCTGGCCAACAGCAGCCTCGAGGCCGAGGCGCCGATGAGCGGACGCAACCTCACCGTGCCGGGTTGCGTGACCGTCACCTACACCATCGGCGGCGACGGCCGCACCCGCGATTTCGCCGTGGCCAAGGTGGCGCCGCCCAGCGACCTCGGCCCGATGGCGGTCAGCCTGGTGCGCGACATGCACTATGCGCCGGGGCCCGGCAACAGCATGCAGGACGCGGTCCGCACCTATCTGATCGTGCCGTTCAACGTGCCGAAACGGGCCAACGGCCGGATCGATCCGGCGCGGCAGCAGGCGATCATGGCGCCATGCCGGTTGCCGGAGTTCGGCGCGGCCGGCCGCTGAGGCAGCAGACGGGCGGTCCGGGCCGCGGGCGGCGGCACGGCTATAATGGGCGGCTTTCCCCCCTCGCTCGCGCTGCGGGTGAGCGCGGTCCGGGACGGCCAGCCGTCCCGCCATCACCGACGGAGCCGTCATGAGCATCGAGCAGCTTGAAAGCATCGCCCAGGCGATGGTCGCGCCCGGCAAGGGCATCATCGCCATCGACGAGTCCAACAACACGATCCGGAAGCGCTTCGACGCCGTCGGCATCCACGACAGCGAGGAGCACCGCCGCGCCTACCGCGAGCTGCTGCTGGCCGCGCCCGCGCTGAGCGACCACATCTCCGGCGCGATCCTGTACGACGAGACGATCCGCCAGTCGACCCGCGCCGGCATGCCGTTCCCCAGCTGATGCGCGAGCCGGGCATCATCCCCGGCATCAAGGTCGACAAGGGCGCGAAGCCGCTGGCCGGGTTTCCCGGCGAGCTGGTCACCGAGGGCCTGGACGGCCTGCGCGAGCGCCTCGCCGAGTACGTGCGGCTCGGCGCGCAGTTCGCCAAGTGGCGCGCGGTGATCACCATCGGCGAGGACATGCCCGAGCGCGCACCTGCATCGAGGCCAACTGCGCACGCGCTCGCGCGCTACGCGGCGCTGTGCCAGGAGGCCGGCCTGGTGCCGATCGTCGAGCCCGAGGTGCTGATGGACGGCGATCACGACTCGAGCGTCTGCGACGAGGTCACCGAAGCCACGCTGCGTTCGCTGTTCGCCGCGCTGTACGAGCAGCAACGTCATGCTCGAGGGCACGATCCTCAAGGCCAGCATGGTCATCGCCGGCAAGGACTGCGACGAGCAGGCCGACGTCGAGGAGGTCGCCGAGGCCACGCGTGCGCTGCCTCAAGGCCACGGTGCCGGCGGCGCTGCCGGGCATCGTGTTCCTCTCCGGTGGCCAGAGCGACGAGCTGGCCACCGCGCATCTGAACGCGATGAACCAGATCGGCCCGCACCCGTGGCCGCTGCGTTCTCGCTACGGCCGCGCGATGCAGCAGGCGGCGCTGAAGCTGTGGGGCAGGACATGACCGGCAACTACACGACGCGCAGCAGACCGTCGCCCAGCGCGCGCGCGAGAACGGGCTGGCCGCCCTGGGCCAGTGGCGGCCCGCGGCCTGAACCTGGCCGCCGTTCACCGCAGGATGCGCCGGCGCCTGGTCCGCAATGGTCGCGCAATGTCACGGGCGGCCGATGG
>CAWCCR010000005.1:0-40389 GCA_963794205.1 uncultured Pseudomonadota bacterium
GGAAGAGGCCGTCGAGGAAATTGAAGCCGATACCGTAATCAGCGAACTCGCGGTCGGTTTCAACGTCGGCTATTTGCTGGATGCGCTTGGTGCGTTGCGCAGCGAGCGGGTGCGATTGAACCTGCGTGATGCCCAGTCGAGTTGCCTTATCCAAGGGGTTCCCGACGAGCAGGCGCGACACGTGGTCATGCCGTTGCGTCTCTGAACCCGGCACCACTTGGATCTCCCTAGAGCCGGGCCCGGCGGCAAGCGCCCAGTGCTTTACATGTGAGCCGCCATGCAGTTTGCCCGCCTGGTTATCGATGATCTGCGCTGTTTTCAGCATCAGGAGGTGGTGCTGCAGCCTGGCATCAATGTCTTTGTCGGCGGCAATGGCGCAGGCAAGACCTCCCTGCTGGAAGCCGCGCACCTGCTCTCGCACGGCAGATCGTTCCGTCCCGGCGCCGCGGAGGCATTGCTGCGACGGGGGGCGACGAACTGGACCGTGCATGCCGAAATTCGACGTGCAGCCGCGCAAGTCCAATTTCTGGGCTTGACCCGGAATCCGGATGGTTGGCTCGCACGCGTGGACGGCCAGCCCGTGGCGACGTTGACCGCATTGATCGAGCATTGCGCGGTCATTTGTTTCGAACCTGGCAGCCATGCCCTGATCGCCGGCCCCGCTGAGGAACGACGGCGGTTCATCGATTGGGGGGTGTTCCACGTGGAACACGAATTCCAGCCGATCTGGCGGCGCTATCGGCGTGCCTTGCGGCAGCGCAATGCCTTGCTCCGCGGCGCTGCCGCCGATGACGACCTTGCTTTATGGGAGCAGGAGCTGGCGCTGCGGGGCGAGCAGCTTGATGCACTGAGACGGCGTTACCTGGATGCGCTCGAACCTCTGCTGGCGGCCTTATGCGCCGCGCTGATTCCCGAACTGGGTGCGCCGCTCCTGGTCTATCGCCGCGGCTGGCCCGCCGGGGAGTCTCTGGCCGCTGCGCTGCGCGGGTCGCGCCCACGCGACCAGGCGCTGGGGTATACCCGGCCGGGCCCGCATCGCGCGGACTGGTCGCTGTCGTTTACAGCGGCGCCATCGCGGCCATTGCTGTCTCGAGGGCAGACCAAGCTTTCCGCGCTGGCCTGTCTGCTGTCCCAGGCGGAGCTGCACGATCGACGTAGTGGCGATGCGGCCGTGCTATGCATGGACGATCTGGCATCCGAGTTGGACGCGGCCCATCTGGAAGCGGTTGTCGACCGATTGCAACGCCACGCAGGGCAGGTTCTGGTCACGGGCACGACAATGACTCCCGTGTTGGCTGACAGCACAACCTGGTTCCACGTGGAACACGGCTCGGTTTGGAAGGCCTGAATGACCGGCGTCATGATAGCGCGCCTGTTACACTAGAACGCTTGATTTGCGCCGCCGGCCGCGGTCGCGCCCATCTTCTTTTGGAAGCGCATGAGCACAGCCTACGACTCCAGCAGCATCAAGGTCCTGAAGGGTCTGGAAGCGGTCCGCAAGCGCCCGGGTATGTACATCGGCGACACCGATGACGGCACCGGCCTGCACCACATGGTCTTCGAGGTCGTGGACAACGCGATCGACGAGGCGCTGGCTGGTTATTGCGACCACGTGGAAGTGGTTCTCCACAGGATGGCTCGGTCAGCGTAAGCGACAACGGTCGCGGCATTCCGGTGGACATCCATCCCGAAGAGGGCCGCTCCACCGCCGAGGTGGTGATGACCGTGCTGCACGCCGGCGGCAAGTTCGATGCGAATTCCTACAAGGTTTCCGGCGGCCTGCATGGCGTCGGCGTGTCGGTGGTCAACGCGCTGAGCGACCACCTGTGGCTGACGATCTACCGCGATGGTCAGGAACACCTGCAGGAATACCCCCTCGGTGAACCGCTGTATCCGCTGAAGACGGTGGGTCCCTCAAGCCTGCGCGGCACGCGCGTGCGTTTCCTGCCCAGCCCGACGGTTTTCACGCATATCGAGTTCCACTACGACATCCTGGCCAAACGCCTGCGCGAGCTGGCGTTCCTCAATTCGGGCGTGCGCATCGAGTTGAATGACGAGCGGGGTGAGTCGTCACGATATGTTTGCGTACGAGGGCGGCATCCGCTCATTCGTGCAGCATCTCGCGCAGCTGAAGACCGCGCTGCATCCGAACGTGATCAGCTTTGCCGCCGAGCAGGACGGCGTCACCGTCGAGGTGGCGATGCAGTGGACCGATGCCTATCAGGAAACGATGTTCTGCTTCACCAACAATATTCCGCAGCGCGATGGCGGCACGCACCTGACCGGCTTTCGCGCGGCACTGACCCGTACGCTGATAGCCTACATCGAGAAGTCCGGGCTGGCCAAGAACGCCAAGGTGCAACTGTCCGGCGACGACATGCGCGAGGGCATGATCGCGGTGCTCTCGGTCAAGGTGCCGGATCCGAAGTTCTCCTCGCAGACCAAGGACAAGCTGGTTTCCACCGAAGTGAAGACGGCTGGTCGAGCAGGTGGTCAACGAGAAGCTCGAGCGAGTTCCTGCTGGAACATCCGAGACGAAGCCAAGGCCATCGCCTCCAAGGTGGTCGACGCCGCGCGCGCGCGCGAGGCCGCGCGCAAGGCACGCGAGATGACCCGCCGCAAGGGTGCGCTGGATATCGCCGGCTTGCCGGGCAAACTGGCCGACTGCCAGGAAAAGGATCCGGCGCTGTCCGAGCTGTTTCCTGGTCGAGGGCGACTCGGCCGGCGGCTCGGCCAAGCAGGGCCGCAACCGCAAGACCCAGGCCGTGCTGCCGCTGAAGGGCAAGATCCTCAACGTCGAGAAGGCCCGTTTCGACAAGATGCTGGCCTCGGCCGAGGTCGGCACGCTGATCACGGCGCTGGGCACGCGGCATCGGCAAGGACGAATACAACCCGGACAAGCTGCGCTATCACCGCATCATCATCATGACCGATGCGGACGTCGACGGCTCGCACATCCGCACGCTGCTGCTGACCTTCTTCTATCCGGCAGATGCCGGAGCTGATCGAGCGCGGCCACATCTACATCGGGCTGCCGCCGCTGTACAAGGTCAAGCAGGGCAAGCAGGAGCTGTACATCAAGGACGATGCGGCGCTGAATGCCTACCTGATCTCCAGCGCGGTCGACAACGCCGAGCTGATGCCGGGCGAGGCTGCTGCCACCCATTCGCGGCGAGGCGCTCGAAAAGCTGCTGCGCGGATTACCAGGCTGCGCTTGGACCAGATCGAGCGTCTCAGCCACCGCTTCGACGCAGTCGTACTCGACGGCCATGCTGGAGCACGCGCCGCTCGACCCGCAACGCTGGCCGGATGCGCATGCGACGGATGCATGGCTGGCGGTGCTGAGCGCCCGCGTCAATGCAGGCGGGCTCGGCAAGCCGCGTTACCAGCTGAGCGTGCGCGACGCCGGCAGCGCGGCCGAGGCGCTGCTGATCGAGCGCACCCAGCACGGACTTGGACACAGCTTTGTGCTGACGCGTGCGTTTTTCGAGGGTGCCGAATTTCGTGCCGTCGCCGAAGCGGCGCGAGCAGTTGACCGGTCTGTTGCAGCCGGATGCCGAGATCCGTCGTGGCCACGTCACGCTGCCGTTGCGCCGCTTTGCCGAGGTGCGCGAGTTGCTGCTCGACGAGGCCAAGAAAGGCCGCACCATCCAGCGCTTCAAGGGACTGGGCGAAATGAATCCGGAACAGCTGTGGGAAACCACGGTCAATCCCGAAACGCGGCGCATGCTGCAGGTGGGTATCGAGGACGCTGTGGCCGCCGATCAGATGTTCTCGATGCTGATGGGTGAGGCAGTCGAACCGCGCCGCGACTTCATTGAAGCCAATGCGTTGAAGGTCGCCAACCTCGACGTCTGAGACTTCGGCACGATCCGGCGAACGCGTGGCAGCAATATCAGCGCGCGCATGCCGCGGCGCAGCTTGAGCGACGGCCTGCATCGCCGCTACGCTTCGCAATCTCCCCGCGTGCCACGGCACCCCCAGCGAGGCCTTCATGAAATTCCGCCTTTTCGCCAAGACGCTTGCGACCGTGATGCTTGCTTTCGCGCTGGGCGCCACCGCCGTGGCCGCCGACAAGAAACCGCCCGAGTATCCCAATGCCAAGCGCGAGTCGCCCAAGCCCGATCTGACCAGCAAGCATGACGAGGAGTTGCTGAAGAAGGGCTTCGCTGCCCTCAACGACAGCAAGCAGCAGACGGAAGCACAAACCGACCTGCAGAAGCTGGTCAGCGACAGCAGCAGCAAGTACGCGAAGGCCGAGGCCCTGCGCGGACTGGCGCAATTGAAGGTCAACCAGAACGACTACGCCGGCGGCATCGCCCTGCTCAAGCAGGCGTTGGCTCTCGACTCGCTGCCCAATGACGATTACTTCGACACCATGATGGGTCTGGCGCAGCTGTACACGCAGAACCAGCAATGGCAGCCGGCGCTCGACACCCTGAAGACCTGGATGGAGCAAGGCGGCAAGCAGACCGGTGACGCATACGCATTGCAGGGACGCATCTATCTCAGCGAGAAGGATTACTCGGACGCGGTCAGCTCGATGCGGCACGCCATGACGCTGCAGCCGCAGGGCGCTCCCGTCTGGTGGGGACAGGTTCTGGTGGAGAGCTATGTGGGTCTCAAGGACTACGCTCACGCGGCGCAGGTTCTCGAGACGCAGCTGGCCGCGAATCCCGGCGATGCCACCACCCGGAAGAACCTGGTCGCGGTCTATATCGACGCCAATCAGCCGGCGAAGGCGCTGCAGGCGATGGAGGATGCGAAGGCGCACGGGTTGATCGTCACCGGCACCGATTACATCAATCTGGCCAAGATGTACGTGATCGTCGGGCAGGACTCCAATGACCCGAAGCCGGATGCGCGAAAAGCCGTCGCTGCACTGCAGGAAGGCATTGCGAAAGGGGCCGTCCAACCGAGCTTCGACAGTTACAAGCTGCTGGGTGATGCCTCCTATCTCGCGGGCGACCTGCACGGCGCTGTGGACGCTTGGGGCAAGGCTGCTCCGTTCGCGACGGACGGCAAGCTCGACATGCAGCGAGGCCAGCTGATGGTGCAGCAGCTCGACCAGTACCGAGACGGCAAGGCGGCGCTGCAGCAGGCGCTGGCCAAGGGCGGTCTGGACAAGCCCGGCGTGGCATGGATTCTGATCGGCAACGCCGACATCAAACTCAAGGACAAGGCCGGTGCGCTGGCTGCATACCGCAAGGCGGCACAGTTCCCGGAGACGAAGTCCGCGGCCGACAAGTGGCTCAAGGCCGAGTCGCGCGGCGGCAGGAAATAAGTGGGTGGGAAGTGTGCCGGGCGATTCACTGAACCGCCCCTATACAAGCCCGCGGCGCTGGTGTAACTTCCCTCTTTCTTGTGCTCGCGCAACCGCGTGATCTGTAACCCACGCGCGGTATGCTGCGGTCGCAATACCGACTCAAGCAGACTCGAATCGATCGACTGATGGCCTTGACCACACAACCTTCCGGCTCCGCGCCGTTCAACTGGAGGCGCACGGTGGCCTTGGCGGGAGCCATCGCGCTCCATGCCACCGCCTTGCTGCTGATGCTGTCGCCGATGGCGCCGCCCCAGGCCAAGGAAAAGGCCAAGGACAAGATCGTCCAGGTGGAGTTTATCGAGCCGCCGCCGCCGCCGCCGCCGCCGCCGCCGCCGCCGCCGGTGCCGCCGAAGACGCCGCCGCCGAAAGTGATCCAGCAGATGCGCCCGCCGCCGGTGCCGCCGCCGCCGGCGCAGCCGCCCGTGGTCAACGAGACCTCGAACATGGCCGTGGCGGCGCCGCCGCCGGCCCCGCCGTCACCACCGGCCCCGCCCGTCAGCATTTCGGCGAGCCAGGACGTGGCCTACAATCAGAAGATCCCGATCCGCTATCCGATCGAAGCTCTGCGCCAAGGTCATCAGGGCACGGTGATCCTGCTGGTGCTGGTCGGGACGGATGGTCGACCGAAGGAAATCCAGATCAAGCAATCGAGCGGTTACCGTGAACTGGATCGAGCGGCACGCGAAGGCGTGATGAAGTACCGCTTTACGGCCGCGGTCAAGAATGGACAGCCTACGGAAGCGTGGGTCGAAGTGCCCATCAACTTCACGCCGCAAGAGTTCTAACAGACCGGTAAACTCTCCCCGTCACCCGATCATCCTGCACAAAGGGTCGCGTCATGCAGCAAGAAGCCTCCTCCTCCATGTCTGCCGCACAGGCGGGCTCCACCCCTCCGCCGGTCGATGCCACGGCGGCCCACGCTTCCACGGCGGTAGCGCCCAGCGCATTGCCGACGCTCGGCGGCGGCAATGCTGCTGCCATGCAGAGCGCAGGCTTCGACCAGCTGGTTCACAACTTCGACTTTATCGGTTGGGTTGTGTTCCTGGTGCTGATCGCGATGTCAGCACTGTCGTGGTACTACATCATCTTCAATTTCGCGCGCAACATGCAGTTGCGTGGGCGGATGGACAAGGTGATCCGCACGTTCTGGGAGACGCCTTCGGCGCAGGATGCCGTGCGCGCGATGGAGGCTCAGCCCAGCTCCGAGCCGTTCTCCAAGATCGCGCTCGATTGCGCCACTGCCGCCGCGCACCATTCGCGCGCCGAGGGCGGCAAGATGGCAGAGTCGCTCAGCCGATCCGAGTTCATCGACCGCTCTCTGCGTCAGGCAGTCGCCCGCGAAAGCATGCGTCTCGAGACAGGCATGACTTTGCTGGCCACGGTCGGCGCGACCGCGCCGTTCGTCGGTCTGCTCGGTACGGTGTGGGGCATCTATCACGCCCTGATCGCGATCGGCGCCAGCGGCAACGCGGACATGGCCGCAGTCGCCGGCCCGGTCGGCGAGGCGCTGATCATGACCGCAATCGGCCTCGGCACGGCGATTCCGGCGGTCCTGGCGTACAACTTCTACGCCCGAACCAACCGTCTGATCTACGCCCGTTTCGACGAGTTCGCGCACGACCTGCACGACTTCTTCGCGACTGGTTCGCGCGTCGACCGATCTGTCCAAGCCGGCCGTGCCGACCAGGAAGTAAGACCATGGCTTTCACCTCGAACACCGGTGGCGGGCCGATGGCGGACATCAACGTCACGCCCTTGGTGGACGTGCTGCTGGTGCTGCTGATCATCTTCATGATCACGGCGCCGATGATGACCCACAAGATCAGCATCGATTTGCCGCAGGCCACCAACAACCCGCCGCCGGTCAATCCCGCCGAGCCGATCAGCCTGGTCATCGGCAGCGATGGCTCGATCAGCTGGAACGGCAGTCCGATCACCGACCTCGAGCTGAAGGCGCAGCTGGCGATCCTCGGCACCAAGCCGAACCAGCCGGAGCTGCATATCAAGGCGGCGGCAACGACGTCCTACAACCAGCTGGCGAAGGTCATGGCCGAGGCCAAGAGCCAGCACGTCGAAAAGATCGGCTTCGAAAAGTGGTGAGGACCTGACATGGCGTTCAGCAGCAACAGCGGGGGCAGTGGCCTCATGGCGGACATCAACGTCACGCCCCTCGTGGACGTGATGCTGGTGCTGCTGATCATCTTCATGATTACGGCGCCATTGATGTCGCACAAGATCAAGGTCGAGCTGCCCAAGGCCAATCCCAACCAGGCTGCCGCCGACAAGATGGTGCCGATCGACCTGGCCATCCGCGAGGACGGCACGATGTACTGGAATGACAATGCCGTGAGCAACGCCGAACTGAAGGCGCGGCTCGCGGTGGAGGCGATGAAGACGCCGCAGCCGGAACTGCAGATACGCGCCGACAAGACCATCGAATACCGCACCATCTGGGATGTGATGTCCGCTGCCAAGGGTGCGGGCATGGTGCATGTGGGGTTCATCACCACCGGCGACGGCAAGTAGCCCGCCCGCAGGTCATGGCAAGACAGCAAGGCGCCTCGGCAACGAGGCGCCTTTTTTATCCGCGGCTTTTATCCGCGACCGGCGTGGCCTTCCGGCGCCGAGGCCCCGGCCAGGATCGCCAGATAGCGCTGAACCGTCGTCGTCAAGCCGGCATACAGCGCTTCACTGATCAGCGCATGGCCGATCGAGACCTCGGCCAGCTCGGGCACGGCGGCACAGAATGCCGCCAGATTGTCCTGGCTCAGATCATGACCGGCATTGACACCGAGGCCCGCTTCGCGTGCGTGCCGCGCGGTGCGCGCGCAGCGCGCCAGCTCGGCTTGCGCATCACCGGCAGCGAAGGCATGAGCGTAGGGTCCGGTATAGATCTCGATGCGGGTGGCGCCCAGCGCGGCCGCCTGTTCCAGTGAACCGGCGCCGGCGTCGACGAACAGCGACACCCGTGAACCGAGCGCACGAATGCCATCGATCACCGGAGCAAGACGCTGTGCATCTCGGGGAAATTCGAAGCCGTGATCGGAGGTTAGCTGGCCGTCGCTGTCGGGTACCAGCGTCACCTGCTGCGGCCGCGCCTCGCGCACAAGCGCCATGAATCCCGGGTAGCCCGTTCGCGGTCCGGCAAAGGGATTGCCTTCGATATTGAACTCGACGCGATCGCGAGTCAGCTGCGCCAGCAGCGCAACGTCGTCAGGGCGGATATGGCGGCGATCCGGACGCGGATGCACGGTGATGCCAGCGCAGCCGGAAGCCATGCAGGTCCGGGCGGCGGTCGCAAGATCCGGTGCGTTCCCGCCACGCGAGTTGCGCAGCACCGCGATCTTGTTGAGATTGACGCTGAGCTGGATCATCGCGCGAACCCGATGCGGTGGCGGGAACGCGGATGATGCCAAAAAAAACGCGTACCCACGGTACGCGTCAAGATCCGGGTGCGCCGATGCACGATCGCCATCGTCAACGGCGGCCACGGCAGGAGATGCGAGCTATCAGACCCGGGTGCGCGCCAAAGGTTCCCTGGTCGCGCACCCTCACTGCGACAGGGCGAACCGTCGTATCGCGCGTGGGCCGCCGCGCCACGCCAGTGCGCCAAGATAACCTGGAGCCGGCGCCAGCGCATGGAGCATCCACGCCGATGCGGGTGCGGCGGCGTGCGTGAACTGCTGCGGCAAGACCACGGTTCCACCTGTCTCGAGCCGGAAACCCACCCGATTCAAGCCGAAGGCCAGACCGCGACCGAGCGCCTTGAGCACCGCCTCTTTGGCCGTCCACAATCGATAGAAAGCCTGCTGGCGTTCATCCTCGGTCAGGACGGCTAGCGCGGCCGCTTCGTCAGCGGTGAAATAGCGTTGCGCTAGCTGCAGCGCGCGCGGTCGGGGGCGCAAGGCCTCGACGTCCACCCCGAGCTCGATCCCGCGCCCGATGGCCAGCAAAACGATGTCGCCGCAATGGCTGAGATTGAAGCCCAGCGATGACGGTACGGCCAGGCGGGGCTTCCCGTAGGCGTCGGCGGCCAGCGCCAGCCCGGACAGGGGAACGCCGGCGTATTGCGCAAGCACCCGGCGCCAGGCATCAGCGGGCAAGCGCCAGACGTCCACGGCGGAACCGTGGCTGTCGGCCAGTCCGGCGACCGCGGCGGAATCCAGTGGCTCGAACTCGGATCGCTGCATCAAGTGCGAAGCTGCTGTCATGGGACGACGTGCTCACCGCCAACACGGGTACAGTGATCTTGCCTTGGAATGGGCAGCTTCGGCAGTTTGCGATCGCGGATACGGTCGCGGCGATGACCGATCGCCTCCGTGCGGCGCGGGCGAACTCCGCTGACGCAGTCGCCGCGGACCACGTACACCCCGCCCAGGCTGGATGGGCAACGCGCGTGGCCCGGATGCGAAACCACGCGCACCGGCCTGGCGCCGGGCATGCGAACGCGACCCGGGCCGCGAGTGGCGCCGTGTCAGGCCGAGCGAGCGGCGTGATAGTCGCCGGGCAGCGTCTGATCCTGGCCGCCGGCCACGCCAAGCAGCCGCAATACGACCGTCAGCACCACGGCGATCGCGATATTGAGGATCAGCGAATACAGCGCGGCATACCCGGGTATGGCATAGCCGAACGCATGCAGCGGGTAGATCGAGCTGGCGAACTTGAGGTGCGCCGCGATCGCCGTGCCAACGCCCATCCCGCCCAGCCACCCCAGTGCCAACGCGTAGCGATGGAACCAGCGCGTGTACAGGCCGAACACCAGTGCCGGCAGGATCTGGATGATCCAGATGCCACCGAGCAGCTGGAACTGGATCGCGTAGGTTGCCGGCAGCACCAGCACGAACACCAGCGCACCGAACTTGACGACCAGCGAGGCCAGCTTGGCCTGGCTGGCCTCCTGGGCCTCGGTGCAGCTCGGGTTGATGTAGGCGCGATAGATGCTGCGCGTCCACAGGTTGGAGGCCGCGATCGACATGATCGCGGCTGGTACCAGGGCGCCGATCACGATCGCGGCGAAGCCGACGCCGACGAACCAGCCGGGGAAGCTGTGCATCAGCAGCGCCGGCACGGCGAAGCTGTTGGCGTACTGCTTGAAGAACGGTGCGTACTGCGGGACTTTGTCCACGCCTGCCGCCAGCGCCATGAACCCGAGCAGCGCCAGCAAGCCGAGCACCAGGCTGTAGGCCGGCAGGAAAGCCATATTGCGGGTCAGCGTGCGCGGATTCTTGGCCGCCAGCACGCCGGTCAGCACGTGCGGATAGACGAACAACGCCAGCGCCGAACCCAGCGCCAGGGTGGCGAATGCGCTGTACATGCCCAGGCTCTGTCCCGTCGGTACGGCCAGCAGCACCTTGGCTGCAGGCACGGCGGCGAAGATCTTGCCGAATCCGCCCAGTTGCAGAGGGATGATCACCACCGCGGCGATCACCGTGATGTAGACCAGGGCGTCCTTGACGATCGCGATCAGGGCCGGTGCCCGCAGGCCGCTGGTATAGGTGAAGGCAGCAAGTATCACGAAGGCGACCAGCAGCGGAAGATCGGCGGCCCAGCCACTCATCGGGAAACCGAGGGCGGAGATCACCACCTCCATGCCTACCAGCTGCAGGGCGATGTAAGGCATGGTCGCGAGGATGCCGGTGAGCGCGACCAGCAGCGCCAGCAGCGGGCTGTCGTAGCGTCCGCGGACAAAGTCGGCGCCGGTGACATAGTTGTGCTTGTGCGCCACGTACCACAGCCGTGGCAGTACCGCGAACACGATCGGATAGGCGACGATCGTGTAGGGCACGGCGAAGAATCCGATCGCGCCAGCGCCGAACACCAGCGCGGGCACGGCGATGAAGGTATACGCCGTGTACAGATCACCGCCCATCAGGAACCAGGTGACCAGGGTGCCGAAACGGCGGCCGCCCAGTCCCCACTCGTGCAGCTGGCCGAGGTCGCCCTTGCGCCAATGCGCGGCGACGAAACCGAGCACGGTGACGAAGACGAACAGCACCAGGAAAACGATCAGTGTGCTCCATTGCATGACGATGCTCCTCAGGCCAGGTCACGCGTTTTGAAGTACACCACCGCAGAGCACACCGAGCTCAGCGGCACCCACAGCAGCAGGTACCAGTACAGGAAGGGGATGCCGATGAAGGTCGGCTCCCGATGGTTGTACCAGGGCACCCAGAGCGTGGCCACGATCGGTAGCAGCAGCAACAGCCGCCACCACAGGCGCGGATGAATGCCGGAAGATGCTGGGCGGGTCGTCATGGCTGTGCTCCGTCGATTCGCAATGGCCGTCGGCCGCCGCATGCGGCGGCCGACAGGCCGGGCCGCGATCAGAAGTGGTAGATCGCGCTGAGGCTGAGCTGGTTGCCGCTGACCGAATTCCGGTCGACACCGGTGTTGGTGTAGTCGAGGACGTCGTGCAGCCACTCGAGGCCGATGCCGTAGGGACCGTTGCTGTATAGCAGGCTGAGCGCGGCCTGACGGTTCTTGAGATAGCCCGAGGAACCGTGGCCGAGCCAGGTGATCACGTCGTTGGCGTTGTTCTTGCCGATCGCGTAGAAGCCGTTGACGCTCCAGTTCGGAGTGAAGAAATAGCTGACCTGGCCCCAGCCGCCGGTTTCCTTGATGTCACCGAACTGGGCCTCGGTGCCGAACACCGAAGCGAGGCCCTTGCCGGTGTAGACGTTGCCCTGGAACAGCCAGGCTCCGGGCTTCCAGCTGGCGCCGAACTCGGCGCCTTCGCTGGTGATGCTGGGCCGGATGGGCGTGGGGGCGGCGCTGCCGACGCCGCTGAGGCTGACCTTGGCGTAGTGCACGACGCCATAAGCCGACCAGTCGCCATCGTCGACATGCAGACGCGCCTCGAGCTGCGGGCGGAACCCGGCATTGCCGGCGGTCAGGTAGTTGAGGTTGTCGCCGGGGCCGCTCCAGTGACCCTCGAAGGCGCCCAGGTCGAGGCGCCAATGCGGGCCGCTGGCGCCGCGGTTGAGATCCTGCATCCAGACGATGCCGGGATAACGCCAGCCCAGCCAGCCGGCGCCGATGCCCAGCGGAAAGGCTACGTGCGTCAGCGAGATCGGGACATTGCCCAGCATCAGATCCCACTGCTGACCGATCTGGATCGTGCTGCCGCTGTCGGGATTGGCCAGGACCAGATAGGCCTGGCGCAGGCGCGGGGTTTCCTGCGACTGGCTGTAGGCGCTGGCGCCGTTGTTGCCGCCGAAGAAGTCCATCTCGAGGTGGCCGCCGGTGGTCCAGCCGCCACCCAGTTTCGCACCCGAGAAATCGAGCCAGAAGCGCGTATTGCGCACATCGCCGCCGCTCAGGGAGCCGTTGCTGCCCTTGAGCGGATACTCGGCGTTCTGGCCGTTGCCGTAGACGAAGGAGCGGTTCTGGCTGAAGAAGGTGGCGTCGAACCAGCCGTGCAGCGCCACGGTGACCCCGGGGGCGCTGACGAAGGTGGGTGCGGCCGGCTTCACCGCGGGCGGAGGCGCTGCGTTGGCCTGGGCCTGGATCTGGGACTGCTGCTGTGCCTGCTCGGATTCGAGTTGCTTGAGCTGGTCGCGCAGCATCTGCAGGCTCTGCTGCTGCTGGTCGAGTTGTTGCTGCTGCTTGTCGATCAGGGCGCGCAGTGTCTTGACCTCGTTGGGCTTGTGCGCCGGCGCGGCGAAGACCGGGGCGGTCAGGATGAGCCCCAGACCGGCAGCCAGAGCCAGGAATAAACGGTTACGGTTCATCGGAGACCCCCCTCGGTGATCGCAGTGATACTTGCCGCGATGGGCATCACGGCGAAGCATTAAAAAAAGTATGGGCCGCGACCATCGCGCCAGCTATTGCACTTAAGTCGAAGCGCGTTCGCCGGAATGCCGCGCTGCAACAACACTGGCCGGCGAGGCGCGCCGGCGCTTGGCCATCCGGTCGTGCGGCTGTGCGCACCCGACGCGGCGCATGGCGGCGGGATCCAGCGCGCGCCGCCGGACGGTGACAGCGGCGGGGTGAAGCGCGGCTACACTGATCGCCTCGGCGGCGCAGGGAAGGTGCGCACAGCCGGCGCGGCGGCGGGAGGGGACATGATCGCGGGCGGCGTGCTGCTGCTGGTATCGCTGGCGTATGTCGGCCTGCTTTTCGCGCTGGCATGGTGGGGGGATCGCCGTCCGGTCTATCCGGCGCGCACTGCGCTGCGGCCGCTGATCTACAGCCTGTCGCTGGCGGTGTACTGCTCGGCGTGGACCTTCTACGGCGCCGTGGGCACGGCCGCGCGCAGCGGCCTGGCATTCCTGCCGATCTACCTCGGGCCGATCCTTCTGTTCATGTTCGGCCACGGTTTGCTGAGCCGTCTGCAGCGGCTCGCCAAGCGCCGCAGCCTGACCTCGATCGCCGACCTGGTCGCCGCGCGCTTCGGCCGGTCGCCGGGCCTGGCCGCGCTGATCACCGTGATCGCGGTGATCGCCGCGGTGCCTTACATCGCGCTGCAGTTCAAGGCGGTGTCGCAGTCGGTGGTGGTGCTCGCCGGCGCCCATTCGTCCGGGGCCCTGATTACCGACAGCGCGCTGTGGGTTGCGCTCCTGCTGGCGGTATTCGCGATTCTCTTCGGCACCCGCGCGATCGACGCCACCGAGCATCATCACGGCATGATGCTGGCGATCGCGGTCGAGTCGGTGATCAAGCTGCTGGCCTTTCTCGCGGTGGCGGTGTTCGCGTGGCGCCACGGCCCCGGACTGGTCGCAAGCTACGCGCAGACCGTCGCCGCCGTGCCTCGCGACGGATTGCCGCAGGGATTCCTGGCGCAATGCCTGCTGGCGTTCTTCGCCGGTGTCACGTTGCCGCGCCAGTTTCAGGTGACCATCGTCGAGTCGGAGCATCCGGATGACCTGCGCACGGCGCGCTGGATTTTTCCTGCCTACCTTGTGCTTGTGGTGCTGGCGGTACCTCTGATCACCGCGGCCGGCAATCTGCTGTTGGCTGGTGACCGCGGCCAGGCCGACGCCTGGTCGCTGCTGCTGCCGCTGCAGCAGAACAACCGTGCACTGGCCGTCTTTGCCTACATCGGCGGATTCTCGGCGGCGACCGGGATGGTCATCGTCGCCTGCGTGGCGCTGGCGACGATGATCAGCAACGATCTGGTGATGCCGGCGCTGCTGCGTGTGCGCGCGCTGCATCTGGAACAGCGCGGCGATCTGTCCCGCGTGGTGCTCGCGGTACGGCGCATGGCGATCCTGTTGCTGGCCGGCACCGCTTACCTCTATTACCGCGGGTTGTCGGATCGCGAGGATCTCGCCGCGCTGGGCCTGCTGTCGTTCACCGCGGTGGCGCAGCTCGCGCCAGCGCTGATTGCCGCGCTTTACTGGCGCGGCGCCAGTCGCGCCGGTGTCTACGCCGGACTGCTCGGCGGTTTCACGGTCTGGGTCTATACGCTGCTGCTGCCGGCGCTGGCGCAGGCGAACTGGTTTGCTGCCGGGTGGGTGCGCCAGGGTCCGTTCGGCAGCGACTGGCTGCGTCCGCTGGCGCTGTTCAATCTCTCGGGCTGGGACCCGGTGACCCATGGAACCGCATGGTCGCTGCTGGTGAACGTGGCGGCGCTGGTATTCGTCTCGCTGCGATTCCGCCCGGGCCTGGAGGATCGTCTGCGCGGGCAGGATTTTCTCGAGCTGCCGGCGCTCGGCGCGCCCCAGCCCACGGTGCGCGACTGGCGCGGGCGGATCACCGTCGCCGATCTGCGCGCGATCGGCGAGCGCATCCTCGGCGAGCGCGCGGCGGCGCGCGCATTCGAGGACTATGCCAGTGCCGGCAGCATCGTACTGGCACCGGCGGCGGTCGCCGACCGAGCGTTGCTGCAGTACACCGAGCGCGTGCTGGCCGGCGCGGTCGGCGCGGCATCGGCGCGCCGCCTGCTGATGTCCGCGCTATCGGGCAGTGGTCTCGATGTCGCCGAGGTGCTGGCCCTGCTTGACGAGGCGTCGCAGGAGCTGCGCTTCAATCGCAGCCTGCTCTCGACCACGCTCGAACACATCGCGCAGGCGGTCAGCGTGGTTGATGCAGAGATGCGCCTGGTTGCCTGGAATCGCCGCTATCTCGAGCTTTTCGACTATCCGCCGGGACTGGTGTTCGTCGGCCAGTCGGTGGCCGTGTTGATCCGCTACAACGCCGAACGCGGTGAATGCGGTCCCGGCGAGGTATCCGAACACGTCGCCAAGCGCATCCGCCACATGCGTGCCGGCTCGCCGCACGTGTTCGAGCGGGTGCGCACCGATGGTCGCGTGATCGAGATGCACGGCATCCCGCTTTCGGCGGGCGGTTATGTGACGACCTACGCTGACGTCACCGCGTACAAGCGTGCCGAGCTCGCGCTGCGCGAGTCCAACGAGACGCTCGAGCAGCGCGTCGCCGAGCGCACGCTCCAGCTGCGCGAGGCACTGACCGCGCAGGAGCGCGCCAAGCGCGAAGCCGAGGCCGCCAACCAGTCGAAGACGCGTTTCATCGCGGCCACCGGCCACGATCTGCTGCAACCGCTCAACGCCGCACGGCTGTTCAGCGCCGCCTTGCGCCAGCAGCCCGGTCTGGATGCGGAATCACTGCAGCTGACAGAGCGAATCGAAACCAGCTTCCGCGCCGCCGAGGATCTGCTCGAGGGTCTGCTTGATGCCTCGCGGCTGGATGCCGGCCGCTATCGCCCGGAGTTCGGTCCGGTGGCGCTGGGGGCGCTGTTCGCGTCGCTGAAATCGCAGTATGCGACGCTGGCCGCGCAACGTGGGCTGGAATTGCGCGTGCATGACACTCGACTGGTCGCGCACACCGACCCGCAGCTGCTGCGCCGCATCGTGCAGAACTTCCTGTCCAACGCCCTGCGCTATACCCCGCGCGGCGGGGTGCTGTTGGGGGCGCGCCGACGCGCCGGCGCGCTGCGCATCGAAGTCTGGGATACCGGCCCGGGGATCCCGCCCGAGCAGCAGCGGCTGATCTTCGCCGAGTTCCAGCGCCTCGATCAGCCATCGCCCTGGGGCGAGCGCGGGCTCGGGCTGGGCCTGTCGATCTGCGAGCGCATCGCTGCGATCCTCGGCCACCGGCTCGATCTCGTCTCGACTCCCGGCCGCGGCAGCGGTTTCTTCCTCGGCGTGCCGCGCAGCAGCGAACGTGCGCTGCCGTCGAGCGCCGCCGCCGAGCCTCCCGCTGCGGCACACGCGCTCGATCTCGACGTGCTCTGCCTCGACAACGACAGCGCCATCCTTGAAGGCATGACCGCGCTGCTGGCGCGCTGGGGCGTGCGCTGCCGCACGGCGACCAGCGTCGATGTCGCCGAAATCCTGCTGGAACAAGCGCGACCTGATCTGCTGCTGATCGATTTCCATCTCGGCGCCGGCGTCGACGGGCTGCAGGCGCTGGAGCGTCTGCGGCGCCGATTCGCGGATCTGCCGCCGGCGGCGCTGATCACCGCCGACGGCGGCGACGAGCTGAAGCAGCGCGCGCGCCTGTTCGGCATGCCGGTCCTGCTCAAGCCGGTGCGCCCGGCGGCGCTGCGCGCGCTGCTGGCGGCATGGGCGCACGACGGCGGCAGGCGCCGCGCGCGGACCGCGGCGCTTCAGTCGTCCTCTGGGAGCGTCGACAATGGCATCTGATCCAGCGACAGCTGGCTGGCCGCCAGCGCGACCTGGGTGCGGTTGGACACGCCAAGCTTGCGCATGATCGCGGTCATGTGCGCCTTGACCGTGGCTTCGGAGACGCCGAGCTCGTAGGCGATCTGCTTGTTGAGCAGCCCTTCGGCGAGCATGCCCAGCACGCGGAACTGCTGCGGGGTCAGCTCGGCGATCCGCGCCGCCGCTGCGGCCTCGTCGGGCTTCAGTTCGGCGCGTGCATCGACGACACCGGCCGGAACCCAGACCTCGCCGTCGAGCACCGCGCGCACCGCCGCGCCGATGTCCTCGCCTGCCGCCGACTTGGCGAGATAGCCTGACGCGCCGTGCGCCAGCGCGCGGCGCACCACGGAAGGTTCCTCGTGCGCCGAGACGACCACGATCGGCAGTCCTGGATGCTGGCCGCGGATGTGCGCCAGCGCCGAGAATCCGCGCGCGCCCGGCATGTGCAGGTCCATCAGCAGCAGGTCGGCCTGCGGATGCGCCTCGATCAGTGCCAGCAGTGTCGGCACGCTGGCGGCGCCGTGCACCATCGCGCCGGGCAATGCGCCCAGTACGGCGCGGGTCAGCGCGTCGCGATAGAGCGGGTGATCATCGGCGATCAGCACTTCACGCGACACCCCGCCACGCTCCGTCGCTGCGGCACGAGCCGGATCCGTGGCGGCGGGGGCGCTCATTGGATCAGTCGCTCTCCGACCAGGCTCTGGACCACGGAGGGATCGGCAAGCGTGGAGATGTCACCGAGCTGCTCGGGCGCGTTCTCGGCGATCTTGCGCAGGATGCGGCGCATGATCTTGCCCGAGCGCGTCTTCGGCAGGCTCGGCGCCCATTGCAGATAGTCCGGCGTGGCGATCGGGCCGATTTCCTTGCGCACCCAGGCGACCAGTTCCTTGCGCAGACCCTCGCTGGGCTGCTCGCCCACCTTCAGGGTGACGTAGGCGTAGATGCCCTGGCCCTTGATGTCGTGCGGGCAGCCGACCACCGCCGCCTCGGCCACCTTCGGATGCGCGACCAGCGCGCTCTCGACCTCGGCGGTACCGATGCGGTGGCCGGAGACGTTGATGCACGTCGTCGACGCGGCCGGTGATCCAGTAGTAGCCGTCGTCGTCGCGCCGGCCGCCGTCGCCGGTGAAGTAGCTGCCCGGATAGGTCTTGAAGTAGGTGTCGATGAAGCGCTGCGTGGTCGCCGTACACGGTGCGCATCTGTCCCGGCCAGGAGTCGGTCAGCACCAGATTGCCCTCGCAGGCGCCCTGCCAGCACCGCGCCGTTGGTGTCGACGATCGCCGGCTGGACGCCGAAGAACGGCAGCGTCGCCGAACCCGGCTTGGTCGGCGATCGCGCCGGGCAGCGGCGTGATCAGGATGCCGCCGGTCTCGGTCTGCCACCAGGTGTCGACGATCGGGCAGCGGCCGTCGCCGACCACGCGGTGATACCACTCCCAGGCTTCGGGGTTGATCGGCTCGCCGACCGTGCCGAGCAGGCGCAGGCTGGTACGCGAGGCGTGCCTTGACCGGCGCCTCGCCCTCGCGCATCAGCGCGCGGATCGCGGTCGGCGCGGTGTAGAACAGCGTCACCTTGTGCTTGTCGACGACGTGCCAGAAGCGGCTGGTGTCCGGATAGTTCGGCACGCCCTCGAACATCACCGTGGTCGCGCCGTTGGCCAGCGGGCCATACACGCACGTAGCTGTGGCCGGTGACCCAGCCGACGTCGGCGGTGCACCAGTAGACATCGTCCTCGCGCAGGTCGAACACGCACTCGTGGGTGTAGCTGGCATAGACCAGGTAGCCGCCGCGTGGTGTGCAGCACGCCCTTGGGTTTTCCGGTCGAGCCGGAGGTGTAGAGGATGAACAGCGGATCCTCGGCGTTCATCGGTTCGGGCGCGCAATCGGCGCTCTGGCCGTCGGTGACGACGTGCCACCAGCGGTCGCGCGGGGCCTGCATCGCAACCGCGCCGCCGGTACGACGCACCACCAGCACGGTCTCGACACTGCTGGTGCCCGGGCGCGTCAGCGCTTCGTCGACGTTGACTTTCAGCGGCACCTTCTTGCCACCGCGCAGACCCTCGTCGGCGGTGATCACCAGCTTGCACTGCGAGTCGGCGATGCGCCCGGCCAGCGAGTCCGGCGAGAATCCGCCGAACACCACCGAGTGGACCGCGCCGATGCGCGCGCAGGCCAGCATCGCGACCGCCGCCTCGGGAATCATCGGCAGGTAGATGGCGACGCGATCGCCCTTGCGCACGCCGAGATGCTTGAGCGCATTGGCGGAGCGGCACACCTGCGCGTGCAGCTCGCGATAGCTGATGCGACGCGACTCGGCGGGATCGTCGCCCTCGAAAATGATGGCGGTCTTGTCGGCGCGCGTCGCGAGGTGACGGTCGAGGCAATTGGCGGCGACGTTGATCACGCCGTCCTCGTACCAGCGGATGTGGAAATCCTCGAGACGGAACGACACGTCCTTGATCCGCGTCGGCGGCTTGATCCAGTCCAGCCGCTGCGCCACACGTGCCCAGAAGCCCTCGGGATCGCGCACCGACTCGGCGTACAGGCGCGGGTAGTCATCGGCGCGCACGCGGGCGGTGGTCGCGAAGGCGAACGGGACGGGGTAGACCTTGGACATGGCGTGCTCCTTCTCGGCAGGTGGCGCGGCGGCATCCGCGGGCGATGCGCGACGCACGCCACAGGCCACCCACACTAGTCGCGCAAGGCGGATGACCAAGTGGACTTTAGTCGAATGTCGACCAAGGGCGTATAGCCAGCATGGTGGTCAACGCCGATGCTCGGGCGCACGGCTGGGGGGCAGGGAGCCGCGACGGCGCGGAAGCGGCATGACGGCCGCTTGCCGATGCTGCCCGGCAATGGAGCAAGTCGCCCGAGCCCGCGACACGCCCGGATTCCCTCACCACGGAGACCCGCAGATGGAAAACAAACTGGCCAATCCCGCCCCGCTGGGGCTCGCCGGATTCGCGCTCACCACCTGGATGCTGAGCCTGATCAACGGCGGCTTTGCCAGCGGCGATGGCATGGGCATGGTGCTGGCACTGGCGTTCGCGTTCGGCGGCACGGCGCAGTTCGTCGCCGGCGTCACCGAGCTCAAGCGCGGCAATACCTTCGGCATGACCGCGTTTTGCGCCTACGGCGCGTTCTGGTGGTCGTTCGCGCTGTTCGTGCAATTCCTGCATGGCAGCACGCCGGCCGCGTTCGTCGGCTGGTACCTGTTCATGTGGGGCGTGTTCACGCTGTACATGCTGATCGCCGCGCTGAAGCTCAATCGCGCGTTGCAGCTGGTCTTCCTGGTGCTGGTGGTCACCTTCTGGTTGCTGGCCGCCGGCGAGTGGACCGGATCGGCCTCGCTGCATCAGCTGGGTGGCTATGGTGGCCTGATCACCGCGCTGCTGGCTTTCTACCTGTCGGCGGCCGAGGTCATCAACGAGACACACGGCAGGGTCGTGCTGCCGATCGGCGCACCCGCGCCGCGTTGATCGTCATGCCGTCGCGCGTCGTTTGCGGCGCGCGGCGGCTGCAGTTGTCCACATCCGCCGCGCATGCCGTCGCAACGGAGGTATCAGGCGCTCTCGTCCGGCGGGGTGCCGCGCGCCGGCAATCCCAGGGTCGCCTTGAGTGCCGCGATCTGCTGATCCGAAAGCTGCTCGTCGCGGGCGCTGCCGCGAATGCGCGCCTGCGCGAAGGCGAAGACTGACGCCAGCGCGCCCAGCAGCAGCAGCGCCAGGCCCAGGCCCAGCCATCCCGGTGTGCGCGCGGACAGCGCCAGCAGCAAACCGAGGACGGTCAGGGCGAGCAATAGCCAGCGCATGGCGGTTCCGTAGGCGTTGGGCCTCGGCGCAAGAAATAAACCGCCCGTATGTCATATGCAAGTCATCTGGAACGCCGCTGTCACGGCGGTCGCCGAACCTCATCGGGATCTCAACCGGGGGTTCACGACCATGTCCGTTCCGCACCGTTCCTTGCACCGCCATCCGCTGGCGCTGGTGATCGTCGCCGCGCTTTTCAGCACCCATGCTTTTGCCGCCGAGCAGTCCGCGCCCCGGGACGGTGTCGTCGAGCGGCTGCACAAGGTCGTCGTCGCCGGACAGAAGACGCAAAGCGCAGGCCTCAGGAGCCTGAGCCAGAAGTCGATCTTCAAGTCGGCGTTCGGCGACAAGGTGCTCGATCGCCAGCAGCTGAAGTCGGCCGGCCCGGTCGGTGGCGCGGCGCAGGCGCTGACTTTCGCGCCGGGCGTCAGTGTCAGCGGCTACGGCCAGACCGGCGCGACCAAGGCCTCGATCAGCGTCAACGGCCTCAAGCAGGGCTGGGGCGGCTTCTCCGGTGGCAATATCGACGACGGCAGCATCGCGGTCAGCTTCGACGGCGTGCCGATGATCAACGCCGCTACCGGTCTGTGGGAGACGCCGCAGTTGCCGCAGACCGGCCTGCTGCAGGGCGCGCGCGTCACCTATGGTCCGGGCAACCCCGTGGATCGCTGGTACAACAATATCGGCGGTGCGATCTCTTTCATCCCGGTGCAGCCTTCGGCGCAGGCCGGCGGCGACATCGCGCTGACCTACGGCAGCTTCAATACGCGCAACGTGGTTTTCAACGTGCAGACCGGCAACGTCGGCGGCTGGGAAACCGTGATCGCCGGCGGCTACGGCAAGGCCGACAACTTCCGCCGTTCACCTGATGGCTACGCCTGGCCGAGCAAGAACTTCGCCGCCTTCGTCAAGACGCGAAAGACCTTCAGCAACGGCAGCATCAGCTTCGGCGGCTACCTCGGTGACGGCCACGGCTGGCGGCCGACACCGATCCCGATGACTCCGGTTCCAGGCATCAGCGTCAACGGCCAGGACGCGAACGGCAATCCGAATCCGGGCCCTCTATTCAGTCAGCAGACCACCGGCTACTACAGCGCGCTCAATGAGAACGTCTGGGCCAAGAACGACTTCAACCGCACCTGGCTGATCTACGCCAAGCAGAACCTGCAGCTCGACGACCACATCACCCTGCACAACCTGACCTGGTATCGCCGTGGCGATCGCCTGCACATCCACTACAACAACTACGTCGCCGATCCGAGCAATCTGTACGAGCACAACAACCCGTTCTCGCACATGTACGGCGACAAGCTGTGGAGCGACATCGCCCTGCCCGGCAACGACGTCGCGGTGGGCGGCTATTTCATCAACACCGAGTACAACTCGCGCAACGCCTTCTACAACCCCAACGCGCCCTATTTCGGCTCCTACCTGGTGCCTAACGATCACTTCCGCAGCGACTACTGGTACATCACCAATCTCGCCGCCTTCGTCCAGGACACCATCACCCCGATGCAGGGTTTCAGCGTGACCCCGGGCCTGCGCGCGGTCAGCTTCCACACCGACTACTACCCGCGCGGCAACGTCGACTTCGCCGAAGCCAACGCGCTCTATCCCGGCAACAACCAGGCGCATCTGCCGGCGGCCAGCACCAGCTACGACAAGCTCGAGCCCTCGATCAACGCACGCTGGCAGCCCACGGGCTGGCTGGCGTTGTACGGCAACTGGGGCACGGCTTACCGCTTGCCGCAGGTTGGCGGCGGCGGTGGCCTGTACCAGAAGCAGCCGGTGGGCGGCGACATCCTCGAGAAGGGCCTCGAAGCCCAGGTCGGCTTCAAGATGCACTGGCTTCAAGCAGGACGCTTCCATGACGTGCTGGTCAACGTGAACTACTACCGCATGCACTTCAGCAACCAGTTCATCGGCGTCACCAGCGGGAACGGTCAGTTCCTCGGTCTCGGAACGGGTGATTCGGTCTATCACGGCTTCAATCTGTCCGCCGAGGCTGCCATGGGGCGCTTGCATCTTTTCAGCAACGCCAACTTTGAGCAGGCGCACTTCAACAACTACAACTTCAACGGCGCCAACTACGACGGCCTGCCGGTGTCGTATGTGCCCAAGACGACCTTCAACGTGGGTGCCTACTGGCGCTATGTCATGGGCAACGTCGTGCTGAAGCCGCGCGCCTGGTACCAGTACGTCGGCGCCCAGAACGTGTTTGACAACAATCTCGGCGCGCCCAGCCAGCAGACCATGCCTTCCTACGGCCTGCTCAATCTGGCACTGGGCGCTGACCTGCCGACCGACCTGCTGGGCAATGCCGTCAAGGCGATCAACGTCAACGTCGAGGTCATGAACGCGCTGAACAAGCGCTACAACGCCTTCGAGGAACTGTCGGCCGGCGGCCTGTACAACACCGCGCCGACCACGGTCGGCTATCCGCTGGTGCTGCCGGGCGCGCCGCGCGCCCTCTACGCCACGCTCGACGTCAAGTTCTGAGCCGGCGTCGCTCCGATCCGGTCGGGCCGAGGCGCAGGGACGCGCTTCGGCCCTTTTCTTGACGGAGTCGTCCGACAAGCAGCCCCATGTCTCAGCCGGCCGTACCCTGGGCGGGCACGGTCTGCGCCGCCGCCGGTGCCGTCTGCAGGTCCAGTACATAGGTCGTGCGCGTCGCGCCGTGCTGGCCCAGCCCCGAAGTCTGCTGGTCCAGATCCAGGCGGGTGGCGATCAGGCGGCCGTCGGTCACGGCGAGGCGCACCGACTCGCTGCGCTTCACGGTGAAGTCGAGGAACAGCCAACCCGCTTCGGTGTCGGTGTTGGTGATGTAGGCGAGTGGAGTGCCCTGCGGGCTCAGCCACAGCGACAGCGTGGAGCGATAGTGCTTGACCTTGCTGCGATCGCTCTTGCTGACACGCAGCGGCAGATCGAAGGTGAGCTTCTGCGCCGTCGCGCCGTCGAGCGTCGTCGGAGTGTCCTCGAGCAGCCTGGCGTCGGCCAATGAGAGCTGCAGGTTGGTAGCCACGTCGAGCATGCGCAACACCTGTACCGAGCCGATCGCCGCCAGCAGAGCGGCGGTCGGTGCCGGCCGTTCCGGATCGGCCTGCGCGGCGGCGCGTTCGCGGGCGGCCGTGGCCAGCGCCGGCGCGGGCACGCGGATGCGCAGACCGCGAGCCGAAGCCACGTCGAGAGTCAGCGTTGCCTCGCTGCGCCTGGCCTTGGCACCCTCGCCGTCACGGGACTGCTGGGTGATGGTGAGCGTGCCGGCGACCGGTGCGGAACTCTGCAGCCGTGCCAGCGTCGCGCGCAGATCGCCGAGCGCGTCGGCGTGTGCGGTTGCGGCAACGAGGCAGCCGAGGGTGATGAGCGCCGTCCGGCAACGACGCCATCCGGTGTATGCGTGACTCATGCCTGGTCCCCGGATTGCGCCCGTGGCGAGTCTGCCCGCAGCGCACGGCGCCGGCAACGCCTTGCCCGGTGCGTGCATCAGGCGCGCAGGCGGACATCGCGCGCAACGGTTTCGGCCCCTGCGGAGGAGGCCTGCAGGCGTCATTGGCACTGCGATTGCTTGTGCTTTCGGCATCCGGGAGGAGGAAGACGCACCGTGGTGATGACCCGTCGGCGCCGATTCGGGATCACCGCCGCGCTGGCCCTGGCCGCGCTGGCCGTCGCGGGTGCGCGTCCGGCCGTCGCCGGTACCACCGCATTCAAGGTACGGCTGCAGCCGGTGACGCTGCTCTATTACTTCAGTGCCATCGATCTGACCCTGGATTCGACCGCGCTGGCCCGGCTGGCCACGCCGGCCGCCGGCACGGTGCTGTCCGCGAAGGCACTGACGGCGACGGCGACGGGGTCGGGCCTGACCGCCAACGCGGCGCTGGTGCCGAAGGCGGCCAATCGCATGAACGCCGTGCAGCTCACCATCAGCAACGCGTGGGCGGTGCGCTCGATCGGCAGCGCGCGCGGCGGGCGCACCACGGTCAGCGCGCGCTTCAGCAGCGGGTCGCGGGCCACGCTCGGCGGCCCTGCCGGCAGCGGCGCGGTGATCATATTGAGCAATCTCGGCGTCAATCCCAACCGCATCGCACCCGCCGGACTGGATCCCGCCGAAGCCCGTCAGGGCGCGCTGCGCATGCGCCTGGACCTTTCGCGTGCGCGCAGTGCCGGCAGCTACGGCACCGCGACGATCGTGATCACCGCGACGACGACCTGAGCCGCGACCGCGAGCCGGCTTTCGCGGACTGGCGGAGGCGGACGCGCCGCACCTGACGCGACCGGGGATTCCCGGCGCAGCGTGATCCCGGCGGCCGGTGGTCATCGTGTCCCGTGCGGGCGGTCGTTGGTTGCCGCGCGGTTTGCGCGGGGGACGGGTCGCGGCGCGGCGGCGGCTGCGGACCCGCGCTTGATCCAGGTCAACGAAACCGGGTGTTTGTCTGGCCGCCGCCCCAGCCGCGCGCTAGCGTGAGTGGCGTCCCTCCGGCGGCGAGAGGAAGGCCATGATGCCCGACAGGAATGCGCTGCGACCGCGACGTCTGGCCCGCCACGGCGTGGCTGTCGCGATGACGCCGCCGACGGCCGGCAGATGTCGGAGCCGCCGCAGGGCCCGCGGGGGTGTCTGTCCATGACGGTGATCCTGGCCGTGGATCCCGTGGCTCGTCACGACCCGGAGGCGTCGCGGGGAATTGTCGCGCCGGTTGCCGCGAACGTGACGCTGGTGATGGGTGTCGGCAACGTCCTGCAGGGTGACGACGGTGTCGGCGTGCATGCCATCCGCAGGCTCGAGGCATCGCTCCGGGACCGGCCCGGGCTGAATCTCTACGATGCCGGCACCCTCGGCACGACCCTGCTGATCGAAATCGAGCAGGCTGAGTGTCTGGTCATTCTCGATGCCATGCGCATGGAGACGCCACCGGGCACGGTCCGCTGCTTCGAAGGCGCCGCCATGGACCGCTGGCTGAGGCGCCGCAAGGCCGGCAGCGTGCATGAGGTCGGGATCAGCGAACTGCTCGACCTGGCGCGCCTGCAGGAACGGCTGCCGACGCGGCGTGCGCTGATCGGAATCGAACCGGGTTACATCGGCTGGGGCGCGGCCCTGAGCCGCGAAGTGGCAGGCGCGCTCGACGAGGTCGAGCGCCTGGTGCGCGGATTGCTGCGGAGCTGGGCCGATGCGGACGCTTGAGTCGATCCCGATTGTCGTCGAGCCGTGCGCTGCCGCGACCGGCATGGTTACGGCCATCCTGCGCGAACTCGAGGCCGCCCTGCAGGCCTTGCTCGACCACGGCACGCGACATGTGATCGATCTGTCGGCCATGCCGCTGTCGGCGCGTGACCGACAGGCGCTGGAACGGACCCTGGGCGAGGGCGAACTGCGCATGGACCTGCAGGCGCTGGGCCATTCGCGGATCCGCGAGTCGTCGTTGCCCGGCATCTGGTGGCTGCGCCATGAGGGGCCCGATGGCCGGTTGCTGGCCGAGCACATCGAGGTGGCCACGGTGCCCGCGATCGTCGCGGCGCACGCCGACGATCTCGCGACGACCCGGATACGGCTGGCCGCCCTGATCGAACAGGTTTCCCGCGGGGGTGATGCATGAACACGCAACGGGATCCGACGGTCCTCGAATCCTTCCAGCAGCAGGGCCTGAGCCGGCGCGCATTCCTGAAGTTCTGCGCCGCCACGGCATCGCTGCTGGCCTTGCCCGCGGCGCGCGCGGCGGAGTTGGCGGAGAAGCTTGCCGGGATGCCGCGACCGACAGTGATCTACCTGTCCTTCCAGGAATGCACGGGCTGTCTCGAGTCGCTGACGCGGTCCTTCCAGCCGACGCTGGAAAGCCTGATCTTCAACACGATTTCCCTGGCCTACAACGACACCCTGCAGGCGGCGGCCGGTGAGGCGGCCGAGGCGGCGCGCGAGGATGCGATGCGCAAGGCCTGGGGCAAGTACGTGCTGATCGTCGACGGCGCCATCCCGCGCCCGGAGGACGGTGCTTATTGCGTGATCGGCGGCCGGAGCGCGCTCGATCTGCTGCGGCACGCCGCCGAAGGCGCCGCCGCCGTGGTCGCGGTCGGCACCTGCGCCGCATTCGGCGGCATTCCCTACGCCGCACCCAATCCAACCGGGGCCGCCTCGGTGCAGGACCTGGTCGGCGATCGACCGGTGATCAACATCTCCGGCTGTCCGCCGATTCCCGAGGTCATCACCGGCACCATCGTCTATTTCCTCGGCTTCGGCGTCCCCGAACTCGATGCGCAGCGGCGCCCGACGATGTTCTATGGCACCACCATTCACGATCGCTGCTACCGCCGGCCGTTCTACGACAAGGGATTGTTCGCCCGCAGCTTCGACGACGAAGGCGCGCGCAATGGCTGGTGCCTGTACGAGCTCGGCTGCAAGGGCCCGGTGACCTACAACTCGTGCGCCACCATGAAGTGGAATGACGGCACCAGCTTCCCGATCCAGTCGGGGCACGGCTGCCTGGGCTGCTCCGAGCCCAATTTCTGGGATGGCGGCGGGTTCTACCGGCCGCTCTCCAGCGGGCTGTGGCACGGCGGCATCGGCGAGGGACTTGGCGTCGCCGCCGTGGCCGGAGTGGCCATCGGCGGCGCGGCGGCCGTCGCGGCGCGCCAGCGGCAGAAGCGCACCACCGAAGCCGGCAAGAAACCCCCGGAGGCGCCGTGATGGACCTGCTCTCCTTTGCGCGCGGCCCGGCCCTGCAGTGGGCGCTGGTGATCTTCGTCCTCGGCTCGCTCTGGCGCCTGGCAGGCATCCTGCTGCTGCGGCGCAAGCCCGACTACACCGAGCCGCGCAGCCGCGCGACCTGGCGCGGCGCCCTGAAGCTGATCGTGACGCGCACCTGGTCCAGACGCGAATTCCGCGCCAGCACCGCCTTCGGCCAGTCCCTCGGCTATGTCTTCCACATTGGCCTGGTGGTCGTGGTATTCGGTTTCGTGCCGCACATCCTGTTCATCCACAGCCTGACCGGACTGCAGTGGCCGGGACTGCCCAGCAGCATCGTCTATGTCAGCGGGGCGCTTACGGTCGCTGCCCTGGTAGCGGCGCTGGTGCGCCGCCTGAGCAATCCGGTGCTGCGCCTGCTGTCGAACTTCGACGATTACTTCAGCTGGCTGGTCACGGTCACGCCGGTCATCACCGGCCTGCTGGCGGTAGCGCACCTGGGCGCGCGCTACGAGACGCTGCTCGCCGTTCACATCCTCAGCGTCTGCCTGCTGCTGGCCTGGCTGCCGTTCGGCAAGCTGATGCACGTCTTCCTGGTCTTCATTTCCCGGGGTACGACCGGCGCCCTGTTCGCCCGCAAAGGAGCCAGCACATGAGCGAGGCTGCCCTGCCGCCCCTCGAGACCCAGGGGCCGCGATTCGGCATCAAGAAGCCGGAACAGCGCCAGGACATCCAGGGCGACCTGTCGGATGCCGCGCGCGTGGATACCGCGATGCGCGAATTCGTGCGCGATTTCGGCGCCGTCGCGGCGACCTACATGGAGTCCTGCGTGCACTGCGGCATGTGCGCCGAGGCCTGCCCGTTCTATGTCGAGACCGGCGACCCGAAGTACACGCCGATCTGGAAGATCGAACCGTTCAAGCAGGCCTACAAGCGCGAAGTCAGCCCGTTCGCGTTCTTCATGCGCGCCTTCAACCTGAAGCGCAAGGTCACGCTGGAGGAACTCGAGCAGTGGCAGGAACTGATCTACGACTCCTGCACCATGTGCGGGCGCTGCACCCTGATCTGCCCGATGGGCATCGACATCGCATCCCTGGTCGGCCTCGCCCGCCATGGCATGCACAAGGCCGGACTGGTGCCGCACGAGCTGTGGGCCGCCGCCGAGCGCGCCGAGCGCGAAGGCAGTCCGCTGGGTGCCACGCCCAAGGTGTTCAAGGAGCGCGTCGAATGGATGGGCGACGAGAGCGACGTCGCGATGCACATGGACCTTGAGCAGGCCGATGTGCTGGTCACCATGTCCTCGATCGAGATCCAGAAATACCCGCAGGCGCTGGCCGCGGTCGCCAAGGTGCTCAATCACATGGGCCTGAGCTGGACTTTCCGCAGCGACGGCTACGAGGCGACCAACTTCGGGCTGCTGTCGGGCAATGCCGACTGGCAGAAGGACATGAGCCTGAAGCTGATCAACGCGGCGATCGCCTGCAAGGCCAAGGTGCTGCTGCTGCCGGAATGCGGCCATGCCTACAGCGCCATGCGCTGGGCCGGCGCCAACGTCTACGGCAAGCCGCTGCCGTTCAAGGTGCGGCACATCTCGGAGTTCCTCGGCGAGCACGTCGCCGACGGCAGCATCCGGGTGAAGAAGGACCTCGATACCACGGTCACGTTCCATGATCCGTGCCAGGTCGCGCGTCGTGGCGGCGTCTTCGACGCGCCGCGCGTGGTGCTCGCGGCGCTGGGCGCCGAGGTGCGCGAGCTGCAGGACAACCGTGGCATGAGCTGGTGCTGCGGCGGCGGCGGCGGCGTGATCAGCATCCATCGCGCCGACGCGATCCGCTACAAGGCCTTCCAGATCAAGATGCGCCAGGTCGACGCGACCGGTGCCGCGATGCTGGTCACCAGTTGCTCGAACTGCCGTCTCAGCTTCGACGACAGCCAGGCGCACTTCCACTGGGACAAGACCGCGCACAGCCTGCTCGAGGCGGTGGCCGACCATCTTGATGAGGCGCCGCCGAAACCCGCCGCTGCCGTACCATCGCCGGGGAGCGTCACACCATGAGCACGCAGACGGTCGTTGTCGATCCGATCACCCGCATCGAGGGACATCTGCGCATCGAGGCGGTGCTGGACAACGGCGTGATCCGCCAGGCGTCCAGCTCGGGCACCATGGTGCGCGGCATCGAACTGATCCTGCGCGGCCGCGATCCGCGCGACGCCTGGGCCTTCGCCCAGCGCATCTGCGGCGTCTGCACGCTGGTGCACGGAATCGCCTCGGTGCGATCGGTCGAGGATGCGCTGCGCTATCCGATCCCGGCCAACGCGCAGCTGATCCGCAACCTGATGATCGCGGCCCAGTTCGTCCACGATCACGTGATGCATTTCTATCATCTGCACGCACTGGACTGGGTCGACGTGGTTTCGGCGCTGCAGGCCGACCCGCAGAAAACCTCGACGCTGGCGCAATCGATCAGCAGCTACCCGCAATCCTCGCCCGGCTACTTCAAGGACGTGCAGGCCAAGCTGCAGCGCTTCGTCGCCTCCGGCCAGCTTGGCATCTTTGCCAACGGTTACTGGGGCAATCCGCTGTACAAGCTGCCGCCCGAAGCCAACCTGATGGCGGTGGCGCACTATCTCGACGCGCTGGCCTGGCAGCGCGAGGTGGTGCGTCTGCATGCCATCTTCGGCGGCAAGAATCCGCACCCCAATTTCGTCGTCGGCGGCGCGCCGACGGCGATCAGCATCGGGCCCGGCGCGCACGGTGGCAACAGCGGCACCGCAGTGAACATGGATGGCCTCGCGATCGTGCAGGACGTGATCCGCAAGATGCAGGCCTTCGTCGACCAGGTGTATGTGCCCGACACGCTGGCGATCGCCGGCTTCTACAAGGACTGGTTCCAGAAGGGCGAGGGCGTCGGCAATTTCATGACCTACGGCGAATTTCCGGCTGCGGGCAGGAGCATCAACGATCTCGGCAGCCTGATGATTCCGCGCGGCATCATCGTCGATCGCGACCTGAGCCAGGTGCATGAGGTCGACCTCGATGCCCCCGGGCAGATCCAGGAGTTCGTCGCCCACTCCTGGTACGACTACAGCACCGGCAAGAATACCGGCCTGCACCCCTACGAGGGTCAGACCAACCTGCACTACAGCGGCCCCAAGCCGCCGTATGCGCATCTGGATACCGAGGCCAGCTATTCCTGGCTGAAGTCACCGCGCTGGAAAGGCAAGGTGATGGAGGTCGGGCCGCTGGCGCGCGTGCTGATGCTGTATGCCAAGCGCGACCCGGCCACGCGCGAACTGGTCGACAAGGCGCTGCGCCAGCTCGATCTGCCGGTCGCGGCGCTGTTCTCGACCATGGGCCGCACGGCCGCGCGCACCCTTGAAAGCAAGCTCATCGCCGACTCGATGCAGGGCTGGTACGACCAGCTGATGGCCAACATCCGCGCCGGCAAGCTGGAAACCTTCAATGAAGCGCTGTGGGAACCCTCGACCTGGCCCGCCAAGGCGCAGGGGGTCGGTTTCATGGAGGCGCCGCGCGGCGCGCTGGCGCACTGGATCGTGATCAAGGATGGCCTGATCGACAATTACCAGGCGGTGGTGCCCAGCACCTGGAACGCCGGGCCGCGCGACACGCTCGGTCAGGACGGCCCGTACGAGGCGGCCCTGCGCGGCACCACGCTGGCCGACCCGAAGCAGCCACTGGAGATCCTGCGCACGATTCACAGTTTCGATCCCTGCCTGGCCTGCGCGGTGCACGTGACCGATCCGGCCGGCGCGGAACTGCTGCAGATCCATGTGACCTGATCGGGACTCTTCGTGCCATGAGCCTGCCTGGCGCAGCAACACCCGCAGCCGCAGCAAGGTGCGAGCCATGTGCCTAGGCGTGCCGATGCGGGTCGTCGAGAGCGCGGGCTGGAGCGCCGTGTGCGAAGCGCGCGGCGTGCGGCGGAAGGTCAATCTTGCGCTGGTGGATGAGCAGTCAGCCGGTACCTGGGTGCTGGTGGTCCAGGGCACGGCACGCGAGATCCTGTCCACCGAGGATGCGCAGCGCATCGAGCGTGCGCTCGAGGGCGTCGCAGCCGCGCTGCAGGGCGAGCGCGATCTGTCGCCCTATTTCGAGGACCTGATCGCGCGGCCGCCCCGCAACCGGAAGGCGTGACGTGGAGCGGGCCCCCCATGCGCCGGGCGGATGCGCAGCCTGCCCAGATCGCGCCGGCGAGGCCCCGCTGCCGGCCGTCACGCCGCCGCCGCGCGCCGGCGTGTCCGGCGTGCCGGCCGAGGGTGCCGGTGACGCGATGCCGGTGTTCACGCCGCAGGGATTGGCGATCGACCTGCATGTCGCGCGCGGTCAGGTCATCGACCTGGCGGTGCGCTTCACGCGCCAGGCCCCGCTGCGATCGTGGATCGCCGGAACCACGCCGGGCGAGGCGCTCCGGCGCATCGGCCTGGCGTTCTCGCTGTGCCGGAGCGCCCAGCGCGCGGCTTGCGAGGCCGCGCTCGAGACGGCCGGCGCGGTGACGGTGCGCACGGAGTCGGCAGCGGAGCGCGCCTGGCACGTGACCGGCGAGCTCTGGCGCGAGCATGCCTGCAACCTGTTTCTGGCGTGGCCGGGACTGCTGGGCGACGCGCAACAACCGGCATTGGTGCGCCCCCTGCTGGCGGCCGCCGGCGAGCCGGCGGTCATGCAAGGCAAATTGCGCGACCTGCTGGCCAACGGCGCGCTCGGCATGGACCCGCCGGCCTGGCTGCAACTGGACGCCGCCGGCTTGCAGGCGTGGTTCACGCGGGCGGCAACCGCGACGGCGCGCCGGTTCGCGCGCTGGTACGGCGCAACCGCGTCGGCGCCGGTCACGCCGCGATTGCCGCCGGTCGCGCGCTGGGGCAGGCCGGAGGCGAACGTGATCGCGGCGACCTTGCGCGCCGACCCCGACTTCGCCCTGCATCCCGCGTGGGCCGGCTCGCCAGCGGAAACCGGTGCGATCGCACGGGTGCATGCGCATCCGCTGCTGCAGGCGTGGATCGATCATTCGGGCAACGATGCGGGCGCGCGCATGCTGGCGCGGCTGATCGAGCTGGCGCAGGCGGCCGGCGCGGGCCCGCCCGCAGCCGAGGCGATCGTGCGCGCCTGGCCGGTCGGATCGGGCAGCGCCCTGGCGGCGGTCGAGACTTCGCGCGGCGTGCTGCTGCATGCGGTGAATGTGGCGCGCGACCGGATCACCGATTACCGCATCGTCGCGCCCACCGAGTGGAACTTCCATCCGCATGGCGTGCTGCGGGCCGCGTTGGGTTCGCGGCGAGACGCGCCCGGGTGCGGAGCGCTGGCGCAGGCCTGGTCGCTCGCGCTGGATCCCTGCGTCGAATGCACGGTGGAGCGGGTCCATGCATGAGATGGCGCTGGCCGAGAGCGTGCTTGGTCTCATCGAAGACGCCCGGCGCCGGCAGGGGTTTGCCCGGGTGCGTGCCGTCCGCCTCGAGATCGGCGCGCTGGCCGGGGTCGAGGTCGAGGCATTGCGTTCGTGCCTCGCGATCGTGTTCGAGCGCAGCGTGGCGCGCGCGGCCCGGATCGAATGCGCCATCGCGCCCGGCAGCGGCTACTGTCTCGATTGCGGGCAGACGGTGGCGATGGATGCGCTGTACGCGGCGTGCCCGCGCTGCGCCGGGCCCCATGTCCAGGCGACGCAGGGGATGCAGATGCGGGTGCGCGATTTGATGGTCGAGTGAGGAGCAGGTCATGTGCAACGTTTGCGGATGCGGAGCGGGCGCGACGCGGGTCGACGCCGGCGCGAAACCGGGCAAGGGCCGCCGGCATCATCACCACGGCGGTGCCGAAGAAGACACGGGCAGCATGATGGCGGTCCATGAGCATGCCCACGACCACGACCACGACCACGACCACGACCACGATCACGATCACGATCACGATCACGGTCACGGTCACGGTCACGATCACGGTCATGCGCAGGACCCGACGCACGCGGCGGCGGGCGACCTGCACTTCGGTCTTGGCCCGGCGCATGCCCATGCTCCCGGCCTCAGCCAGCAGCGCATGGTGCGCATCGAGCAGGACATCCTGGCCCGGAACAATGCCTGCGCCGACGCGAACCGGCGCTGGTTCGGCGAGCACGGCGTGTTCGCCATCAACCTGGTGTCCAGCCCCGGCTCGGGCAAGACCTCGCTGCTGGTGCGCACCATCGAGGCCTTGCACGGCGCGTTGCCGCTGGCCGTGATCGAGGGCGACCAGCAGACCGCGCGCGACGCCGACCGCATCCGCGCTGCCGGCGCGCCGGCGCTGCAGATCAATACCGGCAAGGGCTGCCATCTCGACGCGGCGATGCTCGGCCATGCCATCGGGCACCTGGTACCCGCGGATGACAGCCTGCTGCTGATCGAGAACGTCGGCAACCTGGTCTGTCCGGCCGGGTTCGATCTCGGCGAGGCGCACAAGGTCGTGGTGCTGTCGGTGACCGAGGGCGAGGACAAGCCGCTGAAGTACCCGGACATGTTCCATGCCGTGGACCTGATGCTGCTCAACAAGATCGACCTGTTGCCGCACCTGCACTTCGATGTGGCGCAGTGCATCGCCAACGCACGCCGCATCAATCCGGGGCTCGAGGTCATCGAGTTGTCGGCGGAGAGCGGTGCCGGACTGTCCGCGTGGCTCGACTGGCTGCATCGTGGCGTCGTCGCGGCCCGGCAGCGCAGGAGCGCCGGGCCGGAAGCGCAACTTGCGGCGAAAGGCTGAGCGCCGCGCGATGACGTCGCCGGCCAGCCAGGACCGCACGATCGCCGCGCAACGGCGCCTGCGCGTGCGCGGCGTGGTGCAGGGCGTGGGATTCCGGCCCTTCGTCTGGCATCTGGCGCGCGATCTCGGTCTGGCTGGCTGGGTGCGCAACGATGCTGCGGGTGTGGAGATCCTGCTGCAGGGCGAGGCCGACGCCATCGATGCCTTCACCCGCCGTCTGCGTCACGAGCGCCCGGCGCTGGCGCGCATCGACGCGGTGGGCTGGGACGATCAGGCGCCGACGCGGGCTTTCGGCGGATTCGCGATCGCGGCCAGTGGCGCGGGCGCCGCGCGCACCATGATCGGACACGACACCGCCGTCTGCGCCGATTGCCTCGCCGAGATGTTCGATCCGCACGCGCGCCGCTGGCGCTACGCCTTCACCAACTGTACCCATTGCGGTCCGCGTTACACGATCACCCGCCACCTGCCCTATGACCGTTCGCAGACCAGCATGGCGGCTTTCCCGATGTGCGCCGCCTGCGCTGCGGAATATGCGGACCCGGCCGACCGGCGCTTCCACGCCGAGCCGATCGCCTGCCCTGCCTGTGGCCCCCGACTGCGCTGGCTCGACGCGACCGGTCGGTCGCAGCCCGGCGTCGATGCACTGGCAGCGGCGGTCGCTGCGCTGCGCGCCGGCGCGATCGTGGCGATCAAGGGACTCGGCGGCTTCCACCTGGCCTGCGACGCGCGCAACGCCACCGCGGTGCGGCGCCTGCGCCAGCGCAAGCAGCGCGAGCAGAAGCCCTTCGCGCTGATGCTGGCCAATACGCACTCGGCGAGCGCGCTGGTGCATCTGGATGCGGCGCAGTGCGCGCTGCTGGCATCGCCCGAGCGCCCGATCGTCCTGCTCGACAAGTGTCCGGGTGCGGATGCCGAGCTCGCTGGCATCGCCGAGGGCATGGCCTGCCTCGGCATCATGCTGCCGTACACGCCGCTGCATGCCCTGCTGTTCCATGAATACGCAGGGCGGCCCGCCGGCACCGGCTGGCTGCTGGACGGTGACTCGCCGGTGCTGGTGATGACCAGCGCCAACCCCGGAGGCGAGCCGCTGGTGTCCGGCGATGCCGAGGCGCTGGAGCGTCTCGACGGCATCGCGGATGCCTTCCTGACCCACGATCGCGACATCGTCGTGCGCTGCGACGACAGCGTGCTGCGTCAGGACGGGCCGGACATCCGGTTCATTCGCCGAGCGCGCGGCTACACGCCGCGAGCCATCCGGCTTGCCGACGATGGTCCTGCGGTGCTCGCGCTCGGCGCCCATCTCAAGGACACCCTTTGCGTGACGCGTGGCGACGAGGCATTCGTGTCGCAGCACATCGGCACGCTCGACAATGTCGCCACCGTGCGGATGCTCGAGGAGGTCGAGGCGCATCTGCTGGATCTGCTGCAGGTGCAGCCGGCGGCCGTGGCACATGACCTGCATCCGGACTTCGCCAGCACGCGCCTGGCGCAGGCCATGGCCCGGCGTCTCGCGATCCCCTGCTTCGCCGTGCAGCACCATCACGCGCACATCGCCGCGGTGGCGGCCGAACACCGGCATGCCGGCCCGCTGCTGGGACTGGCACTGGATGGCGTGGGCCTGGGCAGCGACGGTGGCGCCTGGGGAGGCGAGTTGCTGCGCGTTGACGGCGCCGCCTGCATCCGTCTCGACCATCTGCGCGCCCTGGCGCTGCCCGGTGGCGATCGCGCCGCGCGCGAGCCCTGGCGCATGGCCGCGGCGGCGCTGCAGGCGCTGGGATGCGGCGACGAGATCGCCCGGCGATTTCCGCGCCAGTCCGCGGCGCCAGCCTTGCAGCGCTGGCTTGCCGCGGCGGCCGCGCCGCCGGCGACCACCAGCCTCGGACGCTGGTTCGACGCGGCGGCGGGGCTGCTCGGCTTGTGCGAGGTGATGGATTTCGAGGCGCAGGCGGCGCTGCGGCTGGAGGCGCTCGCACTGCAATACGGTCCGGCCGAGGCGTGGCCGGACGGCTATCGTCTGGGACCCGAGGGGCTCGATCTGCTGCCCGCGCTGGCGCAGCTGCGGACGGCGACCGACAGCGCCGAGGCGGCGGCACGCTTCCACGCCACGGTGGCCGCGGCACTGATCGCGTGGACACTGCGCGCCGCGCGCGAACAGTCGCTGACGACGGTGGCGCTCGGCGGCGGCTGCCTGCTCAACGTGCTGCTTGCGCGCGCGCTGCGCGAAGGACTCGCACGGCACGCGCTGCAGGTGCTGGAAGCGCGCGCCCTGCCGCCCAATGACGGCGGCCTCAGTCTCGGCCAGGCGTGGATCGCGCGCCGGCGCCTGGCAACCCCCTGCTGAAGGAGCATTCCGATGTGCCTCGCCATTCCCGCGCGCGTCGTCGCAGTGTCCGGACCCGACCAGGCAGTGGTCGAACTGGGCGGTATCCGCAAGCAGGATCTCGCTGGCGCTGGTGGACGGCATCGCGGTCGGCGACTACGTCATCGTCCATGTCGGCTACGCATTGGCGCGGCTCGACCCGGAACAGGCGGCGACGACCCTGCAGCTGATGGCTGAAGGTGGCGCCGCCTCCGAGGTCGCGCCATGAAGTACATCGACGAGTTCCGCGACGGCGCGCTGGCGGCCGACATCGCCCGCGCCATCGCTGCTGCAGTCGAGCCGGAGCGGACCTATCGGTTCATGGAATTTTGCGGCGGCCACACCCACGCCATCGCGCGCTACGGCTTGCCCGATCTGCTGCCTGCGAACGTGCGCATGATCCACGGCCCCGGTTGTCCCGTGTGCGTGCTGCCGATCGGTCGCATCGACATGGCGATCCGAGCTGGCGCTCGAGCATCACGCCATCGTCTGCACCTATGCCGACACCTTGCGGGTGCCCGCTTCCGGCGGATTGACACTGCTGCGCGCCAGAGCACAAGGCGGCGATATCCGCATGGTGTACTCGGTCGACGACGCGTTGCGCATCGCGCGCGAGCATCCGGACCGGGAGGTGGTGTTCTTCGCGATCGGCTTCGAGACCACCACGCCGCCCACGGCGGTTGCGATCCTGCAGGCCGCTGCCGAGGATCTCGCGAATTTCTCCGTGCTGTGCTGCCACGTGCTGACTCCGGCTGCGATCGCCGCGATCCTCGATGCGCCCGCCTGCGAGGCGCCCACGGGTGTGCCGCTGGACGGCTTCGTCGGCCCGGCGCACGTGTCCACGGTGATCGGCAGCGATCCCTATGCCGCCTTTGCCTGCGCCTACCGCAAGCCGGTGGTGATCGCGGGTTTCGAGCCGCTGGACGTGATGCAGGCGATCCTGATGCTGGTGCGCCAGGTCAACGAGCGGGCGCGCCGAGGTCGAGAACGAATTCACCCGCGCCGTCACGCCCGCCGGCAACCGCAAGGCGCAGCAGCTGATGGACCAGGTGTTCGAGTTGCGGCCCAGCTTCGAATGGCGTGGCCTCGGCGAGAGTGCCGCGCTCGGCGCTGCGCATCCGTGAGCGCTACGCGCGCTTCGATGCCGAACGTCGCTACCCGCTGGCCTATCGCACGATCGCCGACAACCGGGCCTGTGAATGCGGTGCCGATCCTGCGCGGCCTGAAGCGTCCGATCGATTGCAAGCTGTTCGGCAGCGTCTGCACACCGGAGACGCCGATGGGCTCGTGCATGGTGTCGTCGGAGGGCGCCTGCGCGGCGCATTACACCTACGGGCGGCACAAGGATACGGTGGAGGGTGCGGCATGAGCCGCCAGGTCAAGCCGGGCTACGCGCGGGCGCTGGATATCCGCCACGGCCGGGTCGATCTCAGCCACGGCGGCGGTGGGCGCGCCATGGTGCAGCTGATCCGCGAATTGTTCGCACGGCACCTGGGCAACGCCTATCTGGAGCAGGGCAATGACGGCACCGTCCTGCCGCCGCTGCCCGGGCGGCTCGTGGTAACCACCGACAGCCACGTGGTGTCGCCGCTGTTCTTTCCCGGCGGCGACATCGGATGCCTTGCCGTGCACGGCACGGTCAACGATCTGGCCGTGATGGGCGCCCGCCGTTGTGGCTGACCGCGGGCTTCATCCTCGAGGAGGGATTCCCGCTGGCCGATCTGGACCGCATCGCCGCCTCGATGGCGCGTGCCTGCAGGGAGGCCGGGGTGCAGCTGGTGGCCGGTGATACCAAGGTGGTCGAGCGCGGCAAGGGCGATGGCGTGTTCATCACCACCAGCGGCATCGGCGTGGTGGCGGAGTCGTGCACGCTCTCGGGCGCGGCCGCCCGGCCCGGCGATGCCGTGCTGCTGTCGGGCACCCTGGGCGATCACGGCATGGCGATCATGAGCCAGCGCGAGAATCTCGGCTTCGACACACCGATTCATTCCGACACTGCGGCACTGAACGGGCTGACCGCACTGATGATGCAGCACGCCGACGGCGCGATCCGCCTGATGCGCGACCCGACCCGCGGCGGTCTTGCCGCCACGCTCAACGAGATCGCCGACCAGTCCGGGGTCGGCGTGCTGCTCGACGAGACCATGATTCCGTTGCGCCCCGAGGTGGAGGCCGCCTGCGAGCTGCTCGGCCTGGATCCGCTGAACGTCGCCAACGAGGGCAAGCTGGTGGCGGTCTGCGATGCCGCGCTTGCCCCGGCGCTGGTGCAGACGGATGCGCACGCATCCGCTGGGCCGCGAGGCGGCACGCATCGGAACCGTGATCGCCGATTCGCACCACTTCGTGCAGATGCAGACGCGGCTCGGTGGCCGCCGGATGGTCGACTGGCTGAGCGGCGAACAGTTGCCGCGGATCTGCTGAGGGCTTCCGGCATGACGATGGATTCGACGCGAACCGGGCACCACGGCTGGCTGCGGCGCGCCTGGCCGCCGCTCGCCTTCGTGGCGGTGCTGAATACGGTCGCCTGGCTGCTGCTGTTCGACCTGGCACGGCGCGATGTCACGCTGCTGGCGATCGGCGCGATGGCCTGCTTCTTCGGGCTGCGGCACGCATTCGACGCCGATCACATCGCGGCGATCGACAACGTGACACGCAAACTGCGCCAGGACGGCAAGCGTCCGGCAGCGACCGGCCTGTTCTTCTCGCTGGGCCACTCCACCGTGGTGATCCTGCTCTCGCTGGGGCTGGCGCTGGCCGCCCGCGCCTCCGAGACGCACATGGCCGTACTGCGCAGCGTGGGCGGCCTGGTCGGCACCGTGGTGTCGGCCCTGTTCCTGACCCTGATCGGACTGGTCAACCTGCGTATCCTGATCCAGCTCGTGCGGGCTCTGCGTCGCTCGCGCGCCGGGATCGGCGCTGTCGATCCCGCCGCGACCGAGGCCCTGCTGGCGCAGCGCGGTCTCATGGCGCGGCTGTTCCGCCGGCTCTGCGGGCGCATCCGCTCGAGCTGGCAGATGTATCCGGTGGGATTCCTGTTCGGGCTGGGTTTCGATACCGCAACCGAGATCGCCATCCTCGGCCTTTCCGCAAGCCTCGCGCAGCACGGTTCCATCAGCCTGCTGGGGATCATGACGTTCCCGTTGCTGTTCACCGCCGGCATGAGCCTGATGGACACGCTGGACGGCCTGGTGATGCTGCGTATCTACGACTGGGCCATGGCGGACGCCCTGCGCAAGCTGTTCTTCAACACCGCGGTGACCGGTCTCGGCGTTGTCGTGGCGCTGGTCGTCGGCGGCATCGAGTGGCTGCAGCTGCTGGCTGCGGAACTGGGCTGGCGGGCCGGCATCTGGGGTGTCCTGCAGACGCTCGACTACAGCGCGCTCGGCCTTCTGATCACCGCGCTGATGGTGGTTTCGTGGGCAGGCGCGGCGCTTTATTACCGCAATGCCCTCAGGCCCCTCGAGGCGCCGGCAGTCGAGTGAGTTGCAGCGTCGCGGCGACCGGACACCGGTCCGGCATGACCGCGCCGGGCCTTCCGGACGGTGCTCACCCGCGGGTCATTGCCGCGGCGATGACGTCATGGGTGTTCGCCCGCTGGCCGCCAGCGGATCATGGCAGTGGCTTCCGATGCGGTGCATCGCGGGCCCGGCTGCTCCCGGCGTCGCGGGGATCAGCCGGCTTGCGCTGCCCCGGCGACCCGCACAAGCTAGGCCCATGCCCGTCGAACTGTACCGCGCGCCGGATCATGCCGTCATCGCCTTCCATGACCTGGTGCCGCGCGCGGGCGCCATCGCCGCCAACCAGTACCTGATCATCCACGGACACGAGGCCGCGCTGATCGACCCCGGCGGCGATCTG
>CAWCCR010000006.1:0-42162 GCA_963794205.1 uncultured Pseudomonadota bacterium
CCGCGAACGCAGCGGCATCACGGCGCGGAGGGCGTGAATGGAAGGCTCCGGCGTGCACCGCATCGTCGTGGTCGGCGGCGGCGCCGGCGGGCTGGAACTGGTCACCCGGCTCGGCGACACGCTCGGCAAGCGCGGCGCGCGCCGCAGTCACGCTGGTCGAGCGGGCGCGCACGCATCTGTGGAAGCCGCTGCTGCACGCGGTCGCCGCCGGCAGCATGCGACCGCGCCGAGCACGAGCTGAACTATCTCGCGCAGGCGCACTGGCATCACTTCAGCTACCGCTTCGGCGAGATGATCGGCCTCGATCGCGCCGCGCAAGCAGGTCCATCTCGCCGCCACGCATGACGAGGAGGGGCGGGAGATCACGCCGCCGCGCAGCCTCGGCTACGACACGCTGGTGATCGCGATCGGCAGCGTCACCAACGATTTCGGCACGCCGGGCGCGCGCGGAGTACGCGGTGCCGCTGGAGACGCCGGAGCAGGCGACGCGGTTCAACCGCCGCCTGGTCAACGCCTGCCTGCGCGCCAACGCGCAGGCCGGCGCCGGTGCGGCCGGGCCAGCTGCACGTCGCCGATCATCGGCGCCGGCGCCACCGGCACCGAACTCGCCGCCGAGCTGCACCGCACCGTGCGCGCGGTGGTCGCCTACGGGCTCGACCGCATCGATCCGGAACGCGACATCCGTATCGTGCTGATCGAGGCGGCCGACGCGCATCCTGCCCGCGCTGCCGGAGCGCATCGCCGCAGGCGACGCGCAAGCTGCTGGAAGAGCTCGGCGTGGAGGTGCGCACCGGCGCGCGCGTCGCCGAGGTGCGCGCCGACGGCGTGGTGCTGGCGGACGGCGCGGTGCTTCCCGTCCGAACTCGTGGTCTGGTGCGGCCGGCGTGAAGGCGCCGGACTTGCTGCACGACCTCGACGGGCTGGAGACCAACCGCATCAACCAGCTCGTCGTGCTGCCGACGCTGCAGACCACGCGCGATCCCGACATCTTCGCGATCGGCGATTGCGCCGCCTGTCCGCGCCCCGGCCTCGCCGCAGCCGGTGCCGCCGCGCGCGCAGGCGGCGCACCAGCAGGCGAGCGCACATGGTGCGCCAGTTGCGGCGCCGGCTCGCCGGGCGAGCCGTTGCAGCCCTACGTCTATCGCGATTTCGGCTCGCTGGTGTCGCTCGGCAAATACAGCACCGTCGGCAGCCTGATGGGCGTGCTGCTCGGCCGCAGCGTGTTCATCGAGGGCTATTTCGCCCGGCTGATGTACCGGCTCGCTCTACAAGATGCACCAGTCGGCGCTGTACGGCGGGCGGGCGGTGGTCTGGCGGACGCTGGTCGGCGGCCTGTCGCAGCGGCCGGGGCCGAGCGTGAAGCTGCACTGACGCGCGTCACGGACGCAGCGCGGCGACCACCTTGGCGAGCACGGCCAGCGCATCATTTGTGCCGTCCGCCTCGCCCTTCTCGAAATCGGCGTCGGCCTGCTGGCCCATCGTGTTGGTGATGTGCGCGAGGCAGAGCACGCGCGCGCCGGTGGCGGCGGCGAAGGCGTAGAGCGCCGCGGCCTCCATCTCGACGGCAAGGATGCCCTGCGCGCGGGCGGCGGCGACGGCCGCCTCGGTCTCGCGGAACGGCGCGTCGGTGGTCCAGCTCGCGCCGACCACGACGCGCGGCGCATGGCCCGCCAGCGCCCGCGTCGCGGCGGCGACGAGGTGCGGATCGGCGTCGGCGAAGTCAGCCGGCGGCGCGTAGTGGTAGCTGGTGCCCTCGTCGCGCAGCGCGCGGTCGATGACGGCGAAATAGGGTGGGGGGCCGGCGGGCGTGATCTGCCCGGCCGAGGTCAGGCTGACGAGCGTTTGGCAACCGCTCGCGAACAGTTCCTCGGCCACCAGCACGGCAAACGCGGCGCCGACCGCGCTAGCCGATGATGCCGACAGGCTGGCCGGCGAGCATGAAGCGGTGCAGTTCGGTGTGGTAGCAGGGCCAGGCGCGGAATGGTTGGGCCTGCGCCCCGTTCGCGCAACGTGCGCACGATGTCGCCGTCGGGATCGAGCAGGCAGACCGGCGGCACCGGCACGGCGTCGAGCCGCTTCTGCCGCCGCGCCTCGCGCAGCAGGGCGGCGGGCGTGAACACCGAGGGGGCGCGCGGGTGCTTGTTGTCGAGGATCGGCGGCAGCGTCATGGTGATCGCGGCCTCGGGATTGGCTGGGGGGCGAGGGGATGAGCGACGCGGCCCGGCAGGCGCATTGGCAGGCGGTGTACACCGGCAAGGGCGAGACCGGCGTCAGTTGGTTCGAGGCCGAGCCGGCGGTGTCGCTGGCGCTGATCGAGCTGGTGCGGACGCCGCCTGAGGCCGCCGTCATCAACGTCGGCGGCGGCGCGTCGCGGCTGGTGGACCGTCTGCTCGCCCGCGGCTTCGCCGATGTAACGGTGCTGGACCTGTCGGCCGCCGCCCTGGCCGCCGCGCGGGACCGCCTCGGCGAACCGGGCAGGCGCGTGCAGTGGATCGTCGCCGACGCGACGAGCTGGGAGCCGCCGCGCCGCTATGCCCTCTGGCACGACCGCGCCGCCTTGCATTTCCTCACCGACCCGGCCGACCGCGCCGCCTACGTCGCGCGGCTGCTTCAGGCGCTGGTGCCCGGCGGTCACGCCATCATCGGCAGCTTCGCGCCCGACGGGCCGGAAAAATGCAGCGGCCTGCCGGTGGTCCGCTACGACGCGGACAGTCTGGCGGAAACGCTCGGCCCCGGCTTCGTGCTGATCGACAGCCGGCGTCATGTGCATCGGACGCCGTCCGGGACCGAGCAGCGGTTCCATTTCGGCACCTTCCGCCGCCTGCCTGCTACCGGCCCTTGAGGAACCGCGAGAACGCCGCCAGCGTGGCGTCGGAGACGTGGTGCTCGATGCCCTCGGCGTCCTGCTCCGCCGCCTCGGCCGGCACGCCGAGCGCCACCAGCACGTCGACCACCAGCCGGTGCCGCTCGCGCACCCTTGCCGCCAGACGCTCGCCGGATTCGGTGAGGAACACGCCGCGGTAGGGGCGCGCGGTCGCCAGCCCCTCGCGCTTCAGCCGCGCGATCGCCTTGATCGCGGTGGCGTGGGAGACGCCGAGGCGGCGGGCGATGTCGGTCGGCCGCGCCTCGCCTTCGCTGGCCAGGAGATCGGCGATCAGCTCGGCGTAATCCTCCAGCAGCGCCGTCGCCTGCGCCGTGCGCGCCTTGCCGAAGCGGCGCGCCTGGGTCGGCTCGGCGGGCAACGCGGTCGGCGGGACCGGCACCGGCAACTCCCTGCGAAATCACCCGCGCGTATCGCTCGCGCGGCGGCTTGACGCAACCCGCGCCGGCAACCAAATCCCTTGCTGCCATTTGTAGCCTCGGCTACACTTTTTGGCGACAGCGGGATCGGCGGTGGAATGAGCGAAGCGGATACTGCGCGGCGTGACGGCGCGGACGGTGGCGGCGGGTCAGGAAGTGCTGGCCGGCCGGCGGCGCGGCCTGCGCGCGGCACTGCCGTTCGTGGGCCCGGCCGTGGTCGCCTCGGTCGCCTATATCGACCCCGGCAACTTCGCCACCAACATCCAGGCCGGCGCGCAGTACGGCACCACGCTGCTGTGGGTGGTGGTGGTCGCCAACGTGATCGCGATGCTGTTCCAGGCGCTGTCCGCCAAGCTCGGCATCGCCACCGGCCGCAGCCTCGCCGCCGAATGCCGCGAGCGGCTGCCGCGCCCGCTGGTGTTCGGCATGTGGGGGGTGCAGCGAGCTGGCGGCGATGGCGACCGACCTTGCCGAGTTCCTCGGCGGCGGCATCGGGCTGTCGCTGCTGCTGCACATCCCGCTGCTGGTCGGCCTCGGCATCACCGGGGTCGCCACCTATGCCATGCTGATGCTCGGCAACCGCGAATTCCGCCCCCTGGAGCTGCTGATCGGCGGCTTCGTCGGGCTGATCAGCCTGTGTTACGTGGTCGAGCTGGCGATCGCCCCGCCGGACTGGGGGGAGGCGGCGCGCGGCGCGGTGGTGCCGGTGCTGCCGGGCGGCGCCGGGGTGGCGCTGGCGGTCGGCATGATCGGGGCGACGGTCATGCCGCACGTGATCTACCTGCACTCCGCACTGATGGCCGGGCGGATGCCGGCGACCAACCCGGCCGAGCGGCGCCGCCTGCTGCGCTTCTCCAACCGCGAGGTGCTGGGCGCGCTGGGGCTGGCGGGCGTGGTCAACATGGCCATGCTGGCGATGGCCGCCAGCGCCTTCCACGCTGGCCATCCCGACGTGGCGGAGATCGAGACCGCCTATCACACGCTTGGGCCGCTGCTCGGCCCGGCGGCGGCGAGCGTTTTTCTGCTCTCGCTGCTGGCCTCCGGCTTTTCGTCCTCGGTGGTCGGCGACGCTGGCCGGGCAGTCGATCATGCAGGACTTCGTGCGCTGGCGCATTCCGCTGTGGGTGCGCCGCGGGGTGACGATGCTGCCGGCCTTCGTAGTGGTGGCGCTGGGGCTGAACGCGACCAATTCCCTGGTCGGCAGCCAGATCGTGCTGAGCCTCGCCCTGCCGGTGCCGATGCTGGCGCTGGTCTGGCTGACCGGACGGCGCGACGTGATGGGCGCCTTCGTCAACGGCCGCGCCACCCAGGCGGCGGCGATCGCCTTCACCGCGATCGTGCTGGGGTTGAACGCGCTGCTGGTGCTGCAGCACCGCCGGCGTCGCGATCCCCGGCCTAGGCTGACGCCTCCTCCGCCGGCGGCTCGGGCAACTCGACATCTGCATAGATCTCGGCGAGCGGCAGATCGACGCCGATCTCGGGCATCGCCAGCACGTCGCCGCCGGTCAGCGCTTGTGCGATCCAGTCGCCGTCGTGGCGCGCGAACACGGTCGCGGCGATGCTGTCCTGTTCGAGAATGACGTAGCGGCGGATCGACGGCGTCGCCTGGTAGTCGCGCAGCTTCTCGATGCGGTCGGTGCGCAGACGTCGAGGGGCTGAGCACCTCGAACACCACGACCGGGTCGCGGATCACCGTGGCGTCGCGCTGCGGCGGGCTGCAATAGACGAAGGCATCGGGATAGCGGATGCGGCCCGCAACTTCGATTTTCAGCGTCGAGCCGCGGACCCGACAGGGCGAGCCGTGCAATCGCTCCCGCAACAGACTCACGACCGCATTTCCGATTGCCTCGTGCGCGTCGGTGCCGCCGGTCATCGCCACCGGCTGGAACCCGTCGAACTCGAAGCGCAGTTCCTGCCGTTCCTCCCAGGCGAGGAACTCGGGCAGGCTCATCGGCCGGCGCAGTGCGACGTTCATGTTATCCTCCGCGCAGCAGGCGGGCCGCCTCCGGCGCGAAGTAGGTCAGCACGCCGTCGCAGCCGGCGCGCTTGAACGCCAGTCAGCGCTCTCCATCATCGCCGCGGTCGTGGTCCAGCCAGCCGTTGCTGCGCCGCCGCCATGATCATCGCGTATTCGCCGGACACCTGATAGGCGAAGGTCGGCACGCCGAAGCGCTCCTTCACGCGGCGCACGATGTCCAGGTACGGCAGGCCGGGCTTGACCATCACCATGTCGGCGCCTTCGGCGAGGTCCAGCGCCACCTCGCGCAGCGCCTCGTCGGAGTTGGCCGGGTCCATCTGGTAGGTCTTCTTGTCGCCCTTGAGCGCCCCGCGCCGAGCCGACCGCGTCGCGGAACGGGCCGTAGAACGCCGAGGCGTATTTCGCCGCGTAGCTCATGATGCGGGTGTGGATCAGCCCGCGCCTCGTCCAGCGCGCGCGCGGATCGCGCCGACGCGGCCGTCCATCATGTCGGACGGCGCGATGACGTCGATCCCGGCCTCGGCCTGGACCACCGCCTGGCGGGTCAGCACTCGCAGCGTCTCGTCGTTGGCCACGTAGCCGTCGGCGGATCACGCCGTCATGGCCGTGGTCGGTGTAGGGGTCGAGCGCCACGTCGCCGACCAGCCCGAGCTGCGGGAACTCGCGCTTCAGCAGGCGCGCTGGCGCGTGCAGATCAGGTTCTCCGGGTTGGTCGGCCTCGGTGCCCTCGGCGTCCTTCTTCTCCGCCGGCGTGGCCGGGAACAGCGCGATCGCCGGGATGCCGAGCGCCACGCCGGCTCGACATGCGCGCGCCAGCCGATCGATGCGTGACGCGCTGCACGCCCGGCATCGAGGCGACGTCGGCGGTGGTTGCGGCCCTCGATGACGAACACCGGCCAGATCAGGTCATCGACCGACAGCGCGGTTCTCCGCCACCAGCCGGCGGGTCCAGGCATCGTGGCGGTTGCGGCGCAGGCGGGCGACGGGGAAGCGGCCGTGGGACATGGTGCGTGGCTCCGGGCGGGCGACGCGCAATGGCTTAGGCGCGCCCGCGCGCATGCCAAGCCGCAGCCGGTCCGTCCGGCGGCATTTCCGCCCCCGCCGCCCGTGATACAGCACCCGCCCCGCGCCCGGAGGGAAGCCCCCATGGACGAGCCGTCGCCCGCCGCCAGCCTGCAACGCTTCTTCGCCGCCCCGCTGGCCGAGACCGACCCCGAACTCGCCGCCGCCATCGGCCGCGGAGCTGGCGCGCCAGCAGGACGGCATCGAGCTGATCGCCAGCGAGAACATCGTCTCCGCCGCCGTGCTGGAGGCGCAGGGCTCCGTCCTGACCAACAAATACGCCGAGGGCTATCCCGGCCGGCGCTACTACGGCGGCTGCGTCTAGGTGGACGTGGCCGAGCAGCTCGCCATCGACCGCGCGAAACGGCTGTTCGACTGCGGCTTCGCCAACGTGCAGCCGCACTCCGGCGCGCAGGCCAACCAGGCGGTGTTCCTCGCCCTGCTGCAGCCGGGCGACACCATCCTCGGCATGAGCCTCGCCGCCGGCGGCCACCTGACGCACGGCGCGGCGCCCAACCTGTCGGGCAAATGGTTCCACGCGGTGCAGTACGGCGTGCGCCGGAGGACGGCATGCTCGACTACGACGAGCTGGAGCGGCTGGCGCGCGAGCACCGGCCGAAGCTGATCATCGCCGGCGGCTCGGCCTATCCGCGCGTCATCGACTTTGCCCGAATCCGCCGCGTCGCTTCGGCCCCAAGGCCATCTTCAAGCCGCAACGCCTGTTCAAGATGGCGCGTTCCAAAGCCTATCTGTTCGGCGGCGTCGAGATCCGCTGGCGCTGCGACCCGGCGCTGTTGAAGGGGCTGGAGGACGTTCCGGCCGAGGACAGCTTTCACTTTCCGGGCGGCCTGAAGGATTATCTCGCTGCCGCGATCCATGCCGACACGCTGGTGCATCCGGATGTTTTCGCCGGAAAGTCGGGCCGCAACGGCGCGCACGGCGCTTGCGAATGGGCGGTCGCGTGGACCGCCGGTGCTGCGACGGCTTCCTGTCCTCCTATTGCAACACCGTGCCGACGCCCGACGGCGGCACCCACAATCCGGCATGCGCAGCGCGCTGTTGCGCGGGCTTGAAAGATCACGCCGAACGCGCAGGGCAAGGCAAGCGCGCCGCCTCCGTCACATCCGAGGACGTGATGGTGGGCGCGGCCGTCATGCTCTCGGTGTTCGTGCGCGAGCCGGAATTCCAGGGCCAGACCAAAGACCGCCTCGCCACCGCCGAAGCCCAGCGCATTGTCGAGCAGGCCATCAAGGACCCGTTCGACCACTGGTTGTCCGGCAATCCATGCAGGCCAACAAGCTTTTGGATTTCGTGATCGAGCGCGCCGATGAACGGCTGCGCCGCCGCGCCGAAAAGGAGATCCAGCGCAAGACCGCCACGAAGAAAGCGCGCCTGCCCGGCAAGCTCGCCGACTGCACCGACACGGCGGCCGAAGGAAGCGAGCTGTTCATCGTCGAGGGTGACTCGGCCGGCGGCAGCGCAACAGGCGCGCGATCGCGAAGCACCCAGGCGATCCTTCCGCTGCGCGGTAAGATCCTCAATGTCGCGTCCGCGACCAAGGACAAGCTCACCGCCAACGCGCAACTCGCCGATCTGATCCAGGCGATCGGCTGCGGCACCGGCGCGCATTATCGCGAAGAGGATTTGCGTTACGCCCGCGTCATCATCATGACCGACGCCGACGTCGACGGCGCGCACATCGCATCGCTCCTGATCACCTTCTTCTACCGGACGATGCAACCCTTGATCGACCAGGGCCATCTTTATCTGGCCGTGCCGCCGCTCTATCGGCTAACCCATGGCAGCAAGACGGTCTACGCCCGCGACGAGGCCGACAAGGGATCCGCTGTTGAAGAGCGAGTTCAATGCCAATGCCAAGGTCGAGGTCGGCCGGTTCAAGGGGCTTGGCGAGATGATGCCCGCCCAATTGAAGGAAACCGCGATAGACCGGCCAAGCGCACCCTGCTCCGCGTGGTGCTCTTGACTGCGGCACGAACGCATCGTGCATCTCGACGTCATCCATGTACCGCGTCCACACCAGCAGCGAGTCCGGCGCGTCGGACGTGCCCTGGTAACTGTGGCCACCGCCCTTCACCACCAGGCGCAGGCGGTGCTTCGCGCGCAAAGTTCACTGCAGCGGCCACGTCGGAGGCGTTGCGCGCCGCGACGGCACAGGCGCTGGGTCGTGAAATCCAGGCATCGGCCCAGCCCGATGTCTGCGTCAGCTCGGCGTGATCACGGATGAAAAACGGATTGCGGATTTGCGCAAAGAAGTCGCTGCACGCCTTGCCGGAAGGATCGGTACGGCATGCGGCCAGCGGATCCGACAGTTTCATCAGGCCGCCGCCGACCTGCGCGTTCAAACGGTCCCACGCGCCGTCGCGGGCCATCCGGAATCACCCGGCCGCACGCGCGAGCGCAGGGCGCCCACGGATGCTCCGGCTCGCGCCGGCGCGAGCAGGCGCGAGCCCAGCAGGGGCAGCAGCGAGGCAGCGGCCGTCTGGCGCAGAAAACGACGACGATCCATGAATCCTCCCGGGGCCGCGTGCGGACGATGCGCACAGTCTGCTGTCGCACCGCGCGCGCGCCAGTCTTATGTGACGGACGGGTCCGGGGCTGACGCGAGCGGGATGCTGCCGCGCAGATCGGCGGGCAACGCGTCGCGGTAGCGCCGGCTGAGCTGCAGGGTGCTGCCGTCGCGCAGGCGCAGCTCGGCGTCGCCATGGGCGCGCGGGGTCACGCTGACGATCTGGTCGGCGCGCAGCAGGTGGCCGCGATGCACGCGCAGGAATTGCGCCGGGTCGAGGCGCTGGGCCAGCCGCGCCAGCGGCGTGCGCAGCAGGTAGCGGCGCCCGGCGGTGTGCAGCTCGACGTAGTTGCCGCAGGCCGCCACGCGCAGCAGATCGGCCAGCGGCACCACGATGCGGCGGCCGCGATCCTGCACCACCAGCCGCGGCGGCGGTGCGGCGGGCGACCATGCCGCGCGCAGGCGTCGCACGTCCTCGTCGGCGGGCAGCGCATCGGCTTCGGCCAGTCGCGCCCGCACGCGGGCCAGCGCACGCGCCAGGCGTTCGCCGTCGAAGGGCTTGAGCAGGTAATCGACCGCGGCGACCTCGAAGGCGCGCAGGGCGTGCTCGTGATGGGCGGTGGCGAACACGATCAGCGGCTGCGGTTCGGGCAGGCGGCGCAGCAGCGCGAAGGCGTCGTCGCGGCCGAGTTGCACGTCGAGAAACAGCAGTGCCGGGCGCGTCGCGCGCAGCAGCGCCAGCGCGCCGGCCACATCCTCGGCTTCGCCGGCGACGCGCACATCGGCATGCGCGGCCAGCAGGCGCTTCAGTCGCGCGCGCGCCGGCGCTTCGTCCTCGACGAGGGCCGTCTCAAGCATCGGCGGGCTCCAGTGGCAGCCGCACCGCAACCACGGTGCCCCCCGCGGGCCGCGCGGCGATCTCCAGCGCGGCGCGCTCGCCGTAGAGCAGCCGCAGCCGCTCGCGCACATTGGCAAGACCGATGCCCTCGCGCCCGGCGCGATAGCCCGTACCGTCGTCGCTGACCGCGCAATGCAGTTCGCCGTTCACGCCGCTCAGCGTCACGAGCAGCGTGCCGCGGCCATCGGCGAGGCCATGCCGGAAGACGTTCTCGACCAGCGGCTGCAGCAGCAGGCGCGGCATCCGCGCCGCCAGTGCCGAGGGGTCGGCGTCGATGCGCACCTGCAGCCGGCCGGGCTGGCGTTCGCTCATCAGCGCGCAGTAGCTGCGCAGCCAGGCCAGTTCGTCGCTTACCCGCGCATGGGGACTGCGCGCGCCCGCCAGCGCCGCGCGCAGCAGATCGGCCAGCGCCACCAGCAGACGATCCGCGGCGTCCACGTCGTCATGCATGCGGCTGGCGATGGTGTTGAGCGCGTTGAACATGAAGTGCGGCTCGACCTGGGCGCTCAGCTGCGCCAGCCGCGCCTCGCTCAGCTCGCGCGCCAGTCGCAGCGCGTCCAGCTCGCGCTGATGGCGCTCGCGGCGGGTACGCAGCCAGACACCGGCGCCGACGATCACCGCGTAGGTGATCACGTCCTTCTGGAATTCGTAGAACAGCGGCACGGCGCCGCCGAAATCGTAGTGGCCGCCGGCCAGCGCATAGACCCCCTTGCGCAGGGTCACCATCGCGGCCACGTGCAGCAGCGAGAACGTCACCGCGGCCAGCGCATGCAGCGGCAGATGGCGCAGCGTGCGCCCGCCGCCCAACGGAAAGCGCGCCTCGAAGCGGAATACCAACAGCGCCAGCGCGGCGACCGTCAGCGTGCTGCTCAGCTCCCAGGTCAGCGGCTGCCACAGCGGCAGCGGCGGCACGTCGCCGCGATGACCCAGCGCGCTGTTGATGCCCAGCCACAGGCCCAGCAGCAGCCAGCCGGCGAAATAGGTCGCCAGCCGGCGCGCACGCAGGGATGCTGCCGGTTGCACGGGTTGCGGTGTCATCGCGTCCTCGGGATCGATGCGGCACCGTGATGATGTCACGCGATCCGCGACCGGATCACGCGCGGCGACGAGCGCCCGCAGCAGGGACTGCGCAGGGCGGCAGTCCCGCGGCGAGGCAGGGAGGTCGAACCGCCGGGACCGGCATCCGCGCGCGACTCAGGTGCCGCGCGGCTTGGCGCGATGCGTCGGCCTGGCGCTCCAGGGGTCATCCGGCCACGGATGCCTCGGATAGCGGCCCTTCAGCTCCTTCTTCACCTCGGGATAGGTGCGGTCCCAGAAGCCGCGCAGGTCCTGGGTCACCTGGATCGGGCGACCGCCCGGCGAGAGCAGGTGCAGGGTCACCGGCACGCGGCCGCCGGCGATGCGCGGCGTGTCGGCCAGGCCGAACAGCTCCTGCAGCTTGACCGCCAGCACCGGCGGCCGGTCGGGCGCGTAGTCGAGCTTGCGGGTCATGCCGCTGGGCACGGTCAGCGCGTCGGGCGCCTCGGCGTCGAGCGCGCGCCGCTGCGCATGATCGAGCTTCGCACCCAGCGCTTCGGACAGTTCGATCGCGCCAAGGGCATCGAGCCGGCGCTTGCCGGCGAGGTGCGGTGCCAGCCAGGTTTCGAGGGAATCCAGCAGCGTCGCGTCGGAGAGATCCGGCAGGCCGAGCTCGGGCATCCAGCCGCGCAGCGACTGGACGCGCAGGCGCAGGCGGCGCGCGCTGTCGCTCCACGGCAACGCCTCGAGGCCGCGCGCGCGCAACGCGGCGAGCAGGGCCGGTACGGCGTCGGCGTCGCTCACCGGCACGCTGCGCCGCTCCAGCACCAGGGCGTCGAAGCGATGCTCCTCGAAGGCCTCGGCGGCATCGCGCTCGGCATTCCAGCGCACGCCGCGCACGCGCGCGAAACGCTCGGGGTAAGCGCGCTCGAGCAGGCGCGGATCGAACGGTGCGGCGGCGTAGATCAGGCTGTCACGCGCTTCATGCCGCAGATCGGTGACCACCAGCCACGGCTCGCCGATGAGGCCGCTGGCCTCGTGCAGGCGCACGCCGCGGCCATTGGCCAGCACGTAGCGCAGCGGCTGCGCCGGATCGCGCAGGGCGATGCGGTCGGGATAGGCGTGCAGCAGCAGGTCGCCCACCGTATGCGCGTCGGGCACGCCGCTGGCAGCGCTGCGTGCCCCCAGTCGCCGGCGCCAGCCGCGGCTGGCCTGTTCGACCGCCGCCAGCGCGCCGGGGTCGCCTCCGGTGCGCCGCGCCGCCGCCGCGCCGCCGTCGCGCCAGGCGTGCAGGGCGAGCACGCGCGGGCGCAGGTCGTCGTCGCGCGCCACGCCGCCGCGCAGCGGCGAGCGGCTCTCGAGCAGCGCCAGCAGGTCGGCGATCAGCGCGCGCTGCGGCTCCGGCGCGCGCAACGCCGCGGCGGCGAGGCGCGGCGCGGCACCGAGCTTGAGCATCGCCCGGCCCAGCGCGGTGATGCGCAAGGCATCGTCGAGCGCGCCGAGGCGTTGCAGCAGTTCGCGCGCCTGCGCCAGCGCGCCGGGCGGCGGCGCATCCAGCCAGCGCAGCGCGTCGCTGCCCCAGGCCGCGAGTTCGAGCGCGAGGCCGGACAGGTCGGCCTGCGCGATTTCCGGCGTGCGCGCGGATTCCAGGCGCTGGCTCTGCGGCCACAGCCGGTATGCCACGCCCGGCGCGACGCGCCCGGCGCGGCCGGCGCGCTGGTCGGCGGAGGCCTGCGAGATCGACACCGTCTGCAGCCGCGTGAAGCCCGAGTTGGGATCGAAGCGCGGCTCGCGCGCGAGGCCGCTGTCCACGACCGCGCGGATGCCGGGCAGGGTGATGCTGGACTCGGCGACGTTGGTGGCAAGGATCACCCGGCGCGTGCCGGGCTCGGCTGGTGCCAGCGCCGCGCGCTGGTCATCGAGCGCCAGTTCGCCGTGCAGGGGCAGGATGTCGATCCGCGACGCATCGGTGTTGCCTGCTCCTTCGTCGGGAGCGGGGTGCGAGAGGGTCTCGCCGAGCATGCCCTGCGCCTGCGCGATCTCGCGCCGACCGGGCAGGAACACCAGCACGTCGCCGTCGGTCTCCTCGAGAGCCTGCTGCACGGCGCGGCGCAGGCGCGCGGCATCCGGTTCCTGCGCGCGCGCCGGCGGATGCCCGATGCGCACCGGATAACCGCGGCCCGCGCTGGACAGGCGCGGTGCGTCCAGCCAGTGCGCGAGGCGCTCGCCGTCCAGCGTCGCCGACATCACGACCAGGCGCAGGTCGGGGCGCAGGGTCGCCTGCACGTCCAGCGCCAGCGCCAGGCCGAGATCGCCGGCCAGATGGCGTTCGTGGAACTCGTCGAACACGATCGCGCCGACGCCCGCGAGTTCGGGGTCGTCCTGGATCAGCCGCGTCAGGATGCCCTCGGTGACGACCTCGATGCGCGTGGCCGCGCTGGTCTTGGACTCGAAGCGGATGCGGTAGCCGATCGTCTGCCCGGCCGTCTCGCCGCGCTGCGCGGCCATGAACTCGGCCGCCGCGCGCGCCGCCAGCCGGCGCGGTTCCAGCATCACGATCCTGCGGCCCGCCAGCCACGGCGCGGCGAGCAGCGCCGGCGGCACCCGCGTGGTCTTGCCGGCGCCGGGCGGCGCCTCCAGCACCAGGCGCGTGTGCGCGGCCAGCGTCGCGATGACGTCGGGTAGCAGCGGATCGATCGGGAAGGTCGTGTCGGACATGCGCGCGCATGGTACCCGCCGCGCCGAGCGCCTATGATGCGCGCCCCGTCCGGAGCCGCGCATGGACCTGATCGACATCGGCGCCAACCTCACCCACGAGTCGTTCCGTCACGACCTCGATGCGGTGCTGGATCGCGCGCGCACGGCGGGCGTGGCGCAGATGCTCGTCACCGGTGCCAGCCGCGAGGGCAGCGAGCAGGCGCTGGCGCTGGCGCACGCGCATCCCGGCGTGCTCTTCGCCACCGCCGGCGTGCATCCGCATCACGCGGTCGATTGCGACGCCGACACCGAGGCGTGGCTGCGTGCGCTGCTGCGCGATCCGGCGGTGCGCGCGGTCGGCGAGACCGGACTCGACTACCACCGCAACTACTCGCCGCGCGAGGCCCAGCGCGCGGCGTTCGAGATGCAGCTGGCGATCGCGGCGGATCTGGGCATGCCGCTGTTCCTGCATCAGCGCGACGCACACGCCGATTTCCTGGCCCTGCTGAAGACCGTGCGCGATCGCGTGCCGGCGGCGGTGGTGCACTGCTTCACCGACAGCCGCGAGGCCTTGTTCGACTACCTCGATCTCGATTGCCACATCGGCATCACCGGCTGGATCTGCGATGAACGCCGCGGCACGCATCTGCGCGAACTGGTTCGCGAGATTCCGGCGCAGCGCCTGCTGCTGGAAACCGACGCGCCCTACCTGCTGCCGCGCACGGTGCGCCCGCCGCCGGCGCACCGCCGCAACGAACCGATGCATCTCGCGCATATCGCCGCCGAGGTCGCGCGTGATCGCGGCGAGCCGGTCGAGGTGACGGCGGCGCGGAGTTCGGCCAATGCGCGCGCGGTGTTCGGGCTGATGCCGGCGCCGGCCTCAGCGACCTGAGCGCCGTGGCGGACGCGGCGGGGAGCGCGCGGCCGCAGGCGCGGGAAGCAGCCCCCCATCCAGCAGCCGCGTCGCGCCCGGCGCGAGGTCGCCCAGCGCCCACGGCCCGATGGCGGCGCGGATCAGGCGCAGGGTCGGATGGCCGACCGCGGCAGTCATGCGCCGCACCTGGCGGTTGCGGCCCTCGCGGATCGTCAGCTCCAGCCAGGTATCGGGCACGGTCTTGCGATGACGCACCGGCGGATCGCGCGGCCACAGCCACGGGGGTGGTTCGACCCGGCGCGCTTCGGCCGGCCGCGTGAGTCCGTCGCTCAGCAGCACGCCCCGCGTCAGCGCTTCCAGCGCCGCCGCAGCGGGTTCGCGTTCAACCTGCACCAGATAGGTCTTGGGCAGATGGAAACGCGGGTCGCTGATCCGGCGCGCCAGCGCGCCGTCGTCGGTAAGCAGGAGGAGGCCCTCGGAATCGAAGTCGAGCCGGCCGGCCGGATAGACGTCCGCTTGCCGGACGAATTCCGCCAGCGTGCGCCGTCCTGTGCGGTCGGTGAACTGGCAGAGCACGCCCCAGGGCTTGTTGAGCGCGAGCAGCATCGGCGCTCCGGGATGCGGCTCAGCGCGCGCTGGCGGCGGGTGCGGTGTTCGACGGCGGCTTGATGAACTTCAGTGTCATGCGGTCGCTCTCGCCGATCGCCAGGTACTTGTGCCGGTCGGTGTCGCCCAGCGCCAGCGTCGGCGGCAGCGTCCACACGCCCTTGGGGTAGTTCTTGGTGTCCTTCGGGTTGGCGTTGATCTCGCTGGTCGCGGCCAGCCTGAAGCCGGCGTCCTCGGCCAGTTTGATCACGTAATCCTGCGGCAGGTAGCCGGTGCCGATCACCTGCGCGAGCGTCTTGCCGGGCGCGGCGCGGTGATCGACCACGCCCAGCACGCCGCCCGGCGCGAGCACGCGATAGAAGGCCTTGAACATGGTCTCGGCGGTGCCGGCCTCGGCCCAGTTGTGGACGTTGCGGAAGGTGAGCACCAGGTCGGCGGAGCCGGGGGTGCCGAGATTGGGCGTCTTCGGGTCGAAATAGATGATCTGCGCGTCGGCGAACTGCTGCGGATGGGCGGCGAAATGGGTGCGCAACGAAGCGGCCTGGCGCGCGGCGTAGCTGGAGTCGATCGGATTGACCAGGGCGGCGGCGTAGCTGCCGTCGCCGTGCAGCAGCGGGGCGAGGATGTCGGCGTACCAGCCGGCGCCGGGGGTGATCTCGATCACGCGCATGCCGGGCTTGAGGCCGAAGAAGGTCAGCGTCTCGCGCGGATGCCGGTAGACGTCGCGGGCCTTGTCGGCCGGCGCGCGCCAGTTGCCGGCGATCGCGGCGTCGAGGCGCTGGCTGAAGGACAGCGGCGGCTTCTGCCGGCTGGCCGCGGCGGCCAGTCGGGCGGCGCCGGGCGCGGCGGCGGTCGGAGCGGAACCGCCGCCGGGCTGGCCGCTGCAGGCGGCGAGCAGCAGACTGGCGGCGATCGCGAGCGGTGGCAGACAGCGCATCGGGACTCCTCGCATCGACAGGCGCGGCTAGTCGGCCGCGGGTGGCTCCACTGTACCCGCACGCGCGCCATGGTTGGGTCGCGGACACACCGACTGCAAGCCGTCGGTATGCTCGTGCAGTGCCGGCGAAATGCCCTGCCACATCGGATCGACGATCACGTCGATGCCCTCGCGGCGCGCCAGCTTGGCCGCCGGCACGAAATCGGTGTCGCCGGCCACCAGCACGATCTGGTCGACCAGCCGCTTGAACGCCAGGCTGGCGATGTCGAGGCCGACCTTCATGTCGACCTGGGTCTGGCGCATGTCGAGCTCGAAGTGATCGTCGCGCAGCTGCTCCCAGCGCAGGGTGCCGGCGCGCAGTTCCTGCAGCGCGTGGCGCTTCAGCGTCCACTCGCCGCGTTCGCTCAGCTGGCCGAGACGCAACGCGACCTTGCGCTGGCGGCGCAGCTCGGTGTGCAGCTCGCGGCGGAACTCGGCGGACGTGCTGCGGCCGAAATCGACGCTGTCGCCGCTGACCGGGCGCTCGAAGCGCTTGTCCAGCGGGGGGCAGTCGTAGAAGAAAATGCGGTAGAGCGCGTCACGCGGACGCTCCAGCGCCTTGAGGTGCTCCAGCGCCATGCCGAAGGCGGTGCGCGCGACCGCGCGCGGGTCGCCGGCGTCGCGCTCGCCGTACACCTTGCGGTAGCGCGCCAGATAGAACGCGCCGTCGATCAGGATCGCCGTCTTCTGCATAGGACCTCGTTATTGGCAAGCAGGTGCGCGGCATTCCGCGCGGGAATAGGGGGTGTTCCGGAAATGCGCGCCAGCCGTTGCCGATGGATTCCGGTGCGGGACCGGACGCGACGAGGAGTCATGACCACGCCATGGCGGGGGTCGCAACGCCGGATCGCGTCGAAGGATGCGGGAATGATGGATGCGTTGCCGGAACACCACACTTGGACATCAGGATCGGGTTGCCGCCGTGGAGCGTCGGCGGCGCGGACTCGATCCGCGCCGCCGCATACGCGAACGCCTTACATCGCCGCGATCAGCCGGTCGCCGAACTGCGAGCACTTGACCTCGGTGGCGCCTTCCATCAGGCGCGCGAAGTCGTAGGTGACGTGCCTGGCGGCGATCGCCTTGTCCATCGCCGCGACGATCGCGTCGGCGGCCTCGTTCCAGCCCATGTAGCGCAGCATCATCTCGCCGGACAGGATCACCGAGCCGGGATTGACCTTGTCGAGGTTGGCGTACTTCGGCGCGGTGCCGTGGGTCGCCTCGAACACGGCGTGGCCGGTGACGTAGTTGATGTTGCCGCCGGGGGCGATGCCGATGCCGCCGACCTGCGCGGCCAGCGCGTCGCTGAGGTAGTCGCCGTTGAGGTTGAGCGTGGCGATCACGTCGTACTCGGCCGGACGCAGCAGGATCTGCTGCAGGAAGGCGTCGGCGATCACGTCCTTGATGATCAGGCCGGCGCCGGGCTTGCCCTCGGGGATCACGTGCCACGGGCCGCCGTCGAGCGCCACCGCGCCGTAGACATCGCGCGCCACCTGGTAGCCCCAGTCGCGGAAGCCGCCCTCGGTGAACTTCATGATGTTGCCCTTGTGCACCAGGGTCACCGACTTGCGCTGGTTCTTGATCGCGTAGCCGATGGCGCTGTGCACCAGGCGCTCGGTGCCCAGCCGGCTGACCGGCTTGATGCCGAGGCCGACCTCGACGCCGAGCTGGCGGTGCGGCGCGCCGATCGCCTCGAGCTGCTTCTGCCAGTCGTCGACCTTGGCCTGGCTGCCGAAGCGGATCTTGTCGAAGGCCTTGGGGAAGGTCCGTTCGAGGAAGTCGAGCAGCTGGGCGGCCTCGTCGCTGCCGCCGGCCCATTCGATGCCGGCGTAGATGTCCTCGGTGTTCTCGCGGAGGATCACCATGTCGACCTTGCCCGGATCCTTGACCGGACTGGGCACGCCCTTGAACCAGCGCACCGGGCGCAGGCAGACGTAGAGGTCGAGCATCTGGCGCAGCGCGACGTTGAGCGAGCGGATGCCGCCGCCGACCGGCGTGGTCAGCGGACCCTTGATGCCGACCAGATAGTCGCGAAAGGCCTGCACGGTCTCGTCCGGCAGCCAGTTGCCGAACTGCTGGAAGCTCTTCTCGCCGGCGTAGACCTCCAGCCAGGGATCCTGCGCCGGCCGCCGTAGGCCTTCGCCACCGCGGCGTCGAGCACGCGCACGCTGGCGCGCCAGATGTCGGCGCCGGTGCCGTCGCCCTCGATGAAGGGAATGATCGGGTTGTCCGGCACTGACAGGCGGCCGTGATCGAGCGTGATGCGGGCGCCGCCGGCGGGCGGGGTGAGCGTGGGTGCAGTCATGGATCCTCCTGGTGACCGGATTGCGAATCGTCGAACGTCCTGCCCGCCCATTCGCGGTCCCGGGTCCGGACGCGGGTCCGGACCCTCCGCGCCGCACCGCGACCGGGCGGTGCGCGGGCAGCCCATCCCGGGGCTGCCCGCCGATCCGGTCTTGCGCTGATGCGGCGGCCGGATCGGCAGACCACGAGAGACCGCGCCGGCACAGCGCGGCACGGTCGAGAAGGGACCGCGCATTGTCGCGGTTTGCGCGCGGCGGGAGAAGGGCCGTCAGGCGTCGCGGGTCTGCCGGGCGGCGGCCAGCGCCTGCGCCAGCGCGGCGGCGTCGGTGAAGGTCAGCGGCCGGCGCCGCCGCAGCCGCTGCGCCAGCCGCGACCAGCGCCGCCGGGCGAGCAGGCGCAGCAGGCGGTCCGGCGGCGGATCGGCGGCGATCACGTGCAGCATGCGGCCGTCGCTGGCCAGGCGCCGTCCCAGCGCGTGCGCCACGCCTTCCAGCGCGGCGCGGCTGAAAAAGCCGATGTGCTGGCCGCAGTCCGGCGCGTAGTAGGGCCACGCGTCCAGCGCCGGCGCGGGCTCCGGCAGCAGCTCGGTGGACAGCACCAGCACCGGCGCCAGCGCGGCCAGCTCGCGGAAGGTGGCCAGCGGGTCCTCGAGGTGTTCGACCACCTCGAAGCAGGTCACCACGTCGTAGTGGTCGCCCTCGGTGGCCTCGAAGCCGCGCGCGAACAGATTGTCGCAGTAGCGGTCGCGCCAGCGGAAATCGTAGCCGCGGTCGCGCAGCAGGCGCACGAACAGGCCGCTGCCGCCGCCGTGGTCGAGGCAGCGGCCGGTGTGCGGATAGCGCAGCGCCAGCAGGCCGGCCACGGCGTCGGCCAGCCACAGGTTGCGGTGCGCGATGCCGCTGTCGAGCGCGGCGATCGCGCTGTCGGCGTAGGCCTCGGCCAGCCAGTACGGCCGCTCGACGAAGACGTAGCCGCAGGCGCCGCAGCGGCGGTATTGGGCGGGATGGCGGCCCAGCGCCAGGGCGCTGCCGAACACCGCCGACGGTGCGGCGCACAGCGGGCAGGGCACGCCGGCCGTGTGCATGCCCTCAGCCCGCGCGCACGTCGCGCAGGGTCCAGTGGGCGCCGATCAGCCAGTCCATGCGCTGCTTGAGTACGGCATGCGGCAGCCGGGTGCGTACCTCGACCTCGACATGCAGATCCTGCTGCGTCGCGCGCACGCTGGCCGCGGCGTCCGTGGCGCCCAGTTCGACCGGCACCGCGTCGGGATCGTCCTGCCTGCCGCGCCAGCGCTCGAACAGCGCCGGCGTGCGCAGGGCGTCGGTCAGCGCCGCCGCGAATGCCTCGGGACTGGTGCCGGCGAAGGCAAGATCGGGATCGGTGCCGCGGGCGGCGGAAAAATCGTCGATGTGCAGCTGGTAGATCATCGTCGGCATGACGGGGTCTCGGCGCGGAGAGGACGAGTGTACGCGCAGCGCCGCGACCGCCGCCGCCAGGGCGGCCGCCTGCGTGGACGGATCGGGATCGCGTGCCAGCACGCCCAGGCACGGCGCCGGCAGCAGCGCGCGCAGGGTGGCGCGGTTTTCCGCGGCCAGCGCCATCGCCGGCTCGACGGGATTGGCGATCCAGCCCAGCAGATGCGCGCCGTCGGCTGCGATCGCGCGCGCCGACAGCAGCGCGTGATTGAGGCAGCCCAGCCGCAACCCGACCACCAGGATCACCGGCAGGTCCAGCGCCCGCGGCAGCGCGCTGGCGAGCAGGTCGTCGGCCAGCGGCGCCAGCCAGCCGCCGACGCCCTCGACCACCACGACGTCGGCCTGCGCCGCCAGCCGCGCATGGGCCGCGCGGATCGGTGCCAGCTCGACGCGCCGGCCCTCGGCCGCGGCGGCGAGATGCGGCGACACCGGTTCCATGAAGGCATACGGATTGACGTCGGCGTAGGCGGGCGATCCCGAACTCGCGGACTGCAGCGCCAGCGCGTCGGCGTTGCGCGGTCCTGCCGACGTACGCTCGCAGCCGCTGGCGACCGGCTTCATGCCGATCGCGTGCCGGCCCGCCGCGCGCAGCGCGTGCAGCAGCGCGACGCTGACGTGGGTCTTGCCGATGCCGGTGTCGGTGCCGGCGATGAACACGCCCGCTGCGCTCATGCAAGTGGTCTTCCGATGGACTGAAGCGCGATCATAGGCGCCCCGTCCTTCGAGCAGCGCCATGTTCCAGGCCAACCGCATCGCCGCCGCCAGCAAATCCGAGCTGTATGCCGAGCTGGCGCAGCAGGCCGAACACCTGCTGGCCGGCGAGCGCGACCGCGTCGCCAATGCCGCCAACTTCGCCGCACTGGTCTGGCAGCACCTGCCCGCGATCAACTGGTGCGGGTTCTATTTCTTCGATGGCCACGAGCTGGTGGTGGGGCCGTTCCAGGGCAAGCCGGCCTGCATCCGCATCACGCTGGGCCGCGGTGTCTGCGGCACCGCGGCGGCCACGCGCGCGACCCAGGTGGTCGCCGACGTCGATGCCTTTCCCGGCCACATCGCCTGCGACGGCGATTCGCGCTCCGAGATCGTGGTGCCGCTGCTGCATGCCGACGGCACGCTGCTCGGGGTGTGGGATGTCGACAGCCCGGAGCGGGCGCGCTTCGATGCCGACGACCAGGCCGGCATGCAGCGGCTGTGCGCGGTGTTCATGGCCAGCCTGGGCTAGCGACGGGCGCCACCGCGGTCACGGTGGTTTGAAAAGGCGCTTCGGCACAAGGGCGCGGCGGCGTCAGCCGTGACACCGCTGCGGCCCGCTGCGCGCCGCAGCCGGGGATGGCGCAGGCCGGGCTTTGCGGTGAAGCGGGATGCGCAGCGGTCAACGTGCCGCCGCGACGGGCACGCAGGTGCTTGTCGCGACCACGGTGGCGTGACCTGGCCGCGCCCGTCCGTCTGCAAGCCGCGGCCGGATTGCCCGGTCTTGCAAACGGAGCGCTCAGCGGAAGCCGCGCTCGGCCTGGATGCGCTCGTAGGCCGCGTTGATGTCCCGCGCGCGTTCCTCGGCGCGGCGGCGCAGGTCCTCGGGGAGATCGCCGAGGCGATCGGGATGGTGCTCGGAGATCAGCTTGCGGTAGGCGCGCTTGACGGTCGCGGCGTCGGCGTCGGGCGGCACGCCGAGCACGGCATAGGGATCGGGACCCTGCGGCGCGCGGCGCGGCGCCTGGCCGTCGTCGGAGCGCTGGCGCGGGCCGCTGCCGCCGGTTCCCCAGACATAACCCTTGGTCGCCAGCAGCATGGCGATCTCGAAATCGCTGAAGTGCAGCGCCCACGCCAGCTGGCGCAGGATGCGGAACTTGGCCGGCGACGGCGCGCCCTCGGCCAGCACGGTGTCGGCGACCACGTCGAGCAGCGGGTAGGCCAGATGCCGGCGCCCGCCGCACCACTGCTTGAGATCGCCGATCGCCAGCGCGAGATCGAAGTCCGCCTGCTTGCCGGCGTTGAAGCGCGCGATCGCGCGCCGACGCAGGGCGTCATTCAGGCCCATCCGCGTCATCAGTCGCTCGGCGACCGCGATCTCGGCCTCCGACACGCGACCGTCGGCCTTGGCCACGGCGCCAAGCAGGGCGAACAGCGGTTCGACGAAACCGTAGGCGGGTGCGGCGACGCTGGCCCTGGCGCGCGCGCGCGCCTGGTCGTAGATCCAGCCGAAGGCGGCGCCCAGCAGCAGCCCGGGCCAGCCGTGGATCAGCAGCAGTCCGGCCAGCGCGCCGAACAGGACGCCGGCGCCGATCATCGTTTCGCGGCGGCCGGACAGGGTGGGCGGCTGGCGTACCACGCCGCCAGCTGGTCGAGTTCGGCCGGGGTTAGCGGACCGGTCGCGGCGCGCATCAGGGCCACGTCGCGGCGGCCGCTGCGATAGTCGGCCAGCGCCTGGCGCAGATAGTCGAGGCGCTGGCCGGCGAGATTGGGCACGCCGGGCAGGGTGGCGATGCCATTGCTGCCGTGGCAGGCCGCGCACAGACCCAGACGCGCCGGCGGCGCCATCGGCGCGGCGGCGGGTGGGGCCGCCCGCAGCGGAGCGGCCAGGATCAGCAGGATCAAGCACGGCAGGACACGCATCGGCGGACGATCGTGCGGACAAGAGCCGGCGATTCTACCTGCGGCGTCCGCGCCGCGGCGACGCGCGTCTAGAATGCGCAGTCCCGATGCCGCGGAGTCCGTCGTGCCCACCTGCCTTGTCCGCTCCGACCTGCCCGGTCTCGAACTGATCCATCGCGGCAAGGTGCGCGACGTCTATGCGCTGCCCGGCGAGCGACTGCTCATCGTCGCCACCGATCGCCTGTCGGCGTTCGACGTCGTGCTGCCCGACCCGATCCCCGGCAAGGGCGAGATGCTGTGCCAGATCTCCAACTTCTGGTTCGCCGAAACCGCGCGGCTGATGCCCAATCACCTCACCGGCACGGCGGTCGCCGAGGTGCTGCCCGCGGGCACCGATCTGGCGCTCTACCGCAGGCGCGCGGTGGTGGCCAAGCGCCTCAAGCCGGTGCCGGTCGAGGCGATCGCGCGCGGCTATCTGATCGGCTCCGGCTGGAAGGACTACCAGGCCACCGGCATGGTCAGCGGCATCCGCCTGCCCGCCGGCCTGCGCCAGGCCGAGCAGCTGCCGGAACCGATCTTCACGCCGTCCACCAAGGCCGCGATCGGCAGCCACGACGAGAACATCGGTTTCGACCGGATGGTGGCGACCGTCGGCGCCGATCTCGCCGAGCAGGTGCGCGCCGCCACCCTGGCGATCTACCGCCATGCCGCGGCCTACGCCGCCGCGCGCGGCATCCTGATCGCCGACACCAAGTTCGAGTTCGGCACCGACGCCACCGGCCGCCTTTACGTGATGGACGAGATGCTGACGCCGGACTCCTCGCGCTTCTGGCCCGCCGACACCTGGCGCGTCGGCAGCAGTCCGCCCAGCTACGACAAGCAGTTCGTGCGCGACTATCTGGAACGGATCGGCTGGAACAAGCAGCCGCCCGGTCCGTCGCTGCCGCGCGAGGTCATCGACGGCACCGCCGCCAAGTACGCCGAGGCGCTGCAGAAGCTGGCGGGCATCGTCGTCGACTGACATCGGTGGCGTGCATTCCCCGGCCTGCAGTTGCCCATCGTCGCCGCGACCCTGCGCTGCGCTTTCGCTGTCATCCGGAGGGCGTGGCCCGAAGGATCGGTCTGCCGACGCCGGCTCGCCATGCCGCGCACCGACGCGCAGGCGCGGATGTTTTCGATTGCCAGACCCTTCGCTGCGCCCGGGGTGACGACTTCCTGTTGTCGCCTTTTGCTGCGGCTTGTCGGCGTCGTTTTTTCGGCCGCCTCTTGTTGCCGGGCAAGGCGAAGGAGCTGGCCCGGAGTGGCGCAGCGAGGAGCGTGCCGCGCCGACGGCTGACGCAGGCGCGCAGTGCCCGACATGAACGACGTGCGGCCCGATGCGGCTTGATGACCCTGCTGCAGCGCCGCGTGGCGATGGTGCCCGCGCGGCCTAGAGTGCCGGCATCGACCAGCCGGAGTCGGCCATGCGCGACGTGCACCAGTGGTTCGGCGGCTACAGCCGCGATCACCAGAACCCGACCAATCGCGGCATCCACTGGGTCTGCGTGCCGGTGATCCTGTGGTGCGTGATCGCCGCGCTGTGGGCGATCCCGGTGCCGGCGGCATTCGCCCGCTCCGGCCTCTGGGCCGGCCTGGTGATGTTTCTGGCCTGGATGTTCTACTGGCGCCTGTCGCGGCCGCTGGGGCTGGCGATGCTGGCGCTGTTCGTGGTCTTCGGGTTCATCGCGCATCTGGCGTACGCCGCGCTCGGACCGCAACACCTGCTGGTGCTGGCCGGCGTGCTGTTTGTCGCCGCCTGGATCGGCCAGTTCGTCGGCCACCGGATCGAAGGCCGGCGGCCGTCGTTCCTCACCGATCTGGCCTACCTGCTGATCGGCCCGGCCTGGCTGATGGGCAAGCTGCTGCGGCGCGCGCATATCGCCTATTGAGCGCGCGAATGCCGGCACGCCGCGCGGGCGTGCCGGCCACCCTGCTCAGTGCATCATCGCGCCGCCGAAGATCAGCGCGCCGATCAGACCAAACGCCAGACCGATTGCCAGACCGATCGCATACTCGATCAGGGTCACCAGGCAGGCGCGGCCGTAGCTCATGCTGACGCCGATCAGCTTCTGGATCACCCAGGCGCTGACCAGGAAATCGGCGACCAGGATCAGCACCCGGGCCGTGCCGAAGACGCCGAACGTGATCATGCCCAGCGCACCGAACAGCAGTCCCAGCACGACGTTGACCACGAACAGCGCGCCGAAGATGCCCAGCATGGTGACGATGGCCTTGCCGAAGCCCGGCGTGGACTTTTCCACCAGCTTGACCGCCAGCATCAGGATCAGCGCGCCGGCGAGGAAGCCGACCAGCAGGGCGACCAGGATGAATTCGAAGCCCAGCCCCATCATGGCGCCGAATGCAGGTGTTCCCATGGATGCTCTCCCCTTGTTCGTTGACGGACCGGTACCGTCACGCCCCCCGCGTGACGGCGGCCAGCATGGCCGGGCTGGAGGACGGAGGCAAGGCGGCGGCCGGGCACGGCAGCCGGGTCTTCAGTCCGGTACCGGAGGTGCGAACGCCCGCGACACGAGCCCCAGCAGACGCTCGGCCGCGGCGTTGTCGGCGATCAGGTCCTGGTCCAGTCGCGCCAGCGGACCGCGCAGGTGCGGCCGCATGCGCGCCGCGATGCGCAGGGCCGCGCGCGGGATCGGCAACGGCAGCGTGGCGACCGGCAGCGCGGCGCGCACGCGCGCGAACATCGCCGCGGCGGTGAGACGCTCGCCGCCGCCCAGCGGGATCACCTGTCCGGCGCTCTGCGGGCGGTCGAGCGCGGCCAGCACGGCGAGGGCGACATCCTCGGCGTGCACCGGCTGGCGCAGACCGCTGCCGGCTGGCAGCGGAAACACCCGCCAGCGCACGGCGCGGCGCGCCAGCGGAGCCAGGCTGCGGTCCCTGCCGGCGCCGTAGATCAGCGTCGGCCGCAACACGGTCCACGCCGCGCCCAGCGCGTCGCAGCGCGCGGCCAGCCGCTGCTCGGCGTCGCGCAGGCGCGCGGCCAGCGCGCGTTCGCCGGCATCGGGCGAGGCGGTCTTGCTGACGGCGCTCATCGAGGAGGTCGCCACCACGCGCGGAGCCCCGGCCAGCGGCGTGCGTTCGAGCCAGGTCGCGAAGGCATCCAGCGGCCCGAGGCTGACCAGGGCGTCGGTTGCCGTCAGCGCGGGCACGGCATCGGGCAGGGTGCCGCGCAGCCAGGTCACGCCGGCGGGCAGCTCGGGCCGCTCGCGCGGGTACCGGCTGATCGCGCGAACCGACACGGCGTCCGCGGCCAGTCGCGGCAGCAGGAAGCGACCGATCTGGCCGCTGGCTCCGAACACCACCACACGCATCGTCCACCCTCGCTGACCGGTCCGCGACTGTCGGCGGCCTGCGGATCGCGGTCAAGCCCGAAACGGTGCGCGCGTCTCCGTCGCTGCGACCAGCGTACATTAAAAGGTCCGGGTCGCCCGGATGATCACCATGACCCTGCGCAGCCTGTTCGTCGATTTCAACAGCTACTTCGCCTCGGTCGAGCAGGAGGTGCAGCCGGCGCTGCGCGGTCTGCCGCTGGCGGTGGTGCCGGTCGCGGCCGAGACCACCTGCTGCATCGCCGCCAGCTACGAGGCCAAGGCGTTCGGCATCCGCACCGGCACCCTGGTCGCCGAGGCGCGCGTGCTGTGTCCCGGGCTGGTGCTGTGCGTGGCGCGCCCGGCGCTGTACGTCGAATGGCACCACCGCCTGCTGGCGGCGATCGGACGCGTGCTGCCGATCGCGCGCGTCGGCTCGATCGACGAAGTGGCCTGCGAGCTGATCGGCCGCGAGCGCCAGCGCGCGCATGCCGAGGGGCTGGCACGCCAGATCAAGGCCGAGATCGCGCGCGAGGCGGCGGCGATCCGCTGCTCGATCGGCATCGCGCCCAATGATTTCCTGGCCAAGACCGCCGCCGACATGCGCAAGCCCGACGGGCTGACGGTGATCGAGCAGGCGGATCTGCCGCAGGCGCTGCACGGGCTGGCGCTGCGCGACCTGTGCGGCATCGGCGCGGCGATGGAGACGCGGCTGCACGCGCACGGCATCCGCAGCGTGGCCGCGCTGACCGCTGCCGATGCCCGGGCGCTGCGCCACGCCTGGGGCAGCATCGAGGGCGCGCGCATGGCGGCGCTGCTGCGCGGGGCCTGGCTGCCGGCGGTCACCGGCGAGCGCGCCTCGATCGGCCACTCGCACGTGCTCGGTCCGGAGCTGCGCACGCCCGCCGGCGCGCGCGCGGTGCTGCACAAGCTGCTGGCGAAGGCGGCGCTGCGGATGCGCCATCACGGCCTGCAGGCCGGTGCGCTGTCGGTGCGCGTGCGGTTCATCGGCGTCGAGTCGCGCTGGGAGGCCGATCTGGCCTTCGATCCCTGCGACGACACCCGCACCCTGCTGCGCCTGCTGACGCGGCTGACCGACGCCGCCGGGCGCGGCCGCCTGCCGGGGCCGGCGCGGGCCAAGCCGCTGGCGGTGGCGGTGACCCTGCATCGGCTGGTCGAACGCGCGCGGACCACGCCGTCGCTGTTCGGCGAGGCACCGCGCGTGCGCGCGCTGGACGCCGCGCTCGATCGCATCAACGCGCGCTTCGGTCCCAACGCGGTCCATTTCGGCGGCATGCAGCGCGCGCTCGATCACGCCGCGGCGCCGATGCGCATTCCCTTCAGCCGCATCCCGGACGCTGCCGCCGAGGACGAAAGCGGCGCCCATGCACTGTGGCAGCAGGCCTACGACCGCGCCCGCGTGCTGGCCGAGGCCGCGCATCGCCGCGCCGAACAGGGCCGGTCGCCGCGGGATGCTAAGCTCGAATCTCCTCGCGATCCGCGGAGGCGCCCATGATCGCCCGCATCTGGCGCGGCATCACCCACGTCGATTCGGCCGACGCCTACCTCGACCAGCTGCGCGCCACCGCGCTGCCGGCGCTGGCCGATCAGCCCGGGCAGCGTGGCGCCTGGGTGCTGCGGCGCGTGCAGGGCGAGCACTGCGAGTTCCAGGTCATTTCGCTGTGGGACTCGCTGGACGCCGTGCGCGTCTGGACCGGCGGCGATCCCAACAAGGCGATGTACTACGCCGCAGACGACAAGTACCTGCTCGACATGGAGCCGGTGGTGCGCCACTACGACGTCGCCGATGCCCTGGTGCCGACGGCGGACTGAGTCGCGGCGTTGCGGTGCGGGGCGGCAACAAGGGCACGGAGCGAATCAGGCGCATGCCTGGGTGTGGCGATTGATGGCCTGCGCCCCCTTGTTGTCCTTGTGTTGTGCCGGCTGACGTCCGTTCGACCCGGGGGTCAGGCATCGCCGTGCCTAGCCGGGAATATCGGGCTCGACGAGTGTGGCCAGCTGCGCGAGCGACTCCTGCCAGCCGAGATGGCACATCTCGAGCGGAATGGCGTCGGGAATGCCGCGCTGGGTGATGTCCAGTTCGGTTCCGCAGAGCACTTGCTTCAGCGACACCGTCACCTCAAGGACTCCCGGAAGGTTCGGGTCTTCGAAGTGGTCCGTGTACCGAATCCGCTCGCCGGGCACCAGCTCGAGGTATTCGCCACCGAACGAGTGGCCGCTGCCGCTCGTGAAGTTGTGGAACGACATCCGGAAGGTTCCGCCCACACGAGCATCCAGGTGATGCACGGTGCAGGTGAACCCGCAAGGCGGGAGCCACTTCGCCAGTGCGCCCGCTTCGAGGAAGGCGCGATAGACCTTTGCAGGCTGGGTACGAAGGACCCGGTGGAGCCGGACGGTGCGATCGGACATGGGTGGTTCCTTCGCGGCGGGTGGCAATGACCGGGGTGAAGACAGGGAAACCGGCTGCAGCGCGGACCTGCGCTGCCTGACGCTTGAGCGGACCGGCCCCGGCGGCAAGCCGTTGCAAGTCCGGTTGGGCGAGGTGCCGGCCGCAGTCGCCTGCTCAGCCGGCAGGAATGGGCAGCACTTCCATGACCTCGACGCCCTCGCCCGGGAAGATCGTGAAATGCGGGTGGTTCAGAAACAGCCGGGCAGCAGCTTCCTGCGACTCCGCCTGGACGACCGTGTAGGCAGCCAGACTGTTGCGAATGTCGCTGATGCCGGCGGTCGACACCAGCCGGGTCCGGCCCAGCGGACCGCCCATCTCAACGATCGATGCCGCGTTCCCGGCCGCCCAATCTTTCCAGGCGGTCACACCGTCCGCCTGCCTCTTCTGGCGCTCCGGTTCGGGGAGGGTTTCCCACCGGGCCATCGCACCGGGCGACCCGGTGAAGACGGCGAGATACCTCTTCATGCTGACCTCCTTCGAGATCGAGAAGCGACAGTCCGGCGAGGCGGCGCGGACCCGGACCGGACGGAGCAAATCCGCTGCATGCGCGGGCGTGGCGATTGATGGCCTGCGTCCCCTTGCCGGTTACCGGGACTTCCTGGACGTCTTGCGCCTGCGCGGATGCTCTCACATGGGCGGCGCGCCGCGATCGGGCTCATTCGTCGGACTCATGTCGTACGACCTGGAGGTTCGGCCGGTCCGAAACGATGCGCCCGTCGACGAGTTCGATGATGCGGTCGCAGCGCCGGGCGAGGCGCGGGTCGTGGGTGACGATCAGGAATGAGGTGCCGAGGCCGAGGTTGACCTCGCGCAACAGGTCGAACACGCCATCGGCGGACGTCGTGTCGAGGTTGCCGGTCGGTTCGTCGGCGAGGATCATCGGCGGCTTCATCGCGAGCGCCCGCGCGATTGCAACGCGTTGCTGCTGGCCGCCGGAAAGGTCGGTGGCCTTGTGGTCCTTCCATGGCTCCAGGCCGACGCGACCGAGCAGTTCGAGCGCAGTCGCGCGCATCGCCTGGTCCGGCCAGCCACGCGTCGCGAGCAGGGGCATCATCACGTTTTCGAGCGCGGTGAATTCCGGAAGCAGGTAGCTGTGCTGGAATACGAAGCCGATCGAGCGGCCGCGCAGGCGCGTAAGGCTCGCATCGTCCAGCGCGCTGGTCTCGTTGCCTTCGATGAAGATCTGGCCGTTGCTGGCCTGGTCGAGCAGGCCGATCAGGTTGAGCAGGGTGCTCTTGCCGGAACCGGAAGGCCCGATCAGCGCGGCGAACTCGCCTTTCCGCAGGCTCAGGTCGATGCCGCGCAGGACTTCCTGTTCGACCCGGGTGCCGGTGGCGTACGACTTGCGCACGCCCACCAGTTGCAGCACCGGTTCCGCCGTGGATGCGATGTCATCCACGGATCGCTACCGCCGGATCGAGCCTCGCGGCGCGCCGCGCCGGAGCCACGGCCGCAAGTACGCCGATCAGCGTTGCGCCCACGGCGGCCATCACGAACAACAACGGGTCGATGCTGATCACGAACATCTGCGTGCCATCGGCATTCTTCGCCACGCCGCGCCAGAAGCTCAGGAACAGGGCGCCCAGCGCCGAGCCGAACAGCGAGCCGACCAGACCCATCACGCCGCCCTGGATCAGGAACAGCCTGAGGATCTGCTGCCGGGTCGTGCCCATCGCGCGCAGGATCCCGATCTCCTTGGACTTCTGCACGACCGAGACCACCAGCACGCTGGCGATGCCCAGCGCCGCCGTCAGGCCGACGAAGAAGCGGATGAAGTCGTTCGACAGCGTCTGCGCCGACATCGCGGTGAAGAACTGGGCATTCGTCCGGATCCAGCTGTCGGCCTCCAGGTGGGTCTGCGCGGTGATCTCCTGCGCGGCATTCTCGGCCAGGAATGGATCGCGCACATTGAGCTCGATGCTCGACACGCCGCCGACCAGATCGAGCATGCTCTGCGCCACCCGCAACGCCACGTAGACGTTGCGACCGTTGATGCCCTTGTTGCCGAAATCGAAGATGCCGCTGACGGTCAGGGTCTGGATCGCGCCGTTCGCGGTGCTGAGGTTGAGCTTGTCGCCGACCTTCAGACCGAGGTTGCTCGCAAGCTCGACGCCGATGACGATCTCCGAGTTGCTCACGCTCATGCGGCCCGCGACGATCTTGTCGCGCAACGCGATGATGCGCAGGTAGGATTCGGGTTCGATGCCGGTGATGCTGACGGCCCTGTTCGCATCGCCGCGCGCGACAAACCCCGGCCCCGAGACGACCGGCGTTACCGCGACCACGTCCGGCATCCGCTCGACCAGGTCGCGTACCTTCTGCCACTGGTCCACCGAGTGCAGGCGCTGCGATCTCGGCTGCACGATCGCGGCCTCCGCGAGACCGCCGCCGCCGCGCAACGGACGCGCGACGTCCTCGGGCGGGATGATCACGATCTGCGGCTGGTAGTTCAGCGTGCGCCGGAACAGGTTGGATTGCAGGCCGGTCAGCAGCGCGGACATGAACACGATCACCGCAACACCGATCGCGACACCGAAGATGATCAGCGTGGTCTGCATCAGTCCGTCGCGCATGAAGCGCATCGCCGCGATCCACTCGAAAGGCAGGTAGCGGTTCACGGCTTCGGCTGCATCGACTGCGTGCTGCCGGTCGTGCGCACGCGCTGACCGGCCTTGATCGCCGTGTTGCCGGCTGGAACCAGGCGATCGCCGGCGGCGACGCCTTCGAGCACTTCGACCTGGCCCGCTCCCGTCAATCCAAGCTTCACGGCCTGCTTCTGCGCGTGCCGGTCGCGGATGACCATCACCCACGGCTTGCCACTGTCGAGGTCGTGAATCGTGCCGGTCGGAACGATGAGCGTGCCGTTGCGGCGCGCGACTTCGATGTCGATCGAGGCGGTCATGTCCTGCTTGAGATAGGCGGGCGGCTTCGTTACGTCGAGCTTCACCTCGACGGCGCCACGCAGGGGATCGATGCCGGGATTGATGTACGACACGCTCGCCGCGAAGCGCTGGTCCGGGTAGGCGTCGGCCGAACCGACCGCGGACTCGCCCACGGACAACAATGAAAGGTTCTTCTCGTCGATCTGGACCACGACCTGGGTCAGCCCGGCGGGTGCCAGCACCATCAGGCTCTTGCCCGCCGTGGCCACGTCGCCGCGCTCGACATTGCGTGCGATGAGGATGCCGTCGGCGGGCGCGACGATCCGGGTCGCGTCGAGCCGGGCCTGCGCCGCCTGGCGACTGGCGTCGGCCTGTTGCAGCGCGGATTGCGCCAGCACGAAGTCGCTGCCGCCGGCGCGACTCGTGCGAACCTGGATCTGCGCCGCCTTGAACTGGCTCTGCGCCACGTCGAGGTTGCGTTGCGCGTCGTCGAGCTGGGCCTTCGAGAACGCGCCCCGCGTCGTCATTTCGTGGGTGCGCGCAAACTGTTGCTGGGCCTGGGTGAGGTTCGACTGTGCCTGGCGCAGGCTCTGTTCCGCGGCGGGCAACGCGACGTCCCGGGTCTGGCGCAGCTTCGCGTTGGCCTGGGCGATGCCGGCTTCCGCCTGCGCAAGCGCGGCGCGCTCGTCGTCGTCATTGAGCTGGATCAGCAACTGGCCGCGCGTGACGCGCTGGCCCTCATTCACCGGGATCGCGACGACGCGCCCGGTGAGCTCGGTTCCGATCGAGACGCGCTTCGGCGTGGCCACGCGGCCACTTGCGACGATGGTCTGTACCAGGTCGCCACGCACGACCGTGACGGTGGACACGGGCGTTCCGAGCAGCAGGTTGCGGGCCGCATAGAGCAGCGCGGCGATCACGAGCACGGCAAGCGCGACCCGCTTGATCCAGCGCCGCGAGTTCGGCCCCGGCGTCTTGGGTGGCGGCGCATTCCCGGCGTTTGGCGGCAGGGCCCTGGCAGTCGCCTCGCCCGCGGGATCGGGGGTGTGCGCTTGATCGGCCATCGAATCCCGGCTCACCTGCACGATGGGACCGGAGCTCATGATCGTTCCGTCGGCAAAGTCCGTGCGTGACCTCCGCGGGCACGCGCGCAGGCGAGACGGGTGTGGACAGCTGCGGCGAAGGGGATCCGGGTCGGTTGCATGGCAGTCTCGGCGCATTCGGAGAACCTGGATTCAGTGTCCTCCGATCGAATGGCCTGGACATGACCGGGATCAAGTGCGCCGGTCGCGCTTCAGTCGACGTGCAGGCACGCGCGCGGGCCTGGCCCCGAGAGCGGGCCGGGAGCGTCGTCCGCGGATCGCATCGCGCGGGATTCCAGGCCGGTCATTGCCGGCGCGCTGTCGCGCAACTCGCCCCGCGGGATCCTGCCGGTGCGGCTCCTGGACAAGGACCCGGCCCGGCCCGGAGCGGACTGTCCGTTCGGTGACGTCCTCCCGATCAACCCACCCGATCCAGCGGGCTGCGCACCCCGCCGGCGCCGCGATTGAGGACGTGGGTATCGATTTGTGCTGCACATGGATGTGCAAATGCCGCGGGCGCATGGATGCGCAAGAGCGGCCGTGGTTGACACATCCTTGTGACCCGGCAGCTCTTGCGCCGTGCGCATGTGTTCGCCCCATCCCCGGGGCTCATCCCTCACCTTGCTCGGGGCCGACCTTTCAGTCGTCCCGATTCGCTCCGGGCGAATCGGTCGTAGCCGGTCTCGATGCGGTGCGTCGCAAGCGAATGGCGCAGGGTGTGCGCGCTCGGCGGCTTGTCGATACCGGCGCGCTGGCGTGCCGATTTCATCGCACGCGCCCGAATGGCATCGTCGAAATGGTGGCGGCGCATCGTGCCATCCAGCGGATCGACCGCGCGCTGCACCGAGGGAAACACGAACGGCCAGCCGAACTCGCGCGCGGCGCGTGTACATTTGCGCGCCAACGCATGCGGCAGGCGCGTCGCGCCGAAACCCGCGGCCGGATCCTCGGCGTGAATCACGCGCGCCCGCTCGATCTCGCGCTGCAACGGCTCGGCCAGAGTGCGTGGCAGCATCGTGCGCCGATCCTTGCCGCCCTTGCCCTCGCGCACCGTGATTGCGTGGCGAGCAAAGTCGATGTCCTTCACGCGCAGGCGCAGGCACTCCATCAGGCGCATGCCGGTGCCATACCGCAGACCGGCAATCAGCCAAGGGCGACCGTACTCGGCGCTGCAGTCGACCGGCACCGCCCTGCCGGCCTGGGTGACGTTCAATCCGAGCACCCAGACCTTTGCCACCACCAGCGCCAAGATCGAGCGCACGGTGAGCATCACCGTGACGGCGACCGATCCGCAAGGGCGCACCGCCAGCGACACCTTCACCCTCGATGCCGTGGGCAACAGCACCAACAGCACCAACAGCGTCAGCCTGCTCAGTGCGTCGACGACGACCGCGCCCTCTTCACCTTCGTCACCGACGACACCCACGACACCCACGACACCCACGACCACCCCGAACCTGCAGCAGGAGTGGTTCACCTACGACGCCGACAACCGGGTGGTGATCGCGGACGGTCAGTTGGTCGGCGGGACATCGCGCTGACGGCGGGCGGTGTCGGTGTCACGCCGAGCTACGAGAACAGCTACGACGCGGCCGGTCACGTGGTCAGCGTGGAGAGCGCTGGCGGCGGCACAAGACCGGCACGGACCTGACGGCACAGCGCTTCAGCTACGACCTGCGCGGGCAGCGCACGGCGACGTGGTACGCGCTGGACCTGAGCGCCGGTGAGACCGACAACGGCATCCAGTCGACGCAGAGCTACGACGCCGCCGGGCACCTGCTGACCGCCACGCAGTACTTCAAGAAGGGCGCGACGGCGACGTATTACCAGGCCGGCGACGCGGTCTGGAACACGGTCTATATCGGCGGCTGGCTGATGTCGGCGCAGACGACGTACTACGACGCCGACGGCCGGGTGATCGCGCAGGGCAGCTATGCCCGGCCCACGGGCGGGACGTCGTGGTACCAGCTGGCGGATCAGAAGATCCTCAACGGCACCGACACCGTCGCCAACGAGGAGACCGTCCCGAACCCGGTCCCCGGCATCGGCAGCGCCACCTACGGCACGCTGGCGCTGACCAGCGAGACCACGAACCAGACCTACGACGCCGAGGGCAACCTCACCGGCTACACCTACACCGTCCCGAACCAGTTCACGGTGGCCTACACGGTGAACTACCTCAAGCGGGACGGGTATCTGGAGCAGTCGACCACGGCCCCGACACCGCCCTCCGGCTACGCCCCGGCGACCGACACCTCGATCTACGACGCGCTGGGCCAGCGGGTCGCGGTGCAGCAGACCGAGCAGCTGGGCACGACGGTGTCCTCGACCACGCGGGTGTTCAGCTATGACGGGGACGGGCAGATCCTCAGCCGCCGCGACGGCACGGTCAGCGGCGGCGTGTTCACCGCGCTCAGCGGCAGCACCACCGCCAACCCCGATGCCATGGCCCCGCAGCACGACGTCTATGCCGAGGGCCATCAGGTGGCCAGCCTCAGCGAGGCGGGGCTGCTCCAGACCAGCGACGGGCTGACCCCGTACAGCGACCCGCAGAGCAGCAGCAGCTACTACCGTGCAGGCCGGGGACACCCTGCAGAGCATCGCCCAGACCGTCTACGGCAACAGCAACCTGTGGTACGTGATCGCGGATGCCAATGCGATCGGCCTCGACAGCAGCGGCAATGCCATCAACCTGGTGGCCGGCACCACCCTGAAGCTGCCGGCGGTGAGCAACAGCCAGAACAGCAGCCAGACCTTTGCCCCCTACAACCCGCTGAAGCTGATCGGCAGCACCACGCCGGCGCTGGCGGCGATTCCGCCACCGCCGCCGCAGCAGTGCAACGACCTGACCACCCTGATCGTGGTCGCGGTGACGGTCGTGGTGACCGCGTACACCGCGGGCGCGATGGCCGAGGAGATGGCGCAAGTGGACGCCGCCGCCGCGGGAGGTACCGCAGCCGGTACGGCCGCTGCAGTGACCGTCGGCGGCACCTTTCAGACGGGTCTGGCCGTGCTCAGCGGCGGGACGCTGGGCAGTACCGCCGCACTGAGCACCGCCGCCACACTGAGCACCGCGGAACTCGCGGGTGCGGCCTTTGTCGGCGGTGTCGTGGGCAGCACGGCAGGGCAGATCGTCGCCAATGCCGCCGGGCAGACGGACCATGTCTCCCTGACCCAGGCGTTGGCCGGGGGCCTGACCGCGATGGCCGGCAGCGGCATCAGTGCCGAGTTGGGCGGCATCACCAAGGGCTTCATGGCGACGGGCCACTGGGCGGATGCAGCGCTGTCGGGTGCGGCCAACGGGCTGGCCGGCGTGGCGGCGAACCGGGTGGTCGGCCTGCCGAGCGCCTTCAGCTGGGCGAGCGTGGCGGCCGCGGCGCTGGCGGCGGGTCTGGGCGCGAAGCTCGACCCCACGCTGGACTCGGCCCTGAGCATGTCGGCCAGCAGCGTTGCGGGTGACGCGCTCAACGGCCTTGTGAGCGGTGCGATCAACCTGCAGGCCCGGCGCGCGCTGGGGCTGAGCACCCCGGGCTCCTACGGTCAGGTCGCGGCGGACGCCTTCGGCAATGCGCTGGGCGACTACCTCGACGGGCAGGATCAGGCGCTGGCGGCGCAACAACCGCAGCAGGCCGCGGCCACGTCCAATCCGGGCAACGGCATTCCGGTCGGCAACGGCGACATCCTGCAGCAGATCCGGCAGGACACGCAGATCAACACGTCTTTGGACTTGCCGAATCTGAGCTTCCACGTCGCACCGCTGAGCTTCAGCGGGGTCAGCGGCGGCACGACGACGGCCGCTTCCACCTCAGCCAGCCTGCCCGCCGACCCGCCTGCGATCGCCCTGCCGCCGAGCGGGTCGGTGCACGTCCTGCCGACCATCGTCGTGACCGCCCAGGGCAGTCACTTCGGACCCTCTCCGCAGGATGAGGCGGCATTTGCCTACTACAGCAACCAGGAACGGATCTCCGAAGCAAGGACCATCCTTGATGAGGCGCGGGTCAATGCCGAGCGCTGGCAGGAACAGCAGCGGCAGGAGGCGATCCCGATCCGGGTCCGGCAGATCGAGAGGACGCGCAGTTCGCGATGCTGGGCGAAGGGCTGATCGGCGCCGGCAAGAGTGTAGTGAACAACCTGGCCAACCAGGCCGAGGGTACGTTCGTCGGGGGACCGATGACAGTGATGGAGCTAGGCGACGTGGATCCTTGCCGTCCAGCCTTGCCCTGCTCGAATGCCTACCAGGCGGTGGGCCGGGCCAACGCCCCGGGCGTGCCGACGGTGGGCTGCGCCAGTTTGGCGCAGGGCGGGCTGGCGTGTGCGGCGCCGACGCTGGGGACAGCCTACGATGCGGCGGCGGCCTGGCTGAGCGACGCGGTCGATACGATCAAGGCAAGACCCAGAGCTTCGGCGGACGTCAATGCCGAGGCGCCGCTGCAGGCTTCGGTTCCAAACGTCACGGCGGAGACGGTGCAATACGAGCGTCAAGTGGACGTCGCAGCGGGCATAGACACCCTTGCCAACGCGAGCCAATAGCTGCTGCACCAGTACGGAATTGCTGCAAGCTAACATTTGGCTAGCTCGGAAGATCCAGGCTGACGTGCCCGATCGAACGGTCCTAAGGGCTTTACTCGAACTCGGAAATTCACTACAGACGACTGCAAATCAAGCCTTAGCGGACCTGACTGCAGAGCCAGAGCTGGCCAGAGGGTTGATGCAGCACTGGAAGCTACGATCAGTTGAACTGGGCACGAGTTCGCGTCATCGAGCTTTGGCAAAGCGGTCGAGACGGCTGGCGGCTGGTACGTGCGAAATGATCCGCTGGTAACACGTCAGTTTGAGTACTTGTCGAAGCACTCCGTCACGACGCCGGATTTCGTTGGTACGCTTGGCGACAATGCGTCCAACGTCTCATATCACTACCGAGGCGTCGGTGGCGAGTCATCTGACGCGTCACCTTACGAACCAACGACGACCTACAGTCACTTACCAAGGCTTGCCGCCAGGAGTAGTCTTCCCACAATGATCGAGTACAAGGACCAAACCTTCCGTAAATTGTACGATCGCGCTGGCACGCTCTGTCTGGAGAACATGAGCTATCGAGGGCCGCATGGGTCGATAAGCTGCAAGCGATCGCTGACCAATGACGGACTCCATCGTTTGACATTGAACAACGTCAGCATCAAGAACTGATGCGGCCAACGGTCGCTACAGTCGGGCGACGATCTTCGAGAGTGTTTCACTCGACGGCTCAAGCGAGCCAAGCGATCTGCTTATCGTTCGGGCTGACGTTGCAATCACTGTGAAACTCGCTGGCGACATCGGGAAAATCCAAGATCGATCCCTGGGCGAATTTCGTGGACAGAACCGAGGCGATGCAGGGGCCGTTCACTCGGTCGCGGGAAACGTTCTATCGATCGATCGATTGGGCGCTCGATATCAGCGAGACGAGCTTTAAGGGGTTTGATGCGAACGGCAAGCCGCATACTGTACTCGCGTCGAGATCCGGAATTGAAAGCTGTGGTGACACTGGATCGTGTGACCGCTGAGAATGGGCAGAGGATGGCAAGGGCTGACGGCAACCCATGGCTGCCTTGGATCCGAGGTGCGTTGTCTGACGGCTCCAGCTAATGGCGTTCTTGTCACTCCGCTCGGAGCGCCTAAAAAGAAACGCGATGTGTTCGTTCAAGGACTGCGACAACTACGGGAACTGGGGATCGTTGAGTCGGAATCGGTGTGCTGTCCGCTGTCCGCAGCCACGAATCCAAGGCGCCGGCGGGTCATTTTTCGATCACCCGTGGTGTCGAACGGGCCGAAAGTGGGCAGGGCGAGCCGGTCCCCGACCCACGGCGGGCGGTTTTGCCGCCCTCACCCCATCGAACGGTGCGGAACCGACAGCCCCCCCGAGTTCGACAGTTCGAGGGTGCAAGTTGCTGATTCCTCGATATCGAGGCAAGAAACGCTCCACTACAACAGGGCCAGTTGCCCGGTGCTGGCGGGTTTAGGGACGGCGAGCGCCGTCAGGATGTCGGTCTGCTCCTGACTGATGGAGGAGATTCCGGAAACGCGCTGCGTATGGTCGAGGGTGATGCGGTGGTGCTGGATGCGGCGCAGAAGGGACAGCGCGCGCTCCGGGGACAGGAGGCTTTGCGCAGCACGCAGGCGTTGCCGCATGACGCGGTGCAGGATCAGCGCCATGAAGCAGAGGGCCGCGTGCGCGCGGATGCGATTGGGCAGGCGGTGGTAGACCGGACCGATTTCGAGCTCGGACTTGAGCACGTGAAAGCCGCGCTCGATGTCGGCGAGGGACTTGTAGCGCGTGATCACCTCGGCCGGCGCCAGATCGGGCACGTTGGTCACCAGCAGCAGCTTGCCGTCCATCAGGCGCGCGTGCTGCAGCGCGTGTTCGTCGATGGCGTAGTTGAAGCGTTCGCTCTTGAGATCGACGCGGAGGATGCGCGCCAGGTGGGCCTCGCAGACGGCGTGGTAAAAGCGCGCCCGCGCGCCGCCATCCGAGAGGGTGCGGCCGCGTGCCCGCTGACCGGCGTCCTGGGCATCCAGCTTGCCGCACCAGGCGGCGGCCTGCTGCTCCAGATCGGCGATCGTGCGGTCGCGTTTCGCCCCGGCCTCGGCCGCGGTGCGGGGGTTGTGCGCGAGGATCAGTCGCAGGCCGTTCCAGGCGAGCTCGCCCAGGACTTCCTCGCCGGCGCCCTGGCAGTGGGCGGCGTGGAAGGGTTCCAGCAGCTCCACGAACTCGGCATAGCGCCGTCCCGGTACCGCCAGGATGAACTCCAGCGATTGGCCGCCCGGTAGCCGGATGGCTTGCAACTCCGCCAGATTGTCGGTGGACAGCAGGCCGCGATCGGCGACGGCGATGACCCGCTTGACTGGAAAGCGCCGGATCACCTGCTCGATCACCGGCTTGAGGGTCGTCACCTCGGCGGTGTTGCCATCGAACACCTGGTGATACAGCGGGATGCCCTCGGCGGTCTGCACCACGCCCAGCAGGAACTGACGGGCGATCAATCCTTCCTTGGCCATGCCGAAGTGGCGCACCTCGCCCGGCTGCTGCGACAGGCCCTCGCTGCGGATCGTCGTCAGGTCGTAGAACACCACCGCCAGATCCTGGTCCAGCAACGGGCGGACCAGCGCACTGATCACCGCCTCGACAGCGTCCTGGTGCTCGACCAGTGCGTCCATCGCGCGCAACAGGTGCTGGTGCTCGATGGCCTCGACGGTGCAGCCCGGCAGACTGACCGTCTGCAGCCAGCGCAAGACGCCCAGCTTGGAGTCCGGGTCGCAGAGCCGATTGAACACCATCACCCGCAGCAGCGCCTCGACGTCGATGGCGTGACGGGTGCGCGCGAACACGCGGCGCAACCGCGAGAACCCCAATTCGTTCCACAGCTCGGTCAGCGCCCAGGTATCGCCAAGTGCGCGCGCGGACTCGAAGGTGATGGGTGGCACCGGCGCTGCGCGGCCACTCAGGCGCAGCAGGCCGGTGATGACCGATTCCAGCTGGGTATCCATCTGATCCAGTCGCCCGAGGGTGGCGACCGTGCGCTGCTTCGGGCGCCCGCCCGTATCGCGATACGCCTCGACGAGCTGGACGTAGCGTCGGGGACCGGAGCGGGTGACCTTGATGAACATGCCGTTACTTTACATGCGCATATAGCCATGTCAATAGACACTATGCGGAAACATGACGTGCCATTACACGACTTTCGAGGAAACGCTCCTGGAACCCGCCTGTTTGCTCAAGCCGCCCCTCGAAAACGGCCATTTTCGAGCGCGAACTGTCGAACTCGGGAGCCCCGCACCTCCGCCGATGCGGACAGTGCGATCTTTGAGCTGACCGGTCTCAGAGTTGCAGGTATTCACCCTGCAACAGCCCGTCCCACGCCTCGAACCCCAGCCGCCGCCGAACCCGATGCTGATAAATATCGATGCCGTCCCAGACCTCGGCCGGCGTGCGTCCCTGCAGGTGCTGGTGCGGCCGCACGTGGTTGTACCAGAACCGGAATGGCAGCAACGCCGTGTTGAGTTGATGGCGATCGGCCACGCTCCAGCGATCGAGTTTGGACTTGAGCGTGCCGAAGAAGCGTTCGATGCGGCCGTTCTGCCAGGGGCAGTGCCTTCGTGGTCTGATGGCGGATGCCGAGCCAGGCCAACGCGAGGCGGAACGGCCGGCTCTGGAAGATCACTTCGTGATCGGTACGGACGGCGTTCGGTTTGCCGTAATGCTCGATGGCGTCGAGCAGCACGCGCAGGAGGGTGATCGACGCCTTGTCCGTCAGGGCTTGCAGGCTCAGGCACCGGCGCGTGCCGTGATCGAGTACACCGAGGATGAAGTGAAGCCGCCCTTCGGCGTCGGTCTTGCCGGTGCCGTCGATACCCCAGACGCGATTCTTCTCACCCGGCTCGTAACGACGGTGTCGAAGCGCGCGGCGCAGGCGCATGATTTCGCAGCGCTGCCGGCGCAGCAGCGCGTGCACGTAGGACTTGCCGACGGAGGCGCCATCGCGGCCGGCATGGCGGCGGTTGAAGGCAGCGGCCAGCAGGCGACAACTGGCTTCGGGCTGCAGCGCCGCGTGGCGAAGGATTTCGCACTGCACCCAGGCGGGCTTGCGGCGCGAATGCACCCTTCGCGGGTCGGCGTTGGTCTCGACGCCACGCCGCCATCCGCAGCGGCGGACTTCCCTGTGCCGTGGCCACCCCCATCGGCGCAGGCGGCGAAGCCCTTCGGCCATCACGACAAGAAGCGTCTTCAGCAAACGAACGAGCGGGCTCGGCACGGCGGGTCCATCGAGCAGGGCGATGGAGGTCCTATCCACGCGACCGGCCCGTGGGTTTAGCCACGAGTGCGATGGCCAGCAACCGCCGAGGCCTTCCGGGTCAGACCGACGCGCTCGCGGTGGCTTGCCGGCGCAGCGCCTCACGCAAGCGCTCCATCGCCCGCCGATGCAGTTGGGAAACGCGTCCCTTGGTGATGCCGAGCTGCGCGGCGATGGTGATGAAAGGCACCTGCTGCAGGTAGTGCAGGGTGACGATCAGGCATTCGCGCTCCGGGAGCTCCGCCAGCAGCGTGTGCAGCGCGTCGGCCATCTCGGCGCGCTCGATGGCGCCGTAGGCGGTGGTGCCGTTGGTAAAGGCCGAGCCCCCGGCCGCGAACGTTCGCCGTCAGGCAACCACCACGTGGGTGTGGCCCCAGGTGCGTCGGCTGGCCTTCCCCACGACGATTTTCACGTCACGGCCCAAGCGATTCAGGCACTCGATCATCTTGGTTTGGCTGATACCCCGGAACTTACCGCGCAGCATCTCGGAGAGCTTCGGTTGCGGCATGCCCAGCAGCTCAGCAGCCCGTTGCTGGGTCAGGTGCCGGCCCTTGATGATCTGCGCGATCTCGCGAGCCAGCTGGGCCTTGATCAGCATTTCGTCGGCGTCCGGATAGCCCAAGTCGGCATACGGATTGTCGCTGCCATGCTCGATAGTGATGTCGTCGGTGGTCGCTATCGTGTTCATTCGCTTACTCCTTTTCCAAGGTTGCCACGGCCTTCAGTCGCGCCAGAATCAAGTCCATATCCGGCTTGGGCGGTGGCGATGCCGCTGGTCGATTTCTTCTGGAAGCAATGCAGCACGTACACCGCCGTGGCGTAACGCACCGTGTACACGGCGCGGTAGGTGTCGCCTTGATGGTCTTGCACTACTTCCAATACGCCCGCACCGCCGAAGCCCTTCAGCGGCTTGGCTTGGCTGTGCTTGTCGCCTGCCTGGGCCAAGTGCAACGCGTAGCCGAAGGTGTCTTGCGCCTCTTCCGGCATTTCGCCCAAGTCTTTTTTCGCCGATCCCACCCAGCGCAGAGGTCTCAGCGAAGTTGGCATCCTCGGATTATACCTATGTGTAGATAATTGAGCTATCAGGCTCTCTTGCGGCGACCGATGCCAACGGCGACGCGCTGACCTACACGGCCGGCATGCTCAGCAGCTCGACCTGGGGCGCGCTTCCCTCCTGGGCCAGCTTCAATGCCACGACCCGGATCTTCAGCGGCACGCTGCCGAGCAGCGGG
>CAWCCR010000007.1:0-310150 GCA_963794205.1 uncultured Pseudomonadota bacterium
AGCAGGCCGAACCCGTTGATCAGGATCTTGCGCTTCCACGCGCGCAACTGTCTTCCGCTCCTGCCACCAGTGCCGGACCATGCCCGCCTGGGAGAGGCAGAAGGTGATGAACACGTTGATGGCGTACAGGACGACGAGGAACTTCACCGATCCGCCGGCTGAGCGAGCATGAGCACGAGCGCCGCGCCGCCCATGAGCAGGATGCCGTTCTTGATGACCAGCCGCTCGCTGAGAGAGGCTGAACTGGCTGGGCAGCCAGCGGTCGAGGGACATGTTGGAGAGGACGCGCGGACCGTCGAGGAAGCCGGCCTGGGCCGCGACGAACAGGAGCACCGCCTCGGAGACGAGCGTGACGAGGACGAAGACGTACCCGCGCCGCCCCAGCCCGTGGCGATGCGTTCCATGAGGACCGCGTTCAGCGTCTTGCCCGGGACCTTGCCGCACGCCGAAGAGGAGGTAGCCGATCATGAGCCCGACGGCCATGAAGGCCAGGGAGGCGGCCATGTAGCGCATCGTGCGCTTGGCCGTCTGCACGCGCGGCTCGCGGAGGATGGGCAGGCCGTTGCTCACCGCCTCGATGCCCGGTGTAGGTGCCCGCGCCCATGCTGTAGGCGCGCAGGATGAGGATGACCACGCCGAACGCGCCGAGCTGCGCGGTGGCCGCGCGCGCGTCCACCAGCCGATGCCCGCGCCACGCTCCCCGATCTCGGGCAGCGTGCGACGACCAGGGCGTAGATGATGGCGAAGGCGTGGGTGACCAGGAAGAGCAGGAAGATGGGCACCAGGGGAGTCACCGATTCCTTGACGCCGCGCAGGTTCATGAGGGTGAGCACGAGAACGCCGATCACGGCGAGGCACGAGCTTCAGCGGCAGCATGGACAGCGGGAGGAAGCTGAAGATGGCGTCCGCGCCGCTGGCGATGGAGATGGTGATCGTCAGCACGTAGTCGATCAGCAGCGCGCAGCCCGAGATCATGCCCAGCGTCGGGGAAAGCAGCTTGCTCGCCACCAGGTATCCGCCGCCGCCCGACGGGAAGAGCTCGACGATCTGCGAGTAGCTGGCGGCGATGACGAAGATCGTGATCGCCGTGGCGAGCGCGACGAAGATGCCGAGGTGGCATGGCTGCCGAGGGCGACAGGAAGGATTCCTCGGGACCGTAGTAGGCCGAGGAAAGCCCGTCGGCGCCCAGCCCGACCCAGGCGAAGAAGGCGATGAGGGAGAGCTTGTGGAAGAGGTTGGGATCGCGGATGTCCGGGCGCCGCCGATGAGGACGCTCTTCAGGCGCTCGACGGAAGCTCGGCCGTTTCGGGATCGCTCATAGGATACGGGCGGGACTGCTAGTCTGGTTTTGCGCGGTCGTGCCGCGAGGGCGCGCTCGGCGGCGCTGTCCGACCGCGCGCGGCGCGTCGCGCTGAGTGCCAGCGGGACGTGTCCAGCTCCTCGCCGTGACCCGTGATGGAGAACACGATCCGCTCGCAGATGTTGCCCACCCGGTCCGCCACCCGCTCCAGGTTGTGGGCCACCCAGGTCAGGCGCGTCGCCTGGTCGATGGCCTTCGGGTCGGCCATGATGTAGGTGATCAGCTCACGGTAGATCTGCTCGTACAGCGCGTCCACCTCCACGTCTTCCTTGGGGATGGCGCGCGCCGCCTCCACGTCCTGGCGCAGGAAGGCCTCCAGGGACCGGTGCAGCATGTCGCAGGCCTTGGCGGCCATGCGGGGGAGGTCCACCAGGGGCTTGATCAGCCCGTCGGACCCGATCATGACGGCGATGTTGGCGATCCCCTTTCCTAAAGAGTTCGCCGGGGTCGGCGCCTGCGGGGCCAGTGCTCCAGAGCTGCACGGTGTGCTTGAAGGACAGTGCGCGCGGTGCCGTGGTGTGGGCCGCACTTGCGCCATCAACAGGCGGATCAGGTTGTAGGCCAGCAGATAGGTCCACAGTTCCTTCTCGACCATCGCGGCCGACAGACAGCGCAATACCTCCATGCCCAGCGTCGTCTTGATGCAGCGCAGATCCAGCTCGATATGCCAGCGCATCTTGTACAGCTCCCCCAAGGCCTGTTTGGAGGGACACGCGGATCGAGCAGACTGGTCACCAGTACGCCTGGCCGAACTCGCTTCGCGCATCAGGTGTGCAGGCATCGCGCGGTACTGCTCAGGGCTCATCCAGGCAGGCCGATGCGCCGGCTTGGGCCAGCGCACCAGATGATCGCGCCTGCCCAAGGACTGGCCACGCCGAAAGTCTGTGTCGCGCGAACCGTGCTGCTCATGAGGACATCAACGCCGGCGGCCAGACTTGCGCGATCTCCCAGTAGTTGCCGTACAGCGCATCGGCCAGCAGCACATCCCCCGGCCGAGAGGGCCGGCAGCAGGGTGCGCGAGAGGTCCAGTTCGCTGTGCCCATTGCCGCGGGGGGGCCGATAGCCGCGGCGAGGACGGCGCCACTGGAAAGACAGATCCGTGCACAGACGTGCGAGCGGAAAACCGACTCCGACGGCTTGGCAGGTGGGCTGCGGAAAGGCACCTGATTTCTCGGCGTATCGGGCATCGAGACCCCGGTGCCGTCGGCAACTTCACGCACGATCGCGCCAGCGCCAACCAATCCGCGCTCGCTGAGCAGTCGGCCGCTCTCGCGCGTCAGCGCTTGCAGCATCGAGAGCGGCAGGCGTTGGCGGGCGCGGCAATACCCGCCGGTTCGGATGCTCTGCACCCACAGCCCCTCAGCGGCGCGCTGCCGCCCACGCATCCACTGCCCGCTGACACGATCGATCGGCGCCAGGGCCTGGCGCATGAACATCGACAGGGTCACCGTGGGTGGATACAGCCGCTCGCGATGATCAGGCAGATGCGCCTCGGTGATCTCCAGCAGCTCCGGCCCGGTCAGCAGGTTGAAGAAGTCCACCGCCCGGCGCTGGCGAATCTGCCGACCGATACGACTCGTTGTTGCTGCGAGCGAAAGCCGTCATTACGATCTGTCAAGGCTGGCCTCCGGGTTGGTGGGATGGGTGTGTGGTAACAACCATCCTACCAATCCGGGCCAGCCTTCCTCTTCTCCTTCAATCACTTAGCTCCGCGTCATCCCGCTGGGGCTTAAGTAAGTGCCATTAGTATTAGAGCGCTATAGATTTTCGCTCTATGACTCCATGCTGATCGCCGCTATCGGACACAAAACGGCCTATCGTGACTGGCAGCTATGAGTTTATGAAATCGACCTCGACTGCATCGGCGTCTCGTAGACTCTCCACTAGCATAGATTCCCGCCGTGTAGTACATTGTAATACATGACTACCTTGACACTTCGCGTACCGGATGACTTGGATAGGGCCCTTGAGCGTCAGAGCGCCGCTCTTGGAATTTCCAAAAGCGATCTTGCGCGTGAAGCATTGAAGCGCTATCTGAGGGTAGCGGAATTTCGAACGCTTCGCACCAAACTAGTTGCGCGTGCGCAGGCCGGCGGGATCAATACCGATGAAGAAGTATTTGAAGTCCTTAAGAAGAAGTGAGGATCGCGCTTGATTCTTCTGTACTCATCGCGGCGCACATCAGCCGCGCGGGAGTATGTGCGGAATTGCTTGAGGATGTTCTGCTACACCATGATCTGGTCATATCTGACTTTATCCTTGAGGAACTAGGGCGAAAGCTCGTCGAGAAGTTCAATTTTCCCAAGCGCGACGCTGATTTGGTAGGCGCATTCCTGCGTCGAGTTGGCATTATCGTCGAGCCGGCCGATCTGCCGCCCGACTTGTGCCGAGATCCTACCGACGTACCGGTGCTGGGCACTGCCGTTGCTGGTGAATGCGCGCTACTCATCAGCGTTGATCGCGATCTGTTAGACATGCAGACAATTCGGGCAATTCCGATAATTCGTCCAGGCGAGTATTGGCGGCGCGCCTCGGAGATCGATTGAATTCCCGGCGACGACCCGATGCAGGCGATCGCGAACGACGGCTTACCGGAGTAAGGATCTTGACTGATTTCGATAGTGCTTGAGCAGTGATGTAGCGGCGGGTCGAGTGACGCTTCACGACCCACTGCGGTCGGCCGTCGGCGGCCGCTTCGGGGTAGCCAAACTAGTTGTTCTCGGCCATTCATGCACCTCGCCATCGACGACGTCTGGTTGAGAAGGTTAATAGAGAGTGGAGATTGCAGACTGTTCCAATATCATCGGTGACGAACTCCTTCACCACCTGGTCTGGTCCAGATTGCTGCTGAATTGCTTTCAACTTCCCGCAGTTTCAGAGGAGAGGAGTTCGCCAGAGCAGGCCCGCGAGATGTTCATCGACGAGGCCACCACCAGATCTTGTCGAGCGAAGCCGAAGCCGGTGCGTGAAGCCCGGAAGCGCAGCGCAACAGGCGATGTACCGCTCGCGACCTTCCTCGTAGCCCTTGTTCTTATAGGCGTACAGCGGCTTCCGAATTCAACATGCTGGAAATGCAATTGCCGATGTGGGGGTTGAGCAGTAGAAGGTCAGCGAGCAGGTAGATAACCATTGCGACGGCCAGCGCAGCCAGGGCGCGGTGGTGCGCGGCATCCTGCCCGCCGACGAGGCGCGCGTCTCCGACATCGCCGGCAAGGTCGTGCAGGGTTCGCTGGACCGGCTGACGCCCGGCAGCTGGAACATCGCGCTGGGCCGCGATCTGGCGCTGGCGCTGGGGGTGAACGTCGGCGACAAGCTGGTGCTGATCGCGCCGCAGGTCACGGCGACGCCGATCGGCGCGGTGCCGCGCCTGCGCAGTTTCACCGTCGGCGCGATCTTCGCCGCCGGGATGGAGGAGTACGACTCCAGCCTCGCCGTGATCAACATGCGCGACGCCGAGAAGCTCTACCAGCTGCCGGGTCCGACCGGCATCCGTCTCAAGCTCGACAATCCCTCGCGCGCCTACCAGGTCGGCCGCGAGCTGGCGCAGCGGCTGGGTGGCGACTACATGCGTGCAGACCTGGATGGACAGCCACTCCAACTTCTTCAAGGCGGTCGCGATGGAGAAGAAGGTGATGTTCGTGATCCTGTCACTGATCGTCGCCGTGGCCGCCTTCAACCTGGTCTCGACCCTGGTGATGCTGGTCACCGACAAGCAGGCCGACATCGCCATCCTGCGCACGCTGGGCGCCACGCCGCGCAGGTGATGGGCGTGTTCGTGGTCCAGGGAATGCGTGTCGGGCCTGATCGGCATCGCCAGCGGCGTGGTCGGCGGCGTGCTGCTGGCGTGGAATCTGCAGGCGATCGCGGACTGGATCCAGCGCGTGTTCCACGTCCAGTTCCTGTCGCCCGACGTCTACTACATCAGCGAACCTGCCGTCCGAGCTGCACTGGAGCGACGTCGGCTGGATCAGCATGATGGCGTTCGTGTTCGCGCTGCTGGCGACGCTGTATCCGGCCTGGCGCGGCGCGCGCACGCAGCCGGCGGAGGCGTTGCGCTATGAATAGGCATAGCGGGACTCGGGACTCGGGACCCGGGACCCGGGACGAGCAAAAACAGGCCCAAGGGCAGGCGCCAGGCGACGGTCTTTCGCAGAGCGATACGGTGCTGCGCGCCACCGGCGTCGCCAAGACCTACAGCGAAGGCGGGCTGCGCACCGAGGTGCTCGGCTCGGCCAGCTTCGAGCTCAAGCGCGGCGCGACGCTGGCGATCGTCGGCACCTCGGGCGCCGGCAAGAGCACCCTGCTGCATATCGTCGGCGGCCTGGACACACCCAGTGCCGGCGAGATCGAGGTCGAGGGCCGGATCCTGTCGCGGCTGAGCGACGCCGAGCGCGGCCGCGTGCGCAACCGCTCGCTGGGCTTCATCTACCAGTTCCATCACCTGTTGCCCGAGTTCAGCGCGCTGGAGAACGTCGCCATGCCGCTGCTGATCCGCGGCACGCCGGTGCCGGAGGCGCGCGAGCGCAGCCGCGCGCTGCTCGAGCGCGTCGGCCTCGGCGCGCGGCTCGAACACAAACCCGGCGAGCTGTCCGGCGGCGAGCGCCAGCGCTGCGCGGTCGCGCGCGCGCTGGTGACGCAGCCGGCCTGCGTGCTCGGCGACGAGCCGACCGGCAACCTCGACCAGAAGAACGCCGCGCAGGTCTACGACCTGATGCTGCAGCTCAACCGCGAGATCGGCACCAGCTTCGTGCTGGTGACCCACGACCCGCGCCTCGCCGCGCGCATGGATCGCGTGCTGGAACTGTCCGGCGGACAACTGCACCCGTACAAGCCGGACTGAGCCGCGCGCGGCATCCCGGGAGAGGGGATGACGCTGCCGACCACATCGCCAGGGAGGATTGCCGCCGCCGCGGGATTGCGCCCCGCGCATGCGCTGTCCGTGCTGGTCGGCGCGCTGGCCGCGGTGCTGCTGCCGGTATTGCCGCCACGCCCGGCGCTGCTGGCTCTTGCGGCGATCGCGATCGCCGTGCTGGCGCTGCCGCGGGCGCGACCGCTGCCGCTGCGCACGTTCGCGCTGCTGGCGCTGGGCTTCGCGTGGACGGCCTGGCGCGCGCAGGGTGCGCTCGATGCGCGCCTGCCACATGCATTGGAAGGGCGCGATCTGGTCGTGGCCGGCACGGTCGCGGGCCTGCCCGAGAGCTCCGATGCCGCCACGCGCTTCGACTTCGACCTGCGCGAGGCGCGCCTCGGCGCATCCATGCTGCCGTTGCGCGGCGGCGCGCGTCTGGCCTGGTACGGACACGCCGCCGCGCCGCCGGCGCTGGCGCCCTGCGAGCGCTGGCGGCTGACGGTGCGCCTGAAGCGGCCGCATGGGCTGGTCAATCCGGGCGGCTTCGACGGTGAGCGGCATGCCGCCGAGCGCGGCATCGTCGCCGCCGGCTATGTGCGCGACACGCGCAGCGCCGAGCGTCTGGGCCGCGATTCCGTGTGCGTGGACCGCCTGCGCGCGCGGCTGTCGACGGCGATCGCGGCGGCGCGCCCGCCCGCCGACGCGACCACACCGCTGCTGCAGGCGCTGGCGGTCGGCGATCAGCGCGGGCTCGATACGCACGTCTGGGACGTGCTGCGCGCCACCGGCGTCGGTCACCTGATCGCGATCTCCGGTCTGCATGTCGGCCTGGCCGCGATCGCCGGCGCGCTGGCCGTGCGCCTGCTGTGGTGGTCGTGGCCGGCCCTGGCGCTGCGGCTGCCGCGCCGGCGCGCCCAGGCCCCGGTCGCGCTGCTGGCGGCGACGGCCTACGGCGCGCTGGCCGGTTTCGGGTTGCCGACCACGCGGACCCTGCTGATGATCGCGGTCGGCGCGCTGGCGATCGGTTTGCGCCGCCATGTCGGCGCCGCGCAGGGCCTGGCGCTGGCGCTGCTGGCGATCCTGCTGTGGGACCCGCTGGCGCTGCTGTCGGCGGGGTTCTGGCTGTCCTTCGCCGGCGTGGCAATGCTGCTCTATACCCTGCGGCCGGGACGCGGACTGCGCGCATGGCTGTTCGAACTGGGCTGGGCGCAGGCGGTGATGACGCTGGCGCTGCTGCCGCTGACCGTCGCGCTGTTCGGCCAGAGTTCGCTCGCGGGACCGCTGGCCAACGCGGTCGCGGTGCCCCTGATGAGCTTCGTGATCGTGCCGCTCGATCTGCTGGCGGCGCTGCTGCTGGGCGCCGGCCTGCCGGGCGGGGCGAGCGTGCTGGCGCTGGCCGCGGCCTTGATGCGCGCGCAGTGGCGGCTGCTCGAGCATCTCGCCGCGTGGCCGCTGGCGCAGTGGTACTGGCCCGAACCTTCGGCATGGGCCCTGGCGCTGGCGGCGCTGGGCGTACTCTGGCTGCTGCTGCCGCGCGGAGCGCCGGCGCGTGTGCTCGGCGTCGTGCTGTTGCTGCCTCTGCTGCTGACACGGTCGCCAGCGCCGCCGCTTGGCGAGTTCGAAGCCTACGTGCTCGACGTCGGCCAGGGCCTCGCGGTGCTGGTGCGCACCCGGGACCATGCGCTGCTGTTCGATGCCGGCGCGCGGTTTCCTTCCGGCTACGATCTCGGCGAGGTCGCGGTGGCGCCCTCGTTGCGCGCGCTCGGCGTGCGCCGGCTCGATCTGCTGGTGATCAGCCACGGTGACAACGACCACGCCGGCGGCGCACGCGCGGTGCACGGCGCGTTTCCGCAGGCGGCCCTGCTCGGCAGCGAGCCGCGCCGCAGCGGACTGCCGCTGACGCCGTGCCGGGCCGGGCAGTCGTGGCGCTGGGATGGCGTGCAGGTGCGCGTCGTGCATCCCGCCTTGGAGATGCCGGGGGGACGCAACGACAGCTCCTGCGTCCTGCTGATCGACGGCCGCCGCGGCCGCCTCCTGCTCAGCGGCGACATCGAGGCGCGCGGCGAGGCCGCGGTCGCCGACGCGCTGCGGCCGGCGACCACGCCGCTGGCGCTGCTGGTGCCGCATCACGGCAGCAGGACCTCGTCGGGCGATGGTTTCCTGCGCGCGCTGGCGCCACGCGTGGCGCTGGTCTCGGCCGGCTATCGCAGCCGTTTCGGGCACCCGCATCCGCGGGTGGTCGAGCGCTATCGCGCGCTGGCGATCCCGCTGTTCAACACCGCCGATGCGGGCGCACTGCGGCTGACGTTCGCCGCCGACGGTCCGCGCGTCGAGGGCGAGCGCAGGCATCGCCGGCACTGGTGGCGCGAGTAGCGCGGCTGCGACCGCGCGCACAGGCGGCGCGCGGATCGCTGTTATGATTCCGGCGCATGAGTGGCAACCCTGAGGTGCGGGAATGCTGGACATCCTGATGGCGGGCGGCTGGGCGATGCTGCCCATCCTCGCGGCTTCCGCCGTGGCCCTGGCGATCATCCTCGAACGCTACTGGACCCTGCGCCGCAAGGCGGTGCTGCCGGACGGACTGGGTGACCAGGTGCGCGCCTGGGCACGTTCGCGCTCCCTGGATCCGCAGCATCTGGCCACGCTCGCCGCCGGCTCGCCGCTGGGCGAACTGCTGGCCGGCGCGCTGGCGGTGCGCAACCGCCCGCGGGACATCATCAAGGAGCGCATCGAGGACACCGGCCGCCACGTCGTGCATCGCCTGGAGCGCTACCTCAACACGCTGGGCACGATCGCGCTGATCGCGCCGCTGCTCGGCCTGCTCGGCACCGTGATCGGCCTGATCCGCATGTTCATGGCGGTGATGGTCAACGGTGCCGGCGATCCGGCCAAGATGGCCGGCGGCATCGGCGAGGCGCTGATCTGCACCGCCAGTCGGCCTGGTGGTGGCGATTCCGGCCTACGTCTATCACCGCTACTTCCGCGCCCGTGTCGCCGACTACGTGGTGGAGATGGAACAGCAGGCCGGCGCGCTGCTCGACGAGCTGGCCGTGCACACCGAGCCGGTCCGGCCGCCAGCCGCCGCGCGCGGCGCGCGCTGAGGCCGCCGCGTTGCGCATCGGCGGTGCCCTTCGCGAGGACGACTTCGAGATCAACGTGATCTCGCTGATCGACGTATTGCTGACCCTGTTGATGTTCTTCGTGATGACCACCACCTTCGTGCAGCAGGCGCGCCTGAAGGTGTCGCTGCCGCAGTCCAGCAACCCCGCCGAGGTGCCTCCGCGCAACGCGCTGGTGATCGTGATCGATCGTCGCGGCCACTATTTCGTCGGCGGCAGCGAGGTACTGGGGCAGGGCGTCGACCCGTTGAAGCAGGCGATCGCCGCCGTCGCCGGCGACGACCGCGGCCAGCCGGTGATCCTGCGCGCCGACGCCGAGACGCCGAACCAGGCCGTGGTCACGGCCATGGATGCGCTGGGCCAGCTCGGCTTCGCCCACCTGGCGCTGGCGACCGCGCCGGCGGCCGATCCGGGGCGATGAGCACCTCCGCGAACGTGTCGACGCCGGCGCTGTGGCCGACCTACAGGCGCCTGCTCGGCTACGTGCGGCCGCACTGGCGCGAATTCCTGACCGCGCTGTTCGGCATGCTCTCGGACGCCGCGGTGGCGTCGATCTTCACCGCGTTGATCAAGCCGATGATCGACCGGGTATTCATCGCCCACGACCCGCGGCTGACGTTCTGGCTTCCGATCATCATCGTCGCGCTGTTCGCCTACCGTGGCTTCGCCACCTATATCGGCGGTCTCGGGCTGGCGCGCATCGGCCGGGTGATCGTCGAGACCATGCGCAACCAGGTGTTCGAGCGCTATCTGGGGTTTCCCAGCAGCCGTTTCGCGCGCGAGCCCAGCGGGCACATGCTGGCGCGCCTGACCTACACCGCGGAGCAGGTCGCCGGGGCCGCCGCCGACTCGCTCAAGACCATGATCCTCGACGGCTTCATGGTGCTCGGCATGGTCATCGTGATGCTGCACGACAGCGCGCGGTTGACCCTGGTGCTGTTCGTCGAGGCGCCGCTGGTGGCGATCGTGGTCTACAAGGTCGGCCAGCGCTACCGGCGCATGAACCGGCGTATCCAGGACACGATCGGCTCGTTCAGCGGCGTGATCGACGAGGCGGTCGGCGGCTTTCGCGAGGTGCGCATCTACGGCGGCCGTGCCTACGAGCGCAAGCGCTTCGCCGACATCAACGCGCGCATCCGCGCGCTCAACGTCAAGGTCTATGCGACCAACGCGCTGGCGACCTCGGTCGTGCAGACCGTGGCGGCGATGGGTCTGGCGCTGGTGATCTTCATCGCGACGCTGCCGTTCATGTTGCATCACATCACCGCCGGTGCCTTCATGTCGCTGATCACGGCGATGCTGCTGATGCTGCCCTCGCTGAAGCGCCTGACCACGGTGCAGGCCAACCTGCAGCGCGGCGTGGTCGCGGCCCAGGATCTGTTCGCGGTGATCGATGCGCCGGCCGAGCGTGACGACGGCACGGTCGAGTTGCAGCAGTGCCGGGGTGACGTCCGGCTCGAGGCCGTGCGGATGATCTACGACGGCGCCGAGATGCCGGCCCTGAACGGCGTGGACCTGCACTGCGTGGCCGGCAGGGTCACCGCGCTGGTCGGTCGTTCCGGCAGCGGCAAGACCACTGTCGCCAGCCTGATCCCGCGTTTCTACGAGCCCTTGGCGGGCCGCCTGCTGCTCGACGGGCGGCCGCTGGGCGACTACACCCTGGCCAGCCTGCGCCGGCAGATCGCCTGGGTCGGGCAGACGGTGGTGCTGTTCGACGACAGCATCGCGCGCAACATCGCCTATGGCGAGATGGACGACGCCAGCGAGTCCGCCATCCTCGCAGCCGCCGAGGCGGCCAACGCGATGGAGTTCATCCGCCGCCTGCCCGACGGCATCCACAGCCGCATCGGCGAGGGCGGCTCGCTGCTCTCGGGCGGCCAGCGCCAGCGCATCGCGATCGCGCGCGCGATCCTCAAGAACGCGCCGATCCTGATCCTCGACGAGGCCACCAGCGCGCTCGACAGCGAATCCGAACGCCTGATCCAGCAGGCGCTGGACCGGCTGATGCGCGATCGCACCACGCTCGTGATCGCGCACCGTCTGTCGACCGTCGAGCATGCCGACAGCATCGTCGTGCTCGATCAGGGCCGCGTGATCGAGCAGGGCACGCACGCCGAGCTGCTGGCGCGCGGCGGTCACTATGCCGCGCTGCATCGCATGCAGTTTCGCGAAGCCTCCGCCTGAACCGCGATGGCCGTGCTGCGCGAGCCCGCCCTCTGGTATTCAGCGTCTCCGCCGCCATGGGTGCTGCGCCCGCTGGCCGCGCTGTACGGAAGTCTCGTGCGGCTGCGGTGGGCGCTCTATGCACGCGGCCTGCTGCAACGCCGCCGTCTGCCGGTGCCGGTGCTGGTGGTCGGCAATCTCGCCGTCGGCGGCACCGGCAAGACGCCGCTGGTGATCGCCCTGGTCGAGGCCCTGCGCGCGCGCGGATACCACCCCGGCGTGGTCAGCCGCGGCTATGGCGGCAGCGCGACCACGCCGCAGCTGCTCGAGCCCGGCTGCGAGGCACAGCAGGTCGGCGACGAGCCCTGCCTGATCCGCCGTCACTGCGGCGTGCCGGTGGCGATCGGTCGCGAACGCGCCGTTGCGGCACAGCTGCTGGTCGAGGCCGGCGTCGATCTGGTGATCGCCGACGACGGCCTTCAGCACTACGCGCTGGCGCGCGACATCGAGATCTGCGTGATCGACGGCACGCGCCGTTTCGGCAATGGCCGATTGCTGCCGGCGGGACCGTTGCGCGAACCGCTGCTGCGCCTGGCGTCGGTCGACTATCGCGTGTGCAATGGCGGCCTGGCGCGAGCGGACGAGATCCCCCTGCGCCTGGTCGAGGACCGCGCCTATCGGCTGCGGGTACCTTCCGAGCGCATGGCCCTGGCCGATTTCGGCGTCCGCAACGTGCATGCCGTTGCCGGCATCGGCGACCCCGAACGGTTTTTCCGCAGCCTGCGCGCGCAGCGTTTCGAGGTGATCGCGCACGCGTTCCCCGACCATCACCCGTACCGGCCCGCCGATCTCGACTTCGGCGACGAGCTGCCGCTGCTGATGACCGAGAAGGACGCGATCAAGTGCCGTGCCTTCGCCCGCCCGCACTGGTGGGTGGTGCCGGTGCGCGCCCTGCTGCCCGAGGGCTTCCTCGACGATCTGGCCGCGCGCCTGCGCGCGCTGTAACCGTTCTGTCGTTGCCGACGGCGGCGTTCGGCCGCTAGACTGGCGCCCATGTTCCCGATGAGGTCGCTCCGCGTGGACCCTTGCAGTAGTCCTCGATCTGCAGTGTTGAATTCGTTCCCGCGCGACTGACGACCTGGCTTCCGCCGGCTGTCCCGTGACGGGATGGCAGTCACGGCGGAGCCCGCATTCCCTGATGGCTCCGTAACCCGGCCGCGCATGCTGCGGCCGGGCGCTTGTATCCGGAGTCTTCATGTTCGGACCGCTTGCCCTGTTTGGCCTGATCCCGGACCGCCCCGGCGGGCGCGCGCGTCCTTCGGCCAGCGTGTCGGCTGCCCAGCAGGCGTATCTGCTGGAGCTGGTCCGGCTCGAGGCAGCCGCCGCGCTGGCGCGGCTCGACAGCGGCATGGACGGCCTCGATGCCGGCGATGCCGCGGAGCGCCTCGAACGGCACGGCCCCAATGTCGTCGGCAGCGAGAAGCGGGAGTCGTTGCTGGTCGAGATCCTGCACCGTCTGGTCAACCCGCTGAACCTGCTGCTGCTGGCGCTCGCGGTGGTGTCGTTCATCACCTCCGATCCGATCGGCGCCGGCATCATGACCACCATGGTCACAGTCGCGGTGATCGTTGGTTACGTGCAGGAGCGCAAGTCCAGCCAGGCCGTCGCCTCGCTGCGGCGCATGGTCAGCAACACCGCCTCGGTGCGCCGTCGCGGCGAGGGTGGCGTGCGCACCGAGCTGCCGATCGAACAGCTGGTGCCGGGTGACGTGATCCATCTGTCCGCCGGCGACATGCTCCCGGCCGACGCGCGCCTGCTGGCGGCCAAGGACCTGTTCGTCAACCAGTCCAGCCTGACCGGCGAGTCGATGCCGGTGGAGAAATTCGCCGGCGCCGACGCCGGCGCCAGGTCGCCGCTGGAGGCGCGCAACCTGTGCTTCATGGGCTCGAACGTGATCAGCGGCAGCGCGCTGGCGCTGGTCGTCGCGACCGGTCGCGAGACCGCGTTCGGAGCCCTGGCCAGCGCCATCGCCGCACCGCGCGGTGCATCGACCAGCTTTGACGTCGGTCTGCGCCGCTTCGTCAGTCTGATGCTGCGCTTCATTCTGGTGATGGTGCCGCTGGTGTTCGTGGTCAACGGCGTGCTCAAGCACGATTGGCTGGAGTCGCTGATGTTCTCGATCGCGGTCGCCGTCGGCCTGACGCCCGAGATGCTGCCCGCGATCGTCACCTTCAACCTGGCCAAGGGCGCGCTGGCGATGGCGCGCAAGGACGTGATCGTCAAGCGCCTGCCGGCGATCCAGAACTTCGGCGCGATCGACGTGCTGTGCACCGACAAGACCGGCACCCTGACCCAGGACAAGGTGATCCTCGAACGTCACGTCGATGCCGCCGGCGCCGACAACGAGCGCGTTCTGGAGCTGGCCTTCCTCAACAGCCACTACCAGACCGGCCTGAAGAACCTGCTCGACATCGCCGTGCTGGAGGGCGTCGGCGGGGTCGAGACGCACCGGCTGGCGGCCGATTACGCGCTGGTCGACGAGGTGCCGTTCGATTTCGAGCGCCGGCGCATGTCGGTGGTGGTGCGCGATCCCGAGGGTCGCCATCTGCTGATCAGCAAGGGCGCGGTGGCGGAGATGCTCGGCATCTGCACGCGCGTGGCCGGCACCGATGGCGATGCGGCGCTCGACGCCGACCGCCTGGCCGAGGTGCGCCAGGTCGCGCACGACCTCAACGCCGACGGCTTCCGGGTGATCGCGGTCGGCGTGCGCGAGATGACGCCACCGCGCGAGGCCTACGGCCGTGACGACGAACGCGAGCTGACCCTGGTCGGTTTCATGGCCTTCCTCGATCCGCCCAAGGAGAGCGCCGCCGAAGCGATCCGCGCGCTCAACCAGCACGGCGTCGCGGTCAAGATCCTCACCGGCGACAACGATGTCGTCGCCCGCCACGTCTGTCGTCTGGTCGGCCTGAATCTGCAGCGCGTGCTGACAGGGCCCGAGCTGGACACCCTGTCCGACGCCGACCTCGCCGGCGCGGTGCGCGAGACGCAGCTGTTCGCGCGCCTCAATCCGCAGCAGAAGGTGCGCGTGATCGAGACCCTGCGCGGGCAGGGCCACGTGGTCGGGTTTCTCGGCGACGGCATCAATGACGGCCCGGCGCTGCGCGCGGCCGACGTCGGCATTTCGGTCGACACGGCGGTCGACATCGCCAAGGAATCGGCCGACATCATCCTGCTGGAGAAGAGCCTGGCCGTGCTCGAGGAGGGCGTGCTCGAGGGCCGCCGCGTGTTCGGCAACATCCTCAAGTACATCAAGATGACCGCCAGCTCCAATTTCGGCAACGTGTTCAGCGTGATCGGTGCCAGCATCCTGCTGCCGTTCCTGCCGATGGCGCCGATCCAGCTGCTGATCAACAACCTGATGTACGACCTGTCGATGACCACCATTGCCACCGACGGCGTCGATGCCGGGTACATCGCCACGCCCCGGCGCTGGGAGATGGGCAATATCGCCCGCTACATGTTCACCTTCGGCCCGGTCAGCTCGCTGTTCGACTACGTCACCTTCGGCGTGATGTGGTGGCTGCTGGGATTCTCGGCGCATCCGATACTGTTCCAGACCGGCTGGTTCGTCGAGTCGCTGCTGTCGCAGACCCTGATCGTGTATGTGATCCGGACCGCGCGCCTGCCGTTCATCGAGAGCATGCCGAGCCTGCCGCTGCTGGTGACCACGCTGGGCTTCTGCCTGCTGGGCATCCTGCTGCCGTTCACGCCGCTGGCGCACCTGTTCGGCTTCGCGCCGCTGCCCGGCGGCTACTGGCTGTACCTGATCGGTATCCTCGCCGCGTACATGCTGCTGGCGCAGGGGGTCAAGGCGCTGCTGATCCGCCGTTTCGGGCTCGACTGAGGGCGGCGGCCGGGCGTGTGTCGCGAACGTGATTTGCCGGCGCGCCGGCGCCGGCACGAGCGCGCCGCGCGACGATCCGCGCCGTGTTCATCGCGTCGCAGCGGCAGTCGGCGCTGCGCCGCCCGGCGCGGTTCACGAGGCCTCGACGGCACCCCCCGCTACGCTGGCCTTTTGGCGGGGATGCGCATGGACAGGACGGCACTGATCACCGGCCTGCGCGCATGAGCGTCGCCATCGTCTGGTTTCGCCGCGACCTGCGGCTGGCCGACAACCCGGCACTGGCCGCCGCGCGGGCCGCGCACGAGCGCGTGCTGCCGTTGTATGTGCACGCGCCCGACGAGGAGGCACCCTGGGCCCCGGGTGGCGCCGCGCGCTGGTGGCTGCACCACAGTCTGGCGGCGCTGGATGCCGATCTGCGTCGGCGCGGTTCGGCGCTGCACATGGCGCGCGGGCCGAGCCTGCGCGTCCTCGAAGCCCTGATCGCGGAGACCGGCGCCGCGGCGGTGTACTGGAACCGCCTCTACGAGCCCGCGGCGATCATCCGCGACCGCGCGATCAAGGACGCCCTGCGCGCGCGCGGCATCGGAGCGCACAGCAGCAACGCCGCGCTGCTGATCGAGCCCTGGGAGATGCAGACCGGGCAGGGCGACCCCTATCGCGTGTTCACGCCGTTCTGGCGCAAGGCACGCACGCGGCTGCCGTCGCGGACGCCGCTGGCGGCGCCCGCGCGCATCGCGTCGCCAGCGATATCCGCCGGCCTGCCGCTGGCGGTGCTGGGGCTGCTGCCGCGGACCGGCTGGGACGCCGGAATGGCCGCGGCGTGGACGCCGGGCGCCGCCGCGGCGCAGGATCAGCTGGAGTTGTTCGGCGAGTCGGCGCTGGACGGGTACCCGACGCAGCGCGACTTTCCCGATCGCGTCGGCACCTCGCGGCTGTCACCGCACCTGCATTTCGGCGAGATCTCGCCGCACCAGATCGCCTGGCGGCTGGGCGATCTCGCCCGCGGCGACCACGGCGCGGCAGCCGGCGCGGCAGTGGAGTCCTATCTCCGCGAGCTTGGCTGGCGCGAGTTCGCGCATCATCTGCTGCATTACTTTCCGCAGACGCCCACGGCCAGCCTCAACCCCGGCTTCGACCGCTTTCCGTGGGCGGCCGATGACGCCGAAGCGCTGGCGCGCTGGCAGCGCGGCCGCACCGGCATCCCGATCGTCGACGCCGGGATGCGCGAACTGTGGTGCAGCGGCTGGATGCACAACCGCGTGCGCATGATCGTGGCCAGCTTCCTGACCAAGAACCTGCGCCAGCACTGGCACCACGGCGCGCGCTGGTTCTGGGACACCCTGGTCGATGCCGACCTGGCCAACAACACCCAGGGCTGGCAGTGGAGCGCCGGCAGCGGGGCCGACGCCGCGCCGTATTTCCGCATCTTCAATCCGGTGACCCAGGCGCGGCGCTTCGATCCCGCCGGTCGCTACGTGCGGCGCTGGCTGCCCGAGCTGGCGGCGGCGCCGGATGCGCTGCTGCAGCAGCCGTGGCAGGACCCGGCGCTGCTGCGCCGTTGCGGCTATCCGGCGCCGGTGGTCGACCCGCATGCTTCGCGCGCAGCCGCCTTGGCGGCCTATCGGTGCATGCGCGCGACGTGAGCCGGATCAAGCCGTCGGAGCGTCACCGGGCGCGCGCCGCAGCAGCCAGGCCAGCGCCGGCGGCGTGACCACCGCGGTCAGCAGCGACATCGCCACGATCACCGCGTAGACGAGGTCGGAAAACACGCCCGCCGCGAGCCCGAGACTGGCGATCACCACACCGACCTCGCCGCGCGGCACCATGCCGACGCCGACGATCAGCGCGCTGCGCGGGCGCAGCGGCAGCGCGCCGAGAAATCCGCCCAGCACCTTGCTGGCGATGGCAATCACGGTCGCCAGGGCGAGCATCCACAAGGCCCGCGGATCGGCGAACACCGCCAGCTTGAGCTGCATGCCGGTGACCGCGAAAAAGAACGGCGTCAGCAGCGCCAGCAGCGGTTGCGTCTGGTGCTCCAGCTGTTCGCGCTGGCGCGTCTCCGAGGCGATCACGCCGGCGAGAAAGGCGCCGATGATCGCGGCCAGCCCGAAGCGCGTCGACAGCCAGGCCAGGCCGAGGCACAGCGCCAGCACGATGGTCAGCGGCGACAGCGGGTTGATCGGCCGCTCCAGCCAGCCCGAACGCAGGCGCGCGGCGCGGGTGCCGACAAAACCGATCACGGCCAGGAAGCCGATCGCCTCCAGCAGCACCGCCCCGAGGTGCAGCGGATCGAGGCTGCCGCCCTGCTGCAGCGACACCACCACGCCCAGCAGCAGCATGGCGAGGATGTCATCGATCACCGCCGCGCCCAGGATCACGCGGCTCTCGGTCCGCTGCAGCACGCCCATTTCCTGCAGCACGCGCGCGGTGATGCCGACCGAGGTCGCGACGAAGGCGGCGGCGACGAACATCGACTTGTCCCAGCCGAAGCCCGACACGTGCGCCCACAGCGTGGCGCCGCCGAACGGGAACACCACGCCGAGCACGCCGACCGCCAGGGCCACCATTCCGACGCGCTTGAGCTCGCCCAGGCGCGTCTCCAGGCCGACCGCGAACAGCAGCAGTACCACGCCGATCTCCGACAGCAGCTGCAGCGGCTCGTCGGGCCGCACCCAGGCCAGCGCGGAAGGACCGATCAGCGCGCCGGCGATGATCTCGCCGACCACGCCCGGCATTTTCAGGCGCTGCGCCAGTTCACCGCAGACCAGCGCGGCGGTGTAGACGATGAACAGCTGCAGCAGGATGTCGGCGGCTTGGTGCATGCGTGCTCCGTGACTGATGCATTGCGTCGGGGGGGCGCTCCCCGATGCTACACAACCGGCGGGTCCCGGCCCGCCGCGGGAGGGGACATGCTGCCAGCAGCCGGGGGTGGTCGCGAGCCGATGTCGCGGGTCGACACCGTCTGCCTGCGCATGGAGTCGCCGACCAACCTGATGATGACCACCGGCGTGCTGGTGTTCTCCGGGCGTCTGGATGCCGCGGCCCTCGGGGCGCTGCCGGCCGGGCGTTTCCTGGCCTGCCGCCGCCTCGGCCAGCGCGCGGTCGACAGCGCCAGCGGGGCGCACCGGGAGTCCGACCCCGATTTCGACCTCGACCGGCACGTGCGCCCGGCGGCGCTGCAGGGCGCGGCCGGCCAGTCCGCACTGGCGCGTTACGCCAGCGAGCTGGCCTCGACGCCGCTCGGCCACGCCCGGCCGCTGCGGCAGTTCGACCTGATCGGGGACTGCGCCGGCGGCAGTGCCCTGGTCGCGCCCCTGCACCACTGCGATGCCGACGGCCTGGCGCTGGCGCAGATGCTGCTGTCGCTGACCGACGCCGCACCCGATGCGCGCCGGCATGAACGAGATGAAGGGCTCGCGCCCGGCGCTGGTGTCGTTCGGCCTGCTGGCCGCGCCGGGCATCGCGCCGGCGGCGCTGCAGCGGCCGGCGCCGGATCTGTTCGGCCGCAAGGCCGGCGCGGTGGCCACCAATGTGCCGGGGTCGCAGATGCCGCTGTACATGGCCGGCGCCGAAGTGCGCGAGCTGATGTTCGGGGTGCCGCAGACCGGCGCGATCGGCATCGGGCTGTCGATCCTCAGCTGCAACGGGCGCGTGCACTTGGGCCTGATCGCCGATGCCCGTTGCATGCCCGATCCGATCCCGGTCGCGCAGCGCTTCGCGGGCGAGTTCGAGATGCTGGCCCTGATCACCCCGATGGCGGACCGGCAAGGCGGCCTGCCGGCGGCCGCCAGCGGCGGCGAGATGGATCGCTACGACGCCGTTTCCGGGGTGTCCACCGAGACGCGCAGCGCGCGGTCGCGGCGCAGCCGGGTGAAGATGAAGGCGCCGACCAGCGTCAGCAGCGCCAGCACCACCGCGCTGAAGCGGAAGCCGCTGACGTAGGCCGCCGCCAGCTGCCGATGCGGGCCGACGTAGGCACTCATCAGCATCGACGCCAGCGCGATGCCGAAACTCATCGACAGATACTGCGCGGTCGAGGTCATCGACGAGGCGTGCCCCGCCTGCGCCGGCTGCAGATCGACGAAGGCCAGCGTGTTCATCGCCGTGTACTGCAGCGACATCACCAGGCCATAGGCGAAGTTGAGCAGCGCCATCCATGGCCACGGCGTCTGCGCCGTCAGCAGCGCGAACATCGCCAGCAGAATCGCCACCAGCACGGTGTTGACGTACAGCGTGCGGCGGTAACCGTAGCGCTTGAGCAGCGGATCGATCAGCACCTTCATCGCCATCATCGCCAGCGCCTGCGGCATCATCATCAGGCCGGCGGCCAGCGGCGACCAGCCGCAGCCCACCTGCAGGAACAGCGCGAACACGAACGGCATGCCGGACACGCCGAGACGGGTGAACAGGCTGCCGCCGACCGCGATCCAGAAGCTGCGGATCTTAAGCAGGCCGAGGTCGTTGATCGGATGCGCGGTGCGCTGGCTGTGCGCCCAGTACAGCGCGGCCGCGGTGACGCCGGCCAGCGCCGCCGTGCCGCCGACCGCGAGCTGGTCCTCGCTGGCGAACTCGGCCGCGGTCAGCAGCAGGCCCGAGGCCAGCGCGAACAGCACGAAGCCGATGCCGTCGAACGGGCGTTGCGGGTCGCGGATCTCCGGCATCGCGCGGCGGTTCAGCCACCAGCCGATGATGCCCACCGGCACGTTGACCAGGAAGATCAGCCGCCAGCTCAGGTATTCGCTGAACGCGCCGCCCAGCAGCGGGCCCAGCACCGGGCCAAGCAGGCCGGGGATCGAGACCATGCTCATCGCGGCGACGAAGTCGCGCTTGTCGAAGGCGCGCACCAGCACGTAGCGGCCGACCGGCATCAGCAGCGCGCCGCCCAGGCCCTGCAGCACGCGCGCGGCGATCAGCTCGGGCAGGCTCTGCGCCAGGCCGCAGGCCGCCGAGCCGAGGGTGAACACCGCGATCGACACGGCGAACACGCGCCGCGTGCCGAAGCGGTCGGTCAGCCACGGGCTGGCCGGAATGCAGATCGCCAGCGTCAGCACGTAGCTGGTCAGCGCGGTGCGCAGCGACAGCGGCGTGATGCGCAGCGCCTCGGCGATGCTCGGCACCGCCGTGTTGACGATGGTCGAGTCCAGCGTCTGCATGAAGAACGAGGCGGCGATCAGCCACAGCAGGCCGCGGTAGTCGGCCAGGCGCGAGGCCGCGGTCTGGCCTTCACGGGCAATGGCCGTCGCGGGATCGGCGGGTGGGGGCGGGACGTCCATCGATGGCCTGTCGGAGGGCAGCAAGGCCGCGTCCTGGGGTGCGTCAGCAGGTTGCCAGTCTAGGGGTCCGCCATGCAAATACCCATCCGCGGGTCGGTGACGGCGTTCGCGATGGTGCGGGCTGTCGCCGTATGCTCTGCTGCCGGATCCCGAGATGCCGACGCCATGCCCGCCACTCCACTGCGACTCGTCGTCAATGGCGCCTCCGGGCGCATGGGCCGCGCGGTCCTCGATCGCGCGCGCGCCGATGCGCGCTGGCAGCTGGCGGCCGGCATCGTCGGCGCGGGTTCGGCGCTGGAGGGTCAGCCGATCGGGGGCGTCGTGGCACCGGACGCCGTGCGCTACGGCACGCGCTTCCCGCCGCTCGCCGGGGGCGCCGTGGTGATCGACTTCAGCTCGCCCGCCGGTCTGGCCGCGGCGCTGGACGCCTGCCTGCAGGCCCGGGCACCGCTGGTGACCGGGACCACCGGCCTCGATGCCGCGCTGGAGGCGCGCCTTGACGCGGCGGCCGCCACGATCCCGCTGCTGCGCGCGGCCAACTTCAGCCTCGGCGTGGCGTTGCTGACGCGGCTGCTGCGCAGCGCCGCGGCGGCGCTGCCGGACTGGGATCTGGAGATCATCGAGGCGCACCACGCGCGCAAGCAGGACGCGCCTTCGGGCACCGCGCTGGCGCTGGGGCAGGCCGCGGCCGCGGCGCGCGGCGTGGCGCTGGCGGACGTCGCCGCGATCGGTCGCACCAGCGCGCCGGGCGCACGGCGCGCGGGCAGCATCGGGTTCGCGTCGATCCGCGCCGGCGACATCGTCGGCGAGCACACCGCCCTGCTGGCCGGTCCCGGCGAACGCCTGGAACTGACCCACCGCGCCGATGACCGCGGCATCTTCGCGCGCGGCGCGCTCGCCGCCGCCGCCTGGCTGGCCGGACGGGCGCCGGGATCGTATGCGCTGGAGGCGGTGTTCGACGCGTTGCCCTGAGCGCGGCCGTGTGCTGGGCGTGACCGTCGCGATCCCTTGCCAGGCACAGGCGGCAGGCCGGTTCGGCGAGGGACTATGATTTCAGCGTCACGATGGCCAGCCCGTCCGAGCCATCGATCCCTTCGCAGACGACGGATGATCATGAAGGCATCGCACGTCATCATCGCGGCATTGCTGGTCGCGCTGGCGGTCCTGATCAAGATCCACTATTTCCCCCGGCTGGCGGCCGGCGAAAAGCTCCAGTCGGGAACGGAGCTGACGATCCGGATCGATCAGCAGGCCGCCGCGATCATTCGCGACTGGAAACGCAGGCAGGGCGCCGGTCCGGGCGCCAGCAGTTCGGTGGGCGCGGGGGCTGCGAAATCGGCGATCGAGGCGGACCTGTCCGAATTCGCCTCGGCCTGCAAGGCGCGGGGTTACAGGGCGAGCATCCAATCCTCGGGGTCCGAGATCCGCGTCAGCTGCCAGTAGCGGCGGATGCTCCCCAGGCCGCATTCTCAGTCGCGGTGCGCGGCGTTCTTGTCGCGGCGCGCGCCCAGCCGGCGATCGATCGCGCCGAACAGGCTTTTCAGCAGCCGCGACGCGCGACCGCGCTGGGTCTTGCGCGCCTTGGCCTCCTCGCTGACCACCCAGGCGATCTGGATCACCCGGCGCTCGCCTTCGTAGGGCAGATGCCCGTGGAACGAGCATTCGGTGCGCTTGAACACGGCGAACTCGCCGTACAACGGCTTGAGCTCCGGCGCGATCAGCGCCTCGATGTCGTCGCCGCGTTCGAGAAAGCGCAGGCAGCCGTCGCTGGTGTCCGGCCACTGCGGGTTGAGGTAGAGCAGGGCGGTGGCGACCTTGGAGCGGCTGTCGGTGTGGATGGTGCCGTGGCGGCGGTTGAGCGAGCGGCACAGCGTGACCAGTGTCGGATAGCGCCCCAGATCCTCGATGCCGAGCAGCTCGCCGATGCGGCCGGCGAACGCCGGCGCGGTCAGGCGCGCGATCAGGGCCGCCACCGCCGGCCCGCAGTCGGCTTCGTCGTAGGGGAAAAAGCCGGCGCCGGCATAGCGCGGGAAATCGCGGTCGAGCGCCTCGCGCGCGTCCTCCGGCAGCAGGCCGTGCGCGACCAGGAACGGAAACGGCTGGTGCCGCACCAGCGTATCCGGGCGGTCCAGACGCGCCGCGTTCGGCAGCCAGGCGTCCGGGACGGGCAGGGGAACGGCGTTCATCGCGGCGACTCGGGGGAGGGGCGCGAGCATTCTAGCCAGGGTGGCGGGGCGGGGTACTGGCCCGCGGTCGGGCAGGATCCCGACCCGCCCGGCGCACTGGCTGCCCGGGCGGCTGCGGCAGTTCAGAAAAATGCGTCAGCGACAAATTGCGAGTCTGGGCGATGCCCGGCAAGGCGTCACCCGCCTGTGCCGTGCAGAAATCGTCTCTGACACCCGACCGTGACCGGTTGCATCCCAGCGGAACCTTGCTTGTACCTGTGATAGAAATGTCAGCGATACCGCCGCCCTTGTGTCGGCGGAGCAGGGACGTCTATGGATGACGGCAGGGCGCTCTCGGACGCAGCGACGCGATTTCACCGACGTGATATGCGTGCCGTGGCCGCGAATATTCGCGTGCGCATGGGAATGAAACAGGCCGGATCGCCCATTGGCGCACTGCCGGAGCCAGGATGCTCGCGGCTGGCCGCCTGCCGACCCGGCAAGACCGAACCCAACCCCGGTGTGCGCATCGACGGCCACGGCGCTGATGCGCCCTGATATTTCGGTAGTCCTTGCCCTGCACCGCGAGCGCCAATTCCTCGCCAGGTCGCTTCGCTCACTCGTCGAAGCCGCACGGCATGCGAGCGACCTGGGCATCGTCCTCGAGCTTGTCGCGACCCTCGATCGCGCGGACGCCGATACGAGGCGAATCGCCCGCAGCTACGATCTTTCGGCGTTTGCACAAGTCCGCATTCTCGACGTGGACAATGGATCGCTCGCGCTGTCCAGAAACGATGCCATCGATGCCGCGACGGGTCGGTATATCGCAACCGCCGACGGCGATGACCTGATATCCAGGAACTGCTTCGCGGAGATGTACCGCGCAGCGCAGATCCATGACCCTGTGACGCTGCTGTTTCCGGAGTTTATCTTCGCGTTCGGCGATCGGAACCATCTCGCCCAATACTCGCATCTGGACGGGTTCGACGCATTCATCTTCCTGCTCGCGCATCCGTTCATCTCTCGCGTGTTCGCACACCGGCGAGTCTTCGAGACGGTTCGCTACCAGCATTATTCCCTGTTGACAGGCTACGCCTACGAGGATTGGCACTTCAATGCCGAATGCGCTGCACGTGGCTTTCGCTTCGAGGTCGTCCGGAACACCGTGTTGTTCTACCGCCAGCGCCCCGACAGCCTGCTTCGAGTCTCAGACAATCTGTCCACACGCCAGATCGCGCCATGCACGCTCTTCAAGCCTGCCACCTTCGTGCGCCGTGGTCGGCACGTCATCCGACGCCTGCGCGATCGCGCCGACCCGGTGTTGCACGGGAGCGTGGATCCGACTGCGTTCCAGAGTCCCGTCATCCAGCAATTTATCCACGATGCCAATAGCATCGATTCTGCCATCAGGCCGATCCACGGCAGGCAAATCGACGGATGGCACAACACCAATGGGATCGACCTGCGAGTCGGCCGCGCGTACTACACAGCATGTCGCAAGTGCGGCACGCTCGACTACCAGGAGGTGTTCATCCTCCCGTTCCTCTCCCATGGGGGTGCGGAAAAATACCACTGCAGCCTGATGCGGGCGATGTATGAAATCGCGCCGACGCGGCGAATCCTCGTGCTGTTTGGCGAACAGTTTGATTCGCCGCATCGGCTCGAGCAATTGCCTCCGAATGCGTTCGCACTGGATTTGGCTGACCTCTGCGAGGGCCTCAGCGATGAAGTGTGCAACCTGCTCACATTGAAGCTGATCCAGTCCATTGCGGGCAAGAGCCGGATTCACATTAAGCTTTCCCATTACGCGATTTCCTTTTATGACCGCTACGCGGCTGCCCTTGCATCCCACGAGACCGTGGTGTACAGGTTCAGCACCACGCTTCTTCCGGAAGACGGCGCCTTCTATGTATCCGGAAGTGCACTTGATTTCATGTCCAGACACGGCGACCGTTTCACCAAGATCGTCAGTGACAATGAGTCGATCATTCGCGCCGACAACGAATCGCTTGCGCTCTGGCAGGAGAAGAGATATTTCCTGCCAGCCCTGCAGATCGCGCGCATCGGGCCGAACGAGCTCGCCCGCCTCCCCCGAAGGACGCCGCTGACCCGAATCCTCTGGGCTGCCCGTCTGGATACCGAGAAACGCCCGACCTTGCTGCCGGTCATTGCGCGCACGCTGCAGGAGCACATGCCCTCGGCGCACATCGACGTCTATGGCGCTGCCGTGCTCAGCTCGTTTGCGGTAGAGCAATGGAATGGGCTTTCCAACCTAACCTATCGCGGAGTGTTCGATTCGTTTGACCAGGTCCAGGTCGGCGAATACGACGCCTTCCTCTACACCAGCTGGTTTGATGGCATGCCCAATGTCATTCTCGAGGCCGTCGCTGCCGGACTGCCCGTCGTCGCCCCAGACGTTGGGGGCATCCGCGAAATGATCATCGATGGCGTAACCGGGATCCTGATTCCCAATGACATCGGGGACGAACCGATGGCGCGTGCGTACGTGGCAGCACTGCAGCGCCTGGATGCTTCGCCCGAATTGCGCGCCGCGCTTGCCCGTTCGGCGCTCTCGCGGCTCGAACAGGCCCATGGCCCGCAGGCCTTCATGCAGGCCGTCCGTTCCATCTACTTTGCGTCAAGCTCGGCCAAACCGGGAGAACCATGATGCTTGAGCGTCTTCACTTCGAGCCGGGAGTCATGCGCTACAAGACCATGGATGCGTCTGAGCATCTCTCGCGCTACCTCTGCGTGCGAGAGCTTTGCCGAGGCCGGCGGGTCCTCGACGTGGCCTGTGGCGAAGGCTATGGAGCGTGGCTGATGCACCAATGGGGCGCAGCGCAAGTCGTTGGCATCGACATCTCGCAGGACGCGATCCGCATCGCCGAACGCCACTTTGGCGCGGCCGGCATCCTGTTCGAGCAAGGTGACGCGCTCGCCCTGGACTCGATTCCCGGTTTTGACGATGGATTCGACATCGTCGTCAGCTTTGAAACGATCGAGCATGTTGACCAGCCGCGAAGGCTTCTCGATGTGTTGAAGAATCTCGTCGCACCGGGTGGGGTCATCCTGGTCAGTTGTCCCAATGGCGCCATCGAGGAGCGCATGGGCCATAACCCGTACCATACGTCTCGGTTTTCCATGGAAGCATTCCGGAAACTTGCGGAGGAAATCCTTGGCGAAGCCAGCCAATGGCTGCTCGGTGTTCCACACACCGGTTTCGCGACATTTCCCGTTGATTTTCCGCAACTCCGCAATACAAGCGAGAGTGCGACCCTGCTTGTTCAGGGTACGGACTTGGCGCTTTCGCCACATGTATTGCCGGCGGAAGCCAACTGTTCAATTGATCCATGCGGATGCTCGTATTTCGTCGGCGTTTGGGGCAGCACGAATTGCCGTGCAATTGTCGTTGCACCGCAGTCATGGGAATGCATGCATGCACCGTGGCAGTCCATCGACGCCATGCAGGCGCAGATCACCATGCTCGAGTCGCGGGTGCGACAGGAACGGCGATCTGCGCAAATTGACGTCGAGCAAGCCAAGGAGACTGTGCAGCGATTGCAGGAAGATTTGCAACACGCTGGCGCAAGGCTTGAGCAGGCCGAGCGGGACTGGACGACCGAGCGGGCGCACGCCGAGCGGGCCTGGACGACCGAGCGGGCGCAAGCAGAGCTGGCCAGGACAGCCGAACGCGCCCAGGCGGACGCTGCAGCACAGCAATTGACGCACGATCTGCATCTGGTCCGCTCGGAACTTCAACTGATCATGCGATCAAGGATCTACCGGTTTGCGCAGCGTTATTACATGCTCTACAGGCGCACTGACCTGCTTGGAGCGCTCATGCGGGGCGCGAGAAGGATTGCCGGCAAGCTGCGAAGGGCATGGCGTGCATGACGCGGCGATAAGGCTGCCTGCTTATGCATACCCTGGACGAACTGCGTTACATCGCAGAGCAGGCCATTCCCGGCATAAGCTGCACCAGAACAGGGGACAGGTTGCACTTTTCCGAAACCGGACTCTGACCCAGGTTTTGCTTTTGCATGACTGCGGAGATGCCGACGATGGCTTGTGGCCGGTATGTCTATGGCCTGGGCGTGATGGCGCTGGGTCTGCTCTGCCTGGTGTGGGGGGTCTTCGACCCGGGGCAGCCGGTGCCCATGGATTTCCCCGCCCGCAGCGCCCTGGCCTTTGCGGCGGCGGCGTTCATGCTCGTCGCTGGCGCGGCCGTCGTGTGGCGCCGGACCGCGGCCTGGGGTGCCGCGGCGCTCACGGCGTACTACGCGCTGATCGTCGTCATCCTGATGAACGGTCGCGTGGTGCTCGCCCATGGCGCCGAGTTCCTCACCTACAGCAACCTTGCCGAGCAGCTTGCGATCGCGGCGGGCGGGCTGATCGTCTGCGCCGCGAGCGCCGGGATCGATGCCGCCCTGGCCGCACGTCTCGCGCGCCTCGGTCGGCTGGCATTCGGGGTTTGCGCGCTGCTGTTCGGCGGCGCGCATTTTTTCTACATGAACCTGACCGCCCCGCTGGTCCCCTCCTGGCTGCCGCCGACGCAAACGTTCTGGGCCTGTGCGACCGGAATCGGCCAGATCGCGGCGGGCGTCGCGATCCTGACGGGCGTGCAGGCCCGCCTCGCCACGATCCTGCTGACCGCGATGTACGCGTCCTTCAGCCTGCTGGTCTGGGCGCCGATGCTGCTGGCTGATCCCTCCACCACTGGATCTGGAGCGAGAACGCCCTGAATCTCGCCCTGGCCGGCGTCGCCTGGGTGGTCGCGGACTCGCTGGCTGGTCGCGACGGGCACCCGGGTCAGGATTGCACCTTGCTGAAGCGGCACCCTGCGCCCGGTTCCGGCAGCCCGTGAACGGCGCGCGCACCGCGCCGCGCGTGACTTCGCACCGCGCCGCGCCTACAATCCCCGCTCGCCTGTTGAACCCCGCCCCACGATCCTGCCGCGCGCCGGATCGCGGGTCTTGTCGCACCCGGAAGGCGTACCCCCATGCATGTTCCTGCCCTGCTCGCCCTCGAAGACGGCAGCCTGTTTCGCGGCCAGGCGGTCGGCGCGACCGGCGAGACGGTCGGCGAGGTGGTGTTCAACACCGCGATGACCGGCTATCAGGAGATCCTGACCGATCCGTCCTACGCGCGGCAGATCGTCACCCTGACCTATCCGCACATCGGCAACACCGGCTGCAACGCCGCCGACGCCGAATCCGATCGCGTGCATGCGGCCGGGCTGATCGTGCGCGACGTGCCGCGGCTGGCCAGCAACTGGCGCAGCGAGGAATCGCTGCCGGACTACCTGCGCCGCCAGGGCATCGTCGCCATCGCCGGTATCGACACCCGCCGCCTGACGCGTCTGCTGCGCGACCAGGGTGCGCTGGCCGGCTGCATCGTCGCCGGCGAAGCCGCCGCCATCGACGCCGGGGAAGCACGGCGCTGGCCGCCGCGCGCGCCTTCCCGGGTCTCAAGGGCATGGATCTGGCCAAGGTGGTCTGCACCCGCGAGCGCTACCGCTGGCAGGCCGGCAGCTACGACCTCGACAGCACCGCGTTCGCGCAACCCGCGGCGCGCTTCCATGTGGTCGCCTACGACTTCGGCATCAAGCACAACATCCTGCGCCTGCTCGCCGATCGCGGCTGCGCGCTGACGGTGGTGCCGGCGCAGACGTCCGGCGGCCGAGGTGCTGGCGCTCAAACCCGATGGCGTGTTCCTGTCCAACGGCCCCGGCGATCCCGAGCCCTGCGACTACGCGATCGCCGCGATCCGCGAATTCCTGGCGCGCAGGATCGCCGCTGTTCGGCATCTGCCTCGGCCACCAGCTGCTGGGCCTGGCGGTGGGCGGCAAGACCCTGAAGATGAAGTTCGGCCACCACGGCGCCAACCACCCGGTGCAGGAGCTCGACAGCGGCCGCGTGCTGATCACCAGCCAGAACCACGGCTTCGCGGTCGACGAGACGACGCTGCCGGCCAACGTGCGCGTCACCCATCGCTCGCTGTTCGACGGCTCCAATGCAGGGCATCGCGCTCATCGATGCGCCGGCGTTCAGCTTCCAGGGCCATCCGGAAGCCAGCCCAGGGCCGCATGATGTTTCGGGGCTGTTTGATCGGTTCATCGATTGATGCGGGACTTGGGAAGCCGCGGCCCGGGTCCCGGGTTCCGTATCGCAGAAACGCCCGAGGACTGCTGACCATGCCCCGTCGTTCAGACCTCAAGACCATCCTGCATCATCGGCGCCGGTCCGATCGTGATCGGCCAGGCCTGCGAGTTCGACTACTCCGGCGCGCAGGCGTGCAAGGCGCTGCGCGAGGAGGGCTACCGCGTGGTGCTGGTCAACTCCAACCCGGCCACGATCATGACCGACCCGGAGATGGCCGACGCGGTCTACATCGAGCCGATCAACTGGCAGACCGTCGAGCGGATCATCGCCAAGGAGCGGCCCGACGCGCTGCTGCCGACCATGGGCGGCCAGACCGCGCTGAACTGCGCGCTCGACCTTGCCGACCACGGCGTGCTGGAAAAGTACGGCGTCGAGCTGATCGGCGCCTCGCGCGAGGCGATCCGCATGGCCGAGGACCGCGAGCTGTTCCGCGTGGCGATGCACGAAATCGGTCTGGAATGCCCCAAGGCCGAGATGGCGCGCTCGCTGGAACAGGCGCTCGAGATCCAGCCGCGCGTCGGCTATCCGACCATCATCCGGCCCAGCTTCACGCTGGGCGGCAGCGGCGGCGGCATCGCCTACAACCGCGAGGAGTTCGAGGCGATCGCCGCGCGCGGCCTCGAACTGTCGCCGGTGCACGAGGTGCTGATCGAGGAATCGGTGCTGGGCTGGAAGGAGTTCGAGATGGAGGTGGTCCGCGACACCGCGGACAACTGCATCATCGTCTGCTCGATCGAGAACCTCGATCCGATGGGCGTGCACACCGGCGACTCGATCACCGTCGCACCGGCGCAGACGCTCACCGACAAGGAATACCAGCGCCTGCGCGACGCCTCGATCGCGGTCCTGCGCAAGATCGGTGTCGACACCGGCGGCTCCAACGTGCAGTTCGGCGTCAACGCCGACGACGGCCGCGTGGTGGTGATCGAGATGAATCCGCGGGTGTCGCGCTCCTCCGCGCTGGCGTCCAAGGCCACCGGCTTCCCGATCGCCAAGGTCGCGGCCAAGCTGGCGGTCGGCTACACGCTGGACGAGCTGCGCAACGAGATCACCGGCGGCCGGACGCCGGCCTCGTTCGAGCCGAGCATCGACTACGTGGTCACCAAGATTCCGCGGTTCGCCTTCGAGAAATTTCCCGCCGCCGACGCGCGCCTGACCACGCAGATGCAGTCGGTCGGCGAGGTGATGGCGATCGGCCGCAGCATGCACGAGTCGCTGCAGAAGGCGCTGCGCGGACTGGAGACCGGCAAGACCGGCCTCAATGCGACCGGGCTCGACCTGGCCAGCGACGAGGGCCGCGTGCGGCTCAAGCGCGAACTGCGCGAGCCGGGACCGGAGCGCGTGTTCTACGTCGCCGATGCCTTCCGCGCCGACCTGACGCTGGAGGAGGTCTACGCGCTGACCCACATCGACCGCTGGTTCCTGGCCGCCATCGAGGACCTCGTCGGCGAGGAGAAGACCGTGCGCGCGCAGGGCCTGCCGGCGCTGGACGCCGGGCGCCTGCGCGAACTCAAGCGGCTGGGCTTTTCCGACGCACGCCTGGCCGAACTGGCCGGCACCGACGAGGCCGCGTTGCGCCATCTGCGTCGCGCGTTCGGCGTGCGTCCGGTGTACAAGCGGGTCGATTCCTGCGCCGCCGAGTTCGCCACCGCCACCGCCTACCTCTACTCGACCTACGAGGAAGAGTGCGAGGCCAACCCGACCGCGCGCGACAAGATCATCGTGCTCGGCGGCGGCCCCAACCGCATCGGTCAGGGCATCGAGTTCGACTACTGTTGCGTGCACGCGGCGCTGGCGCTGCGCGAGGACGGCTACGAGACCATCATGGTCAACTGCAATCCGGAGACGGTGTCCACCGATTACGACACCTCGGATCGCCTGTACTTCGAGCCGTTGACCCTGGAGGACGTGCTCGAGATCGTCGATCTGGAGAAGCCCAGGGGCGTGATCGTGCAGTACGGCGGCCAGACGCCGCTGAAGCTGGCGCGTGCGCTGGAGGCCGCCGGGGTGCCGATCATCGGCACCAGCCCCGACTCGATCGACCTGGCCGAGGACCGCGAGCGGTTCCAGAAGATGGTCCAGAAGCTGGGCCTGAACCAGCCCGCCAACCGCACCGCGCGCAACGCCGACGAGGCGCTGGCGCTGGCGCGCGAGATCGGCTATCCGCTGGTGGTGCGACCCAGCTACGTGCTCGGCGGGCGCGCGATGGAGGTGGTGTACGACGACGCCGACCTGGCGCGCTACGTGCGCGAGGCGGTGCAAGGTGTCGAACGATTCGCCGGTGCTGCTCGATCGCTTCCTCGACCACGCGGTCGAGGTCGACGTCGACGTGATCGCCGACGCCGACGGCGACGTGCTGGTCGGCGGCGTGATGGAACACATCGAGGAGGCTGGCGTGCATTCCGGCGACTCGTCGTGCTCGCTGCCGCCGTATTCGCTGTCGCCTGCGCTGCAGGACGAGCTGCGCCGGCAGGTGACCCTGATGGCACGCGAGCTCGGGGTCTGCGGCCTGATGAACACGCAGTTCGCGATCCAGGGCGAGACGGTGTTCATCCTCGAGGTCAATCCGCGCGCCTCGCGCACGGTGCCGTTCGTGTCCAAGGCGACCGGCGTGCCGCTGGCCAAGATCGCCGCGCGCTGCATGGTCGGCCGGTCGCTGGCCGCGCAGGGCGCCGTGCGCGAGGTGATCCCGGCCTACTACTCGGTCAAGGAAGCGATCTTTCCGTTCCTCAAGTTCCAGAACGTCGATCCGATCCTCGGCCCCGAGATGCGCTCGACCGGCGAGGTGATGGGCGTGGGCCGCAGCTTCGGCGCCGCGTTCGCGCGTGCGCACGAGGCGGCTGGGATCAAGGCACCGCCGGTGGGCAAGGCCTTCCTGTCGGTGCGTGACGCCGACAAGGAGCGCCTGCTTCCGGTGGCGCTCGAGCTGCTGCGGCGCGGCTACAGCCTGGTCGCGACCGCGGGTACCCAGCGCTATCTCGACCGGCATGGCGTCGCCTGCGAACGCATCAACAAGGTGATCGAGGGCCGGCCGCACATCGTCGACCTGATCAAGAACGGCGAGATCGTGTTCATCGTCAACACGACCGAAGGCAAGCAGGCGATCGCCGACTCGTTCTCGATCCGTCGCGACGCGCTGCAGCAGCGCGTCACCTATTCGACCACCATTTCCGGCGCGCGCGCGCTGCTGCATTCGCTGGACTATCGCGAAGGCGGCGCCGTGCACGCGCTGCAGGAACTGCATCAGGAGCTGAGCGCATGAAGCGAGCCCCGTTGACCCAGCGCGGCGCCGAGCGCCTGCGCGCCGAACTCGAGCGCCTCAAGGGCGTCGAGCGCCCGCGCGTGATCCACGCCATCGCCGAGGCGCGCGCGCACGGCGATCTCAAGGAAAACGCCGAATACCACGCCGCCCGCGACCAGCAGGGCTTCATCGAGGGGCGCATCAAGGAGCTCGAGGCGGCGCTGTCGTACGCCGAGGTGATCGACATTTCGCGGCTGGGCGCCGGATCGCGGATCGTGTTCGGTGCCACCGTCGAACTCGAGGACGAGGCCAGCGGCGACCGCGTCACCTACCAGATCGTCGGCGACCTCGAAGCTGACATCAAGCAGGGACTGATCGCGGTGTCGTCGCCGTTCGCGCGCGCGTTGATCGGCAAGAGCGAGGGCGACAGCTTCGAGTTCCGCGCACCCAACGGCGTGAAGAACTACGAGATCGTCGGCGTCCGCTACGCGTGATCGCCTTTCGCGACTTCGCCCTGCGTCAGGGCGGCCGGCTGCTGCTGTCGGGCGTCGACGCGGTGCTGCACGCCGGCAGCCGGGTCGGCGTCGTCGGCCGCAACGGCAGCGGCAAGTCGAGCCTGTTCGCGGCGATCCAGGGCCGGCTCGAGGCCGACGCCGGCAGCCTCGACCTGCCCGCGGGCCTGCGTCTGGCCGCGGTGGCGCAGGAAACCCCGGCACTGCCCGATGCGGCGATCGACTACGTGCTGGGCGGTGACGTCGAGCTGGCCGCGGCGCTGGCCACCGAGACCGCGGCGCAGGCGGACGGCGACGACGCGGCGCTGGTGGCGGCGCATCTGCGCATCGAGGCGCTGCATGGCTACGACGCCCGCGCCCGTGCCGCGCGCCTGCTGCACGGCCTCGGCTTCGCCGCCGACAGCCAGGCGCGCGCGGTGGCGACCTTCTCCGGTGGCTGGCGGGTGCGCCTGAACCTGGCGCGCGCGCTGATGGCGCCGTCCGACCTGCTGCTGCTGGACGAGCCGACCAACCACCTCGATCTCGATGCCGTGCTGTGGCTGGAGGAATGGCTGCGGCGCTACCCCGGCACCCTGCTGGTGATCTCGCACGACCGCGATTTTCTCGATGGGGTCATCTCGCACACCCTGCATCTGCACGAGGGCAGGGCGCGGCTGTATGCCGGCGATTACACGGCCTTCGAGCGCCAGCGTGCCGAGCAGCTGCGTCTGCAGCAGATCACGCACGACAAGGAACAGGCCGAGCGCGCGCATCTGCAGTCCTTCATCGATCGCTTCAAGGCCAAGGCGACCAAGGCCAGGCAGGCGCAATCGCGCATGAAACGGCTGCAGAAGCTGGCCGGCACCGAGGCGGTGCGCGCCGAGCGCACGCTGCATTTCGAGTTTCCGCAACCGGCCAGGGTGCCGACGTCCCTGCTCCGGCTCGCCGCGGTCGATGCCGGGTATGCACAAACGCCGGTGCTGCACCGGGTTCAATTCGCGCTTCAGGCCGGCGATCGCATCGGCCTGCTGGGTGCCAATGGCGCCGGCAAGTCCACCCTGGTCAAGACCCTGGTCGGGGAACTGCCGCCGCGGGCCGGCGAGCGCGTCGCGCACAAGGACCTGCGCATCGGCTACTTCGCCCAGCACACGGTCGAGAGCCTGCGCGCAGGGACCAGCCCGTTCGATCATCTGCGCGAACAGGCGCCGCAGGCGACGGCCCAGGAAGTGCGCGACTGGCTGGGGCGCTGGGATTTCGCCGGCGATCGTGCCTTCGAGCCGGTCGACGTGCTGTCCGGCGGCGAACGCGCACGCCTGGCGCTGGCGCTTATCGCCTGGACCCGGCCCAACTTGCTGCTGCTGGATGAGCCCACCAATCACCTCGACCTCGACATGCGCGAGGCGCTGGCCGACGCGCTCAACGACTTTCCCGGCGCGCTGGTGCTGGTCTCCCACGATCGCCATCTGCTGGGCTTGGTCTGCGACGGTTTCTGGCGCGTGGCCGACGGCGCGGTGAGCGCCTTCGATGGCGATCTCGACGACTACGCGCGCTGGCTGCGCGGGCGGGATGCCGGCGCGACCTCGCCCCAGGGACGCGGCGGTGCGGAAGCGTCCGGCGCCGGCGTCGCCTCGTCGCGCGAGCGTCGCCGCGACGCCGCCGGGCAGCGCGAGCGCCTGCAGCCGCTGCGTCGGCAGCTGCAGCGCATCGAGCAGCGTCTCGCCGCGATCGCCGCCGAGTGCCGTGGCATCGAGCAGCGTCTGGCCGATTCCGCGGTCTATGCGGGAGACGGCAGCGAGGGCACTCGGCTTGGCCAGGCGCTCGCCGCGCTGCGTCGCGAACAGGGCCTGCTCGAAGCCGAGTGGCTGCAGCTCTACGAACAGATCGAGGCGGCGTCGGCTTGACCGTGCCCTCGGGACCGCTAGGCTGACCGCATGGCCACGCTGCATGTGCTGCTCCCGGTCCTGAGCCGTTGCCCTGACGATCCGCTGCTGCGCGAGTGGCTGCGGCGCGGTGATCGTCTGCCCTCGGTCGCGCCCGGGCGCGAGCCCGCCCTGCGCGAAGCATTCGAATGGCTGGGCAAGGCGCTGCCCGCCGCCGCATTGACGCGCGAGGCGCTGGCCGGCGATGCCGGCGATACCCCCTGGCTGTGCGCCGATCCCGCGCATGTGCAGCCGGACCTGGCCGGCGCGCGCATGCTCGCCTGCGGCAGTCTCGATCTCGATGTCGGCGAGGCGGCCGAACTGGCGGCGCCGCTGCGTCCGCTGTTCGGCGATCAGGGCCTGCTGCTGGAGCTGACCGAGCCGGCGCGCTGGCACCTGCGCCTGCAGCGGGGCACGCCGGTGCCGGACTTCGATCCGCCCGCCGCGGTGCTCGGTGCCGACCTGCTGGCGCACCTGCCCGCAGGCCCCGACGGGCGCCGCTGGCGCGCCCTGTTCAACGAGGCGCAGGTAATCCTGCATCAGCATCCACGCAACGCGCAGCGGCGCGCGGCGGGCCGCGCGACCGTCAACTGCATCTGGCTGTGGGGCGGCGGCGCGCTTCCGGACTGGGTGCGCAGCACGCGGACGCATGTCGTCAGCGAGGATCCGCTGCTGCGGGCGCTGGCGCGCCGCGCCGGCGTCCTGCGGGTACTTGATGTGAGCACTTTGCTGGAGCTGCCGCGCGATGCGCACGGTCTGCTGGATCTCGCGACGGTCGAAGCGACCCGCATCGCGACCGCGCTGGCCGCCGGCGAGAACGCGCTGCGGCGCGGCCGCATCGACACGATCGACCTCGCGTCCGACGACGGCTCCCGTACGCGCGTGCGGCGCTGGCATCGCTGGCGCTTCTGGCGGCGCACGCCCTGATGCCGACACTGACCCTGCGTCGACGTCCGCTGCCGCCGATGACGACGGCGTGGCCGGCCGGCGTGGCGCCGGCCTTGCAGCGCGTGTATGCCGCGCGCGACATCACCGACGCGGGCGATATCGAACACCGCCTGGGCCGTCTGCTGCCGCCGCAGGCGCTGGGCGGAATCGATGCGGCGGTGGCGCTGCTGGCCGACGCCATCGCGGCAGACGCCGACATCCTGATCGCCGGCGACTACGACTGCGACGGCGCCACCGGCGTCGCCGTCGGCGTGCGCGGCCTGCGCCTGCTGGGCGCGCGCCGCGTGCGCTACGCGGTGCCGCATCGCAGGGTGCACGGTTACGGCTTGACTCCGGCGCTGGTCGCCAGCCTGGCGCCGCTGCCGGACCTGATCGTCACCGTCGACAACGGCATCGCCAGCCACGCCGGCATCATTGCGGCGCGTGCGGGCGGCGCGCGCGTGATCGTCACCGACCATCACCTGCCGGGGCCGACGCTTCCCGAGGCCGATGCGATTCTCAACCCGAACCTGCCGGGAGACGCCTTTCCCAGCAAGGCGCTGGCCGGCGTCGGCGTGATGTTCTACCTGCTGCTGGCACTGCGCGCCGCGTTGCGCGAACGCGGCGCCTTCGCGGCGCAGGGCGAGCCCGATCTGGCCGAACTGCTCGACCGGGTGGCGCTGGGCACGGTCGCCGACCTGGTGCCGCTGGACTACAACAACCGCGTGCTGGTCGAGGCCGGCCTCAGGCGCATCCGCAGCGGGCGCGCCTGCGCCGGCATCGGCGCGCTGATCGACGTCGCCGGACGCTGTGCGGCGACGCTGACTGCGACCGATCTCGGCTTCGCGCTGGCGCCGCGAATCAATGCCGCGGGGCGCATGGAAGACATGCGCCTCGGCATCGAATGCCTGCTCAGCGACGACCCCGATGCCGCGCGCACGCATGCCGCCCGCCTGCAGGCGATCAACGCCGAGCGCCGCGAGGTGCAGGCCGTCATGGTGGCGGATGCCGAGGTGATGACGGCGGTCGCCATGATCGGAGACGGCATTGCGGGCGTCCCGGATGGACTGCCATCGGTCGCCCCTGGAGGACTTCCTTCGGTCGTCGGGGTCGCCCTGTTCGACCCCGCCTGGCACGCCGGCGTGGTCGGCCTGGTGGCATCGAAGCTCAAGGAGTCGCTGCACCGCCCGGTGGTCGCGTTCGCGCCGGCCGGCGACGGCAGCGACGAGCTGCGCGGCTCGGCGCGCTCGATTCCCGGCTTCCACGTGCGCGACGCGCTGGCGGCGGTGGACGCGCGGCACCCCGGCCTGATCCTGCGCTTCGGCGGGCACGCCATGGCCGCCGGCCTGAGCCTGCGTGAAGCCGACTTCGCGCGCTTTGCGCAGGCCTTCGATGCCGTGGCGCGCGGCCTGCTCAGTGATGCGGCGCTGCAGCCCGTGCTGTGGACCGACGGCGGCTTGCAGGGTGGCGAGTTCAGCCTCGAGCTGGCGCGCGCGCTGCGCGACGGCGGTCCGTGGGGGCAGGGCTTTCCCGAGCCGCTGTTCGAGAACGTGTTCGAGCGGGTGGCCTGGCGACCGCTGGGCGAGGGCCACTGGCGGCTGACGCTGCGCGAGGTGGACAGCGGCTGCACGCTCGAGGCGGTGATGTTCAACGCCGGTCCCGCCGCGCCACCCGTACGCCTGCGTGCGGCCTATCAACTCGGCGTCAACGAATGGCAGGGACGCGAGCGCCTGCAACTGCTGCTGCGGCACGTCGAGAGCGCCTGATCGCGAACCGGCAGGAACGTGCCTTTGCTATGCTCGCGTTCTTTCACTGCCAGTCCCGCCGCCATGATCGAGACCAATCCCATCCAGACGCAGATCGCGGACCTTTCGGCCCGGGTCGCCGTCGCTTCGGGGGTATCTTTGACTACGAGGCCAAGCGTGAACGCCTCGAGGAAGTCACCCGCGAACTGGAAAATCCCAAGGTCTGGGACGATCCGCCGCGCGCCCAGGAACTGGGCCGCGAGCGCGCCCGGCTGGAGCAGATCGTCGGCGGCATCGGCGGCCTGACGCAGGGCCTTGCCGACGCCGGCGAGCTGCTCGAACTGGCGGCATCCGATCAGGACGAAGCCTCGGTGCATGCGGTCGCCGACGACGTGGCGGCGATGCAGCAACGCCTGGAGGCAAGCTCGAGTTCCGGCGCATGTTCGCCGGCAAGCTCGACAGCGCCAACGCCTTTGTCGACATCCAGGCCGGCGCCGGCGGCACCGAGGCGCAGGACTGGGCCGAAATGCTGCTGCGCATGTATCTGCGCTGGGCCGAGGGCCGCGGCTGGAAGACCGAGCTGCTGGAAGTCAGCGCCGGCGAAGTCGCGGGCATCAAGTCGGCGACCTTCCGCGTCGAGGGCGACTATGCCTACGGCTGGCTGAAGACCGAGACCGGCGTGCACCGCCTGGTGCGCAAGATCGCCGTTCGATTCCGACAACCGCCGGCACACCAGTTTCGGCTCGGTGTTCGTCAGCCCCGAGGTGGACGACGACATCGACATCGAGATCAATCCGGCCGATCTCAAGACCGACGTCTACCGCTCCTCCGGCGCCGGCGGCCAGCACGTCAACAAGACCGAGTCCGCCGTGCGCATCACGCATGTGCCGACCAACACGGTGGTCGCCTGCCAGACCGAGCGCAGCCAGCATGCCAACCGCGATCGCGCGATGAAGATGCTCAAGGCCAAGCTCTACGAGCTGGAGCTGCAGAAGCGCAATACCGAGAAGGCCGCGCTCGAGGCCAGCAAGTCCGACATCGGCTGGGGCAGCCAGATCCGCAATTACGTGCTCGACCAGTCGCGGATCAAGGACCTGCGCACCGGCATCGAGCGCAGCGACACGCAGAAGGTGCTCGACGGCGATCTCGATGCCTTCGTCGAAGCCAGCCTGAAGGCCGGGCTCGAAGTCGGCGCCAGGCGCGCGGACGCCTGATCCCCGCGGCCACCCATTCCGGACCCAGCGTCTCATGAGCGAATCCCAGACCCCGCCGCCCGCCGCCGATGCCATCCCGGCCGACGAGAACAAGCTGATCGCCGAACGCCGCGAGAAGCTCAAGGCCCTGCGCGCGCAGGGCGGAGCCTTTCCCAATGATTTCCGGCCTGACGCTTTCGCCGGCGATCTGCAGGGCGAGTACGCCGATGCCGAGCACTGGAGCGCCGAGGCGCTGGCCGCCGCGCCGCGCGCGGTGCGTGTCGCCGGTCGACTGCTGGCCAAGCGCGTGATGGGCAAGGCCAGCTTTGCGCAGCCTGCAGGACGGCACCGGCGCATCCAGCTCTATCTGCGCGCCGATCTCGGCGACGCCTACGAGGCGTTCAAGGGCTGGGACATCGGCGACATCGTCGGCGTCGAGGGCACGCTGACGCGCACCCGTACCGGCGAACTGTCGGTCGCGGTCGGCGCGCATCCGTCTGCTGACGAAGTCGCTGCGGCCGCTGCCGGACAAGTGGCATGGGCTGGCCGACGTCGAGCAGCGCTACCGCCAGCGTTACGTCGATCTGATCGTCAGCCGACGAGGCGCGGCGCGCCTTCGAGCTGCGTTCGCGCGCGATCGGCTTCATCCGGCAGTGGCTCGAGGCGCCGCCGCGGCGCTTCATGGAAGTCGAAACGCCGATGATGCACGTGATCCCCGGCGGCGCCACCGCGCGACCGTTCGTCACCCATCACAACGCGCTGGACATGGATCTGTATCTGCGCGTGGCGCCGGAGCTGTACCTCAAGCGCCTGGTGGTCGGCGGCTTCGAACGCGTGTACGAGATCAACCGCAACTTCCGCAACGAGGGGGTGTCGCACGCGGCACAACCCCGAGTTCACCATGCTCGAGCTGTACCAGGCGTATGCGACGTACCACGAGATCATGGATCTCACCGAGGGCCTGATCCGCGAGACCGCGCACGGCGTGCTGGGCACCAGCGGACTGCGCTGGGACGGTGCGGCGATCGACGTCGGCCCGGCCTTCCGCCGCTGGCGCATGGAGGACGCGGTGCTGGAGCACAATCCGGAGATCCGCCGGGAGGATCTGCGCGATCGCGAGGCGATGGCCGCGCACGCACGCCGCCTGCAGGTGCCGGTCAAGGCCGGGCACGGCTGGGGCAAGCTGCTGCTGGAGATCTTCGAGAAGACCGTCGAGCACACGCTGGTCCAGCCCACCTTCATCACCGACCATCCGGTCGAGGTCTCGCCGCTGGCGCGCGAGAGCGACACCGATCCGGGCATCACCGACCGCTTCGAGCTGTTCATCGGCGGCAAGGAGATCGCCAACGGCTTCTCCGAGCTGAACGATCCCGAAGACCAGGCCGCGCGCTTCCAGGCCCAGGTGAACGCCAAGGACGCCGGCGACGACGAGGCCATGCACTACGACGCCGACTACATTCGCGCGCTCGAGGTCGGCCTGCCGCCCACCGGCGGCCTCGGCGTCGGCATCGACCGGCTGGTGATGCTGCTGACCGACTCGGCCTCGATCCGCGATGTGCTGCTGTTTCCATACATGAGGCCGGAGAGCCGGGACCCGGGAACCGGGAACCGGGAACCGCAGAAGAGCGGGGGGTCGTGAATCGGGCAAGAGCCGTATCGGCACGACACATGACATGCCCGTCCGTCATCAAGCAGGCGTTGTCATGCCGAGACCGCAGGCTGAAGCATCTTTCGCGCGGAAGGGATGGCCCGTGTCCCATCGGCGCGCGCGCCCAGATGCATTGCTGCGCTCAGCATGACAAGGTGAAAAGTGGCTTGGCATGACCGGACGACGCATCACGACCGGGCCGCCTCGGCACGGCGAGGCGCCAGTGGCAGGGCGCGGAGCCTCAACATGAGGGGCTGCAGTGTTGCCCGAGGCAAGACCCCCGTTCTAACGTTTCCCGAGTCCCGAGTCCCTGAGTCCCGAGTCCCGAGTCCCGAGTCCCGAGTCCGATCGCACTCGGCCCCGTTCCCGATCCCCGGAGTCTTCCCATGTGGTACGCCATCGTCGGCAGCGACAACGATCACTCGCTCGAAGCGCGCACGGCCGCGCGGCCGGCGCATCTGGCGCGCTTGAACGCGCTGCGCGATCAGGGTCGCCTGCTGCTGGCCGGGCCGTTTCCGGCGATCGATGCTGAGGATCCGGGCCCGGCCGGCTTCAGTGGCAGCCTGATCGTGGCCGAGTTCGATGACCTCGAAGCCGCGAAAGCATGGGCCGCTGCCGATCCCTATGTCGCGGCGGGCGTCTATCGCGGCGTCGACGTGCGCCCGTTCCGCAAGGTGCTGCCGTGACCGCGACGCGCGTCGAGCGCGATCCGCGAGCGACTGACGGCGACGCTGGCGCCCAGCGTGCTCGAGATCGTGGACGAGAGCCACCGGCACGCCGGACACGCCGGCGCACGCGACGGTCGCGGCCATTTCCGGGTGCGCATCGTCAGCGCGGCGTTTGCCGGACTCGGCGCCGGTGCAGCGCCACCGGCTCGTCTACGCCGCGCTCGGCGAGCTGATGCAGAGCGACATCCATGCCCTGGCCATCGACGCGCGCTGACTCCGGATGAGCAAGTAAATTGAACAGGGTCGAAGAGTATTTCAAATCGCATGATTCGACATCACGGCCGCGTCGCGGCGCGACCGTCGCGCGCATTGCGCCGCCCGGGTGCGTTTGGCACAGTGGCGCCTTGCGCTGCCCGCGGGGACGACGGCGCCTCGCCTCTCGCCATCACTGCGATCCGCATGCGCCTGACCACGATCAAACTGGCCGGATTCAAGTCGTTCGTCGATCCGACCACGCTGCACCTGCCGACCAACATGACCGGCGTCGTCGGTCCGAACGGCTGCGGCAAGTCGAACATCATCGACGCGATCCGCTGGGTGATGGGCGAGAGCGCGGCCAGCCGCCTGCGCGGCGACTCGCTGACCGACGTGATCTTCTCCGGTTCGTCCGGCCGCAAGCCGGTCGGCAGGCCATGGTCGAGCTGATCGTTCGACAACTCCGACGGCACGATCGTCGGCGAGTACGCCAGCTACAACGAGATCTCGGTCAAGCGCATCGTCAGCCGCGACGGCCAGTCGGCAGTACTTCCTCAACGGCGCGCGCTGCCGTCGCCGCGACATCACCGATCTGTTCCTCGGCACCGGCCTCGGGCCGCGCAGCTACTCGATCATCGAGCAGGGCATGATCAGCCGAGATCGTCGAGGCCGCATCCGGAGCAGTTGCGCACTCATCTCGAAGAGGCGGCCGGCATCTCCAAGTACAAGGAGCGCCGCAAGGAAACCGAGAGCCGCATCAAGGCGACGCGCGAAAACCTCGATCGCGTGCGCGACGTGCGCGACGAGGTCGACAAGCAGCTCGAACACCTGAATCGCCAGGCGCGCGCCGCCGAGCGCTGGCAGGCGCTGAAGGACGAACAGACGCAGAAGGAAGCCGAGCTGCGGCGCTGGAATACTGCGCGCGGCGCAAGCCGACTCGACGGCGCGCTCCGGCGAGCTGCGCAAGGCCGAGCTTGCGATCGAGCAGCAGCTGGCCGAGCAGCGCCATTGCGAGGCGGAGCTGGAGACCGGTGCGCGACAACACATGGCGACGCGGCCGAGCACCTCAACGCGGTGCAGGCCGAGGTCTACAAGGTCGGCGCCGAGATCGCGCGCGTCGAGCAGCAGATCCAGCACACACCGCGAACTGGCCGAACAGCTGCAGCGCGCGCGCGACGAAACCGAACGCGCGCACGCCGAACTGGCCGAGCACATCGACCGACGATCGCGCGCCAGGACGAAACGCTGCGCGTGGCGCTGGCCGAGGCGCGAGCCGCAGCTGGCGAACCCTGCGCGCCGCGGACGAGGCAGCCGCCGAGGCGCTGCGCGCTGCCGAGACGAAGCTGGCCGACTGGCAGCCGCGCTGGGATGCGCACACGCCGGCGACTCGGCGAGGCCGGCCAGTGCCGCCGAGGTCGAGCGCACGCGCCTCGACTATCTCGATCGCCAGGCGCTCGAAGCTGATCAGCGCCGCGCGAGCGCTGGAAGCCGAGCACCGCGGCCAATCGACGTCGGCGCGCTGGCAGGCGCTGCCGAGCGCTGCGAACAGCGAGCACGACACGCCAGCGCGCAGCAGGTCGAAGCACTGACCGCAGCGCTCGACGCAGCGCAAGGCCGCGCTCGAACAGGTGCTCGACGACGAGCGCCAGGCGCAGTCCGCGCTCAGGACGAAGCCCGGCGGCAGCTGCAGACCGCGCGCGGCCGGCTGGCGTCGCTCGAAGCGCTGCAGCACGCGGCGCTCGGCGCAGGACGAGGGTGCGGCCAGCGACGATGGCTGGCAACGCCTCGGTCTCGCAACGCGCGCCGCCTCGGCGAAGCGCTGCAGGTCGAACGCCGGCTGGGAGCGCGCGGTCGAAACCGTGCTCGACGGCTGGCTCGAAGCCGCGCTGGTCGATGATGCCGCAGCGCTCGCGCACGAGGCCTCGGCGTCGCTGGCGAACGCCGATCTGACGTTGCTGTCGAACGGCCGACCGGGTCGGCGGCGCGAACCGGCACGCTGGCGGCGCGTGCGACGGCCCGGCAGCTGCGCTGGCGCATGCTCGCCGCGCGTGCATACCGCCGAATCGCTCGACGAGGCGCGCGCGCGCGCGGCGCGCTGTCGCGCCGGCGAGTCCGTGATCACGCCGGACGGCGAGTGGCTGGGCCCGGGTTTCGCGCGCGTGCGCCGCGGCTCGGAGGCGCGCAGGTCGGCGTGCTGGCGCGCGAGCGCGAGATCCGCGAGCTCGGCGAACGACGTCGGACGCTGGAAGCGCGAAATCGCCGCTGCACGCCGAAGCACGCGGATCGCGGCGCAACGCGCAACGCATCGACGCCGAGCGCGCGCGCGACGACGCGCAGCGCGAGCTGTACATGGCGCATCGCCGCCTGTGCCGAACTCGCCGGCCAGCTGCAGAGCCACGCGGCAAGCATCGACAGCGCGCGCGAGCGCGCGGCGCGCGTCGCCGGCGAGCTCGACGGAACTGAGCGCCGCAGCTCGACGGCGATCGCAGACGCAGGCGCGCGAGGCGCGTGGCGCGGCTGGACGATCGCCGTCGGCCAGATGGGCGACCTCGAACAGCGCCGGCAGCGCTGGACAGCGAACGCCGCGCACTGCTCGAAGCGCGCGAGGAAGCACGCATGAACGCGCGCGAGGCGCGCCGAGCAGGCGCAGCAGCTGGCGCTGTCGCTGGAGTCGCGGCGCGCGGCGCTGGCGTCGCTGGAGCAGTCGCTGGCCCGCATGCAGGCGCAGCTGCGCGCAGTTCGCAGGCGCGTCGCAGCGAGATCGCCGCGCAGCTCGCCGGCGGCAGCGATCCGGTCGCCGGGCTGGAGGCCGAGCGGCAGACCTGCCTCGACCAGCGCCTGCTGGTGGACAAGCAGCTGGTCGAGGCGCGCCGCGCGCTGGAGGACTGCGACGCCGAGCTGCGCCGGCTCGAGCAGGAACGCCATCGCATCGAGCATGCGCTGGCGCAGCTGCGCGAGGCAATCGGCGAGCTGCGCCTGCCCGAGCAGGCCCTTCGTCTGCGCGCGCGAGCAGCTCACCGCGGCGATCGCCGACGCCGGACTCGATCTCGACGACCCTGCTGGCCGAACTGGCCGCCGATGCACGCCCGAGACCAGGCCGCAGCAGCTGGCCGATCTGGAGCAGAAGATCCGCCGCCTGGAGCCGGTCAACCTGGCCGCGATCCAGGAGCACGCCGAGCAGTCGCAGCGCAAGAACTACCTCGACGCGCAGCTGGCCGATCTCACCAGCGCTCTCGAGACGCTGGAAGGCGCGATTCGGAAGATCGACCGCGAGACCCGGCAGCGCTTCAAGGACACCTTCGACCGCGTCAACAGCGGCGTGCAGGAGCTGTTCCCGCGCCTGTTCGGCGGTGGTCACGCCTATCTCGAACTGACCGGCGACGATCTGCTCGACGCCGGCGTGGCGATCATGGCGCGCCCGCCCGGCAAGCGCGTCAGCAACATCTCGCTGCTGTCCGGCGGCGAGAAGGCGATGACCGCAGTCGCGCTGGTGTTCGCGATTTTCCAGCTCAATCCGGCGCCGTTCTGCATGCTCGACGAGGTGGACGCGCCGCTGGACGAGGCCAACATCGGCCGCTTCTCCAGCGATGGTGCTGCGAGATGAGCGATCGGGTGCAGTTCCTGTTCGTCACCCACAACAAGGGCACCATGGAGGCCGCGCGCCAGCTCTGCGGCGTGACCATGCGCGAGCCCGGCGTGTCGCGGCTGGTGCAGGTGGATCTCGAGGAAGCGGCTAAACTCGCGGGCGCCGCCTGAGCACGGAGAATCGCATGGGCTCCTGGAATGCCGCCATCGGCCTGCCGCTGATCCTGGTTAGCCTGGTCGGCCTGGCGCTGATCTACCTGTTCGGTCGCCCGCGGACACCGGGGCAGGGCCGTCGCATCGCCTTCGGATCGCGTGACGCCGACGCCCGCGTCGAGCCGACGCTGGACACGCTGGATGCACCCTCCGCGACGGATCCCGACGGCGCACCGCGACCGCGACCGTCCGGGTTCGACGGGCTCGACGCCGAGCTGCAACGCCTCGGCCAGATGCTGCAGGGCGAGCGCGCAGGCGGCGACGGCGCGCCGATGCCGGCCTCCGCCGCGACACCGGACCGCGCCGCGCGCGGCCGACGTCCGGACGACAAGCCGATCGAACGCATCGTGTCGCTGTTCGTCGCAGCGCGCGAGGGCCGCAGTTTCCGCGGCACCGACCTGCTGGTCGCGACCGAGAAGGTCGGTCTCGAGTTTGGCGACATGGGCATCTTCCATCGTCTGGTCGACAACCGCCCCGACCTTGGACCGGTGTTCAGCGTCGCCAACATGGTCAAGCCTGGACGCTTCGACCTGCGCGCGATCGAGCACCTGGAGACCGCCGGCCTGGGCTTCTTCATGACCCTGCCGGGACCGCTGCCGGCGCTGGACGCCTGGGACGCGATGCTGCCCGCCGCGCAACGCCTGGCCGAACTGCTCGAGGGTCTGCTGCTCGACGAGGAGCGCAACGCGCTCGGCCGTCAGCGCATCGCCCACATCCGCGACGAACTGCGCGGCTGGGACCGGCGCCAGGAAGGCGAAGAGGTCCGCTTCGGCCCGCGCTGAGTCCGGCCAGTGCCGCCCGGACCGGCGCGGCCGGTGCGCGCTGCACGAGCCGGCGGGCGCTAGCATCGGCGGTCTGCGAGGAGCCTTCCCGTGTACCTGCCGTCCGCCTTTCGCGAAGCACGTCTCGAGGTCCTGCACGCCGCCGTGCGCGAGCTGGCTTTTGCCAGCCTGGTGACGCACGGACCCGAAGGCCTCGAGGCCAGCCACATTCCGCTGCATCTGCTGCCGCGGCCGGCGCCATGGGGCAGCCTGATCGGCCACGTCGCCCGCGCCAATCCGCAGTGGCGGGCGGCACTGGCGCCGCGGCCGGCACTGGCGATCTTCCTCGGTCCGCATGCCTACGTCTCGCCCGACTGGTATCCGAACAAGCACGTGACGGGCAGGGACGTACCCACCTGGAACTACATCACGGTGCATGCGCACGGCATCCTGGAACTGATCGAGGCCCCGGGCGAGGTGCGCGCCATGCTCGATCAGCTGACCGCGCGGCACGAGGCCGGGCGGCCGCGCCCGTGGAAGGTCGATGACGCGCCCGCCGACTACATCGCCGCGCAGCAGCAGCACATCGTCGGCCTGCGCCTGACGATCACGCGGCTGGAGGGCAAGTGGAAGCTCAGCCAGAACCGCGACGCGGCCGATCGCGAGGGCGCGCGCGCCGGCCTAGCAGCGTCGGTCCGCGAACGCGAACGCGAGGTCGCGGCGGCGATGGCGGAGGCGCACCGGTCGCCACCCCCCATCGATGCGGGGTGAGTTGATCCTGACCCGGATGGCCGCATGCTGGTCGCTTCACGGGCTGCGGCGGCCGTCACGGTCGCGCGAGACCAGCGGAACCGGAGATACAGCTGGCCGGCGATGCCGGACGGAGCACCGACGATCACCAGCCATGGCTGGTGCATCGGGACGCGACAAGCAGCGGCAACGGCATCGCGCAGGTATAGATGCTCCACCGGGATACTTCGACGCAGCTGCCGCAGACACGACAGGCGCGCATGTGGAGCGGTCCCGTCACGGCCTTGATCACGGCGGGCATGGCCTGTTTGCCGCAACGAGGGCAGACCGGTCGGGTCTGCCTCCTCAGCTCCGGTACGCCGCCGCGAGTCCGGTCAGATGCGCGCGCTCGGCCTCGCGCAGGTACGGCGCCAGCAGCAGCATCACCTGCTGGATGCCGCGTGTCAGCCGCTGCTTCTGCTGCTCGCGCGCGCCGCCATGGCGCACGACGTCATAGTCCAGCCAGAAGGTGGTGATCAGCAGGATGCTCTCCACCAGCGCATCGATCTCGTCGCTGCCGGCACGCATCGCGCCGCTTTCCACCAGGCCGCGCAATACCTGACGCGCGGCGCTGGCGGCGCGCTCAAGCACGCGCCCGAAACGCAGCCGCAGCGTGCGGTTGCGGGCGAGGATGTCGACCAGATCGCGATACAGGAAACGGAAGTCCCGCATGCACTCGAACACCAAGTGCAGTTGCAGCCACACGTCCTCGAGATCCGGCAGCCGCTGCCGCGGCGCCGTCAGCGCCTCGTCCATGCGCTGCTCGTAGCGCGCGAACAGCTGCGCGACGATGTCGTCCTTGTTGCGGAAGTGGTAGTAGAGGTTGCCCGGGCTGATGCCCAGCTCGTCGGCGATGTGGTTGGTGGTGACGTTGGGCTCGCCCGCGATGTTGAACATCGCGAGGCTGGTCTCGAGGATGCGCTCGCGGGTCCGCCCGGCCATGGCGGGGCGAATCAGGCGCCGAGCTTGCGTACCAGCTCGACGTACTTCGTCATCGCTTCGTCGGCGCCGGTGCCCTTGAGCTTGGCCCAGGCCTCGTACTTCGCGGTGCCGACAAAGTCGAAGAATCCCGGCTTGGGTCCGCTGACGTCACCCTCGGCGCCCTGCTTGTAGAGCGCATAGAGCTTGAGCAGGGTGTCGTTGTCCGGGCGCTCGACCAGTTTCTTGACGTCATCGGCGGCCTGCGCGAACTGGGTCTTTAGATCGGCCATGACTTGCTTGTGCCTGCGGTGATCGATGCCTGCGCGTGCTTGTAGCACGCGTGTCCGGGAGGGTCAACGCAGCGCCGGCCGCATTGTCGGGACGCATCGATGCGGGCTGCGGAGCGCGCTGCGAGCGGCACCGCAGGGGAGCGCACACGAGCCATTTCGTCACCGGAGCCACGGTTTCATCGGCCGCCATTAGCCCGCCGCCAACGGTGCGCGCCGCGCGGGCTCGCGCAGATTTGCCGGGCGACGCGAAGGATCCGGCTTCGGCTGCGTCCAGGAACAGGCTCGCCGGTCGGCGGGGGGATCTGCCAGCACGCATGGACGAGCGACGGGTCTCGTGGAGCGTCTGCCCGGGAACGCGGCGGCGGGCAGCGGCCTGCTGCCCGGGTGCGGCGATTACTTGCGGGTGGACTTCAGCCGGGGCTTGGCCTTGGTCCTGGCCTTGGCAGCGGCGACCTGGGCCTCTTCCAGCGCGGCCAGATCATCCTTGGGTTTGCGGGCCGGCCTGGATTTCGACTTGCTGACAACTCCGGCCTTGGCCCCGGGTGCCGGCGCGCCTTTCTGCTGCCGCACCGCGCGGGCCAGCTCCTCGACGCGCGCCGCCAGCGCATCCATGTCCTGGCGGCCGGGCACGCCCAGGCGCGACAGCGAACGCGAGACGCGATCCTCGAACACCTTCTCCAGACGATCCCAGGTATCGGTGGCGCGCTGCCTGGCCGCGCCGACGCCCGACTCGAACGCGCCGCGCACTTCGTGCACCTTGCTGTCGGTGAATTTGCGCGTCTTCTGCTCGATCGCGCCGCCTTCCTTGACCAGGGTATCGAACAGCTTGCCGCCCTCGGCCTGGGCCTTGGCGAACGCACCCAGTCCGGCCAGCCAGATCTGCTGCGCGGATTCCATGATGCCCTCGCCGAGCGCCCGGGTCTGCGCGGCGCCCGCCTTGGCCTGCGATTTCAGTTTCGGCTTGCTGCTCATCGGATGATTCCTCACTGGGACTGGCCACACGCTACGGATGCTGTCTAGAGCCTTCACACTAGCAGGCTGTCGAGAAACTCCGAGACGGCCCGGTGGTCATAGACGGGGTCAATCGCCGAGCTGAGGATCGGATGCGCAGTCCTGACGTGCAACAGCTGGGGGTGTTCTCGTACGTTTCGGTGGAGGATCGCGTGCCGAGCGACCATCCGATCCGCAAGCTGCGGGTGCTGGTGGACACGATTCTGGGCGAGCTGGATGGCGTGCTGGCGGAGCGCTATGCGGCCGTCGGGCGCCCGTCGATCCCGCCGGAGCGGCTGCTGCGCGCCTCGCTGCTGCAGGTGGTCTACAGCGTGCGCAGCGAGCGGCTGCTGATGGAACAGCTCAACTACAACCTGCTGTTCCGCTGGTTCGTCGGTTTGAACGTGGACGATGCGGTGTGGGATCACTCGACGTTCTCGTTCAACCGCGAGCGGCTGTTCGATGCGGCGATCGCGCAGCGGTTCTTCGAGCACACGGTGCTGCTGGCCCAGGTGGGCGAGCTGGCCAGTGACGAGCACTTCTCGGTGGACGGCACGCTGCTGGAGGCGTGGGCCTCGCACAAGAGCTTCCGGCCGAAGGACGGCGGCGATGGGGATCAGGGCGGTGCCGACTTTCACGGCCAGACGCGCCGCAACGACACCCACGCCTCGACCACCGATCCGGACGCGCGGTTGATGCGCAAGGGCCAAGGCAAGGAGGCGAAGCTGAGCTACCTGGCCAACACGCTGATGGAGAACCGCCACGGGCTGATCGTCGGGATCGATGTGCGCCAGGCGACGGGCACCGGCGAGCGCGACGGCGCGTTGGACCTGGTGGACGCGCACGTGAACGCCGGCGCGACGCTGGGCGCGGACAAGGGCTACGACACCTTCGACTTTGTTGCTGCACTCAAGCGGCGTGGCATCAAGCCGCACATCGCGCGGCACACCCAGGGCCGGCGCAGCGCCATCGATGGGCGTACGGCACGCGGCCAGGGTTATGCGATGAGCCAGCAGTGCCGCAAGCGCATCGAGCAGGGTTTTGGCTGGATCAAGACCATCGGCGGTCTGCGCAAGCTGCCGCTCGTGGGCCTGCCCGCGGTGCGCGGCTGGGTGACGTGGACCTTCGCGGCCTACAACCTGATCCGCCTGGGCGGGATCGGCGACTGGTGGGATCCGTCGCCGACCTGAGCGATAACGGGAGACGTGCGTCCGGAGGGCGCGAAAACGGAGTTTTTCAAACCCCGGAAGGCCGCCGGAGGCGATGGAGCGATAGAAACAAGCGATTGGATGTCAGAGAAATCGGGTTTGCTCAACAGCCTGCTAGTGGCCTGCAACGGATGAAGCGGGAGAGAGATCACGACGGGATGGGCGCGTGTGGCGCCGTTTCGGAGCGGGGTCCATTGCCGTCGCGGTGGGCCGGCTGAGCAACCGGCCCGGCGCGACCAGACCGGGTCGAGGTGCATTCGATTTCTCCGTTGCAGGCCGCTAGTCCTGCATCGCAACCAGATCGCGCGCTTCGTGCCAGGGCAGCAAGGCATTCCAGTGGCCCGGGCGCCCCGGGTTGGCTGCGAGCGTGGCCACGTGCTCGAGGAACACCGGCCGCGGCAGTTCGAGCGCGCCCATGCGCAGCAGATGCGGATTGGCGACCTGGGCGTCGATCAGCGGCCAGCCCCAGCGGGCCAGCAGGCGGGCCGCGGCCAGCAGCGCCGTGCGCGAGCCGCCGCTGGCGGCGCTGAACATGGACTCGCCGGCGAACAGATCACCGACCGCGACGCCGTACAGGCCGCCGACCAGCCGCGGGCCGTCCCAGACCTCGAACGAATGCGCATGGCCGAGTTCATGCAGCGCGCCATAGGCCGCGCGCATGGCCGGCGTGATCCAGGTGCCGGCGGAGTCGGCGCGTGGTGCGGCGCAGGCGTCGATGACGCTGGCAAAGGCGGTGTCGATGCTCAGCGTCCAGCCGCCGCGGCGCAGGCTGCGGACCAGCCGCTGCGGGACATGCAGCGCACCGGTGCGAACACGCAGCGCGGATCGGGCGACCACCACAGGATCGGATCGCCCTCGCCGAACCACGGGAAGATGCCGCGGCGATAGGCCGCGAGCAGGCGCTGCGGCGACAGGTCGCCGCCGACCGCGAGCAGGCCGTCGGGCTCGCGCAGGGCGTGTTCGGGCGGAGGGAAGTCCAGCCGCCGCGGATCGAGCAGGATGGGCCGTCTCAGCATCGGGCGTAGGGCGTGTGGGCGTCGAGTTCGCGCCGATAGTCCTCGAGCATCGCCGCCTCCTCGGCCAGTGCCGCGGCCACCGCGGCGCGGAAGCCGGCATGCGGCAGATGATGCCGCGAGTGCGTGCGTGCCGGCAGGAAGCCGCGCGCCAGCTTGTGCTCGCCCTGCGCGCCGGGCTCGAAGCGTTCGAGGCCGGCGCGGATGCAGTGCTCGATGCCCTGGTAGTAGCAGAGCTCGAAATGCAGCCCGGGCAGGGCCTCCTCGCTGCCCCAGTAACGACCGTACAGCGTCGTCTTCGAGCTCAGACACAGGGCCATGGCCACGATGCGTCCGCCACGCCGGGCCAGCGCCGCCCAGGTCTGCGCGCCCAGCGCCGTGCCCAGATGCCGGAAGAATGTCTCGCCAAGCGCGGGGTGGTTGCCTTTCTCCGCGAAGGTCGCGCGGTACAGGTGGTGCAGAGCCGCCCACTCGCCGGCGTCGAGGTCGCCGCCGGACCGCCATTCGATCGCGAGGCCGGCACGCTGCACCGTCGCGCGTTCGCTGCGGATGTTCTTGCGCTTCTTGTGGCTGAGCGCGTCGAGGAAATCGGCGAAGTCGCGATAGCCGCGATTCGTCCAGTGGAACTGCCAGTCGAAGCGTGGCAACCAGTCGCCGTCGAAGGCGCCGCACTCGTCTTCGGCGACGAAGTTGACATGCGTCGAGGCGAGGCCGAGGCGGCGCGTTTCCGCGACCAGCGCGGCGGCCAGACGTTCGCGAATCGCCGTCGCGTCGGGCCCGTTGCCGGCCAGCAGGCGCGACCCGGTCACCGGCGTATAGGGGGTCGCCGCCAGCAGCTTGGGATAGTAGCGGCCGCCGGCGCGCTCCCAGGCCTGCGCCCAGGCATGGTCGAAGACGAACTCGCCGTGCGAATTGCCCTTGAGATACAGCGGTACGGCCCCGACCAGCGCCGCGTGCTCGTACAGGCCGAGATGATGCGGCTGCCAGCCCCACTCGGGACGGATGCAGCCGTGGTGTTCCAGCCCGGCGAGAAACGCATGATCGAGGAAGGGATTGTCGTCCGCGCGCAGCGCGTTCCAGGCATCCGCGTCGATCGCGTCGAGGGAGGGGTGGAAGCGGGCGCTGATCATGGCCTCAGCATCGGCGGCCCCGCGTGCAGGAAACGCGAGGCCGATGCGGACTCACGCCAGGCCGTCGAGATATTTCTCGGCGTCCAGCGCCGCCATGCAGCCGAAGCCGGCCGAGGTCACCGCCTGGCGATAGACCTGGTCGGCGACGTCGCCGGCGGCGAACACGCCGGGCACGCTGGTGGCGGTGGCGTTGCCGGCCAGCCCGGTGCGAATCTTGATGTAGCCGTTGTTCATCTCGAGCTGGCCTTCGAACATGGCCGTGTTCGGCGTGTGGCCGATGGCGACGAACACGCCGTGCGCGGCGACGTCGCGCGTGCTGCCGTCGAGCGTGCTCTTCAGGCGCACGCCGGTGACGCCGCTGGCGTCGCCCAGCACTTCGTCGACGGTCGTGGTTCCAGAGGATCTCGATCTTGCCGGCGCGCTGCTTCTCGAACAGCTTGTCCTGCATGATCTTCTCGGCGCGCAGCTTGTCGCGACGATGTACCAGGGTGACCTTGCGGCCGATGTTGGCCAGATACAGTGCCTCCTCGACGGCGGTGTTGCCGCCCCCGAGCACGGCGACGTCCTGGTCGCGGTAGAAGAAGCCGTCGCAGGTGGCGCAGGCCGACACGCCCTTGCCCTTGTAGGCTTCCTCGGACGGGATGCCGAGGTAGCTTGGCGCGTGGCGCCGGTGGCGATGATCAGCGCGTCGCAGGTGTACTCGCCGCTGTCGCCGACTCAGCCGGAACGGCTTCGTGCGGAGATCGGCCGTGTGGATGTGGTCGAACACGATCTCGGTGTCGAAGCGTTCGGCGTGGCGCAGCCATGCGCTCGCATCAGTTCCGGACCCTGCACGCCGTCGTCGTCGCCCGGCCAGTTGTCGACATCGGTGGTGGTCATCAGCTGGCCGCCCTGTGGCAGGCCGGTGATCAGCAGTCGGCTTGAGGTTGGCGCGCGCGGCGTAGACGGCGGCGCGTGTAGCCGGCGGGGCCGGAGCCGAGGATCACGAGGCGGCTGTGTCGGGAAGTGCTCATGTATAATTCCATGCTGATGCGGCGGGATTCGAGCCGCGCTTCCGATGCGCCGGGCGCATGCGTGCGGGACGGGTGCCGGCGACGCCGGCGTGACCTGCCCCGCAGGATGGGGAAGCGTCGGCCGCGAATCAAGCCGGTGTCATTTTCTGCAAGGTGCCGCCACCCGCGGCGCCATCGCGCAACGCACGAGGACCCCCACGCCATGCGTATCGGTATTCCGTCGGAAACCAAGACTCTCGAGGGCCGCGTCGCCCTCGTGCCTGCCGCCTGCGCCGATCTGGTGCGGCGCGGACACGAGGTCTACATCCAGTCCGGCGCCGGACAGAAGAGCGGCTTCAAGGACGAGGAATACACGCGCGTCGGCGTGCATGTCGTCGCCGATGCGGCGGCCCTGTATGCGGCGGCCGAACTGATCGTCAAGGTCAAGGAGCCGATCGCGGGCGATCTGACGCTGCTGCAGAAGCAGCACCTGCTGTTCTGCTACCTGCATCTGGCGCCGGAGCCGGAGCTGACCCAGGCGCCTGCTGGCGATCGGCCTGACCGGCGTCGCCTTCGAGTCGGTCGAGGAGGCCGATGGCGGCCTGCCGCTGCTGGCGCCGATGTCGATCATCGCCGGCCGCATCGCGATGCAGATCGGCACGCCATCTGCTGCACCAGCCGGCCGGCGGCAAGGGCAAGCTGCTGGGCGGTCTGCCTTCCACCGAGCGCGGCAAGGTGGTGGTGCTCGGCGCGGGCGCGGCGGGCGGCAATTCCGCGGCGTTGGCTGCGGCCGGCGGCGCCAACGTGGTGGTGTTCGACAAGCGCCCGGATCGTCTCGCGCAGATGATGGCGCTGGGCACGCAACGTCACCGCGCTGTATCCCTACGAGGAATACGTGGCGCGCGAAGTGCGCGACGCCGATCTGGTGATCGGCGCCGTGCTGATTCCCAGCGCCAAGGCGCCGCACGTGGTCACCCGCGCGATGGTCAAGTCGATGGAGAAGGGCAGCGTGCTGGTCGACATCTCGATCGACCAGGGCGGCTGCTTCGAGACCTCGAAGCCGACCACCTACGCCGACCCGACCTACATCGTCGACGGCGTCACCCACTTCTGCGTGACCAACATGCCGGGCGCCGTGCCGCAGACCTCGTCGCAGGCGATCTCGGCGGCGATCCTGCCGTACGTGCAGCGCCTGGCCGCCGGCAAGGACTGGCGCGAGTACGAGCCGCTGCGTCGCGGCATCAACGTCGAAGGCGGCAAGATCGTGCATCCGGCGCTGAAGGGCCTGGTGTAATGCCCCCGCGCCGAAGCTGGGGTACGGGCGCGCGGGTGGCGAAAGCGGACAGCGGGATCAGGAAGGCCTTCGCGACAGGACTCAGCGACGAGCTGAAGCGCCTGTTGCGCGAGGCCGGCGTGCTGCTGCTGCTGCCGGTCGCGCTGTACCTGTTCGTCTGCCTCGCCTCCTACAGCTCCCAGGATCCCGGCTGGTCGCACGCCGGCTCCCGAACGCCGGTACACAATTTCGGTGGCACGATCGGCGCGTTCATCGCCGATCTGCTGCTCGGCTTCTTCGGCTGGCCTGTGCCTATGCGTTCCCGCTGCTGCTGGCTGGCGCTGGCGTGGCGCGTGCTGCGCGGCGGCGGCGTCGCCGACGCTCGCCGCTGGAACCGACCCTGCGTCTGCTCGGCTTCGTCGTCTTTCTTCATCGCCGGCCGTGCGCTGGCCTTCCTGCACCTTGGAGCGCGCCCAGTCTGCCCGCCGGGCCGGGCGGCATTCTCGGCCAGCTAGATCGGCGAGCGCCTGATGCGCGGCTTCGGGTTCGCACGGCGCCAGCCTGCTGCTGCTGGCGCGTGTTCCTGGTCGGCGATCACGCTCGCCACCGGCCTGTCCTGGTTCGCGCTGATGGACCTGACCGGCCGCGTGGCGATGCGCGTCGCGGCATGGCACGGCGCGCAAGATGCGCACGCCCGAACTGCTCGCCGCGCACGCCGCGCGCGCCGAACGCGACGCGAAGTACGCAAGGCCGACAGCGTGCAGCCAGGCCGCCGCGAGCCGGTACGCATCGAAACGCCCGCAGCCGGTGATCGAGAAGAGCGAACGCGCGGTGCGCGAAAACCAGATTCCGCTGTTCACCGGTGCCGCCGCCGAAGGCGAACTGCCGCCGCTGTCGCTGCTCGACGAAGCCCAAGCCGCAGGTCCGCAAGGGTTATTCGGACGAGACGCTCGAGGTGCTGTCGCGCCAGGTGGAGCTCAAGCTCAAGGACTTCCGCATCGAGGCCAACGTGCGTCGGCGTCTACCCGGGCCCGGTGATCACCCGTTTCGAACTGCGAGCCGGCGCCGGGCGTGCGCGGCAGCCAGATCTCCAGCCTCGACAAGGACATCGCGCGCGGCCTGTCGGTGGTCAGCGTGCGCGTGGTCGACGTGATTCCGGGCAAGAACGTGATCGGCCTGGAGATCCCCAACACGCAGCGCAGATCGTCTATCTGTCGGAGATCCTGCGCTCGGAGAAGTACGACGCGCTGAAGTCGCCGCTGGCGCTGGCGCTGGGCAAGGACATCGGCGGCCGCGCCGGTGGTGGTCGATCTGGCCAAGATGCCGCATCTGCTGGTCGCCGGCACCACCGGCTCGGGCAAGTCGGTGGCGCGTCAACGCGATGGTGCTGAGCCTGCTGTACAAGGCCACGCGCCGCCGATGTGCGCATGATCATGATCGACCCGAAGATGCTCGAGCTGTCGGTCTACGAGGGCATTCCGCATCTGCTGGCGCCGGTGGTCACCGACATGAAGGAAGCCGCCAACGCGCTGCGCTGGTGCGTCGCCGAGATGGAGCGCCGCTACCAGCTGATGGCGACGGTCGGCGTGCGCAACCTGGCCGGCTTCAACAAGAAGGTGACGTGACGCCGAGAGCGCCGGGCAGCCGCTGCTCGATCCGTTGTTCCGTCCGGACGGCTCGCGAGCCCGGCCCGGCACCGCCGTTGCAGCCGCTGCCCTACATCGTCGTCTTCATCGACGAGTTCGCCGACATGATGATGATCGTCGGCAAGAAGGTCGAGGAGCTGATCGCACGCCTCGCGCAGAAGGCGCGCGCCGCCGGCGTGCACCTGGTGCTGGCGACGCAGCGGCCTTCGGTGGACGTGATCACCGGCCTGATCAAGGCCAACATTCCCACGCGCATCGCGTTCCAGGTGTCGAGCAAGATCGACTCGCGCACGATCCTCGATCAGTCCGGTGCGGAAACCCTGCTCGGCCATGGCGACATGCTCTATCTGCCGCCGGGCACGGCGACGCCGGAGCGCGTGCACGGTGCCTTCGTCGACGATCACGAGGTGCATCGAGTGGTCGAACTGGCTGCGCACGCAGGGCGCGCCGAATACCTCCAGGGCGTGCTCGAGGACGTGCAGGCGCTGGGCGACGGCAAGGTGATCGGCGAATCGGGCCTGCCCGAGGACGCCGAAGGCGAGAGCGGCAGCGACGATGCGCTCTACGACATGGCCGTGCGCATCGTCACCGAGAGCGCGGCGCGCGTCGATCTCGGGTGTGCAGAGGCGGCTGAAGATCGGCTACAACCGCGCCGCGCGCCTGATCGAGCTGATGGAGCAGCAGGGCATCGTCAGCGGACCGGAACACAACGGCAACCGCACCGTGCTGGCGCCGCCGCCGCCCAACGCCTGAATCGCCCGCCACCGGTTCAGCGCAGCCGCCCCGGGTTGACCCTACAATCCGCATCCCGATCCTCGCTGCGATGTCCCGTCCATGCGCACCGTGTCCCTGTTCCTTGCCGCCCTCCTGCTGGCGCCGGTCGCGCATGCGACCGACAGTGCCCGCGCCCGGCTGGACGCCTTCGCGCACGGCCTGAAATCGATCAGCGGCGAGTTTTCGCAGACCACCGTCGACGCCAATGGCCGCAAGACCCAGACCGCGCAGGGCACGCTGGCGCTGCAGACGCCGCGGCTGTTCCGCTGGCAGGTCAGCTCGCCCTACCGGCAGCTGATCGTCGCCGACGGCAAGCGCGTCTGGCTGTACGACCCCGAGTTGCAGCAGGTCACCGTGCACGCGCAGGGGACTGCCGAGGCACACAGCCCGCTGACGGTGCTGACCGACCTCGGCCAGCTCGATCGCCAGTTCAAGGTGACCGAGCTGGGCACGCGCGACGGGCTGGCGTGGCTGAAGCTGACCTCCACCGCGGCAAACCCCGACTTCGAGGCCGCCGAACTGGGCTTCGGCCCGCAGGGTCTGGCGCGCATGGTGTTCACCGACCAGCTGGGCAACCGGACCGAAATCGCCTTTTCCGGCTGGCGCCGCAATGTGGCCCTGCCGGCGGACGAGTTCCGCTTCACGCCGCCGCCGGGCGCCGACGTGATCGGCGATGCCGCGCCTGCGGCCGAGGTCTATCCGCTCAAGAACTGAGACGCGGGCGGGTATCATCGAGCGATGCCCCGCCGCCCGCCGCCCGCCGCATCCCTGCTGCCCGAGCCCGAGGCACTGAAGCCGCTGGCGGAGCGCATGCGCCCGCGCAGTCTCGACGCCATCGTCGGCCAGACGCGCCTGCTGGCGCCGGACGCGCCGTTGCGGCGCGCGCTGGAGTCGGGACACGTGCATTCGATGGTGCTGTGGGGGCCGCCGGGCTGCGGCAAGACCACGCTGGCGCGGCTGGTGGCGCGCTACATCGATGCCGAGTTCTTCGCGCTCTCGGCGGTGCTGTCGGGGCTGCCGGACGTACGCGTGGCGCTGGCCGAGGCCGAGGCGCGCTTTGCCCAGGGCCGGCGCAGCGTGCTGTTCGTCGACGAGGTGCACCGCTTCAACAAGGCCCAGCAGGACGCCTTCCTGCCGCACATCGAGAAGGGCGTGATCGTGTTCATCGGCGCCACCACCGAGAATCCGTCCTTCGAACTGAACTCGGCGCTGCTGTCGCGTTGCCGCGTGCATGTGATGGACGCCGTCGGCGCCGAGGACATCGTGATCGCGCTGGAACGCGCGCTGGCCGACGCCGGGCACGGGCTGGGCGGGCAGGGCCTGGTCGTCGAGGCGGATGCGCTGGCGCTGATCGCGAAGGCCGCCGACGGCGACGTGCGCCGCGCGCTGACCCTGCTCGAGATCGCCGCCGAACTGGCCGCGGACGGGCACATCGGCGACGCGACGCTGACCCAGGTGCTGGCCGACCGTACACGCCGCTTCGACAAGCGCGGCGAACAGTTCTACGACCAGATCTCGGCGCTGCACAAGTCGGTGCGCAGCGTCTGATCCCGACGCCGCGCTGTACTGGCTGGCGCGCATGCTCGACGGCGGCTGCGATCCGCTGTACCTGGCGCGGCGCATGACGCGCATGGCGGTCGAGGACATCGGGCTGGCCGATCCGCGCGCCTGGCGCATGGCGCTGGATGCCTGGGATACCTACGAACGTCTCGGCAGCCCGGAGGGCGAATTGGGCCTGGCCGAGCTGATCGTGTATCTCGCCATCGCGCCCAAGAGCAACGCCGTCTACCGCGCCTTCGGCAACGTGCGGCGCGTGATCGCCGATACCGGCACGCTCGACGTGCCGATGCATCTGCGCAATGCGCCGACCAAGTTGATGAAGGGACTCGGTTACGGCAAGGGCTACCAGTACGACCACGATGCTCGAAGGCGGCGTGGCGCTGGATCAGCAATGCCTGCCGGACGCGCTGGCCGGCAGCGAGTTCTACGCGCCGACCGCGCGCGGCCTCGAGGGCAAGATCAAGGACAAGCTCGATGCGCTGCGCGCCGCCCGTCGCGCCGCGCGCAAGGTCGCCGACGCATGAAGGGACGGCTGGGACTGCTGCCGCGCACGGTCTGGCTGCTGGGTCTGATCAGCCTGTTCAACGACGCCGCCAGCGACATGATCTATCCGCTGGTGCCGCTGTTCCTGGTATCGGTGCTGATGGCCGGCCCGCGCGCGCTGGGCCTGATCGAGGGCATCGCCGAGGCGGTCAGCAGCCTGGTCAAGCTGGCGGCGGGCGTGTTCGCCGACCGCATGCACCGCATGCGCGGCTGGGTGATCGGCGGCTACACGCTGGCCGGCATCGCGCGGCCGCTGATCGGCATCACCACTGGCTGGGTCGGCGTGCTGGCCTGCCGTTTTGCCGACCGCGTCGGCAAGGGCCTGCGCTCGGCGCCGCGCGACGCGCTGATCAGCATCAGCGTCGCGCCGTCCGAGCGCGGCCTGGCGTTCGGGCTGCATCGGGCGATGGACAACCTCGGCGCGGTGGTCGGGCCGCTGGCAGCGGCGGCCCTGCTGGCCGCCGGCATCGGCCTGCGTTCGATCTTTCTGCTGGCGGCGATCCCGGCGGTGATCGTGTTCGCGCTGGTGCTGACGGTGCCGGAGCCGGCGCGCGATCCGCAGCTCATGCCGACTCCGTTTCGCTGGAGCCTCGCCGGGCTGCCGCCGCGCTTCTCGCGTTACCTCGCGGTGCTGGCGCTGTTCACGCTGGGCAACTCGTCGAACATGTTCCTGCTGCTGCGCGCGCGTCAGCTGGGCCTGAGCGAGCTGCAGGTGCCGCTGCTGTGGGCGCTGATGTCGGGTTTCGCGGCGCTGTTCTCGACCCATCTCTCGGGGTTGTCCGACCGCATCGGCCGCACCCGGTTGATCGTCGGCGGCTGGGCGATCTACGCGGTGTTCTATCTGGTTCTCGGCCTGCTGCCGCCGCATCCGCTGCTGCTGTGGCCGATGTTCGCCGGCTACGGCGTGTTCCTGGCCGCGACCGAGGGCGCCGAGAAGGCGCTGGTCGCCGATCTGGTGCCGGGCGAGCGCGCCGGCACGGCATTCGGCTGGTACAACCTGGTCGTCGGCCTGATGCTGCTGCCGGCCTCGGTGCTGTTCGGGTGGCTGTGGCAGGGCACGACGCCGTTCGCGGCCTTCGCGTTCGGCGCCGGCTGCGCCCTGACCGCCGCGCTGCTGATGGTCGTGTGGGTGCGCCCGGGGGCGCCGGCGCCGGCTTGAACGTTTGCGCCGCCGTGTGCCGCACCGTGATAATCGCGGTGCAACGGCTTTCTGTCCGCGAAGGACGCGAAGAACGCGAAGGGTTTCCCGATCCACGTCGAAGTCTGTCGGCACGATTCATGTTGCTTCGTTCGCATCGAGCGCAGCTTGTGTCAGCGAGCGAAGTCGAAGTGCCGCCGCGCATGAGACCTTCAACCTCGCTTTTGCGGTCCTTGCTTCCTTCGCGGATCCAACCGATGGAGATTCCATGATCGATCCGCTGCTGCTGCGCACGCAGCTTGAAGCCACCGCCGCACAGCTCGCGCGGCGCGGCTTCGTGCTCGACACCGTCGAACTCGCCGCGCTCGAAGCCGAGCGCAAGCGGGTGCAGACCGCGACGCAGGAGCTGCAGAACCTGCGCAATACGCGTTCCAAGGCCATCGGCCAGGCCAAGGCCAAGGGCGAAAGCGTCGAGGCGCTGATGGCCGAGATCGCCGGCTTCGGCGATCAACTCAAGACCAACGAGCAGCGCCTTGTGGCGCTTCAAGGGAAAATTGCTGACCTGGCTCTGCGTATCCCCAACTTGCCCGATGCATCGGTGCCCAAAGGCGCCGACGAGACCGGCAATGTCGAACAGCGCCGCTGGGGTACGCCGCGCGTATTCGACTTTCCGGTGCGCGACCACGTCGAGCTGGGCGCCCGCGACGGCGGCCTCGACGGCGAGGCCGGGGCGCGGCTCTCCGGCGCGCGCTTCACCGTGCTGCGCGGCGGCATCGCCCGCCTGCATCGCGCGCTGGCGCAGTTCATGCTCGACCTGCACACCGGCGAGCACGGCTACCTCGAATGCAACGTGCCGCTGCTGGTCAACCCCGAGGTGATGCAGGGCACCGGGCAGCTGCCGAAGTTCGAGGAGGATCTGTTCTTTACCTTTCGTCCTTATGAGGGTGATCGCAGACCCTTGGCCGAGAATGAGCGGTTGGAGTCCTTGTACGACGCAGCGCAGAGGGCTGAATCTGCGTTTGACGACAACTTCATCCAGCAGGTCATTCGTGTCGTTGAAGAACAGAAGGACAAGTACCTCATCCCCACCGCCGAGGTGGCGCTGACCAATCTGGTGCGCGAGACCATCGTCGAGGCGGGCACGCTGCCGCTGCGCATGACCGCGCACACGCCATGCTTTCGCGCCGAAGCCGGCAGCGGCGGCCGCGATCTGCGCGGCATGATCCGCCAGCACCAGTTCGAAAAGGTTGAGCTGGTCAGCATCGTCAAGCCCGTCGACAGCGCCGCCGAGCACGAGCGCATGACCCGCTGCGCCGAGGTGGTGCTGGAAAGGCTCGGCCTGCCGTACCGCCGCCTGCTGCTGTGCACCGGCGACATGGGTTTCGCTGCGGCGAGGACCTACGATCTGGAAGTCTGGCTGCCCTCGCAGAACACGTACCGCGAGATCAGCTCCTGCTCCAACTGCACCGATTTCCAGGCACGGCGCATGCAGGCGCGCTGGCGCAACCCCGACAGCGGCAAGCCCGAACTCGTGCACACCCTCAACGGTTCCGGGGTCGCCGTCGGTCGCGCCCTCGTTGCAGTGATGGAGAACTGTCAGAACGCCGACGGCAGCATCACCGTGCCCGAGGTCCTGCGTCCCTATATGGGCGGTGTCGAGCGCATCGGCTGATCGCACCACGCGTGGTCATCGTTTTTTGCGATGATAGTGTGGCCGTTCACGGAGAGGTGGCCGAGCGGTTTAAGGCAGCAGTCTTGAAAACTGCCGTGGGCTCACGCCCACCGAGGGTTCGAATCCCTCCCTCTCCGCCAACTTGCAGGGAAGCCATGCCTCGCGGTCTTGCGCGGAGTTGAGCGGTGCCGTGCAGGGAGGGATGAGAACCCTCGCGGTTCGACGCATGCGCCGGGAGCGCATGCGGACGCCGCAGGCGGCCCCGAGCGCTGTGCGCGAGGGGAGAGGCTCAGGATGAGCCGAACATATCCCTCCCTCTCCGCCAACTTGCAGGGAAGCCATGCCTCGCGGTCTTGCGCGGAGTTGAGCGGTGCCGTGCAGGGAGGGATGAGAACCCTCGCGGTTCGACGCATGCGCCTGGAGCGCATGCGGACGCCGCAGGCGGCCCCGAGCGCTGTGCGCGAGGGGTGAGGCTCAGGATGAGCCGAGCAGGTCCCCTTGTCTCCGCCCATTCGATGAAAACGTGAAGCCGATCAAGACCCGATCAGGCCTTCCGCTGGCATGCCGAGGTTTCGATGTCGTCGCGCCTGGTGCGGACCGGATGAATATTCATGGATCCTCCCCGGTGGTGGCCTCGACCCGGTCGTACTCGGAAGGGTGCCGACGACCCTGATGTGGACGGCCTGATGGCGACACTCAATGGCCACGATGAGCCGGCAGTCATTTGATCGGCGACCCGAGGATCGCCGACCAGACGCGCCGTGTTTCGCCTACAGCAAGGCCTTGCCCTCCGCGACGGCCTCCTGCAGCTTGCTCTCCCCGGCGCGCGCCTGACGATCGAGGCGATCGAACGCGGCCAGCTGTGCCACGGTCGGCTGTACGTACGCGAGACCGACGTCGGCCTGCAGGTACGCCAGGAAGCTGCGCACGCGCATCTCGTGCAGCACGTCGCCCTCGCTCGAGCGGATGTCGAGCTGGACGACCTGATCGAGCGCATGGTCCAGCGCCGCGAGCGCGTCCTTCGCTTTCGATCCGGTGAGCCGATGCCGCGCGATCGCCTGCAGCAGTTCGCGACGCATGTCGATCGCCTGGTTGATGTTGCGGTCGAGCTCGTCCACCGCAGCATGGATGCGCAGTTCCAGTGCCAGGTGCTGCTGCAGCGCCGCCGCCGTCGTGGGCAGGCGCGGATCGAGGGCGACCTCGAACGTCTGCCGCATCTCGCGTCCGTCGTAGTCGAGCACGACGGTGTAGCGCCCCGGGTTCACGAGCGGACCGCGCGCGTCGGCAGTCAGGCCGTCGGTCTCTTCGGGCGGTTCGAAACCGGTCACTTCGGTCGCATCGGCGTAGCGCAGATTCCACTGCAAGCCGGTTCATGCCCGGCGCGATCGCCGTGAGCTTCTCCCGGGCGCGCCGCTGCGCCTCGGACGGCATGCAGGTTGTCGCGGACGGTAGCGCCGAGCTTCGGTTGCTTGACCTTCAGATGCAGCGTGAAGCGGCGCACCAGCTGGCCATTCGCATCAAGGAACGAAAGGCTGACCGGCGTGCTTGCCGTCATAGTCCGAGGGAATGCGGAAAAAGACCGAGGCCCCGAACGGCGGATTGGTGCCGAACGGACCGTGGTACTTGGCGTGACCATCCTGCCCGTAGGCGTTGCTGAGCCATGCGGTTTCGGGCACGAACACCTGCGCGGCATCGGCGGCGACCGTCGGTTGCCGGGTCATCTGCTCGAGCAGGGCCAGATTGTCGAGTATCCAGAACGAGCGGCCGTGCGTCGCGGCGACCAGATCGCCCTGGCGCACGTTGATCGGCGAGATCGCGCACCTGGACATGCGGCAGGTTCATCCCGAGCGGGCCGCCAGTGCGCGCCGCCGTCGAAGCTGGCGTAGACGGTGTTGCTCGCTGCCGAGGAAGAGCAGCCGGGCGTCATTCGGGTCCTGGCGTCACCACGAAGACGTACTGGTCGTCGGGCAGGCCGGTGGTGATCGGCGTCCAGTGCGCGCCATAGTCGGTGGTCTCGAACACGTACGGGATGGAAGTCGTCCCACATGTAGCGCGAGGCGGTGAGATAGGCGGTGCCGGCGGCGACGTGCGAGGGCTCGATCGAGGTGATCTCCGCCCATTCGTCAGCGCCGCGGGTGTCACCAATTGCCAATGCCCGCCGGCATCGCGTCGTGACGTGCACCAGGCCGTCCTGGGAACCGGCCCAGATCACGTGCGAGTCGACCGGCGAGACGGCAAGGGCGGAGATGTCCGGGAAGACTTCCGCGCCGGTCTGGTCGAGATCGACCGGCCCGCCGCTCGGTCTCTCGGTCTTCGGATCGTTGCGCGTCAGGTCGGGGCTGATGCGCGTCCAGGTCCGGCCGCCGTCGCTGCTCTTCATCACGTACTGCGACGCGATCAGCAGCTCCTTCGGGTCGTCGGGCGAGAAGAAGATCGGATGGGTCCAGCCGAAGCGGTATTTCATCTCCGCCGACGACACGCCGTCGAGGTAGACCGGCGACCGGACTGACCGAGCGCCGCTCGCCGGTCTTCATGTTGTAGCGCTGCATCAGCGTGTAGTAATCGCTGCCGTAGGTGACGTCCGGGTCCCCCGGCTTCGGCGCGACGAAGGTGCTCTCGCCGAGCGCGACGCTGTGCCAGGCGCCGGGCCGGATCGAGCCGCCGGGCATCGCGCTCGGACCTTCGAACGAGCCCTCGTCCTGCTGCGCCCCATAGACGTGGAACGGGAACTGGTCGTCCAGCGCCACGTGGTAGAACTGGCCGGTCGGCTGGTTGTGCTCGGTGCTCCAGGTCTTGCCGCCGTTGATCGACACCGTGGCGCCGCCGTCGTTGCCTTCCAGCAAGAGTTTCGGATCGTGCGGGTTGATCCAGACGATGTGGTTGTCGCCGTGCGGCGTGTGCAGCTTGGCGAAGGTCTTGCCGCCGTCATGGGAGACCCACAGCGCATCGACCTCGGGCACGTACACCGTGTTGGCGTCGGTCGGATCGACAAAGATGCTCATGTAGTAGAACGCGCGCTGGCGCAGGCTCCAGTTGGCGTTCACGCGCGTCCACGTCGCACCGGCGTCATTGGAGCGGAACACGCCGCCACCCTTGGCCTGCACGATGCTGTAGACCACGCTCGGGATCGCTGGCGGCGACGCTGACGCCCATGCGTCCCGAGCACGCCCTGCGGAAAGCCGGCGTTGCGCGAGATCTCGCTCCAGTGCGCGCCGCCGTCGGTGCTCTTGTACAGGCCGCTGCCCGGCCCGCCGTCCTGCAGCGTCCACGGCCGGCGGTAGCGCCTGCCACATCGCGGCGTACAGCACGTCGGGGTTCTTCGGGTCCATCACCAGGTCGATGGCGCCGGTCCTGGCGTCGACGTAGAGGATCTTGCTCCAGGTCTTGCCGCCGTCGACCGACTTGAACACGCCGCGCTCGGCGTTGGACTTGAACACGTGGCCCATCGAGGAGGCGTAGACGACGTCGGGATTCTTCGGATCGACCACGATGCCGCTGATGGTGTGGGTGTCGGCCAGGCCCGCCGCGTGCCAGCTCTTGCCGGCGTCGTCGGAGCGGAACACGCCGTCGCCGGTGATCATGTCGCCGCGGATGTCGCTCTCGCCGGTACCGACGTAGATCACCTTGGGGTCGGATGGCGCGACCGCGATCGCGCCGATGCTGTTGCTGGAACCGGGCAACGTGCCGTCGGTGAGGTTGTGCCAGGTGATGCCGTCATCATCACTGGTCCAGACGCCGCCGTCGACAGCACCCATGTAGAAGCGATCGGGCTGGGCGGGTACGCCAGCCACGGCGACGACACGCCCGCCGATATCCGGTCCGATGCTGCGCCACGCGAGCTTGCCGCCGAGGAACGGCTGCGCGGTCGCGGCCGTGACGGTCGCGCTCGATACGACCAGCAAGGCTGCCAGCACGGCGCTCGACCACGCAGCGCGGAAATGGGAGACGCGGGCAGCTCTTGGCATCACTCGAACTCCTGATGGATCGGCACCGCCGAGGATGACGGCGACGTCGCGAAGTGGCCGACCTTAGCGGACCGGGCCCGACAGCGGCAACAAGCGGGATCGTCGCGCCCGCGTTCGCACAAGCCGCGCTGATCTGCATGCCCGTGCGCGTGACGCCGCCATGGCCCGGCAGGATGAAGGCACAGGGGTGGAACAGTTGCGGAATGCTCCGGCCGCGGCAGTCGTGCAGGTTGTCGTCGAAGGCGCTCTTCGTCGGCGCGCCGGACTTTCCCGGCTCGCTGAACACCAGCAGCAGGCTGTTGACGAAGCACCGCAGATCGCGGCGGCGGTACATGTCGCCCGCCGCCCACATTGGCGAGGCATGAAGGAGCCCGTTCGTTGTCCGGTTCGGACCGGCCGATCACGCGCAAGGTTTCGGTCATCTGGCCGCCGTGTGCATCCGGCAGGCCCACCTTCACGCCGTCCTTCAGCAGCCGGTACAGATCACGATTGGCGTTCGTGCCACACGCGGCAGGGCGTGCCGGTGCGCAGCGCCGGCTCGCGGGCATTCTGCGCGACGCGGCGCAAGGGCAGGGCCTGCATTTCGCAGGTCGGGATCGCGTGGGGCGATGACGACCTGGGCCTGCCGGCTCTCGTGGGTTGCCCTCACCCGGAATCAAGACATCCTGTTCGCCGGAGTTGTCAGCCAGCGCCCGGATTTGCGCGTGGCGCCGGGTCGATCCGCGTGTCATGCTTCGATCATGAGCCGTCATACTGCAGGCGCGATGCGTACCTGATCCGGAGGGCTCCCGTGACGCGATGGCGATGGCGATGGCCCGACAGGATGGAACACCCCGGGGCCGTGCTGCTGCTGGGTAGCGTTTCGGTACTCGGGGTTGCGTACGGGCTGATGGCGTTGATGCACCCGTACTTCGCTCCCCTGCTGCGCCTCGAGCTCGCGCATTATGGCTTTGCCGTGCTCGTTGCCGCGGCCCTGACGCTCGCCATCGCACCCGCGCTTTGTATCCTGATCCTTCGCAGGGTGCAGCGGAGCGAGGCACTGCTCCTGCAAGCCAGCGGCGCGACGCTGGACGCGATGATCATCACCGACGCGCAGGACCGGGTTGTCGAGTGGAATCCGGCCGCGGAGCGGATGTTCCAGTTCACCCGGGCCGAGGCTCTCGGAAAATCACTGCGGCAACTGATCGCGGTGGATCCAGGCCCGGCGCAGTCGGGGTGGGCGAGCGCCGGGTCCGAACTGCCCATGCAGGATGTACCCGCGAGTGCTCTCATCGAAGTCATGGCCCGGCGCAGGGACGGTGTTGAAATCCCCGTCGAAATGCTGGCGTCCGCTTGCCGCTGGCAGAGCGGCCGGCATGCGGTACGTGTCTTGCGCGACATCTCCGGACGGAAATCCCTTGAAAGCGGGCTGAAGGTAAGCGAGCTGCAGCTGCAGCTCGCCACGGAAATGGCAGGCATCGCCATCTGGACTCACGATCTCAGGTCGAACCAGATGCTCCGTTCCCGCAACCACGATCAGCTGTATGGGCTGCCCTGGCAGCAGTGCAGGGACATCGACACCTTCCTGCAGGCGACCCATCCCGAGGATCGCGAGCGCAGCGGAGCCATCATCCAGGCGTCGATGGCGCCGGGTGGACCCGATGCGTATTCATTCGATTTCCAGGTCGTCTGGCCTGACGGGAGCCTGCATTGGCTGTGGGCCAAGGGCCAGGTCGCCGAGCGCGATGCGGGTGGGCGCGGCATCGTGGTGCGTGGCGTCCTGCTCGAAATCACCCCGCGCAAGGCCACCGAGGCCAAGCTGCAGCGCATGACCCAGCTGTATGCGGCGCTCAGCCAGTGCAACCAGGCCATCGTGCGCTGCGCGAGCGAGCAGGAGCTGTTTCCGCTGATTTGCCGCGATGCCGTGCAGTTCGGCGGCCTCAAGATGGCCTGGATCGGCATGGTCGACACCGGCGACGGGCGGGTCAAATCCGCCGCCGCGTACGGGCCCGGCGTTGAATATCTTGAAAGCGTCGACATCAGGATCGCCGAGGACAGCCAGGCCGGGCGCGGTCCCACGGGCACCTGCATCCGCGAAAACAGGCCTTACTGGTGCCAGGACTTTCAGCACGACCCGGCGACCGCACCCTGGCATGAGCGCGGCGCCCGGTTCGGCTGGCGCTCGTCGGCCTCGCTGCCGCTGCTGCGCAAAGGTCATGCCGTGGGCGCGTTCTCCGTCTATTCGGATGTGCCGGATGCATTCGACGAGGAGGCACAGGTGCTCCTGGTCGAGATGGCGATGGATATCAGTTTCGCCATGGACCGTTTTGTCGATGAACGCGAGCGCAAACAGGCCGTCGAGGATCTGCGCGTCAGCGATCTGCGCTTGCGGACCATCATCGAAACCGAGCCGGAGTGCGTCAAGATCGTCGGAAAAGACGGTTCGCTCATGGACATGAACCGCGCGGGCCTGGCGATGCTGGAGGTGGATTCCATCGAGCTGGCCAGAAGGCACCATCTCGTCGACTTCATACCGCCCGAGCACCGCGCGGCGTTCATGGCGCTGCACCAGCGCGTGATGAACGGCGAGAGCGGCACGCTGGAGTTCGAGGTGCTGGGTCTGAAGGGCACCCGGCGCTGGCTCGAAACCCACGCCGCCCCCATGCGTGATGCCCGGGGCGCCGTCGTGAGCCTGCTCGGAATCACTCGCGATATCACCGAACGCAAGCATGCCGAGAACCGGATCCAGTATCTGGCCAATTTCGACGCGCTCACCGGGTTGCCCAACCGCAATCTGCTGGCCGACCATGTCCAGTACGCCATCGGCATGATGCGGCACGGTCATGAAAGCCTGTGCGTGATGTTCGTCGACCTCGACCGCTTCAAGGACATCAACGACACGCTCGGCCACAGCCTGGGCGATGCCTTCCTGATCGAAACGGGCAAGCGCCTGCAGTCGGTCCTGCGCGAGACGGACACGGTGTCGCGACTCGGCGGAGACGAATTCGTCCTGGTCCTGGCCGACAGCGGCGCGCAGGCGGCGGCGCATGTCGCGGAAAAGCTGCTCGAATCCATTTCCAGGCCCTGCCGGATCGGCCCGTACGACCTGGTGGTCACGGCCTCGATCGGCATTGCCATCTATCCCCATGACGGCGAAGACCTGGAAACCCTGTCCCGGAGCGCCGATACCGCCATGTATCGGGCCAAGCATGAAGGCCGCAACGGATACCGTTTTTTCACGGCCGAGATGCAGGATCGTGCGGCGCGACACATGCGACTGACCCATGCGATGCATCGCGCGCTGGAACTGGACCAGTTTCATCTTCATTATCAGCCGCAGATCGCCATCCGCAGTGGAAGCGTCATCGGCGTGGAGGCCCTGCTGCGCTGGAATCACCCGGAGTTCGGCGACCTGTCGCCCGCGGAATTCATCCCGGTCGCGGAATACAGCGGACTGATCCTGCCGGTCGGCGAATGGGTGCTGCGCATGGCCGTGCGCCAGATGAAGTCCTGGATCGACCGCGGCCATCCCCCGATGATCATGGCCGTGAACCTTTCCGCGGTGCAGTTCCGACACCGCAGCCTGCCCGACCTGGTCCGCGGCATTCTTGCCGAGGCGCAACTGCCGCCCGGACTCCTGGAGCTGGAGCTGACCGAAAGCGTGGCGATGCACGATCCCCAGGGCGCGATCGCGATCATGGACAGGCTGCATGAGCTCGGCATCCGCATGTCGATCGACGACTTCGGCACCGGCTATTCGTCGCTCAACTATCTGAAGAAATTCAAGGTGCGCAAGATCAAGATCGATCAGTCCTTCATGCGTGAAATCAGCTTCCGCGCGGAGGACCGGGCCATCGTGGCCGCGATCATCAGCATGTCCAAGAGCCTTGGCCTGTCGACGATCGCGGAAGGTGTCGAGACGTCCGGGCAGCTTGCCTTCCTCAGCGAGCAGGGCTGCGATGAGGCGCAGGGCTACTACTACTGCAAGCCGCTGCCGGCCGCCGAATTCGAGGCCTATTTGGGGAATCTCTGAACGCGCCCACCCGGAGCGGGTCGGAGCGCCCCGGTCAGGCCCGATCCGGACGCGGCCGCGCCGCATCCTGCTCATGCGCGCCCGGTGCGCGACCTTCGTCCTTGTTGTGGCACATGCAGATGCGCGGCCTCGGGCAGTTGCGTGCGGGTGAGCTGGTTCTGCCTGCGCCGCGGACCCGGCGATGAACAGGATGCAGCACGGCGCATCCATGCGGCGACGGTCTGCGGCTCGGGCAGATCGGACAAGCCCGGCTCCCTGTAGATCAGCCTGGGCAGCAGCAGGTCGCGGGTGGTGCGGAGAGTGGTGTTTTTTACGAGAGGCGGTTGCGATGCCTGTGTGAAGGGGTGCCTGATCGTCTACGAAAGGGGGCGCCTCAATGAAACCGGCGACACTGTCAGGAAAGCCTGGAATGCCGAGGATCGCCGTGTCCGCAATGGTTGCGGCCATCGTGGCACGCAAGGCGTCGGCTGCAGCTTGCCTTGAGCAAGTCCGATGTCGCTGCAGGCTGGAGAAAGTTTGCGCAGATAACGCTCAGTCGCCTTGACATCGCCTGACTGGAAAGGGGCTCTTGACCTCCGTGGAGGGGCCGTTTCTCGGTGGCGCCGGCAGCTTGGGTTGTCCAGCGTTGCGGAGCAGCCGGTGCATCGTGGCAGCGACCGGGCCTGCCCCTCTTCCCGCGCACTGCAGCGAGGACAAGGGACGCGCGATCGATCCCGCCGCGCGCGACGCACACCCGGACGTGGCATGGCTCCAGGGCATGCCGTGCGGGCCGGCTGATCGGGTTTCCGCACGACCGGGGAACATCGGCGCCCGGCCGCGGTCGCAGTCAGGTGCCCGGCATTGCCTCCGGGCCTGCTGCCCGGAGCCTGCCATGCGTTTTCATCAGTGTGTTGTTTTGAGTGCCGCGCTTCTGATCGCCGCGGCCGCCTCGGCGGCGACGCCGGCGACCCCCGCGACCGGCACGGCAACAGCCAAGCCGGTCAAGCTCCTGCCGGTGCCGAAGGAGCGGACGGTGGTGAGCCATCACCACGTCGTGATCGACGGTCAGCGCATCGCCTATACCGCGACGGCCGGCACGCTGCTGCTCTACAACGCCAAGCACCAGCCCACGGCCAGCGTGTTCTACATCGCCTATACCCGCGACGGCGTGCACGACGCGACGCGGCCGGTCACCTTCGCCTACAACGGCGGCCCCGGCTTCGCCTCGGCCCTGGTCGATATCGGCGGCTTCGGTCCGCGCCGCATCGTCTGGCCTGCACCCGGCGATTCGCAGGCGCAGCAGCCGCCCTATCGGCTGGTCAACAATGACGACAGCATCCTCAAGACCAGCGACCTGGTTTTCATCGACGCGATCGGCACCGGCTACAGCCGCCTCGCGGGCGCCGGCACGCCGAAGATGTTCTATGGCATCAAGGGCGACGCCAGCGCCTACGCCCAGTTCATCCAGCGCTACATCACCCGCTTCGATCGCTGGAACTCGCCCAAATTCCTGCTCGGCGAGAGTTACGGCACTACGCGCTCGGCGGTGCTGGCGCAGGACCTGGTGGCCAAGGGGGTGTACGTCAACGGGGTGATCCTGTGTTCGACCGTGCTCGATCTGCCGACGATCAACTTCAGCGCCGGCAATGATCTGCCCTACGTGCTTTATCTGCCGTCCTACGCCGCCGTGGCCTGGTACCACCATCGCCTGCAGCCGCAGCCGGCCAGCCTGCAGGCGGCCGTGTCGGCAGCCGAGCAGTTCGCCGGCGCGGACTATCAGCAGGCCCTGTTCGCCGGCAGCACGCTGGCGCCGGCCGAGCGCAGCCGGATCGCCACACGCCTGTCACAGCTGACTGGAATCCCGGCCGCGCTGTGGCTGCGCGCGGATCTGCGCATGACCCTGCCGGTGTTCATGCGCCGGCTGCTGGGCGACTCGGGATCGATGACCGGGCGCTACGACGCGCGCTACACCGCACCGGAGCTGCAGCCGCTGCTGCCGGTACCGGGTCACAGTGACGCCGGAGCCACCACGACCGCGATCTGGGGCGCGCTGGCCGCAAGTTTCGATCATTACCTGCGCGACGATCTCCACTACACCAGCACGCATCTGTACAAGCAGGACAGCGGCAAGGTGTTCAAGGCCTGGAACTGGAGCTACCGCTCGCCGCTCAACAGTGTCGGCAGCGGCGTGGGCAACCTGCAGGCGCGCAACGTCGCGCCGGCGCTGGCGCGGGCGATGAACAACGATCCGGGCATGCAGCTGATGCTGAACAATGGTTACTACGACATGGCGACGCCGTTCTTTGCCACCGACTACACCATCCACCACATGGGCCTGTCCGCCGCCGCGCTGGCCGGTCGGGTGCACGAGTTCGATTACCCGGTCGGGCACATGCTTTATCTCAACCCCGAGGTGCTGCCGGTCCTGGCCCGGCATGTCGACGCGTTCATCTCCGGCGCCGCGCCTGCCGGGCACGGCTGAGCGCTCGCCGGCCGCGCAGCCGCAAGCATCACGCACGCCCAACTGCGGCTCGGCCGTCGCCGAGAAAGCCTCCGCTGTGCGGCCCGGCTGCCGGCGGCGGTTTCGGGGGCGTGATCCGCCAGCGTGTGACACCGTACATACAAGGCCGGCGTGATGAGGCATCTTCACCAGCTGAGGTATGCGACCGGCAGCATGGTTCGGAGGCGGGTAGTGCTCGCCGAAGGCAGGAGCAATCCACGTCTACGGCACGCCTGGTGCCCCTCCGCACCGGCACGGCGCTGCAAGCTTGGACTGCAGTCATGCGCGGCATCCCCTGAGGGGGTGTCCGGTGCTCCTTCGCATCCGAATCAAGCTCGACGTGAGGCAAGCGCCATGCTCAGCAATTTGTTCAAGCCGTTCTTCCGATTGACCAAGCATCACCCGCTGCCTTTCGTGCCGCTGCGCGCGATCAACGTGTCGAACGGACCATCCGGTGCCTCCTTGCCCCGTCGAGGATTTCCTGCGCAAGGTGTTCCGTCGACCATCGGCATCCAGAAAAGCAGCAACCAGTTCTCTTCCTGACCAAGCCCTGCAGATGGCAGGGCTGGACGGTCTGGTTGGCTGAACCTGTGGAACCTCTGATAGGCCCATCGTGGACTTGCCAGAGGGTGCCGAATACGGCGCAGGCCCGGCCTCGGTTCCACCGCATCAAGCACATGCGTGCTTGCTGCGCGGCAAGCATTCCAGGGATTGCGAAGGGTCCGAGCTTGTTCGTATCTTCCCCGCGCCCGGCGATCGCGACAGGCATCATGCTGCCGTCGCGCGTGCGAACCGGCAGCTCGGGCCGGTTTCAGACGCGCGTGGTGAGGTTCGCGGCGTGTCGCGCCAAGGCTTCGATGGCGTCCCAGTCCAGGGCACGCAGGCGCTCGCCGGGCGTCAGCCACGAGCCGCCGACGCAGACGACATTCGGCAGCTCGAGCCAGGCCGGCGCGCTCTCGAGGTCGATGCCGCCGGTGGGGCAGAAGCGGACGTCGGGCAGCGGTCCGTGCAGCGACCTGAGCAGCGCGGCGCCGCCGGCTGCCGCGGCGGGAAAGAACTTCAGCAAGCGGTAGCCGGCCTCGCGCAGCGCCATCACCTCGCTGGCCGTGGTGGCGCCGGGCAGCCACGGCAAGCCCTGTGCCGCTGCTGCCGCGAGCAGCGCCGGCGTGCTGCCGGGCGATACCGCAAAATGCGCCCCGGCGCGCGCCGCGGCTTCCAGATCGGCGGCGCCGAGCACGGTGCCGGCGCCGACCGCCATCTCCGCGATCCCGGCGGCGACGGCGCGGATGGCGTCGAGCGCGGCCGGCGTGCGCAGGGTGATCTCGATGCAGCGGATGCCGCCGGCGAGCAGCGCGCGCGCCAGCGGCAGCGCCTGCGCCGCATCATCGATCACCACCACCGGCATCACCGGTCCGCGGCGCAGGATGGCCTCGAGACCGCGCTGCGGATCATTCGCGCCGGCGTGGTTCATGACGTGACTCCGAAAAGGCTGGCGCCCTGGTCGGCGCGGTTGACCGCGGCACGGAACAGGCCGAACAGCTCGCGCCCGAGGCCGGCCTGATGCGCCGAGAGATCGGCCGCGGCCGGCTCGCGCGCGGCCCAGACCGCGGCGTCCACGCGGGCTTCGAGCACGCCGTGTTCGGCGTCGAGGCGGATCAGGTCGCCGTCGCGCAGTCTGGCCAGCGGGCCGCCGTCGGCGGCCTCGGGGGTGACGTGGATCGCGGCCGGCACGCTGCCCGAGGCGCCGGACATGCGCCCGTCGGTGACCAGCGCCACGCGATGGCCGCGGTCCTGCAGCAGTCGCCAGCGTCGGCGTCAGCTTGTGCAGTTCGGGCATGCCGTTGGCGCGCGGGCCCTGGAAGCGCACGACCGCGACGAAATCGCGGTCGAGTTCGCCCGCGCTCGAAGGCGCGCCGGACCGACGTCCTGGTCGTCGAACACGCGCGCCGGCGCCTCGATCACCAGGCGATCGTCCGGCACCGCGGACATCTTGATCACGGCGCGGCCGAGGTTGCCCGCGAGCAGGCGCAGGCCGCCGTCGGCGCGGAACGGCTCGGACGCCGCTCGCAGAACGCCGCGGTCGCCGCTTGCCGCCGGCGCCGGCGCCAGGCGAGCGTGCCGTCCGCGTCGAGCACCGGCACCCGGCGATAGGCGTCGAGGCCGCTGCCGGCGACGGTGCGCACGTCGGCGTGCAGCAGGCCCGGCGTCGAGCAGCTCGCCGATCAGGAACGGCATGCCGCCGGCCGCGTGGAACTGGTTCACGTCGGCGTAGCCGTTCGGATAGATGCGCGCGAGCAGCGGCACCGCGGCGGACAGCTCGTCGAAGTCCTCCCAGCGCAGGTCGATGCCGGCGGCGCGCGCGATCGCGACCAGATGCAGCGTGTGGTTGGTCGAGCCGCCGGTGGCAAGCAGGCCGACCACGCCGTTGACGATGGCGCGCTCGTCGATCGACGCGGCCGACCGGCGTGTAGTCGTCGCCCAGCGCGGTGACCGCCGCCGCGCGGCGCACCGCGGCGCGCGGTCAGCGCGTCGCGCAGCGGCGTGTCGGGCGCGACGAAGCTGGCGCCCGGCAGGTGCAGGCCCATGATCTCCATCAGCATCTGGTTGGAGTTGGCGGTGCCGTAGAAGGTGCAGGTGCCGGGCGCGTGGTAGGACTGCGGCCTCGGCCTCGAGCAGCTCGGCGCGCGTCGACCTTGCCCTCGGCGTAGCGCTGGCGGACCTTGCTCTTCTCCTCGTTGGGGAGGCCGCAGGGCATCGGCCCGCCGGGCACGAAGATGCCGGCAGGTGGCCGAAGCGCAGCGCGCCGATCAGCAGGCCGGGCACGATCTTGTCGCAGATGCCGAGGAACAGCGCGGCGTCGAACATGTCGTGCGACAGCGCCACCGCCGTCGCCATCGCGATCACGTCGCGCGAGAACAGCGACAGCTCCATGCCGGCGCGGCCCTGGGTGACGCCGTCGCACATCGCCGGCACGCCGCCGGCCACCTGCGCGGTGGCGCCGGCCGTCGCGCGCGCGCCGCCTGATCAGCTCGGGATAGCGCTCGTAGGGCTGGTGCGCCGAGAGCATGTCGTTGTAGGCGGTGACGATCGCGAGATCGGCGCCGCGGCCTTCGCGCAGCGCGGCCTTGTCGGGCGCGGCGCAGGCGGCGAAACCGTGGGCGAGATTGCCGCAGGACAGGCGCTCGCGGTGCGGCCCGGCGCCGCGGGCCGCGTCGATGCGGGCGAGGTAGGCCTGGCGTGTGGCGCGGCTGCGCTCGCGCAGGCTGTCGGTCACGGCGACCAGGGTTGGATGCGGGTTCATCGGTTCCTCCGGCTTCAGGGCGCCCAGTACACGGCGATCGGCGTGCGCGCCTGCATCAGCAGGGCGTGCATGGGCAGGCCGGCGTCGGCAACGGCGCGCTCCAGCACGTCGCGCTTGTGTCCGCCCGCGATCAGCAGGAACACCGAACGCGCGCCGGCCAGCACCGGCAGCGTCAGCGTGATGCGCGGCTCGGCGGCGTCCGGCGCGCGCATCGGCAGTACGCGCGCCGGGGTGTGCGGATCGAGCGCGGCCGCCAGATGATCGCCATCGGGAAACAGCGAGGCGAAGTGGCCATCGTCGCCCATGCCGAGCACGACCGCGTCGAGCGGCAGCGGCAGGGCATCGATGCCTGCGCGCACCGTGGCCAGACCCGCCTCGGGCGTCGGCGCTTCGCTGTAAAGCGGCACGAAGCGCGCCACGGCGGCCGCGCCTTGCAGCAAGGTGTCGCGCACCAGGGTGGCGTTGGCGCGCGGGTGACCGGCCGGCACCCAGCGCTCGTCGACGAGGGTGACGATCACCCGCGCCCAGTCCAGCGTTCGCGTCGCCAGCGCATGCAGGAACGGGCCCGGCGTGGCGCCGCCCGACAGCGCAAGCGTCGCCCTGCCGCGGCTGGCCAGCGCATTGCGCAGCACCGCCGCGACCGCGTCCGCCAGCGCCGCGGCCAATGCAGGCATCGCGGCCTGCGTGTGCCAACGCAGGGGGATCGACGGTGGCGCTGCGGCCACCATCAGAACGCATCCTCGTGCCAGGTGCGGCCGTCACGTTCGATCAGGGCAACCGCGGCGCTCGGCCCCCAGCTGCCGGCGGTGTAGGGTTGAGCGCCTCGTCGTTCTGCGGCCCAGGCGGCGATGATCGGATCGATCCAGCGCCACGCCGCCTCGACCTCGTCGCGGCGCATGAACAAGCGTCGCGTTGCCGCGCACCACATCCATCAGCAGGCGCTCGTAGGCGTCGGCCTGGTGGCCGCCGAAGGCGGCGGCGAAGCTCATGTCCAGCGGCACGTGGCGCAGGCGGATGCCGCCCGGGCCGGGGACCTTGTTCATCAGCCACAGCTTGACGCCCTCGTCGGGCTGCAGGCGCAGCACCAGCTTGTTCGGCGCGAGCTCGCCGGCCTCGCGGCCGAAGATCGAGTGCGGCACGCTGCGGAAACTGATCACGATCTCGGACACGCGTTCGCCGCAGGCGCTTGCCGGTGCGCAGGTAGAACGGCACGCCGGCCCAGCGCCAGTTGTCGACCTCGGCCTTGAGCGCGACGAAGGTCTCGGTGCGCGAATCAGCGCGGCCCAGCTCCTCGAGATAGCCCGGCACCGGCGCGCCCGGCGATCGCCCCGGCGCGGTACTGGCCGCGCACGGTCAGTGGCGCCGGCATTGCGCGCGTCGATCGGCTTGAGCGCGTGCAGCACCTTGAGCTTTTCGTCGCGCATCGCGTCGGCGGTCAGCGACACCGGCGGCTCCATCGCGACCAGGCACAGCAGCTGCAGCAGGTGGTTCTGCACCATGTCGCGCAGCGCGCCGGCGCGGTCGTAGTAGGCCGCGCGGTCGCCGACGCCGACCGTTTCGGCGACGGTGATCTGCACGTGATCGATGTGCTCGGCGTTCCACAGCGGCTCGAACAGGGCGTTGGCGAAGCGCAGCGCCAGCAGGTTCTGCACGGTCTCCTTGCCGAGGTAATGGTCGATGCGGAAGGTCTGACGCTCGCTGAAGGTGCGTGCCACCGCATCGGCGATCGCGCTGGCCGAGGCCAGGCTGCTGCCGATGGGCTTTTCCAGCACCACGCGCGCCTCGCCTTCGTGCAGGTCCAGCGCGCGCAGGTGATCACAGACCGGGGTGAACAGGTCCGGATGCAGGGCGAGGTAGAAAACGCGCACCGGCGAGGCTGCTGCGCGGATGCGCGCCGCGAGCTGCTCCCAGCCGGTCTGCGCGCGCACGTCCACCGCCTGGTAGCCGATGCCTTCGAGGAAGCGCGCCAGCTCGGCCTCGTGTCCTGCGGCGATCGGCGCGAGGGCGGCGTGCACCTGTTCGCGGTAATGCACATCGTCGAGTGCCTCGCGCGCGACCGCGATCACGCGCGAACCGGCCTCGAACCCGGTATCGCGGAAGCGCTGGAAGAGGGCCGGCAGCAGCTTGTGCATGGCGAGATCGCCGGTGCCGCCGAAAATGATCAGATCGAAGGCTTGCATGGGATGTTCCGTGGCTGGTGGCGTGGCGTCCGGGGCGGCCGTGACAATACCAGTAAAATACCAATAGATCAAAGCGCAGGATCCGGATGCACGAATCCAGTGGGCACAGCGCGACGGTGGTGATGGTTGGTATGCTTCTGGTATGAAGTCATTTCTGACCGACGCCTTTCGCCGCCAGTGTCGCGCCGATGCCTCGGGACGCGGTCTTGCCTATCTCAGCCTGCAACGCGCCCTCGTCGAGGTGATCGAAACCGGTGCGCTCAAGCCCGGCGACGCGCTGCCCGGCGAGCGCGTGCTGGCCGAGCAGCTCGGAGTCTCGCGCGTCACCGTGCGGCGCGCCATCGCCGGACTGATCGAGAACGGCATGCTGACCCAGCGGCGCGGGGCCGGGACCTTCGTCGCCGAACGCATTGTGAAGTCGTTTTCACGACTGACCAGCTTTTCCGACGACCTGCGCGCGCGCGGCCTGGATTCGCGCTCGCGCTTTCTCGAGCGCGCGGTCGGCGCGGCGACCCCCGAGGAGGCGATGGGACTGGACCTCTCGCCCGGCGCGGCGGTGGTCCGGCTGTACCGTCTTCGCTTCGCCGGCGAGCGTCCGCTGGTGGTCGAGCGCACCGCCGTGCCGCAGCATCTGCTGGCCGATCCGGCGGCCGTGGGCAACTCGCTCTACGACGCGCTGGAACGCGAAGGCCACGTGCCGGTGCGCGCGCTGCAGCGCGTGCGCGCGGTCGCCCTGGACGCCGGCCAGGCCCGGCTGCTCGAGCTGCCCGCGGGCAGCCCCGCGCTGTACATCGAACGCCGCGCTTATCTCGCCGACGGCCGTGCGGTGGAATTCACCCGCTCGTTCTATCGCGGCGACGTGTACGACTTCGTCGCCGAACTCGGCCGCTGAGCCGGTTTCCGGCGCGGTTCCGCGCGCGGTGGCGGCCGCGTCGGCCGGCGCCGTTATGTTTTCGTTGCGCTGCAGCGTGCAATGGCTTTGTAAACGATTACATTGCGTCTCCGTGACATGCCGCGAAAGCCGCAGGGGGCGAGTGCGTGGGGACCACGATCAAAGACGTTGCCGAACGCGCCGGGGTCTCCGTAGCCACGGTCTCGCGCGCGCTCAACGGGCATCCGTCAGTGACCGCTGCGGCCCGCGGGCGCGTGCAGCAGGCGGCGATCGATCTCCATTACATGCCGCATGGCGCAGCGCGCAGCCTCAGCATGAGGCGCACCGAAAGCATCGGCGTGCTGCTGCCCGACCTGCATGGTGAATTCTTCTCCGAACTGATCCGGGGCATCGATGGCGGCGCGCGGGCGCGGGGTCTGCACCTGCTGGTTTCCAGTTCCCATGGTGACGCCGCCGAAGCCGCCGCCGCGCTGCGCAGCATGCAGGGCCGGGTCGACGGCCTGCTGCTGATGTCGCCCTATGTGGACGCGGGCATGCTCGCCAACAACCTCCCGCGCGGATTCCCGATCGTGCTGATGAACAGTGTCATCAGCGAGGCGGGCTGCTCGGCGGTGCTGATCGACAATTTCGGCGGGGCCTACGGCATGGTTCGATATCTGGTGGCCAGCGGCTACAGGCGGATCGCCTTCATCACCGGCCCCGAGGACAACCTGGATGCGCGCGCACGGCTGCAGGGTTATCGCAACGCGATGGCCGAGCTGCTGCCCGACCAGGACGAGCAGGTCCTGCGGGGTGATTTCATCGAGGAAGGGGGATACCGCGCTGCCAAGCAGATCCTGGCGCAGAGGATCCGCCCTGACGCCATCTTCGCGGCCAACGACGTCATGGCGATCGGCTGCCTGTTCGCGCTGACCCAGTCGGGTGTCGACGTGCCGCGCGAGATGGCGGTGGTCGGTTTCGATGACATTCCCATTGCCCGCTACATCACCCCTGCGCTGACGACGGTGCGCGTGCGCATCGCCGACCTCGGAGGGCGGGCACTGGAACGGTTGCTCGCCACGGTCGGCGAGCACGAGGAAAGCAGGGTGACCACCGAGACCATGCAGCCTGAGCTGGTGGTCCGGGCTTCCTGCGGCATGCACGGGCAGGACGCCGGCAGTCCGAGACCCGCCGCACCCGATGGCACCACCGGAAATCAGACGCTGACCGGCTCCGAGGATCGGATCAAGCCGGCTGCAGCAAAGCACCGCCCGTCCCGCACCACACCGACCAACCCGACCTAAGGCAGGGGAACCATGAGAACACCACAGACCTTCAAGAAGAAGCTGCTTGCCAGCCTGATCGCCACGTCACTGGCGACTCTCGTCGCCGCGCCGACCGTTTCGATGGCCGCGAGCGCGGATGCCACCCTGCGCGGTCATGCCGCGCCCGGGGCAGTGATCACCGCCAGGGAGATCGCCACCGGCGCCTCGCGCCAGACCAAGGCCGATGGCAAGGGACTCTACACGCTGCTCGGCCTGCCGCCCGGCACCTACCGGATCAGCGCCGGGTCGGGCATCGAAAGAACGATCAAGCTGAATGTCGCCTCGACCGCCACCCTGGACCTGATCGCGGCGACGGTCCCGACGGGCAATGTCACCAAGCTCTCGGCGGTCAAGGTCACCGCCGCCCTGAGTCAGCAGGACGTCAACACCTCGCAGGTGGGTTCGTTCGTCTCGACGCACCAGATCGAGAACATGCCCGCGGCCTCGCGCAACTTCCTGCAGTTCGCGGACACCGTGCCGGGCATGGTGTTCAGCCGCAGTGCCAACGGTGACACCAAGCTGCAGGCCGGCGGCATGGCCGACAGTGCCATCAACGTCTATATCGACGGCGTCAGCCAGAAAAACTTCGTATTGCAGGGTGGCCTCGTCGGGCAGAATGCCAGTCAGGGCAACCCGTTTCCGCAGCTGGCGATCGGCGAATACCGCGTGATCACCTCCAATCAGGAGGCCGAGTACGGCTCGCTGTCGAGCGCCGCCATCGTGGCGGCCACCAAGTCGGGCACCAACCAGTACAAGGGTGACGCCTTCGTCAGTTTCAACAGCACCGGCATGCGCGCGGCAACCCCGGCCGAGAGCGCCGCCGGCAAGAAGACGCCCTCGACCGACAAGGACTATGGCTTCGATTTCGGCGGTCCGATCATCCAGAATCAGGCGCACTTCTACGTCGCTTACGAAGGCAAGAAGTTCGATACTCCGAGCACGGTGGTGGCGAACGCTCCTCAGCAGTTCGTTAGCCAGTTGCCGGCCAGTGTGCAGTCGCAGATCGGTCCGGCCAACCTGCCATTTCTGGAAAACAACTGGTTCGGCAAGATCGATTACGAGCCGACCGATCGCGACCGCTTCGTGCTGGAATCGCATATTCGCAACGAGACCAGCATCAGCGGCGTCGGCGGCGTTTCGACGCAGTCGGCCGGCCTCAACACCATCAACTTCCAGAAGACCGCCGATCTGGCCTGGGAGCATAGCGGTTACGACTGGTTCAACCGCCTTGAGGCCACCTGGCAGGATTCGGCTTGGCAGCCAACGCCCATCCTGCTGGGCATCGGCAGCGCCTATACCGCGGCGCTTAGCTCGTACAACATCAACCCCAACCAGGTCATCCTGCAGACCGGCAATTCGCCGCTGGCTCAGCAGAACAAGGGCCAGCGCGGCATCGGCATATTCGACCACATCACCTATGACGGACTCGAGTGGCACGGCAGCCACGTGATCAAGGCCGGCTTCGATCTGCAACACATCACGCTGACGGCACAGGATGCGGGCAGCAGCAATGCACTCTTCTATTACAAGGTCTCGCCGACCGCCGGCACCTCGAGCATTCCCTATCAGGCGCAATTCGGCTCGCTCATCCCTGGCACCAGCCCGGTCTCGGTGAGCAAGAACACCTTGTTCGACACGTTCTTGCAGGATACATGGACGCTCAACAAGCACTGGACTTTCAACGTCGGCGTACGCGGCGACTACGATCGCAGTCCGGCGTACCTGAACTATGTGACGCCGGGGCCAGTGCTCGCGGCGCTCAGCAGCCAGGCTCCGGGTGCGGCGCCGGGGACCACGTATGCGCAGCAGCTGGCCCAGGGCGGCATCAACATCAACGACTACATCAGCAATGGCCACAATCGCAGCGCCAAGTGGCACTTCTCGCCGCGCATCGGCTTCGCCTTCGACGTCAACGGCGACCAGAAGCACGTCATCTTCGGCGGCATCGCACGTGCCTACAACCACAATCTGTATGACCTGCTGCAGCTTGAGCAGACGAAATATGTCCTGTCGCAGCCGACGATCTACTTCGGTACGCCATCAGCGCCGTGCCAGACGGGCCAGAGCCCCTGTTACGCCTGGAGTCCGTCGTACATGAGCATCCCGGCGTTGCAGGCGCTGGTGAGTGGATCGTTCGCCGGCAAAGAAGTGGACATGATGCCCAACAGTCTGAAAACGCCTTACTCAGACCAGTTCTCCATCGGCATGCGCAACCGCATCAGCGACTGGGATACCAGCGTGGCGATCTCGCGCGTGCTCAGCTACGACAACTTGACCGGCTTCCTGGGCAACCGCGGACCCGGTGGCGCCTTCTGGGTAAACGAACCATGGGGTGGCGTCGGTCAGCCATGGACCTATCCCATGCCGGGCTTCGGCAATCTGATCCTGTGGGGCAACGGTCTGCAGACCCGTACCACGCAATTGCTGCTGTCGGCGCAAAAGCCCTATACGGAAGAATCGGGCTGGGGCTTGACCATCGCGTACACCTGGACGCACGCGAAATGGAACATGGACAACGGTGCGCTCAACAACAACTACTCGTTCGACGAGCAGTACCCGAGCGACTATCCGTTCATCAGCGAGCCGGTGGCCAAGCAGCGCATCGTCGTGGCCGGCACCCTGAAGGGACCGTGGGACATCGCCATGGGCGCGCGGCTGACCCTGGCCACGCCGATCCCGGATGTGAACCTGGCTTGTTACGGTGCGGCCACTATCAGCACCTGCATGCCGATCGCCGCGACTCCCGAGGGCTCGCGCTTCCTGGTGGGCGGACGCATCTGGGGCTACCGCGATTTCTCGGTGCAGTTCACAAAGAACTTCAAGCTGTATGGCCTCAACGCCTATGCGCGCGCCGATATCATCAACCTGTTGAACTGGCACAACTACACCAGTTACATCGAGAACTGGGGCAGCAATGGCGTGCTCAACAAGTACCCGGTGACGTACAACCCGCTTGGGGAGATCTCCGGTTACCCCCGCTACCTGAAGTTGACCGTGGGCGTCAGCTTCTGAGTCCCCGCGCACGCGCCGGCGGGCAATCCGCCGGCGCGCTTCGATTGCACCCGGCTTGATTGTCCGCGTCGAGTCGGCACGCTGCAGTTGTGCAAACTTCCCGAGAGCTGCTTCGATGCCCACTTCACGGTCCGTGAAAAACATCGTCATCGTCGGTGGCGGCACCGCTGGCTGGATGGCGGCAGCGGCCTGCGCCAAGATGCTCGGGGCCGGCTATGCCGTTCACCTGATCGAGTCGGAGGAAATTGGCAGCATCGGCGTGGGCGAAGCCACGGTACCGCACCTCAAGCAGTTCAACAGTCTGCTCGAGATCGACGAGGTCGAGTTCGTCAAGGCCGTCATGGGCACGTTCAAACTCGGCATCCAGTTCAACGACTGGGGGCGTCTGGGTGACAGTTACATCCACGGTTTCGGCGCTCTGGGCACCAATATCGGCCCGCTGCCGTTCCACCAGTTCTGGATCAAGGCGCAGCAAAAGGGCTGGGCCGGGCCGCTGGTCGATTATTCGATCAACACAGCCGCCGCAGTCCGCGGCAAGTTCATGCCCTCGGCCAGCGACGTACCGGCCAGCTCACCGCTGGCGGACATCCGCTACGCCTACCACTTCGATGCCAGCCTGTACGCACGCTACCTGCGCGGCTATGCCGAGGCGCGCGGCGTGCGCCGCACCGAGGGCAAGATCAGGCATGTACAGCTGCGTGGCGAGGATGGTTACGTCGAATCGGTGACGCTGGAGAACGGCAGCGTCATCGACGGCGACCTGTTCATCGACTGCTCGGGTTTCCGCGGTCTGCTGATCGAACAGGCGCTGCATACCGGCTACATCGATTATTCGCAGTGGCTGCGTTGTGACCGTGCCGTGGCGGTCGGCTGCGAGAAAGTCGGTCCGCCCACGCCCTACACACGGGTGACCGCGCGCACGGCCGGCTGGCAGTGGCGCATCCCGCTGCAGCATCGCACCGGCAACGGGCACGTTTACAGCAGCGCGCTGATCAGCGATGACGAGGCCACGGCCACACTGCTGGCCAATCTGGACGGCAAGCCGTTGGGCGAACCGCGCCTGCTGCGCTTCACGCCCGGCATGCGCAAGAAGTTCTGGAACAGGAACGTGGTGGCTCTGGGGCTGGCCAGCGGTTTTCTGGAGCCGCTGGAATCGACCAGCATTTTCCTTATCCAGTCGGGCATCGCGCGCCTGCTCAGCCTGTTGCCGTGGAATGATTTCAGCGAAGTCGTGATTGACGAATACAACGCCCAACTGACTTTCGAGATCGAGCGCATCCGCGATTTCCTGATCCTGCACTACCACGCCACGCAGCGCGACGACGCGCCGCTATGGCGCGAGTGCGCCCACATGTCGGTGCCCACGGGTCTGGCGCACAAGATGCGCCTGTTCGCCGACAGCGGGCGATCCTTCCGCGAGAGTGAGGAGCTCTTCGCGGAACCCAGCTGGGTGGAGGTATTGATCGGGCAGAACATCCTGCCGCGCACCTATCACCCGCTGGTGGATCAGATGCCCGACGATCAGCTCAAGCAGTTCATGCAGGGCGTGGCGCAGGTCATCGAAAGCTGCACGGGCCTGATGCCGCTGCATCAGGCCTTCATCGACCGCCGTTGCGCCGCCCCCGGATTGGATGCCTGAGGGTATCGTGCAGCCAACTTCCGGGATTGCCCGCCACGCGCGCTCGCCGCTTCAGGGCATGGTGGGATCCACCCTGCGCGCGATCGGCGTCAGCGACGGCCGCAGGCGCGCGCATGCCTGCGGAACATGGGCAACGTGGCTGGCCGATCGATCGGGCACTCTTTGGGCTGCACGCCTGGTCGGTCGCGGCTCGCGACGGACAATCCCCGGTATCGCGGGGCAGTGCGGACAATTGGCCGGCCTGCTCGCAGCCCTGGCGCTGACGCTCCTGCTGGCTGGCTGCGGCGGTGGTTCCGGCCCATCGGCGACGAGTCCGGGTGGCGGCAGTCCCGGTGCATCCCCCCTGGTGCTCTCGGCGATGCCCTCCAGCCTGTCGGTGCCGGCCGGCGAATCGGCCGCTTTCACGCTCAGTGTCAGCCCGGCGTCCGCCAGTCCGGTGACGCTGACCCTGGTCAATGCCCCCGCGGGCGTGCAGCTTGCGGCAGGCACGGCCACGGCAGCAGGCTCAGGGCAGCAGAACGAGATGCTCGATGTCGCGGCGACGGCGACGCCGGGAACCTATGCGATGACGCTGAGCGGCAGCAGCGGCAGCAGCGGCAGCGCGACGGCGACCACAGGACTCACGCTGCTGGTCGAGCCCGCGCTGCCGGCGTCGCTCGCGCAGCTCGAGCAAAGCACCTTCGAGTACTTCTGGAACACCACCAACCCGGCCAATGGCCTGGCGCCCGATCACTACCCGGGATCGCCCTACGCCAGCATCGCCGCCACCGGCTTTGCGCTGACCGCCTACCCGATCGGCGTCGAGCGCGGCTGGATCACCCGCGCGCAAGCCGAACAGCGCGTGCTGACCACGCTGCAGTTCCTGGGCAACGCGCCGCAGGGGCCCGCCGCGAGCGGCGAGAGCGGGTACCAGGGCTTCTTCTACCACTTCCTCGATCTGAACACCGGCCAGCGCTGGCCGGGATCGGAGCTGTCCTCGATCGATACCGCGCTGCTGATGGCGGGCGTGCTGACCGACGAGAGCTACTTCAACCAGAACAACAGCAGCGAGAACCAGATCCGCGCGCTGGCCGACCAGCTCTACCGCAACGTCAACTGGACCTGGATGCAGCCGGCCGCGCCGACGATCAGCCTGGGCTGGCTGCCGGAGTCGGGCTATCTGCCCTACAACTGGCAGGGTTACAACGAGGCGATGATCCTGTACATCGAGGCACTGGGCTCGCCCACCCATCCGGTTTCCGCCAGTGCATGGACGGCGTGGACGGCGACCTATCCGAACACATGGGGCAGCTACTACGGGCGTCAGCAGCTGGGTTTCGCGCCGCTGTTCGGGCACCAGTACTCCCAGGCGTGGATCGATTTCCGCGGCATCCAGGATGCCTTCATGCGCGGGGTGGGCAGCGACTATTTCATCAACAGCGGACTGGCCACCGAATCGCAGCGCGATTACGCCATCGCCAACCCGGGCCAGTGGGCCGGTTACGGCAGCGACCTGTGGGGATTGACCGCCTGCGACGGCCCCGGCAACTTCACGTTGACCGACGGCAGCGGCCGGCAGCGCACGTTTTACGGTTATGCCGCACGTGGCGCTGCCATCACCGGCACGCTGGACGACGGCACCATCGCGCCGGCCGCGGCACTGGGGTCGATCGTCTTCGCGCCCGACATCGTCATCCCGATGGTGCAGGCGATGCAGGCCCGGTACGGCGCCTACATTCTCGGCGCCTACGGCGACTACGATGCGTTCAACCCCAGCTTCCAGTACGGCGGTGTCACTCCGGCCACGGGCGAAGTGGTGCCGGGCGTGGGCTGGGTGGATTCGCAGTACCTTGGCATTGACCAGGGCCCGATCCTGCTGATGCTGGAGAACTACCAGTCCGGCCTGGTCTGGAACGTGATGCACCAGAACCCGTATATCGATCTCGGACTCGAACGCGCCAACTTCACCGGCGGCTGGCTGGCCGGCACGCCGGCCGTGCAGTGAGCCTGCCTGATGAACCATCCATTCCGTCCTGACCCCGTTCGTGCGCACGAGGCGGCCTCGATCATCGGCCGGGTCACTCGCGGCACGGCACCGCCGACGTCGATCGAAGGCCGTCGTTCGCACGCGCCGACCGGCGCCGATGCGGACCCGGTTCCGCCGCGCGGCCGGGGCCGCTTGTCCTGCATTCCGCCATCACCATCACCTGCGACGAGGTTCCTGATGCGATCGCTGCTCTTGCTGTTGACCCTCGGTCTTGCGGGCCTCGCGCCGCCTGCCATCGCCCGGACCCTGCCGGCGGGGCGCCCGGTCGTGGATGCGGCCGCGGCTGCATCGCGGCCGTTGCCGGCGTTCATCGATCAGCTCGAACGGCGCACATTCGATTACTTCTGGGACACCGCCAATCCTGCCAACGGCCTGGTGCCGGATCGCTGGCCGGGCCCGTCGGCATGCAGCATCGCAGCGGTGGGCTTTGCGCTGACGGCCTATCCGATCGGCGTGGAGCGCGGTTACGTCACGCGGGCGCAGGCCGTTCAGCGTGTGCTGGTCACGCTGCGCTTCTTCGCCCACGCGCCGCAGGGACCGCAGCCGCAAGGGGTTACGGGTTACAAGGGTTTCTTTTATCACTTTCTCGACATGCGCAGCGGAGTGCGAACGTCGGACTCGGAGCTGTCCACCGTGGATACCGCGCTGCTGCTGGCAGGCGTGCTGGCCGATCGCGACTATTTCGATCGTGCCACGCCCCAGGAGCGCGAGATCCGGGCGCTGGCCAATGCGATCGACCGGCGTGTGGACTGGCGCTGGGCCTCGCCGCGGGCGCCGCTGGTCGCAATGGGCTGGACGCCGGAGGGCGGCTTCATCCCCCACGAGTGGCAGGGCTATGACGAGGCGATGATCCTGTACATCGAGGCCCTGGGCTCGCCCACTCACGCCGTCGCGCCCGCCGCATGGCCGGCATGGACGGCTACCTACAACCGCACCTGGGGCCGGTTCCAGGGCCAGACGTATCTCGGCTTCGGGCCGCTGTTCGGCTATCAGTACAGCCAGTCGTGGGTGGATTTCCGCGGCATTCGCGATGCCTGGATGCGGGCCCATGACCTGGACTATTTCGAGAACAGCCGTCGCGCCACGCTGGCGCAGCATGCCTACGCCATCGCCAACCCCATGGGCTGGCGCGGCTATGACAAGGACATCTGGGGCCTGACCGCGAGCGACGGGCCGGCGGATTACACCCACTTCATGCCGCCCTGGCATCTGCGCCATTTCCGCGGCTACAGCGCGCGCGGCGTGGACATCCGCGGCGGTTTCGACGACGGCACGCTCGCGCCGACCGCGATGGTGTCGTCGATCGCCTTCGCGCCGGAACTGGTGATCCCCTCGATCGAGTCGCTCGACCGGCGCTACGGACGCTGGATCTACGGCAAGTACGGCTTCGTCGACGCCTTCAATCCCAGCTTCGACTACGACGTGACGTTGCGTACGGGTCGCCTGGTGCCCGGCGTCGGCTGGGTGGACAGCGACTACCTGGGCATCGACCAGGGACCGATCCTGCTGATGCTGGAGAACTACCGCTCCGGATTCATCTGGCGCCTGATGCGGGCGGATCCCGATCTGCGCCGCGGCCTGGAGCGTGCCGGATTCAGCGGCGGCTGGCTGCGGCCGGCGAGCGCGGTGGTGCGCTGAGTGGATCGCGCCGGCATGCCCGCTCCAGCTCCCGCTCCGGCTCCCGGTCCAGGCCCCGGCACCCGCCGCATCGCGCCGGCGCGGGTCGTGGTGGCCGCTGCGCGCCGGCGCGGCTGGTTGCCGGCGCTGGCCGCAACATGCTCCGCCAGCCGCATGCGCTGGCGTCGCTGGCGCATCCTGCTGCTGATCCTGCTGCTCCCAGGCTGCGCACGGACGCCCGCGGACCAGCGCGAGCTGGTGCGCTTCTGGGCGATGGGTCGCGAAGGACTGGTGGCGCAGCAACTGGTCGCCGGCTTCGAGCGTCTGCACCCTGGCATCCGCGTCGAGGTGCAGCAATTGCCCTGGACCGCCGCGCACGCGAAATTGCTGACCGCGGTCGCCGGAGGCACCACGCCGGACGTGGGCCAGATGGGCAACACCTGGATCCCGGAGATGGCGGCCCTGCACGCGCTGCTGCCGCTGGACACGCAAATCGCCGCGTCCCGGCGGATCCAGCCGGGCGACTACTTCCGCGGCATCTGGGCCAGCAACGTGATCGGCGGCCATGTGTACGGCGTGCCGTGGTACGTGGACACGCGGTTGTTGTTCTACCGCCGCGACCTGCTGGCGGCTGCGGGCTTCGACCGGCCGCCGCGCACCTGGGCCGAGTGGACGCGCATGCTGGCCGCGCTCAAGGCCCGCGCCGCGCCCGGCGATTACGCGATCCTGCTGCCGTTGAACGAATTCGAGCCGCTGCTCTCGCTGGCGCTGGAGGAGCCGCAGCCGTTGCTGCGCGATCACGACCAGTACGGCAATTTCCGGAATCCGGGCAACCGGCAGGCACTGCGCTTCTACCTGCGGATGTTCCGCGAGGGCTACGCCCCGCGCATCGACAATACCCAGGTGCCCAATGTGCCGGCTGAGTTCGGGCGTGGTCACTTCGTCTTCTATATTTCCGGACCGTGGATGATCCAGGAGTTCGAGCAGCGGATGCCGGCCGCGGTGCGCAACCAGTGGATGACCGCGCCGCTGCCGGGCCCGGATGGGCCCGGCTCGGGCATTGCCGGCGGTGCGAGCCTGGTGCTGTTCAAACATGCCGAGCACAAGCGGGCGGCGTGGGAACTGATCGAATACCTGTCGCAGCCGGCGATCCAGGCGCAGTTCCACGCCCTGACCGGTGACCTGCCGCCGCGCCGTGCGAGCTGGGCGCTGCCGGGCATCGCCAACGATCCCTACGCGCAGGCCTTCCGCGCGCAGCTCGAACGCGCGCGCGCCGTGCCCAGGGTGCCGGAGTGGGAGGAGATCGTCAACGAGATGCAGGTGATCGCGGCGCGTGCGGCCTTCGGGCGCATGGATGTCGCGGCGGCGACCGCCGCGATGGACCGGCGTACCGACGCCATCCTCGCCAAGCGCCGCTGGATGCTGCACCGTGGGACCGTGCCGTGAGGCGCGGCGCGCTCGCGGGCTGGATTTTCACCGCACCCGCCCTGGCGGTGCTCGCGGTGTTCTTCCTGCTGCCGGTGCTGGCGGCCTTCGGCCTCAGCCTGACCGACTTCGACATCTACGCGCTCGCCAACCTGCACAACGTGCGCTTCGTCGGCTTGGACAACTACGCGGCGGTGCTGCACATGCCGCTGTTCTGGAAGGCGCTGGGCAACACGCTGTACTTCGTGGTCGTCGGCGTGCCGTTGTCGCTGGCGGCCTCGCTCGCGGCCGCGCTGCTGCTGCACTCGCGTCTGGCGCGCTGGAAGGGATTCTTCCGCATGGCGCTGTTCACCCCGGTGGTGACCACGCTGGTCGCGGTCGCGGTGATCTGGCGCTATCTGTTCCAGACGCGCTACGGCCTGGTCAACTACGCGCTGGGCTGGTTCGGCATCCATCCCGTCGACTGGCTCGGCGATCCGCGACTGGCGATGCCGACCATCATCCTGTTCGCGGTGTGGAAGAACTTCGGCTACAACATGATCATCTTCCTCGCCGGGCTGCAGGTCCTGCCGGCCGAGCTCTACGAGGCGGCGCGGCTCGACGGCGCCTCGGCGTGGGCGCAACTGCGCCACATCACCCTGCCGCTGCTGGGGCCGACGCTGATGACTGGTAAGCATGCTCACCATGATCGGTTACTTCCAGCTGTTCGCCGAGCCCTACGTGATGACCCAGGGCGGTCCGCTGCAGAGCACCGTGAGCGTGCTTTATCTGCTGTACGAGGAGGGCTTCAACTGGTGGAATCTGGGGCTCGCCTCGGCGATCGCCTTCGTGCTGTTCGCGCTGACGCTGGCCGTGACCTGGATCCTGCTGTGGTTCGGCCGGCGCAGGGGCTACGCATGAAGCCGCGCCCGGCCTCGATCGCGGTCAACGGCCTGCTCGCGCTGGGTGCGGCGCTGACCCTGTTTCCGCTGCTGTGGATGCTGTCGGTGTCGTTGATGCCGATCGGCTCGGCCAACAGTTTTCCGCCGCCACTGCTGCCGCTGCATCCGACGCTGGACAACTACCGCACCCTGTTCGAGCGCGCCGATCTCGGACGCTTCCTGTTCAACAGTCTGCTGGTATCGACCGGCATCACGCTCGTGTCGCTGGCCTGCAATCTGCTCGCGGGCTACGCTTTCGCCAAGTTGCGCTTCGCCGGCCGCGAGCGCCTGTTCGGCCTGCTGCTGGCGGCGCTGGTGATTCCCTCGCAGGTGGCGATGATGCCGCTGTTCCTGCTGGCGCGGCTGCTCGGCCTCGTCAACAGCTACGCCGGCGTGATCGTGCCCTCGCTGGCCAGCATCTTCGGCATCTTCCTGGTGCGCCAGTTCGCGCGCGCGATTCCCGACGAGCTGCTCGAGGCCGCGCGCATCGACGGCGCCGGCGAATGGCGCATCTTCCGCAGCGTGGTGCTGCCGCTGTTGCGGCCGATCATCGTGACCCTCGCGGTGTTCACTTTCCTCGCTGCCTGGAACGACTTCATGTGGCCGCTGATCGTGCTGACCGGCAAGGATCACTTCACCCTGCCGATCGCGCTGGCGTCACTCTCGCGCGAGCACGTGCAGGACATCGAGCTGATGATGGCCGGCTCGGTGGTGACGGTGCTGCCGGTGTTGCTGCTGTTTCTCGGCCTGCAGCGCTACTACATCAGCGGCCTGCTGCTCGGCAGCGTCAAGGGATGAGCGCGGGAATGGATCACGGCCGCGGATTCCGGCAGCGCCGATACGGAGCCCGCTGCGGCTGCGCGCTGGCGCTGCTGTTCGCCGCCGCCGGTGTCGCGAACGCAGGCACCGCAGAGCCGCTCGCGGGTTTTGCCGATCCCGGCGCCTGGCAGGTCCAGGCCAGCGACGACGTGCACGCCGCTCTGCGCGCCGCCGACAACGGGCGGGGCGGCAGGGCGCTGTGCCTCGATTACCGCTTTCCGCCCGGCGTGGCCGGCTACGCCACGATGCGCCGCCCGCTGCCGCTCGATTTCCCGGCGCATTACGCGCTGCAGCTGGGTCTGCGCGGTGCAGGTCCGGTCAACGGTCTGCAGCTGAAGTTCGTCGATGCCAGCGGCTGGAACGTCTGGTGGTACCAGCAGCCGGCGTTCGCGGCCCCGGCACGATGGACCACGCTGGCGATTCCGCAGCGCGAAGTAAGCTTCGCCTGGGGGCCGGACAAGGATCACACGCTCCGCCATGCGGCGTCGCTGGAGCTGACCATCGCCGCGGTGCACGGCGGCCACGGCGCGATGTGCTTCGACCGTCTCGCGCTGACGCGCGTGCCGGCGTCGCCGGCGCGCAGCCCGGAGTCTCCGGCTGCGCGTCCCGTGACGCCTGCCGCCCTGCTGCAGACGCTGTCCCGGCGGGCGCCGCGCGGCGCGTATCCGCGGGGTTTCTCCGGCGAGCAGGACTACTGGACCGTTGTCGGCGTGGATGGCGGCCGTCAGACCGCGCTGTTCTCCGCCGATGGGCGCCTCGAGCCGTTCAAGGGCGGCTGGTCGGTCGAGCCGTTTCTGCTGACGGCACAGGGCCTGATCGATTGGGCTGACGTCCAGCCGATGCAAAGGCTGCGCGACGGCTACTTGCCCGTGCCCAGTGTCATCTGGCGCAAGGGGCCGATCGATCTCGAGGTCACCGCCTTCGGCACTGGCACGCCCGCACGGGCGCAGCTGCTGGCGCGCTACACCGTGCGCAACACCGGTGCTGTGCCGCAACGCGTGACGCTGGCGCTGGCGGTGCGGCCGCTGCAGGTCAATCCGCCCACGCAGTTCCTCAACACGCCCGGCGGTTTCGGGCCGATCCATGCCATCCGCTACGCCGCCGGCGAGGTCACGCTCAACGGTGATCAGCAGCTGGTGACGCTGGGCGCGCCATCCGGCTTCGTCGTTGGCAGCCTGGCGCGGCAGACGCTGCCGCAGCTGCTGACGCAGGCGCCCCGGCAGCAAGTCGAGAGGCTGCAGGATGATGGCCTCGCCCAGGGCGCGCTGCTCTATTCGCTGGATTTGCCGCCGCATGGCGAGCGCAGCATCGGTATCGCCATTCCCTGGACCGGCGCCAGCCCTGCGCCGCTGGTCAGCGCCGCGGCTGCGGCGCGCGTGCTGCAGATGGACGAGGACGCCGTCACGGTCGCCTGGCAGGCGCGACTCGGGCACGTGCGGGTGCGGTTGCCGCGCGTGGCGCGACGTTTCCAGGACACGCTCTCCAGCGCGCTGGCGCAGATCCTGCTCGATCGCGACGGCGTCGCACTGCAGCCCGGTACGCGCTCCTACGCGCGCAGCTGGATCCGCGACGGGGCGATGATGAGCGAGGCCCTGCTGCGGATGGGCGACGCAGCGGCCGTGCGCGACTATCTGCTCTGGTATGCGCCGCACCAGTTCAGCACCGGCAAGGTGCCATGCTGCGTGGACTGGAAGGGGGCCGACCCGACGCCCGAAAACGACTCGCAGGGAGAACTCGTTTTCGCCATCGCCGAGTACACGCGCTACACCCATGACCTCGGCCTCGCGCGCCGGCTCTGGCCACACGTCGAGGCCGTGGTGCGCTACATGAACCAGCTGCGCGACACGCAGAAAACCGCGCCCTACCTGCATGGCGAGCACAGGCTGTTCTACGGCCTGATGCCACGATCAATCAGCCACGAGGGCTACTCGGCCAAGCCCATGCACTCGTACTGGGATGACTTCTGGTCGCTGCGCGGTTACCGCGACGCGGCCTGGCTGGCGCAGCAGCTCGGTCATGCGCGGCAGGCGCAGGCCTTTGCGGGCGATGCGGCTGATTTCCAGAAAGACTTCTTTGCCTCGATCCGCAATGCCGCGCGCCGGCACCACATCCGCTACATCGCCGGCAGCGCCGACCTCGGCGATTTCGATCCCACCTCGACCACCATCGCGCTGTCGCCCACGGGCGTGCAGAGCGAACTGCCGCAGGCCCTGCTGCACGACACCTTCGCGCGTTACTGGCGCAACTTCCAGGCGCGCGCCGATCACCACACTCCGTGGCAGAGCTACACACCCTACGAATGGCGCAATGTCGATGCCTTCGTACGCCTGGGGTGGCGCGATCGCATTCCCGCGCTGCTGCAGTTTTTCTTCGCCGGCCAGCGGCCCGCGGCCTGGAACCAGTGGGCCGAGGTGGTCTGGCACGACGCCGACGCACCGCACTTCATCGGCGACATGCCGCACGGCTGGGTGGCCAGCGACTTCCTGCGCAGCGCGCTCGACATGCTGGCCTACCAGCGCCACCGCGACCATGCCCTGGTGCTGGCCGCCGGCGTGCCGCCGGCCTGGCTCGACGGCGGCGGCATCCGTGTCGAGGACCTGCGCACGCCCTGGGGCCCGCTCAGTTACACCCTGCGCCGCCGGTCCGATGGCTCGGTGGTGCTCGATGTGCCCGCCGGGAGCGCGCTGCCGCCCGGAGGGCTGGTGCTCACCTGGCCTTACGGCATGGCACCGGGTGCGACGCGGGTAAACGGCGCGATGGCGTTGTGGCGCGCTGGGGAATTGCGGATCGCGCAGGTGCCGGCGCGCGTCGATATCGAGGCGCGGCCCTGAAGCAGACAGGTGGCGGAATCAGCCTGCGCGCTGGTACTGCACGGCCAAGGCCGCCGCACCCAGCAAGCCGGCATCGGGATCCATGATCGCGACGCTGGGCACGCGGCGCAGGCTCTCGGCGAAGCGGCCCTTGTTCTCGAAACGGGCGCGGAATGTGCCGCGTTGCAGCCACGGCAGCAGCTCCGGCAGCAGGCCGCCGGCGAGGTACAGCCCGTCCCAGGCGCCGAGTGTCAGCGCCAGGTCTCCGGCGACACTGCCCAGGATCGCCGCGAAGGTCTCCAGCGTGCGCACGCAGAGCGCATCGTTGCCGGCCGCCGCTGCCGCCGTGATGGCTTCGGGCGACAGGCGCTCGCACTGCGCGCCGGCCAGTTCGCACAACGCCTGGTGCAGGTGCGGCAGCCCGCTGCCGCTGATCAGGCGCTCGTTGGAGACGCGACCGTAGCGGGCGCGCAGCACGCGCAGGATCTCGATTTCCTCGTCGGTCTGCGGCGCGAAGGCGACATGTCCGCCCTCGGTTTCGAGCACTTCGAAGTGGCGCATGCGCATGAGCAGGGCACCGACGCCGAGCCCGGTGCCGGGCCCGATCACGGCGTAGGTCGCCTCCGCCGTTGCGCTGATCGCCGGTAGCGGCGCCGCACCCAGTATCTCGACGGCATCCGGCGCGAGCAGCGGCAGGCAGCGCGACATCGCGGCGAAATCGTTGACCACGCGCATGGACGCAAGTCCGAGTGCGGCACGCGTGTCCTCGATGCGGATCACCCAGGGATGATTGGTCAGCCGCACCTCGCCGGCGGTGACCCGGCCCGCGGCGGCGCACACGGCATGACTGACGTCCGCGCCGGTGTCGTCGAGATAGCGGCGCGCGGCGTCGCCAAGGGATGGATAGTCCGCCACCCGGTAGCGACGGATACTGTCGCGCACGAGCGGCGTCTCGGCCTGCGCGTCGACGAGGGCGAAGCGGATATTGGTGCCGCCGATATCAGCAACCAGTCCACACCCGGCGTCTGCGGTCACGGCTCAGCATCCAGTCGGCCTCCGTGGGAAGCGATCACCTCAGTATAGAAGCGCGCGCTGTCCTTGGGTGTGCGCTGCTGGGTCGCGAAATCGACGTGCACCAGACCGAAGCGTTTGGAAAAGCCCAGCGACCATTCGAGGTTGTCGAGCAGCGACCAGGCGAAATAGCCGCGCAAGTCGACGCCCTGCCGGATGGCTTCATGCACCGCGCGCAGGTGGGTGTGCAGATAATGCACGCGCAGCGGATCCTGCACGCGGCCGCCGTGCGCGGTCGGCGGATCGTAGAAGGCCGCGCCGTTCTCGGTGACGTAGAGCGGGATCGCGCCATAGCGCTGGCGCACCCACAGCAGGGTGTCGGTCAGTCCCTGCGGGTAGACCTCCCAGTCGGTTTCGGTATAGGTCGCGCGCGGCTGCTTGACGCGCGCGGCACGCAGCGGCCATGCGCCGTCGTCGTGGCGGGTGACGCTGCGCGTGTAGTAGTTCACGCCGAGAAAATCGATCGGCTGGCGGATCAGTTCGAAATCCCGCTCCGGCCAGTGCGGCCACGCCTCGCCGAACACCCCGCGCAGCTCGTCCGGATAGCGGCCCAGGAACACCGGGTCGAGGTACTGCCGGTTCATGTAGGCCTCGGCGCGTGCCGTCGCCGCAAGATCGGCCGGGCTTTGCGAAACGGGGTATTTCGGCTCGAGGTTGACCACCAGGCCGATCTGGTGGCGACCGCTGGTGCGATACGCCTGGACCGCGGCGCCGTGCGCGCGCAGCAGATGATGCGAAGCGATGGGTGCTTCGTAGTGGCTGCGGTGGCCCGGTGCCAGCGCGCCGTGCAGATAGCCGCCGTCGGTGACCACCCATGGCTCGTTGAGCGTGGCCCACAGCGGTATGCGGTCGTCCAGCGCACGGAAGCAGACGTCGGCGTACTCGGCGAACCAGTTCGCGATGTCGGGGTTGAGCCAGCCGCCGCGATCGTCCAGCGCCGCCGGCAGATCCCAGTGGAACAACGTGGCCATCGGCTGGATGCCATGCTCCAGCAGTGCGTCCACCAGTCGCTCATAGAAGCCCAGGCCCGCCGCATTGACGGCGCCGGTGCCGGCAGGCAGCACGCGGCTCCAGTTGATGCTGAAGCGGTAAGCCTTGAGACCCAGTTCGGCCATCAGCCGCACGTCGTCGCGGAAGCGCTGGTAATGGTCGCAAGCGACATCGCCGGTGTCACCGTTGGACATCATGCCGGGGCTGTGTGCGAAGCGCTGCCAGATGCTGGCGCCCGCACCGTCGGCCAGCGGCGAGCCCTCGATCTGATAGGCCGATGTCGCGCAGCCCCAGAGAAACCCTTCAGGGAAAGTGAAGGTCTGCTTGCGGTCCATGGATGCCCCTGCGAGGATCAAGATTGGAAACGATTACATGGCAGAATATCAGCAAAATCGCGCGCATCGAACCACCGCGTCGGTCTTGCCGGGAAGATGTGCCGCGCGACATACAGACAAGGGGCAGGGCGGATGGCCAGTGTTCGGCTCGACGGGGTACGCAAGGTCTACGATCAGGGGCAGGTGGCGGTTGCCGGCGCCAGCTTCGAGGTGGCTGACGGCGAGTTCATGGTGCTGGTCGGGCCGTCCGGTTGCGGCAAGACCACATTGCTGCGGATGATCGCCGGCCTCGAGGCGATCAGCGCGGGGACGCTGCAGATCGATGGCCGCACCGTCAACGATCTGCCGCCCAAGGACCGCGACATCGCCATGGTGTTCCAGAACTACGCGCTCTACCCGCACATGAGCGTGGCCGAGAACATGGGCTTCGGCCTGCGCTTGCGCGGACTGGCGCGCGACCAGATCGAGCGCCACGTTCGCGAGGCGGCGGCGGTGCTGGAACTGACCGCGGTGCTGGAACGCAAGCCGCGCCAGCTCTCCGGCGGCCAGCAGCAGCGCGTCGCCCTCGGCCGCGCGCTGGTGCGCCAGCCGCGGGTATTCCTGCTCGACGAGCCGCTGTCCAACCTCGACGCCAGGATGCGCATGACCATGCGCACCGAACTGGTGCGCCTGCATCGCCGCCTGCAGGCGACGATGATCTACGTCACCCACGACCAGCTCGAGGCGATGACCCTCGGGCAGCGCATCGTGGTGATGCGTGGCGGCGAGATCCAGCAGATCGACACGCCGATGCGCATCTACGCGCGGCCCGCCAACCTGTTCGTGGCCGGGTTCCTCGGCAGTCCGGCGATGAATCTGCTGCGCGGCCGGCTGCAGGTGGATGCTGAGGCCCGGCTGCAACTCGGTGACGATCTGCGGGTCGCGCTCGGTCCGGCGTGCGACTTCGACGGGCTATGTGCCATCGGTGCCGGGCGCGAGATCGTGCTCGGCCTGCGCCCGGAGGATCTGCACGTGGTCGCAGACGATGCGAGCGAGGCCGCCGCCTTCGAGGCGCTGGTGGAAGTGATCGAGCCGGTGGGCAGCGAGGCCTATCTTCATCTGCGCATGGGCCCGCACGATCTGGTGGCGCGGGTCGCGCCCGACCGGCTGCCGCAACCCGGCCAGCGTCTGCGGCTGGGATTTGCCACCGCCAAGCTGCACGTTTTCGATGCCGTGAGCGAGCAGCGCATCGGCCTCGATGCGGTCCGGTCCTGATCGCCGCATCCCTCGCGTCCGAGGTGCCCATGAGCCCGACCCTGTATCGCTCCCGCCGGCAGCCACCGGCGCCGCTTCTGCTGCTGCTCCTGCTGGCCGCGCTCTCGGCAGGCCGGGTGACAGCGGCCGACGCCGTCCGGCGCACCGAAACCGGCGTGCTCGACGGCGCGGCCTACCGCATCGACGTGCCGGCGCACTGGAACCGGGGTCTGGTCGTTTTCTTCCACGGCTATCAGCTGACTCCGGAACGCTTCGCGTCCGGCCCGCTGCCAGCGGATCAGCGCATCGTGCTCGCGCGCGGCTACGCGCTGCTCCAGTCCGGCTATCGCGAGGGCGGATGGACACTGGACCAGTCGCTGCACGACACCGCGGCGGTCGAGCGTCGCTTCGAGGCACGCTTCGGCAAGCCGCGCGAGACGCTGGCCATGGGCATGTCGATGGGCGGACTGTTGACGGTCAAGGCGCTCGAGACCGAACCCGCACGCTATGCCGGCGGGCTGGCGCTGTGCGGCGCGATCATGCCGAGCGACCGGCTGCAGCGACGCGCGTTCGCGCAGCTCGCGGCGCTGGATTACTACGCCCCCGGGCTGCTGGGCAATCCGACCCGGGTGCCCGCGGACTACCGGCCCGACGACGCGGTCACGGCGCGCGTGCGTGCGGCGCTGCTGCAGAACCCGCGTGCCCTGCGCACGCTGCGCGTGCTGGTCGGCTCCGATGATCCCGGGGTGATTGCCGGGGTGCTGGCCTTCGAGCGCTACCTGGTCGGGGATATCGAGCGGCGGGCGGGCGGCAATCCCTTTGCGACCGGCAGCTACCTGTATCTGGGCACCGGTGACGATATCGCGCTGAACGCCGGCGTGCGCCGCTACGCGGCCGATCCTGCGGCGGCACGCTGGCTCGAGCGTCACTACACCCCGAGCGGACGCTTGACCCGGCCGCTGCTCGAGCTGCACACGCTGCACGATCCGCTGGTCCACGCCGACGCCGGAGCGGCCTATGCGCTGCTTGCGCAGCGCCAGGGCGACGCCGCCGAATTCGTGCAGCAGTACGTGCCGGTCGCCGGCCACTGCACCTACGCGCCTGCCGACGTCGCGCGCGCCTTCGACGAATTGCTCGACTGGGTGCACCACGGCCACCGGCCCGCGCCGGGGCCGTTGCCGCAGTGATCGCCAGCGGCAACAGCGGAGTTCGCCGGCCTCAGGGCCGCCGAGGTGCCGCCGGCCGCAGCGTCATGCGGTAGCGCGCGGGACCCGGCAGCAGCGGTGTCGGCTCGCCCCTGACCCAGGCCGCAAAGCCGGCGCCGTAGTAGGGCGACAGCGGGTTGTCGCTCTGGCCGCCGGGCATGTGCAGATAGCTGGCGGCCTCGTGGCCGGGCATGATGCCGAAGCGCTCGGAGGCACCGAAGCTCGGCGCCTGCACGCGCGGCATGTTGTTGTCGCCCGGCAGCTGGACATGCGGCATGTCGAGGAAGCGCGCCAGCCAGCCGGGCAGGGCGCGCGCCAGGGGCTGGTCGATCGCGGCGGTGTTGCGCCGGCCCCAGGTCTGCGCGGCGAGACCGCCCGGCCTGGCCGCATCCACGTCCGCCACCTGCAGCGCGCTGGCGGTCAGCAGTGCCTGCCAGTTCGGGTAACGCGGTGCCAGCAGGTGCATCGGCTGCTGCGTCACCAGTGCCCAGACCGCGGCTTCGGCATCGCTGCCGGAGGGCCAGGCGAATCCGGGATAGCGGGCTTTCACCACGGCCACGAACGGCGCCAGGGCGTTCTGATAGACGGCCGCGCGGAACGCGCGCACCAGACGGTAATCGACGCTGCCCACCGCGGCGCGGCCGCTCCAGGTGGCGGTCAGGTGCTCGAGTTCGGCCAGGCGCGGGTCGCGATTGCCGGCCAGCGTGTCGCGCAGCAGGCCGTACCAGGGCGTGAGGAAGCGCGCGCGGTCGTCGAGCTGGATCGCCAGCAGGTCGTCGGGCGCGAAGCGCCGGCGCGCCATCAGGTCGTCGCGCAACTGCTGCGCGCGCGCGCCGAGGTCGTAGCCGCCGTTGCCGACCAGCGCCAGTGCGGCGCCGCCGACCGTGCGGTTGTTGGCCGTCCACAGCCGGCCCGAAGGCGGGTCGATGATGCGCGGAAACTGCGCCGCCGGCAGCCAGCCGATCCAGCCGGTGCCGGGCCGCGACCAGTCGCCGGGCACGTCGGGATCGATGCCCTTGCGGATCGGGATGGCGTTGCCGGTCAGCGTCCAGCCGATGTGGCCGGCGCTGTCGCCGACGACGAAGTTCTGCGGCGGCATGCCGAAGTCGGGCGCGATCGTCAGCGCGGCGGCGACGCTGCCGGTGTGTTCGAGCTGGAGGATATCGAGGTTGATGCCGCGCAGATGCTGCGCGGTCCAGTCCAGCGCCAGCGGCGTGCCGTCGAGGTCCTTGCCCATGATCGGGCCCCAGCGGGTGTCCTGCACATCCAGCGTGACCGGGTTGCCGCCCTTGACCGCGATCGTCTCGCGATGGGTCTGGATCCGCGCCCAGCCGCCGGGTACGCGGTAGCGCAGCGGGTCGGCGGGGTCGCGGATCACGCGCACCCAGTCCATCCAGTTGCCGTAGCTGTTGGTGAAACCCCAGGCGATGTGGCCGTTGCTGCCGGCGACCAGCGCCGGAGTGCCGGGCAGGGTGACGCCGTTGAGATCGATCCAGCGGCCCGGGTGACCGGGATCGGGATAGCGCATGCGCGCGCGGAACCAGATGTCGGGCACGCGCAGGGTCAGATGCATGTCGTCGGCGACGATCGCGGCGCCGCTGGCGGTGAGCCGTCCGGCGACCGCCATGTTGTTGCTGCCGGGGAGCGGCGCCGGCAGCGAAACCGCGGCCATGCGCGCCGCGGCCGGCATCCGGCGCAGGTCGTACACCGCAGCGTTCGGAATCGCCACCGCGGTACTGACGCTGCCGTCGAGCGCCGCTTCCCAGCGACCGTCGGGCTGCAGCAGGAAATCAGCCAGCGGACGCGGCAACGCGCCGCGCAGCTCCGCGATCCGCAGTGCGCGCGGATCGCTGCCGTCGGCGCTGAGGTCGAAGTACATCGCGTCGATCGCGAGGATCGTGTCCTCGGGCCGCCATGGCTGCGGATGCGCGCGCAGCAGCAGGTATTCCCATGGCCGCACGTCGAGCGCATTGAGGCCGGCGTTGACCCCGCGCGCATAGGCGTCCATCAGGGCGCGCTCGCCAGGCCGCATATTGGCGTAGAGGCGTTCAGCCTGCGCGCGGAAGCGATGCCGGCGATGATTCTCGTCACGCGCCAGCGCCGCCGGGCCGACCAGCGCCGCCAGTTCGCCGGCGGCATCGCGGCGCATCAGGTCCATCTGGAAAAAACGTTCCTGACCATGCACGAAGCCCAGTGCAAAGGCGAGATCGGCGCGGTTTTGCGCGGTCAGGCTGACCACGCCATCGCGATCACGGGTCACCGTCACCGGCGCCGCCAGTCCGCGCAGCGTCACGGTGCCGTCCAGGCGCGGCCGGCTGCCGGCCAGCAGCAGCCAGGCCATGGCCAGGGCAGCTGCCAGCAGAATCGGCGTCAGCGACACCAGGGCATACAGTACGCGGCGCAGGCGCGGCAGCGGGTGCATCGGCGGGACCTGCATGGCGCGTGGGTTCCGGACGATCGGCAACGGAATGGCGCATGATCTCCGAAATCCTGCGCCTGCGCGATGATGATCGCCGGAGCGGCGCAACGCCCCGTGAGGATGCATCGATGCCGAAATGTCTTGCTGGTATGCGGACTGTGCGCTGCGGCCGCGGGTTCGCCGCCCTGCTGACGATCATGCTGTGTGGCTGCGCGGGTGCGGCGCCCGCGATCCCGCCGGCGGGCAGCGCCGGGCGGATCGCGCCCGCGCTGGTCATCGCCGCGCAACGACTGGCGGCGGGTGCGCCGCTGAGCGACTACGCGCAGGGACCCGTGCGTGCCGACGCGCACGGCCGCCTGCAGGTCTATGTGTCGGTTGATGCCGTCACGCCGGAGCATACGCAGGCGCTGCGCAACGCCGGGCTCGCCGGCGCGGAGCCCAGTGCGGCGATGGGGCTGGTGCAGGGCTGGGTGTCGCCAGGGCAGTTGCGCGATCTCGCCGCGCTGCCCTTCGTGACGCGCATCGCGCCGCCGCGCTACGCCCGCGCCCGCTGAGTGTCGCGCTCCACGCGTCGATAGAAAAGGCGCCGGTCCTCCGGCGCCTTTTTCGGAACCACGTGGCGATCGCGGTCAGCGGCGCAGGCTCACCCGCCCGCGGCGCATCGCCTCCGCGGCGGCCAGCGCGCCCAGCGCCGCCAGCAGATCGAGGCTGATGGCACCGCCGCCGCCACTGCTCGGCGTTGGCGGCGGCGGTGGCGCCGTTACCGTCACGGTGCGCGTGGCCGCGGCGCTGGTGTTGAAGGTGGTGTTGGTGCAGGTCAACGTTGCGGTGTAAGTGCCAGCGGATGCATAGCTGACCGTCGTGCTGCCTTGCGTCGAACTGCCCGGATTGGCTCCATTGCCGAAAGCCCAGTTCAGCGTGACGTTGCCGGACGCGCCGTTGGCCGAGCAGCTGCCGCTGAAGTTGACCGAGCCGCCGGTCTGGATGCTGACGTTGCCGGTCGGTGTGCTGATCGTTGCCACCGGCGGCGGCGGATTGGTTACCGTGATCACCCGCGTGGCCGTGCTTGTGGTGCTGAACACGGTGTTGGTGCAGGTCAATGTTGCCGTATAGGTGCCGGTCGATGGATAAGTGACCGATACACTGCCTTGTGCCGACGTGCTCGGACTGGCTCCGCTGCCGAAACTCCAGCTCAGCGTGGTGCTGCCCGGCGCACCGTTGGTCGAGCAACTGCCGGCGAAGCTGATGGATTGACCGACGAAGATGCCGGTATTGCCGGACGGGGCACTGATCGTGGCGACTGGAGCGGATAGCGCAACGCCGGACTGGTACGCGTTGACGAGGCCATAGCCGTAGACCCCGTTGGGATTGCCGCCGCCATTGCTGGTGCCTGCGGTCAGCGGTTTCGCCCCGGCCTGCAGCATGGCGTAGGGATCCTTGCCCGGGTAGCCCTGCTCCAGCAGCGCCATGATCGCCGCGACGGCCTCCGAGGTGGCCGAGGTGCCGCAGAAGGTGGCGCTGGGCGGTGTGCCGCTGTTGGCGGTGCCGAACCCGCCGACGCCGGTCACCAGCACGCAGTCGACCGCGGTGAAATCGGGCTTTTGCCGCGAGCTGGTGCCGGTCGCGGGTTGCGAAAGGAACACCGGGCCTTGCGAGGCATACGGCTCGATAGTGTCGTTGTTGTTCTGGGCGCTGGTCGCATCGATCGCGGTGGTGGTGATCTCGTACGGCGCCGGCAGCGCCGACTGGCCGTAGATGCTGCCGGCAGGCGTGTTCGGGACCAGCACGAAGCTGTGGTTGTTGGCGTACACGATCACTTTCAGGTGCTTACCGGGATTGCCCGTACCGTAGTAGATGTGCAGTTGCAACTGCTGCTGGCTGCTGCCGTTGTTGGTGTAACTGTTGCCCTGGACTGGCTGCGGGCCGGGCGTGTTGTTGGGTCCGGGTGTGCCGCTGAACACGCAGCTGGTGGGCGAGGGCGGGCTGGCCGCACTGCCCAGGTTGATGCCCTGATTGCAGGCCAGCACGTTGCCGCTGGTGTCGGTCAGGAACACGTCGTAATCGTTGGGATCGTTGGGCGTGCCGCTGGTGGGATTGGGAATCCAGGTGTCATCCCACTGCACCATGTAGGTGACCGTATCGCCCGCGGCAACCGGGAAGGTCATGCTGGTATTGGGGACGCCGGCGTTGCCGAAGTTCTGTGCCTGCGTGTACTTGACGCCGTTGATGGTGACGTTGACCGGCGTCGGGGTCCAGGTGCCGCTCCAGAACTGCTGCGCGTCGTTGCCGGCCGCGCTGGTCAGGCGGATGTTCGGGTGCGCGATGGCGAAGTTCTTCACCGCGGTGGCGAAGCCGCCGTCGGTGAACAGGGCCACGCCGGGGAATCCCAGATCATCGGCGACGATGTTGGGTGTGAAGCCGCCGGTGCCGGCGGCGAAGTCGTTGAGGCAGGTGACGAAATCGACCGTGGTCGCCGGCCCGCAGAAGCCGAGCTTCGCACCCGGAGCCATGTCGTAGACGATCTCCATCATCGCCGTGCCCTCGAACCCCGAGCCCGGCAGCTTGGCGTCGACGTAGGGCGCCGGGCTGGTCGGCAGGTCGCCGGTGGCCTGGTCCTGGGCGATGTCGCCGGCGCCGTCGGAAATGATGCCGACCGAGATGCCGGATCCGTTGAGGCCGGTCGCCTGGCGGAATTGCGCCGTGCCGAGGATCTGGTCGCCCTGGGTGGTGACCGAGCCGCTGCGCGGCTGCGCGCCGACCGGCGGCAGATTGCGCCGTGGCACCGCGTAGCGCGGCAGGGTGATGCGGGTGACCTGCGGCAGCGCAGCCAGATGGTACAGCGCCGTCGCCGGCACCCAGGCCTGGACCACGCCGAGCTCGCTGCTGGCGCGGATGCCGGTTGCGCCCAGTGCGGTCAGCGCGCTCGTCGCGGGCGCGCCCGCGGCGCGGTCGAAGCCGAGATAGACCTGCACCTGGCCGCTGCCGTTCCAGCGGGCTGCCAATGGGGCGGGGCCGCTGGGCTGCTGCTGTTCGGCCAGTGATCGGGTCATCATCGCGTGGGCCTGCGGCGTGCCTGAGGCCTGTGCGATCAGCGCAACCTGCGGTGCCAGCTTGGCGATCGCGGCAGCGGAGGGTGCGCTGTTCATGGCGTGCAGCGAGCCCGCGGCGAGCAGTGTCGTCAGTGCCAGCAGCAGCGCGGGTCGGAAGAGATGGCGCATCGGTGAACTTCCCCCAGAATGTTTGTGGAGATGGCAGAACCGTCCAGCCCCCGGAGTCTCCGGTTCCCTGTGGCCGGCACCGCACGATTTCGCCCGGGCATCGGGCTGGCCTATGCTAACCGCGACCTTTGCGCGGCGCGTGAACGGGGGACTCCTACGAAATGACAGCCTCATCGCGGCGGCAGCAGGGATTCACCCTGATCGAAATCATGGTGGTGGTAGTGATCATCGCCGTGCTGGCGACGCTGATCCTGCCCAACGTCATCGGTCGCGCCGAGGACGCGCGGCTGGCCAAGGCCAAGGCCGACATCCGCGCGCTGGACTCGGCGCTGGCGATGTACCGGCTCGACAACGGCCACTATCCGTCCACCGACCAGGGCCTGCAGGCGCTGGTGAAAAAGCCTTCAGGCGACCCGCCGGCGCCCGACTGGCGCGCGGACGGTTACATCCGCACGCTGCCCGATGACCCCTGGGCGCATCCTTACGAGTATCTCAGCCCCGGCCAGCACGGTCCCTACGACTTGTGGTCCGATGGCCCGGACGGCGTGTCGGGAACCAGGGATGACATCCAGAGCTGGAACCTGAAGTAGCGACGCGCGTGATCGCCGTACCCGCCGCAACCGCCACCGGACCCGCGTGCAGGCCGCAAGGCAGTGCCGGGTTTTCGCTGGTCGAGATGATGGTGGTGATCCTGATCATCGCGGTGATGACCAGCGTGGCGATGCTCAGCCTGTCGTTCGGCAGCCGTGATCGGGCCCGGCTCGCGGCCACGCAGCTGGCCGGCGTCCTGCGCAGCGCGCGGGAAGAAGCCGAGATGCAGGGGCGCAACCTCGCATTCGGTTTCTGGCAGCGAGGCTGGATCTGCTACCAGCTCGACGCCGCCGGTGCCTGGCAACCCCTGCTGGATGATCGCCTGCTGCGTCCGCGCACGCTCGACGACGGTCTCACGCTGACGCTGCGCCTGCAGGGCGAGCAAGTGCGGCTGGCCGCGCGGGCGCATTCCCATCCGCAGGTATTCGTGCTGTCCAGCGGCGAAATGGAGCCGTTCGTGCTGGAGCTGCGCGAGGCTGCCCGCAGCCGCGAACGGCTGACCGGCAGCGCGCTGGGCCAGATCACGCTGGAGAGCGAACATGCGCGCTGACGGTCCCGGCGTGCGGCGCGCGCACGGCTTCACGCTGCTCGAGGTGATGGTGGCGCTGCTGGTCGTCGCGCTGGGCCTGGCGGCGGCGGTGCAGCTGACCACGCTGGCCGCTGACAACGCGCGAGCCCTGTCGCGGCGCACCGAGGCCGACTGGGTGGCGATGAACCGGCTGGGCGCGACGCAGCTGGCCGGCGCCTGGCCGGCGGACGGCAGCACCCAGGGCCACAGCGTCATGGCCGGCCGCACCTGGTATTGGCGTCAGCAGGTGCAGGGTGCCCCGCTGCCCAATCTGCGCGAGGTGGTGATCGAGGTGCGCGACCGGCCCGAAGGCCCTGCGCTGGCGACGCTGCATACCCTGGTCAGTCATGCCGCGAGCGGTCCGCCATGAACCGTGCCCGCGGCTTCACGCTGATCGAACTGCTGGTGGCTGTGGCGATCTTCGCCCTGATGGCGGCGCTGGCCTACGGCGGGCTCGCTACGCTGCTGCACCAGCGCGGCGAACTCGAATCGCACTACCGCCGGTTGCACACGCTGCAGCGCGCCTATGCGCTGCTGCAGGCGGACTTCACGCAGGCCGCGCCGCGACCGGTGCGCGACGAACTGGGCGGTCCGCTGCCGGCGCTGCGCGGTGCGCCCGACGGCACGACCGTGGCGCTGTCACGCGACGGTTATCCGGACCCGGCCGGCGTGCGGCGCAGCGGAATCATTCGCGTGCGCTACAGCCTCGACGGCCGGCGCCTGCTGCGCCTGCAGTGGCCGGTGCTCGACCGCGCGCCGGGCGAGACGCCGCCGCCCGACACCGTGCTCGATCACGTCGAGTCGCTGCGGTTCCGCTACGTCGATGCGCAGGGCAACGAACAATCCAGCTGGCCGCCGGCCGGCTCGGGCCCGCAGTCGCCCCTGCTGCCGCGCGCGGTGCGGGTGACGCTGAAGATGGACGGACTCGCGGGGTCGGTCACGTGGCTGTTCGTGCTGCCATGAACGCGCCCCTTCGCCAGCGCGGCGTCGCGCTGCTGATCGCGCTGCTGGTGGTCGCCATCGCGGCGACGACGATGGTCTATCTGGCCTGGGACCAGACGCTCGCGATCCGCCGCAGCGAGGACCGCATCGGACTGGATCGCGCCTGGGCGGTCGCGCTCGGCGCCGAAGCCTGGGCCGCGCAGGCGCTGGCCGACAACGCGCGCCAGCACGGCGGCGAGGTCGATCTGGCCCAGCCTTGGGCGCAGCCGCAGCGGCCGCAGATCTTCGGCGGCATCGAGGTCACCGGGCGGATCGAGGACCTGCAGGGCCGCTTCAACCTCAACACCCTGGTCGCCGGCGCGCAGCCGGTCGCGATCGCGGTCACGCGCTACCGCGCGCTGCTGGCGACCCAGCAGCTGCCGTCCGATCTGGTCGCGCCGGTGATCGACTGGATCGATCCCGACAGCATGGCCAGCGGCAGCACCGGTGCCGAGGACGAGACCTACCTCGGACTCGCGCCACCGTATCGCGCGGCCAATCAGCCCTTGATCAGTGCCTCCAGCCTGCGTCTCGTCAGCGGCTACACGCAAGCCGTCTATGCACGCATCGCGCCCTGGGTCACCGCGCTGCCGGGCGCAACCGCCATCAACGTCAACACCGCGCCGCTGCCGGTGCTGATCGCGCTGGGCCTGAGTCCGGCGCAGGCGCGGGCGGTGGTCGTGCTGCGCGCGAAGCAGCCGTTTTCCACCCTGCAGCAGTTTCTCGCCAGCCCGCCGTTGCAGACGGCGGCGGTCGATCCGAGCCTGCTCGGCGTCGGCAGCCAGTACTTTCTGGTGCACATCGAGGTCCGCCTGGGTCGCCTGCGCGCCACCCTGGCAAGCGTGCTCGAAGTCGGCAATGGCGGTAAGGTCCGCGTTCTGCTGCGCACGCGTAACACCATGCCCTGATGGATACCCTGCTGCTGCGCTGGATCGACGATGAGCATGCCGCCTGGCGCCTCGCAGGCGTGTCCGGTCGCGGCAGTCTGGCCGATGCCGCACCGCTGGCGCGTGGACGGCGCGTGCTGCTGCTGGTGCCCGGCGAGGACGTGCTGCTGGCATCTGCGGCGATGCCCAGCCGCAAACCGGCGGAGATCGCGCGCGCGTTGCCCTACGCGCTGGAGGAGTGGCTGCTGGAACCGCCGGAGACCCAGCACTTCGCCTGGCAGCGCAGCGTGTCCGGCGTGGCGGCCGCGGTCGTCGCGCGCGCCACGATCGGGCATTGGCTTGAGCGTCTCGACGAAGTCGGCATCGAACCCGATGTGCTGCTGCCGGACCTGCTGGCCCTGCCGTGGGTCGCGGGCCGCTGGAGCCTGTTCTGCGAATCGGGCGAAGCGGATGCGCGCGTGCTCGTGCGCAGCGGTCTGCGCGACGGCCTGGCCTGCACGCGAGCGAGCCTGCCGCTGGTGCTCGCCACGCTGCTGCAGCGCACCCCGGATGCGGAGCGCCCGACCGGAATCGATCTCCGGGGCGTCGTCGATGACGCCGGCGACGGCCCGCCATCCGCGGACCGTGCCGATTCCGCCCGCGGCATCGATGCCCTCGCGGCCGGGGCGGGTCTGCCGGTTACCCGCCAGCGCTCATCCGCGGCGCTGCTTGATCTCGCGGACGAATTCACGCTGCCCGCCGATTTCAACCTGCTGCAGGGTGCCTACGCCCCGCGGCGCGCGCAGGCGCGACGCAACGGCCCGCGCCGTGCCGTGGCGATCGCCGCGGCGTTGTGGCTGGTGAGCGCATTTGCCTACGCCGGCGTGCACGCGGCGGTCCTGGCGCGGGAGTCGCGCGTGCTGCAGGGCGCGATCGACACGGTGTTCCGCGGCGCCGTGCCGGGCGAGCACCGCATCGTCGATGCCCGCGCGCAGCTGCAACAGGCGTTGAGCGCCGCGGAAGTCGGTCGCGGCACCGGTGGCCCGATCGGCCTGCTGGCGGCCGTCGCCGATGCCCGTCTCGACGCGACCGGCGTGCGTCTGCAGCGCATCGAATACCGCGATGGCAGGCTTGACCTGCTGCTGCAGGCGGAGCGTGCCGCCGCACTGGAAGCGGCGCGGCACGCGTTGGCGGCGCAGGGCCTGAACGCCGAGTTGCGCGATGTCGGCAGCGACGGCGGTCACGCGCAGGGTCGCATCCACATTGCCGGAGCGACGCGATGAAAACCTGGTGGATGCAGTTGGCTGCCCGCGAACGACTGCTGGTCGCATTCGGCGCGGCGGTGCTTGCGGGCGGTCTGATCTATGCGCTGATCTGGCATCCGCTGGCTCAGGACATCGCGCGCAACGAGGCACGCGTTGCGCAGCAGCGCGCGGATCTCGTTTGGATGCAGCAGGCCGCGCTCCGGATGCGCGCGCTGCAGTCGCAGGGCGGCGGTCAGTCCGCGCCGCAGGCAACCGCCGGGCTGCCGTTGCGCGCCGTGCTGGATGCCGCCCTGCGTGCACAGGGCCTCGATAGCGCGGTGGCCGAGCGCGCGCCGGCCGGGGACGGCAGCATTCGTCTCACGCTCAAGGCGGTGCCCTTCGATGCCCTGCTGCGCTGTCTTGCCAGCCTGCAGACCGAAGGTTTGCAGGTGCGGACATTCGATCTGGATCGCGTCGGCGCAGGGCAGGTGGCAGGCTCGCTGCAGGTAGCGCGCGTTGCCGGGAGTTGAACGCAGGCGATGGGTGCAGACGTGGTCCATGCACGACGCCACGCCGGGGCAGTTGCATATATTCCGCCGGCCGCATTGCTGCGCAGGCTCACTTCACCAGCTGATCCAGCTGGAAGATCGGCAGCAGGATCGCCAGCACGATGCTGAAAACGATCATGCCCATGACCACGATGGTCAGCGGTTCGAACAGGGCCAGCGCGGTGCCGATGGTGGCCGAGGTTTCGCGTTCCTGCTGCTCGGCCGCACGCCAGAGCATGTCCTCGAGATTGCCGCCGGTCTCGCCGCTGGCGATCAGGTACACCGCCATCGGCGGGAAGTAGCCGCTGTGGTCCAGCGCGGTGGCGACGCCGGAACCCTCGCGCACGCGCGCCGCGACCTCCTGCAGGGCGTGGCGCATCGGCAGGCTGCCGATCACCTGACTGGCGATACCCAGGCCTTCGAGCAGCGGTACGCCGCTGGCGGCGAGGATGCTGAGCGTGCGCGTGAAGCGCGCCGTCTCGATGCCGCGCACCAGCCGGCCGATCAATGGCAGGCGCAGCACCAGGCGCTGCCAGCGCGCGCGCACGGCGTCCTCGCGCAGCGCGCGGCGGATCAGCCAGGCGACGGCGATCAGCACGATGACCAATGCGATCCCCCAGTGTCTGAGGAACCCGCTGGTCGCGATCAGCACCCGCGTCAGCAGCGGCAGCTCGGCGTGCATGGTGGCGAACACCTGGACGATCTTCGGCACCACGTAGCCGAGCAGCCCGGCCAGGATGACCAGCGACATGCTGACCAGGAATCCGGGGTAGATCAGCGCCTGCTGCACCCGCTGCTGCATGGCCTGGCGCGCCTCGGTGTAGTCGGCCAGCCGCGCCAGCACCGGATCGAGCCGGCCCGACTGCTCGCCGGCGGCGACGGTGGCACGGAACACCTCGTCGAACACGCCGGGAAAGTCGGCCATGCCGACCGCCATGCCGTGACCCTCGACCACGCGCGCGCGTACACCGTGCAGCACCCGCGCGATGCGCGGGTGGCGCGCCTGCCGCGCGGCGGTCTGCAGCGCGTCGGCCACCGGCGCGCCGGTCGCCAGCAGGGTCGCGATCTGGCGCGTCGAGCAGCGCCAGCTCGTCCGCACGCAGACGTGTGCGGCGGCTGCGCCGGGGACCACTGCCACGCTCCTCGACCGCCTCGACCTCCAGCGGCAGCAGGCCGCCGTCGCGCAGCAGCTGGCGGATCTGGCGTGCGGTGTCGGCTTCGAGCACGCCCTTGCGGTGATGCCCCTGCGGGTCGAGCGCGACATATTCGAAGGCCGGCACCGGTTCACTCCGCGCTGCGGGTGACGCGCAGCAATTCTTCCAGCGCGGTCGCGCCGGTCAGCACCAGGCGCACGCCGTCGGCGCGGATGCCGGGCACCTGCCGCCGTGCATGCAGCTCGAGATCCGCTTCGGCCGCGCCGTCATGGATCATGCGGCGCAGCGCGTCATCGATCGGTGTCACCTCGTAGATGCCGCTGCGCCCGAGGTAGCCGGCGCCATGGCAGGTCGGGCAGCCGACCGGATGGAACAGCATTGCCGGCGCGTCGCCGAGGCCGAGCTCGGCGCGCTCGGTGGCATCCGCCGGCTGCGCGCGCCGGCAGTGAGGGCAGAGCAGACGCACCAGCCGCTGCGCGGCGACCCCGATCAGGGTCGAGGCGAGCAGATAGGGCTCCACGCCCATGTCACGCAGGCGCGCCACCGCACCGATTGCGGTGTTGGTATGCAGGGTCGAGAGCACCAGGTGGCCGGTCAGGCTGGCCTGGACCGCGATCTCGGCGGTCTCGAGATCACGGATCTCGCCGACCATCACCACGTCCGGATCCTGGCGCAGGATCGCGCGCAGACCGCGCGCGAAGCTCATGTCCACCTTGGGGTTGACCTGGGTCTGGCCGATGCCGTCGATGAAGTACTCGATCGGATCCTCGACGGTGAGGATGTTGCGGCGGCGGTCGTTGAGTTCGGCCAGCACGGCATACAGGGTGGTGGTCTTGCCCGAGCCGGTCGGACCGGTGACCAGCAGGATGCCGTGCGGCTGGCGGATCAGCCGCACCAGACGCGCGCGAGTGTCCGGGTCCATGCCCAGGCCGCCGAGATCGAGGCGGCCAGCCTGGCGGTCGAGCAGGCGCAGCACCACGCGCTCGCCGTGGCCGGAGGGCAGGGTGGACACGCGCACGTCCACCGGGTGCCCGGCCACGCGCAGGCTGATGCGGCCGTCCTGCGGCAGGCGCTTCTCGGCGATGTCGAGACGCGCCATCACCTTGATGCGCGAGACGATGGTGCCGGCCAGCGCGCGTGGCGGTTCGAGGATCTCGCGCAGGGTGCCGTCCACGCGCAGGCGCACCGACAGGCGGCCCTCGAACGGCTCGATGTGCACGTCGGAGGCACCCTCGCGCACCGCCTGGGCGAGGATCGCGTTGATCAGGCGGATGATCGGCGCGTCGTCCTGGCTCTCCAGCAGATCCTCGGGTTCGGGCAGGGCCGAGGCCGCGGCCGCGAGATCGATGTCCTCGCCCAGGTCCTGCATCATCGCCTGCGCGCCGCCGGGACCGGTGTCGCCGTAGCGGCGCGTCAGCTGGCGTTCGAACTCGGCGTCGTCGAGGCGCTCGAGCTGGAGCGGCCGGCCCAGCGTGCGCGCCAGCTCCGCCAGCACGCGCGGGTCGGGCAGGCCGCGGTGGCGCACGCGGGCTCGGGCCACGTCCACGTCCACCAGTACGCCGTGGCGCTTGGCGTAACCGTAGCCGACCGCGACGTCCGCTGCGGTGACGTGGCCGGTGTCGCTGGCTTCAGCGCGATCCATGCGGCGGAGCGGCGCTGGTGGCGGGCGCCGGCGTGGTGGACGCAGCGGGCGCGGGAGCCGTACCGGCCCTGGCGGGAGAGTCCGCACCGCTGATGGCCGGCGCCGGCGCGGATCGGGCCCGTGGCAGATTCGGCGGCGCCGGAGCGAAATGCTGCAGGTTCTCCGGCAGCGGCGGCATCGGCGTTGGCGCATCGCTCTGCGAACCCTGGATCGGGGCGTTCTGCTGCTGGCGCAGCACGCGGTACTTCTCGGCGGTGTAGGCGTTGGCCAGCGCCTGGTTCGAAAGGATCACCGGATGCAGAAAGATCATCAGGTTCTGCTTCTGCCGTTCGCGCGAGGTCGAGCGGAACAGGTGCCCGACCAGCGGCAGGCTGCCCAGCAGCGGCACCTTCTGCACCGAGTCCTTGTAGGTGTCCTGGATCAGCCCGCCCAGCACGATGATCGAGTCGCTGTCGGTGATCACCACGGTCTTGATCTGGCGCTTGTTGGTAATCAGGTCGGTGGCACCGGTGACCGATGGCGCCAGGCTCGACACCGTCAGCTCAAGCTTGAGGCGCACGCTGTCGCCCATGTTGATCTGCGGCGTCACCTTGAGGGTGATGCCGATGTCCTTGCGCTCGATGGTCTGGAACGGGCTGCTGACCACGCCGCCGCCGGTCGGCGTCTGCGTGGTGCTGTAGCTGCCGGTCAGGAAGGGCACGTTCTGGCCGACGACGATCTCGGCCTCCTTGTTGTCCAGCGTCAGCAGGCTGGGCGTGGACAGGATGTTGGTCGCGGAGTTGGACGACAGCGCGTTCAGCAGCAGGCCGTAGCGGGTCTGCCCGGCGCGATTGCTGCCGAAGCCCAGCAGCAGGCCGGGCTGGCCCGCCAGCGCCCCCGCGGTCGCCACCGAGCCCGCGGCCAGCGTGGTCAGCGGCAGCGCGCCGTTGCTGAAATTGGTCAGCGCCGCCGGACCCTGGTTGGATCCGCGGTTGGGCAGCACGGCGATCTGCGCGCCGAGTTGCCGCGAGAGGTCGCCCGAGACCTCGGCGATGATCGCGTCGATCAGCACTTCCTTGGGCCGGATATCGAGCTGGCGCACGATCTCGCGCAGATCGCGCAGCTTGTCGGGCGGCCCGGTCAGGATCAGCGCATTGCTGGCGCTGTCGGCCTGGATGTTGACCGGGCTCTCGGCCACGGACCTGGACTTGCCGTCGGCCGACTGCTGGTGCGAGACGATCTCGCCCAGCACCTTCGCGATGTCCCCGGCCTTGGCATAGCGCAGGAACACGACGCGCGAATTGCCGGCCTGCGGCAGTGGCACGTCGAGGCGGCCGACCAGGGCACGCACGCGCGCCTGGGCTGCGCTGTCACCGGCCAGCAGGAGGCTGTTGGTGCGCCGATCGGCCACCACGCGCGCCTGCGGCAGGGCGGACTCGGCGCCCGCCGGCGGCTCCTGCAGCTCGTTGATGGTGCGGGCGACGTCCTCGGCCGACGCGTGTTGCAGCTGGATCACGCTGATGCCGGCCTCGCCGGGGCGGTCGAGTTGGGCGACCAGGCGCATCACCCGCGCGACGTTGTCCGCGCGGTCGGTGACGATCAGCATGTTGCCGGGCGGATAGGCCGCCAGCAGCGCCTGCGGCGGCAGCAGCGGGCGCAGCATCGTCGCCAGCTGCGTCGCGCCGACGTTCTGCACGCGGATGACGCGGGTGACCATCTCCTCGCCCTGGCCATGCAGCTGCAGGCTCTGGCGGGCGTTGATCGCCGGCACGATCTTGACCACCGCGCCGGCCGGCACCGCCGAGTAGCCATACACGTCCAGCACCGACAGGAACACCTGGTACAAGGCGTCACGGTCCATCGGCGAGGAAGAGACCACGGTGACGTTGCCACGTACGCGCGGATCGACCACGAAGTTGATGCCGGTGGCCTTGGACACGGTGTCGATCAGGGTCCGGATGTCGACGTCGCGCAGATTGAGGGTGACCTCGTCGCCGGCCGCCGCCGCAGCCGCTGGCGCCGGAGTGTTCGGCACATGCTGCGCGGCCGCCCGCAATGGCAGCGCGAGCACGAGTACGAGCATCAGCAGACCGGACGACAGGGCAGTGCGCTGGGTCATGGCGTGACCGCAAAGGAAAGGAGGATCGTAGCAGCCGGTCGCGGTCGCGCCGGAGCCCGCGGCAACTGGCGGCAAGCAGGCGCCGGCATCAGGGCGCCTGCGGGCCGAGATTGAGCGTGCGGCCGTCGCGCATCACGGTCAGCGTCGGCGGCTGGCCATCGCGCAGCCGCCCCTGAACCGCCTGCATGGCCTGCACCGGGCCGCCCAGCGGCGTGCCGTCGATCGCGGTGATCACGTCGCCCGGCCGCAGGCCGAGGCGCACCAGCAACACCGGATTGACGCCCGGCAACACGCGGTAGCCGGCGATGCGGCCGTCCTTGATCACCGGCTGGGCGCGGCCCAGCGCGCCGAAGTTCAGCATGCCGCCACGGGTCGGAGGCCAGGGTGCCGGCCCGGATGCGCCGTTCGCGCCGGATGGCGGCGTGCCTGTCGCGGGTGACCCGGCTTCCATCATCGCCTCGGGACCCTCGATGGCGGGCGGCGATTCCGCGCCGCTCGATACCGGTCTGGGCAGCGTCAGCGCGGCGACCCCGGCCGCGGTACGCAGCAATACCCGGTCGGGATAGACCGCAGCCACCACCACGCCGTCGGGCAACCTCTCGCCGCTGGCGTAGGCGCGTGCCGGCACACTGGCGGAGCCGGCCAGCAGGGCATAGCCGCGACCGTCATGCACCGCATAGACGCCTTCAAGGCGCAGGCCGAGCAGCGCCGCCGCCGCCGCGCTGCCGCCACCGCCGAACAGGTGCGCGGCCAGCAGGCGATCGAGCGGACTGGACGACGGCGCACTGGAGGACATGGCCACGGACGGCGTCGGATGCAGCGCCGCACGCACGAGCAGGCCGCTGCGCAGCAGGTTCCACGCTGCCAGCAATCCCAGCAGCAAAGCCGCGACCCAGAGCAGGTGCGGCAGCCGGCGCGTGGAGGATCCCCAGCGCATGTGCAATGGCGACTTCAGCGACCTTCCCCCGCGCTGCGCGTCGCGCGCAGCCTCAGCCATCCCAGACGCAGCAGGATAAAGGCCGCGCCCCCCAGCGCGCCATACAGATGCGCCTGCGGCACCACCGCGCCGCCGAGATCGCGCGTTTCGCCAGGCAGGGCGCCGGCATGCAGGGTCCAGCCGATCACAGCCGCCATGCCCAGCAGCAGCGCGCCGGCGTACAACGGGCGTTGATGCCATTCCAGCAGCGCACCGGCACAGAACAGGCCGAACAGTACCCCCGAGATGCCGACGTACCACTCGACCTGCGGACTGAAGACGAGCAGGCCGAGACCGACTGCCGTGGCGCAGGCCAGGATCAGCACCAGCCAGGTACGATCGCGCATCCGCGGTGCGAACAGGCCCCAGATCAGGAACAGGCCGGCCAGATCGCGCAGCAGATGCACCCAGCCCAGATGCACCAGGTTGCCCGTCAGCAGGCGCCAGAGCTGGCCGTGCAGCACCGCGGCACGCCGGTACTCGAGCGCATCGCGCAGGCCCAGCGCCTGCAACGCGAGCAGCAGGGCCGCCAGCAGCAGCGGCAGGCGCCATACGCGCAGCATGCGGCGCACTGCGCTCACCGGATCGGCATGCCTGCGGTGGTCACGCGCTCTGCACCCGCTCCACGCGCCGGAAGCCGCGTGGCAGAAGGCCACCACGACTGGCGCGGTTGCCGCCATACGCGACCAGATCGGGCCACTTCAGGATCAGCTTGCGCTGGCCGGCATGCAGGGTGACCTCGCCAATGCCTTCGCTCACCACGGCGATGCCGGCCACGCGTTCCTCGCCCGAGACCAGCTTGGCTTTCGGGATCTCGATCAACTTGTTGCCCTTGCCGCCCTTGTCCAGCTCGGGCAGCTCGGCAACCGAGAACATCAGCAAATGGCCGTCGCTGGTGGCGACCACGATGCGGTCGCGCGCCGGATCGGCAACCGCGGCCGGCGCCAGCACGCGCGCACCGTCCTCGAGGTGGATCACCTGCCTGCCGGCCTTGTTGCGTCCGCACAGGGTCTCGAATGCGGTGACGAAGCCGTAGCCGAAGTCCGAGGCCAGCACCAGACGCGATTCGGCATCCGCGATCGCGATCGCGTCGAAGTGCGCGCCCGCCGGCGGGGTGAAGCGCCCGGTCAGCGGCTCGCCGTTGCCGCGCGCCGACGGCAGGCTGTGCGCCGGCGTCGAATAGCTGCGTCCGGTGGAGTCGATGAACGCCGCCTGTTGCGTGGTGCGGCCCGCGCCGGCCGCGCGGAAGCCGTCGCCTTCCCGGAAATTCAGCTCGCCGGGATCGATGTCGTGCCCCTTGGCCGCGCGCACCCAGCCCTTCTGGCTGAGCACCACGGTCACCGGCTCGGAGGCGACCAGAGCGCTCTCATCCAGCGCCTGCGCGACCTCGCGCTCGACCAGCGGCGCGCGGCGCCCGTCGCCGTATTTGGCGGCGTCGGCCTTGAGTTCGTCCTTGAGCAGCGACTTCAGCTTGGCTGGCGACTTCAACAGCACGCTGATCCGTGCACGCTCTTCCTCGAGCTGGTCGCGCTCGGCATTGATCTGCATCTCCTCCAGCCGCGCCAGCTGACGCAAGCGGGTCTCGAGGATGTAGTCGGTCTGCTCCTCGCTGAGCGCGAAGCGTCGCATCAGCACAGGGCGCGGCTCATCCTCGTTGCGCACGATGCGGATCACCTCGTCGAGATTGAGGTAGGCGATGCGCAGGCCTTCGAGCAGATGCAGACGGCGCTCGACCCTGGCCAGACGATGATTGAGGCGACGCGTGAGGGTATCGGTGCGAAAGCGCAGCCACTCGTCGAGGATCGCGCGCAGCCCCTTGACCTGCGGGCGACCGTCGAGGCCGATCATGTTCAGGTTGACGCGGAAGCTCTTCTCGAGATCGGTCGTCGCCAGCAGGTGCTGCATCATCGCGTCGAGATCGACGCGGTTGGAGCGCGGCACCAGCACCAGCCGGATCGGGTTGGCGTGATCGGACTCGTCGCGCAGGTCCTCCAGCATCGGCAGTTTCCTGGCGCGCATCTGCGCCGCGATCTGCTCGAGGATCTTCGATGGCGACACCTGGTACGGCAGCGCGGTGATCACCACGTTGCCGTCTTCCTGGGCGTATACCGCGCGGCAGCGCACCGAGCCGATGCCGGCCGCGTACATCGCCAGCAGCTCGCGGCGCGGCGTGATGATCTCGGCGGCGGTCGGGAAATCCGGTCCGCGCACGTGCTCGCAGAGATCGGCGGTGGTGGCGGCGGGATCGTCCAGCAGGCGGATGCAGGCGCTGGCCACCTCACGCAGGTTGTGCGGCGGGATGTCGGTCGCCATGCCGACGGCGATGCCGGTCGAACCGTTGAGCAGCACGTGCGGCAGTCGCGCCGGAAGCCACGACGGCTCCTCCAGGGTGCCGTCGAAATTCGGCGTCCACTCCACCGTGCCCTGGCCCAGTTCGCCCAGCAGCATCTCGGCGATCGGGGTCAGCTTGGACTCGGTGTAGCGCATCGCCGCGAAGCTCTTGGGATCGTCCGGCGAGCCGAAGTTGCCCTGGCCGTCGATCAGCGGATAGCGGTAGGAGAACGGCTGCGCCATCAGCACCAGCGCCTCGTAGCAGGCGCTGTCGCCATGCGGGTGAAACTTGCCGATCACGTCGCCCACCGTACGCGCGGATTTCTTCGGCTTGGAGCCCGCGGCCAGGCCCAGCTCGCTCATCGCGTAGACGATGCGCCGCTGCACCGGCTTCAGTCCGTCGCCAATGAACGGCAGAGCGCGGTCCAGTACCACGTACATCGAATAATCGAGGTAGGCGCGTTCGGCGTATTCCTTGAGCGGAATCTGTTCGTAGTTGGCTTGCACGGTCATCGGGATGCTTCAAGGCGCGCGCGGCGCGGGCAGACCCGGGATGGTGCCAGAGCGAAGGCATTGCGGGATAGGTCGCGACGGTCGTGCCCGCGTGATGCCTTGAAGGGCATCGTGCGCGGCGATCGCGGGGTGCAGGGATGCGGTCGGAGAGCCGCTCCGGGACGGATCGGCGCATCCGGGCATTTCCCAGGCCCGACAAGGCGGCGGCCCCGCCAGCCACACCCCGGCACCCGAATCACTTGCTACCGTTGCTCCCTTCCGGGCCTGGCGGGGTTCGCAAGCTATCGCCGCGGGGGGACCGACGGGGCCACCATGAACTGGCGGAAATCGCTCTCAAATCATCGCGAAGTCGCAGCTTCACGCACCCGTAAACTGGCGGAGAGGGAGGGATTCGAACCCTCGATACGGCTTTTGACCGTATACACACTTTCCAGGCGTGCTCCTTCAGCCACTCGGACACCTCTCCGCGCCTGGTGCTTCCATCCGGCATGCCACCGGCCGGCAGGGACACGAAAGCATAGCGGTCGCGCTGCGGCGAGACAAGCCGATCCGGCCGCAACCGGTCACGGGCGATGCATCGCAACCGCGCGCCGAAGCGCGCGATTGGTCGCGGAGCCCGCGAGTTGGCACAATCGGCTTCCGCCAGGGATGGTCTGGACAAGTTCAGACCTTCCTCAGGCCATGGACGGCTTGCCGCGCATCGAGCACGCGAGTGCTTGATGCGGCATAGCCGAGTCCGGACCTGCGCCGGACTCGACCCCCTCTGACAAGTCCAGGATGGGCTTGTTCAGAGGTTCCCCAGACAGGTGTCGGCATGTCCTATCAGGTACTCGCGCGCAAGTGGCGCCCTCGACGCTTCTCCGAGCTGGTCGGCCAGGAACACGTGGTGCGCGCGCTCAGCAACGCCCTCGACGGCGGGCGCATGCACCATGCCTACCTGTTCACCGGCACGCGCGGGGTCGGCAAGACCACCATCGCGCGCATCTTCGCCAAGTCGCTCAACTGCGAGCGCGGAGCCTCCGCCGATCCCTGTGGCGAGTGCGCGGTATGCGCCGCGGTGGACGCTGGTCGTTTCGTCGACCTGCTCGAGATTGACGCCGCTTCCAACACCGGCGTCGACGACGTGCGCGAGGTGATCGAGAATGCGCAGTACGCGCCGACCCGAGGCCGCCACAAGGTGTACCTGGTGGACGAGGTACACATGCTGTCGAAAAACGCGTTCAACGCCCTGCTGAAAACGCTGGAAGAACCGCCGCCACACGTGGTCTTTCTGCTGGCGACCACGGATCCGCAGAAGCTGCCGGTGACAGTGCTGTCGCGCTGCCTCAAGTTCAACCTCAAGCGCCTGTTGCCGGCGCAGATCGAGGGCCAGATGCGGCACATCCTCGATGCCGAGGCGGTGACCTGCGAGCCCGAGGCGCTGGCGGAGCTGGCGCGCGCTGCCGACGGATCGTTGCGCGACGGCCTGTCGCTGCTGGATCAGGCGATCGCCTATGGTGATGGCGCCGTGCGCACCGGCGAGGTGCGCGCGATGCTGGGCACCATCGCGCGCGCCGAGGTGGTCGGCCTGGTCGCGGCGATCGCCGCCGGCGACGGCGCTGCGCTGATGGCCGAAGCGGAGCGCATCGAGGCCTTCGCGCCGGATTTCGGCGCCGTGCTCAATGATCTGGCCGCGCTTTTGCATCGTGTGCAACTGCGCCAGCTGGTGCCCGGCCTGGGCGGCGAGGACGCGGTTGCCGATGCCACGCTCGATGCACTGGCTGCGCGGCTGGCACCCGAGGACGTGCAGCTTTGCTATCAGCTGGCCGTCAGCGGGCGCCGCGATCTGCCGCTGGCGCCGGATGAAACCACCGGGTTCGAGATGGCGTTGCTGCGCATGCTGGCTTTCCGCCCGCTGCCCGAAGCCGCGGGCGCCGCGACAGCGGCGCCCGCAGGCGCGACGCACGGCGACGCAAAGCCGGCGACCGTACGCACGGCGCCACCCGCGCCTGAAGCAGCCGCGCCGGCAACCGCGCGTGCCCCATCGACGGTTTCATCCGGACTGCTGGACTGGGAAGCATTGATCGAGCGCGCCGGCTTGCGCGGAGCTCTCGGCCAGCTGGCCCGCCACGCCGTATTGCGCGGCCGCGAGGGCGATGTGCTGGTGTTGGCGCTGCCGAAACAGGATCTCCAGCTGGTTGTCGAGCCGTTTACCAGCCAACTCGAGGAAAAGCTTTCCGTGGCGATGGGTGTCGCTCGCATTCGCGTGCGTTTCGTCGCCGCCGATGCCGATGCCAATACCAGTCCGGCCGCGCGTGCCGAGCGGGCACGCAGCGAAGGGCAGGCCGCCGCAGCCGCCGCGATCGATGACGATCCGCTGGTGCAGGCACTGAAGCGCGACTTCGGTGCCCGCGTCCTGCCGCAAAGCATTCGAACCCCGGAGTCCAGCCCATGATGAAGGCGCAGATCGCGCAGATGATGCAGCAGGCCCAGCGCATGCAGGAGGAGATGAAGCGTGCGCAGGATGAGCTTGCCCAGACCGAAGTCACCGGCAGCGCCGGCGGCGGCGTGGTCAGCGTCAGCATGAGCGGGCGTCACGAGGTGCGCCGCGTGCGCATCGATCGCGCGTTGTTCGCGGACGATCCCGAAATGGCCGAGGACCTGGTCGCCGCGGCGTTCAACGACGCCGTCAACAAGATCGCCGAGGTCACGCAGCAGCGCATGGGCGGGCTCGCATCGGGCCTGAATCTGCCGCCCGGTTTCAAACTGCCGTTCTGAGCATGCCGACCTTCGCCTTCGCGACCGCGCCGCATTGGAGCCGCCCGTGAGTGACGCGGCGCCGTTGCTCGACCAGCTGCTGGAGGCGCTGCGCTGTCTGCCCGGTGTCGGCGCCAAATCGGCGCAGCGCATGGCGCATCATTTGCTCGAACGTGACCGCCCGGGCGGTCGCCGGCTGGCATCGGCGCTGGACGCGGCGATGCAGCGCATCGGCAACTGCACGCGCTGCCGCAACTTCAGCGAAAACGGCTTGTGCGCGCTCTGCGCCAGTGACCGTCGCGATCCGCAATTGCTGTGCGTGGTCGAATCGCCCGCCGATCTGGCCGCCGTCGAGCAGGCCACCGGTTACCGCGGGCTGTATTTCGTCCTGCTTGGCCGGCTGTCGCCGCTGGATGGACTTGGCCCGGCCGAGCTCGGGCTCGACCTGTTGCAGCAGCGCCTGGCCGAAGGCCAGGTGCAGGAGCTGATCGTAGCCACCAATCCGACCGTCGAGGGCGAGGCGACCGCGCATTACCTGGCGCAACTGGCGCGCATCGCGGGCGTGCGGGCGACACGGCTGGCGCACGGCGTGCCGCTGGGCGGCGAGCTCGAGTACATCGACCGCGGAACCCTCGCGCACGCCTTCGGCGGGCGCCAGAGCCTGGACTGATCCTACGGAGCACGGCGATGGGCGACACCCTGTTCGACAAGATCATCCGCCGCGAAATCACGGCCGACATCGTCTTCGAGGACGACGACGTGCTCGGCTTCCGCGACATCAATCCGCAAGCGCCCCTGCACGTGCTTTTCATTCCCAGGCGACGGTCGCTGCCCACGCTGGATGCCGCCGGCGCAGACGATGCGCTACTGCTCGGCAAGCTGCTGCTGGCCGCCGCCGCCTTTGCTCGCGGCGCAGGCTATGCCGACTCCGGCTACCGCTGCGTCGTCAACTGCAACCGCGACGGCGGCCAGACCGTGTACCACCTGCACATTCATCTGCTCGCCGGCCGCCCCCTCCACTGGCCGCCGGGGTGAGCCGTTGCGCCTGCGATCTGCCAGTGGCAGATCGCGCGATCGCGACGAAGCGCGCAGGATCGCGCTCGAACGCCGCAGGCGGCCCGCAGGGCGAGCGCCAGGGAAGGCGCGAGTAACGCCATCGGCGGAAAGCCGATGGCGGGGTTGCGAGCCGAGCGCGGGATGCGCGAATCCGCAACGGCTCGCGAAGCGAAGCCGGGCGGTGATCGCGCTTGCGATCTGGCGGGCGCGGATCGCGGTGTTTGGACGTCCATCGTCGCCATCGCGGCGGTATCGCGTGATAGCCTTTGCCGGCTGCCAGCAACCATCGGGCCACTCATCCATGCAGATTGAAACCAAGCTGCCCAAGGTGGGCACCACCATTTTCACGGTGATGAGCCAGCTGGCGATGGAGCACAAGGCGGTCAATCTCGGGCAGGGCTTTCCCGATTTCGAGGTGCCGACAACGCTGCGCGAAGCGTTGGCTCGTGCGATGGCCGAGGGCAAGAACCAATACGCACCGATGGCGGGCGTGCTCAGGCTGCGCGAGCAGATCGCGCTGAAGACCGAGCGCCTCTACAAACGCCGCGTCAGTCCCGATACCGAGATCACGGTCACCTCCGGCGCCACCGAGGCGATTTTCGCCGTGATCGCCGCCAGCGTGCGCACGGGCGACGAGGTGATCGTGCTGGATCCCTGCTACGACTGTTACGAGCCGGCGATCAATCTGCAAGGCGCGCAAGCGGTGCACATTCCGCTGACGCTGCCGCATTTCGGCGTCGACTGGCAGCGCGTGCGCGAGGCCGTGACGCCGCGCACGCGCATGATCATGATCAACAGCCCGCACAATCCGTCCGGCGCGGTGCTTGCCGCCGCCGACCTCGACGCGCTGGCCGCGATCGTGCGCGATACCGGGATCCTGATTCTTTCCGACGAGGTGTACGAGCACATTCTGTTCGACGGCCGTGAGCATCAGAGCGTGCTGCGACACGCCGAGCTGGTCGAGCGCAGCTTCGTGATCAGCTCGTTCGGCAAGACCTACCACTGCACCGGCTGGAAGGTCGGTTACTGCGTGGCACCCAAGGCGCTGACCGCCGAATTCCGCAAGGTGCATCAGTATCTGACCTTCTGCACTTTCCATCCGGCGCAATGGGCGTTCGCCGAGATGCTGGAAGCCGAACCGCAGCACTATCTCGGATTGCCGGCGTTCTATCAGGGCAAACGCGACCGCTTCCGCGCCATGCTGGCCGGTTCGCGCTTTCAGCTGCTCGACGTTCCCGGAGGCTACTTCCAGCTGGCCGAGTATGCCGCCATCCGGGATATCGATGACCTCAATTTCTGCGAATGGCTGGTGCGCGAGGCGGGCGTGGCGGCGATCCCCGTGTCGGCGTTCTACGAGACGCCACCGGATGCGAAGCTGGTGCGATTCTGCTTCGCCAAGACCGACGCCACCTTGCAAAGCGCCGCGGAGCGACTGTGCGCGCTCTGACCGTCAGTCTGGTGCAGGGAGCGACGCGCTGGCACGACGCCGCAGGCAATCGCGCCTACTACGGCGATCTGGTGCGCAGCCTCGCCGGCCGCGGCAGCGATCTGGTCGTGCTGCCGGAAACCTTCCTCTCCGGCTTCACCAACGATGCCCTGCACAACGCCGAGCCCATGGACGGCGAGGTGCTGCCCTGGCTGCGCGATCTGGCCGCCGCGATCGGTGCGGTGATCACCGGCAGCATCGTCGTGCGCGAGGGCGACCGCCATTTCAACCGTCTGCTGTGGATGCGCCCGGACGGGACCTTCGAGGCCTACGACAAGCGCCACCTGTTCCGCATGGCCGACGAGCACACGCGCTATGCCGGCGGCGAGCACCGCCTGATCGTCGAATTGAACGGCTGGCGCGTCTGTCCGCTGGTCTGCTATGACCTGCGTTTTCCGGTCTGGATCCGCAACCGCCGCAACACCGAGGCAGCCGGCGGCATGGACTACGACCTGGTGCTGTTTGTCGCCAACTGGCCGCAACCCCGCCGGCACGCATGGCGCACCCTGCTGCGCGCGCGTGCGATCGAAAACCTCAGCTGCTGCATCGGTGTCAATCGCGTCGGCCGCGATGGCAATGACCACGTCTATGCCGGCGAAAGCGCCGTGCTGGACATGCTTGGCGAGCCGCTCGTCGAACTGGGCGCCCAGGAGCAGACGGTCACCGTCACCCTCGATCCGGCGCCGCTGCTGGCGCATCGCCAGCGCTTCCCGGCCTGGATGGACGCCGACGATTTCGAGCTGCGGATCTGAGCCGGTCAGGACCGGCTGCGCGATTTGCGCGTGGCGGTCGGAGCCGTGGTCTCGGGAAACAGTCCGCAGTCCCAGTAGGGAAAATCGCCGAAGCGTTCGGCGAGGAAGTCGATCAGCGCGCGGGTCTTGGCGGGCAGCGCACGGCTGGCCGGATACACCGCATAAACAGCCGCGTCGGCTTCGATCTGCCAGTCCGGCAGCACGCGCACCAGTTCGCCGCGACGCAGACGCTCGCTGGAAATGAAGCTCGGCTGCAGGGCGATGCCGAGTCCGGCGGTCGCCGCAGCGGCGATCATGTCGCCGTTATTGGCGCGTAGCGGCCCGCTTGCGACGATGGTCACGCTCTCGCCGGTGCGGGTGAACGTCCACTCGTCACGGCGGCGTGCCAGTGAGTAGCGCAGGCAGGCGTGACGGGCCAGCTCCAGCGGATGCTGGGGCGTACCCTGCCGCTGCAGGTAGCCCGGCGATGCCACGGCGACCATGCGGCAGGGCGCGATACGCCGCGCGACCAGGCTGGAATCAGCCAGCCGTCCGATGCGCAGCGCTATGTCCCATCCATCTTCGACCAGATCGACGAGACGGTCATCGAGATCCACCTCCAGCTCGATCTTCGGGTAGCGCAGGTGAAACTCGGCCAGCGCCGGCCCGAGGTGCAGGATCGAAAACGACATCGGCGCGCTGAGGCGCAATCGGCCGCGCGGTTCGGACTGATGCTCCGCGGCCTCGGCCTCGGCTTCATTGATCGCCGCCAGCGCTTCGCGCACCCGATCGAGGTAGCGCTGACCGGCCTCGGTCAGGCTGAGCTTGCGCGTGGTCCGCTGAAGCAGGCGCACGCCCAGGTCGTCCTCGAGTGCGCGGATCAGCTTGCTGGCCTGGGCGCGCGAGATGTCGGCCTGCGTCGCCGCCGCCGCGAAACTGCCACTTTCGACCACGCGCACGAACAGCTGCATCGCGGCGAGACGGTCCATGGCGACCGCGCTCAGCGCGGCCCGCGATTCGGGCCGCCTGGGCGCCGGTTTGGCCCGGACCCCTTGCCCGGGCGGCCGCCCTGCGGGCGCCCGGCGCCGGTGTGCTGCGCGCCTTCGGGCCGCCCGCCGCCGGGGCGTGCGCCCGCCGCACGCGGGCCGCCCGGTCGTGCACCCTGCTGGCGTGCGTTGCCCGCGCTGTGCGGCTGAGCCGGCCCCTTGGGCTTGAAACCGCGGCGCGCGCCGGCAGCTCGCCCGCCGCGATCGTCGCCGGCGAACCAGGTCCGTACCGATGGCAGCTCCTGGCCCGGCGCGAACGAGCGCGGCTTGCGCCCCTGCTGCGCACGGTCGGGTCGCGCGACATTGCCGTTGACCTCGCGGCCGCTGCCGCCGCCGCGGCGCGGCTTGCCGCCACGACGCGCCGGGCCGTCGTCGCGAATGCGGTCAAAGGCGGTCAGTTCGCGGGCTTCGCCCTGGTGCACGCCGGTCCATGCCTGCGGAGCGCGCTGCTGCGGACGGAATTCGTTCGGCGCGCGGGTGCTGCGACGCTGATGCAGGACCGGGCGCAGGGTCAGCGTCGGCTGCGGCGCGCCCAGCCCGGCCTGCACGCGCAACGCGGTGATGGTACCGGCGTCCAGCGGTTCGCTCAGGCCGCGGCGAAGGGTGCGCGGCAATTCGACCGTGCCGTAACGGATGCGCTTCAGGCGGCTGACCAGAAATCCCTGCGAATCCCAAAGTCGCCGCACCTCGCGATTGCGGCCTTCGCGGATCACTACGCGGAACCAGCTGTGGCTGCCACCGCGGCTGATCACCGCGATCTCGTCGAGGCGCGCCGGACCGTCCTCGAGATCGACGCCTGCCTTGAGGCGCTCGATCACCTCGTCGGGCACCTCGCCATGCACACGGCACAGATACTCGCGCTCGAGCCCGGTTCGCGGGTGCATCAGGGCGTTGGCCAGCTCGCCGTCGGTGGTCAGCAGCAGCAGGCCGGTGGTGTTGATGTCGAGACGACCGACCGCGATCCAGCGCGCGCCCTTGAGGCGTGGCAGCTGCTCGAACACGGTCGGGCGGCCTTCGGGATCATCGCGCGTGGTTACCACGCCTTCGGGCTTGTGATAGGCGATCACTTCGGCGGCGTCGCGGCTGTCGCTGGCGACCACGAATTGGCGGCCATCGAGGTCGACGCGATCGCCGGCGTGAACGCTGGTGCCGATGCCGGCCGGACTGCCGTTGACGCTGATCTCGCCGGCTTCGATGCGCTGCTCGAGCAGGCGGCGCGAGCCGAGTCCGGCGTTGGCGAGCACCTTGTGCAGGCGCTCTTCGAGTGCGGCGGACTCGGCGTCGCGCTCGCGCTTGAGGGTGAGCAGGGTACGGGTGGGCGCATTCATGCGCGAAACTCCTCGGGTGGTACAGGAGCGGTGCCCTCGGGGGCATCCGCGGAGGCCTCCGCCTCGACGGCGGTGGCGGGGGAGGGTGCGGCGACGGCGGGGCCGCCATCGGCGTGCGCAGGCGCGGTCTCGAAGTCGAATTGCGGAAGCATCTCGTCGAGGTCGCGGATGTCGGCCAGAGGCGGCAGCGCGTCCAGCGATCGCAGGTTGAAGTAATCCAGGAAAGTCCTGGTGGTGCCGAACAGTGCCGGCCGGCCGGGCAGATCGCGATGGCCGACGACGCGGATCCACTCGCGTTCCTCGAGCGTGCGGATGATGTTGCTGGACACCACCACGCCGCGTATCTGCTCGATCTCGGGGCGCGTGATCGGTTGCCGGTAAGCGATCAGCGCCAGCGTCTCCAGCAGCGCACGCGAATATTTGCTGGGCCGCTCGCTCCACAGTCGGGCCACCCAGGGGTGGACGTCGGGACGCACCTGGTAGCGAAAGCCCGAAGCGACCTCGACCAGAGCCACGCCTCGATGCTCGGCGTCGATGGCCAGCGCCTCGACGGCCTGCGCGATGGCGTCGGGGCCAGGCTGCTCGGCATCGTTGAACAGTGCTCCGAGCTGCGGCAGCGAGAGCGGGTGCGGAGAAGCCAGCAGAGCGGCTTCGAGAATGCGTTTCAGGTCGGCTGTGTCCATGGACTCATTCGGATGCGGCAATGCGCGCCTTGAGGTAGATCGGCGCCAGCGGCGCCTCCTGCACGATTTCCACCAACATTTCCTTGGCCAGCTCGAGCATCGCGAGAAAGCTGACCACCACGCCCAGCCGCCCCTCGCTCGGATCGAACAGCATCTGGAATGCATGAAAGGCGCCGTCCTGCAGCGACTTGAGCACTTCCCCCATGCGCTGGCGCACCGAGAGCGCGTCGCGGCGCACCGCATGGTGGCCCGACAGTTCGGCACGGCGCAGCACGTCCCTCAGTGCCAGCAGCAGTTCGCGCAGATCCACTGGCGGCGGCAGACGCACGACCACGCGATCGGTCACCTCGGCCTGCGCCAGCGCGGTGTCGCGCTCCATCCGCGGCAATGCATCGATATCGGCGGCGGCCTTCTGGAATCGTTCGTACTCCTGCAGCCGGCGTATCAGTTCGGCGCGCGGGTCGTCCTCGACACCCTCGGCAGCCGGAGGGCGCGGCAGCAGCAGCCGTGACTTGATCTCGGCCAGGATGGCGGCCATGACCAGGTATTCCGCGGCCAGCTCCAGCCGCATCTCGTGCATCAACCCGATGTAATCCATGTACTGCCGCGTGATCTCGGCGATCGGGATGTCGAGAATGTCCAGATTCTGCCGCCGGATCAGATACAGCAGCAGATCCAGCGGCCCCTCGAACGCCTCGAGGATGACCTCGAGCGCATCCGGCGGAATGTAAAGGTCTTGCGGCATCTGCAGCATTGGCATTCCGCGCACCAAGGCGAGCGGCATTTCCTGTTGCTGCGGTATCGGCCCGAAAACGCCTTGCGGCGCATTAGCCGGGGCGGCCTCGGAAGGCTCGGAATGCATAAGGCACTCGCGTGACGGAAGCCGCGCGCCGCGGCCTGGCTCAGCGTGTCCTGCGAACATTCGGGGCGAAGCGGCCGGCTTGCTGGCGCTGATCCGGCGCCACTTGCGATCCCGGTGTGGCCGGGCACGCGCCCTGGCCGCCGCGAGGGTCGTTCAGGACAACGGCATGACACTGAGCGGGCGGCATCTCGCCGACCGCAACCCCACCCGACAGCCCAAGCCTAAGGCTCCGCGCCACGCCTGTCCAGCGCCGGTGAAGGCCGGTCACGATGGACGCGTTGCGTCAGGGCTTGCCGCGCGGGGTCGAATCGGCGTTCCATGGCACCGCAAGCAGCGCATTGCGCGGGCCGGGCGAGGCTGCCATTGTCGCTGGCGCGCAATTTGCTTGATCCAGTCCGAGGGCGCCGCCGCATGATCCGTTTCGGGCGGTGCCGGCAACCACGTCGGATAGGGAGAACACCATGTCCGTACACGGACTGCGTCACGCGCGCAAACAACTCGACACCACGGTGCTGATGAACCGCGGCGGCGAGAGCCTGTCCAGTGAGATTGAGGACATTTCCGCCACCGGGGTGCGGCTGCGGCGACCGCACGGCTGGGACGGCGAGTCGGGCCAGCTGTGGGTGCTCGACATGCTGTTCGAGGCCGGGTTGCACATCAACGTCGAAGCGACCGTGGCGCGCGTCACCCACGATCACGTGTGTTTTGCCTACGCGCGCATCCCCGAGGACAAGCAGGTGCCGCTGTGGAACCTGCTTGGCGGCCACGCCGATCGGCTCGAACCCTGGGACGACATGGCGCTGAGCGCCTGATTCCGCACGTGTTCAGTGCGCCGCCGACTCGCGCAGTTCACGGCGCAGGATCTTGCCGACGTTGCTCTTCGGCAGGCTGTCGCGGAACTCGATGGTCTTCGGCCGCTTGTAGCCGGTCAGATTCTCCTCGCAATGCCGCCGCAACTCGGACTCGGTCAGTCCAGGGTCCTTGCGCACCACGAACAACTTGACCGCCTCGCCCGATTTTTCGTCCGGCACTCCAACCGCGGCCACCTCCAGCACGCCCGGATGCAGCGCGACCACGTCCTCGATCTCGTTCGGGTAGACGTTGAAGCCCGACACCAGGATCATGTCCTTCTTGCGGTCGACGATGAAAAAGTAGCCGCGCTCGTCCATCCGCGCGATGTCTCCCGTGTGCAGCCAGCCGTTGCCGTCCATGACCTTGGCGGTCTCGTCGGGCCGGTTCCAGTAACCCTTCATCACTTGAGGACCCTTCACGCACAGTTCGCCGACCTGGCCTGCGGGCAGCAACTGCCCGGCTTCGTCTTGGATGCAGACTGTGGTCGATGGCACCGGCAGTCCGATCGAGCCGTTGTACTCCTTGAGATCGAGCGGGTTGATGCAGACAGCCGGCGAGGTCTCGGTCAGACCGTAGGCCTCCGCCAGCGCGCAGCCGGTCATCTGCTTCCACTTCTCGGCCACCGCGCGCTGCACCGACATGCCACCGCCGAGGGTCGTGCGCAGCCGTGAAAAATCCAGTTGCGCGAAGCCCGGCGTGTGGATCAGTCCGTTGAACAGCGTGTTGACGCCGGTGATCGCGGTGAAGCGCGTCTTGGCCAGCTCCTTGACGAAGCCGGACATGTCGCGCGGGTTGGTGATCAGCACATTGAGGCCGCCCGACTTCACGAAGGTGAAGCAGTTGGCCGTCAGCGCGAAGATGTGGTACAGCGGCAGCGCGGTGATGATCACCTCTTCGCCCGGACGGATGGCGTCGCCCATCCACAGCGACGCCTGCAGCATGTTGGCGACCATGTTGCGATGGGTGAGCATGGCGCCCTTGGCGACGCCGGTGGTGCCGCCGGTGTATTGCAGGAAGGCGATGTCATCGAGGTCCGGCGTCAGCCGCGGCGCGGGCTGACGCCAGCCGCGCGCCAGCGCGTCGCCGAAGCGCACCGCGCCATCGATGTGATAGGCCGGCACCAGCTTCTTGACATGCCTGACCACCGCGTTCATCAGCGCGCCCTTGACCGCGCCGAGCATGTCGCCGAGGCCGGTGGTGATGACGTGCTGTACCGGTGTCTCGGGCAGCACCTGCTGCAATACCGAGGCGAAGTTGTCCAGGACCACGATGGCAGTCGCGCCTGAGTCGCTCAGCTGATGCTTGAGCTCACGCGCGGTGTACATCGGGTTGGTGTTGACGATCGTCAGTCCCGCGCGCAGGGCGCCGAACAGCGCGATCGGGTACTGCAGCACGTTGGGCAGCATGATCGCTATGCGATCGCCCTTGGCCAGTTTCAATTCGCCGCTCAGGTACCCGGCAAACTGCCGGCTGAGTCGATCCACCTCGGCATAGTCGAGGATGCGGCCGTAGTTGGCGAATGCCGGGCGATCGCGGAAGCGTTCGAAGGCTTCGTCGAGCACCGTGTTGATCGAGGAGTAGGCGCCGAGATCGACTTCCTTCGGCACGCCGGCAGGGTAGTGCTCCAGCCACGGACGCTCGATGCTCATGGGCGCTTGTCCTTCCCTCGATGTGTGGCGCGCGACGGTGATGCAGCGCTCGGACGCATCCGTGATTGGAGCATGGCGACGCAGCGTGCAGCAAGGCGCGCTTCAAGCTGCACCGCCACTGCCCGTACATGCTGCCGGGCATGACCTATGGCCTAGGCGTGGAACCACCGCGGCGCACCCCGCTCTAACTGCTTCCGGCGCCCGCTGCGGCGTTGTCCTTTGCGATGCCCAGGAGGGTCTCTGTGAAACACACGCTACTTGCTCTGTCGATTGCCGCCTTGCTTGCCACTTCATCCCCGCTTCTGCATGCCGCGGACTCCGCTGCCGGCAATGCCGCGACACAAAAGGAAACTGCCACGGCGCAGATGCCGAAAGAAGCTTCGGTCGTGACGCACGGCAGCGTCACCATCAATGGCCAGGACATCCACTACACCGCCACCACCGGCAACTTGCTGATCCGCAATGACAAGGGCGAGCCGGTGGCCAGCATGTTTTACGTGGCCTACACCCGTGACGGCGAGAAGAACATGGCCACGCGGCCGATCACCTTCCTCTACAACGGCGGGCCAGGCTCGTCGTCGATCTGGCTGCACATGGGCGCGTTTGGTCCGATGCGCGTGGTGGTCGGCGACGGCGCGGCGACGCCGCCGCCGCCCTACGATCTGGTAGCAAACCACCAAAGCATCCTCGACCGCACGGACCTGGTCTTCATTGATGCGGTCGGTACCGGCTACAGCCGCATCGTCGGCACCGGCAAGGACAAGGATTTCTGGGGCGTGGACGAGGACGTACGTTCGTTCGGCGATTTCATCCAGCGCTACATCACCGTCAACAACCGCTGGAACTCGCCGAAGTTCCTCTACGGCGAAAGCTACGGCACTACGCGTTCGGCGGCACTGGCCGAGTATCTGCAGGAGCACGGCATTGGCCTCAATGGCGTGGTGCTGCAATCGTCGATTCTCAATTACGGCCTGCTGATGCCTGGCCAGGACACCAAGTACGAGCTGTATCTGCCGACCTATGCGGCGATCGCCTGGTATCACGACAAGCTGCCCGAAAAACCCGCCGATCTGGCGACTTTTCTCGACCAGGTACGCCACTTCGCCGATACCGACTACGCGCGCGCACTCGCGCAGGGCGAGAATCTGCCGAAAGCCGAGGCGGATGCCATCGCGCAGAAACTGCACGCTTACACCGGCCTGCCGGTGGATTACATCGAACGCGCCAATCTGCGCATCGAGGCCAGCAACTTCCGCAAGGAACTGATGCTGCCCGAGCGCGAGAGCATCGGACGCTACGATGGCCGCTACGCCGGGTACAACATCAACTCGATCTCGGCCACTCCGGACTTCGATCCCTCGGACGCGTTCATCACACCGGCCTACACCGCGGCCTTCAACTGGTATGTCACCAACGTACTCAAGTACAAATCCGACGTGCCCTACGCAGTGATGAACGACAAGATCATCCGCAGCTGGGACTGGAAGCATCGCGTGCCGGGTGACGGCGGCTGGCCGCTGCCTCTGCCCTACGTGGTCGGCGACCTCGGCGCTGCAATGCGCCAGAACCCGCATCTGCGCGTGTTCTCGGCCAACGGCTACTTCGATCTGGCCACGCCGTTCCATGCCACCGAGTTCGATCTCGACCACATGATGCTGGAACCTGCACTGCGCAGCCATCTCAGCTTCGGCTACTACCCGTCCGGACACATGATCTATCTCAATCCGGATGCACTGAAATCCCTGCACAAGGATCTCGAGACGTTTTACGCGAACGCCGTCAGCCACTGATACGCACGCAGCCGAGCGGTGCAAGCCATCGGCTGTGACCCGTGCCTGGAGCTCCTGACCACCCGCATCGCCTCTGCGGCGATGCGGGTTCCTCGCGCCAGGATGTCAACCGCAGCGCCCGGTGCCCGTTATCCCCGGTATGCGCGCAACCCGGTTCGCCAGCGTCATCCCGCCATCCGCTCCGACTGCATCGGCGTGTCATGTCCGCCGGGGTGTCCGCCCGCACCCCGATGCCGCCGATTACCAAGCGTTACATCTCGCAAAATTCGTGCCCGGCGCGTGCGCGCCCGCATGCCTATAGTCCTTTCGTCAGCGAATGCATCGGTCCAGCGGATGCGTCCGCAACCTTGATCACGTCCCGCGAGCAGCGCCCTGATGCCGGACCCGCAGCGAGTCTTCGTCGTCGGCTGCCCACGTTCGGGCACCACGATCGTGCAGGCGCTGATCGCGCGTCACCCCGCTGTGCTTTCGTTTCCCGAGACGGGCTACTTCGAAGCGCTTTACGGCAGCATTCGTCGCCGCTGGGGCGACCTCGGCGCACCCGCCGAGCATCACTGGTATCACCGCATGGGTCTGGCCCGATCGTCAGGTCGGCGACGTCTGCGCCGCCTGGAGCGCGCTCTGGCTGGCGGAAAGCGCACCGCCGCGCCGTTGACGCCCGCGGCCTGCGTGCGCCGCTATGTCGATCTGCTCGACGGCTGCGCCAGACGCAGCGGAGCGGCGTTGTGGCTGGAGAAGACACCCAGCCACCTGATCTATCTCGATGAGATTGCACAGCATGTCCCGGATGCACGCTTCATCCATGTGCTGCGCAACGGAGTCGACGTCATGGCGTCGATCATGGATGGTGACCTGCACCAGCCCACGCATGATTTCGGTGGCGGGCTGGCGGTATGGGCACGGCGCTGGAACCGCTCGATCGAGATGCATCTGGCCTGTCGCGACAATCCGCGTCACCTGCTGCTCTGTCTGGAGGACCTGGCCGCGCGTCCGCAGTGGGGCTGGCATCAGATCCGGGACTTCCTCGGTCTCGATGCCTCGCTGCCGCTGCTCCCGCAGCCGGCCAGTCGAATCACCGATCCCGAGCGCGAGCCGTGGAAGCGCGCCGCCGCCTCCGGCCGGTTGCTGATGCCGGCGCACAAGGTCGATGCGCTGCTCGGTCCGGCGGCGCGGGCATGGATGCGCGACCACCTGCGCGATTACGCCGAGGTGCGTGCCCAGATCAGCGGTCTGCGCAGCGAGATTCCGGTTCAGGATATCGGATCCTGTCGCGCCAGCCGGCGTCTGCGGCGCTGAGCTGGGCTGCGGCGCGGCCTTCCTGATGGCAGCGGCGCCTGCGGCGCCGCTGCAGGGCCGCGAAGGCCTCGCTTCAGGCGGCCTTGGCCGCCGCCAGCTGCCGCAGCACGTAAGGCAGGATGCCGCCGTGGCGGTAGAACTCGCGCTCCTTAGGTGTCAGCAGCAGCACCTTGACGGTGAAACGCTTCTCGCCGGCATCGCTGCGGGCGATCACCTGCGCCTGGCGGGCGTCGCCGTCCGCGAGTCCGATGATGTCGAAATGCTCCTTGCCGGTGAGGCCGAGTGACAGCGCGGAATCGCCGTCCATGAACGCCAGCGGCAGCACGCCCATGCCGACCAGGTTGGAGCGGTGGATGCGCTCGAAGCTCTCGGCGATGACCGCGCGCACGCCCAGCAACAGGGTGCCCTTGGCCGCCCAGTCGCGCGACGAGCCGGTGCCGTACTCCTTGCCGGCGATCACCACCAGCGGTGTGCCTTCCTGCTTGTACTGCATGGCGGCGTCGTAGATCGCCATCTGCCTGCTGCTGGGCACGTGCTCGGTGTAGCCGCCCTCGACACCGTCGAGCATACGGTTGCGGATGCGGATGTTGGCGAACGTGCCGCGCACCATCACGTCGTCGTTGCCGCGTCGCGAACCGTAGGAATTGAAGTCCTTCGGATCGACGTCCCTGGACATCAGGTAACGGCCGGCAGGCGAGTCTTTCTTGATGTTGCCAGCGGGCGAGATGTGGTCGGTGGTGATCGAATCGCCGAACAGACCGAGGCAGCGCGCGCCATGGATGTCGACGATCGCGCCGGCCTGCATCGTCATGCCCTCGAAGTACGGCGGGTTCTTGATGTAGGTGGAATCGTCCCAGCGGTAGAGGTCACCATCGGCGGAGCGGATCGCGTTCCAGCGTGCGTCGCCCCTGAACACGTTGGCGTAGTTGCGGGTGAACATCTCGGCGGTGACCGCGCCGGCGATGGTGTCGGAAATCTCCTGATTGGACGGCCAGACGTCGCGCAGATACACCGGCTTGCCGTCGCTGCCGGTGCCGAGCGGATCGTGGTCGAGGTCGATGTCGAGCGTGCCGGCCAGCGCGTAGGCCACCACCAGCGGGGGCGAGGCCAGGTAGTTCATCTTGACTTCGGGATGCACGCGACCCTCGAAATTGCGGTTGCCCGACAGCACCGATGCGGCGACCAGATCGCCCTCGGCAATGCCTTTGCTGATCGCCGCCGGCAGCGGGCCGGAATTTCCGATGCAGGTGGTGCAGCCGTAGCCCACGGTGTAGAAACCGAGCTTTTCCAGTTCGCACAGCAGGCCGGTCTTCTTCAGGTAATCGGTGACCACCAGCGAGCCGGGCGCCAGCGAGGTCTTCACCCACGGCTTGGGCTTGAGGCCGCGCGCGGCGGCTTTCTTGGCCAGCAGGCCGGCACCCAGCATCACCGCCGGATTGGAGGTGTTGGTGCAGGAGGTGATCGCGGCGATCACCACCGCGCCATCGCGCAGCTCGAAGGTGTGTCCGTCCTTCTCGACCCGCACGCTGCCGTCGGCCACGGCGTTGGCCTCGTTGCCGACCGCGCTGGCGCCACCCTCGCCGGCGAAGCGTTCGGCATCGCCGTTGTGCGCCTTGCGGCCGACGGTCAGCGGCTTGAGGCCGTCGAGGAAACTCTTGCGCACGTCACCCAGCAGCACGCGGTCCTGGGGTCTCTTGGGTCCGGCCATGGACGGCCGCACCGAGGCCAGATCCAGCTCAAGCGTCGCGCTGAACCCGGCGTGCGGGGTGTGCTCGTCGTGCCACAGGCCTTGCGCCCTGGCGTAGGCCTCGACCAGCGCAATTTGCTCCTCGCCACGGCCCGACAGACGCAGGTAGTTCAGCGCTTCCTGGTCGACCGGAAATATGCCGCAGGTGGCGCCGTACTCCGGGGCCATGTTGCCGATGGTGGCTCGATCCGCCAGCGCAAGATGCTTGAGGCCGGGACCGAAGAACTCGACGAACTTGCCGACCACACCCAGCTTGCGCAGCATCTGGGTCACGGTCAGCACCAGGTCGGTGGCAGTCGTTCCCTCCGGCAGCCTGCCGCTGAGCTTGAAGCCGACCACCTGCGGAATCAGCATCGACGACGCCTGCCCGAGCATCGCGGCCTCGGCCTCGATGCCGCCCACGCCCCAGCCGAGCACGCCTAGACCGTTGATCATGGTGGTGTGCGAATCGGTGCCGAATACCGTGTCCGGATAGGCCCACGCCGTGCCGTCCTTGACGCTGGTCATCACCACGCGCCCCAGGTGCTCCAGATTGACCTGGTGCACGATACCGGTGCGCGGCGGCACCACCTTGAAGTTGTTGAACGCCTTCTGGCCCCAGCGCAGGAAACTGTAGCGTTCGCCATTGCGCTGGAACTCGATCTCGACGTTCTGCTCCAGCGCGGCCGCGGTGCCGTAGTCGTCCACCTGCACCGAGTGGTCGATCACCAGTTCGGCCGGAACCAGCGGATTGATCTTCGTCGGGTCGCCACCCAGCTTGACCATGGCGTCGCGCATCGCGGCCAGATCGACCACGCACGGCACACCGGTGAAGTCCTGCAGCACCACCCGCGCGGGCATGAAGGCGATCTCGGTGTCGGGTTCCTTCTTCGGGTCCCAGTTCGCCACGGCCTCGATCTCGCGCGCCGTGACGCTGATGCCGTCCTCGTGACGCAGCAGGTTCTCGAGCAGGATCTTCATCGAGTAGGGCAGGCGCTTGAGATCGAAGCGCTCGCCCAGCTTCGCCAGACTGGCATAGGCGTAACGTTGGCCGTTCACCTCAAGCGTGGCGCGCGTGGCAAAAGTGTCTTTCATTCCGAACTCCCGGATGATTCGGCAGGCATGCCCTGCGGGCGAGGCGCGCCAGGACGGCTCAACTTCCTATTATCGCCCAAGCCGGCGGCGGCAGCGAAGGGCTGATCGCGATGATTCAGCCGACATCGAGGGAGGCGCGCGCCAGCATGCCGCGCGCAAGCATCGCCACCTGCCGACGGTGCAGGATCAGTCGCCACGACCGGCCGCCCAGCTGGCGCCAGAGCACCGCGGAACGTACCGCTGCCAGCAGGCAGGCGCGGATGCGCTCGACCTGGGCCGGCTGGTTGAGATGCAGCGGGCTGCCGGTGACCAGCACGCGCGGTCGCAGCGTGGAAAGCGTGCCGGCATACAGTTCGGCCAGGCGGCCCACCACGGTGGCGTGGGTGATGCCGAAATGGTCCGCCTGGCGCTGGGTGGCCCGCAGGCCTTCCTGCAGCCGGGTCAGCAGATCCGCATGCGCCATCAGGCGCCGCTCCAGGCGCAGTACCGTCAGCGCCATACGCGTCAGCGCCGTGTCCGGACGGCCATCGTCAAGTTGCGCTACCAGCGTGCGCAGACCCAGCCGCACGCCGCCATTGCCGCCGAATACCTCGGCGGTACTGGCGGCATCGATGCGCAGCACGCTGGACAGACTGGCCTCGAGCGCGCTGGCGTCGCAGCTGCCCTCGGTCGCCAGGCTGCGCACCAGACTGAGAGCCTGGAACAGTCCGGCAAGGGCAAGCACGCGTTCTTCGTTCATCGTTCCGGTTCCAGGCCGCCGAATGCGGCATCGGTTTTCTCTATGGTGCCACCGCCGAGGCAACGATCACCGTCGTAAAACACCACGGCCTGTCCGGGCGTCACCGCGCGTTGCGGGGCATCGAAGCGGACGATCGCCGACGTCGATTCGACATGCACCTCGCAGGCCCGATCATCCTGGCGGTAGCGCGTCTTGGCGCTGCAGCGGAACGCCGGTGCCGGAGCCGCGCCATCCACCCAGGTCAGGGCCGAGGCGGTCAGTCGCCGGGCCTGCAGCCAGCCCTCGTCTTGCGCGACGACCAGGGTGTTGCTGGCGACTTCCTTGCCGATCACGTACCACGGGCGCTCGGTCGCGCCGCGCACGCCACCCAGTCCGAGGCCCTGCCGCTGGCCGAGGGTGTAGTACATGATGCCCGAGTGTTCGCCGAGCGTGCGTCCTTCAGGCGTGCGGATCGGTCCGGGGCGCGCCGGAAGATAGCGCGCGAGAAAGCTGCGGAAGTCGCGCTCGCCGATGAAGCAGATTCCCGTGGAATCCTTCTTGCCGTGGGTCGGCAGGCCGGCCTCCCGCGCCAGCCTGCGCACGTCGGGCTTGCGCAATTCGCCGAGCGGAAACAGCGTCGCCGCAAGCTGCGCCTGACCCAGCGCATGCAGGAAATAGCTCTGGTCCTTGCTGGTATCGATGCCACGCAAAAGCTGGTAGCGGCCGTCCCGCTCGCGCACCCGCGCGTAATGGCCGGTGGCGATCTTCTCGGCGCCCAGGGCACGCGCCGCATCGAGGAAACGCTTGAACTTGATCTCGCGGTTGCACAGCACGTCCGGATTGGGCGTGCGACCGGCCGCGTATCCGGCGAGGAACTGCGTGAACACGTCGTCCCAGTATTCGGCGGAAAAATCACGGACGTGGAACGGGATGCCGAGCCGGCCCGCCACCGCCACCGCATCGCGGCGATCGTCCTCGGCGCGGCAACCCGGGGCGCGCTCATCATCGCGCCAGTTGTGCATGAACAGGCCCTGGACCGCATCACCGCCACGCGCGAGCAGCAGCGCGGCAACCGAGGAGTCGACTCCTCCGGAAAGGCCGACGATCACGCGCACGGATTCACTCCGCGGCGGCGCGCAGGCGCGCGATGACATCCAGCGGCAGGCGCTGTCCGGACAGCCACGCATCGATGCTCTTCAGCACCAGTGGGGTGCGCAGGCGCGCCACTTCCGCGGCGATCTCGGCGCGCGTCAGCCAGAGCGCGCGTGCGATGCCGTCGTCAAGCGGACGCTCCGGGTGGTGCCGCAGGGCGCGGGCGGCGAACACGAACCGCAGCGTGGTATCGCCGGCGCGCGGGTTGATCCATGGCATCACGCCGACAAAATGCTCGGGCGCGACCTCCCAGCCGGTCTCCTCGAGGGTTTCGCGCACGGCCGCGTCGATCAGATCCTCGCCGGATTCCAGATGCCCCGCCGGCTGGTTCAGGCGCAACTCGCCGTGCACGTCCTCCTCGACCATCAGGAAGCGTTCGCCGTCGGCCACCACGGCGGCGACAGTCACACGTGGCCGCCACACGCCGTCGCCTGCATTGTTGCCGGTCATCGCCGAGGTGACTCCTTGTCAAAACGCGATTGTGCCATCACCTTGTCCAGCCCGGTCCGCGACAGCATCCTCGTTGCCGCGGCGTATACTCGAAGCGGAACCAGATCACGAAGCGCAATGGCCCAGAATCCGGACCGCGACCAGGAACTCGAACACGGCCTTGCGGTCGAGACGGCGAAGCCCCGCCTCGAACGTCCGGCGATGTATCAGGTTGTGCTGCTCAACGACGACTACACGCCGATGGAGTTCGTGGTCGACGTGTTGCGCACCTTCTTCGGCCTGAACCAGGAGCGCGCGGTGCAGGTGATGCTGCACGTCCACCATCGCGGCAAGGGCGTTTGCGGCGTGTTCACGCGCGAGGTGGCCGAGACCAAGGTGAACCAGGTCAACGATTACGCGCGCATACACCACCATCCTTTGCTTTGTGCCATGGAAAAGCTGTAGGCGGACCCCACATCACCGGCATCGGTCAGCGGAGGCTATCTCCCCATGTTCAGCAAGGATCTCGAGCTCACCATCGGCCAGTGCTACAAGGACGCGCGCGAGCAGCGCCACGAATTCATGACCGTGGAGCACCTGCTGCTGGCATTGCTCGACAACGCCGCCGCCGTGGCTGTGCTGCGCGCCTGCGGCGCCGACCTGGAGCGGCTGGGCCGCGAACTGCGCGACGTGATCGCGCAGACGGTGCCGGTGCTGCCCGAGGGTGACGAGCGCGACACCCAGCCCACGCTGGGCTTCCAGCGCGTGCTGCAGCGCGCCGTCTATCACGTGCAGTCATCGGGCCGCAAGGAAGTCACCGGTGCGAACGTGCTGGTGGCGGTGTTCGGGGAAAAGGACTCGCACGCAGTCTATTTCCTCGGCCAGCAGGAAATCGCCCGCCTCGATGCCGTCAACTACATTTCGCATGGCATCGCCAAGATCGGCCACGAGGCACCGGCACAGCAGTCGGGCGCCGGTGACCGCGAAGCAGGCGAGGAAGGCGGCGAGCCCAAGGGCAACCCGCTGACCGAGTTCGCCAGCAACCTCAACGAGCTTGCACGGCAGGGCAAGATCGACCCGCTGATCGGCCGCGCCGAGGAGATCGAGCGCACCGTGCACGTGCTGTGCCGACGCCGCAAGAACAATCCGCTCTATGTCGGCGAGGCCGGAGTCGGCAAGACCGCGCTGGCCGAAGGCCTGGCGCGGCGCATCGTCGAGGGCGACGTTCCCGACGTGCTCAAGGACACCACGATCTGGGCGCTCGATCTGGGCGCGCTGGTGGCCGGTACCAAGTATCGCGGCGACTTCGAGAAGCGCCTGAAGGCAGTGATCGGCCAGCTGAAGAAGGAACCCAAGGCAATTCTCTTCATCGACGAGATCCATACCATCATCGGCGCAGGCTCGGCTTCCGGCGGGACCATGGACGCATCCAACCTGATCAAGCCGGCGCTGGCCTCGGGCGAACTGCGCTGCATCGGATCGACCACGTTCCAGGAATATCGCGGCGTTTTCGAGAAGGATCGCGCACTGGCGCGGCGCTTCCAGAAGATCGACGTCGTCGAGCCGACCGCCGCCGACAGTCTGGAAATCCTCAAGGGCCTGCAGTCGCGCTTCGAGGAACACCACAGCGTGCAGTACACGCCCGAGGCGCTGCGCGCCGCGGTTGACCTGTCGGTGCGCCATATCCCCGATCGTCTGCTGCCGGACAAGGCCATCGACGTGATCGATGAGGCAGGTGCGCGCCAGCGTCTGCTGCCTGCCGAACGGCGCGGCGCTTCGGTGGACGTGCCGGACATCGAGTACATCGTTGCGCGCATGGCGCGCATTCCGCCCAAGCAGGTATCGGCATCCGATCGCGACGTGCTGAAAAGTCTCGAGCGCAACCTGAAGATGGTCGTGTTCGGCCAGGACGAGGCGATCGAATCGCTGGCCGCGTCGATCAAGATGGCGCGCTCGGGACTGGCCAATCCGCAAAAGCCGATCGGCTGCTTCCTGCTCGCCGGACCGACCGGAGTCGGCAAGACCGAGGTCACGCGCCAGCTGGCGCTGCAGCTCGGCATCGAGCTGATCCGCTTCGACATGTCCGAGTACATGGAGGGGCATTCGGTGTCGCGCCTGATCGGAGCGCCTCCGGGCTACGTCGGCTTCGACCAGGGCGGCCTGCTGACCGAGGCGGTCACCAAGCATCCGCACTGCGTGCTGCTGCTCGACGAGATCGAGAAGGCGCATCCGGACGTGTTCAACATCCTGCTGCAGGTGATGGATCGCGGCACGTTGACCGACACCAACGGGCGCGAGGCCAATTTCAAGAATGTGGTGCTGGTGATGACCACCAATGCCGGTGCGCAACAGGCGGCGCGTCGCACAATCGGCTTCGTCGAGCAGAACCATGCGCCCGACGCGATGGAGGTGATCCGGCGCAGCTTCACGCCGGAGTTCCGCAATCGCCTCGACGCGATCATCCAGTTCAAGGCGCTGGATTTCGATCACATCCTGCGTGTGGTCGACAAGTTCCTGATCGAGCTCGAGGCCCAGCTCAACGAGAAGCACGTCGCGCTGAATGTCGACGCCGACGCACGCCGCTGGCTGGCCGAACACGGCTTCGATCCGCAGATGGGCGCACGACCGATGGCGCGCGTCATCCAGGAGCAGGTCAAGCGCCGGCTGGCCGATGAGCTGCTGTTCGGCAAGCTGGCCGACGGCGGCAGGGTCACCCTGGGCGTGCGCGACGGTGAGTTGATGGTCGTGGCGGAAGCGACGGAGAAGATGCCCGCGGTCGTGGAATGAACCCGCGGCGCGTAACTGGCGCGCCGTCCGCATGCGCTTGCGCGACAGGCCCGGCGGCGGATCCCGGCCGGAGCTGGCATGACGTCATTTGCTGCGGTAGGTGATGCGGGCCTTGGTGAGGTCATAGGGAGTCATTTCGACCTTGACCTTGTCGCCGGTGAGGATGCGGATGTAGTTCTTGCGCATGCGGCCGGAGATATGGGCGGTGACCACATGCCCGTTCTCGAGCTGCACGCGGAACATCGTGTTGGGCAGGGTCTCGGTGACCGTGCCTTCCATTTCGATGACGTCGTCTTTGGCCATGGGTTCCGGATCGGGACTGCGCAAGCCGCGCAAGCCGGCAATTGTGCCATGCGCACACCGTCCGTGAAAGCCGCGCTCAGCGGCTTGCCATCGTGCGACGGCGTTCGGACACCGCATTTGGCTTCGGTGCGGACGCGGTCCTGCGGCTGCCGCAACGCGCCGCCGAGCGCATCCAGCACCGCGTTGTGCGATGCCGTGGCGGCATCGCACAGCGGGTGTTCGCGCAGGCTGTCCCCGAGGCTGCGATCGGCTTTCGCAAGGCGGTCCGATGCAGGGCCAGCCCCTGTCGCGCCAGCGGGGGGGGGCAGCGATTCGGCATGGTGGCGGGTCGGCGCGGACCACGCGCCAGGCCAGCTCGGCGACACGGCGGCGATATGTCGGCCTGCGGGCAGCCTTGGCGTACTCGCCGAGCCCGGTCTGCATGTGCGAGGTCAGCGGGGCGCGGAAAGTCTGCGACAGCACCGCCGGCAGTCCACCCGGGATCAGGCTCTCCGGCGCGCCGCGACCGGTGTCCGGAGCACGATCCGCGTTGCAGGGGGCAGCGGATTGACCGCGAACACGAGCGTCGCGCCCTGGCCCGGTAAACACGGCGCGCAGGAGGACTTCCAGCGACTCAAGGTCGAACAGATCGGTGGCAGCAGGCTCCCGAGACGCGAAGCACAGCATCTGAAAGACCTTTTTTCAATGGCTTGCGGGCCATATCGCTCGCCCAGTCGAGCAAGATGTGCGACAGGCCGGAGGCGCGTCGCAGATACTCGAATACTGCCGGGCACACGAACGACTCGGTATGAAATACCGTCTCGCGCGACCTGCCAGTGAGAATGATGCGCGCCATCTCGGCAGTATCCAGGCCGTTGGCCAGACCAGCAGCGAGAAACGAGCCGGAACTGACGCCGACATGGACGTGCAGATCAGTCGGATCGAGGTCGTCGATGCTGTCGGTTAGCGCAGGCAGCGCGCCCAGTTCCCTCATGCCGCCGATCGGGCCACCGCCAGCGACCGCCAGGCCGTTGCGACCATGGTTGCGGGCGCTGCGGGCAGGTCCTTCGGCGTCGAGTTGCAGCATGCACGGTCCCCGGATACGGGCAGCCCGGTCCCGTGTGGCGTCTCGCAAAGACCCGTCCGCAATTCCCGCCGTTCCCGCGTGCGCAAGGCGCCTCAGCCGAAATGGGCATCAAGATGACGGCGGATCTCCTCCTCGATCGCCGGCTTCAGCGCCAGCAGCAGGAACCCGAGTTCGGCATGCACGCGCACGCGCTCCTTGCCAACCTCGATCGCACCGTTCACTCCGCTGCGGCGAAAGGCCAGGGTGTTACCCTGCCAGGCGCAATCAACGCTGAAACGCTCACGCATCGCCGCGGCCAGCTCGTCCACGGTGGCGCGTGCCTCGTTCAGACCGACCGCGTGCACGCGCGTGATATCAATGCTGGGCATGGAATTCTCTCCGTCCGAGGGATCTTAGCAGCGGCATCGGCGTGCTAGAGTCGCCGCGCTTTCCGGATCCTGCCCATGCGCCTCGGCTTCCCCGCGCCTCGCGACGACTTTGCCAGCTCCGCAACGACGATCACCATCGGCCGGGATGCCGGCTGCGACCTGCGGCTCGACGACGCCGGCGTATCAGGTAGCCATCTGCGCCTCGCCCATGACCGCCGCGGGACCGTGCTTGACGTGCTGCCGGGCGCGCCGCGGGTCTACGTAAACGCCCGCCCGGTACGTGAACATGCGCTGCTGGCTGCGGGTGACCAGATCAGTGTCGGCAGCGCACAGTTGCTGCTCAAGAGCGACCAGCCTCCACCAGCAGCCCCGGCGGCGAACGCCGATGCGCAGAGCCCGCCCGGAGCCGCGGTCCTGCGCGTGCTGACCGGCGCGCTGTCGGGCCAGACCCGGGCGATCGCACCGGCCCTGAACCTCGACGGGCCGGACCTGCCGGCGGGCGCGGTCTGGCTGGAACTGTGCGACGGCGTGCCCTGCTTGCGCAGTCGCCTGACGCAGGCGGAACCGCGGCTGCGCGTCAATGGCCATGCCGTGACGACGGCGCGTCTTCATGACGGCGACCAGATCGTGCTCGGCATGCAGCGCTTCCGCGTCGAGGCGCCGACGGTGGCGGCACGCGACGAAGCGGCGCAATCGTTTCTGCCGCACGAGGCGGCGCTGCCCGAGGACACCGCCGGCCCCCGCCGCGAGGTGTGGTGGCTGCTGCTTACGGCGGCGGCGCTGGCGCTGGCGATCGCGCTGGTACTAGCCGCGCGCTGACTGCCATCGCCCATCTCCGGGGACGCCAGCGCGCCAGCAGCAGGGCCGCCAGGATCGCCGCGTAGACCACCGGCTGGCGCACGGCAATGGTCTGGCCGAATTTCACCTGCCAGAGATAGTGCAGAACCGCGAGCATACCGATCAGATAGACCAGCTTGTGCAACTGGCCCCAGCGCCGGCCCAGGCGCCGCATCATCCCGCGCGTGGAGGTCAGCGCCAGCGGGATCAGCAGCATCCAGGCGGCGAAGCCGACCGTGATGTAGGGCTTCTTGGCGATCTCCGTGAATATCTGCGACCAGAAGCCGCCCAGGTCGATCACCAGATACACGGTCAAATGCACGCTGGCATAGAAAAATGCGAACAGCCCCAGCATGCGCCGGTAGCGGATCAGCCAATTCCAGCCGGTCAACCGGCGCAGCGGCGTGATCGCCAGAGTCAGCAGCAGCAGGCGCAGCGCCCAGATGCCGGTGTGCTTTTCCAGTCGCGATACCGGGTCCGGGCCGAGCGTGCCGTGCAGGGCCGCCAGCACCAGCAGTGCCAGCGGCAGCAGGGCGAGCAGTACCACGAGCGGCTTGCTCCAGCCGACGGCATCCGGGCGGCGCATCAGTAATCGCGCCTCAGGTCCATGCCCGCATAGAGACTGGCGACCTGATCGGCGTAACCGTTGAACAGGCGCGTGGCGATGCGATTGCCGAACAGGCTGAAGCCCGAGCCGGCGATGCGGCGCTCGGTGTGCTGGCTCCATGGCACGGTGCCGACATCCGGATTGACGTTGGCGTAGAACCCGTAACGGTCGGGTGCCGCCTGGTTCCACGAGGTCACCGGCTGAGTTTCGCTGAAAGCGATCTGCACGATCGCCTTGGTGCTCTTGAATCCGTATTTCCATGGCACCACCAGCCGCAGTGGCGCGCCGTTCTGATTGGGCAGCACGCGCCCGTAAACGCCGACCGCCAGCAGGGTGAGCGGATGCATGGCCTCGTCGATGCGCAGGCCTTCGCGATACGGCCAGTCCAGCACCGGATAGGACAGGCCTGGCATCTGGCCGGGGCGATCCACCGTGGTGAATGCCACGTATTTGGCGCGTGAGGTCGGCCTGAACCGCTTCAGCAACGCGGCGAGCGGAAAGCCGACCCAGGGGATCACCATCGACCACGCCTCGACGCAGCGGTGACGATAAATGCGCTGCTCCAGCGGAATGCCCTTGATCAGATCCTCCAGCGCGAAGATGCCAGGCGCCTCGCATTCGCCGCCCACGGTGACGCTCCATGGCCGCGGCTTGAACGCGCCGGAGTTCAGCGCGGGGTCCGACTTGCTGGTGCCGAACTCGTAGTAGTTGTTGTAGTGGGTGACGTCCTGCCAGCTGGTCAGCGGTCCTTGAGTACGAAACGCAGGATTCGCCGTGAAGCTCAGTGCGGTTCCCGGCGCGGGCGGCGGCGCCGGAGTCGGTGCACCGGCTTCGCCCTTCTGGCTACAGGCAGCCAGCGCCAGCGGGCTCAGCGCCAGCAGGCGCACCAAGCGGCGGCGGTCTTGGAAGATCGCCTCCGGGGTCACATCGCGTTCGGGAAGATCCTGCGGGCGGCGAGCGGGCATGATGAACTCCGGAATACTGCGGTGAAGGACCGCATCGACGGGCGGCCCCTTACACAGGCTACACACGCAGGGTTCATCCGCCGTGAATGCCGCGGGCATAATCCGTCATAGCCTCAAGGAGTCCGCCCTGTGAGCCGTACCTGGAATTTCGCCGCCGGCCCCGCCGCGATGCCCGAGGAGGTCCTGCGCCAGGCCCAGACCGAATTGCTGGAATGGCGCGACACGCGTGCCTCGGTGATGGAAATCTCGCACCGTGGCAGGGCGTTCATGGACCTGGCCGCCGGGATCGAGGCCGACCTGCGTGCGCTGGCGGCCATACCCGATCACTACAAGGTGCTGTTCCTGCAGGGCGGCGCGACCCTGCAATTTCCGCTGCTCGCGATGAACCTGGCGAAACCCGCACAACGCGCCGACTACGTGCTCAGCGGTCACTGGAGCGACAAGGCCGCACGCGAAGCCGCACTGTATGCCGATGTGCACATCGCCGCGGACGCCCGCGGCACCGGTTACACCGCGCTGCCGCCACGCGCCGACTGGCAGCTTGATCCGCAAGCGGCCTACGTCCACTACACACCCAACGAGACTATCCACGGACTCGAGTTTCCGGATGTTCCCGAGGTTGGCGCGGTGCCGCTGGTCGCCGATTTTTCCTCCAGCATCCTGTCCGCACCGGTCGATATCAGCCGCTACGGCATGATCTACGCCGGTGCGCAGAAGAACATCGGCCCTTCCGGCCTGACCCTGATGATCGTGCGCGAGGATCTGCTGGCGCGGACGACACGGCCGATGGCGACAATTTTCCGTTACGCCGAACACGCGGCCCAGGGGTCGATGCTCAACACGCCCAACACCTTCGGCTGGTATCTGGCCGGATTGACCTTCCAGTGGATCGCGCGCCATGGCGGTCTCGTCGCGATGGCCGCGCGCAATCGACGCAAGGCCGCCACGCTGTACGCCGCGATCGACGGCTCCGGCGGCTTCTACCGCAATCCGGTCGCGCCCGCCGCGCGCTCGCGCATGAACGTGCCGTTCTTCCTGGTCGATCCGGCGCTGGATGGGCGCTTCCTCGCCGAGTCCGAGCAGGCCGGGCTGCTGGCGCTGAAGGGCCATCGTGCCCTGGGCGGCATGCGCGCATCGCTCTACAACGCGATGCCGCAGGAAGGCGTGGATGCGCTGGTGACCTTCATGCGCGACTTCCAGCGCCACCACGGTTGAGCGACAGCGGGCAATCGCGCACTATCGATGCCCAGGCATCGCCGATGCCCGCACGTTACCGCCCATGACCGACACGCCCGAACCCGCGGCACCCAGGCTGGCCGATGCGCGTCAGCGCATCGACGCCATCGACCGCGAACTGCAGGCGCTGCTCGCCGAACGCGCGCGCTGGGCACAGCAGGTCGGACGCGCCAAGGGGCCACTGAAGGCGGCGATCGATTATTACCGTCCCGAGCGCGAGGCGCAGGTGCTGCGGATGGTGGTGGACCGCAACGACGGCCCGCTGTCGGACGAGGAGATGGTGCGGCTGTTCCGCGAGATCATGTCCGCCTGCCTTGCGCAGCAGGAGCCGCTGCGCATCGGCTACCTCGGCCCCGAGGGTACCTTCAGCCAGCAGGCGGCACAGAAGCACTTCGGTCACAGCGCGCGCCTGCTGCCGCTGGCCAGTATCGAGGAAGTGTTCCAGGAGGTCGAAGCCGGGCACGCCGATTTCGGCATCGTGCCGGTGGAAAACTCGGGGCAGGGCACCATCCAGTCGACGCTGGACATGTTTCTCACCTCGCGGCTGAAGATCTGCGGCGAGATCGAGCTGCGCGTCCACCAGTACCTGCTGTCGCGCACCGGCCGCATGGAGGACGTCGAACGCGTGTACTCCCACCCGCAGTCGCTGGCCCAGTGCAAGGTCTGGCTGCGCCAGCATCTGCCCGCGAGCGAGCGGGTGGCGACCTCCAGCAACGCCGAAGGCGCGCGCCGTGCGCGCCTGGCCGACGATGCCGCGGCGATCGCCGGCGAGGCGGTGGCGCATGTCTACGGTCTCAAGGTGCTGGCGGGCCCGATCGAGGATCGCCCCGACAACACCACGCGCTTCCTGGTGCTGGGGCGCGAGCTGTTTCCCGCCACCGGCCACGACCGCACATCGCTGCTGGTGTTCGTCAACGATCAGCCTGGTGCGCTGTTCAACGCGCTCAGCCCGTTCGCCCGTCACGGCGTCAGCATGAACCGCATCGAGTCGCGCCCTGCGCATCAGGGCAAATGGCAGTACGCGTTCTTCATCGACCTCTCGGGCCACGTCGAAGACGCTGCCCTGCGTGCGGCGCTTGAGGAGCTCGCTCCGTATGCCGGCGAGATTCGCGTGCTGGGTTCCTATCCGGTCGCCATTCCGTGAATTTCGACGCAGCGACACTGGCCAATTCCGCGACCGGCGGCTTGCGCGCCTACGATCCCGGCCATGACCTGCCCGCCCTGCGGCAGCGCTTCGGCGCCGCCATCGCCGAGCTGGGATCGAACGAGAATCCGCTGGGCCCGAGCCCGCGCGCGCTGGCCGTAGCGCAGGCCGCGCTGGCCAAGGCGCATCGCTACCCCGATCCCAAGGGCGGCGCGCTGAAAGCCGCGCTGTCGCGGCGGTTGAACGTCGGCCGCGATCGCATCGTGCTCGGCAACGGTTCGCACGAACTGCTGATGCTGCTGGCGCAGTGTTTCGCCGATGCCGCGCACGAGGTCATCTACCCGCAGCATGGCTTCGCGGTCTTCATGCTGGCCGCAACGGCCAGCGGCGCGCGCGCGACGGCGATACCGGCACTGCCGGTGGACCACCCCGGCATGCCGCTGGGTCATGATCTCGAGGCGATCGCGCGCGCCATCGGCAAGAGCACACGGCTGGTCTACCTTGCCAACCCGAACAATCCCACAGGCAGCTGGTTCGACGACGACGCGCTGGCGGCGTTCCTGGAGCGTGTGCCGTCACGAGTTCTGGTGGTGGTGGACGAGGCATATCACGAGTACGTCGACGCACCGGGTCTGGGCAGCGCGCTGCAGTTCGCCGAGCGCCACCCCAATCTCGTCGTGACCCGAACCTTTTCCAAAGCTTATGGACTTGCCGGGCTGCGCGTGGGCTGCGCCGTGGCGCACCCGTCGGTGATCGCGGTGCTGGAGCGCCTGCGTGAATCGTTCAACGTCAATGGCGTGGCACTGGCCGCTGCCGAGGCCGCGCTGGGCGATCGCGACCATCTGGCACGGGTACGCGAATTCAACAGCAGCGAACGCGCGTGGCTGGCGGCGGAGCTGGCGCGCCGCGGCTATCGCATCTTGCCTTCGCAGACCAACTTTCTTTTGCTGCACCTGGCGCGGAACGCGGCACCGCTGGAACGGCACCTGTTCGAGCGCGGTGTGATCGTGCGGCCGATGGGTGGATACGGGCTGGCTCACGCACTGCGCATCAGCATCGGCAGCCGAGCCGAGAACCTGCGCCTGCTGGAGGCGTTGCCATGAGCGCACGGCTCGACTGGATCAGCCATCCGGCCGGACCGCTGCGCGGCGAGTTGCGCGTGCCCGGCGACAAGTCGATCTCGCATCGCGCGCTGATGCTGGCATCGCTGGCCGAGGGGCGCTCGCGCATCGACGGCTTTCTCGAGGGCGAGGATACCCGTGCGACTGCTGCGGTGCTGCAGCAGCTGGGCGTGCGCATCACCGCGCCGGCCGATGGCGTGCGTGTGATCGACGGCGTCGGTCTGCGCGGTTTGCGTGCGTCCGCGCGGCCGCTCGATTGCGGCAACGCCGGCACCGGCATGCGCCTGCTCACCGGACTGCTGGCGGGGCAGGGCTTCGACAGCACGCTTGTAGGCGATGCCTCCCTGTCGCGCCGGCCGATGCAGCGCGTGATCGACCCGCTGACCACCATGGGCGCGCATATCGACAGCCACCGCGGATTGCCGCCGCTGCATATTCACGGGGGTCATCGCCTGCTCGGGGTCACGACCGCCACGCCCGTCGCCAGCGCCCAGGTCAAATCGGCGATCCTGCTGGCAGGTCTTTATGCCGAGGGCACGACCGAGGTGCGCGAACCGCAGCCGACGCGCGATTACACCGAGCGCATGCTGGCGGCCTTCGGCTGGCCGATCGCGTTCGGGCCCGGCTGGGCGCGCCTGGATGGCGGTCATCGGCTGCGTGCCGTCGACGTACGCGTCCCCGGAGATTTTTCCTCCGCGGCCTTCCTGATCGTCGCCTCCAGTGTGACCCCTGGCAGCGACCTCGTGCTGCGCGAGGTGGGGCTCAACCCGCGGCGCACCGGCCTGCTCGAGGTACTGCGCGCGATGGGCGCGGATATCACCATCGAGCGAACCGGCCAGCAGGGTGGCGAACCGGTTGGCGATCTGCGCGTGCGTCACGCACCGCTGCGCGGCACGGAGATCCCGGCGGCGCTCGTGGCGGACATGATCGACGAGTGTCCGGCTCTGTTTGTCGCCGCGGCGCGTGCACAGGGCCGGACCGTGCTGCGCGGTGCGGCCGAACTGCGGGTCAAGGAGTCCGACCGCATCGCGGTGATGGCCGCCGGGTTGCGCCGGCTGGGCGCCGCGGTGGACGAGCGGCCCGACGGTGCCGTGATCGAGGGTGGCGCCCTGCACGGCGGCGCGGTCGACAGTTGCGGCGATCACCGCTGCGCGATGAGTTTCGCCCTGGCCGGACTGGTCGCCGAGGCACCGGTGCGCATCCGCGACTGCGCCAATGTCGCCACCTCGTTCCCGGGATTTCTCGATGCAGCCCGTGTGGCCGGCATGGCCGTCGTCATGGCGCCAGCAGCGGACGAGGGGGGTACATGAGCGACGAGGCAGACGGGCTGCCGCCTTTCATCATCGCCATCCCGGCGCGCTACGGCGCCAGCCGCCTGCCTGGCAAACCGCTGCGCCTGCTGGGCGGAGAGCCGCTGATCCGGCACGTGGTTCGACGGGCGCAATCCGCCGGTGCGACCGAAGTCGTGGTCGCCACCGATGATGAGCGCATCGCCGAGGCACTGATCGGCAGCGGTGCCCGTGTCGCGATGACCTCCACGACCCACGCCTCCGGCAGCGACCGGCTGGCCGAATGCGCGACACGCCTCGGCTGGGCCGATGCGGCCGTGGTCGTCAATCTGCAGGGTGACGAACCTTTCGCCCCCGCGGCGGGTATCCGCGCCGTGGTCGCGGCGCTGGCCACATGCGGCGCCCCCATGGCGACCCTGGCGGTGCCGATCACCGGCATCGAGCAGCTGTTCGATCCCAACCTGGTCAAGGTGGTACGCGACCGCCACGGTTTTGCGCTGTACTTCAGCCGAGCGCCGCTGCCCTGGGCACGTGATGCTTTCGCCGCCGGCCGCGCACGCCTGCCCGATGGCGTGCCGTTCCTGCGCCACATCGGCATCTATGCTTATCGCGCCGGGTTTCTGCGTGCCTATCCGTCGCTGCCGCGCACACCGCTGGAGCAGGCCGAATCGCTGGAGCAGCTGCGCGCGCTGGAGCACGGCCACGCCATCGCGGTCGCTCTGTCACCCGAAACGTTTCCACCCGGCATCGACACCCCCGACGACCTGGCCCGCGCCGAACGGGATCTTGGCGCGGACGCCACGGCGGATCGGCGCAGCGGTTAAGATCAGACCGTACAGGGGGTGGGGCATGCCGGCGCGCAGCGTGGTGCAGGAATTTCCGGACAATCTCGATTGGGTCAACGCGAGCGAGCGACCTTCGCTGGCCTCGCTGCGCGGCCGCGTCGTGCTGCTGGTGTTCTTCAGCTACGACAGCATCCACAGCATCAATCTGATGCCCGCGCTGCGGCAGCTGCAGACGAAATACCATGATGGCGTCGCCGTGCTCGGCATCCACGTGCCCAAGTACGCGGCACAGCGCGATGCAGCGGTCGTGCTCAAGGCAGCCAACCGGCTGCATCTGCGGTTCCCGGTCGCCAATGATGCCGACTGGCTGCTGTGGCGCCAGCTGGAGATCGAAGCGTGGCCCAGCGTGCTGGTCCTGGACTGCGAGAGCCAGCAGGCGGCGCGGGTGCAGGGTGACGATTGCGTCCGCGATCTCGATGAGCTGGTCGCGGCACTGCTCGATGAGGCCGCAGTGCGCGATCTGCGCCGTTTCGACCCGGCCCCGAGCTCGTCCCGCCCCGAGCCGCGGGTTGCGCTGCGATTTCCCTGCGCGCTGGCGGTCGCCGGCGAGCGCCTCTACGTCAGCGACAGCGCGCACAATCGCGTGCTTGAGTGCAATCTCGAGGGCCGGGTGCTGCGCCAGTTCGGTTCCGGCAATCCCGGCTACTGGGACGGGCACAGCAATGATGCCGGCTTCAGCGATCCGCAGGGTCTGGCGCTGCTCGGCGACGCGCTGTTCGTCGCCGATACCGGCAACCACGCGGTGCGCCGGATCCGCCTGTCGACAGGGGATGTCGCCACCGTGCTGGGGCGTGGCGAGCTGGGCTACGACGCGCCCCGTGGCGGCATTGCCGGCGCCGAACTGGCGATCAGCGCGCCTGTCGGCCTCGCCGCCGGCGCGGATCGTCTGTACGTGTCGCTGGCCGGACAGCACCAGGTCTGGCAGCTCCATCTCGGTGATGATCGTGTCGATGTGCTGGCCGGCAGCGGTCTGGCCGATGTGGTCGATGGCGAAGCGTTGTCGGCGGCATTTGCACAGCCGGCGGCGCTGGCGCTGCTGGCGGGCCAGCTGCTGGTAGCCGATGCCGGCGGCAATGCCCTGCGTGCCGTGCGCCTGGCCGATGGCATGGTCTCGACGCTGGCTGGCGCCGGGCGCTGGCAACCCGGGAAGGGCGAGACCGGCGCATGCCTGGCGCACCCGCTGGGTATCGGGGTGGATGACACCGGGCACGCCTTCGTCGCCGATACGCTCAACGATCGCGTGGTGGCCTATGCCGGAACCGGAACCGGTGTGCGGGTAGTGAAATTTGGTGAACGGCTGCATGAGCCGGCAGGCCTGTGCGTGGACGGCCGCACCCTGTGGATTGCGGATCGCAACGCGCATGCGGTACTGCGAGCAAATCTCGAAAGCGGCGAGATCCGGCGCCTGCCCATCGGCGAGTAAAATCCGCCGGATGCACGCAGGCAATCCGCCCCCCTTCGACGGCAAGACCTTTGTCCATACCCTGACCACGTCGCCCGGCGTCTACCGCATGTTCGGCGCCAGCGACGATCTCCTTTACGTCGGCAAGGCAGGCTGCCTGAAGAAGCGGGTCGGCAGCTATTTCCTGAAACCGCGCATGGAACCGCGGATCGCCGCGATGGTGTCGCAGATCGTGCGCATCGAAACCACGGTCACACGAACCGAGGGTGAAGCGCTGCTGCTCGAGGCGCAGCTGATCAAGACCCTGAAGCCGCGCTACAACATCCTCTTGCGTGATGACAAGAGCTACCCCGGTTTATACCTGTCCAGCTTGCAGGACTATCCCCGGCTGGTTTTCCATCGCGGTGCCCGGCAGGCGCCAGGCCGCTATTTCGGGCCTTATCCGAATACCTACGCGGTGCGCGAAAGCCTGAATCTGATGCAAAAGCTGTTCAAGCTGCGCCAGTGCGAAGACAGCTACTTCCGCAATCGCTCGCGCCCCTGCCTGCAGCATCAGATCGGTCGCTGCAGCGCGCCATGCGTCGGTTTGATCGAACGCGACGCGTATGCCGCCGACGTCCGCCACGTGGTGATGTTTCTGGAAGGCCGCAGCAGCGCCGTGACCGACGAGATCGCCGCCGCCATGGAGCAGGCCAGTGCGGGGCTGGATTTCGAGCGTGCGGCGCGCCTGCGCGACCAGGTCGCGGCATTGCGGCAGCTGCAAAGCCGCCGCTACGTGCAAGGCGCCGCGGCCGACATGGACGTGCTTGCCTGTCGCATCGAGGCCGGACAAGCCTGTGTCAGCGTGCTGTTTTTCCGCAACGGCGTCAGCCTGGGTTCGCGCGATTTCCATCCGCGCCTGCCGTTCGAAGCAGAGCCGGGCGAGGTGCTGACGCAATTCATCGCGCAGTACTACCTGGAACGCCCGCCGCCCGCCGAGCTGGTGCTGAGCGCCGCACCGGCTGACGCCGCGCTCCTGGCCGAAGCGCTCTCGGCGCATGCCGGCCATCGGGTGCGCATCGGATGTGCGCCGCGCGGCGATCGCGCGCGGTTCCTCGAACTCGCGCAGCGCAACGCCGATGCCGCCATGGCGAGCCGGCTCGCCAGTCGACAAACGCTCGCGATGCGCCTGGAGGATCTGCGCCGGCTGCTTGGCCTGGTCGCCCCGCCACAACGCATCGAATGCTTCGACATCAGTCATACCCAGGGCGAGGCGGCCGTGGCGTCCTGTGTCGTGTTCGGCCCGGATGGAGCGGAAAAGAGTCACTACCGCCACTTCAATATCACCGGCATCCCGCCCGGCGATGACTACGCTGCGATGGAGCAGGCGCTGACCCGACGCTTCCGTCGCCTGAAGGAGGGTGAAGGCAGCCGCCCGGATCTCCTGCTGATCGACGGCGGCAAGGGGCAGGTGCTGCGCGCCCTCCGGGTTCTGCGCCATCTCGGCATCGAGGGCATCGCGGTGGTCGGCGTCGCCAAGGGGCCTGCGCGGCGCGCCGGCGAGGAAACCCTGATCCTCGCCGACAGTGGTCGCCAGTTGCACCCGGGCGCTTCGTCGCCGGCGTTGCACCTGATCGCGGCGGTTCGCGACGAATCGCACCGTTTCGCGATCGGCGCGCATCGCAAGCGGCGCCAGGCGGCGCGGGAGGGCAGCGTACTCGATGACATCACGGGCATCGGGCCGCGACGGCGCACCGCACTGCTGCATGCATTCGGTGGCCTGGCCGGCCTCGCCGCCGCCGGCATTGAGGAACTGGCCCGAGTCAGGGGCATCGATCGCGCCCTCGCCGAGCGGATCTACGACACGCTGCACCGCTGACGGACGGCGCCGCGGCGTGCCACACTGCCGGCGCCCGCAAGAACGTGCTGCCGCATGCGTCTGAATATTCCCACCTGGCTGACCCTGTTCCGCATCGCCCTGCTGCCGGTCATGGTGGTGGTGTATTACGCACCGATGCGTTTCGCCGACCTCGCGGCCGCCGGCGTTTTCGTCGCGGCCGCGATGACCGACTGGCTGGACGGCTGGCTCGCCCGACGCTGGAGCCAGACCTCTCGCTTCGGCGCCTTTCTCGATCCGGTCGCCGACAAGCTGATGGTCGCGGTGGCACTGATCCTGCTGGTGCAGACGCATCCCAGCGTGCTGCTCGCGGTCACGGCCGCGATCATCGTCGGTCGCGAGATCGCGGTTTCGGCACTGCGTGAATGGATGGCCGAGATCGGGCAGCGCGCGCGCGTGCGGGTGGCCACGATAGGCAAGATCAAGACGGTGATGCAGCTGGTCGCGCTGGTGGTACTGCTGGTCGAGCGCAATGCCGAAACGCTGCGCCTCTACCACGTCGGCGAGTTCCTGCTGGTGATCGCGGCCGGGCTGACCCTGATCTCGGGCGTGGCTTACCTGCGTGCCGCCTGGCCGGCGCTGCGTGAAGAAGGCCGGGATGAGCCCTAGCGCTGGAGCCGGATGCGGCGGCCCATGCTTCGACGTCGGCCTGGCAATGCTGCCGAAACGCGTCGGCAAACGCGCGCGGCTATTGACACTCCGGGGACCATCCGTACCATACGCGGTCTGATGCGGGAATAGCTCAGTTGGTAGAGCACGACCTTGCCAAGGTCGGGGTCGCGAGTTCGAGTCTCGTTTCCCGCTCCATCGTTGCATACGCAAAACCTCGGCCTGCCGAGGTTTTGTTTTTTACGCGCCAGGTCTAAGCTCGACGGGCACAGCGCCGACGAAACCTCCTGCAAATATGGAGATGGTGATCGCTTCATCCGTGGGGCCAGGTGGCAGAGTGGTCATGCAGCGGCCTGCAAAGCCGTGTACGCCGGTTCGATTCCGACCCTGGCCTCCATCGATGAGGGCATGCCATCCGGCGATGCGCTTGTGCGCCTTCCGGCCCGGGTGGCGAAATCGGTAGACGCAGCGGACTTAAAATTCGCGGACCAGAAATGGTCATGCCGGTTCGACTCCGGCCCCGGGCAGTGCGGCTTCTTGCCGGCTGGTTGCCGGATTGCCCCGGCCTCCAGGCCGTTGCCGTCGGCTTGCGCTTTGCGGTCATGGTGTAAATCTCCTCTCAGTTGATCTCGCCAGGCTGCGGCGGTTTCTGCATCGCTTGCAGCAGCCGTTGCAGGTGCATATGGCAGGCGTCCAGGTAGGGCCGCGTCTCGGGCGTGACGTTGGCCGCAACGTGTTTCAAGGTGCCATCCGCCATGCGCCCGAAGCACCGCACGACCTCCGCCTGATTCGGGTGCGCAGCAAGCATTCCAAGCACCAGCAACTCGAGCGCCTGCACGTGCGCGGCTGCGCCTTGGAAGACCTCCATGGCGCCGTTGACCCGCGGCAGGATGGTGTCGATGACCTGCTGCGCGATGGCCTGTTGGTCTTTCGCGTCCATCGTGATCTCCTCAAGCAAGGTTGCCGGTCCGGTGTGCGCCGCGTGCCCAGTCGGCCAACAGCTTGGGGTTGCGCCGCGTGAAGTCGCTGCTGGCGCGTGAGCGTTCCCTCTACATAGCCCGTGGTGACCTGCGCGAAGGCGTCGATCATGGGCTGCACCGTGCTTTGTGCAGACGCAACCTGCACGGCCGCCGTCTTGTCGCTGATCGTCTGCGTCTGCTGCGCGAGCGTGTCCTGCGCGCGCACCAGTTCCGCATTGATTGACGCTTGCTGCACTGGCTTGTCCTTCGCCAGCGCAAGCTCTTTCATGGCCTCGTTGTACTTGATCGCATAGAGCTCGTCCGCGAGAGCCTGTTCCTGCTCCAGCGCCGACCCTTGGCTGATCGTTCCCATGCTCGCGAGCGCCTGCACATGACTGCGCTGCAGGCCGAGCATTGCCTCGCCATGCGCTGCGCCCGACGTGATGCCGGTCTGCTTCACCCGTTCGGCGATGGCTGCCGCGTGTTGCTCGCTGGCGATCTTGTGCGCCTCCTGCGCCATCATGCTGCGATCAAGGCTGTCAAACGTGCCTCTCTCCGCGCCCCACGGCTTCGACGCGAGCACCCAATACGCACGGCCCTTGCAAATCGCCTCGCGCCTTGGCTAATGTCCAAGCGGGGAGTCGGGGGACATCGCCATGATCAAGCTGGTGCTCGTGGATGACCACGAACTGGTGCGCACGGGTTTTCGCCTGATCCTGCAGCAGCAACTGGACATGCAGATCGTGGGCGAGGCCGGCAGCGCCGAGCAGGGGCTGAAGCTGATCCGCGAGCTCAAGCCCGATGTCGCCCTGGTCGACGTGCACATGCCGGGCATGAGCGGCATCGAACTGACCGAGCGCGTGGCCCGCGCGCGGCTGTCGACGCAGATCGTCGTGCTGACGGTGGTCGAGGATGCGCGCTTTCCCAAGCGCCTGATCGAAGCCGGTGCACTCGGCTACCTGACCAAAGCCTGCGCGTCCGACGAGTTGCTTGCTGCGGTGCGCCAGGTTGCCATGGGTCGCCGCTATCTGGCGCCGGCCGTGGCGCAGCAACTGGCCCTGGCGACGCTCGACGGACAGGAGTCGCCGTTCGATGCGCTGTCCGGGCGCGAACTCGAAGTGGCGCTGATGCTGGTGCGTGGCAAGCCGGTGTTCGCGATCGCCGAGCAGCTGCACCTCAGCCCGAAGACCGTATCGACCTACAAGCAGCGCCTTCTGGACAAGCTGGGCATGGACAACGTGATCGCGCTGGCACACCTGATGAGCGCCCACGGGCTGATCGACCAGCAGCCATCCGGCCACCACGAGTTGCTGCACGCCCGGGCTGACGTGCTCTCATAGGGCTGGCGGCTGGGCGACAGGTCCGGCGCAGTCTTCGCGATCAGTCATGTTCGCTCTTCGGCACTGCCGCGAACGCGGTGCGCTGCTCATGCGTGGATTCACCCTGGTAACGCCTTTTCCACTCGGCGAACGGCATGCCGTAGATACGCTCGCGAGCGGCGTCCTTGTCGATAGCGGTACCGCTTGCCGCGGCAGCCTCGCGGTACCAGTCGGCCAGGCAATTGCGGCAGAACCCGGCGCGAGTCATCAGCTCGATGTTCTGCACGTCGCTGCGCCGGCGCAGGTGCTCCAGCAGGCGACGGAACGCGGCGGCCTCGAACTCTATTTCGGATGGCGTTGACGGCATGGAGAATCTCCTTGCGGCTTCGACCGTGATCAAGCATCGCACATCGCGGCGCAGCCGGATGCGCCGCTATTTGAGCTGACCGCCGCACGCTGCGACAATGACTCTTTGCCGAAGGCCGACATGACCGCACACCTGCTAGACGGCAAGAGCGTCGCCCACGAGCTGCTGGTGCGTGTCAGGAAACGCGTCGCCGCCAGGGTCGGGCAGGGACTCGGCGCCCCGGGCCTGGCGGTTGTGCTGGTCGGCGGCGACCCCGCCTCGGCCGTTTACGTGCGCAACAAGCGCAAGGCCTGTGCACAGGTCGGGTTTCGCTCTTTCGACTTTGACCTGCCGGCCACCACCACGCAGGTCGAATTGCTCGCGCTGATCGACCGGCTCAACGCCGAACCCGAGGTGCACGGCATCCTCGTGCAGTCGCCGCTGCCCGCGCATGTCGACGAGGACGCCCTGGTGGAACGCATCGACCCGCGCAAGGACGTCGATGGTTTCCATCCCGAGAACGTCGGCCGTCTGGCGCTGCGCCGATTCGGCTTGCGCCCGTGCACCCCGAAGGGCGTGATGACCCTGCTCGGCCACACCGATCGGCCGGTACGCGGGCAGCACGCCGTGGTCATCGGCGTGTCCAACCACGTCGGCCGACCGCTGGCGCTGGAACTGTTGATCGCCGGCTGCACGACCACCTGCTGCCACAAGTTCACCCGTGACCTGGCGGGTTTCGTGGCCCAGGCCGATATCCTGATCGTTGCCGTCGGCAAGCCCGGTCTCGTGCATGGCGAGTGGGTCAAGCCGGGCGCGGTCGTGATCGATGTCGGCATCAACCGGCTTGAGGACGGGCGCCTGGTCGGTGACGTCGAGTTCGCGGCGGCGCGCGAACGCGCCTCGTGGATCACCCCGGTGCCCGGCGGGGTGGGACCGATGACGGTGGCGACGCTGATGGAGAACACCCTGGAAGCCGCGGAGGCCTTCGCCGCCCTGGCCTGACTTCATCGCGGGCGGTCGCGGCGGCGCGTTTTTGCTAGGCGTCCGGGCAGCCGCCGCGTACAATTGTACAATTGACTCGCAGGACTTTTGCCCATGCGCATCCTCGCCGAGGCCCTGACCTACGACGACGTCTATCTGGTTCCCGCCTACTCGGCCGTGCTGCCACGCGATGTCGACACATCGACTCGGCTGACGCGCGGTATCCGCCTGAACATTCCGATCGTCTCCGCGGCGATGGACACGGTCACCGAGGCGCGCCTCGCGATCACCATGGCGCAGTGCGGCGGCATCGGCATCATCCACAAGAACATGCCGATCGAGCAGCAGGCCGCCGAAGTGCGGCTGGTCAAGAAATTCGAGGCTGGCGTGATCCGCGATCCGATCACCGTCGGCCCGCAGACCTCGATCCGCGAGGTGATGCAGATCACCCACGCGCGCAACATTTCCGGCGTGCCGGTGGTCGAGGGTGAACAGCTGGTCGGCATCGTCACCAGTCGCGACCTGCGCTTCGAGAAGAAACCCGACGACCCGGTCAAGAACATCATGACGCGCCGGGAAAAGCTCATCACGGTGAAGGAGGGCGCCGGCGAGGACGAAGTGCTGGCCCTGCTGCACCGCCATCGCATCGAGAAAGTGCTGGTCGTCAACGACGCCTTCCAGCTGCGCGGATTGATCACGGTCAAGGACATTCAGAAGGCACGCGACAACCCGCATGCCGCCAAGGATGCGCACGAGCGCCTGCGCGTCGGTGCGGCTGTGGGCGTGGGCGGCGATACCGAGGCACGCGTCAGCGCGCTGGTCGAGGCCGGTGTGGATGTGGTCGTGGTGGACACCGCGCACGGCCACTCGCAGGGCGTGCTCGACCGCGTGCGCTGGGTGAAGAGGAGCTTCCCGAACGTGCAGGTGATCGCCGGCAACATCGTCACCGGCGACGCGGCATTGCGCACTGGTGGATGCCGGCGTCGATGCGGTCAAGGTCGGCGTCGGGCCGGGCTCGATCTGCACCACCCGTATCGTCGCCGGCGTCGGCGTGCCGCAGATCACCGCAATCGACATGGTGGCCAGCGCGCTCAAGGACCAGGTTCCGCTGATCGCCGACGGCGGCATTCGCTACTCCGGCGACGTCGCCAAGGCGATCGCAGCTGGTGCCGCCACGGTCATGCTGGGTTCGATGTTCGCCGGCACCGAAGAGGCGCCGGGCGAAGTCGAGCTCTACCAGGGGCGTTCGTACAAGAGCTACCGCGGCATGGGCTCGCTCGGCGCCATGCAGAAGGGTTCGAGGGATCGCTACTTCCAGGACGAAGCCGACGCCGACAAGCTGGTTCCAGAGGGCATCGAGGGTCGCGTGCCCTACCGTGGCCCGCTGCGCAGCATCGTGCATCAGCTGATCGGAGGGCTGCGCGCGTCGATGGGCTACTGCGGCTGCGCTGCGGTGGATGCCATGCGCAGCCAGCCGCACTTCGTGCGCGTCACCAGTGCCGGCGTGCGCGAGGCGCATGTGCACGATGTGCAGATCACCAAGGAAGCACCGAACTACCGGCTGGATTGAGGCACAGCCGGGACTCGGGATTCGGCTGAAGTCAAGTCTGCCGCGGCGACGCCTGACAGAGCATGGCAGGCCGACGGAGATGCACGCGCAGCAGGGCAGGGATCCCGAGTCCTCGAGTCCCAGAGTCCCGAGTCCCGATGCCTACGAACATCCGCAGCGACAAGATCCTGATCCTCGACTTCGGCTCGCAGTACACGCAGCTGATCGCCCGCCGCGTGCGCGAGATCGGCGTGTATTGCGAAATCTGGGCCTGGGACCATGACCCGGCTGACATCACGCGTTATGCCCCGAAAGGCGTGATCCTGTCCGGCGGACCCGAGTCGGTGACCGAGACGGGTTCGCCGAGAGTGCCCGATGCCGTGTTCGATCTGGGCGTGCCGGTCTTCGGCATCTGCTACGGCATGCAGGCCATGGCCGCGCAACTGGGTGGCCGCGTCGAGGGCGGTCATGCCCGCGAGTTCGGCTACGCCGCGGTCGGGCTGACCGGATCGTGCCGGCTGTTCGATGCGCTGGACGACCAGGACGGGGCGGCGCGTCAAGTTCCAGATCCGCCTGCCCAGGGCGCCGCGCTGCCGCCGGACGCGATGCCCGCGCCGACCGACACGCGCCGCGTGCTGGATGTCTGGATGTCGCACGGCGATCGCGTTACCGCAGTACCCGCCGGCTTCTCCGCAGTGGCGTCCACCGCCAGCGTCGCAGTCGTCGCCATGGCCGACGAGGCGCGCCACTACTACGGCGTGCAGTTCCATCCCGAGGTCACGCACACCACGCGTGGCAGCGAGATCCTGCGGCGATTCGTGGTCGACATCTGCGACTGCGCCACGCTGTGGACGCCAGCGCACATCATCCAGGACGCCATCGCGCGCATTCGCGCCGAGGTGGGGCCGGATCGCGTGCTGCTCGGACTGTCAGGCGGTGTCGATTCCTCGGTGGTCGCAGCGCTGCTCGAAAAAGCCATCGGCGACACAGCTGACCTGCGTCTTCGTCGACACCGGCCTGCTGCGCCTCGGCGAGGGCGATCAGGTGATGGCGACCATGGCCGAGCACATGGGCGTCCATGTCATCCGCGTCAACGCGGCGGAGCGCTTTTTCGCGGCGCTCGCCGGCATCGAGGATCCCGAGGCCAAGCGCAAGATCATCGGTCGCCTGTTCGTCGAGGTATTCGACGAGGAGTCGCACAAGCTCGAAGGCGTGAAGTGGCTGGCGCAGGGCACGATCTACCCCGACGTGATCGAGTCGGCGGGAGCGAAAACCGGCAAGGCTCACGTGATCAAGAGCCACCACAATGTCGGCGGCCTGCCCGAGCGCATGCATCTGAAGCTGGTCGAGCCGCTGCGCGAGCTGTTCAAGGATGAGGTGCGCCGGATCGGCGTCGAGCTCGGCCTGCCGCGCGCGATGGTGTACCGGCATCCGTTCCCCGGTCCGGGACTGGGCGTGCGCGTGTTGGGGGCGATCAATCCCGAATACGTCGCCCTGCTGCAGCAGGCCGACCATCTGTTCATCCAGGCGCTGCACAAGCACGGCCTCTACGACCGCGTCAGCCAGGCCTTCGCCGTCTTCCTGCCGGTCAAGTCGGTGGGCGTCGTCGGCGACGGGCGTGCCTACGAGTGGGTGATCGCGCTGCGCGCGGTCGAAACCGTGGACTTCATGACGGCGCACTGGGCGCGCCTGCCCTACGATTTTCTTGAAGAGATTTCTCGCTCAATTATCAATGAGCTGCGTGGTATCTCTCGTGTTGTTTATGACATAAGTGGCAAGCCGCCGGCCACGATCGAGTGGGAGTAGGTCCGCGCGCTGACTTGCGCCCGTGACCGCCGCGGATTCCATCGCACTCCATGCCGACCTCACCGCCGATCGCTCCGTCAGATTCCTTGCCGCCAACTCCGGCGCCCGGCTTCAGTGCCGAAGATGCCCGCTGGATGCAGCGCGCTTTGGAGCTGGCCCGCCATGCCGGCGAGATGCACGATGAAGTGCCGGTCGGTGCCGTGCTGGTTCTGGACGGCAAGGCGATCGGCGAAGGCTGGAATCGCACGATCAGCTCGCACGACCCGACCGCGCACGCCGAGATCGTCGCATTGCGCGCGTCGGGGCAACAGCAGCACAACTACCGATTGCCCGGCAGCACGCTCTACGTGACCCTCGAGCCGTGCGCCATGTGCGCCATGGCGCTGGTGCATGCGCGCGTCGCCAAGGTGATCTATGCGGCGCCCGATCCCAAGACCGGGGCCGCGGGCAGCGTGTTCGACACGCTGATCTCGCCGCGGCACAACCATCGCATCGCCGTTGCGAGCGGACTCGGTGCCGAGCTCAGCGCGGCGTTGCTGCGTGATTTCTTTCAACAGCGGCGCTGAACTCATTGGCCTTGGGTTGGTCCTGGGCGTCGGGATGTCGGGCGGGCACCCACTGCAGAAAACAACCGTGATCGCGGGCAGGAGGGATGTCGGCCCAGCACGGCACACCGGGTGGAGGCGATCGTGGGCTGGGTCCGGCGGCGGTCGGTATAAAACTTTCTCCCGTGATAGCCAGGCTGGGCGCTGTCGAGACGTCAAAGCCTCAGTCGCTCATCCGCGCTCCTGCCCGCTGGGGGCGGCCAGTACCGCCGCCGCATGGACTTGCGGAACCGGACGGCCCGGCATGCGTGCCGTCCGGTTCGCATGCCGGGCCCGCCTACCGGACATGTGCGCGGGCCATGGTCATTTGCTGCAGCTCAACGCGGGGATAGCCGCCGCTGCGCCAGGCCGACCCGTGCCCTGGAGCCCGGTACTCGATTGCAGTGCATTCCAGGCGGCGGCGGTGGCGTTGAAGTCCCCGCACAGCTCCCGGTACGTGCGGTACAACGATGCGGCGGGGGCGCCCTGGTCCGTGTAGTTGATCATGCCCAGCAACGCGGCTGATTGCCCGTTGATCCGGCTGAAGCTGGTATTGCCCTTGACCTGCGGTACGGCATAGGGTCCGCCGGAAAGGCCGATGGTTGCATCGGCCAGGGTGCCGGTGAGCCTGGCGATCTGCTGCGCCGATGCTTTTGCTTCGTGACCAGTCGACATCAGCATGGTGCCGCGGTCATAGGCGCGCCGGCTGGCGGCGATGACGATGATGACTTTCTGTGCGAGCGCCAGCTGCTTGCGCATGCCCGCCTCGTCGACCGGCGACAGCTTGACCCGCGGGTCCGGCTCAAGCGTCAGCGGCTGCGTATAGGACCGGCCATCGACGGTCAGCATCACCAGGTAATGGCCGGGCAGGGCCATCGGGCCCTGCGGCACGAAAGGTGTCTCGTGCGGCACCGCGCCCATCGACTGGTCGAAGTACAGCGCCGGCGGTGTCGCGTAGCGCAGGTTCCAGGTCACCCGGTGCGCGCCGGCAGCCGTCGGCAAGGGACGGTGCCGACGGATCCAAAATGCCGGTGCCGGAGGCGCGGGCTGATCGAGCCGGGGAATCGGGGCGTTCGAATAGGTACGCACCACCGTGCCCTGGTCATCGATGATCTGCAGTTGCACGCGCTGCGCCGGCTGCTTGAGGTAGTAGTCGATGACGGCGCCCTGCGGCGGGTTCTTCGCGTGCGGAACCTCGGGCGGGAACGGCGTGTCCTGGTTGACGTTCGGCTGCACCAGCACCGCTGGCCTGGGGCGGAACATGTGTACGGCCTGATCGGCGGTGGCAGCGGTCATCTGTTCGAGCGGCGTGATGTCGTCGAGGATCCAGATGGCACGGCCGTAGGTCGCGGCGATCAGGTCGCCGTCATGGATCTTGAGGTCCGTGTACTCGGTCGTCGGCAGGTTGAGCCGCAGTGACTGCCAGTGGTCGCCGTCGTCGAACGACACGTACACCGACGTTTCGGTGCCGGCGAACAGCAGGCCGTGCCTGTGCGGATCGTCCCGCACCACCAGCACGAAGCTGCCGGTGGCCTGGTCCTTCGGCAGGCCGGTCACGATGGGCTGCCAGGACTTGCCGTAGTCGCGGGTGCGATAGATGTGCGGGGCGTCGTCTCCCGTCGCCGAGGCGTCCACGGCAGCATAGGCTTCGGCCGGGTCGACCCGGGACGCCTGGATGTTGACGCTGCCGTGGATGGAGATTCCGGGTGGCGTCACGTCCTGCCAGTGCTGGCCGCCGTCGCGGGTCAGGTAGATCACGCCGTTGTTGCTGCCGGTCCAGATGACCCCGTCCTGCATGCGCGAAGGCGAAAGCGACACGATGGCGTCGCCATGATGGACGCCCTCCGGCGGAGGCATCGGCGCCTTGCCGGGATGCGCGGTGAGGTCCGGGCTGATCTTCGACCATTGGTCGCCGCCGTCACGGCTGCTCCAGACGTTCTGTGTGCCGTAGTACAGGGTGTGCGGGTGCTGGTGCGAGAACACGATGGGTGGCGATATGGCCCGCCGGTAGTCGGTATCGCTGACAGCACTGATCGCGCCGACGCCCGGGTCGACGATCCGCGCGCCCCATGTCCTGCGATCAAGCTTCTGCAGGAAGCCCATGTTGCCGCTGCTGAAAATGACATTCGGATCGGTCGGGTCGAGGGCCTCGAATCCGGTTTCCCAGCCCGGCAGCGGAAACCAGTCGAGGTTGGAGATCTCGCCCATCGGACCGCGGCTGGCCACGGCGACCGCACCGCTGTCCTGCTTGGTGGCATAGACCCAGTAGGGGAAGCGGTTGTCAGTGGTGATGCGGTAGATCTCCGCCGTGGGCTGGTTGTACCAGAGGCTCCAGGTGTTGCCGCTGTCGAGACTGATCGAAGCGCCCTGGTCGCCGCCGTACACAATGTGCCTGGGGTCGGACGGGTCGATCCACCACTGGTTCGGATCGTCGCCGCCCGGCGCGCCCTTGAACGCCACCAGGGTATGTCCGCCATCGGTGGAGCGGTAGACGCAGGTACCCATGGTGTAGACCACGTCCGGATTGGCCGGATCGACCAGCACCTGCTTGCTGGATGTGTAGATGGTCCGAGTGGCGAGCGACCAATGGTCGCCGCCGTCGTCCGAGCGGTACAGCCCGGTACGGTTCAACAAGTAGACGCGTTGCGAACCTGTGCCGTCCGCGACGGCCGTGGGCCCGGCCATCGCCGGCAGGCCATGGCCTTGCAGCTTCGTCCAGGTCATGCCCTCGTCCGTCGATTTGTAGAGCGTGCGTGGCGCCGGGTGCTTGTGCAGCGCATATCCCGTGGTGTCAGGCGCGCGATAGGTCTGCGCCACCGTGGCAAAGACCACGCGAGGGTTGTCGCTGGCCCAGGAGAGGTAGGTGGCCCCCGAGGTCGGCCCAGCGGCCAGCACCAGTCGCCAGGTGTGCCCGCCGTCGGTGCTGCGGAAGACGCCGCGCTGGCCGCCTTGCCGGTGCTGCGTGCCGCGCACGGCGGCCAGTAGCAGGTCGGGGTTGTGCGGATCGACCAGCAGCCAGCTGATGGCACCGACATGTTCCAGGCCGGTGTTATGCCAGTGCGCACCGGCGTCGGTCGATTTCCACAGCCCGCTACCGTATTGCACGCCGAAGACGCTGCCGGAGCCTGCATAGATGACCGCCGGCTTCGACTGCGCCACGGCCAGCGCGGTGATGCCGCGGATCGCGTGCACGGCATCGGTCACCGGGTGCCAGGTCACGCCGGCATTCTCGGTCTTCCAGACGCCGCCGTTGTCGGTGCCCACGTAGGCGAGCGCCGGTTGCCCGCGTACGCCGGCGACCGAGTCCACCTTGCCTGCGATGAACGGACCGATGTTGCGCCATTGCATGCCCTGCAGCAATGACGGACTCATCTGGGCCTGCGCCACGGAGGCAAAACACAAAGTCGTGGCGATCAACACCGCGGGTCCGATGGCGCGGTCCGCATTCAATCCAAACCGCGGGATCATGGCAGGCAGGCTCCTGATTCAATACGTGGCTGGACGTCGCCGGCTTGCCCGGCACGCGAAAGGCGCATCGCGTCGAGTATAAGCGTGCTGCAACACGGACATGGTGGTACGGCAGCAGATCCTGCCGGGTTGCGCCGATGCTCGACACTCCAAGGCGAAGTGATTAGGGACCGTTATCGATGGTAGGGCGGATGGACGATCGTTCTGCTGCCGGTCGTTGTGACACAGGGTTTCCCCGCAAAACTATATTTTACATAATATACATTATGCGCACTTATTGAACGACACCTAAGGCGCCTCAGTGCACCAGCTGGTTGATCTCCATGATGGGCAGCAGGATGGCGAGCACGATCATCAGCACCACGCCGCCCATGAACAGGATCATCACCGGCTCGAGCAGCGTCAGGAATACAGCCAGGCGCCGCTCGAGCGCCTGGGTCTCCAGCCGCGCGGCACGCTCGAGCATCTGCTCGAGCTTCCCGCTCACCTCGCCGCTCGCCACCAGGTGCACGAGCAGCGGAGGGAATGCCCGTGTCTCGCCCAACGCGCGCGCCAGGCTCGCGCCTTCGCGCACCCGTTCGAGGGCATGCTCGACAGCCTCCCTCATCACCATGTTGGTCATCACCTGGGCACCGGAATCGAGTGCGGCTAGCAGCGGCACCCCGCCTCCGACCAGGATCGCCAGCGTGCTGGCGAAACGCGAGGTGTTGACGCCACGAACCAGTGATCCCAGCCAGGGCATGCGCAGGAGCAGTACGTGCCAGCGGCGCCTGGCGGCGGCGCGGCGCAACGCCATGCGGACGGCTGCCACGGTACCGATGATGAGGGCGACGAGGTAGGGCCACGCCGTGCGCAGAAAGTCGCTCAATCCGATCATCGCGCGTGTGAGCAAGGGCAGGCTTTGCCGCGACTGCTGGAACACCTGCACTACCTGCGGAACCACATAGATCAGCAGTCCGGTGACGATCATGATCGCGACGGTGGTGACCAGAATCGGATACAACAGCGCGAGGCTGGTCTTTTGCCGCAATGCCTGGCGAGAATCGAGATAATCGGCCAGATGCTGCAGTACGGTCGGCAACGCACCCGACTCCTCACCGCCATGCACCAGCGCCCGGTAAAAATCGGGGAAGCTCTTCTCGTAGGCACCAAGGGCGGTGGCCAGCGAACTGCCGGCCGTCACCTCGGTCTTCACGCCGGCAAGCACCTCCCGCGTCAGCGGCTCGGCGGCCTCCTCGATCAGGGCATTGAGCGACTGTTCCACCGTCAGGCCGGACTCGAACAGAATCGCCAACTGCCTGGTCACCAGGCTGAGTTCGGCGGACGACAGTCCGCGCGCCCATACCTGGCGTGCACGTTCGCGCGCGTGCACCTGCTCGACCTGTGAGGGCAAAAGACCCTGCGCACGCAACTGGACGCGCGCCAGCCGCCCGGTGTCCGCCTGCACGACTCCGGATACCGTGCGACCGGCGGCGTCCAGGGCCTTGTATTGGAATGCTTCCATGGCAGTGGCAGCGGCTATTCGCGCGTCACGCGCACCACTTCCTCGAGGCTGATCACGCCCTGCCCTGCCCAGCGCATGCCGTCGTCGCGCAGGGAACGCATGCCGCGGGACAGCGCATGCTCGCGCAGCGTCTGCTCGGAAACGCGGTCGTGGATCAGCCGGCGCAGATCATCGTCGACCGTCAGCAACTCGTAGATGCCGGTTCGGCCGCGGTAACCCGAGCCATTGCAGGTGCTGCAGCCTCGCGCGGAATAGAGGGTGCCATCGGCCGGCCCAAGACCCAGGGCGCGCAGTTGCGCCGTATCGGCGATGAATGGCTTGCGGCATTCGAGACACAGCCGGCGCACCAGGCGCTGTGCGCCCACCCCGATCAGGCTGGAGGCAAGAAGGAACGGCTCCACACCCATGTCGACAAGCCGCGTGACCGCGCTCACCGCGTCGTTGGTGTGCAACGTGGCCAGCACCAGGTGGCCGGTGAGGCTTGCCTGGACGGCGATCCGCGCGGTCTCCAGATCGCGGATTTCGCCGATCATGACCACATCGGGATCCTGGCGCAGGATGGTACGCAGCGCCCGTGCGAAGCTCATCTCGATCCGGCTGTTGACCTGGGTCTGGTTGATGCCGTCGAGGTCGTACTCGATCGGATCCTCCACGGTCATGACGTTGAGCGCGGTGGCGTCGAGTCGCGACAGCGCGGCATAGAGCGTGGTCGTCTTGCCGGATCCGGTGGGGCCGGTGACCAGAACGATGCCATGGGGCTCGCGGATCAGCCGGTCCATGTGTGCAAGCGTGGCGTCGTCCATGCCCAGGCGTGTCAGGTCGAGCCGTCCGGCCTGCTTGTCGAGCAGGCGCAGCACGACACGCTCGCCGTGCCCGGTGGGAATCGTGGATACGCGAACGTCGACCGGCTTGCCGGCCACGCGCAGCGTGATGCGGCCGTCCTGCGGCAGGCGCTTCTCCGCGATATCGAGCTGCGCCATGATCTTCACCCGCGAGACGATAGCCGCGTGCAGTGCGCGGGCTGGCTCGATCAGGTTGCGCAGCATCCCGTCGATGCGCAGGCGAACGACCGATCGCGTCTCGAATGGTTCGATATGGATGTCCGAGGCGCTGTCTCGCAGTGCCTGCGTCAGCAGCGCATTGATCAGCCGGATGACCGGCGCGCCGTCCTGGCTTTCCAGAAGATCCTCGACTTTCGGAATCTCCTGCAACAGTCGTCCGAAATCGAGATCCTGCGCGAGATCGCCGGCAAGCACCGCCACGCCGGATTCAGAACCGTTGTAGAGCGCGGTGAGCAGGCCGTCGAACTCGCTATCGCCGACACGACGCGCGTGGAGTGGCACGCCGAGGGTACGACGCAATTCGGCCAGCGCGCCCGAAGATGCGTCGTGGCGGACGACCACCTCCGCACCGTTGCTGTCCAGCGTGGTCACCGCGACACCGAGGTTTTTCGCGAACGCGTAGGGAACCACATGCGTATTGCGGTTCATGCGGGCGGCGGCGGGGGACCGCCGCCCGTCGCGGGTGGCGATCCCGTCGGAGACGGACCCCCACTGCCGGAGGCTGGCGACGGCAGCGTCGAATGCGCGGGTCGTCGCGCCGGCAGGGCCGGCGAATCCACGCGGGGTAGGATGCCGTCCGCAGCAGGCTTGGCGGATTTCTCCACGCCGAGTATGTAGTTGTAACGCTCGCTGGTGACGGGGTCCGCGGCCTGGGCGTCACGCACGATGGTGGGCTGCAGGAAGATCATCAGATTGGTCTTGCTGTGATCGATCGAGTCATATCGGAACAGGCTGCCGATGAAAGGAATATCGCCGAGCAGCGGGACCTTCTGCACACCGTTCTTCAGCGAGTCCTGGATGAGGCCGCCGATGACCACGATCTGCCCATCATTCACCAGCACCGTCGATTCGATCGAACGCTTGTTGGTGATCACGCCGGCCGCGTTGTTGGAGTCCAGGATGCTGGACACCTCGGCGTAGATCTGCAGCCGGACCGCACCGCCCTGGGATATCTGGGGCCTGATCTGCAGCGTCAAGCCGACATCCTTGCGCTCGATGGTCTGAAACGGTGTCGGGGTCGTGGCCGTTCCGGATACCGCATACTGGCCAGTAATGAACGGCACGTTTTCGCCGATCACGATCTTTGCCGTCTTGTTGTCCAGTGTCAGCAGCGTGGGCGTGGACAGGATGTTCGCCTTGTTGTCCGACTCCAGCGCACGCACGAGAACTCCGAGATTCAGGACCGGAGTATTGATGCCTGGAAGAGTGACAACGCCGTTGATCACGCCGACGTTCAGGCCGGTGCCCGCCGAGCCGGGGTTCTGGGATATCCCGATGATGTTCTGTCCGGGGCCGCCGAAGTTGGTGCCACCGAATGCCGCGCTACCGGTGCCACCTGCCCCACCAAGCTTTTGCCACTGAACGCCGAATTCGGCGGCCTTGTCCGAAGTGATCTCCGCGATCAGCGCCTCGACATAGACCTGCGCGCGGCGCACGTCGAGCTTCTCCACCGTGGCCCGCAGATTGTTGTAGATGGCATCGGGTGCCGTGATGATGAGCGAGTTGGTGGCCGGATCCGCCTGGATGATGCCGGGCGCCAATGCCGCACCTTGGGCCTGCCCCGTGTCCGCTGCACCGAAGCCCCCGGATTGGGTCTGCATGGGCCCGGATGCTGATGCGCCCAATGGTGTCAACGGAGTCTGCGCCGGTTCGACCGCCGTCGCGGAGCTCTTGTCGCCATAAATGGCCCGCAAGGTCGCCGCGAGCTTCACCGCCTCGGCGTTTTTCAGATAGATAACGTGGATATTGCCCGCCGCGCTGGTAGGCGAATCGAGTATGGCAACCAGACTGCGCAACCGGAACAGCCGGGACGGGTTCCCGCAACGCACGATCAGGCTGTTCGAGCGCGCATCGGCGACCACAGTCAGGCGCTGGGTGGGGTCCACCGCCTGCGGGGTGTCTGGAAACAGCTTGCTGACGGTTCTCGCGACATCGAGCGCCGAGGCATAGCGAAGCGGGATCACCACCGGCTCGGTATTGCTGGGCTGGTCGATCGCTTCGATGATTTTCTCGATGCGCAGCAGGTTGCCGGCGTAATCAGTGATCACCAGTGAGTTGCTGGCCGGGTATGCGGTGATGGGATTGTTGGGACTGATCAGCGGACGCAGTATCGGCACCAGCTGCTCGGCCGATTCGTACTTGAGCGTGAACACCTGCGTCCGGATGCGATCGCCTCCCGCGTGGGGAGGTTCGTCCGCATCGCGCATGGGGCTCGGGTACAGCCTGGCATCAGCCTCGGGCACGATCTTGACGACGCCGTGCCCCTCGATCGCCGCATAGCCCTGCATGCGCAATGCCGACAGGAACACGTCGTACACGAGCGCCCTGGATATCGGTTTCGCCGAAATGATGTTGACCGTGCCCTTGACGCGCGGATCGAGCACGAAGTTCTTTCCCGTGATCTTGCTCACCGCCTTGACCACGCCCTCGATGTCGGCGTTGACGAAGTTGAGCGTGACCAGATCGGTGTCGGCGGACCACGCCTGTCCGATGCAGATCGCCATGGCCATCCAAATCACTCCGGCTCGAATCCAGCGACGCTGCATGCCCGTCCCTTGAAAGTGTGACAGCGGCCGATGGCCGGACGTCAGTTGCCTGTGAGCGGAGCGGTCAACAGCGCGGATTGGCCACGTTTGGGCCAGGTGAGCGTCTCGCGCACGCCGCCGCGCTCCAGAACGATGTGATCCGCATGCACCTCGGCGAGGCGGACACCCGGCTCGATTTCTCCGCCTGCACGCACCGCGACCGTCCGTTTCGCATCGAGCCGCAATAATGCGTAGCCCGGCTCGCCGCCCGAAGCGGCGATCAGACCGAGCAGCCTGATCGCGATACCCGTCGGCTGGGCATCGCTGCGACCGCGCTGCGCGATTCCGAACAGTCCGAATGCGGCCCGCACCCGCCCTGCTGCCGGCATCGTCGCCAGCGTCCGTGGCTCCGGGCGCGGCGCGAGCCAGACCCAGGTCCAGTAGGCCAGGACCGATCCAAGCAGAACGAGTGCGGCGAATGTCGCCAATGACACGACAGCCGTTGGCAGCAGATTCGATCGTTCGAGGGAGATCACTCGCATCTTGGGTCAGGTTGGAAATCGATCCGCAAGCCGAGACGCAGCGTAGGCCGGATCGGCTCCGAACGTATGTTCGCTAACGTACAGAGCAGCGGCGAGCGATGGCGATAATGATTTCGTTGCGCTTCCGGCAACGCCAGACAGCCACCCGATCGATGCGTGCAACCAGGGTCACATGAAAGCAAAGTCGTGGCATCGCGGATTCACCCTGCTCGAGGTGATGGTGGTGGTCGTGATCCTCAGCATTCTTGCCGCGCTGGTGGTACCGAAGATCCTCAGCCGCCCGGATCAGGCGCGCGTGGTCGCCGCGAAACAGGATGTCGCGAGCCTGATGCAGGCGCTCAAGCTCTACCGTCTCGACAATCATCGTTATCCCACGACCGAGCAGGGACTGCAGGCGCTGGTGAAGCGACCGACCACCGACCCGATCCCGCCCGACTGGAAGACAGGCGGATACCTCGATCGTCTGCCGAAGGATCCATGGGGCAACCCCTACCAGTATCTGAATCCGGGGCTGCACGGCGAGATCGATGTTTTCAGCCTCGGTCCCACCGGCGCATCCGGCGGCAAGGGCAATGAGGCGGAGATCGGCTCGTGGGAGCTTTGACTGGAGCCGTCACGTGAATCGATGCGACACCGCGACCAGAGGAATCCGGGGGTTCACCCTGATCGAGGTGCTCGTGGTGATGCTTATCATGGGCCTGTGTGTCGGTCTGATCAGCGCCATCGTGCGACCGGACGATCGCGGACTGCTTCGCGTCGAGGCCACGCGACTGGCACAACTGCTGGACCTGGCGTCCGCGGAATCGCGCCTTACCGGGAAATCCATTGCCTGGACCACCGATGGACACAGTTACATGTTCTGGCGCATGACCGGAAATGACGAATGGTCCGAAGTGCGCGACAGCGACCTGCTGCGCGCGCGGACGCTGCCGCAAGGCATGCGGATCTCGGGCCTGCAGATCGAGGATATGCCGGTGCATGGCGCCATGCGCCTCGAGTTCGCTTCCTACAGCCCGGCGCTTGCCTTCAGCGTCGAAATGTCCCTTGGCACGGCGCGCGACGCGGTGACCGGGTCTCCCATCGGCGAGGTGCAGGTGTTGCCCGGCATAGGGAACGCGAATGCTGGATTCGCGCTGCAGTAAACCGGCCGGCTTCACGCTCATCGAAGTGCTGGTCGCGCTGGCGATCGTCTCGATCGCGCTGCTCGCGGCGATGCGGGCGGCAAGCATGGGTACCAGCAGCGTGGACGACCTGCGTGCGCGGCTGCTTGCCGGCTGGGTTGCCGAGAATCTTCTGGCCGAGCAGCACGCCCGCGGCGACTGGTTGCCGCTGGGCATTCAGCGCGGCAAGGAACGCGAGGGCGGCGTCATGTTCACCTGGCGCGAGGAGGTCATCGGAACACCGAATTCCGCCTTCCGCCGCGTCGATGTCTACGTGTACGCGGCGCCCGTCGCATCGAGCGTGCTTGCTCACTTGACCGGGTTCGTGGTCAATCCGCCGAGGACGATCCATTGAAAGCCGCTTCCGTGACACGCGGTTTCACCTTGATCGAACTGCTCGCGGCGCTGCTGATCCTCTCGCTGCTGGCACTGATGTCCTACCGCGGCTTGGGAGCGGTGCTCGATGCGCGCGCGCGCATCGGGCAGGAGACCGACAAATGGCAGCACGTGGCGGCATTCTGCGCGCGATTCGATCAGGATGTGCAGATGGCTGCACCGCGTCCGGTACGTACCGCGTCCGGTGACGCGCCGGCCTGGTCCGGTCAACCCGTGCCGGCGTCCGGACCGCTCCTGGAATTCAGCCGCTTTGCCTCGGACGGGGGCGGAGACAAGCCGCGGCGCGTCGGATACGGACTGAATGAGAAAAAGCAGGAGATCGAGCTGTGGCTTTGGCCAGGTCTCGACGTGCCGCCCGATGTGCTGCCCGCACGCTACCCCGTGCTGCGCGGCGTGACGCAGTTCGGACTGCAGTACCTCAATGCCGGGCTTGCATGGGTGGACAGGTGGCCGACCTCGCCCAGCGATGCCGCCATTCCCCGGGCCGTTCGACTGCGCATCGTTCTCGTCTCCGGCGAGCGGATCGTGCGCGTCTATGCGCTGAACTAGGATGAGAGCACGACAGGACGGAGTGGCCATCGTGCTCGCCATGAGCGTGGTGGCGTTAGCCGCGCTGGCCGTGACCGCGATGATGGTGTCGCAGAGCACCTGGTCGCGGCAGATCGAGCTGACCGGCGACCATGTCCAGGCGCAGCTGGTCCTGCAGTCCGGACTGGACTGGGCCCGCGCCGTGCTCAGCGATGATCGCAGCACCAGCAATGTCGACTATCTCGGCGAACCCTGGGCGCTGCGATTGCCGCCGATACCGGTCGAGAACGGCAGCCTCGCCGGCCACATCACCGACCAGCAGGGCAGATTCAATCTCAACGACCTGGTGATGGGCGGCAAGGTCGACCTCGCGCAACTCGCCCACTTCCAGCGCTTGCTGTCGATCCTGGCGCTGCCGCCCTCGCTCGCCGACACACTCGTCGACTGGATCGATTCCGCCAGCTGGCCACAGCCGCGGGACGCCGCGGAAGACGCGTACTACCTCGCGCTGCAGCCGCCATATCTCGCCGCCCACCGGCCCTTGATCAACGTGGATGAACTCGCGCTGGTGCACGGCTTCGACGCCAATGTCCGGGCACGCCTGGATCCGTTCGTGACGGCGCTGCCCCTGTTTACGGCCGTCAACGTGAATACGGCGTCGCCCGAGGTCATTTCCGCGGTCGTCGACGGCCTGAGCCTCGACGACGCCCGCGCCATCGTGGCGCAACGCGGGCGGACCTATTTCCGCAATATCACCGATTTCATGAATCAACTGCCCAAGGGAGCCACGGTGCCGATCGCGGACATCTCGGTAAGCAGCGGCTACTTCATTGCGACGATGCAGGTCACCGTCGGCGCGGCGCAGGCGCGCGGTTCGGCGCTGCTCGCGCGCGAGGGCGCCGGCTGGCCGACGATCGTCTGGCGCAAATATCAATGAGCCTGCTGCGCATCCGCGGTTCGCTTGCCGAGGCACCGGCGCGGTGCCAGTGGGCGCTCGTCAACGAGGGCCGCGAACCGGTCGCAGGAGAGGGTCCGTTCGCGGAGCTGCCGCGCCGCGTCGAGCGGGTCCAGCTGGTGATTCCCGCCGCCCAGGTACTGACGACACGCGCGCGCCTGCCGCACGCAGCCAGGCGGCATGCCGGATCGGTGCTTGCCTACGCGGTCGAGGACGAGACCGTCGGCGAGCCGGACGCCTGCCAGGTGAGCTGGCTTGGCTCCGCAGGCGGCATGGATGTGCTCGCGGTGATGGACAAGGCGGCCCTCAAGAACTGGCTCGATGCGCTCGAGGCCGTTGGAATCCATGCCCCCGAAGTTCACTGCGAGACCCTGCTGCTGCCCTGGACCGTGGACGAATGGAGCCTGGTCTGGGACGGCCGCGAAGGCATGGTGCGCTACGGGGAACTCGAAGGCGCGGCCACCGATTGCGGTGATCGGGCATCGCCGCCACTGACGCTGCGCATGCTGCTTGATCAAGCGCAAGCGCGCGGCGAACAGCCCGCATCGATCGCACTCCACGTCTCGGCACCGGATGCGGAGCCGGATATCGAGGCGTGGCAGCGTGAACTCGGGATCGTCCTGCGCCTTGCTGGACGATGGGACTGGCGCAGCGCTCCGCCACAGGCGGGCGTCAGCCTGGCGCAGCGACGGCGGCACTGGCACATGCCGCCGGGCGCCCAGGCGCACCTGCGGACGGCGGCCTGGATCGCGGGTGCCGCGCTCGCGATCCACGCGGCGGCTGTGCTCACGGATTGGACCCGACTCGCCCACGAGCAACGGACGTTGCGGCAGCACATGGTGGCACGGTTCCGCGCCACGTTCCCCGATGCGGTCGCGGTGGTGGACCCCGAGTTGCAGATGCGCCGCATGCTCGCCGCGGCGCGCCATGCCGCCGGCCAGCCCGATCGCAGGGACTTCCTGCCGATGATCGAGCAAGTGGCGGCGGCCGTGAAGGTGCTACCGGTCGGCACCGTACGCGTCGTGTCGTACCAGGGAGGACGCATCACCATCGAACTTTCCGCCGTGGATGCGGCAAGCGTGCGTCGCATCGTCGCGCGTCTGCTCGAGTCGGGACTCGGCGTGGACACATCCCCGGACACGACACGCGCCGGAAGCGCCACGGTCGTCCTGACCGTGAGGACGCTATGAGAGCGCGACTGCGCCACGCCTGGGCAGCGCGGGCGCCATGGGAGCGGACGCTCCTCATGGCGTTGGTCGCGCTGGTGGGGGCCATCCTGTATCTGTGGCTCATCCTGTCGGCCGGACGGGCGCGTGCGCAGTTGCTGACCAGCGTCACGACGCTGCGGGCACAGTCGACGCGCCTCGATCGACAGGCGCTCGAGTATCAACATCTGCGTACCGCACCCGCCGCAACGGTCTCGCACACCGATCTGCGCATGCTGGTGCAGGCACGGATTGACGCGGCTGGACTCTCGCGAGCGCTGGTGCGCATCGATGCCGTGGACGCCAACCGGGTGAAGGTGGTCTTCGGCGCCTTGTCGTACGCCGACTGGCTGGGCTGGGTCGCCAGCCTGCGCGCGCAGCAAGTGCGGATTGACACGTGCCGGATCGAAGCCCTGTCCACCGCGCCAGGCATGGTCAGCGTGACCGCAACCTTCACGCGCGCCGGGCGGTAGTCATGCGTGCCCGGCTACTCGCGGCAGGAGCAGGCGCCTACGTGGTGGCACTCATCGCGATGGCGCCGGCAACGTGGTTCGACACCGGACTGCAGCGTGCAAGCGATGGACGCCTGCGCCTTGCCGAAGCGCGGGGCACCTTGTGGTCCGGCAGCGGGCAACTCGAGATCCGCTCAGCGGTCGGGCACACCGGATGGGCAACACACCTGACATGGCGCCTGCGGCCGGGCGCGCTGCTTCGCGCGCAACTCGCCTACGCGGTCGAACTCGCGCCGGGCGAGCCACCTTTTCCGGTGACGATTTCATGGTCGCGGATCGAGCTCGCGCATGCCGACATCCGCTTGCCGGCGGCGGCCCTGGGTCTCGGCGTGCCCAGGCTTGCGCCGCTTGAACTGACGGGAGAAGTGCGGCTCCAGATCCCGAGCCTTTCCTTCGGGCGCGGCGCAACGCAAGGCAGCGCCACGCTGCAATGGCGCGATGCCGGCTCGGCACTCTCGCCCGTATCGCCACTGGGCGACTATGCACTGCATCTCGAGGGGGACGGTCCGGATGTCCGCTTCACCCTGGATACCCAGCGCGGGCCGCTGCAGCTCGACGGCAAGGGATCGTGGACCAACGGCCACCTGCCCGAGTTCCGCGCCATCGCGCGTCTGCCGTCCCGATTGGAGCAACGACTTGCGCCGTTCCTGCGCCTGATCGCCGTGGAACGCGGCGACGGCAGCTTCGAGCTGCAATTCAGATAGAGGCGCGCGAGAGCCCGCGTCGTGGCCGCAGGAAACAGTTCGCCGGGCCGGCACTGCGAAATCCGCTCGCCCCGCGTACCGGCCGTGGATGGCAGTGCCCGGTCAGAGGCTGCCACCCGAGCTCACCAAGGTGCCTCCGTGGCGACTCCGCAGGCGCAGCAGCCACCCGGCATATGTGCGATACCGTACGGAATATCCCTGGACAAAAGGCAATGATCAGAATGTGAAGCTCCGCATCAAGCGGTCAGACGATTATCAGTGTGCGCACCGGCAGCGATCCATCGCTTGAGCCTATGGTTTTCTGGATCAGTGGAAGAGGGAAAAACGATGAACAAGTTGAGCAGTCATTCCAGATACCTGAAGCTGTCAATGATCCTGGTCCTGAGCGCCCTGGCCGCAGGCTGCGGAGGTGGTGGAAGTCAGGGGCGCGCCCCGATTCTCGGAACCGGCGGCGTGGCCGCACGGGGCCCGACCGTAACCGCTGTAGCCCCGCTCAATAACGCCACCGGCGTTACGATCAACAACACGATCATTACCGCCGCCTTCAGCGAGCCGATGGCCCCGATCACCGGAGGCGCGAGCTTCACGGTGACCTGCGCCGCGCCCTGCACGAATCCGTCCGGAACAGTGGCGCTGAATGCCACGAACCGGATCGCCACCTTCACGCTCGCGGCCGGAAGCACGCTCGATCCGCTCACTCTTTATACGGCTACGGTAACCGGAGCCACGAGCATCGCCACCGGCCTGGCACTGGCCAGCCCCTATGTCTGGACGTTTACTACCGGTGTAACGACGGATACGACCCTGCCAAGGGTACTGTCGACCGTACCGACCACGACCAATCCAGGCCCGACAACGGGCGTGCCGACGAATACCGCAATTGCCGCGGTATTTACCGAGGAGATGGCCCCCGCGACGATCAACGGGACCTCCTTTACCCTGACGGGACCGGGCACAACCGCCGTGGCCGGCGCGGTGAGTTACACCGTTGGTGCCGCGACCGCGACCTTTACGCCAAGCGCAGCGCTTGCCGCCAACACGACCTACACAGCAACAATCACCACGGCGGCCACAGATGTCGCCGGCAATGCACTGGCAGGCAATCAGGCACCCTTGCCCGCGGCAAGCAACTACGTCTGGACCTTCACCACCGCAGCCACGGTGCCACCGGCCAGTGTCTCGGTACTGTCCACCAACCCGGTGTCCGGTGCCGCCAGTGTATGCACCAACGCGGCCATCAATGCGACCTTCAACGTGCCCTCCGGACTGCGGATGGACTCGACCACGGTCGACTCGGCCACTTTCACCGTCACGGGCCCGGCGCCGGCATTGACTCCGGTCACGGCGGGTTCGGTGGTGCTCGATGCCGCCACAGGCCGGATCGCGACCTTCACGCCGCAGAGCGCCCTCACGGCCGGCGTGACTTATACGGCCACGATCAAAGGCGGCGCCAACGGCGTCAAGGACCTTGCCATCCCGGCCAATACGATGGCCAGCGATTATGTATGGAGCTTTACCGCTTCGAACTGCACTTCACCAGCACCTGTGGCGCTCGGATCCGCTTCGACATTCGGTGATTTTGGCGGCTCGGCCGGGATGACCAACCAGGGGCTGCTCACCGTGATCAATGGCGATATCGGCACCACTGCAGTCTCCACCCTGGTGACCGGATTCCACGATGCGGGCCCGCAATGCATTTATACCGAAACACCGCTCAATGTCGGCACCGTGAATGGCAAGATCTACACGGCGCCACCGCCGCCCACGGTGGGCTGCCCGACCGAAGGCACCGCGGCTACCTTAGCGGTCGCGACACAGGCACGCGCCGATGCGCTGACCGCCTATAACGCTTTGGTGGCCATGCCGGCCGGCCCTGATCCGGGCGCCGGAAATCTCGCCAACCTTGTACTGACTCCAGGCGTTTATACGGCCGCATCCGGATCGTTCATGATCCAGGGCGGCAATCTGACCCTGGACGCGCAGGGAAATGCGAACGCTGTCTTCGTGTTCCAGATGGCGACATCGCTGACGGTGGGCGGTCCTGGAGCGGCATTCCCGCAAAGCGTCATTCTCGTCAACGGTGCCCAGGCCAAAAACGTCTTCTGGCAAGTCGGCAGTGCCGCAACGATCAACGCGGCCGGAGGCGGGACCATGGTCGGTACGATCATTTCCCAGTCAGGTGTCACGGTATCGACTGCTGGCAACACCACGATCGTGACGCTGAACGGTAGAGCGATATCCCTGGGCGCCGCAGTCACGCTGGTCGATACCGTTGTCAACGTGCCATGAGTCTTGGGGCATTTGACCAACCGCAATCGATTGACTGCATCAGGAACGGCAAATCCTCAGGGAGAAGAATCATGAAAGCAGCACGAGTTCCATGGATTCTTGGTCTGGCAACACTTGCGGTAATCGCCAGCCCACTGGCGACAGCGGATGATTCGGGGTGGTATATCGGCGCGAATTTCGGCCAGTCGAGAGCAACCATCGACAACGCGAGAATCGCCAACGGCCTTCTTGGCAGCGGCTTCACCACGACCGCGATCTATGATCGAGATCGCAGCCACGGCTACAAGGTTTTTGCCGGATACCAGATCAACCGGTATTTCGCCCTGGAAGGGGGCTATTTCGATCTTGGCAAATTCGGCTTCACGGCTGCCACGGTTCCGCCCGGGACGTTGAACGGCCAGATCAAGCTCAGAGGCGTGAATCTCGACGTCATCGGCTTCCTGCCGATTTCAGATGCGTTGTCGGCATTCGGGCGCGTCGGAGTGATCTACGCTCAAGCCAGGGATTCCTTCAGCGGAACCGGTGCCGTCAACGTGCTCTTGCCCCGTCCGAGCCAGCGCGCGACGAACTACAAGTTTGGCGTCGGCCTGCAGTACGAATTCACCCAGGCGCTCGCAATGCGACTTGAAGCGGAGCGCTATCGGATCTCCGATGCGGTCGGTAACAAGGGCGACATCGATTTGCTCTCAGTTGGCCTGATCTACCGGTTCGGCGGGGAGACACCCGCACCCGCACCCGAGCCCGCTCCGGCACCCGAGGCCGCTCCGCCGCCGCCGCCCCCGCCGCCGCCGCCCGCGGCCGAGCCGCCGGCTCCGCAGAAAGTGGTGATCGAGTTGCGCGGCGTGCAGTTCCAGTTCGACCGTCCGCGCCCGGGCCAGACCGACCTCAACGGCATTCTCGACAAGCCGGTGTCGGATTCGGTCGCGATCCTCGATCAGGCGGCCGATACGCTCAAGCGCTATCCGGACACCCAGATCCAGATCGACGGTTACACCGACTCGATCGGCAGCCAGGCCTACAACCTGAAGCTGTCCGACCGTCGCGCCGAGTTCGTGGCCAAGTACCTGGTCGCGCACGGCGTCCCGGCCAGCCAGATCACCGGCACCAAGGGCTACGGCGAGGACGATCCGGTGGCCTCCAACGCCACCGCCGAGGGCCGCACGCGCAACCGTCGCGTCGAGTTCAAGGTCCAGAATGCCGGCAGCATGGAGCAGCCGCAGCAGTAATCGATCGACGCCGATCGAGCGTGACGAAAAGACCCGGCTCCGGCCGGGTTTTTTCTTGCTGCGCGGCGTGCCGGCCGCGGGGGTGCCTGCGGTTGCTGCCGGGCGTCAGCGGCGACGGTTGCCGAAACGGTAGTGGCCCACCATCCACTCGCGGCCACCGCGGCAACCGAACAGCTCGGCGCAGGACATCCGAAGGATGCGCCGGCAAAGCCGGAATGCGCGCTACTCGACATCGCAATGCCGCCGGAGTCCACTACGAACCCCGCAGTCGGCTCCGCATTCCGACCCGCAAGAGCCCGCTACCCAAGCCTGATGCGCATGCTGTGCGTAAGCGCGTCGTCAACCAGCGGAACGAGCGCCGTCTCTCTGCTGCTGTCCGTGCGCACCGCACCATCCATCTCCACGAGGACGATGCCGCGATGCACGCCGTCTGGATTCTCCACGGAGATTTCGTAGCGGGTGACGGTACCTCCCTTGCCGCGATGCAGGTACACGATGTCGTAGCGTGACCAGGACTTCGGGATGCATGGGCTGATCCGCAGATGATCGCCCAGCCGCTGGAATCCCAGGATGGCTTCCAGCCCGGCGCGATAGAGCCAACCCGACGAGCCGGTGTACCAGGTCCAGCCGCCGCGGCCGATGTAGGGCGGCAGCGCATAGACGTCGGCGCAGGCCACGTAGGGCTCGACCTGATAGCACGCCGCGGCCTGCGCAGTATTGCTGTGGTTGATGGGATTGAGCATGGAAAACATCTCGCCGGCACGATCGCCCTGCCCGAGCATCGCGCAGGCGAAAATCGACCATGTCGCACCATGCGTGTACTGGCCGCCGTTTTCGCGGATGCCGGGCGGATAGCCCTTGATGTAGCCGGGGTTCATCGGGGTGCGGTCGAAGGGCGGCGTGAACAGCAGCGCGATCCTGTCATCGTGGCGCACGAGGTGCTCCTCCACCGACGCCATCGCCTGTGCGGCATGGCCGGGATCGCCTGCGCCGGAGATCAGGCTCCACGATTGCGCGATGACGTCAATTTTGCATTCCTCGCTCAGATGCGAGCCGAGCGGCGTGCCGTCGTCGTAATAGCCGCGCCGGTACCACGCGCCATCCCAGCCGCTCGCACCTTCGAGTACGCCTTGCAACACCGTTGCATAGCTGCGCCAGGAGGCGGCACGGACGGATTCACCGCGCGCATCGGCCAAGGGTGCATAGTTCTCGATCGTTGCCAGCAGAAACCACGCCAACCACACGCTTTCGCCGCGGCCCTGCGCTCCGACGTTGTTCATGCCGTCGTTCCAGTCGCCGGTACCGATCAGAGGCAGGCCGTGAGCACCCCGGGTCAGGCTGCAATCGATCGCCCTTGCAGCATGCTCGTAAAGGCTGCCCTGCTCGCAGGCGATCGTCGGCCGATAAAAGGCATCGGCAACTCCGGCCTTGATCGCCGCACCATCGAGAAAGGGCAGGTTCGTGTCCAGCACGGCGGCATCGGCAGTCACCGCGACGTAGTGGGCGACGACATAGGCCAGCCAGAGGCGGTCGTCGCTGATGCGCGTGCGAATGCCCTGCCCGGATGGCGGCTGCCACCAGTGCTGGACATCGCCCTGGATGAATTGGCGCGCCGCCGCCCGCAGCAGATGTTCACGCGCGAGATCGGGACGGGTGACGCACAGCGCCATCACATCCTGCAGCTGATCGCGGAAGCCGTAGGCGCCGCTGGCCTGGTAATACGCCGTACGAGCCCACAGCCGGCAACCCAGGGTCTGATACAGCAGCCAGTCGTTGAGAAGAATGTCCAGCGCGCGATCCGGCGTGCGCACCTGCACGGTGTCAAGCACCGCGTCCCAGCGTGCGCGCACGTCATGCAGCACGGCGTCGAGATCGGTCGCGCGGTATTTCCCGATCAGCGCCTGCGCGTCGGCGCGCGACGCGCCATCGCCGAGCATGAACACGATTTCGACCTGTTCATCGGGCGCCAGCACGATCGAGGTCTGCAGCGCACCACAGGGATCCAGCCCGGCGCCAACGCGCCCCGACAACGGCATATCGCCGGACAGCGCCGCCGGACGATCAACGGTGCCATGACGGCCCAGGAACTCCAGCCGGTCGCCGGTGCATGAGCGCTGCCGGCCGCCGAGGTCGATGAAAGCCACGCGTTCACCAAACTCCGCGCGCCACGCGTTGCATGCGAGAAGCGCGCCGGTACCCGCGTCGCGCGAAGTTGCCACGAACGGCGCCGACTGGGTTCCATTCGCGCCCAGCGCCCACTCGACATAGCCCGTGATCGACAGGTGTCGAGTGCGCGCGGAGCGGTTGCGCAATGACAGTCGCGACAGCTTGACGGGATCAACGAGCGGCACGAATTGCAGCAAGGACACTTCGATGCCGTGCGCGTCGTGTGCGAAGCGGCTCCAGCCCTTGCCGTGTTCGACGGTGTAGATCGCCGCCGCAACGCGCATCGGCAGCGCCGTGGCGCTCCACGATTCCCCACTGTCCTCATCGCGCAGGTACAGCACTTCATGTGGCGTGTCGCTGACCGGATCATTGGGCCATGGCGTCAGCGGGTTCTGCTGACTGTTGAGTGACCACGTGTACCCGCCGCCTTCGGCCGAGACGATGAACCCGAAGCAGGGATTGGCGATCACATTGATCCACGGCATCGGCGTGCAGCGGTCGCCATCGAGCGTGATGGCGTAGGCACGGCCGGACTCGATGAAACCGCCGATGCCGTTGTCGAACTCGCGAGTCGCGCGGGCCCGCGACGACGTGGCGGCCGAAGTGTCGCCGGGCGTTGGCGGCCGGAGCGCTGGCGCTCCGGCGACTGCGATCGGTCCCGCGCATGCGTCGTTGCGGTCCCCCTCGGCAAAACCGGGCCAACCATCCGCGGCATCCAGCATGACGCGGGCGGCGGTGGCCAGCCCGGCGCGCAGCGCATCCGAGATCATGACATCACGCAGAACGAACACCGCGGCCGGAACCGCATCGCGATCGGCCAGCAGGACATTCTGAGCCTGCATCCGCTCGACCAGCGCCGTCTGCAGCGAATCGTCCTCGCTAGCGGCGAAGTTGAGCAGTACGACATCGACCCCCAACCGCTTCGATTGCCAGTAACGCTGTGCCTGCAATATTTCGTGCACTCGCGCCAACCCGGATCTGGCAGCGATGCGCAGCAGCACGATGGGACGATCACCGGAAATGCCGCAGGACCACAGCACGGGCGCTCCGCCATGGCCGCGGTTCAGCAACTCGGCTGGCGCCCGCAATCTGCTGTCGGCGTACAGCAGCGCGCTGGCGAGCGATCCGAAGCGCCCGGCCTGCACGACAGAGATACCGAGACGCGCCTGTTCAGCTATGGCATGGGTCAGCGATCCGGCAAATGTCAGTTCGCAGGCATCGTCCGCACGCAGTGTCTGCACCAGCGCGAGCACGGCCGCACGCGAGCCGGCCAGCGCGGTCCAGAACGCCACCCGTAGGCTGGAACCGGGCGCGACGCGAACCTTGCGGCGCAGGCTGAATACCGGATCGAGCACGCAGCCATGCGTATTCGACAGTGCCACCCCGGGCTGCATGACTTGTGCGCGGGGCAGCGTCCGGCCACGGCCGAGAAAGCGCATGCGATCGGTTTCAAACTCGCAGGCACCTTCGTCGTCGTGCTCGACGATCGCCACATGCGCGGCCCACACTTCGGCTTCGTCCGGCGAGCGGCGACGCCGTGTCGCCAGCAATACCCTGCCCTGCCCAACCCATTCGGTCTGCACGAACATCTTGGAGAAAGCCGGATGCGCCGCATCGGCCGCGGCCGGGCCGAGTATCAGCTCCGCATAGGACGTCAGCGTGATCTCGCGCGGAGTCGCACCGTGATTGGTGAGCGTGATGCGGCGCAGCTCGGCATCACGGTCGCAGGCGACCGCCACATCGAGCGTCGTGGCCAGCATGCCGTGACGCTGAGTGATGCCGACGTGACCATCTGAAAGTGTGGCGGTATAGACGTCCGTTTCAATGCCGCAAGGCTGCAGGCCTGCCGACCAGACGTCTCCGTTCTCCTCGTCACGCAGCAGCAAATAGCTGCCCCACCCGTCGCCGACGGGGTCCTCACGCCAGCGGGTAACGGCGAAACTGCGCCAGCTGCTGTATCCCGAACCGGCGGCATTCAGCATCACCGTATAGCGGCCGTTGGACAGCAACTGCAGCTGCGGCGAGGCGCCGGTGGATGATCGTAGGGAAGGCGGCATAAGGCTGCATGCTCCTGCGCGCAATCCGCACTGATCATCAGGGCGGTGCCGACGAGTGAGCATACGACTGTGCCCGAGTGATGTCGCGTGAAGCCTGCACCCTGTTCATGTTGCGGGAGTATCATGAATGGATGACGCCGATTCCCCTGCTGCCGGATGAGGCGCTGTTCGATCGATTGCAGCGTGCGGCGTTCGATTACTTCGTTCTGAACACGAGTCCGCGCAACGGTCTGGTAGCCGACACGTCGCGTGACCGCTCGCCCGTCAGCATCGCCGTGGTCGGCTTTGCGCTGTCGTCATATCCGGTGGCGGTGGAACGGGGCTGGATGAAGCGTTCCGATGCGGCCGGACGCTGTCTCGCCGCGCTGCGTTTTTTTCGCGACAGCGACCAGAGCGGCAGCCCCGTGGCGACCGGCTTCAAGGGCTTCTACTACCACTTCCTGGATATCCAGACCGGTGTCCGCGTCTGGCAGTCGGAGCTGTCGATGATCGACAGCGCGTTGCTGATCGCCGGCGCGCTGACCGCTGCCATGTATTTCACCGCGTCCGACGCCGACGAGATCGAGCTGCGCGAGATGGTCGATTTCCTGTATCGGCGGATCGACTGGCGCTGGGCGCAGGCCGAAGGCGAGACGATCCGGCAAGGTTGGAAACCCGAATGCGGATTCCTGCACTACGGCTGGGAAGGTTACAGCGAAGCGATCCTGCTGTACGTGCTGGCCATGGGTTCGCCCACGCACCCGATCGCGGGTGATTGCTACAAGGCATGGACCGCCACCTACCAGTGGGAAAACCTGTACGACAACGATTATCTCTATGCAGGACCGCTGTTCGTGCATCATTTCTCGCACGCATGGATCGATTTTCGCGGCATACGCGACAGCTTTATGCGCGAGAAGCGCTCGGACTATTTCGAGAACAGCCGACGGGCGGTGCTGATCCAGCGCGAGTATGCCCAGCGCAACCCGCACGAATTCACCGGCTACGATCAAAACGGATGGGGCCTGTCTGCCTGCGATGGCCCCAGCGACGAGCAGCCGGGGATGCTCAACGAACCGCGTCGTCTGTTCGGTTATGCCGCCCGTGGCGTGCCATACGGGCCGGACGACGGAACTCTGTCCGCTCCGTCTGTGCTGGCTTCGCTGCCGTTCGCGCCGAAGATCGCGCTGGCGGCCGTGCGCAACCTGATGCTGCGCTATCCAGACGTGCTCACCGACGATCGCCTCGCCAGCAGCGTCAATCCGTCGCTGGCCGACGCACGCGGGCGGCCCTGGATTTCCGCCGGCCACTACGGTCTCGATCAGGGCATCGTGCTGCTGATGATCGAGAACCATCGCAGTGGATGCATCTGGCAGCTGATGCGCGGCTGCACGTACCTGCGCGACGGACTGCGCGTGGCCGGATTTCGCGGCGGTTGGCTGCAGTCGTCCGAGCCTGGCGGAGCCTGCTGATGTCGCCGCACGACGCCCCGCTCGCCACCCCGCAGGATGTGTACGAACGCGAGCGGCTTGCCCATGTGCACCCCGAAGCGTGGCGCAACCCGATCCCTGCGGACTGCTACCAGCTGCTCATTGTCGGCGCCGGGGCGGCAGGCCTGGTTGCCGCGGAAACAGCCGCCTCGCTCGGAGTCAGGGTGGCGCTGATCGAACGCCACTTGATTGGCGGCACCTGTCTGAATACCGGCTGCGTACCGTCGAAAGCGCTGGTCCGCACCGCGCGGCTGTATGCCGAAATGCGCGACGCTCGGCGCTACGGCGCGCGGATCCCCGATGATATCCAGGTCGATTTCGCCGCCGCGATGGAACGCGTGCGGCGCATCCGCAGCCACCTCGGCGGCGGCGATTCGGTACGCAAGCTGGCCGCAGCCGGGGTGGACGTGTTCTTCGGCAACGTGCAATTCACCGGCGCCGGCACGCTGACGGTCAACGGCGACAAGCTGTGCTTCGGCAAGGCCATGGTTGCCACCGGCGCGCGACCGCACATTCCGTCGATCCCCGGCCTGCGCGAGACCGGCTGCATGACCAACGCCACCGTGTTCAACCTCACCGAACTGCCGCGCCGGCTGCTGGTGATCGGCGGCGGCCCGCTCGGCTGCGAACTGGCGCAGGCGTTCTGCCGACTCGGCGCGCGGGTCACCATCGTGCAGGACAAGCCGCTGTTTCTCGATCGGGAAGAACGCGATGCGGCCCAGATTCTCTCCGATGCGTTTGCCCGCGATGGCATCGAGGTACGCCTGAATACCACCGTCTCTGCCGTGCGCGTGGAGAACGGACAGAAGCTGATCGATCTGGTCAGTGACGATTACCGCAACACAATCGCGGTCGATGCGATCCTCACTGGCGTCGGCCGTTCTCCGAATGTGGAGGGGCTGAACCTCGAGGCGGCCGGCGTTGACTATGCAGCCGGCGACGGCATCCGCGTCGATGATCATCTGCGCACCAGCAACCCGAGCATTTATGCCGCCGGCGACGTCTGCCTGGAACATAAGTACACCGCCACCGCTACCGCCTCGGCGCGCATCGCGGTGCAGAACGCGCTGTTTGGAGGTCGCGAACGCCTGAGCGACCTGATCATCCCGTGGTGCACCTATACCGATCCGGAAATCGCCCACGTCGGCCTGTATGTGCGGGAAGCCAACCGTCTGAACATCCCGGTGAAGACCTTTACCGTTCCGATGCACGAGAATGATCGTGCGGTGATCGATGGCGAGCACGCCGGCTTCGTGAAAATCCACGTGCGGGAGCGCAGCGACCAGATCCTCGGCGCCACCATCGTCGCACTCCATGCCGGCAGCATGATCAACGAGATCACCCTGGCGATGGTGGCGGACATCGGCCTGCGCAAGCTGTCGCGGGTGATCCACGCCTACCCCACCCAGGGCGAAGCGATTCGCTGGGCCGCCGATGCCTACAACCGTACGCGGCTGACCCCTCGAGTACTCGCCCGGCTGCACCGCTGGCTGGCACGCTGACTCCGGTCATGCCGCCTCATTCCCGCATGCCTTCAGCTGCATTCAAGGATTGCGGCATCCCGTCACTTCAGACAAGGACATCCCATGAAAATCGGCATGATCGGACTTGGCAAGATGGGCGCCAACATGGCGCAACGGCTGCAGCAAGGTGGCCATCAGGTGACGGGCTTTGACCCGAATGCGGATGCGCGCAAGGCGCTTGAAGCCAAGGGCGCCGCCTCCGCCGATTCGCTGCAGACGCTGGTCAGGGTGCTGCCCGCGCCGCGCGCGCTCTGGATGATGGTGCCGTCCGGCAAGGTCACCGACGACACCGTCAACGCGCTGCTGCCGCTGCTGGGCAGGGGCGACACCGTGATCGACGGCGGCAACTCCAACTACAAGGACAGTCTGCGCCGCGCAGCGCTGTATGCCGACAAAGGCATCGGTTACATCGACTGCGGCACCAGCGGTGGCGTGTGGGGGCTCAAGGAGGGCTACAGCATGATGGTCGGCGGCGACGAAAAAACCGTCGAGGCCCTGCGGCCGATCTTCGAGACGCTGGCACCTGGCAAGAATCAGGGCTGGGGCCGCGTCGGCCCGGTCGGCTCCGGCCATTTCACCAAAATGGTCCACAACGGCATCGAATACGGTCTGATGCAGGCCTATGCCGAAGGCTTCTCGATCCTCAGGCACAAGCAGGAATTCAACCTCGATCTGCACCAGATCGGCGGGATCTGGCGTTACGGCAGCGTGGTGCGCTCGTGGCTGCTGGAGCTGACCACCGACGCGCTGGGCAAGAATCCCTCGATGGAAGGCATCGCCCCCTACGTGGTCGATTCCGGCGAAGGCCGCTGGACCGTCGATGCGGCGATCGAGCTCAGCGTACCTGCGCCGGTGATCACGCTGGCCCTGATGGAACGCTTCCGTTCGCGCGATGCCGACTCCTTCTCCGACAAGCTGCTGGCATCGATGCGCAACGAATTCGGCGGCCATGCCATCAAGAAGGAATGATCTCTCCGGCACATCCGCGCAGCGATACGTCGTTTCCCGCCGCCACGCACGTCAGCCGGCCCTCGACGAGGCGGACAGCGGCGAGCGGCCGCTGATCCAGATCCCCGGCTCAGCGCTCGCCGCCCCTCTGCCATCATCAGGCGAGCACGCTGCACGACACGGTCTCGAACGTGCCATCCCCCGAGTTGCCTGGCGGTGATGACCTCCAGGGAACACCGGGTGCCCTAAGCCAGCAGCGCCCTGGCACGAGCACAGACGTTCTCGACAGTGAAACCATACTCGCGCAGCAGGACTTCGGCCGGCGCGGAAGCGCCGAAACGCTCGACGCCGAGCATGTCGCCGCGCGAACCGACGTAGCGATTCCAGCCTTGCGGCACACCCAGCTCGACCGCGAGGCGCGCGGTAACGTCCGGAGGCAGCACGCTGTCGCGGTAGCGATGCGGCTGGGCCTCGAACAACTCCCAGCTGGGCATCGACACGCAGCGGACCGCGATGCCGTCGCCCTCCAGATGCTCGGCGGCCGCCAGGATCAGGCCGACTTCAGAGCCGCTGGCGATCAGGATCAGCGCAGGCTTTTTGTCCTTCGCATCGCTGAGCACGTAGGCGCCCCGGCGCAGCCCCTCGGCGCTGGCATAACGGACGCGGTCGAGCGTGGGCACGTCCTGCCGTGTCAGCGCCAGCAGCACCGGCGGTCGCGTGTCTTCGAAGCCACGGCCACCTTCCATGCCATCGGCCGTTTCGTTGGCGTCGGCCGGGCGGATCACGGTGACATTCGGAATCGCGCGCAGGCTGGCCAGTTGCTCCACCGGCTGGTGGGTGGGGCCGTCCTCGCCGAGCGCGATGCTGTCGTGGGTGAATACGTGGACTGACGTGCAGACCCATCAGCGCGGCGAGGCGGATCGACGGCCGCATGTAGTCGGAGAAGATCAGGAAGGTCGAGCCGTACGGCAGGAAACCGCCGTGCGCGGCCAGCCCGTTGACGATTGCGCCCATCGCGTGCTCGCGCACGCCGAAGTGCAGGTTGCGGCCGGCGCGGCTCCAGCCGCCGCTGTCCGAACCCTGCGGTGTCCTGCCCCGCGGCGGCCGGGGATTGAAGTCGCCCAGCCCCTTCAGGTTGGTAAAGGTGGACGGATCGAGGTCGGCTGAGCCGCCGAACAGCGCAGGCAGCTTCGGCGCCGATCGCGTTCATCACCTTGCCGCTGGCGACGCGCGTGGCGATGCCCTTGGCGTCTGCCGGGAACACCGGGATGTCGGCATCCCAATCAGCGGGAAGCTCGTCGCGCAGACGGCCCAGCAGCTCTCGCGCCAGTGTCGGGGAAGTCCCTCGCATAGCCGTCGAGGCGTTGCTGCCATGCGGCCTCGGCGGCCGCACCGCGTGACAGTGCTTCGCGAAAATGCGCCAGCGCTTCGGCAGGCACCAGAAAGGCGGCTCCAGCGGCCAGCCGAGGTTCTGCTTGGTCTGTCTTCACGTCCTCCACGCCGAGCGGCGAGCCGTGCGCCTTGAAGCTGTCCTGCTCGGGCGAGCCGTAGCCGATGTGGGTGCGCACCACGATCAGCGACGGGCCGCGCCGTTTCCGCCCGCGCCGCGCGAGCGCGTCGCTCGATCGCGTCCACGTCGTTGCCGTCGGCCACGTGCAGGGTCTGCCAGCCATAGGCCTCGAAGCGTTCGGCGCGATCTTCGGAGAAGGTGATGTCGGTGCCGGCAGCGAGGGTCACGTGGTTGTCGTCGTACAGGCAGACCAGCTTGCCCAGCCTCAGATGCCCGGCCAGCGATGCGGCTTCCGACGCCACGCCTTCCATCAGGTCGCCGTCGCTGACGATGGCCCAGGTGCGATGGTCGATCACGGTGTGGCCGTCGCGGTTGTAGCGCGCGGCCAGGTGCGCCTCGCCGATCGCCATGCCGACCGCGTTGGCGAGGCCCTGGCCGAGCGGCCCGGTGGTGATCTCGACGCCGGGCGTATGGCCGCACTCGGGATGGCCGGGTGTCTTGCTGCCCCATTGACGAAACCGCTTGAGGTCGTCCAGCGAGAGGTCATAGCCGGTGACGTGCAGCAGGCTGTAGAGCAGCGCCGAGCCGTGTCCGGCCGACAGCACGAAGCGGTCGCGGTCGGGCCAGTGCGGATTGGCCGGGTGGTGCTTCAGGTGCCGCGTCCACAGCGCGTACGCCATCGGCGCAGCGCCCAGCGGCAGCCCGGGATGCCCGCTGTTGGCCTTCTGCACCATGTCGACCGACAGGAAGCGAAGGGTGTTGATGCATTGCTGATCGAGTGCGTTGGACATGGCGGCTTCCTGATGGACTACGACCCGGTGCGTCGACAGCGCATGTGTCACGACGCCTTGAGCGCGGCGTCGACGATGTCCTGCGCTTCCTGCAGGATCGATTGCAGATGCTCCTCGCCCCTGAAGCTCTCCGCGTAGATCTTGTAGATGTCCTCGGTGCCGGACGGACGCGCGGCGAACCAGCCGCTGGCGGCGATCACCTTGATGCCGCCGATCGCGCGTCGTTGCCTGGCGCGTGGTCGAGCACGCTGATCGATCTTTCTCGCCGGCCAGCTCGGTGCTCTGCATCTGCTGCGGCGACAGCTTCGCCAGCTTCGGCTTCTGTTCCGGCGGTCGCCGGCGCCTCGACGCGATCGGCCGCGGCTCACCCAGCTCGCGCGACGAGGTCGCGGTACAGCTCGCCGGGATCGCGGCCACTGCGCGCGGTGATCTCCGCCGACAGCAGCGCCGGCGACGATGCCATCCTTGTCGGTCGTCCACACCGTGCCGTCGCGGCGCAGGAACGAGGCGCCGGCGCTTTCTTCGCCGCCGAAACCGAGCGAGCCGTCGAACAGGCCGTCGACGAACCACTTGAAGCCGACCGGCACCTCGTAGAGCTTGCGACCCAGGCGCTTCGGCCACGCGGTCGATCAGCGCGGTGCTGACCACGGTCTTGCCGACCGCGGCGCTTGCCGCTCCACTGCGGTCGCTGCCGGAACAGATAGTCGATCAGCACCGCCAGGTAGTGGTTCGGTACCATCAAGCCGCGCTGCGCGTCACGATGCCGTGGCGATCGTGGTCGGTGTCGCAGGCGAAGGCGACGTCGTAGCGATCCTTGAGGCCGATCAGCCGCTGCATCGCGTAGGACGACGACGGATCCATGCGGATCTTGCCGTCCCAGTCCAGCGTCATGAAGCGGAAGGTCGGATCGACCTCCGTGCTGACCACGGTGAGATCGAGCCGGTAGCGTTCGCGCGATCGGTGGCCCAGTAGTGCACACCGGCGCCGCCCAGCGGGTCGACGCCCATGCGGATGCCGGCGCCACGGATCGCGTCGAAGTCGATCACGCTGCCCGAGGTCGTCGACGTAGGCATCGAGGAAATCGTGTTCGTGCGTCGTGCCCGCGCTGCGTCGCCTGCGCGAACGGCATGCGCCGCACCGCCTTGAGGCCGTCCTCGGAGCAGCGCGTTGGCGCGGTCTCGATCGCAGCCGGTGATGTCGGTGTCCGCCGGGCCGCCGTTCGGCGGGTTGTACTTGAAGCCACCGTTGTCGGGCGGATTGTGCGAGGGCGTGATCACGATGCCGTCGGCCAGACCCCGAGCGTCCGACCCCGGTTGTAAGCCAGGATCGCGTGCGAGATCGCCGGCGTCGGCGTGAATTCGCCGTCCTTGCGCGATCAGCGTCTGCGACGCCGTTGGCGGCCAGCACCTCCAGCGCGCTCTCGAACGCCGGCTGCGACAGCGCATGCGTATCGATGCCGATGAACAGCGGGCCGTCGATGCCCTTGCTCCTGCGGTAGTCGCAGATCGCCTGGCTGATCGCCAGCACGTGCCATTCGTTGAAGCTGCGCTCGAACGAACTGCCGCGGTGGCCGGAGGTGCCGAACGCGACGCGCTGCGCCGGCAGCGCGGGATCGGGGCGCAGGTCGACATAGGCGGCGAGCAGCTTCGGCACGTCGACCAGCAGCGACGGCTGGTGCCGGCTTGCCGGCCAGCGGACTTATCTGGGTGCTCAGCGGGCCCCGTTCGCAGCCGGCGGTAGCGCCGGATCAACGCGTTGGTCGAACTGTCGTGCGCGAGTGCCGGCTCGCTCGGTCGCGAGTTCGCGGCCGTTCGCTTCGCCAGCTGCTTGCCGAGCTCGACACCCCACTGGTCGAACGAGTCGATATCCCAGATCACGCCCTGCACGAAGACACTGTGCTCGTAGAGCGCGATCAGAGCGCCGAGGGACGCGCGGTGTCAGCCGCGTCGGCCAGGATGGTGTTGCTCGGCCGGTTGCCTTCGAACAGTCCGGTGCGGCACCAGCTCGTCGGGTGTGCCTTCGGCCTTGACCTTCGTCCAGCGTCTTGCCGAACGCCAGCGCCTCGCTCTGCGCGAACAGGTTGGCCATCAGCAGGTCGTGCTGATCCCCGGCGCGCGTGCGGGCAGCGGATTCAGCGTCTGAGCAGAACCCGATGAAGTCGCAAGGCGATCAGCCGCGTGCCCTGATGGATCAGCTGGTAGAACGAGTGCTGGCCATTGGTGCCGGGCTCGCCCCAGTAGATCGGGCCGGTGTCGTAATCCACCCGGCTGCCGTCGAGGCGTGACGTGCTTGCCGTTGCTCTCCATCGTCAGCTGCTGCAGGTACGCCGGGAAGCGCTTCAGATATTGCTCGTAGGGCAGCACGGCGACGGTCTCCGCACCGAGAAAATTGACTGTTCCAGATCGCCAGCAGACCCATCAGCAGCAGGCAGGTTGCGTTCCAGAGGCGCGCCGCGGAAATGCTCGTCCATCGCGTGGAACCCGGCCAGCATCGCGCGGAAGTTGTCCGCGCCGATCGCCAGCATCGTCGACAGCCCGATCGCCGAATCCATCGAGTAGCGTCCGCCGACCCAGTCCCAGAAGCCGAACATGTTGGCGGTATCGATGCCGAATTTCGCGCACCCCGTCGGCGTTGGTCGAGACCGCGACGAAGTGCTTCGCGATCACGCTGCCTTCATCGACAGCGGGTCGCCTAGCGCCTGCAGGCACCAGGCACGCGCGGCGTGCGCATTGGTCAGCGTTTCCAGCGTGGTGAAGGTCTTCGAGCAGATGACAAACAGCGTCTCGGCCGGATCGAGGTCGCGCACGGCCTCCGCGAAATCGGTGCCGTCGACATTGGAGACGAAGCGGAAGGTCATGTCGCGCCGGCTGTAATCAGCGCAGCGCCTCGTACGCCATGACCGGACCGAGGTCGGAGCCGCCGATGCCGATGCTGATCACGTTGCGCATGCGCTTGCCGGTGTGCCCGATCCAGACGCCGCTGCGCACACGTTCGGAAAATGCCGCCATGCGGTCGAGTACCGCATGCACGTCCGGCACCACGTCATGACCGTCGACCAGGATTTTTTCGCCGGATGGGGCACGCAACGCAACGTGCAGCACTGCGCGATCCTCGGTGCTGTTGATCCGATCACCGCGGAACATCGCTTCGATGCGCTCATGCAAGCCGCAAGCGTCGGCCAGTTCACGCAGCAGGCGCAATGTGTCGTCGCTGACCCGCTGCTTGGAGTAATCAAGGTACAGGCCTGCGACCTCGGCATGCAGCCGATCGCCGCGCGCGGGATCGTCGACAAACAGCTCGCGCAGGGAGCTCGTCCGAATTCCCGGCGCATGCTCCTGCAGTGCCTGCCACTGCGGACGTCGGGTCAGGGAACTGGACGATGGGGCGGATTGGAAGTGATCCAGGAGGCACTCGTGGGGTTGTTTCGGGGAACCGCATCAGGCACCGGCATGCTCGATGCGGCAAGCCATCCATGGCTTGAGGAGGGTCCGCGGAAGTTCAGACATTTCTCAGCGCGAGCCCTCCAGCGCGGCGCTCTTGTCGGCGATGCGCTGCAGCAGCTGTTGCCAGGATCTGACAAAGGACTGCGTGCCCTCATGCTGCAACCGGATCGCCAGCGCATCGATGTCGATGCCGGCCCGCGCGAAGCGCGTCAGCATGAGCTCGGCATCGTCGCCATCCGCCGCCATCGTGCCGTTGGGCGCCCCGTGTTCGGCGAAGGCGTGCAGGGTCTTTTCCGGCATGGTGTCGATGGTGTCGGGCGCGGCCAGCGCCTCGACGTACAGCGTGGCGGATGCTCCGGGTCCTTGGTGCCGGTGCTTGCCCACAGCAGACGCTGCGGCTGGGCGCCTGCATCAGCGAGCTTGCGCCAGCGTGTCGATGCGAGCAGATCGCGATAGGCATGGTAGGTACGCCCGCCGATCGCGATGCCGAGTCGGTTGCGCAACTCCGCAGGCACCTGGTCCTTGACCGCCACGTCCCAGCGGCTGACGAACAGCGAGGCGACCGAGCCGACGCGCGGGTCCAGCCCGGCTTCGAGCCGCCGCTCGATGCCGCGCAGATAGGCCTCGGCGGCAGCGAGGTAGTGCTCGCGCGAGAACAGCAGGGTCACGTTGATCGGCACGCCGGCGAAGATCGATGCCTCGATCGCCGGAATGCCCTGCGCAGTGCCCGGAATCTTGACGAACAGATTCGGCCGGGCGGCCTCTTGGTGGATCTGCCGGGCGGCCTCGATGGTGCCCGCGGTATCAGCGGCCAGCAGCGGCGAGACTTCCATCGAGACCCAGCCGTCGATGTGCCGGCTGGCCTCGAACACCGGGCGGAACAGGTCGGCCGCGCGGCGCAGATCCTCCAGCGCCAGTTCGATGAACAGGGATTCGCCGGACTTCCCGTCCCGCACCTTCTCGCGGATGCCGGCGTCATAGGCATTGCCGCTGCCGATCGCGCCGTCGAAGATGGTCGGGTTCGAAGTCAGGCCGGTGATCGAGAGCTCGTCGATGTAACGACGCAGGGTGCCGTCGTCCAGCAACTTGCGGGTGATGTTGTCCAGCCACAGGCTCTGGCCGAGGTCGTGCAGTTGTCGGGTGGGCTTCATGGCTGCTCCGGGAAGGCTGTCCGCGGCATCCGCTGGCGATCCCCAGCCGCGGCGCGACTGGTCATGACGGCATGCAAATCACACAGCGCGAGATCACACAAGTCGCCAATGTGCCTGACGGTCACATCGGGCGCGGGGTCGATCACGATGCGCTCCGCTGCGGCGGCGTAGTGCCCCTGCCGCACGAAGATGGTGGTCAAGCGATCGCCGAGCATGCGTTTCACGGTGGCCAGCAGTTGCGGCTTATCGTCGACCATCACGTAGTGCGTGGCGGGAAACCGCTGCCGGATCGCCTCGAGCATGCGTTCCTTGTGCACACACACCAGCACGCGGCCAGCGACCGCATCCCAGAGCCCCGAGCACTGGATCTTGCGCGGCTGGAACACGATATCGCCATCCGAAAGAATCACCGCAGTGCCAAATGAGCGCAGGTGTTCGAGCGCCGCCAGTGCACGCGGATACAGGCGCTCGTGGAAGGGGTAATCCAGCAGGAAGGCCGAGATCTGCAGCAGTGCCGGCTCGTCGTTGCAGGCGGCGCGGAAATCCTGCAACGCGCCCAGATAATCGGCGTAGCCATGCTGGTCGCGCAGCCCGGCATAGATCGACCAGTAGCGCTCGCACTCGACCTTGCCGAAGTCATGCTCAAGCCGCACCGTGAGGTCGGCGGCGAAGCGATCGTTGTCGAGCAGGGTGTTGTCGACATCGAGCAGAAACACGACCGGGTCGGTTGCGGTCATGCCCGGGTCCGCTCCGGCATCGGATTGTGCCAACCGCCGTCCGCAGCAATCAGTGCATCCGCCGCTTTCGGTCCCCAGCCGCCGCGCCGGTAGGGGGCAGCCCGGGGATGGGTCGCAAGAACGGGTTCGACCACCGTCCAGGCGGCCTCGACCGCGTCCTCACGGGTGAACAGCGCGCCATCGCCCGCCAGGGCATCGCCCAGAAGCCGCTCGTAAGGCAACTCTTCACCCACTTGCGCTTCAACGAGGTAGAGCTCGCGCTGATCGCCGATGAACTCCTTGCCTGCGCGCTTGACGCGTGCGGCGAGTGCGATGGCCGAGTCCGGGGACAGCCGGAAACGCACATAATTGGCGCGTCCATCCGCCGGCGCTGAATCGTCGAACAGCCGCTGCGGTGGCGGCTTCAGCTCCACCAGGATCTCGGCCGCCGTTGCCGCCAGGCACTTGCCGGAACGCAGGTACCACGGCACGCCTTCCCAGCGCCACGAGTCGATGTACAGCCGCAGCGCGCAATAGGTCTCGACATCGGAGTCCTTCGCCACGCCCGGTTCCTTGCGGTAGCCGGCGTACTGACCACGCACCACGTCGTCCGGGCGCAGCGGGCGCATGGCCTGGAACACCTTGGCCTTCTCGCTGTGTACCGCGCCGAAGCCCTGATAGGCCGGCGGCTCCATGGCCAGCAACGCGACGATCTGCAGCAGGTGGTTCTGGATGACATCGCGCAGGCAGCCCGCGGTTTCGTAGAACGGGCCGCGATCCTGCACGCCGAAATCCTCGGCCAGCGTGATCTGCACGCTAGCCACGCAGTTGCGGTTCCAGATCGGTTCGAGAAATGAATTGGCGAAGCGGAAATAGAGGATATTCATGATCGCTTCCTTGCCGAGGAAGTGGTCGATGCGGAAGATCGAATCTTCCGGAAACGCCGACCGCAGGATGCGATTGAGATCCTGCGCCGAGGCCAGGTCACGACCGAACGGCTTTTCCACCACCACTCGCGCATGATCCGTGCAACCGGCCTGCTGCAGGCCCCTGACCACGGTGCCGAACAGGCCCGGCGGAATGGCCAGGTAGTGCAGCGGACGCTTCGCCTTGCCCAGTACTTTGCGCAGATGCGCGAACGTGGCGAGGTCGTTGTAGTCGCCATCGACGTACTGCAGGCAGGCCGAGAGTTTCGCGAACGCAGCCTTGTCGAGCTTGCTGCCGTTGCCCTTCGCCGCCTGCGCCACGCTGTCAAGGGCGCGCTGGCGCAGCTGCCTTACGGTCCAGCCCGAATGCGCGACGCCTATGATCGGCACCTGCAGGTGGTCGTGCTTCATCATTGCCTGCAACGCCGGGAAGATCTGCTTGTACGCCAGATCGCCGGTCGCACCGAAAAAGACAAGGGCATCCGAGTGGGGGATCCTCATGGCGTTTCGTACACTCCTTGGTTGCCGGGAAGCGCGAAATCCGACCTGATGGCGAAGCATCAGGCGCGCAGGGTCATGAATCACGCCGTGTGCAGCCAGGGCCATGGCAGCCCCGTCACGACACGGCAGCCGCGGGCGTCGGTCTCGATGGGCCAGGAGGCAGTCGGATCTCGATCCGATGTTCCAGCCCGTCGTCGATCAACACGATGCTCCGCGGCTCCTGAACCGCGTCGTTCAGGCTGAGCGGGCCACTGCCTTCGACGGACTCCGACTGCAGCACAAAAATGCGATAGAGCGTGTCGCGATAACGATAGTCCAGCGTGAAGGAACGCCATTCGGCGGGCAGCACCGGTGCGATGTGCAGGCGCTCGCCCTCGCGGCGCAGGCCAAGCAGTGACTCCACGATCAGCCGGTACGTCCAGCCGGCCGAGCCGGTGTACCAGCTCCAGCCGCCACGGCCCACGTGCGGAGCCACGGCGTAGACATCGGCTGCCATCACGTAGGGCTCGATCTTGTAGATGTCGAGGGCCGCCGCGCTCCGGCCGCGAGTGACCGGGTTGATCATGCCCAGCAGTTCCCAGGCGCGGGTGGCGTCGCCGAGTTTGGCAAAGGCCATCGCCGCCCAGACCGCGGCGTGCGTGTACTGGCCGCCGTTCTCGCGCACACCGGGCACGTAGCCTTTGATGTAGCCGGGGTCGAGCGGGGTGTGATCGAACGGCGGGTCGAGCAATTGCACCAGCCCGGCGTCGCGTTGCACCAGGCGCTGGTCGAGCGCATGCATCGCTTGCCGCTGACGGCTGGCGTCGGCGGCGCCGGACAGCACGGCCCAGCTTTGCGCGGTGGCGTCGATCTGGCATTCCGCGCCGCCCGCCGAACCCAGCGGCGTGCCATCGTCGAAGTAGGCGCGGCGGTACCAGGCGCCATCCCATCCATGCTGGTCGAGGCTGATGCGCAGCGCGGCAGCCGTGGCCGCGCAGCGCGTGACGAACGCGTCGTCGCCCTGCGCCTGCGCCAGCGGCGTGAAGCGCAGCAGCACCTCGTGCAAGAAGAAGCCGAGCCAGACGCTTTCGCCACGGCCCTGGTTGCCGACGCGGTTCATGCCGTCGTTCCAGTCGCCCGTGCCTATCAGCGGCAGGCCATGCGCACCACGCGGCATGCTGTGCTCGATCGCGCGAACGCAGTGCTGGTACAGCGACTCACGCCGCTCCGAACGCGTGGGCCGGTCGTAATAGGCCTCTTCGTCGAGGTTGACGGCGCGGCCTTCCAGGTAAGGCGCGGTCACATCCAGCACGCCATGGTCACCGGTGATCTGCACATAGCGGCTGACGCACAGCGGCAGCCACAGGTAATCGTCGGAGCAGCGCGTGCGCACGCCGCGATCCAGCGGCGGGTGCCACCAGTGCTGCACGTCGCCCTCGCCGAACTGGTGCGCGGCGCACAACAGCAGATGCTGGCGCACGGCATCAGGCTGGGCGTGAATCATCGCCATCGCGTCCTGCAACTGGTCGCGAAAGCCGATTGCGCCGCCCGACTGGTAGTAGCCGCTGCGCGCGAGAAAGCGGCAGGCAATCACCTGGTACAGCAGCCAGCCGTTGACCAGCACGTCCAGCGCCGGGTCGGGGGTGCGCACCTGCACCGTGCCCAGCGTACTGCGCCAGTACTTGTGCACGGCGTCGAGCGTGGTGGCCGCGGTGCCGAGGCCTCGACAGCGCTGCACCAGCTCGCTGGCTGCCTTGGCACTGCCGGCTGCGCCCAAGCGGAAGATGATCTCACGCGTATCGCCAGCGCCCAGATCGAAGGGGATCTGGATGGCCGCGCACGGGTCGAGCGCCGCGCCGACCTGTCCCGACAGCCGTGCATTGCTCATCGCCGCCGGGCTGCGCCGGCTGCCATTGCGGCCGAGGAATTCGCTGCGGTCCCCGGTCACGCTGCGTCCCGGGTCGTCAACATCGAAAAACGCCACGCGGCCGGCGAATTCGGTGTTGTAGGCATTGCGCGCAAACAAGGCGCCCGTCACCGGGTCGGACTCGGTGACGACATGCATGGCGGTCTTTTCGCGCAGATCGCCGAGCACCCATTCGACATACCCGGTAACCGACAGGCGGCGTGCTCGTGCGGAGGTGTTGCGCACCTTCAGCACCGAAGAACTTGACCGATGCGTCCAGCGCCACATACACCCACAGTTCGGTGCTGATGTCGTTTTCGCTGTGCTCGAACACGCTGTAGCCGAAGCCGTGACGGATGCGATACGCGCCTTCGCCGCGCCGGGGCAACGGCGTGGGCGACCAGTAATGGCCGCTTTCCTCGTCGCGCACATACAGCGCTTCGCCGCTGGCGTCGGTCACCGGGTCGTTGTGCCAGGGCGTGAGGCGGAATTCGTGCGCGTTCTCGCCCCAGGTGTAGGCGCCGCCGCTCTCGGAAATCACGGTGCCGAACTGTGCATTGGCCAGCACGTTGACCCACGGTGCTGGAGTGTTCTGTCCGGTCGCCAGGTTGATCACATACTCGCGACCATCGGCGCTGAAGCCACCGCAGGGGTTGTCCAGCAGCAGGGCTTCGGCAGGCGCAGGCGCAGCGATCGGCGTGTCGCCCTGGCGCCTGGGTTCCATGGGTCGCGTGCGCGTCGGCAGCAAGGTCTCGGGCTGCTTTTGCAGGCGTCGGCGTCCGACCTGTTCGGCCAGCGTGCCGCGGCTGTCGCTCAGCACCACACGCGCGGCGGACTGCACGAGGATGCGGTCTTCGTTGGAAATCTGCTGCGCCGGGCGCACGAAGATGCCTCCCGGGCGGTCGATCAGGCTGGCCTCCATCCCGGAAGAAATCAGGCCCATGATCTGGTCCTGCAATTGCTGCCGGTAGCCAGCGTGGTCCTCGTTCCAGATCACCAGATCCACCAGCAATCCCTTGCGGCGCCAATAGGCATGTGCCTGCACCAGTTGCCGCACCAGTTCGATATTCGCCGGGTCGGCGATGTGCAGCAGCACGATGGGCAGGTCGCCGGAAATGGCCTGTCCCCACAAGCCCGACTGGCCACGCCGGTTGTTGCGCAGAATGCCGGCCTCGGCGCGCAGTGATGCGTTGGCATACAGCAGGCAGGCCGCCATCTCCTCGTACAACTGCGCATCCACCTGGCTGGTATTGATCTGGCGCAGCATCACCTGGCTATGCGTCCAGGCCAGGTCGAACACGCGGTCAGCCAGATGCCGGTCACGGAATTTTTCGATCAGATGCAGGCAGGCTTCGCGGCTGTCGCCCACACCGGTGACCAGATCGACCAGCGCCGATTGCTCGGGCTCGAGGGTGATTCGGCAGCGGATGGCGACGATCGGGTCGAGCACCGAGCCATGGCTGTTGGACAGCGCGCGCGCAGGCTGGCCCGCGATGTCCATCGCCAGCGGATCGGCAGCGCTGCGGCCACGGCCGATAAAGCGGGCGCGGTCGGTCTCGTACGAAATTTCGTCGATCTGGGCATCGTGCACCGCCAGCAGGTGGCACATCCACGGCACCAGTTCGTCGCGGGAGCGTGGGCGCCGGGTGCAGATGATGGCCTGCAATCGCTGCACCAGTTCGGTTTGCACGAACAGCTTGCTGAAGGCCGGGTGCATGGCGTCGGCCAGCGCCGGAGCCAGCACCACCTCGGCGTAGCTGGTGATCTCGATGCTGCGTCGCGCGCGGCTGCGGTTGGTCACGCGCAAGCGCCGCAGTTCGATATCGTCCTCGGGCGACACCACGATTTCGGTATGGGTGTCGAAATCTTGCGTGCGCGTGCGGAACTCGGCGCGAGCGTCGGAGAAGATCGCCTCGTAGGACTTGAGGGTGGCGCGCGCAGGCTGATGCGCACTGGACCAGAACGCGCCACTGCTGACATCGCGCAAATAGCAAAACGTTCCGGCGTCGTCGCTGCTGATGTCTTCGCGCCAGCGCGTCACCGCCATGTCGCGATGGCGGCTGTAGCCACCGCCCGCGCTGCTGACCATCACGTGGTAGCGACCGTTCGACAGCAGCTGCACGGCAGGTCGTGCGCGGTCCGGGTCGGTAAAGACACGCAGGCTGGTTTCCGCTGTGCGCGCCAGCGCCTGCGGTGCCATTGCAGCGGAGGCATGGCGGTATTCGGCGGCGGTTTTTGGCACGCGTTCCTGCAGCAACAGCAAGGTGGCGCGCAGGCTTGGGTCGGACTCGAAACGGCGCTGCATCGGGCGCTGTTGCAGCAGATGATCGAGTGCCAGCAGGCTCATGCCCTGGTGATGTGCCATGAACGAGCGCACCACCACCGCGGTTTGCCCACGCGGCAGGCGCGCCGGGGTGTAGTCCACCGCCTCGTACAGGCCATAGCGGCCTTCCGCGCCGGCGTCAGCCAGGCGTTGCAGGTTGGCGCAGGCGGCGGCGGGCGCCACCATCAGCGCCAGCGCCGAGGCATAGGGCGCAACCACCAGCTCTTCACCCAGGCCGCGCTTCAGGCCCAGCCCGGGCACGCCGAAGGCGCGGTACTGGTAATTGAAGTGCGTATCATGGGTGTTGTAACCGGACTCGGAAACGCCCCATGGCAGGCCCAGCTGGTGGCCGTATTCGATCTGCCTCGCCACTGCCGCACGGCAGGTCTGGTCGAGCAGGGTGCCGACGTAATTCGGCATCACCAGCAGGGGCATCAGATACTCGAACATCGAGCCGGACCACGACAACAGCACCGGCTCGCCGCCACTGCTGGTGAGCAGTCGCCCGAGCGCGAACCAGCTGTCCTGCGGCAACTGCTCCTGCGCGATGGCAATGAAGTTGGTGAGCCGCGCTTCCGAGGCCAGCAGATCGTAGAAGCCGGCGTCGAGTCGGCGCTCATCGACGTTGTAGCCAATCGACAGCAGGTCACGCTGACCGTCGTAAAGAAAGCTGTAGTCCATCCGCGCCAGCGCGCCAGCCAGTTCCGCCAGTTGCTCGATGGTTTCGATCATCGCTGCGGCATGCTGCTGCATGGCGCGCTGCGCGTCGCCGTGCGGAGCCGCGCTGCCATTTTGCGCCAACTGGCGAAGGCTGGGCATCTTCTGCTGCTCGGCGCCCTGTCCCAAGGGTGTCCATGCCGCGAAAAGCTGCAGTGTGGCGCTGGCATCGCGGCATTGTTCGCGCAGTGCCTGCAGCCAGAAGACGACATCGCTGAGGGCTGCGGCATCCAGCGGTTCGGCTGCGAGCGGATCGGCGTCAAGCGCAAGTGTGCTGGCAGCCGCCAGCAAGCCTTGCAGGCAAGTCGCAGCATCAGCCAGCGTGCGCGGAGGACTGGCCTGTGCGGCAGCGAGTGCGTGGCTAAAAGCCGCCAGCGCGCCGCTGCTGTCATCACGGGCTTGAAAGGTGTCGTGCAGCAACTCCAGGGTATCTTCCAGGCCTTGCAGCAGGCGAACATCGAACAGCGGATCATCCGCCAGCGCCAGCAGTCCGGGGCGCAGGGTCAGCAGGTGACCGGCCAGATTGCCGCTGTCCACCGCCGAGATGTAGCGCGGCGCAAGTGGCTGCAGGCTGAGCGTGTCGTACCAGTTGTAGAAATGCCCGCGGTAGCGCGGCAGTCCCTGCATGGTGTGCAGGGTTTGGGCCGTGCGCTGCAGCAGCCGGCCGATGCCGACGTAGCCAAGGTCATAGGCCGCCAGGTTCGCCAGCAGCGCCAGCCCCATATTGGTGGGCGAGGTGCGGTGCGCGATGATCGGCCCGTGTTGCTCCTGAAAATTGTCGGGCGGCAGGCCGTGGTCCTGCACACCGACGTGTGCCTCGAAAAACGCCCAGGTCTTGCGCGCCATGCGGCGCAGGAAGTGCAGTGCCGCGGGCGTCGGCACGAACTCCTGCATCATCACCGGTTGGCTGATGCGCCAGGCGATGGCGGGAGAGGCCAACCAGAGCAGCAGCAGGGGTGCCGCCACCAGCAGCACACCCGGCCGCAACAGCAACAGTGCAAGAGCTGTCAGCAGCGCCAGCACCGGACCCACTGCCATTGATTTGAACGAACCGGCCAGCGTGTCGCCATCGCCGCGTTCGACTGCCTGGGACGGGTTCCAATGCAGCAACCTGCGCCGCGTCAGTGTCATGCGCCACAGCGTGCGCAGGATGGCGTCCATGCTGTAGAGGACCTCGTGCGGCAGCCACGCCAAGGTCAGCAGCAAGCGGCCGGCCTGCTCGCCGCTACCGCGCATGGCCGCGCGCACGTGCTGACCAAGCAGCACATCGCGCGGCTTTTGAAGCAAGTCCAACTGTACGGCCAGCAGCGGCGGCACGAATGCCACGGCGAGCACGACCACGGTCCACATCGCCACTTGCGTCATGGCAAACCAGCCAAGCAGCAGGAGGACCAGCAGCGCGGCGGGCACCAGACTGCGGCGCAGATTGTCCAGAATCTTCCAGCGTGACAGCGCCGACAGGGGGTTGCGCGCGTGGCGGCCATCCGGCGTGCGGACCCAGGGCAGCAGCCATGGCAGCAGCTGCCAGTCGCCGCGAATCCAGCGATGGCGGCGGCTCACGTCGCTGGCGTAGCGCGATGGATAGTCCTCGTACAACTGCACGTCGCTGATCAGGCCCGAGCGTGCGAAGCAGCCCTCCACCAGATCGTGGCTGAGGATGCTGTTTTCGCCGAAGCGGCCCGCGAGCACCTGCTCGAAAGCGTCGACGTCGTAGACACCCTTGCCGATGAACGAACCTTCGTCAAACAGATCCTGATATAGGTCCGATACGGCGCGCGTGTAGGGATCGATGCCGGCGTCACTGCCGAACAATCGCGCGTAGGCCGAGCGCGCCGCGCTGGGCAGGCTGATGCCCACGCGCGGCTGCAGAATGGCATGGCCCGCTGTGACGCGCCGCATGGCGGCGTCGATCACCGGGCGATTGAGCGGATGCGCCATGGCGCCGATGAACTGGCGCGCGGCATCGCGCGGCAGTTGCGTGTCGGTGTCCAGGGTGATGACGTACTTGACCTCGGCCAGCACCTCGGTGCGGCCCACGATGCGCAAGAACCGCGCGGCGCCGATGCCACGCAGCAGGCCGTTGAGCTCGGCCAGCTTGCCGCGCTTGCGCTCGTAGCCCATCCACACTTTGTCGCGCGCGTTCCAGCGGCGAGGCCGGTGCAGCAGGAAAAAGCGGTCGGCCTGGGCGTCGGGGTGGCTGGCGTTGAGTGCGTCGATGCGTTCGCTGGCCTGTCGCAGCAGCGCCGCGTCCGCGTCAAGCACTTCGCTGGGCGCATCGACAAAGTCGGTAAGCAGCGCGAAGTGCAGATGCGGATCGCGATTGGCCAGGAACCGCACTTCCAGCGCATCGGCCAACGCGTCCACGTCCTGCGCGCAGGTGAGCATGGCCGGAATCACCACCAGCGTGCGAACTTCGGACGGCAGGCCGCGGGAATAGTCCATGCGCGGCAGCATTTGCGGCAGCACCACGATGGACAGCAGCCAGTTGATCAGACTGATGGCCAACTGGCTGCAGATCAGCACCACCGGCACCGCGATTGCGGCCCATGCCCATCCATCCATGCCATTGCGCAGCACGGCCCGCAACAGCGGCTGCGCAAACAAGGCCAGCAGCAACACGATTGAACCCAGGTACAGGGTCAGCGGCGCGCGCCGCGCGAGGTCGCGCAGGGTCTTGGCCGCCGGTCCGCGCACGCCCACCCGCTGCTCCAGCGCCGGCAGCCCCCGGTCGACGAGGTAGTAACCGACGTGACCTTGCACTGCAGTTTTCGGGGCATCGTGCGCCGCGTTCTGCGCACCGCTGCTGGCCAACTCGATGGCGACCCGTGCCACTTCGCGTTCACTGCGCGTACTGTGCCTCGCCAGGCTTTCCACCACATGGCGGTAGTGATCGCGGGTGGTGAAATCCATCGCGGCGTAAACCCCTGCCGGATCCTGGCGCAGTTCCTGCTCGACGCAGCTCATGGACTCGACGAACGTGCGCCACTCCATGTTCGAGAGCATGCGCAAACTGCCGATACTGTTGCCGATGGATACCTGGTCGGCGGCCTGCTGCTGTGCTTCAAGTTGCACCATGCGCTCGATGCCGAGCCCGGATTCGGACAGTGCCTGCTCGATCCAGGTCAGCGCCAGCGCCAGCGCCGACCCCTGGCCTTGCAGCCGCCGCGTCAGCTCGGCAACAAAGGAGCAGGCCATGGGCGGGGCCGAGCGCGCCATGTCGGCCACCGCGAGCACCACGCTCTTGGGATCGCTCTCGGCGATCGCGGTCATGCGGTCGGCCCACTGGTTAGCAAGAGTGCGGTCGTTCCAGTTCGTCATGACACGTACGGCCACGCGGCGCAGATTCTCGATCAGACCCAGTCGCAGCATGATCGGAATGGCCCACAACTCACCCAGCTTGAGCGGCGTCACCGTCTGGTAGGACGCCACGAAGCGACTCAGGCTCTCGCGGTCGACGCGGCCGTCGCCGTGGGCAATGGTCTCCAGCGCGATGTCGTAGACCCGTGGCAGCTCTGCCGATGGCCCATTGAGCAGACGTGGCAATTCACGGCTGTAACCCTTGGGCAAATGCCTTTGTGCCGTGCGGATCTGCTCCTCGATCAGGTACAAGTTGTCGAGCAGCCATTCGGCTGCCGGCGTGATGCGCCGGCCGCTGCGCATGGCCAACGTGAGCATTTCGCAGGAATGGGCAAGAACCGTTTCGTTGTCCGCCAGTCGCGCCAGCAACGCATTGGCGCGCGTGAGCTCGCTCGAACGATGGCGCCGTGCGAGCACGGCGCCATGCAGGTCCATCTGGTCGGCGCTGAACAACTCGGAGCGCAGGGTCGGCTCGGTTGCGGAACTCCGGCGCCACTGGGACTTTTGGCGAAGCATGACCCGCAGTCGGCGAAGACGCTGCAAGGCGAGCGGGTTGCGGGTCTTCAAAAGCCACTATCCATGCGGAAAAGGATCACCTGGCGGCACGCCTCGGCCAGACCCTGACGCGGCGTATTTCTGCGACGCGCTATCCAAGGGCCTTCCTGTCTACTCTGTCCGACGGAAAATCCACGTTAAGTGCGACCGGGCGAATCCGCATCCGGGCGGCTGCAAAGGGGTCGCCAGCACCCAACGAAGACCCTTTTGAAGAGCCGGGCACCCTGCCGCATTGCAATGCAAACGGACGCGGCGGAGTCGCGCCACCTGTGTAAACGCCTGCGCGCCATTGCAGCGGCGCAGCCGAGCACACCCGAGTGCCGGAGCGGATTTGCAAATCCGATTTCGGCGGGACTGCAACGCCAGGGATCGGTGCGCCACGGTCCACTCAACGCCGAGGCGGCGCCGCAGCTGGCCACTTCACGGGCAGGCGGGTCTCCATGCAACAGCGCCGCACTTGACCACGGCCTGCTGTTACCGATGGCTTGCGCTGAAGCCCCTGGCACGCGCCGGCCCGGAACCGCGTACGGCTTATTTGATATTTTTCATATCAATATCATATGCTTACGATGCGTCCGCGTGTCCCGCTCGTCGCGGCTCCGGCGCGACGCTTGGGATCCACGGCACAGGAAGTTGCCACCTGCCCTGGACCGACCTGCGGGCGCAGCGTCTCGCCTCGCTTGCCTCGCCTGCGGCCCAGTCGATACAATCGCCTGCTTTGGTGACCCGATTTCACAGGAGTTGGCCGTGAAGGTGCTGTCCTCGCTCAAGTCCGCAAAGCAGCGGCATCGCGACTGCAAGATCGTGCGCCGTCGCGGCAAGGTGTTCGTGATCTGCAAGAGCAATCCGCGGTTCAAGGCGCGCCAGCGCTGAATCTGCATCCATCGCCGCGCAGGCGGCGGGTGGACACGGGGCCGCTGACGCGGCCCTTGTTGTTTGCAGGACTGGCTGGGCCAGCCTGGCCGCATGACCGGCAGAGCGTCTGCGCGACAACCTGCGACAGGGTCCACGCCTCGCGGGCGCGTCAATGGCAGCCGGGGCGGGCTTCTGCTAAAACGGCGTCACGACGCCGACTGTCACGGAGATCGTCATGAAAATCATGCTGTCTGCCGCTGCTGCCGTGGCCCTCGCATTGAGCCTCGCGGCGCCCTCGCCCGTCCATGCCGACACCCTGCACATGCAGGTCCGGCGCGAGCAGCGCCAATCGATGCCGATCCGCGGCATGAGCATGGCGCAGGTCGAAAAGCGCTTCGGTGCACCGCGCGCGAAGCTGCCGACGCGCGGCGGCGGCAGCAAGTACCAGCCGCCGATCAACCGCTGGGTGTATCCGGGCTATGTGGTCTATTTCGAGCGCAGCACGGTAATCCATTCGGTACTTGATGCCCCGAGCGGTGAAAAGCCTTACGCCCCCTGAGCATCCTCGTCACGCGTCCTCCGCGTAATGCATTGCGGCTCGTCGGTGGCTGCCAGTTCAAAGGGTTCCACGATGAACCGTGCCGCCTTCCGATTGCCTGCCGAGTGGGAGCCGCAGGACGCCATCCTCGTGGCATGGCCGCATGGGGGTACCGACTGGGCACCGCGGCTGCCCGAAGTCGAGGCGACTTACGTTGCGCTGGTCGCCGCGATCACGCGCTTCGAACCTGCCGTCATCTGCGTCGCTGACACTGATCTGCGCCTGCGTGCCGAGCGACGGCTGGCCGCGGCGGGTGTCGCGCCGTCACGGCTGCACTTCGTCGAATTGGCATACGACGACACCTGGCTGCGCGACTCGGGGCCGATCACCCTGGTCGCACACGATCGCGGGCAGTTCCTGCTCGATGACTTCCGCTTCACCGGTTGGGGCGGCAAATTCGGGGCCGAACGCGACGATGCGCTGGTGGCCGGCCTGCTGCGTGCGGGGCTGTTCGGTGCCGTGGATCATCGACGCATCGACTTCGCCCTCGAGGGCGGCGCCATCGAGGCGGATGGTCGCGGCACGCTGCTGACCACCTGGCGCTGCCTGCACCAGCGGCATCCGGATATGGATCGACCCGCGATCGAATCACGGCTGCGCCAGACGCTCCATGCGACCCGCGTGCTGTGGCTCGAGCACGGCTATCTCGAAGGCGACGACACCGACGCGCATATCGATACCCTCGCCCGCTTCGCGCCCGACGGCTCGATCGTGTACCAGGCCTGCGATGCTGCTGCGGACCCGCACCATGCGGAGCTGGTGCGCATGCGCGATGAACTGGCCGCGCTGCGCGATGGACAGGGTGCCGCCTACCCGCTGCGCCCGCTGCCCTGGGCACAGCCCGTGCGCGACGGCACCCGTCGTCTGGCCGCGTCCTACGCGAATTATCTGGTCGTCAATGACGGCGTGCTGGTACCCGCCTATGGCGATCCCGCCGATGCCGATGCCGCCGCCATCATCGGTGACGCGCACCCCGGCCGCGAGATCCTGCAGGTGCCCTGTCGACCGCTGATCTGGCAGAACGGCAGTCTGCACTGCGTGACCATGCAGCTGCCGCGTGGCGTGCTGGCCTGACGGCGTCCGGCGTTATGATGCGCGATTGACCGGGACCCAGCCCATCATGCGACGCACGACGTTGAAAGTGGCGCTGCTGCAGGAACGCGAGCGCGGCAGCCGCGAATCCAATCTCGATGCGATCGAGACCGGAATGCGCGCCGCCGCCGCGGCAGGCGCCGAGCTGCTGCTGCTGCAGGAACTGCACAACGGCCCCTATTTCTGCCAGTACGAGGATGCCGCCGAATTCGAACGCGCCGAGCCGATCCCGGGACCGACCACTGCCCGTATCGGCGAACTCGCCGAGGCGTTGCGGCTGGTGGTCGTGGCCTCGCTGTTCGAGCGCCGCGCCGCCGGCCTGTACCACAACACCGCGGTGGTCTTTGACCGTTCGCGCGCGATCGCCGGCCGCTATCGCAAGATGCACATCCCGGACGATCCGGGATTCCAGGAAAAGTTCTACTTCACTCCCGGTGACCTCGGCTTCGAGCCGATCGCCACCTCGGTCGGCAGGCTCGGCGTGCTGGTGTGCTGGGACCAGTGGTACCCGGAAGCGGCACGGCTGATGGCGCTGGGCGGCGCCGATCTGCTGCTGTATCCGACCGCGATCGGCTGGGATCCGGCAGATGCCGCCGAGGAAAAGCAGCGCCAGCGCGAAGCCTGGATCACCGTGCAGCGCGGACACGCAATCGCCAACGGCCTGCCGCTTCTGGCCTGCAACCGCACCGGTTTCGAGCCGGCACCAGTGACCGGCCGCGGCATTGCGTTCTGGGGTTCGAGCTTCGTTGTCGGACCGCAGGGCGAGCTGCTGGCACAGGCCGGCGCCGATGCGCCGCAGCTGCTGATGACCGACATCGACCTCGGTCGGAGCGAGCAGGTGCGGCGTATCTGGCCATTCCTGCGCGATCGCCGCATCGATGCCTACGGCGACCTGCTCAAACGCTATCGCGACTGAACCTTGCGCGCCGTGGCGCGCGACCCCACTTCACCGGGCCCCATTCGTGATCCATCCTCCCGCTTGAACACGCCCGCGACCGCCCTGCCCGCGGACCCTCTCGCCGACCAGCCGGTGCAGCGCATCGAACGCTGGGGCACCCAATTCGTGCTGCTGGGAACCGCGCACGTCTCGCGCGCCAGCGTCGAAGCGGTGCACGCAATGCTGGAACGTGAAGTATTCGATGCCGTCGCCATCGAGCTGTGCGAGAGCCGCGTGCACGGCATGCGCGATCCCGACGCGCTGGGCCGCATGGACCTGTTCCAGGTGATCCGGCAGGGCAAGGCCGGCATGGTTGCGGCAAGCCTGGTGCTGGCGTCGTTCCAGCGGCGGCTCGCCGAGCGCTTCGGCATCGAACCGGGCGCGGAGATGAAAGCCGCGATGACCGGTGCCGATGCGCGTGGTCTGCCGCTGTGGCTGATCGATCGCGATGTCGGCGCGACGCTCAAGCGTGCCTGGCGTGGTGTCGGCCTGCGCGAGCGCTTCACCATTCTGGGCAGCCTCGGCGCCAGCCTGTTCGAAAGCGATGCGGTCGCCGAAACCGAAATCGAGAAGCTCAAGCAGGGCGATCTGCTGCAGGATGCCTTCCGCGAATTCGCACGCGATTCAGCGCCGCTTTATCGCAGCCTGATCGAGGAGCGCGACGCCTACATGGCAGCCCGGCTGCAGCAGGAGGCCCGCTACGCGCCGGCGGTGCGACGGGTGCTGGTGGTGATTGGCGCCGGCCACCTGCATGGCCTGGCCGGGCGGCTTTCCGACGATGACGCCGACCCCGATGCCACGGTGGGGGAGCTGCAGCGGATTCCACCCGCGTCGCGCTGGCCGAAATGGCTGGCCGTCGGCCTGGTGCTGGTGGTGTTCGCGCTGATTGCGTTCGCGTTTCATCGCAACACCGCGCTCGGCACCACGGCTCTGCGCGACTGGATTCTGTTCACCGGCGGATTCGCCGCGCTGGGCGCGGTATTGGCCGGCGGTCACCCGCTGAGCGTGCTGGCCGCTTTCGTCAGCGCGCCGCTGAAACCGTTCCGCCCCGGCGTGCCGTCGGGCGCCTTCGCCGGCATGGCCGAAGTACTGGCACGACGCCCGCGCGTGGCGGACTTCGAAGGGCTCAAGCACCAACTGGCGCACTGGACCGGCTGGTGGCGCAATCGCGTGGCGCGCACGCTGCTGGTGTTCATGCTGGTCAATCTCGGCACCATCATCGGCGAATATCTGGCCGGATACCACATCCTCAAGGCCGTCCTGTGAGGCGTGCATGAGACTTGCGCAATGGCTATTTCCGCGGCCGTGGACGCATCGCGATGCCGCGATCCGCCTGCATGCGGTCCGCACGGCGAATGCCGCGGCGCTGGGGGTGGAACTGCCGCGACTGGCACGCGTGGACCCGGACCCCGGGGTACGGCGCGCAGCGCTCGAGCGAATGCACGATCTCGGACTGGCACAGGAACGGGCGCACGACGACTCCGATCCCGCATTGCGCGAGCTTGCATGGCGTCTGTACCTCGATCTGCTGAGCGGCCGCCACAACGAAGCACCGCCAATGGCCGCCCGTCTGCGCCTGCTGACGGCAATCGACGACATCGCCGTGCTGGAGCGTGTCGCCCGCGATGGCGTCGAGTCCGAGTTGCGTGCCGCGGCGCTGGCGCGCTGCACGCGTGCAGCCTTTCTGGCCGAGCGTGCGCTGCAGGACAGCGACGTCTCGCTGCGACTGGCGGCACTTGCGCGCATCGAGGATCCCGATCAGTTGCAACGTGTGGCCGAGCGAGCACGACGTCAGGACAGGCGGGTGCAGCACGCAGCACTGGAGCGCCTGCAGACGCTACGGTTGCAAGCGGGCGACCCGGTGCTGCATGCGCGACGGGCACTCGAGGCCTGCCTGATGCTGGAGCGGGCTGCGGTCGTGGCGGCTTCGGTGCCGGCCGTCCTGGATACGGCGACCAGCGCGTGGGAGTCGGTTGACGACGCGGCGCGTTTGCCCTTGCTGGAGCGCTACCGCCGTGCCCGCGGCGTGCTCATGGCGACGTTGCCCGAGGTCCGCGCCGAGCGCGAATGCCTGCGTGCCCTCGGGCAGCGTCTGGATGCGCTGCATGCGGCCACCACATCTGCGGAAATCGATGCGCTGCTGCATGACAGCCACGCTGTCCTGGCGACGCCCGGTCAGCTCGAGATCGAGCGCGAATCACTGGCCGCGCGGCTGACCGCGCTGACCTGCCGCGTCGCTGCCGACGCGGCGATCCTGGTGATGCGCGAACCGGAGCCGGTGCATCCCAGTGCCACGGTGCCACCGCCTTCGCCCGACGTGCAAGCGCTGGCAGCGCAAGCGCGCTTCGAGTCGCAACGGGCAACCGGCTGCGCGCAAGCGACTGGCGCGACGCCTGCCGAAGCGACCACGCCCGCACCCATCGCGGCCGATGGCGAGGCACTGGCCGCTGTACTTGAGGCGGCGCTTGCCGACGGCGACAGCCAGCGCATCGCGACGTCGCGCAGCATCGTCATGCAGCATGTGCAGAATGGCCGCTTGCCGCGGCTTCCCGCGCGCCTGCGCCACGCCCTGGCCGAGGCCGGCCGCCATGCGCACTGGCAGCAATGGGCACAGCGCCAGCAACGCGAAGCCCTCTATCGCGAAGCCGCCGCGCTGATCGGCAGCGGCCTGCATCCGGATGCATTGGCCACCCGAATCACCGAGTTGCGCGCGCGCTGGCATGCACTGGATGCCTCCGATGGCACGCTCGACGCCAGCGCGAGCGCGATGCGCCAGCAATTCGCCCGCCGCTTCCACGGACTCTGCACGCGCGCCTTGGCACCGGCACGCGGCTACTTCGAGCAGCGCGATGCCTTGCGCAGGATGCGCGCGATGGAAATCGAGCGACAGCTCGCCTCGGTGCCTCCGCAAGCGGTCACCAGTCTTGACGTCCAGGCGACGCGCGCGCGGCGTCATCAGCTGACGGCTGCGCTGCGCGACCTGGCCGCGCTGGACCCTGCCATGCGTCCTGCCCTGGCGAAGCAGTTGAAGTCGGCTCTCGCTGCGGTTGATGCGCAGCGGGCGGCGCTTGCGGAACACGCGGCGCAATCCTGGGCGGCGCTGCGCGCCGAAGTCGAGGCCACTGCTGCGCTTGAGGATGCCGTCCTCGCGGCATCGCGGGTGCGTGCCCTGCTCGCCCGTCGCCGCAAATTGCCCCGCACGGCGCGCGACAATGTCGACGCGGCGCGCATTGAAGCCGCTGCCGCCCTCGTATTCGCTCGCGCCGAAGCGGTGTCAGCGGAGCAGGCACTCGCGGCTGACCAGCGGCAGGCGGACGCCGAGCGCCTGCTGGCCGCGCTGACGGCACTGGACCCGACGGACGCGGCGGCCGCTGCGCGTCGGCGTGTGCTGCAGCGCGACTGGGCCGCGCTGGGCGCCATCGGTTCCTTGATGCAGCAACGCTGGCGCGATGCCGACCAGGGATGGCAGCGGCGAGCGGCATCCGCCTCCGCCATGGCGCGCTGGGATGCCTGGGCAGCACGCCTCGCCGAGGTTCATGACGGTGCCGCGGCGGAACCCGGAGGCGATGTGCAACTGACGCTGCACGTGGTCGAGATTGAAGAGCTGGCCGGGCTGTCCAGCCCTGCGGAAGATGCCATACATCGCGAAGCCCTGCGCCTGCAACGCCTGCGCGCAGCCCTCAGCGAAGGCCGGCGCGAAAGCGACGATGAACGCCTGTGGCGGCTGCTCGACACCTGGAGCGTGAAGGGCAAGGCCAGCGATGCAACGCAGCGATCCCGCTTCGTTCGCGCCTTTTCGCTGCTGCACGATCGCGCACGACAAACCTGAAAGCGACGCCGGCCGTCGCCTTCCAGCGGTAGGCTTCGCGCGGTCCGCACGCGCGGCGTCGGCAAGGCAAGCCGGGGGTGCGTCAGTTGATCCGGACTGCCGGGCAGGTCCGCAGTCACGCCGGCCTCGATGCCATGCGCGCGGCGGATGCAGCCTCCACCGACTCGATCGCGGCCTGTCGATCGCACACTCGAATCCGCTGTTGACAAGATGCCGGGCCTTGAGTACGGTCGGGCCATGTCCGCGCAATTCGCCACTCTCGCTCCTGCCCGTACCGGCCTTGTCGCCGGGACGACGGAGCATGTGGATTCGCGCCGTCCTGCAACAACCCTGATCCTTCTGGCGATCCTTCTTATTACCCACGGAGGTGCGGGATAAGGGCGCGCGTCTAGAAACCGGACGAACAACCAAACCCCGCACCCTCACCGGATGCGGGGTTTTTTTTCGCCTGTTTCGCGCACAGCCGGCACCCGCCCGCAGCGGAGCAACCATGCGCAGAGCAATCTTTCCCCACGCAGACCCCGCGACCCCGGATGAACCGGGCGCCGCGCCCGGCCGCGTGCTGATTTTCGACACCACGCTGCGCGACGGCGAACAGGCGCCGGGCTGCAGCATGACGCGCGCGCAGAAGTTGCGCATGGCGCGCGTGCTCGAGGAACTCGGCGTGGACATCATCGAGGCCGGATTTCCCGCGGCCTCGGACGAGGATGCCGCGGCGGTATCCGCGGTCGCCTCCGAAGCGCGCCGCGCACGCATCTGCGCCCTGGCACGCTGCCAGGAATCCGACATCGTGGCAGCCGCCCGCGCCCTGGAGGCGGCGGCTCAGGCGCGTATCCACGTGTTCATCGCCACCAGCCCGATTCACCGCGAGTACAAACTGCGCATGAGCCGCGCGCAGGTGCTGGATGCCGCGATCGCCGGCGTGCGCCGCGCACGCGCGCTGTGCGACGACGTCGAGTTCTCCGCCGAGGACGCGCTGCGCACCGAACCGGAATTCCTGATCGAGGTGTTCGGCGCGGTGATCGCCGCCGGCGCGCGCACCCTCAACGTGCCCGACACCGTGGGCTACACCACGCCAGCCGAGATCGCGGCGCTGTTCGCACGCCTGCGCCGCGAAGTCGCCGGCATCGGGCGCGCCGTGCTCAGCACGCACTGCCACGACGACCTCGGCATGGGTGTGGCCAACAGCCTCGCCGCGGCGGAAGCCGGCGCGCGCCAGATCGAGTGCACCCTGAACGGCATCGGCGAGCGCGCGGGCAACGCCGCGCTCGAGGAGGTGGTGATGGCGCTGCGCACGCGCGCCGACCGGTTCGCGCTGCATACCGAGATCGACAGCACGCGCCTGTATGCGGCCTCGCGCACATTGAGCGGCATGCTGGGCCTCGAGGTAGCGCGCAACAAGGCCATTGTCGGCGACAACGCATTTGCCCACGAGGCCGGCATCCACCAGCACGGCATGCTCGCCAATCGGGCGACCTACGAAATCATGCGTCCGGAGGATGTCGGCTTCCCGCAAACGCGACTGGTACTGGGCCGTCACAGCGGCCGTCATGCCTTGCGCGAACGCATCGGCATGCTGGGGTTGAGCGTGGAGACGAAGCGCATCGAGGGCTGTTCGCGCGAGTTCAAGACGCTGGCCGAAAGCAAGAGGAAGTGCTCGACACGATGTCGAGGCGATCGTTCTCGGCCGCGATCCGGATCCCGCGGCCCCTGGCACCTGACGGCACCTGCACGCGAGCAGCCTCTCGTCGGCGGCGCTTCGTCGCGTCGCTCGCATCGCGCACGATGACGGTCGCGAGCGCGCGCGAAGCGGCGCCATCGGCGATGGGCCGGTCGATGCGGTGATGCGCGCGCTCGGTCGCGCATCGGCCACGAACTTGCGATCGACGAGTTCCACGTTCGCGCCCTAGGCCAGGGCGGCGACGCGCAGGGTCAGGCGTCGCTGTCGATCGCTGCACGAGGCGCGCGAGCTGCGCGGCCGCGGCGTCACCACCGACATCATCGAAGCCGCGGCGCTCGCCGTGCTCGAGATCGTCAACCGCATCGAACACAACGCCATCGCGCCGCGCCAGGCGCGCACCGCCGACCGCAGTCTGAGGAACATGACCCATGACGATCTACGCCCGCGCAATGATCTGGCATAACGGCCGCATCAACCCTTCGCACGAGGCGACCGTCCACGTCGAGCGCCCACGCGCTGCACTACGGCTCCTCGGTGTTCGAGGGCGAGCGCGTCTACGCCACACCGCAAGGGCCGCGCTATTTCCGTCTCGACCGATCACACGCGCCGACTGTTCGAGTCGGCGCGCGTCTACGACATCGACGTCGGCTACAGCGAAGACGAGATCAACGCAGGCCGTGCCGAGCGTGATCCTCGCCAACGACCTGACTCGCGCGTACGTGCGACCGATCGTCTTTCGCGGCGCCGGGTCGGCCTCGGCGTGTTGCCGGATGCGGCATCGCCGGTCGATGTGGCGATCATGGCGCTGGCTGGGGCGCGTATCACGGCGACGCGGCGTGACGAACGGCTGCGGACGTCTGCGTGTCGTCGTGGCATCGGCCGCGCCGAACACGCTGCCCGAGCTGGGCCAAGGCCGGCGGCAACTATCTCTCCAGCCAGCTGATCGGCTTCGAAGCGCGGCGCGGCGGCTACGCCGAAGGCATCGCGCTCGGCCGCAACGGCCTGCTCAGCGAAGGCGCCGGCGAGAATCTGTTCCTGGTCAAGCGCGGCAAGCTGCTCACGCCGCCGACGAGCGCCGGCATTCTCGCCGGCATCACCCGCGACAGCGTGATCACGCTGGCCGCCGATCTCGGCATCATGCGGTCGAGGAGCGCGACCTGCCGCGCGAAGCGCTGTACACCGCCGACGAAGTGTTCATGACCGGCACCGCCGCCGAAATCACGCCGATCCGCTCGGTCGATCGCAAGCCGTCGGCGAAGGCAAGCCGGGCCCGATCACGCGCGCGCTGCAGGATGCGTTCTTCGGCCTGTTCGACGGCCGCCCGTCGATCGCCATGGCTGGCTGACCCCGCTGCATGCGGGCACCGCGACGGTCCGTCAGCGCGCAATCGCGGCACGGCACTCTGCCGATCACTCGCGAGGTGGCCGCATGTCCGCGCGCACGCTGCTCGACAAGATCTGGGACGCGCACGCAGGTCGCCGCGGAGACGTCCGAGACGCCGGCGCTCCTGTACGTCGACCTGCACCTCGTGCACGAGGTGACCTCGCCGCAGGCGTTCGCCGAATTGCGCGCGCGCGGCCTGCGCGTGCGCCGCCCGAACGCGTGCTGGCGACGCTGGATCATTCCACGCCGACCCTGCCGGCCGATGCGAGCGGCCGGCATCCGTACGTCACGCCGCGAAGCCGAGGCGCAGGTGCGCGAGCTCGAAGCGAACTGCGCGCGAGTTCGGCGTCGAGCTGCTACGGCTGGAACAGCCCGCAGCGCGGCATCGTGCATGTGATCGGTCCGGAGCTGGGCGCGACCCAGCCCGGCATGACGATCGTCTGCGGCGACAGCCACACCAGCACGCATGGCGCGTTCGGCGCGCTGGCGTTCGGCATCGGCACCAGCGAGGTCGGCCATGTGCTGGCCAGCGCAGTGCCTGCTGCAGCGCAAGCCCAGGGCCATCGCGATCGAGGTGCAGGGCGCCTGCAGCCGGGCGTCAGCGCCAAGGATCTGGTGCTGCACATCATCGGCCGCATCGGCATCGACGGCGGTACCGGCTGCGTGATCGAGTACCGTGGCGAAGCGATCCGCGCGCTGTCGATGGAGGAGCGCATGACCGTCTGCAACATGTCGATCGAGGCCGGGGCACGCGCCGGCATGATCGCGCCGGATGAGATCACATTCGCCTGGCTCAAGGGGCGTCCGCGCGCACCGCAAGGCGCGGCCTGGGAGCGCGCCATCGGGCGCTGGAAAGCGCTGTGCAGCGATCCGGATGCGCGCTTCGACACGAAGCGTCGAGATCGATGCAGGCGCGGTCCGCCCGACACTCAGCTATGGCACGCATCCCGGCATGGTCATGGCCATCGACGCGCCAGGTGCCCGCCGCGAGCGATGAGCAGGGCGGCGCGCGCTCGACCTACATGGGCCTGCAGGCCGGTGCGCACCGTGCTGGGCACGCCGGTCGACGTCGTGTTCGTCGGCAGTTGCACCAACGGACGACTGTCCGATCTGCGCGCCGCCGCCGAGGTGTTGCGCGGGCGGCGCGTCAGCGCCGCGCGTGCGCATGCTGGTGGTGCCCGGCTCGACCGCGGTCAAGCACGCCGCCGAACGCGAAGGCCTGCACGAGGTGTTTCGCGCCGCCGGTGCCGAGTGGCGCGAACCGGGCTGCTCGATGTGCATCGCCATGAACGGAGACCTGGTGGCGCCGGGTCAGCTCGCGGTGAGCACCAGCAACCGCAACTTCGAGGGTCGCCAGGGCCCCGGCGCGCGCACCGTGCTGGCCAGCCCGGCCAGCGCCGCGGCAGCCGCCGTGACCGGATCCATCGCAGATCCGCGCGCCTTCCTGATCACGGAGGCGGTGGCATGAATCCGATCCGTCATGTGCATTCGCGCACCCTGGTGCTGCCGCACGAGAATATCGATACCGACCGCATCATCCCGGCGCGTTTCCTGACCACCACCGCGCGCGACGGTCTCGGCCGCCACGCATTCCAGGACTGGCGTTACCGCGCCGACGGCTCGCCGGATCCCGACTTCGTGCTCAACCGGCCCGAAGCACAGGGATGCGAAATCCTGGTCGCCGGGCGCAACTTCGGCTGCGGCTCGTCGCGCGAGCACGCGCCATGGGCCCTGCTCGATGCCGGGTTGCGCGCGGTAATCAGCAGCGAGATCGCGGACATCTTCCGCGCCAACGCACTCAAGAACGGCCTGCTGGCGATTACCGTGGACGCCGCCGAGCACCGCTTCCTGCTCGAGCACCCGGGCCTCGAACTGGACATCGACCTGGTCACCGCCGAGATCGAGCTTCCCGACGGCGGGCGCTTCGGTTTCGCGCTCGAGGCCTTCGCGCGCCATTGCCTGGTCGAGGGTACCGACCAGCTCGGATTTCTCCTGCGTCACGACGACGCGATCCGCCACTTCGAGGAGCAGCGCGCCGCATGAATGCCCGGATTGTCCTTCTGCCCGGCGACGGCATCGGCCCCGAGGTCACCACGGCTGCCGTGGCCTGTCTCGACGCCGTGGCCGAGATCCACGGCGGCCGCTTCCGCTACAGCGAGCATCCGATCGGCGGCTGCGCCATCGACGCCTGCGGCACGGCGCTGCCGGACAGCACGCGCAAGGCCTGCATCGAGGCCGATGCCGTATTGCTGGGCGCGGTCGGCGGCCCGAAGTGGTCCGATCCTCGTGCGCCGGTGCGCCCCGAGCAGGGCCTGCTGGCGCTGCGCGCGGCCTGGGCGTCTACGCCAACCTGCGCCCGGTGCAAGTGCATCCGCGCGCCGCGCGCGTTTTCGCCGCTGCACGTCGAGAATACTGCGCGACGTCGATCTGCTGTTCGTGCGCGAGCTGACCGGCGGCATCTACTTCGGCGCCAAGACGCGCGATGCCGACGGGCGCGTCGGACCTGTGCAGCTACACCGTGGTCGAAATCGAGCGCGTACTGCGCCGCGGCTTCGAGCTGGCGCGACGACGCCGGCGCAAGCTGACCTCGGTCGACAAGGCCAACGTGCTGGAGACCTCGCGACTGTGGCGCGAGACCGCGCAGCGCGTGGCCGGCGAGTACCCCGATGTCAGCTCGAGCACCAGCTGGTCGATTCGATGGCGATGCTGCTGCTGACGCGGCCGGCCGAATTCGACGTGATCGTCACGCGAGAACCTGTTCGGCGACATCCTCACCGACGAAGCCGCCGCGCTCGCCGGCTCGCTGGGCCTGCTGCCTTCGGCTTCGCTGGGCGACGGGCCGCGCCGGTCTTTACGAGCCGATCCACGGCTCGGCGCCGGATATCGCCGGCCAGCGGCATCGCCAACCCGCTCGGCGCGATCGCCAGCGCGGCGCTGCTGTTGCGTCATTCGCTGGGCTCGGGAGGCTGCCGCCTGTGCGCTCGAGAGCGCGCTCCGGCTGGCGCTCGACGAGGGTGTTCTGACACCCGACCTCGGCGGCACGCCATGGCACGGCGGACCTCACCGCCGCGGTGATCGGCCACTTGTGGTCGCAATCGGCGGTGGACACGGCCGTGGTGGCTCGCGCATGAGCGATACATCAAGGCCCCTGCGCAGCGACGCCATCAAGACCGGCCCCGATCGCGCTCCGGCGCGGGCGATGCTGCGCGCCACCGGGCTCGACGACGCGGCCATCGCGCGCCCGCTGGTGGCGGTGGTGCACACCTGGTCGAACGTCTCGCCCTGCAACCTCAACCTGCGCGACCTGGCCGCGGCCGCGGCCGAAGGCATTCGCGCTGGCGGCGGCACGCCGGTCGAGTTCAACACCATCGCGGTCACCGACGGCATCGCCATGGGCACGCCCGGCATGCGCGCCTCGCTGGTTTCGCGCGAGGTGATCGCCGACTCGATCGAGCTGGCCGTCGAAGGCCATTGCCTGGATGCCGTCGTGATCCTGTGTGGCTGCGACAAGACCATTCCGGCGGCGGCGATGGCGCTGGCGCGCATGAATGTGCCCGGGCTGGCGCTGTACGGCGGCAGCATCGCGCACGGCACGCTGGCCGGTCGCCACGATCACCGTGCAGGACGTGTTCGAGGCGGTTGGTGCGCACGGTGCCGGACGGATCGACGATGCCGGACTCGTCGCAGTCGAGACCCGCGCCTGCCCCGGTGCCGGCGCCTGCGGCGGCCAGTTCACCGCCAACACCATGGCCATGGTGCTGACCGCGCTGGGCCTGTCGCTGCTCGGCTGCAACGACATCCCCGCCACCGATCCGGCCAAGCTCGTCGCGGCCCGGCGCTGCGGTGAACACCTGATGCGCCTGCTCGAGCACGGTCCGCTGCCGCGCGAGGTGCTGACGCCCGCCGCATTCCGCAACGCCGCGCGCATGGTCGCGGCCACGGCGGGATCGACCAACGGGGTGCTGCATCTGCTGGCGATCGCGCACGAAGCCGGCGTGCCCTTCGTGCTGGAGGATTTCGAGCTGGCCTCGCGCAGCACCCCGGTCATCGCGGATCTCAAGCCTGCCGGCCGCTACACCGCGGTGGAACTGACCGCGGTCGGCGGCACCGCCACGGTCGCCAAGGCGCTGCATGTGGCGGGACTGCTGGAGGACGCACCCACGGTCAGCGGCCGCAGTCTGTTCGCGGAACTCGCTGCCGCCCCCGAAGCACCCGCGGGTCAGGACGTGGTGCGCCCGGTCTGCGCGCCGCTCAAGCCACGCGGAGGATTCAGCATCCTCTACGGCAACCTCGCGCCCGAGGGCTGCGTCCTCAAGCTGGCGGGCACTGGCCGCACCCATTTCGCGGGGCCGGCGCGCGTATTCGAAAGCGAGTCCGACGGCCTTCGCCGCGGTGCAAGCCGGCGCGATCCGTGCCGGCGACGTGGTGGTGATCCGCAACGAAGGCCCGGCCGGCGGGCCTGGCATGCGCGAAATGCTGGCGGTGACTGCGGCGCTGGTCGGACGCGGCTTGGGCGGTTCGGTGGCGCTGATCACCGACGGCCGCTTCAGCGGCGCCACCCACGGCGTGATGGTTGGCCATATCGCGCCGGAAGCCGCGCGCGGAGGACCGATCGCGCTGCTGCGCGAGGGCGATCCGGTCGTCATCGATGCCGATACACGTCGCATCGACGGCCCCGAGGACCTCGAATCACGGCGCGCCGCGTGGATCCCGCGCGATCCGCCGGTACGCCACGGCGCACTGGCCAAGTACGCCCGCCTGGTCAGCTCCGCATCGCGTGGCGCCGTCACCGAGCCCAGCTGACCACTTGCCTTCCCAAGCCACCACGGAGTTTTTCATGAGCTCGAATCAATCCACGCTCGAATCCCTCGAGGACCAGCGCATCGCCGTGCTCGGCTACGGCAGCCAGGGCCGCGCGCACGCGCTCAACCTGCGCGATTCAGGGCTCGACGTGTGCGTCGGCCTGCGCCCCGGCGGGGCCACAACGGAGCAGGCGCGCGCAGATGGTTTCACCGTGACCGCACCGGCCGAGGCCGTCGGCATCAGCGATCTGGTCGCTGTGCTCACCCCGGACATGGTGCAGCCGGCGCTGTACAGCGAGGCCATCGCCCCGCACCTGCGCAAGAACGGTGCGCTGCTGTTCGCGCACGGGCTCAACGTGCACTACGGCATGATCGCGCCACGCGCCGACATCGACGTGATTCTGGTCGCGCCCAAAGGGCCCGGCGCGCTGGTGCGCCGCGAGTACGAGCGCGGCGCCGGCGTACCCTGCCTGTTCGCGGTGCACCAGGACGCCAGCGGCCACGCGCGCCAGCGCGTGCTGGCCTACGCGGCCGGCATTGGCGGCGCGCGCACGCAGCTGATCGAAACCAGCTTCCGCGAGGAAACCGAAACTGACCTGTTCGGCGAACAGGCGGTGTTGTGCGGCGGCGCCACCGAGCTGGTGATGCAGGGCTTCGAGACCCTGGTCGAGGCCGGCTACCAGCCCGAGGTGGCGTACTACGAGTGCATGCACGAGCTGAAACTCATTGTCGATCTGCTCTACGAGGGCGGTCTCGCGCAGATGCACCGATACGTATCGGAGACCGCACAGTACGGCGACCTGACCCGCGGCCCGCGCGTGATCAACGCCGAGACGCGCCAGCGCATGCGCGAGGTGCTGGCCGAGATCCAGGACGGCCGCTTCGCACGCGAGTGGGTGGCCGAATACGCCGCCGGCAATCCCCGCTACAAGGCGCTGAAGCAGCGCGATCTCGAGCACCCCATCGAGCAGGTCGGCACTGCGCTGCGCGCGCAGATGGGCTGGCTGCAGACGCCCAGGAGTCCGGCCAGGGGCGCTGCCGTCACGCCGATCAAGAACACCGGCACGGGAGGCTGAGATGGCCGCTGCCGGTGCCATCGACAGCGCCGTGCGCAGCGGCGCGCAGTGGCTGGTGACGGCGCTGGAAGCCGAAGGCATCGATACGATCTTCGGTTATCCCGGCGGCGCCATCATGCCGGTGTACGACGCGCTGGTGGACAGCACGCTGCGCCACATCCTGGTGCGCCACGAGCAGGGCGCGGCGCTGGCCGCCGACGGCTACGCGCGCGCCAGCGGACGCATCGGCGTTTGCCTGGCCACCTCGGGTCCGGGCGCGACCAACCTGCTGACCGGCATCGCCAACGCGTACCTGGACTCGGTGCCGCTGCTGGCGATCACCGGCCAGGTGGCCAGCGGACTGATGGGCACGGACGCGTTCCAGGAGGTCGACATCTTCGGCATGAGCCTGCCGGTGGTGAAACACAGCTTCATCGTGCGCCGCGCCGAGGACGTGGCCGCCACCGTGAACCAGGCCTGCGCCATCGCGCGCAGCGGCCGGCCGGGACCGGTGCTGATCGATCTGCCCAAGGACGTGCAGCTGGCGCGCGGCGTGCGCGCACCAGGGACCGCACCAGCCGCGCCGCCCGGCGCCGCCGCGCCGGACACCGCGGCCATCACGCAGGCTGCCGCGCTGCTGGCGCGCAGCGAGCGACCGCTGCTGTACGCCGGCGGCGGCGTCGGCATGGCGCGCGCCGAGGCTGCGTTGAGGGATTTCGTCGCCGCCACCGGCATGCCCTCGGTGTGCACGCTGAAGGGTCTGGGCTCGATCGATCCGGACGCGCCGGAGTTCCTCGGCATGCTCGGCATGCACGGCAGCCCTGCGGCCAACCACGCGGTGCAGTCCTGCGATCTGCTGCTGGTGGTCGGCGCGCGCTTCGACGACCGCGCCACCGGCCGACTGGACACCTTCGCGCCCGGCGCGCGGGTCATCCACATCGACGCCGATGCCGCCGAGATCGGCAAGCTGCGCAGTGCGCAGATCGCGCTGGCCGGTGGCATCGCGCCGACGCTGGCCGCGCTGGCGCAGGCGTTGTCGATCGCACCCTGGCGGGCGCACTGCGCCGCGCTGCGAACGCTCTACGCCAACCGCTACGACGCTCCGGGCAGTGACATCTACGCGCCCGCGCTGCTGCGCGAGCTGTCGCTGGCCGCGGGCGATGCGGCCATCGTCAGTTGCGACGTCGGCCAGCACCAGATGTGGGTGGCGCAGCACTGGTGCATCCACGCGCCGAACGCGCATCTGACCAGCGGCGGACTGGGCACCATGGGCTACGGTCTGCCGGCGGCGCTGGGCGCGCAACTGGCGCGGCCCGAAGCGCACGTGATCTGCGTGACCGGCGACGGTTCGATCATGATGAACATCCAGGAGCTGGCTACCGCGCGACGCTACCGCATCCCGGTGAAGATCGTGCTGCTGGACAACGGTTGCCTGGGCATGGTGCGGCAGTGGCAGGAGCTGTTTTACGAACAGCGCTACAGCGAGGTCGACCTGTCGGACAATCCCGATTTCGTCGCATTGGCACAGGCTTTCGGCATCGAGGCCTTCGGCATCGACACCCGCGCGCAGGTGCCCGGCGCGATCCGGCGCCTGCTCGACGCACGCGGCCCGATCCTGTGCCACGTGCGCATCGATCCGCGCGCCAACGTCTGGCCTCTGGTGCCGCCCGGCAAGTCGAACGGCGAAATGATGGATGCGGCGGCATGATCCATCGTCTCGAGGTGACGCTGCAGGACACCGAAGGCGCCATGTTGCGCGTGGTCGGCACCGCCGAACGGCGTGGCTTCCGTGTACGCGCGATGCACGCCGTGGTCGGCGCCGATGCGCTGTGCCGGATGGAACTCACGCTGGAGAGCTCCCGCGACGCCGAATTGCTCGGCCGGCAACTGGCGCGACTGCACGAGGTGCGGACGGCGATGATCCGGGTCGCGCCATGACCCGGACTGCAGACGCGGCGCCAACCCCGGCGGAGGCATCGATGCCGCGCGGTCCGGGGAACGCGGATGACCGACCGGAACGCGCACGGCGCGGGCTCTATCGGCCCGAGCACGAGCACGACGCCTGCGGGGTCGGATTCGTGGTCCACATCAAGGGGCGCAAATCACACGCCATCATCGACAGCGGACTGCTGATCCTGAACAATCTCGATCACCGCGGCGCTGTCGGCGCCGATGCGTTGATGGGCGATGGCGCCGGCATCCTGATCCAGATCCCGGATCTGCTGTATCGCGAGGAGATGGCCGCGCTCGGCGTCAGCCTGCCGCCGCCGGGCGAGTACGGGGTCGGCATGATCTTCCTGCCGCGCGAGCAGGCCTCGCGCATGGCCTGCGAGCAGGAGATCGAGCGCGCGGTGCGCATGCTGGGCCAGCGCGTGCTGGGCTGGCGCGAAGTGCCGGTGGACGCGTCCATGCCGATGTCGCCGGCGGTGCGCGCGCGCGAGCCATTGATCCGTCAGATCTTCATCGGCCGCGGCGCGCAGGTGATGGTGGCCGACGCGCTGGAGCGCAAGCTGTACGTGATCCGCAAGACCGCGAGCCATGCCATCCGCGCGCTCAACCTTCGCCATGGCACCGAATACTTCGTGCCCTCGATGTCGACGCGCACCGTGGTCTACAAGGGGCTGCTGCTGGCCGACCAGGTCGGGCAGTACTACCGCGATCTTGCCGATCCGCGCACCGTCACGGCGCTGGCCCTGGTGCACCATCGCTTCTCCACCAACACCTTCCCGGAGTGGTCGCTCGCGCACCCGTACCGGCTGGTGGCGCACAACGGCGAGATCAACACCGTCAAGGGCAACTACAACCTCATGCGCGCGCGCGAGGGCGCGGTGCGCTCGCCGGTCCTTGGCGAGGATCTGCAGCGACTGTGGCCGCTGATCTATCCCGGGCAATCCGATACCGCCTGCTTCGACAATGTGCTCGAACTGCTCACCATGGCCGGCTATCCGCTGGCACACGCGGTGATGATGATGATTCCCGAAGCCTGGGAACAGCACGCTCAGATGGATCCGCGACGCCGGGCCTTCTACGAATACCACGCGGCGATGATGGAACCCTGGGACGGCCCGGCGGCGATCGCCTTCACCGATGGCCGCCAGATCGGCGCCACCCTGGATCGCAACGGTCTGCGCCCGGCGCGCTACATCGTCACCGACGACGACCTCGTGGTGCTGGCCTCGGAATCGGGCGTATTGCCGATCCCCGAGAGTCGCATCGTGCGCAAGTGGCGCCTGCAGCCGGGCCGCATGCTGCTGATCGATACCGACGCAGGGCGCATCGTCGACGACCACGAGCTCAAGGAGCAGCTTGCCGCGGCGCGCCCCTATCGCCAGTGGGTCGAGGAACTGCGCGTGCGCCTCGATGCGCTCGATGCCCCGGATGCGACGAACGCGTCTCCGCCTGATGATCTGCAGGCGCGCCAGCAGGCCTTCGGCTACACCCAGGAAGACCTGCGCCTGCTGCTGGCACCGATGGCTGCCGTGGGCGAGGAAGCGGTCGGCTCGATGGGCGACGACACGCCGCTGGCGGTGCTCTCCACGCGCAGCAAGCCGCTCTATCATTACTTCCGCCAGCTGTTCGCGCAGGTCACCAATCCGCCGATCGATCCGATCCGCGAGCAGCTGGTGATGTCGCTGCTGTCGTTCATCGGACCCAAGCCGGACCTGCTCGACATCAACCAGGTCAATCCGCCGCTGCGACTCGAGGTGGCGCAGCCCATACTTGACTTCGCCGGCATGGCGCGCCTGCGCGACATCGCGCAGATGACCGATGGCAAGTTCAGCAGCTACACCATCGACATCTGCTATCCGGCGGCCTGGGGCGCCGAGGGCATCGAGGCGCGGCTGGCCTCGCTGTGCGCCGAGGCGGTCGATGCGCTGGGCAGCGGGCACAATATCCTGATCGTGTCCGACCGCAGCCAGGATGCCGCGCGCGTGGCCATTCCGGCGCTGCTGGCACTCTCGGCGATCCACCAGCACCTGATCGCACACGGCCTGCGCACGCAGACCGGGCTGGTGGTCGAAACCGGCAGCGCGCGCGAGGTGCACGATTTCGCCGCCCTGGCCGGATACGGTGCCGAGGCGGTGCACCCCTATCTGGCCCTGCATACGGTGGCGACGCTGGCGCGCCAGCCGGCAGGCGCGCCCGGCGGATCGAATGCCGAAGCGGCGCGACGTCATTACATCAAGGCCATCGGCAAGGGTCTGCAGAAGGTGATGTCCAAGATGGGCATCTCCACCTACATGAGCTACTGCGGTGCGCAGATCTTCGAGGCGATCGGACTGGCGCAGGCGCTGGTCGACAAGTATTTCACCGGCACCGCATCGCAGATCGGCGGCATCGATGTATTCGCGATCGCCGAGGAGGCGCTGCGCCGGCATCGTGCGGCCTGGACCGCAACGGCGACCCCGGCACTCGACCTCGGCGGCGAGTATGCCTGGCGCGCGCAGGGCGAGCAGCACCTGTGGACGCCGGACGCGGTGGCGCGGCTGCAGCACGCGGTACGGGCCGGCCATGCGCCGACCTACCGCGAGTATGCCGCGCTGATCAACGAACAATCTCGCCATCTGCTGACCCTGCGCGGACTGATCGAGCTGCGCCATGACTCCGCGGCAGCGGTGCCCCTGGACGAGGTGGAACCGGCCGCGGAGATCGTCAGGCGTTTCGCCACCGGCGCGATGTCGCTGGGCTCGATCTCCACCGAGGCCCACACCACGCTGGCGCTGGCCATGAACCGAATCGGCGGACGCAGCAACACCGGCGAGGGCGGCGAGGATCCGGCGCGTTATCGCGCCGAGTTGCGTGGCGGTCCCGGCGTGCAGGCGGGCGATACCCTGGCCTCGGCGCTGGGTGCGGAGGCGATCGTCGCCGATCAGCCCCTGCGCGCCGGCGACTCGCTGCGCTCGCGCATCAAGCAGGTGGCCTCGGCGCGCTTCGGCGTGACCGCCGAGTACCTTGCCAGTGCCGACCAGATCCAGATCAAGATGGCGCAGGGCGCCAAGCCCGGCGAGGGCGGCCAGCTGCCCGGCGGCAAGGTCAGCGAGTACATCGGCCGGCTGCGCCACGCGGTGCCGGGAGTCGGGCTGATCTCGCCACCGCCGCATCACGACATCTACTCGATCGAGGATCTGGCCCAGCTCATCCACGACCTCAAGAGCGTCAATCCGCGAGCCGCGATCAGCGTCAAGCTGGTGTCCGAGGTCGGAGTGGGCACCATCGCCGCGGGCGTAGCCAAGGCCAAGGCCGACCACGTGGTGATCGCCGGCCACGACGGCGGCACCGGCGCCTCGCCGCTGTCGAGCATCAAGCACGCCGGTACGCCATGGGAGATAGGCCTGGCCGAAACGCAGCAGACGCTGGTGCTCAACGGCCTTCGCGGACGCATCCGCGTGCAGGTCGACGGCCAGCTGCGCACCGGCCGTGACGTGGTGATCGCCGCGCTGCTGGGCGCCGACGAGTTCGGCTTCGCCACCGCGCCGCTGGTAGCGGCCGGCTGCATCATGATGCGCAAGTGCCATCTCAACACCTGCCCGGTCGGCATTGCCACCCAGGACCCGCAGTTGCGCAAGCTGTTCAGCGGTACGCCCGAGCAGGTGATCAATTTCTTCTTCTTCGTCGCCGAGGAGGCGCGCACGCTGATGGCCGAGCTCGGCGTGCGCCGCTTCGAGGACCTGGTCGGACGCAGCGACCTGCTCGGGGCCCGCGCCGGCATCGAGCACTGGAAGGCGCGCGGACTGGACTTCAGCCGCGTGTTCGCGGCGCCCGGGGCGGCGCCAGGGGCCGCCATCCGCCACGTCGAGACCCAGCACCACGGCCTCGAACATGCGCTCGATCGCAAGCTGATCGAACGCGCGCGACCGGCACTCGAGACCGGCGAGCGCGTTCATTTCATCCAGGACGTGCGCAACGTGCATCGCAGCGTCGGTGCGATGCTGTCCGGCGAAGTGGTGCGTCGCCATGGCAGCGAGGGCCTTCCCGACGACACCCTGCATATCCAGATGGAAGGCAACGGCGGGCAGAGTTTCGCGGCGTTTCTCGCGCGGGGCATCACCCTGTATCTGATCGGCGACGCCAACGACTACACCGGCAAGGGCCTTTCCGGGGGGCGCGTGGTGGTTCGTCCGAGCATCGATTTTCGCGGTGACGCAGGCGCCAACATCATCGTCGGAAATACCGTCCTGTATGGCGCCACCGCGGGCGAGGCGTTTTTCCGCGGCGTCGCCGGTGAACGCTTCGCGGTGCGCAACTCGGGCGCCACCGCGGTGGTCGAGGGTTGCGGCGACCATGGCTGCGAATACATGACCGGCGGCACCGTAATCGTGCTGGGCGCGACCGGGCGCAACTTCGCCGCCGGCATGAGCGGCGGCGTGGCGTATGTCCACGACAGCGACGGACAGTTCGCACGCCGCTGCAACACGACGATGGTCGCCCTGGAGAAGATACTGCCCGCGGTCGAGCAGGTGGACGCCACCGCGCGCACCCTGTGGCATGGCGGCGAGCCTGACGAAGTTTGGGTGCGGCGCCTGCTCGAGGCGCACCACCGCTGGACCGGTTCCCTGCGCGCGCGCGAAATGCTCGAACAGTGGGAGCTCGCGCGCGGGCATTTCGTCAAGGTGTTTCCGCACGACTACCGGCGCGCGCTGGGCGAGCGCGCCGCCAATCGTGCCGCTGCCGACGGAATCGAACGGGCTCGGGTCGGCAGCCTTGACCGGGTTCGCTGAGGGATGTCGCGATGGGCAAGATCACCGGATTTCTCGAGTACCCTCGGCAGGACGAGTCGCCCGAGGCGCCGGCCACGCGCGTCCGGCACTGGCACGAGTTCACTCCTGCGCTCGCCGATGCGGCGGCGCGCTCCCAGGCGGCGCGCTGCATGGACTGCGGTATTCCGTTCTGCAACAGCGGCTGTCCGGTACACAACCTGATCCCGGACTTCAATGACCTGGTCTGGGGCGACCGCTGGCGCGAGGCACTGGACACGCTGCATGCGACCAACAATTTTCCCGAGTTCACCGGGCGCGTCTGCCCGGCTCCCTGCGAGGCGGCATGCACGCTGGGCATCCAGCAGGCTCCCGTGGGCATCAAATCGCTGGAACACGCGATCATCGACAAGGGCTGGGCGCAGGGCTGGGTGCAGCCGCAACCCGTGACGACTCGCAGCGGCCATCGCATCGCCATCGTCGGCTCGGGACCGGCCGGACTCGCCGCCGCGCAGCAACTGGCGCGCGCGGGGCACCAGGTGACGGTGTTCGAGAAGCACGAACACCCCGGGGGCCTGCTGCGCTACGGCATTCCCGACTTCAAGCTGGAGAAGTCGCACATCGACCGCCGCCTCGCGCAGCTCGAGGCCGAGGGCGTCGAGTTCCGCTGCGGCGTCGAGGTTGGCGCCGATGACGCCGCGACGCTGCGGTCCGATTTCGACGCCGTGTTGCTGGCGACGGGTGCCGAACAGCCGCGCGATCTGCCCTTGCCGGGCCGCGAGCTCGACGGCGTCCACTTCGCGATGGAATTCCTGTCGCTGCAGAACCGTCGCAATGCCGGCGACGCCGTCGCCACGATGCTGTCGGCCACCGGCAAGCGTGTGGTGGTGATCGGCGGCGGTGATACCGGCAGCGACTGCGTCGGCACCTGCAATCGCCAAGGTGCGCGCAGCGTCACCCAGTTCGAGTTGCAGGCGCAGCCGCCGGCGCAGGAGAACAAGCCTCTGGTATGGCCGTACTGGCCGATCAAGCTGCGCACCTCGAGCAGCCACGAGGAAGGCTGCGCGCGCGACTGGGCGGTGGCGACCCGGGCATTTCTGCCCGGCAGCGGTACCGACGCGCAGCGTGTGCGCGCCCTGCGCGCCTGCCGCGTCGAATGGCACGACGGTCGCATGCGCGAAGTGACGGACAGCGACTTCGTGATCGAGGCCGATCTGGTGCTGCTGGCGCTGGGCTTCATCCATCCGCAGGCGCAGTTGCTCGAGGCCTTCGGTGTCGACCGCGACGCGCGCGGCAATGCCCGCGCCGGTACCTTGGAAGCAGGCGGCTATCTCACCAGCACACCGCGCGTGTTCGCCGCCGGCGACGTGCGCCGCGGGCAGTCACTGGTGGTGTGGGCCATCCGCGAAGGGCGCCAGGCCGCGCACGCCATCGACACCCTGCTGCGCGGCCGCTCCGGCCTGCCGCGGTGAATGCCGAGCGGCAGCGGCGTCTTTTCAGCGCGTGAACCAGGCCCCGCGCGACCGGCCCGGCGGCGCGTGCGCGATGCGGTCCGGGCAATCCGTTCGCCCGCGGCGCACACCGGCTTGTCCAGGACGCACGACTTGCCGAACGGCCGAGGATTGAACCGCGAAATGCGAGCAGGCCCTTGCCGAAGACCTGCGCGGTCATCTGCGCGCATCTGCCGCTGCTCGGCGGCCTGATCCGCCGGGTCAGACGACGCCCTTGAGAGCCGGCCGAACAAGCCGGTTTCCGACGAACGGCGATATAGCCTGCTTGACAGGGTCGAATATGGTGTTATAGTTGACTACATCACCACTCACCCAAAGCGCCTCAAGGAGGCTGCCATGAAAACGCAAAAGATGATGATGGTCATGGGCTCGGTACTGATCACGCTGACTTTGATGGCCGCCATCCGTGCCGGCTTCGCCGGTCCGTCGCCGGCCGCGGTCGGCTTCGGCGCATCATCGCCGACGCCCGGTTCCGGTCTCGTGGCGACCGCTTCCGTCTGAAACGGGAGACAGTGCCATGCAGATCACCAAGCTGGCAGCTTCCCTGGCCGCCATGATGGTCACCGCCAGCCTGCTGGCCGGTGCGCGCATCGGATTCGACGGCACGACGGTGATGTCCGCGTCCGGCCCGCGCGTCCGCACGCCGCCGCCGGCGACGACGCGCATGGCCGACGCGTTGCAGGCCCGCGCCACAAACCGCGCCAGCGCGAGCAGCGTAATCACCATGCCCTACTATTCCTACGGTGCTTCGCTGCCGACCTTTCTGAAGGACTGATCATGACCGTGACCTGGAATGACAGCGCTCCGATCTACCGCCAGCTGCGCGAACGCGTGGTGGCGATGATCCTGGACGGAGCCCTGCACGAAGGCGATCCGCTGCCCTCGGTGCGCCAGGTCGCAGCCGATTTCCAGATCAACCCATTGACCGTTTCCAAGGCCTACCAGGAACTGGTGGACGAACAGCTCGTCGAAAAGCGCAGGGGGTTGGGCATGTATGTCGTCGAGGGCGCGCGCGAGGCGCTGCTTAAATCCGAGCGTGAGCGTTTCCTGCGCGAGGAATGGCCGTTGCTGTTTGCGCGGCTCAAACGCATGGGTCTTGATCTCAAGATCCTGCTGCGCGAAGCCGAAAAACTCGAGGAGTCCACGCGATGAGTGCCCTGATCGAAGCGCGCGGCCTGCGCAAACGCTATCGCAACACCATCGCCCTGGACGGCATCTCGTTCAAGGTCGAACCCGGCCGCATCATCGGCCTGATCGGCCCCAATGGCGCCGGCAAGACGACCGCGCTCAAGGCCATCCTCGGCCTCACCGATTTCGAGGGCGACCTGAGCGTGCTCGGACTCGATCCGCGCGCGCAGCGCGGTCGCCTGATGCAGCAGGTCAGTTTCATCGCCGACGTCGCCGTGCTGCCGCGCTGGCTGCGCGTGGGCGACGCCGTGGACTTCGTCGGCGGCGTGCACCCGCGCTTCAACCGCGCCCGCTGCGAGCAGTTCCTGGCACGCACCAAGCTGCAATCGCGCATGAAGGTGCGCGAACTGTCCAAGGGCATGATCGTGCAGCTGCACCTGGCGCTGGTGATGGCGATCGACGCGCGCCTGCTGGTGCTGGACGAGCCGACTCTGGGCCTCGACATCCTCTACCGAAAGCAGTTCTACCAGAGCCTGCTCGAGGACTATTTCGATGCCCAGAAGACCATCCTCGTCACCACCCACCAGGTCGAGGAAGTCGAGCACATCCTCACCGACCTGATGTTCATCCGCGACGGCCGCATCGTGCTCGACGCCAGCATGGATGCGATCGGCGAACGCTATGCCGAGGTGCTGGTCAATGCCGATCGCGCGGAGGCGGCGCGCGCACTCAAGCCCCTCGACGAGCGCCAGGTCTTCGGCAAGAGCATCTTCCTGTTCGACGGCGCCGATCCGGCGCAGCTCGCAGCCCTGGGCGAGGTCCGCCGGCCGGCGGTCGTCGACCTGTTCGTGGCCACCATGAAGGGGACCTACGCATGAAAACGTTCGCCTGGCTGGTCAAGCGCGAATACTGGGAGCGCCGTGGCGGCCTGCTGTGGGCACAGGTGGTCAGCGGTGGCGTGCTGCTGCTGGTCAGTCTGGTGGGTCTGCTGGTCGGGGCGGCCGTGTTGCGTGTCCATGGCGGCATGGGCACGCAGATCAATGTCGGCGTGCCGCTGGGTCAGCTGATCGGCCATCCCACCGCCGGGCAGATCGCGCAGTTCGGTCTTGCGCTCGACACCAGCATGATCAGCTTCGTCGGGATCGGCTCCATGGTGCTGGCCTTCGTGCTGTTCTTCTATCTGCTCAGCGCGCTCTACGATGAGCGCAAGGATCGCAGCATCCTGTTCTGGAAATCGCTGCCGGTCTCCGATCGCGACACGGTGCTGTCCAAGGTGGTGACCGCGACCGTGCTGGCGCCGGTCATCGCCATGATCGTCGCGCTGGTGGCGTATTTCGCGGTGCTGATCCTGCTCAGCCTGTTCGCGCTGCTGCACGGCGGCAATCCGGTCACCCTGCTGTGGCTGCCTTCGCACCCCCTGATCATGCTGACCAAGTTGGTCATCGCCCTGCCGCTGAATGCGTTGTGGGCGCTGCCCACCGTCGGCTGGCTGCTGCTGTGCTCATCGGCGGTCCGCGCGGCACCCTTCCTGTGGGCCGTATTGCTGCCCCTCGCCGCCGGCGTGCTCAACGGCGTGATCGGCCTGATGGGCCTGCCCAGCGTACCCGCCGCGCTGATGTGGAACATGGGCGTGCTGCGTCTGCTGGGCGGCACCTTCCCCGGCTGGTTCACTCATCTGATGGCGACCCAGCCGGGCAATTTCGACCCTCTGCGCGACGGCGTGCTCGGTTTCGATCTGCTCGGCCGCGGCTATGCGATGCCCAGCCTCTGGATCGGCGCGCTGATTGGCATCGCGATGATTGCCGCAGCGATAGCCTTCCGCCGCCGCAACAGCGATCTCTGATCCCGATCCACTCGCAACACGCAGGCCGCCGGAACCATCCGGCGGCCTGCGTGCGGATCGGCACCCGGGATGCCTACCTGAGGATGCCGATGACCCGATACACGTTGGGGCCGATCTGCTGCAGTCCGTTCTGGCCGAGGGCGAGGCGACCCACCAGCCAGTAGCGGCTGCGGCCATAACTGTCCTGACGCACGATCAACGCCGCACCGGTGCCGGTGTAGAGCACGTCGCCGCTGCGCAGGTCGGATACGCCGCGCGTTGCATCGACGTCGCGACCATCGGCATACAGGCGCTGCAGCTGGGCGCGCACCGGACTGGCGGCGTCCGGCACCCGGCAGTCGAGCACGGCAGCATCGGTTCCGCTGCGCAATTGCAAGGGAGCCATCGGATCGATGCTGCCGATCACCTCGTAGCGGCCCTGCCCCAGCGGACGGTACTGCGCGCGATCGAGATTCACGTTGCCGGTCAGCCAGTACATTGCCTGTCCGAGCGCGTCGCGGCGTACCACGGCACGCAGGTCACCGTTGACGTAAACCACGTCGCCCGGTTCAAGCTGTGATTCGTGCAAGTCGCCGAAGGCCGGCCGATCGGCGTTGAGGACATGCCGCATCTCCTGGCGCAGCTCGGTTTCCACCGCGGAGGAGTCGCGACGGGCCGCCGGCAGCGCGGCTGCCGGAGCCGCCGGTACCGGCTTGGCGCGTACCGGCCGGGGTTTGACGGGCGCCGGCAGCGCGCTGGCTGCCGGAGCCGGCGCGACCGCAGCGGGCGCCATCGCAACCGGAGTGCGGGCTGCGTGCGGCGCGGAGAGTGCGGCGGGCGCGGCCGACGCCACGGCCACCCTTTCCGCATGCGTGACGGCGGGGGGCGCGGCCGCGTGCGATTCCGACGCGCGCGCCACATGGCGCGACGGCATCGCGCGCACGACCACCGACGGCGACACGGGTGCCTCTGCAGGCGGGGCCGATCGGTCGCTCAAACGGATCAGGACATGCTCGAAAAAGCTGTCGTTGAAGCGGATCTCGGCCGCCGGGTCGGCGGCATGGATGGCCTTGGCGATACGCGCCTGCCAGTAGCTGGGCGCGTTGACGACCAGCACCTTGTGCTCGCTCGCCGCCTCGCGCGCTATTTGGGCGAGCTGGACGTCAGCCTTGCCGGCCGTGAGCAGACGGCCGGGAATCAGGACATCCTGTGCATGAACCGCACCGCTCGCAGTCAGCAGAATCATCAGAAGCAGCCGCTTGTGCATGGGAACTCCGATTGCATGGGGGAATGACCTGCGCCATGTCCTGACCCGGGCGCCGCCGCTGGGAGCCGCATGCCGGGGGGGGGCATCGGCCGCATCACCGGCGATCGGGACATCGCGCTGCTAGAACGCTGTCGACGGATGCGGCCCGTCAGCAGCCCTGGAACCTCAGCCTCCGGACGAGCCACCACCATGAATGCCGCCACGGGTCAGGGCCAGCGGGTCGAGCAGGGACTCGAGTTGCTTGCGCGGCAAGCCGGTGGTCTCGAGCGCGACATCGAGGATCGGCCGCTTCTCCCGGTAAGCCTTCTTCGCGGTGGCGGCGCCTTTCTCATAGCCGATCAGGGGATTGAGTGCGGTGACCAGGATCGGATTCCTGGCCAGTGCCTCGTCGATGCGCGCGCGATTGACCCTGAATCCGCCGATGGCACGATCGGCCAGCAGGCGCGAGGCATGGGCCAGCAACCCGATCGACTGCAGCAGGTTGTGCGCGATCAGCGGCAGCATCACGTTGAGCTGGAAGTTGCCCGACTGCCCGCCGATCGTGATCGCGGCGTCGTTGCCGATCACCTGCGCGCACACCATGGCCATGGCCTCGGGGATCACCGGGTTGACCTTGCCCGGCATGATCGACGAGCCCGGCTGCAGCGCCGGCAACTCGATCTCGCCGAGGCCGGCCAGCGGCCCGGAGTTCATCCAGCGCAGGTCGTTGCTGATCTTCATCAGCGCGCAGGCCAGCGCCTTGAGCTGGCCGGACAGCTCGACCGCCGAATCCTGCGCGGACATGCCTTCGAAGTAGTTGCCCGCCGGCTTGAACTTCACCCTGGTCATGCGCGACAACTCGGCGGCGACACGCGGACCGAAGTCGGCATCGGCGTTGATGCCGGTGCCGACCGCGGTACCGCCCTGCGGCAGCCGGCGCATGCGCTCGAGACTGTCGGCGATGCGCTCCTCGGCCGCGCGGATCTGCGCTGACCAGCCCGACAGCTCCTGGCCGAAGGTCACCGGCATCGCGTCCATCAGATGCGTGCGCCCGGTCTTGACGACCTTCTGCAATTCCCGCGCGCGCCGCTCGATGGTCTTGCGCAAGTGCGCCAGCGCCGGCAGCAGATCCTCGCTGGCGCCCAGTGTCGCGCTGACGTGGATCGCGGTCGGAATCACGTCGTTGGAACTCTGCCCCATGTTGACGTGATCATTGGGATGCACCTTCGTGCCGCTGCGCCCCACGAGATGCGCGATGACCTCGTTGGCGTTCATGTTGCTGCTGGTGCCGGAACCGGTCTGGAACACATCGATCGGGAAGTGCGCGTCGAACTCGCCGGCGGCGACGCGTTCGGCGGCCTTGCGGATCGCCTTGGCCAACGGCTTCTTCAGCTGGCCGAGGTCGGCATTGGCCTGCGCCGCGGCCGACTTGATCAGGCCCAGCGCGCGGATGAATCCGCGCGGCATATGCATGCCGGAGATCGGGAAAATTGTCGACGGCACGCTGCGTTTGCGCGCCCCACAACGCATCGGCAGGCACCTTCAGTTCGCCCATGCTGTCGTGCTCGATGCGAAATGCGCTCATGCGGGGGTCCTGTCGATGGATGAGAAACAGCTGGCAATTATAGCCCCGGTGTAGAATTCATGGCCCTTGCCGGCCGTACGGATGCCATGGACCACCCTGCCCTCGTCGCCCTGTCACCGCTCGATGGCCGTTATGCCGCGAAGGCGGCGCCGCTGCGCCCGATCTTCAGTGAACACGGTCTGATGCATCGTCGCGTGCAGGTCGAGACCGCCTGGCTGCTGGCGCTGGCCGACCACCCAGGAATCGCCGACCTGCCGGCTTTCGGCAAGGATCAGCGTGCGGCGCTGCTGGCCATCGGCGAATCGTTTCGCGTCGACGACAGTGCGCGCATCAAGACGATCGAACGCGGCACCAACCATGACGTCAAGGCGGTCGAATACTTCATCAAGGAGCGAATGGGCGGCGACGCTGCGCTGGCCGGGGCGCGCGAGTTCGTGCATTTCGCCTGCACCAGCGAGGACATCAACAACCTGGCGTATGCGCTGATGCTGCGCGACGCGCGCGGCGGATGTGCTGCTGCCGGCGCTGGACACGGTGGGCGCGCGGCTGCGCGAGCTTGCCCACGCGCATGCGGAACTGCCCATGTTGTCGCGCACGCACGGCCAGACCGCTTCGCCGACCACGCTGGGCAAGGAGTTCGCCAACGTTGTGGCGCGGCTCGATCGCCAGCGCGCTCAACTCGCCGCCGTCCGGATCTGCGGCAAGATCAATGGCGCGGTCGGCAACTACAACGCCCACGTGATCGCCTACCCCGCGGTGGACTGGCAGGAACTCGCGCGCGGCTTCGTCGAGAACCTGGGCCTGGAGTGGAATCCCTACACCACCCAGATCGAACCGCATGACGGCATCGCCGAATACTGCGACGCGGTGCGCCGCGCCAACACCGTGCTGATCGATCTCGCCCGCGACGTCTGGGGCTATATCGCCCTGGGCTATTTCCGCCAGACCCTGCGCGCCGGCGAGGTCGGCTCCTCGACCATGCCGCACAAGGTCAACCCGATCGACTTCGAGAATGCCGAGGGCAACTTCGGCCTCGCGAACGCCCTGTTCGGCCACTTCGCCGACAAGCTGCCCGTCAGCCGCTGGCAGCGCGACCTTACCGATTCGACCGTGTTGCGCGCTCTGGGCACCGCCTTCGGCCACACCCTGGTTGCGCTGGAATCGCTGCTGAAAGGACTGGGCAAGCTGCAGGTCGCGCCCGAGCGCCTCGCTGCCGATCTCGACGCCAGCTGGGAAGTGCTGGCCGAAGCGGTGCAGACGGTGATGCGCTGCCATGGCCTGCCCGAGCCTTACGAGCAGCTCAAGTCGCTGACGCGCGGCCAGGGCATCAGCCGCGAGGCGATGCAGACCTTCATCGCAGGCCTCGCGCTGCCGGGCCCGGTCAAGGAGCGCCTGCTGGCGCTGACGCCGGCGGGCTATACCGGCCTCGCTGCCGAATTGGCGCGCGGGATCTGAGGTGGGCGCCACGGCGCTCGAGGTTCACGCCCGGGCTGGTCAGCCACTGGGCATGCCGCCAGCGCGCTTTCTGCGCGACTACTGGCAGAAGCGACCGCTGCTGATCCGCGACGCCTTCCCCGGCTTCAAGCCGCCGCTCACCCCGGAGGACCTCGCCGGATTGTCCTGCGAGGATGGGGCACTGGCGCGCCTGGTGCTGCGCGATCGCCGCACGGATCGTTGGCGCGTCGAGCAAGGGCCGTTCGCGGAGGCGCGCTTCGCCACACTTCCGGCGCGCGACTGGACCCTGCTGATCCAGGACGTCGACAAATGGGATGCCGATGTCGCTGCGCTGCTGGACGAATTCGGCTTCCTGCCGCGCTGGCGCATCGACGATGTCATGACCAGCTACGCCGTCGATGGCGGCGGCGTAGGTCCGCATATCGATCAATACGACGTATTCCTGTTGCAGGGCCAGGGCGTACGCCGCTGGCGCATCAACACCGATCCAACGGCACCGCAGGCACTGCGCGGCGACGTCGATCTGAAGATGCTTGCCGACTTCAGCGCCACGCATGATTGGCAGGTGCGTCCGGGCGATATGCTCTATCTGCCGCCCGGCATTGCCCACGACGGCGTCGCCGAAGGCGATTGCATGACGTTCTCGATCGGCATGCGTGCTCCGGCGCAGTCCGAGCTGCTGCTCGATCTTGCCGAGCATCTCGCCGAGCAGATGCCCGAAGCGCGGCGCTACGGAGACCCCGATCTGACACCTGCGCGCTCCGCCGGCGAAATCGACATCGCATCGCTGGCGCGCGTGCGCCAGGCACTGGGCCCGCTGGCTGCCGCACTGCCAACGCCCGAGCTTGCCGACTGGTTCGGCCGCTTCATCACGCGCTATCGCGCTGCCCAGACGGTCTCGCCGCCGCCGCGACCGACCACGTCCGCCGCCTTCGCTACCGCGCTCAAGGCCGACCGGCCGTTGCTGCGCCATCCCTGGAGCCGCTGCGCCTGGTCGCACCGCGGCCGCGCCGCCACGCTGTATGTCGCGGGGCGGGCGCTACCGTGCTCGCGAGCGGCCGCCGTGATCGTGTGCGGGCCAGCCTCGATAGCCGCTGACGCGGTGCGGGCTCTGCCGGCAACGGATCAGCAGCGGCTGTGCGATCTGCTCAACGACGGCCATCTGCGCTTCGGTTCCAAGCCCAGGGTACCGCAATGATCGACAACGCCTTCTTCCTTGAGCCGGCGAGCTGGGAGACCGACCAGGCCGATCTCAAGGCGGTGCGGATGGCGGTGTTCGTGGTCGAGCAGGCCATCCCCGAAAGCGACGAGTGGGATGCGCTGGATGCGCCCTCGCGTCACCTGCTGGCTCGCGATGCCGCGGGACGTGCCATCGGCTGCGGCCGGTTGACGCCCGAGCACACCATCGGCCGCATGGCGGTCGTGCGCGAGTGGCGCGGCCGTGGCGTCGGCGAGGCACTCCTGCGATCCCTGATCGAGCAGGCACGCGCGCTGGGCTGGCCGGAAGCCGTGCTGCACGCCCAGGTCCAGGCGCTCCCCTTCTATGCGCGGCAGGGCTTCATGCCCTTCGGTGATGTCTACGATGAATGCGGCATTCCGCACCAGCGTATGCGCCTGGTGCTGTCGTCACTCGAACCCCCGCCCGCGCAGCGCGGCGTCGTTACGGCACGACCCGCGGCGCGCCTGCTCGAGGCATCCAGCCGTGACGAGGCGATCGCGGCGGTGCTCACCCTGCTCGGCGACACCCGGCATACGATGGCGTTCTATACCCGCGAACTCGACCCCGGAATTCTCGACGCCGATCCGGTCCTGGACGCCCTGCGCGAGCTGGCCCTGCGCGGGCGCGGCGCCGGGCTGCGGCTGCTGGTACAGGATCCGCTCGGCGCCCTGCGCGACGGCCATCGCCTGATCACGCTGGCGCAACGCCTGCCCAGCGTGATCCGGCTGCGCGTGCCGGTCGAGGACAGTGATCGCCAATACGCCGCGGCGTTTGCGCTCAACGATGTCGGCGGCTATCTGCTGCGCCCGCTCGGCAACCGCTACGAGGGCCAGGGCAGTACCTGCGATCCGGGCCGGCAGGCGCAGCTGCTGCGCTACTTCGAGCAGGTCTGGGAACGCTCGCAACCTGCCATCGCGCTGCGGCCGCTGGAGCTTTGACCCGCATCGTCATCGCCGGGCCGCTGGCACGCGCGCCGGCGCGGTGCAATTGCCGCGCCGCAGCAGGCAGCAGCTATAATTCGAAGGCTTTCCCGCCGCGATGGCTGGAATGCCGCCTCCCGGCGCGCGCGTGGCGCGCCCCATGCTGTCCCCGGTAACGACGTGAGCGCCCACCTGATCCGCGAGTTTTTCGAATCGACCCCGATCGCCGGCGGCAATGCCGCCTATGTCGAGGCGCTGTACGAGGCATGGCTGGCCGACGCCACGGCCGTCACGCCGGAATGGCGCAGGTATTTCGATGCCTTCAAAGGTCGCGAAGCCGGCGACGTGTCGCACGCGCAGGTGATCGCCCGCATCGAGTCGGCGCAGCGCCTCAACGGCCGCGCGCATGTCGCAGCACCGCATCGATGACGTGCATGCGCGCAAGCAGGCGGCAGTGCTGCGGCTGCTGACGGCCTTTCGTTCGCGCGGCCATCTGGCCGCCGATCTCGACCCGCTGGGTCTCGCGGTCAGGCACGCGGCACCGGATCTCGAACTGGCGTTCCACGGCCTGTCCGCGACCGATCTCGACACCGAGTTCGATACCGGCACCTACGCCGCGGCGACGCGCCTCCGGCTGCGGGACCTGGTCGCCCGCCTCAAGACGACCTATACCGGCAGCATCGGTGCCGAGTTCATGCACATCAGCGACGCCGAGCAGCGCGCACTGGCTCTACTCGCGCCTGGAGGAGGCCGGCGGCCGCGCCGGCCTCGGCCATGACGAACAGATCCGGGTGCTGGAGAAGCTCACCGCCGCCGACGGACTCGAGCGCTACCTGCACACCAGCTACGTCGGCCAGAAGCGCTTCTCGCTGGAGGGCGGCGACAGCCTGATCCCGCTGCTCGACGAGGTGATCCGCCGTGGCGGCACGGACGGCATGCAGCGAGTTCGTGATCGGCATGGCGCATCGCGGCCGCCTCAACGTGCTGGTCAACATCCTCGGCAAGGCGCCGAGCAAGCTGTTCGACGAGTTCGAGGGCAAGTTCGACCATCCGGATGACCCCGCCCATTCCGGCGACGTGAAGTACCACCTCGGTTTCAGCGCCGACGTCGCGACACCGGGCGGCGCGCGTGCACCTGGCGCTGGCGTTCAATCCGTCGCACCTGGAAATCGTCAATCCGGTCGTCGCCGGTTCGGTGCGGGCGCGGCAGACGCGCCGCCACGACGACGGCGATGCCGTGGTGCGCGGTGCTGATCCACGGTGACGCCGCGTTCGCCGGCCAGGGCGTCGGCATGGAGCTGATGAACATGTCGCAGGCGCGCGGTTTCGCGATCGGCGGCACCCTGCACGTCGTCATCAACAACCAGATCGGCTTCACCATTTCCGACCCGCACGACGCGCGCTCGACGCTGTACTGCACCGACCTCGCCAAGATGGTCAATGCGCCGGTGTTCCACGTGAACGGCGACGATCCCGAGGCGGTGCTGCTGGTGACGCGGCTGGCCTGCGACTTTCGCCGCAGCCTTCAAGCGCGACGTGGTCATCGACCTGGTCTGCTACCGCCGCCACGGCCACAACGAAGCCGACGAACCCGCCGCGACCCAGCCGCTGATGTACCAGGTCATCCGCGCGCGGCCGACCGCGCGCGAGCTCTATGCGCAACGCCTGGTCGCGGACGGCGTCCTCGATGCCGCCGTCCGCGCAGGCGATGGTCGACGATTACCGCAGGAAGCTCGAGGCCGGCGAGCCGGTCGCCGAGCTGGATCGCCGATCCGCGCGAAGGGCTGCTGGTCGACTGGAGCCGCTATCTCGGCGGTCGTCTCGACACGCCCACCGTGACCAGTGTCGAGCGCAAGACGCTGGCCGCGCTGCTCGACATCATCCTCGACGTCGGCGCCATCAAGCTGCACCCGCGCGTAGCCAGGATCTACGACGATCGCCGCAAGATGGCCGCGGGCGAGCTGCCGCTGGACTGGGGCTTCGCCGAGAACCTGGCCTACGCCACGTCTGATCCGGGACGGCTACGAGCTGCGTCTGGTCGGACAGGACTCGGCACGCGGCACCTTCTTCCATCGCCATGCGGTGTTGCACGACCAGGCCAGCGGCGCCGCCGTGATGCCGCTGGCACGCGTGCGTGATGGCGCCGAGGTCGCCGTCGTCGACTCGCTGCTGTCGGAAGAGGCGGTGATGGCATTCGAATACGGCTACGCCACGGCCGACCCCGACACGTTGGTGATCTGGGAAGGCCAGTTCGGCGACTTCGCCAACGGCGCCCAGGTGGTGATCGACCAGTTCATCAGCTCAGGCGAGGCCAAGTGGGACCGTCTGTGCGGCGCTCACGCTGTTCCTGCCACACGGCTACGAAGGCCAGGGTCCGGAGCATTCCTCGGCGCGCCTGGAGCGCTATCTGCAGCTGTGCGCGCTGGACAACATGCAGGTCTGTGTTCCGACCACGCCGGCCCAGGCGTTCCACATGATCCGCCGGCAGATGCTGCGGCCCTGTCGCAAGCCGCTGATCGTGATGACGCCGAAGTCGCTGCTGCGTCACAAGCTGGCGGTGTCGACGCTGGACGATCTCGCCAGCGGCGGCTTCCAGCTGGTGATCGGCGACGCGCGTCTCAAGAACGCGAAGAAGGTCCGGCGCGTGGTGCTGTGCTCGGGCAAGGTCTATTACGACCTGCTGGAAGCGGCCGACAAGCAGGCCCTGGCCGATGTCGCGCTGGTGCGCGTCGAGCAGCTGTATCCGTTTCCGCGCGACGAGGTCCGCGGCGAACTGGCGAAATACGCGACCGCGAAGGAAGTGATCTGGTGCCAGGAAGAGCCGATGAACCAGGGCGCCTGGTTCCAGATCCGCCATCATCTGCAGGCCTGCGTTTCCAACCGGCACCGCCTGTCCTACGCCGGGCGTGCGCGCTCGCCGGCGCCGGCCTGCGGACATCTCGGCACGCATCAGGTCGAACAGGCGGCGTTGGTCGAGCAGGCGCTGCTGGCGCCGGTCGCCATCGACCACGCCGCCGAATGACCACCGCATTCCCGACGCATTGACCGCACGCCCTCCAAAGGACGCCATCCATGGCCATCGAAGTCAAAGTTCCGGTACTGCCCGAGTCCGTCTCCGACGCCACCATCGCCAGCTGGCACAAGCAGCCTGGCGACGTGGTGAAGCGCGACGAGAACCTTGTGGATCTCGAAACCGACAAGGTCGTCCTGGAAGTGCCCTCGCCGGTGGACGGCGTGATCAAGCGGATCCTGAAACAGACCGGCGACACCGTGACCAGCCAGGAGCTGCTCGCCGTGCTTGAGGAGGTTGCCGCGGCCGCCCCGGCCAAAGCGGCGCCCGCGGCCACGCCCGAAACGCCGAAGCCGGCAACCCCGGCCAGGGCCACGCCCGCCGTCACGGGCGGCGAGCCCTCGCCCGCCGCCCGCCGCGTCGCCAGCGAAAGCGGCATCGATCCGTCGCAGGTGTCCGGCAGTGGCCGCGACGGCCGTGTCATCAAGGAGGACCTGGTCAATTACACCAAGACGACGCCGGCGCCCCGCTTCGACAGCGCCGACGGCCGCGAAACCCGACGCCCGGCGCGCGTCCCGAGGAGCGTGTGGCAATGACGCGCATGCGCGCGAAGATCGCCGAGCGTCTGATGCAGTCGAAGAACTCCATCGCCATGCTGACCTCGTTCAACGAGATCAACCTCGCGCGCGTCAGCGCGTTGCGCAAGGAACTGGGCGAGCAGTTCGAGAAGATCCACGGCATCAAGCTCGGCTTCATGAGCTTCTTCGTCAGGGCCGCATGCGAGGCGCTGAAGCGCCGGCCGATCGTCAACGCCTCGGTCGACGGCAATGAGGTCATCTACCACGGCTACCAGGACATCTCGGTGGCGGTGTCCACCGACAAGGGCCTGGTGACGCCGGTGCTGCGCGACGCGCAGGACATGGACTTCGCCGATATCGAGAAGGCCATCGCCGGCTTCGCCAAAAAGGCGCGCGAAGGCGGCCTGACGCTGGAAGATCTGCAGGGCGGCACATTCACCATCACCAATGGCGGCACGTTCGGATCGCTGTTCTCCACCCCCATCGTCAACCCGCCGCAGAGCGCCATCCTCGGCATGCACACGATCAAGGAGCGCGCCATCGTCGAGAACGGCCAGGTGATCGCGGCACCGATGATGTACGTCGGCGATCAGCTACGACCATCGCATCATCGACGGCAAGGACGCCGTGCTGTTCCTGGTCGACATCAAGAACCAGCTGGAGAACCCGCAGCGGATGCTGCTGGGACTGTGATCCCGAGGAGCCGGGACTCGGGACTCGGGACCCGGGACTCGGCAGCAGCAAAAGTGGCACTCGGCTCGGCACGAGCTTTGCTCTTCCGAGTTCCGGGTCCCGAGTCCCGACTCCCGCCCACCAGGACTCCCGCACCATGTCAGAACATTTCGACGTCATCGTCATCGGCGGTGGCCCCGCCGGCTACCACGCCGCGATCCGTGCCGCGCAGCTCGGTCTGAAAACCGCCTGCATCGACGCATGGGCCGGCAAGGACGGCAAGCAGGCGCTCGGCGGAACCTGCCTCAACGTCGGCTGCATTCCGTCCAAGGCGCTGCTGGATTCCTCGAAGCAGTTCTGGAACCTGACCCACGGCTTCGAGGTGCACGGCATCAGCGCGAGCAATCCAAGGATCGACATCGGCGCGATGGTCGGACGCAAGGAAAAGATCGTCCGGCAATTCACCGGCGGCGTGGCGATGCTGTTCAAGGCCAACAAGGTCACCGCGTATTTCGGCATCGGCAAGCTGCTCAAGGATCGGCGGGTCGAAATCACCGCATCGGATGGAAGCAAGCAGACGATCGCCGCGACCAACGTGATCATCGCCACCGGCTCCGCGCCGATCGAGCTGCCATTCGCCAAGTTCGACGGCAAGCACATCGTCGACAATGCCGGCGCGCTGGAGCTGTCCGACGTGCCCAAACGCCTTGGCGTGATCGGCGCCGGCGTGATCGGCCTCGAGCTGGGCAGTGTGTGGAAGCGCCTCGGCAGCGATGTCACCATCCTCGAAGCCATGCCCGACTTCCTGGCCGCCGCGGATGCCGACATCGCCAAGGCCGCGGCACGCGAGTTCGCCCGTCAGGGTCTCCGGATCGAGCTGGGCGCCAAGCTGCTGAAGGCCGAGGTCAGGGGCAGCGAGGTGCATCTGGCCTATGTCGGCAAGGACGGCGAGAAATCGCTGGTCGTCGACAAGCTGCTGGTCGCGGTCGGCCGCCGCGCCTACACCGATGGGGTGCTGGCCGACGGCACCGGTGTCCGGCTCGACGAGCGTGGTCGTGTAGTCGTCGACGATCACTGCTGGACCGGCGTCGAGGGCGTCTGGGCCGCGGGTGACTGCGTGCGCGGCCCGATGCTGGCGCACAAGGGTTTCGAGGAGGGCATCGCGGTCGCCGAACTGATCGCCGGCAGGGCCGGGCATGTCAGCTACGACACGATTCCATGGGTGATCTACACCGAGCCCGAGATCGCGTGGGCCGGCAAGACCGAAAAGCAGCTCAAGGACGAGGGCGTTCCGTACAAGACCGGCAGCTTCCCGTTCGCCGCGGTCGGCCGCGCGGTCGCCATGAACGAGCCGGCGGGCATGGTCAAGGTGATTGCCCATGCCGAGACCGACCGCATCCTCGGCGTGCACATGGTCGGCGCCTGCGTCTCCGAGCTGATCGCCGAAGCCGTGGTGGCGATGGAGTTCAAGGGCTCGGCCGAGGATCTGGCGCGCATCATCCACGCGCACCCGACGCTCAGCGAAGCGGTGCATGAAGCCGCCATGGCCGTGGACAAGCGCGCCATCCACAAGGTCAATTGATGCCGGGATGACTGCATGCCGTTTCGGCCGCGGATGGCCGTCAGCACGGGGGCTGATTCGCGATCGGGCCCGCTGCAACCCGTACCGGGCAGCGACGGATGATGACGCTATCCCTGGCGGCAAGCGCGATCGATCCGGGTCGCTTTGGCGGCGGCCGCGCAGTCAAGGCGAGTCGGCCAGCCCGTGAGCATGCTGGGGGCCGCAACGACGACCAGAGGGGCAAGGGATGATCCGCGACCGTTTCGACGCCTTCCGCATTTGCAGCGACGCCGCCGGCCACCGGGCGGGCGTCGAATCGCTGGTGCTGGACGATCTCAGCCCCGGCGCGGTGGTGATCAAGGTTGCCTACTCGTCGGTCAACTACAAAGACGCGTTGGCCGGCACCGGCACCGGCAAGATCCTGCGCCGCTCGCCGCTGGTCGGCGGCATCGACGTCGCCGGTCACGTCGTGGCTTCGGCCGATGCGCGCTTCAAGGAAGGCGATGCGGTGCTGTGCACCGGGAGCGGCCTGTCGGAAACCCGCGATGGCGGCTATGCCGGGTATGCCCGGCTTGAGGCCGACTGGACGATCCCGCTGCCCCCGGGCCTGAGCCTGCGCGAAAGCATGATCCTCGGCACCGCCGGTTTCACCGCCGCCCTGTCGCTGCTGCGCATGCAAGACAATCACCAGCGCCCGCAGCTCGGCCCCATTGCGATCACCGGTGCGACCGGCGGTGTCGGCATGCTTGCGACGGCGATCTTCAGCCGCGCGGGCTATGCGACGCATGCCATCACCGGCAAGCCCGAGCACGCCGATTTGCTGCGCACACTGGGCGCCAGCGAGGTGCTCGACCGCCGCGGCTTCCGGTCCGGCCAGCGTCCGCTGGAGTCCGTGCGCTACGGCGGTGCACTGGACACCGTGGGCGGTTCGACGCTGGCTGGCCTGCTGCCACTGGTCGCACCCTATGGCAACGTCGCCGCATGCGGCCTCGCGGCCGGCGCGGATCTCGCCACCACGGTGATGCCCTTCATCATCCGCGGCGTCAGCCTGCTCGGCATTGCCTCGGCCGCCACTCCGCGCGATCAGCGCGAGCGGGTATGGGCGCAGCTGGCGGGTGACTGGAAGCCGGCGCAACTGGACGCGATAGCGACCCGGGAAATCACGCTGGCCATGCTCCCCGAGGTGTTTGCCCGCATGCTGGCCGGATCGTCGCTTGGCCGCATTCTGGTGAAGATCGACGCATGAGACAGCCGATCGACGCCGTTCGCGGTTGTTGCTACCCACGGCGGCGGCACGTGACCCGCTCGGTGCCTTTCGCGACCGCAGCGCTCCGGGTGATAATGACCACGCCTTGGATTTGATTCCATTCCGCAGCATGGGGAAACATTGATGGCGCGCATCCTGATTGTGGACGATTCGCCCTCGCAGCTGGTCGGCCTCAAGCGCATGGTCGAAAAGCTGGGTCATCAGGTCGTCACCGCCGAGGACGGTTCAGCCGGAGTCGAGGCCGCGCGCCGGGAAAAGCCCGACCTGATCCTGATGGACGTGGTGATGCCGAACCTCAACGGGTTCCAGGCCACGCGCACGATCTCCAAGGATCCCGGTACCGCGCACATCCCGATCATCCTGGTGACCACCAAGGACCAGGAAACCGACAAGGTCTGGGGCCTGCGCCAGGGCGCCAGGGGTTACCTGACCAAGCCGATCAACGAAACCGAACTCGGCTCCATCATGCGCGAAACGCTCGGCGGCTGAGAGCCTGCCGTCTTGCCCGGCGCGGGACTGGCATCCGGATCCCACCCATGCAACCCGGGCCGCTGCTCCTTGCCAGAGAGATTGCCCCGCTGCTCACCAGGCTTGATTGGGGAATCGGTGGCAGCACCCTGCTTTTCAAACTGGGCCTGATCGATTCCCCGCGCGATCTCGACCTGGTCGTGATGCCCCGGCATTTCGAATCGGCAAGGAGCCGGCTGTCATCCCTGCTGACGCTGCGGCCGACCGCGCCGCACCCGACCTATGTCTCGAAGCGCTTTGCGCATTTCCTCAGCGCAACCGGCGTCGGTGTCGACGTCATGGCAAGCATTGCGGTTCGGTCGGAATCGACATTGACGACCTGGGACTTCGATCCGCGGACGCTCTCGCATGACGACGGCTTGCCATGGATGCGGGCCGAGGACTGGGTGTATCTGTATCAACTGTTCGGCCGACACGAACGAGCGCGGCAGCTGGCCGATCATCTCGCGAAAGCAGGGATTCGAAGCGGCCCCTCATGAGCCTTGCTGCCGCGGATCGAACCCATTGAACGCCTGCTCGAAAGCCTCATACGCCTTGCGCGCGTCCGCATCGTCCGCGGCGGGTGTGCGGATGGCGAGCTCGACGATCTGGTCGCCGGGCGGATGTCCGGGCATCCCGCGGCCCTTGAGTCGCAGCCGGCGTCCGCTCTGCGAGCCCGCGGGCACCTTGATCTCGACCGCGCCAGCCAGGGTCGGCACCGGCACCGTGGCACCCAGCGCGGCCTCCCACGGTGCCACGGGCAGGCTGACGCGGATGTCGCGACCATCAAGCTGGAAGCGGGTGTCGTCGCGTACGCCGATCTCGAGCAGCAGATCGCCGGAAGGCTGGCCGCCGCTGCCGGGATGCCCCTGACCGGCCAGGCGGATCACCTGACCCGGCACGATGCCGGCGGGGATCTTCACCTCCAGAACACGCTCGTGGCTGCCCTCCTGCAGTGCCACGCGGGTCTTGCCGCCGGCAAAGGCCGTGGCGAGATCGATATCAATGTGCGCCTGCACGTCGCGACCACGCCGGCCGCGCGTGCCGGCACGGCCGCCCGGCTGCTGGCCGAACAGGCTTTCGAAGAAGTCGCTGAAATCGCCGTGAACGCCAGCGCCCGACTCCGGTCCCGCGCCACCGTTCCAGCCGGGCGGCGGACGGAAGCTGTCGCCAGCGCGATAACCGCCGGCGCGCACCTGGTCATAGGCCGCGCGCTTGCCCTTGTCCTGGAGTACCTCGTAGGCCTCGTTGACCGTCTTGAAACGCTCTTCCGCGCCGGCCTCCTTGCTGACATCAGGATGAAACTTGCGCGCCAGCTTGCGGTAGGCCGCCTTGATCTCGGCTGCGCTGGCATCAGGCTTCACGCCCAGGGTTTCGTAGTAATCCTTGAATTCCATGCTCTGCTCCGCTGGGGATGCCGCCACGCGCCGGCTGTCGCTGCAGCGGAAAGCAGGTCACGGCCGCATGCGACGGTCCAGCATGGGCCGGAAACCGGCTTCGGGCGGCCCGACAGAGGCATTGGCAGCATACCGTTGCCAGGATGATGCCTTTCCCCCCGCAATCAGTTCTGATCACGAGGGATCCGCGGCGGGCGGGCCGCCGCGGACCCGATCACGCTTACGCGCCCGCAGCGATGGTAATCCTGCGCGGCGTGGTTTCCGGCTTTTTCGGGATGCTGATTTCCAGTACGCCGTGCTTGCCGGCGGCACGGATGCCATCGGCATCGGCGCTGTCAGGCAGCGCAAAACGGCGGTAAAACAGCCCGTGCGAGCGCTCGACACGGGTGAACGAGCCCTGCGACTCCTTGCTCTCGGCGGTACGCTCGCCCTTGATCGACAGGATGCCCTTGTCCATGTGCACCTCGATGTCCTTGGGGTCGACGCCGGGAATGTCGGCCAGGATCACGAAGCGTTTGTCCTCCTCGCGGATGTCCACGCGCGGCGTCCACTGGCTGGTGACCACGTTGGACTGGTCGGATTCGGCGCCGCCGAGAAATCGGTCGAGCACCTGGTTGATCTCGCCCTGCAGGTTGTTCGACAGCGCCCAGGGGGTGTAACGGGTAATGGTCATGTCGGATGCCTCCATGAAAAGCGGCCCATGGCCGCCTACCCTAGAAAATAGGGGCGGAAGCGGACCGATCAAGACCGCCGGTTCACGCCTGGCGCGGTACGATGTCGCAATACCTGACCGCATGGCCAGCCGCCGTGCCAACCCCCTGGAGTTCCTGCCCATGAGCATCCGCATTGGTGACCGTATCCCCACGACCCCCCTCAACATCATGCGCGATGGCGCACCCGCAGTCGTGACCAGCGACGAGATCTTCAAGGGTCGCAAGGTGGTCCTGTTCGCCGTTCCCGGCGCGTTCACTCCAACCTGCTCGGTCAAGCATCTGCCGGGCTACGTCGAGCATTTCGAGGATTTCCGCAAGCGCGGCATCGAGGTGGCCTGCATGGCCGTCAACGACGCTTTCGTGATGGATGCCTGGGGCAAGTCGCAACACACACCCGGGGGCCTGCACCTGCTCGCCGACGGCAACGGCGCCTTCACCAGGGCGCTGGGTCTGGAACTCGACGCGACGGCGTTCGGACTGGGCCTGCGTTCGCAACGCTTCGCCCTCTATGCCGAGGATGGCGTGGTCAAGGCGCTGCACGTCGAGGCGCCCGGCGAGTTCAAGGTATCCAGCGCCGAGGCGATGCTGGCCGCCATCCACTGACAGGCGACGCCGCGCCGGCACAGGCCCCGGAATGCCGGGGCTTCCGCATGTTGCGACGGCACAATCAGGTCGCGGGCGGTGCTTCGGCCGTCTGCGTTTCGGCGATTTCCGCGGCGTCGTCCTCGTCCAGGCTTTCCAGGCGTACCACGCCGACCAGGTTCTCCTCGGCAGGCAGCCGGATCAGGGTCACGCCCTGGGTATTGCGCCCCAGCTGCGAGACTTCGGCAACCCGCGTGCGCACCAGCGTGCCGAGGTTGGAAATCAGCATCAGCCCGTGGCTTTCGTCGGCCTGCACCGCCGCGACCAGTGCGCCGTTGCGATCAGAACACTGGATGGCGATCACGCCCTGGGTACCGCGGCCCTTGCGCGGAAAATCATCCAGAGGCGTGCGCTTGCCGTAGCCGCGGGCGGTGGCGGTGAGAATGTCGCCACCACGGGCCACGATCATCGACACCACGCGCGCATCGTCGGTCAGACGCATGCCGCGCACACCGTGGGCAACGCGGCCCATCGCCCGCACCTCGTCCTCGGCAAAACGCACCGCCTTGCCGTTGGAGGCAAACAGCAGCACGTCGCTGCGGCCGTCGGTCAGTTGCACGTCGACCAAGCCGTCGCTGTCGTCGAGATCGATCGCGCGGATGCCGTTGCTGCGCGGTCGCGAGTAGTCGCTGAGCGGCGTCTTCTTGACCGTGCCGCTGCGGGTTGCGAAGAACACGAAGCGGTCGTCGGGAAACTCGCGCACCGGCAGCACCGCCTGCACCTTTTCACCCTCCTCCAGCGGCAGCAGGTTGACGATCGGCTTGCCGCGCGCGCCGGGGCCGGCGTCGGGAATCTGGTACACCTTCAGCCAGAACACGCGACCGGCACCGGTGAAGGTCAGCAGGGTATCGTGGGTGTTGACCACCCACAGCTGCTCGACGAAATCCTCCTCCTTCATCGCCGTGGCCGAGCGCCCCTTGCCGCCGCGCTTCTGCGCACGGTAGAGGCTGGCCGGCTGGCGCTTGACGTAACCCGCGTGTGACAGCGTCACGACCACGTCCTCGGGCGGGATCAGGTCGAGCATGTCGAGATCCTCCTGCGACGGCTGGATCACGGTGCGGCGCGCATCGGCGTAGTCGGACTTGATCGCCAGCAGCTCCTCGCGGATGACCGCGAGCAGACGCTCGGGACTTTCGAGGATGGCGATCAGGCCGCGGATGGTATCGAGTATCTGACGGTATTCCTCGGTCAGCTTCTCCTGCTCCAGCCCGGTCAGGCGATGCAGGCGCATCTCGAGGATTTCCCTGGCCTGCAACTCGGACAGCTGGTAGCCGCCGGTCTTCAGTCCGGCGGCGGCATCAAGATCCTCGGGCCGCGTCAGCTCGGCACCCTGCGCTGCCAGCAGCGCGCGCACCAGCCCGGGCTCCCAGGTGCGCGCCAGCAGGCGATCACGCGCTTCCTGCGGCGACGCCGAGGTCTTGATCAGTTCGATCATCGCGTCGATGTTGGCCAGCGCGACGGTCAGGCCCTCGAGGATGTGGGCGCGTGCACGCGCCTTGCGCAGGTCGAACAGGGTCCGGCGCGTCACCACCTCGCGGCGGTGGCGGATGAATGCCTCGATGATGTCCTTGAGGTTGAGCAGGCGCGGCTGGCCATCGACCAGCGCCACCATGTTGATGCCGAAGGTGACCTGCAGCTGGGTCTGCTGGAACAGGTTGTTGAGCACCACGTCGGCCATGGCGTCGCGGCGGATCTCGATCACCACGCGCATGCCGTCCTTGTCGGACTCGTCGCGCAACTCCGAGATGCCCTCGAGCTTCTTCTCCTTGACCAGCTCGGCGATCTTCTCGATCAGCCGCGCCTTGTTCACCTGATACGGCAGCTCGCTGACGATGATCGTCTCGCGGCCATTGGGTTCGGTCTCGATGTCGGCACGGGCACGCACCAGAATGCGGCCGCGGCCTCCGCGGTAGGCCTCGACGATGCCGGCGGCACCGTTGATGATGCCGGCGGTCGGGAAGTCCGGACCGGGAATGTGCTGCATCAGCGTGTCGATGCCGAGATCCGGGTCGTCGATCAGTGCCACGGTGGCGTCGACCACCTCGCCGAGGTTGTGCGGCGGGATGTTGGTCGCCATGCCGACGGCAATGCCCGCCGAACCGTTGATCAGCAGGTTGGGCACCCGCGTCGGCAGCACCAGCGGCTCATGCTCGCTTTCGTCGTAGTTGGGGCCGAAGTCGACGGTGTCCTTGTCGATATCGGCCATCAGCTCGTGGGTGAGCCGCGTCATGCGCACTTCGGTGTAACGCATCGCGGCGGCATTGTCGCCGTCGACGGAGCCGAAATTGCCCTGGCCGTCCACCAGCAGGTAGCGCAGCGAAAACGGCTGCGCCATGCGCACCAGGGTGTCGTAGACCGACTGATCGCCGTGCGGGTGGTATTTGCCGATGACGTCGCCGACCACGCGCGCCGATTTCTTGTACGGCTTGTTCCAGCTGTTGCCGAGCTCGCTCATCGCGAACAGCACGCGACGATGCACGGGTTTCAGGCCATCACGCACGTCCGGAAGCGCGCGTCCCACGATCACGCTCATGGCGTAATCGAGGTAGCTCTGGCGCATCTCGTCCTCGATGTTGACGCGAATGATTTCCTTGGCAAGTTCGGCCATCAGGCGGCTTCCGGGTGGTGGCGGAACGCGACCGCCCCAGGACGGCCGCGGTGACCCGCAAACAATCCGCGAAGTGTAACACAGACGCCCTGCGGGATTGGCAAAAAAAGCCTTTCCTTACGGGTACTTACGTACGCGTCTTGACGGCGCCGCGAGGCCTGGCAAAGACGAAGTGGCGAGCGCCGAGATAGTTGACGCCGGCGCCGGTCACCGAGCCGGCGGCGACGCCCAGCGCGGGCCAGGCATGCACCAGCGGGAACTGCCATACCGCCAGCGCATAGGTACCGTAATTGACCAGCGCGCCGCCACTCATCGCGGCCATCCAGCGCATCCATTCGGTGCGCTTGCTGTGCTGGCTGCGATGCGCGGCAAAGGTGTAGCGGCGATTCCAGAGCCAGGTCACCGTGGCCGCGCACAGAAACGAGAACACGCGTGCAAGGTACGGATCCATGCCGGCCTTGCTGACCAGCAGCTGGACGATGCCGGCATCGACGAAAAAGCCGATCACGCCACCGACGAAGAACAGTCCGATCTCACGCATCGCGATCTCCAAACAGTGTCCGCATGCGTTGCGGATCCGGGCATTCGATCACGCCGCGCTCGGTGACGATGGCGTCGATCAGGCCGGCTGGGGTGACATCGAACACCGGGTTCCAGGCACGCGCACCCGCGACCACATGGCGCCGGCCGGCCCACGTCAGCAGCTCGTCGGCGTCACGCAGCTCGATCGCGATCGCCGCACCCGTCGCCGTCGCCATGTCGACAGTCGACGCCGGCGCCACGACCATGAAACGCACGCCGTGATGGCGCGCCGCGATGGCCAGCGCGTAGGTCCCGATCTTGTTCGCGGTATCGCCATTGGCGGCGATGCGGTCAGCGCCGACAATCACCCACTGCACCGCCCCGGATTGCATCAGATGCGCGGCAGCGGAGTCGGCGATCAGGATGGCGTCGATGCCGTCGCGCGCGAGTTCCCACATCGTCAGGCGCGCGCCCTGCAACCAGGGGCGCGTCTCGCCCGCATAAACCGCCGCGATGCGGCCCGCGGCGACTCCTGCACGAATCACGCCCAGTGCAGTGCCGAAACCCGCCGTCGCCAGCGAGCCGGTATTGCAATGAGTGAGCACGCCAACGCCCTGCCCCAGCAACGCTGCGCCAAGCTCGCCCATGCGCCGGTTGGCGGCCAGGTCCTCATCCTGGATCGACTGCGCCTCGACGGCAAGGTCACGGCCGGCATGCGCCGCAACGGCCATGCGGTCCAGTGCCCACATCAGATTGACGGCGGTCGGGCGGGCCCGGCGCAGCATCGCCAACTCGGCGGCGAAACCGGCCGAACCCTCGCGCGCGGCCAGCACAGCGCCCCAGGCCGCGGCGATACCGATCGCCGGCGCGCCACGAACGGCCAGTTCCCGGATCGCGCGCGCCACCGCGTCCGCCGTTCGGCATTCGATCCATGCTTCGTGCTGGGGCAGCTGGCGCTGGTCGAGCAGGCGCAGATGATTGCCCTGCCACTGCACGGCGCGCACGCGGTCGTGTCCGGTCATCGCATTCATCGGATCCTCGGGTGCTGCGGGCGATCGGGCGCCGCCGATGCGCACCCGTCACGATGAAGCATAGACGCCGCCGCGGGCAAGGAGTTCGGCACGCACGGCGGAAGCGGCGGCGCGCCAGCTCCGGATCACGGCGCTGCCAGAGACACGGGTGGCACCGTGACAGCCGATGCGTGGCCGCGATCGCGGGTCACGCGAGACGTCCGCCAGCCCAGCAGCAGCCGCAACGGCATGGCGCGACGGGCTGCGTGGAGTCGTGCAGGCATCGCGCAGGCTTCCATGCCGCTGGGCTGCTTCAACCGCTGCGCGCAGCCAGCCAGGCATGGATCGCGCTGGGCACCTCGCGCTGGGCGCGACTGGAGACGTAGATGCCGATATGGCCGCCCTTGAAGCTGAGCTCGGTGTAATCCCCGGTGCCGACGTGATCGCGCAGAGGGCGCGCCGCCGAGGGCGGCACCAGGTGATCCTGCTCGGCATAGATGTTGAGCACCGGCATGCCCACCCGCTTGAGATCGACACGACGACCACCGAGCTCGACCTCGCCCTTGATCAGCTTGTTGCCCTGGTAGAAATCCTTGATGAACTGGCGAAACGCCTCACCGGCCTGGTCGGGCGAATCGAAGATCCATTTCTCCATGCGCAGGAAGTTCTCGACCTCCTTCGGATCGTCGAGGATGTCCACCAGGCCGACGTACTTCTGCTGGTTGAGCCGCACCGGCTTCAGCGTCAGGTAGCAGAAGTTCATCAGGTCGGCCGGGATGTTGCCCAGCGAATCGACGAAGGCATCGATGTCCAACTCGCGCGTCCAGTGCGAGAGCATGTTGTCCGGCGTATGGAAATCCACCGGCGTGACCATCGTGATCAGGTTCGCCAGTTTTTCCGGATGCAGCGCGGCATAGCACAGCGAGAACGCGCCGCCCTGGCAGATGCCCAGCAGGTTGATCGCATCCAGGCCGTGACGCCTGCGCACCACATCGACGCAGCGGCCGAGATAGCCCTCGATATAGTCCTCGAGCGTCAGCCAGCGATCCGCGAGATCGGGATAGCCCCAGTCGATCAGATACACGTCCTCGCCCTGCTCCAGCAGTCGCGCGACCAGCGAGCGGTCGGCCTGCAGGTCGGTCATCCAGGGCGTGTTCACCAGCGCATAGCAGATCAGCAGCGGCACCTTCGCGCTCGGCTTGCGCTCACCCCGGAAGTGGTAGAGCACCAGCTTGTCCTCGCGGTAGACGGCTTCCTTCGGCGTGGCTCCGAAGTGCACCTCGCCGAGACTGCGCAGACTGGGAAGTCCGGCGGCGAGTTTGCGGCGAAAGGTTTCGATCTCTTCGAGGGCCTTGAGCGGGTCGATGCGCAGCGGGCTGTACATGGCGGGGTCCTCAGGGGTTCTTGCGTGCCGGGCGACGCTTGCCGGCAATCGGCTTGGGCTTGCCGGTAACGGGGGCGGGCCGGCTCACGGCGGAATCGGGCTTCACCACCGGCGTCGGTACGCCGGCGCGGCTGCGCTTCAACGCCTCCAGCTCGGTGCGCAGGGCGGCCACTTCGTGCGCCAGTTCGCCCTGGGTGCGAAGTGTCCGCCGTACATCGTGCAGGCGCTGGCCGAGCGTCGCCACCTCGCTGCGCGTCGGCAATCCCATCTCGCGGACGAGGACCTCGGTCTGCGCCTGGATCTCGCGACGCACGCGCGTCTGCGCGTTGACCAGGGCGCCGTAGACGCTGCGGTACTCGGGCGACAGTGCCACTTCCTGAAAGGCTTCCTCGGCGGCGTCCACCCACAGGTCGTAGAGCGCGCGCAGCGAGTCGATCTGCCGGCCGGGCTCGGCATGCATGGCGAGCTTTGCTTCGAGTCGCTCGGCGGCCAGCCGGCCGGCGCGAGCCAGCAAGCCGTGGTACTGCGCCATCTGCTGCTGCAGGTCGACCAGGGACTGCAGCAGCTGCTGACCGCGTTCCTGATGCTCGCGCGCAAGGCCAAAGGCCGGCAGATTCATGTCTTTGCGCATGCCTTCGAGCAGCGGCTCGGCGAGGCGCCGGGCTTCGGTCAGCCACGCGTCGGGACCACCGCCGGCAAGACCGCTGGCATCCGCGAACGCCTGTGCAAAAGGCTGCCCGGGTCCCGCGAACACGCCGTTCATCCAGCCGCGCCAATCGCCGGCGGAAGCGGCGCCCGGCGCGCCCGCCCACAATGATTCGAGCAGGGTGAAATAGCCCTTCAGGCCAGCCAGGGCGCGTTCGGTCGCCTCGGACGCCGCCGCCGCGGGCGCGGCGCCGGTCGTGGCTCCGCCCTTCATCCAGCCCTGCCAGGCATCCCAGGACTGCCGGGCCAGCCGCTCGAAATCACCAGCGGATACTGCGTCTGCGTGGGCCATGCTGATCTCCGAATCCGTGTGCATCCTCGGTTGCGCGGTTCCGCGGCGGGCGGCATCCGCGCCTCGCGCTGCGGGCGTTTTGCAGTCTGGTCTGTCGCGGCGCCGCAGCCGGTCCGGGCCGGATCCAGCGACAGCGACGGCTGGCAGGTCGCGTGCAAGCGTCTATTGTGCGCCGCACCATCATGGATCGCAAACGATGACGCCCGGCTCTTGCGAGACCGGGCGTCTGCTATCGCGCGGAGGACGCCGGGCTCAGGCCTGCGCGTCCTCGAGCACCGCCTTGATCGACAGGCGGATGCGACCCTGCTTGTCCACTTCCAGCACCTTGACCTTGACCATGTCGCCTTCCTTGAGCTTGTCGGACACTTTCTCGACGCGCTCGCTGGAAATCTGCGACACATGCACCAGACCGTCCTTGCCCGGCATGATGGTGACGAACGCGCCGAAATCCATCAGCTTGGCCACACGGCCCTCGTAGATGCGGCCCGGCTCGACGTCGGAGACGATCATCTCGATGCGCTTCTTGGCCTCTTCCGCCGCGGCGCGATTGACCGAGGCGATGATGATGGTGCCGTCGTCCTGGATGTCGATGGTGGCGCCGGTCTCGTCGGTGATCGAGCGGATCACCGAGCCGCCCTTGCCGATCACTTCGCGGATCTTGTCCGGATGAATGCGCATGGTCAGCAGGCGCGGCGCGAATTCGCTCATCTCGCTGCGCGCGGTGCTGATCGACTTGGCCATCTCGCCGAGGATGTGCAGACGGCCGCGCTTGGCCTGCTCCAGCGCCGTGTGCATGATCTGCTCGGTGATGCCGTCGATCTTGATGTCCATCTGCAGCGCGGACACGCCGGCGGCGGTGCCGGCCACCTTGAAGTCCATGTCACCGAGATGGTCCTCGTCACCGAGAATGTCCGACAACACAACAAAATCGTCGCCTTCCTTGACCAGACCCATGGCAATGCCGGCCACCGGCGCCTGCAGCGGCACGCCGGCATCCATCATCGCCAGCGACGCGCCGCAGACCGATGCCATCGACGACGAGCCATTGGACTCGGTGATTTCGCTGACCACGCGCAGTACGTACGGGAACGACTCGATGGTCGGCTTGACCGCCTGCACGCCGCGCTTGGCCAGGCGGCCGTGCCCGATCTCGCGACGCTTCGGGGCCCATCATGCGGCCAGCTTCGCCGACCGAGTACGGCGGAAAGTTGTAGTGGAACAGGAACGGATCCTTGGACTCGCCCTCGGGCGCGTCGATGATCTGCGCGTCGCGGGTGGTACCGAGGGTGACGGTGACCAGCGCCTGCGTCTCGCCGCGGGTGAACAGCGCCGACCCGTGAGTGCGCGGCAGTACACCGACCCGCGCCGTGATCGCACGGATGTCATCGAGCTTGCGACCATCGATGCGCAGCTTGGTCTTCAGCACGCCGTCGCGCAGGGTACGGTACTCGATCTCGCCCAGCGCGGCGCCGATCTCGGCGTCGCTCCAGCCCTTCTCGGCAGCCTGCGCGGCGACCGCGGTCTTGACCTCGCGCTTGAGCGCCGCGATGGCGTCACGGCGCTCCAGCTTGTCGCGCACCTTGAACGCATCGTGCAGGCGGTTGCCGAGCGCCGCATCGAGCGCGGCGAACAGCACATCGTTGCGAGCCGGTGCCTGCCAGGCAAACGGCTTGCGGCCGGCTTCGGCGACCAGTTCGTTGATCGCGGTGATCGCCGCCTGCATGTGCTGGTGGCCGAACATGACCGCGCCCAGCATCACTTCCTCGCTGAGCAGCTTGGCCTCGGACTCGACCATCAGCACGGCGTTGGCCGTACCGGCGACGACCAGATCCAGATCGGAGGTCTTCAGCTCGGTAGCGCTGGGATTGAGCAGGTACTGGCCACCGGCATAACCGACGCGTGCGGCGGCGATCGGACCCTTGAACGGAACGCCAGCCAGGCACAGCGCGGCCGAAGCGCCGATCAGCGCCGGGATGTCGCCGTCGATCTCCGGATTCATCGACACCACGGTGGCGACGATCTGCACCTCGTTCTTGAACTCTTCGGGGAAGAGCGGGCGGATCGGCCGGTCGATCAGGCGCGAAGTCAGCGTCTCCTTCTCGGTCAGGCGCCCTTCGCGCTTGAAGAAGCCGCCGGGAATGCGGCCGGCCGAGTAGAACTTTTCGAGATAGTCCACCGTCAGAGGGAAGAAATCCTGGCCGTCACGGGCCCTGGGCGCGGCGACGGCCGCGACCAGCACCACGGTGCCGCCCATGCTGACCATCACCGAGCCGGAGGCCTGGCGGGCGATTTCGCCCGTCTCCAGAGTGACTTGATGCTGACCGTACTGGAATGACTTGGTTACTTTCGCCACGAATGATGTCCTTTTGGCCGGGCTCAGCGACGCAGGCCGAGGCGCTGGATCAGGGTTTGATAGCGCTCGCTGTCCTTGCCCTTCAGATAGCCGAGCAGGCGCTTGCGCTGATTGACGAGCTTCAGCAGCCCGCGGCGTGAATGATGATCGTGCGTATGCGTCTTGAAGTGCCCGGAGAGGTGCTCGATGCGCGCGGAAATCAGGGCAACCTGCACCTCCGGCGAACCGGTGTCGGCCGGCGCGCGCCGGTAGTCGGTGATGATCTTGCTGGTCTGTTCAACGGTAAGCGACATGGGAGTACTGAGCCTCGCAGCAGGTGCGAGGCTTGCCACGGATCACCACTCGGATGACGCGTCGCAAGCCCCGCCAGGTGGATACAAGCCTTGGTGTCAAGCCGGGCATTTTAGCGGCAGCCACGACCATCCAACAAGCTAAATCGGCCGATTCGAGCCGGGTCGGGCCGGCCAGTGGAATCCGCGCCGGGTGTGAAGGCGCCCGTCCGCGTCCACCTCGGCCAGCGCCAGCGGGCGCCCGTTCACCTCCAGCACCAGGCATGGGCCTGGCCGGAGGCCGGCCGGTGCGGCCACCCGCAGTCCATTGCCCAGCGCGATGGCCTCGGCCGTGCCCAGCACGACACGCGGCCAATCGGCCAATCCGGCTTCGAGCGGCAGCAGGCAGGCGTCCAGAGCGGCTTCACCTTCGCGATCACGCAATGCCACAAGCTCGTCGACGGTCCGCATCGCCGGCGCCCGGAAAGGGGCCACCCACAGCCGCCGCAGCGCTGTCAGGTGACCGCCGCAACCCAGAAGCTCGCCGAGATCGCGCGCCAGGCTGCGGATATAGGTCCCCGAGCCGCATTCGACCTGCAGGATGATGCGGTTGCCGACGCAAGCGTCGATCTGCAGCGCATGGATCTCGACCTCGCGAGGCGGTGCCTCGACCGCCTCGCCGCGGCGGGCGCGCCGGTACAGCGGCACGCCGTCGCGCTTGATGGCCGCGTAGATCGGCGGCACCTGGCGGATGCGACCGATGAAGGTCGCCGCTGCGGCACGCACGGCATCGAGCTGCAGGACCGGCACCGTCCGCTCGACCAGCTCGTCCCCCTCGGCGTCGTCGGTGGTCGTGGTCAGGCCGAGGCGGATCTCGGCGGCATACGCCTTGCGCGCACCCAGCAGCAGTCCGGCGATCTTTGTCGCTTCGCCCAGGCAGATCGGCAGCAGGCCGCTGGCGAGGGGATCCAGGCTGCCGGTGTGCCCGGCCCGTGTCGCGCCGTACAGCTGGCGCACCTGCTGCAGGGCGCGATTCGAACTCGGCCCGCGCGCCTTGTCGAGCAGGAGGATGCCGTGGACATCGCGGGAGTCGGTACGGGGCATGTCGATCGATGGTTCGGGATCGGGACTCGGGAAAGGCAACGCGTGGCGGTGTGCTGGGCTGACGAGCCCGGCATCCGGAGACCGCGTTCCCGTTCCGCCAGCGATCCTGATGGCGACTGGATCGGCTCGACGCCAGGTGGCGCGACGCAAACAGGAGCGCGGCGCCCGGAAACCCGGTTCAATCCGTCGCCGGGTCGTCCGCGGCAGTGATATCGCCGCTGTCGCGCAGCAGCGTATCGATGCGCTCGCCGCGGTCAACCGAATCGTCGTAGCGGAAGCGCAGCTCCGGTACCCGGCGCATGCGCATGATGCGCGACAGCTGCACGCGGAATTCGCGTGCCATGACGTTCAGCGCCTTCACCGCGGCCGAGGACTGCTGCGGCAGGAGCGCGGTGACCCAGATGGTGGCGAAATCCAGGTCTCGCGTCACCTCGACATCGGACACGCTGACCGATGGCAGCGCGTGGTCGCGCACCGCGGCATGCACCAGGGTGCTTACCTCGCGCCGAAGTTCGGCAGCAACCCGGTCAGTGCGTTTGAAATCGCGAGATGGCATCGTGAGAGCAGCGTCAGTGAGCAGCGAGCGGCGAGCAGTTCGTGCAGTTCGTGCATAAAGCGAAAAACGATGATTCCCCGCAACAGGGGCTGGCTGTCCCGGGTCCCGAGTCCCGCAATCTCAAAGCGTTCTCGGCACCTCGATGCGCTCGAAGCACTCGATCTGGTCACCGACCTTGACGTCGTTGTACTGCTTGACGGCGATACCGCATTCCATGCCGTTGCGCACCTCGTCCACCAGGTCCTTGAAGCGGCGCAGCGACTCCAGTTCACCCTGGAAGACCACCGTGTTGTCGCGCAGCACGCGGATCGGCTTGCTGCGCTTGACCATGCCCTCGACCACCATGCAGCCGGCCACGGCGCCAAACTTGGAGCTGCGGAACACCTCGCGCACCTGAGCGACGCCGATGATCTCCTCGCGCACTTCCACGCCGAGCAGGCCGGAAGCCACCTGACGCACCTGGTCGATGACGTCGTAGATGATCGAGAAATAGCGCAGATCAAGGCCATTGGCCTCGATCACGCGACGCGCGGTGGCGTCGGCGCGCACATTGAAGCCGATCAGCAGCGCCTTGGATGCCGCCGCCAGCGTCGCGTCGGACTCGGTGAGGCCACCGACGCCGGACGCGATCACGTTGACCTTGACGATCTCATTGCCAAGCTTGGTCAAAGCATCACGCAGGGCCTCGACCGAACCCTGCACGTCGGCCTTGACGACGATGTTGAGCGTCTGCTGCTCCCCGCCGCCCTGGCTCATCTGCGCCATGATGTCCTCGAGGCGGTTGGTCTTGCTGACCAGTCGCGTCTCGCGGCGTTTCTGCGCGCGCTGCTGGGCGACGTCCTTGGCCAGGCGCTCATCGGCGACCACCACGAAATCGTCGCCAGCCTCGGGAACGCTGGAAAGTCCGAGCATCTGCACCGGGATCGACGGTCCCGCCGCCTGCACCTGCTGGCCGTTCTCGTCGAACAGCGCGCGCACGCGACCGAATTCCACACCGCAGACGACAAAGTCGCCTCGCGCCAGCGTGCCCTGCTGCACCAGCACGGTCGCGACCGGACCGCGGCCCTTGTCGAGACTGGATTCGATCACCACGCCACTGGCGCGATCGGTGGCGGCGGCCGTCAGCTCCATCACCTCGGATTGCACCGAAATGGCTTCAAGCAGCGCATCCACACCCTCGCCGGTCTTGGCCGACAACGGCACGAACTGCACGTCGCCGCCCCATTCCTCAGGCACCACCTCGTGCTGCACCAGGCCCTGCTTGACGTGATCGGGATTGGCCTCGGGCTTGTCCATCTTGTTCATCGCGACGATCAGCGGCACGTTGGCGGCACGCGCGTGCTGGATCGCCTCGATCGTCTGCGGCATGACACCGTCATCGGCCGCCACCACCAGCACCACGATGTCGGTCAGCCGGGCACCGCGCGAACGCATCGAGGTAAAGGCGGCATGGCCGGGCGTGTCGAGGAAGGTGATCACGCCCTTCGACGTCTGCACGTGGTACGCGCCGATGTGCTGGGTGATGCCGCCGGCCTCGCCGGCCGCCACCTTGGTGCGGCGAATGTAGTCGAGCAGCGACGTCTTGCCGTGATCGACATGGCCCATGATCGTGACCACCGGCGGGCGCGGTGCGCGCTCGCCGAGGCTTTCGGACTGCGCCACCAGCTTGACCTCGACATCGTGGTCGGTGGCGCGCACGGCGGTGTGACCAAGCTCCTCGATCACCAGCACGGCGGTGTCGTGCTCGACAGCCTGGTTGATGGTGGCCATGACACCCATCTTGAACAGCGCCTTGACCACTTCTGAGCCCTTGACCGCCAGCTTCTGGGCGAGATCGGCGACGATGATGCTGTCGCCGACCTCGACCTCGCGCACCACCGGCGCGGTCGGCTTGGAGAAGCCATGCTGACCGGCGATGCGGGTGACCTCGACCTTGCTGGGCCGGGTCTTGCGGCGGGTGGTGCGGCGCGCACGCTCCGCATCGGTCAGATGCAGTTCGCCGCCGGCGAAACGGTTGCTGGCGTCGTCCTCGGCGTCACCGCGCTGACGATGGCCGCCGCGTGCCGGCGCCTTGTGGCGGCTACCGGAATCCGGCACCCCGCGCGGCTGGCGCGGTGGCGCCGGCGGAGCCGCCGCACGGGTCTCGCGAGCCTCGCCATCGGCGGCGGTCGTCGTCGGGATGGCAATCTTGGCGGCGGCCTCGGCACGCAGGCGCTCCTCCTCGGCGCGCCGGCGCTCCTCTTCCTGCGTGCGCAGCTTGGCCTCCTCTTCCTGGCGCCGGCGTTCCTGCTCGGCACGCTCGCCATCTTCGCGCTCACGCTCGGCCTGCGACAGCTGCAACTTGCGCAGGGCGTCCTCGCGCTCATGGTCGCTGGCCGACTCCTCGGCGATGACACTGCGCTTGACGTAGGTGCGCTTGGCACGCACCTCGACATTCACGGTCTTGGCCGAAGCGGTGCGGCCGCTGCCGGTGCTGACGGTGATCTCGCTGACCTTGCGCCGCTTCAGCGTCACCTGCCGCGGCGCGGCCTCCTCGACGACCGGCTCGTTCTTGCCGTGAGTACGCCGCAGGAATCCGAGCAGCTTGATCTTCTCGGTGCTGCTGATCACCTGATCCGGATCCTCGAACTTCATGCCCGCCTCGACCAGCTGCGTGAGCAGTCGGTCCACGGGCAGATTCAGGACCTTGGCAAGTTGCTTGATGGTGACGTCAGACATCGATTCGTACTCCGCGATTCCTGCGCTTCCTGCGACCGCCAGGGCGGCCGCAGGCGCTTCCACCCTCCCTGGCGGGGCATTTCCCGGCACGCCCGTCCGGGACGCGCCGTGCGCGATGCTAGCCGGCCTGCTCCAGACGGGCGATCATCGGCGCGCGCGCGGCCATGATCAATGCCGCCGCCTGCTCCTCGGTCATGCCCTCGATGTCGATCATCTCGTCGACTGCGAGGTCGGCGAGATCATCCACCGTGGTCACACCGCGCTCGGCCAGCACATAAGCGAGATTCTCGTCCATGCCCTCGAGGGCGAGCAGATCCTCGCTCGGCTTGTGCTCCTCGATGTCCTCCTCAACCGCCAGCGCCTCGGTCAGCAGGGCGTCGCGTGCACGGGCGCGCAGCTCCTCGACGATGTCCTCGTCGAAGCCCTCGACCGCCAGCAGTTCGCCCGTCGGCACATAGGCGATCTCCTCGACACTGGAAAAACCTTCCTGCACCAGGATCTGGGCGATCTCGGCATCGACCTCGAGGCGATCCATGAACAGCTTGCGCGCGGCATCCTGCTCGGATTCGCTCTTGGCCTGTACCTGGTCCTGGGTCATCACATTGAGCTGCCAGCCGCTGAGCTTGCTGGCGAGGCGCACGTTCTGGCCGCCGCGGCCGATCGCCTTGGAAAGCTCGAGCTCGGCGACCGCGATGTCCATCGAATGCTTGTCCTCGTCGACGATGATCGACTCGACCTGCGCCGGCGCCATCGCGTTGATCACGAACTGCGCCGGGTTCTCGTTCCACAGCACGATGTCGACGCGCTCGCCGTTGAGCTCGTTGGCCACCGCCTGCACACGCGAACCGCGCATGCCGATGCAGGCGCCGATCGGATCGGTGCGGTGATCATGGGCCAGCACGGCGATCTTGGCGCGATCGCCGGGATCGCGCGCGCAGGCCTTGATCTCGACCAGGCCCTGACCGACCTCCGGCACTTCCAGCTTGAACAGGGCGATCATGAATTCGGGCGCGGTCCGCGACACGAAAAGCTGCGGGCCGCGAATCTCTGCGCGCACGTCGTGCAGATAGCCGCGCAGGCGGTCACCCACGCGCACGGTCTCGCGCGGGATCGCCTTGTCGCGCTGGATCAGGGCTTCGGCGTTGCTGCCGAGATCAAGGTAGATATTGCCGCGCTCGACGCGCTTGACGATGCCGGTGACCAGCTCGCCGATGCGGTCCTTGAACGCGTCGACCACCAGCTGGCGCTCGGCTTCGCGCACGCGCTGCACGATCACCTGCTTGGCGGCCTGCGCGGAAATGCGGCCGAACTCCGGATTGTCGATACGCTCCTCGATGAACTCGCCGACCTGGCTGCCGGCGCGTTCGTCCTCGGCGTCCATCAGGCGGATCTGGCGGTCGGGTGATTCCATCACCACGTCGTCGGCGACCACTTCCCAGCGTCGGAACGTCTCGTACTCGCCGCTGGCGCGATCGATGCTGACGCGGATCACCACGTCCTGCTCGGAATAGCGTTTCTTGGCCGCGGACGCCAGCGCCGCCTCCAGCGCCTCGAAGATCACCTCGCGATCGACGCCCTTTTCGTTGGCGACCGCATCGACGACCAGCATCAGTTCTTTGCTCATTGCGAAGCTCCTCCGGGCGCATCATCACGTCCGGTCGTGTCCATCCCGTCACGACGCGAACCGCTCGCGCCGCCTGGTTGGGTTGTGATCTTGCCTTTGGCGCGCGGGCCGCCCGGCTTGGGTTGCGGCGCGTACCCCAGTGCCACCCAGTCGGGCACCAGCTGGGCGCGTTCCACATCATCACCGAGAAATGCATGCGTCACGCCGTCGGCCTCGACGCTGATACGCTCGCCGTCAACCGCGAGGATGCGACCGCGCAGGCGGCGGCGCCCGGCCACCGGCAGCTTGAGCGTGACCTTGACGTCGCTGCCGGTGAAGCGCGCGAACTGCGCCGCGGTGAACAGCGGCCGCTCCAGCCCCGGCGAGGACACCTCGAGGGTGTAGCGGCCCGGAATCGGATCCTCGGCATCGAGCAGCACGGACAGTGCACGACTGACGACCTCGCAGTCGTCGACGCCAACCTCGCGCCCGTCGGTCTCGATGTACACGCGCAGCACGCCGCCCCCCCCGGAGGGGCTCCATTCCACACCCTCGCAGCGCAAGCCAAGGCCGGCGATGATGGGGGCGAAGCGTGTACCGAGCTTGAGCGTATCGACCATTCCCGTTTCATTCCGCACAAACAAAAAATGGGCACCACCGGCCCATTCCATGCGTTGCCGTTGTGTCGCTTCCCGACGCCGGCGCCGCATCCCTGCGCCCAACAAAAAAGCCTCGCGAGGAGGCTTTCTTGTTCAGAAAGGTCTGGTAGCGGGGGCAGGATTTGAACCTGCGACCTTCGGGTTATGAGCCCGACGAGCTGCCAGACTGCTCCACCCCGCAACAGAGTCGACAAGTGTATAGACCGGGGATCGATCCTGCAACAGGCTTTGCGAAATCTGGCACAACTCCAGAGGCATACGCGCGTGCGTCAAGCCTGTCGGACTGTTGGCGCCGACGTGATAGTGCCCCACATGCCAGTCCGCAGTTGAGCCAGGGCAAACGAGCCGTGTCTTGCATGAATTCTGCAGTTGCGTGTTCCAGGTGGGTCACCGCATGCCCGGCGCATGGCTCAAATTGGCGTCGGCACCAACAATCTCTCAATGAAACCTTCCGATGCCTGCCATCTGGCGCTCAGGTGCCAAGGAATACGCGGATGCCCGGACGAAACCCACCCATGGCCCCTTCCCGATCATCGTCAGCGCGCCGGGACAATGCCGAATCGGCGCCAACGGTCATCGTCCCGAGTCCTTCGATGCAGCGATACCGGACGGATTGGCCTATGCGCGCATACGTGGCTACGGCGCAACGTTCACGGGACGCACGCGCTGACCATCTGACAGTCGGTCGTCCGGATAGGCGATCACCGTGTCGCCCGGTCGCAGGCCCGTGATGATCTGGACCGCGTTGTCACCTTGGGCCCCGGTTTCCACATAGGTCAGGCGCGCGCGTCCGCCGACCACGCGGTAAACCGCCCAACGCCTGCCCTCGCGAAACAGCGCGCTGGCCACGACCTGCAGCACGTCGGACCGGCGTGCCACCTCGAAGTCGACCTCGACGCGATAGCCATCACCAAGCTGCGCCCATTGCGCATGCGGGGCGGTGATGTACAGCCAGACCTGGGTACGCTGTTCCTCAACGCCCAGCGCGGAGACCTTGGTGAACGCCCCAGGTTCGATCCGCGCCACGCGGGCCGGCAATGCGCCCTCGCCACCCCAGCGCAAGATCTGCGCTGGCATGCCCGGCCGCAGCGTGATTGCCAGCTGGGAGAGTGTCTGCACCATGACCTGCAGCTGGCTCAGATCCCCGAGCTCCAGCAGCGGTTCGCCTGCCTGGACTGGCACGCTGCTTTCCAAATAACGACGCAGCACCACACCGTCGATCGGCGCACGCACGACAACCTGGTTCCCGCCGGCGCGGCCCTGACCATGCAGCAGCGCAGACAGCGCCACGCGTTGCTGTTCCGCCGCCCGCCTATCGGCAGCAGCCGCGGACGCTGATGCCTGCGCGCGGCGCAGGCGCGCCTCAGAGGTGTCGAGCGCCGCGGCGCTCACCATGCCGGACACCGCGAGCGTGCTCATGCGGTGAACGTCGCGAGACGCCAGACCGGCATCGGCCTGCGCCGCAACCAGGCGCTGCTGTGCTGCCTGCATGGTCGCCTGGGCCGCCTCTTCCTCGGCCAGCAGGCGCGCACGGTTGGCCGGATCCAGCAGCATCGCCCGCGCCGGTTCGATCACCGCCAAGGCCTGCCCGGCCTTGACCGCATCTCCTTGCATCAGGCTGACGCGTTGCAACGTGCCGGCAATCGGTGCCGACAACACCCAGCGCCGTGGCAACTGCGTGCGGCCCTCCTCCTCGAAGCGCTGCACCAGCGCGGCGCGGCGCACGCTCACCACGTCCACCGGCCGCGGTGCTGACTGCAGCGCCCACAGGGCCAGCATCACCAAGGCCACGCCAATCAGGACCGACATGATCAGGTTGCGGCGCTTGATGGTCACCATTGCTGTCCTCACTCGCGGGTCTTGAGTACGGCGATCAGGTCGAGACGTGCGATGCGCCGACGCACCAGCAGCGCCGAGACTACGCTTGCACCCAACACCACGATGCCGGCAAACGCGTAGGTGGCCGTGGTCAGCAGCACAGGAATGCGGAACAACTCCGACTGGAAGCCCTGCGCCATCAGCCAGCAAAGGCCCCAGCCGGCGGCGAAACCGAATGGCAGCGACAGCACCACCAGCAAACCCAGTTGCCCGAGCAGCAGCCAGCTGACCTCGCCCTCGGTCATGCCCAGCACGCGCAGACTGGCCAACTCGCGCCCGCGCTCGGAGAGGCTTATGCGCGCCGCGTTGTAGACCAGTCCGAAATTGATCACTCCGCCAAGCAGCGCCGCGACCCAAGTGAACACCAGCAGGCTCTCGCCCATGGTGTCGTAGAAACTGCGCACCGAGGCCAGCCGCGCACTGATCCCGGCCACCCATGGACGTCGGTCCAGTCGTGCGTAGAGATCCGGTTCAGCGCCAGGGACGACGCCCAGCAGCACGCCGGAGGCCACATCGCCATCACCCAGCAGCCGGTTCAGCGCATCCAGATTCATGTAGCCCTGCGCGCCGATGTATTCGTGGACGAAGCCGGACACGCGCACGCTGCGTCGCCGCTGGTGCCCGTCCAATGCCTGCACCTCGATCTCGTCGCCGGGTCGCAAGTTGAGCCTGCCCTGCAGATAGTCGGTCAGCAACAGGCCGCTGGCGGTTGGCGTCACCGGCCGTAGCTGGCCGTCCAGCGGCCTGCGCAACCGCGCCCCCGGCGGCAGACCTTCGATCACCGTGCGGTAGCTGCGATGGCCGTGGATCAGGCGTACCGACACCACGCGCACGGGTTCGGCTTCGCGCACGCCCGGCAATGCGGCCAACTCGAACACCACCCGGCGCGGCGCCGGTTCGGCAAATGTGACAGCTAGATCGTGGCGCTGGGCAATACTGAGCTGGGTGTCGACCATGTGCTCAATGGCGTCGCCTTGGAAGCGCCCCACCATCATCACCGAGCAGGCCATCGCCAGCCCCATGACGGTGAACACGGCGCGGCCAGGCCGGCGCTCGAGATCGCGCAGAGCCATCCGCGTCAGTTGGGAGAACCAGCGCTGCAGGCCTAGCCGCTCGATCAGTGCGGGCCCGAAGCGTGGGGGTGCCGGCGCCCGCATCGCCTCGGCCGGCGGCAGCACCAGCGCGGCACGCAGTGCCATCAGGGCGCCGGTACCGGCCGCAGCCAGGCTGACCGCCACGCTGGTGGCAACCGCACGCAGGCTCAGATGGTAGGCCAGAAACGGAAAGCGGTAGATTCCCTGATAGACATGCGCCAGCCAGCGACCCAGCACAGCACCCAGCGCAATGCCCAACAGCGAACCACCCAGCGCGATCCAGGCGGCCATGCCCAGATAGTGGCCGGCCAGCGTACGGTCGGGGTAGCCGAAGGCCTTGAGCACCCCGATCTGGTCACGCTGCGTGCCGATCAGACGGATGAGCACCACGTGCAACAGGAAGGCGGCTACGCCGAAAAAGATCGCCGGAAACAGCCGTGCCATGGTCTGCAGCTGTCGCAACTCCTCCTCGAGGTAGCGCGCCGAGGTCTGCTCGTGGCGGCCGTAGGCGCCGACGCCACCGTAGCGCGCCAACAGGCGGTCGAGCTCGGCGATCACCGCGGCCTGACGCGCACCAGGCAACAGGCGCAGCACCACGTTATTGAAGGCGCCATCCATGTTCAGCGCCTTCTCCATCGCGTGGCGGTTCATCCACAACACGGCGTAGCGCTGGAAGTCGGGAAATATCGCGCCTGGCGGACTCTGGTACACGTACTCGGGCGAGGTGCCGACACCAACCACGCGCACCCGACGCTGGCGGCCACGCATGGTCAGTCGCAGTGTGTCGCCGCAACGCAACGCATGGGCTTCCGCGAAAGCCTCACCCAGCACCACCTCGTTGTCAGCATCCGGATCGGGCAGGCGTCCGCTGCGCAGATGCACTCGGTTAAGCAGCGGCTGGCCGCCGCCGGACGGCAACGACACTACCTCGGCACGCACCGGCTCGCTGAATCCCGGCACGCCCAGGGGCGCTTGGCGATCGCGCGGGCAATTGCCACGCGCTGTTGCTGGCCGCCGGACAGTTGAGCCGGAAAGTGGTCCATGCGGTCGCTCAAGTCCACCCGGGCCAGAGCCTCTTCAGGCGTCATCGGATCAGACGCGATCTCCGTGACGATGGCCACATTCTCGCGCGCAGTGAGGCTGGGAATGAGGTTGTAGAACTGAAACACGAAGCCCACATGGTCTCGACGAAATTGCGTCAACTCGCGCTGGCTGGCGCCGGTCAGGTGGTGACCCTCGTACCAGACATCGCCCGAGGTCGGTACGTCGAGTCCGCCGAGAATGTTCAACAGGGTCGACTTGCCGCTGCCCGATGGTCCCAGCAGCACCACGAATTCGCTGCGGAAAAGATCCAGATCGACGCCACGCAGCGCCTGCACCTCGACCTCGCCCATGCCGTAGATCTTGGTCAGACCGCGCGCGCGGAAGACCGCTTCTGGCGTAACGGTTGGCGACGGCGGGGTCATGCAGGTGCTCCGCTCTCGCACCACCCGGGCGGCGGCGTGGTTACATTAGCGCACGCCACGACCGGGCGCCCGACAGTCGTCACCCATGTCATGGATGCAGACGAACTCGCCCGAGACTCCGACCTTGCCGACCACCGAAGCGACCGATACGCGGCGCTCGCCTTGACAGGTGCGGGCGTCTGGCCCCGGTCCGACCTCGCGGATCCACCACTCCGGCGCAACGACGCTGTCGCCAACCTGGAACTCGTGCGCATGGGAGTCCGTCCATCCCATGATCCACTGCAAGTCATGGTGCAGGCTGGCAAGGGTCCATTGATTCGACACGAGCATGCGTCGCCGGATGAGCGGGACAACGTCGTGCAACTCAACGCGCAACGCTGCGGATTGCGGACTGGGCGGCTTCGGCATAGGGACTTCGCGCTTCACCGATTTCAGAAGGCCGACGCGTACAGTGAAAGGATTTGAATCCCCGGCATCCCCATCAGACGATGCCGCCGAGACACAATGCTTCCAGTCGCACATCGCGGCCAGAAGCACCCGGTGACCGCAGAACTGCCGCGCAACGACTTCGTCGAACAGCCGCCCGATACGACGCGCCCTATTTGGGGGGCGCACTCCGGAATTCTTTTGCAAACCAGTCCGCGGCGAGCGTCGCGACCTTTTCGAGCGTGCCTGGCTCCTCGAAAAGGTGCGTTGCATCCGGAACGACGACGAGTTCGGCCCAGTGACCCATCATCGCCTGCGCGGCGCGGTTGAGTTCCAGCACGTGTCGATCGGCACCGCCGACGAGCAGCAGCGTAGGAGTGTGCACGTGTGACAGAGCCTGGGGTCCTGCGAGGTCGGGTCGGCCGCCGCGCGATACGACAGCGGCAATCTCGCTTCCATGGGCAGCGGCGACGGATAGCGCCGCGGCGGCGCCCGTGCTTGCACCGAACAGCCCGATCGGAAGATGACGGCATGAGGATTCGCGTCGCGCCCACAGCAGCGCTGCCTGCAGTCGCTGTGTGAGCAATGGAATATCGAATCGGGTTCCTGCGGTGGCGTCCTCTTGAGGCGTCAACAGATCAAACAGCAGCGTGGCGTTGCCACTTGCGTTGAGCACGCCCGCCACATAGCGATTGCGCGAGCTGTGCCGACTGCTGCCGCTGCCGTGGGCGAAGATCACCAAGCCGCGAGGCGAGCGTGGCGAGGTCAGGGCTCCCTCCAGCAGCAACTGCCCGGCAGGAATGTTCACCGACTCGCTCGGCACCGCATCGGGCGATGGTGTCCCGAGCACCTGCGCAACTTCCTCGTCGGTGACGGAAGCGAAATCCCGGAAGTACTGTCCGACCGCTCGAAAGGCTGGCGGCGCTGCCAAGCAGATCACTTCGTCGGCATAGCGGGAGACTTCCACCAGGCTCGCCGGGGCGGCCACCGGAACTGCACAGATGAGACGCGTCGGCTGCTGTGTGCGTACTGCCTGCAGCGCCGCGATCATGGTCGCACCCGTGGCCAGGCCGTCGTCCAGCACGATGACGGTGCGACCGGTCAGCGTCTGCGCCGGCTGTCCGCCACGATAACGTGCGCGGCGCTCGCGGATCAGAGCAAGTTGCGCCTGTGCCTCCTGCAGGACATAGGCCTCGTCCGCCCCCACCCAGCGGGCATTTTCGTTCAGCATTACCGAACCGCTTTCGTCCACTGCACCGATCGCGAATTCGGGATTGCCCGGAGCGCCGAGCTTGCGCACCAGCACGACATCAATGTCGCCGCCCAACGCATCGGCGACGATTCGCGCCATGGGCACGGCGCCGCGCGGGATCCCCAACACGACCGGATGCGTGCCCCGATACCTGGCAAGGGCCACTGCAAGCTGCCGGGCAGCATCCTCACGATCGCGAAAGGGCAATTCGACCATTGCGCTCGGCTCCAGGCATGGTTCGAATCGGATTGTGATCCATCAGCCGCCGCACTCATTGATCCGCGTCAATACGTCGACGCATCCGCCTGCGACACTGGCTTCGCGGGCCGTCGCCGATGCCCGCTGCGAGGCTTGGCATGATCGTTCGCCATTCATCACTGCTGTCCGGAATCCGCGACAGCGCGCAGGTGCTCGACGAAAGCCCGCGCGACTATGATTCGCTGCTCCGCATGGTCGGTGACCGTGCCTTCGTTCTGCTGGGCGAAGCCACCCACGGCACGCATGAGTTCTATGACATGCGCGCACAAATCACCCAACGCCTGATCACGGATTTGGGCTTCGATGCCGTCGCCGTCGAGGGCGATTGGCCCGACGTGTATCGGCTCAATCGCTACGTCCTGGGCACCAGCGAGGACTCGCTGGACGAAGCCTTCGCCGAGTTCCAGCGCTTCCCGGCCTGGATGTGGCGCAATCAGGACGTGCGCGCATTCATTCGCTGGTTGCACGCACGCAATGCGCAGGCAGCGACCGCGGAGCGGGCCGGCTTTTACGGGCTGGACCTGTACAGCCTGTATCGTTCGGCCGATGCCGTCATTGCCTATCTTGAAGGAGTCGATTCGGACCAGGCGACCATCGCCCGCCGACTGTACGCGTGCCTGGATCACGTACGCGATCCCCAGGACTACGGTTACGAGGCCGCTGCAGGTCTGCGGCCCTCTTGTCGCGATGCCGCAGCGGCCTTGCTGGTGGATCTGGCGCACAACGCGTCGGCCTATGGAGGGGCGACGGGCCAGACGACGCTCGACGAGCACTTCTTCGCCGAACGCAATGCCTATGTCGTGCTGAACGCGGAACATTATTACCGGGCGATGTTCGGCCGCCGCAGCAACACCTGGAACGTGCGCGACGGCCATATGGTCAATACGCTGCTGGCGCTGCAGCGGCACCTGCGTGCAAGCGGACGCCAAGGCCGCATCGTGGTGTGGGCGCACAACTCGCATGTGGGTGATGCCCGCGCCACGCAGATGGGCAGCCGCGGCGAGTGGAACATCGGACACCTGCTGCGCGAGCAGGCCGGTGCGGCGCAGACGTTGCTGGTCGGTTTCACGACCTACACAGGCCACGTCACCGCCGCGCGAGACTGGGACCAGCCGGCGGAACGTCGCTGGATCCGGCCCGCGCGTCCGGACAGTTACGAGCACATGCTCTACTCGACCCATCTCGACCGGTTCTTCCTTCCGCTGCAGGCCGGCGCGGTCGACGCGCTCGCCGAGCCCCGGCTCGAGCGGGCGATCGGCGTGGTCTACCGGCCCGAAACGGAACTGCCGAGTCATTACTTCAGCGCCGCATTGAACTCCCAGTTCGATGCGGTCTTCCATCTTGATGAAACGACCGCCGTCGAACCATTCGATATCACGGAGCATTGGACGCGGCACGAGCCGCCCGACACGTATCCATTCGGTCTTTGATTCATCCCTGCCGGGCATGGCGAGTCCGGCATGCCTGTTGATCCGCAGCGTCCGGATGCTCGAGCGTCGAACTCAGGGCGTGGTACGCCTCGAGCTCGCGATTTGCGAAACCGCGCCAGTACGCGCGGCCTCGATCCCGGCGCTGCCCTGAATCTCCGTGACGGCACGTCGGGCGGCGTCACAGCGCAGAAATGCCGAATCGACGAGCCAGCGCTCTTCCGGATAGTAGGCGAAGACGAACTGCCCCCCCTTGAGCGTGTCGATAATGCGCCGGGCGATGCCCATGCTCACGGCAGGACAGCCCCAGCTGCGGCCGATCCGGCCCTCGCGACGAGCAAAGGCTTCGCTCACGTAGCTGGCACCATGGATGACGATCGCGCGCTCCAGCGCGGCATCGTTGAAGCCGTCCTCGAGGCCTTCCAGACGCAGCGAGTAGCCATCTCGGCCCGTGTAAGTGCCGAGCGTCCGGTACAGCCCGATGCTCGATTCGAGGCTGCCCGGCTTGTCCGAGAAGCGCCGTGCAAAGTTGCCGCCCGAGTTGCGGCCATGCGCCACCAGCTCCCGATAGAGCAGGCGCCTGCTCCGCAGATCGAACACCCAGAGGCGCTTGCGGGTGGAAGGCAGGGAGTAATCGATCACCCCGAGCCGGCTTGAAACCGGCTCGCCATGAGCGACCGCGCAGCGCATGGCTTCGACGGCAAGCTGGATCACCTGCGGGTTTGCACCGGGCGCGGCCTGAGCGAGACTCCGCCAGAGCGGCGAGTCGGCACAAGCGGGCGTCGACGCCAGGACAGACAGGCAAGTGAAGGTCAGAACAGCGCGTATGGACGTCATGAGTTTCCCGGATTCACGCAAAACCTTGCGTATCGTAAGCTGAAAGGCCGGGGTTCCACCTGAACGGACGCAGTTCGAGGCTTGCAATTGCCCGATCATGCTCACGCTGCTTCCGGAGGACGCGCAATGAGACGAAACGCCCGCTGGCTGCTGCTGCTTCTGATCGCGAGCGGTTGCGCGCGTGCCGCCGATCGGCCCGAAGCGGTGCAAATCCGGGTGCGCACCGACACGATCCAGCTCGAGCCATTGGCGGCGGTCACACTCGGCGGCACATCTCTCGCGGCCGATGTGCTGCGCTTCTATGCGCTGCGCGACGGCAAACCGTTGTGGCAATCCCCGACACGGCTGCGGCAGCTGGCTACGGCTCTCGATGGTCTTGTCGATGACGGCTTGACTCCCGAAGACTACGGCGTGGCCCGGCTGGTGCGCGATGCGGATTGGCTCGCGACAGACCCGTCCCGGGCTGCGGCACGTCGTACCGATGTAGACGTGCACGCGACGGCCATTTATCTGCTGGCCCTGTACCAGCTGGCACACGGCGTCGTTGATCCGCGCAAACTGAATCCGTCTTGGCAAGCGGCTGCGCCCGTGGCGCTCTCCGATGCGGCGCTGCACGAAGCGGCAGAGAAGGTCGAGCAGGGTCGCATCGCCGAAGCGTTTGATCAGGCGCGACCGCAACAGCCTATCTATTCAGCGTTGCGCGCCGCCATGCGCCGTCTGCGCGCGATCGTCGCCGCCGGCGGTTGGCCGACCGTACCGCCGGGGCCTTCACTCAGGCCCGGCGCAATCGATTCGCGCGTACCGGCGTTGCGTCAGCGTCTTGTCATTGCTGGCGATTTCGCCCCCACTGATGCAGGTCCCCAAGACTCCGATCGTTTCGATGCCGCGCTTGAATCGGCCGTGCGCCGCTATCAGGAGCAGCACCTGCTCGATGGCGATGGCGTTGCCGGCCCCGCGACACTCGCCTCGCTGAATGTTCCCGCCAGCGTGCGCATCGGCCAATTGAGCGCCAATCTCGAACGCGCGCGCTGGTTCCTTCCGGGCCTGCCGAGTCGGTTCGTGCTGATCGACATTGCCGGCTACCGGCTGACCTATTTCGAGGGGTCCAAACCCGCTTGGCGCGCGCGAGTACAGGTAGGTCAGCCGAAGCGGCCCACCCCGGAACTACGTTCCGAGATCACCAGCATCACCCTCAATCCGCAGTGGGTGGTGCCTCCGACCATCCTGCGCAAGGACATCCTGCCCAAGGTGCGGCGCGACCTGGGCTACCTCTCCCGCAACCGCATTTCCGTCTTCGACGCTTCGGGACGCAAAATCGATGCTCGTTCGATCGACTGGCAACACCCTCCGCGGGGTCTCACACTGAAGCAGGACGCGGGGCCACAGGGAGCGCTCGGCGTCGTGGCGATCCGCTTCCCAAACCCCTACGACGTCTACCTGCACAATACGCCGCACACTGAACTGTTCGTGCGCGAGCAACGCGCCTTCAGCTCGGGATGCGTCCGGGTCGAGCACCCGCTGGAGCTCGCCCAGCTCCTTCTGGACGACCCCGCGCAGTGGGATCGTGCCGCGCTCGATGCCGCGGTGGCCACGGGCGAGACGCGCAACGTGCCGCTCATTCATCCGGTACCGGTGTTGCTGCTCTACTGGACAGTCCGTGTGCTGGACAATGGCAACGTCGTCTTCAAGCCGGACATCTACCATCGGGACCGCGACTTGCTGATGAACCTGGAGCGCGAACAGGAACGCCTCGGCCAGACCACCCGTGAAGCAGGCTGAGATCGTCCCCCTCGGAGGCTTGTTGCTCTTGGCTGCATTTCGCTGCGCGGACTGTCGTACGGGAGTCCAGCGCGCGTCAGCATAGGACTTGGCTCTCGCCACGCACGCAGCGCATCGACACGTTGCCGTGACGCGTGAGGCAGTCGATCGCGCTCGACCGCCGTCCCTTGCGCCTGCCGCACGCCTCGGCGTGGAAATCATCCGGCTCTTTCTGCTTGCGCTGGAATTCGGGGGCCCGACAGGCCTGGAATCCTGCCCTCGAGTCTTTCAACCGAACCGGTCGCAGTACCCGGATGTGAGCCTGCCGATGTTCGTCATCCGGCGCCTGGACGCGGTGCTCGAACCGACCTGGAACATGGTGCTCGACACTCGAGGATCCTGCATGGCAAGCTCGGCGCAGTGAGGACGATACTCGGCGCGACGTCTTCCCAGCATCCCTGAGGCCCCCGGGGGACAAGGTGCGGGGCTTCAGGCCGCATAGCACGCCCGGTCGTGAGCAGCCGGGCGATCCAGGACGAGGCGCTTTCCCTGAAAGCGAAGAACCCGATACTCGTAACCGGAGGTGCCGGGTACGTCGGAAGCCACGTCGTTCTCCATCTCGTGGAGAGGGGCGAACGCGTCGTCGTCCTGGACGACCTGAGCACCGGATTTGCGAAGGCCGTCATCGGCGCCGAACTCGTAGTGGGCGATGCCGGTGACGAGGGCGGCGTTCTGCGTCTGTTGCGCGAGCACCGGATTGACACAGTCCTGCATTTCGCTGCGCGGACCATCGTACCGGAGTCCATGCAAGACCCGCTGCGCTACTACGCAGGCAATACCTGTACCACGCACAGCTTGCTGTCTTGTTGCGCGCGGGCCGGCGTGGCGAACTTCGTGTTCTCCTCTTCCGCCGCCGTGTACGGCATACCCGCCTCCGGGATCGCCAGCGAAGACACACCGACGGGGCCAATCAATCCTTACGGCACGTCCAAACTCATGAGCGAATGGATGTTGCGCGATCTCGCGGCAGCGAGCGGTTTGCGCTACGCCGTGCTTCGCTACTTCAATGTTGCCGGGAGCGACGTGCAGGGACGCATCGGCCAGTCCACCCGCAATGCCACGCTCCTGATCAAGGTCGCATGCGAAGTGGCCACCGGAAAGCGAGACCACGTGAAGGTCTATGGCACCGACTTCGCCACACCGGACGGCACCGGAGTGCGTGACTACATCCATGTGGACGATCTGGCGCGTGCGCACGCCGACGCCCTGACTTATCTCAGGGATGGCAGCGATTCGGTCGTGCTCAACTGTGGCTATGGACACGGCTACTCCGTGCGCGAGGTCCTGCGTGCAGTCGAGCGCGCCAATGGCCGCCCGCTCCCGGTTGTCGCGCACCCGCGACGGGCGGGGGATGCCGCTTTCCTGATCGCGGATGCGGCAAGGATCCGGCAGGTGCTCGGCTGGTCGCCGCGCTGCGACGATCTGGATTTGATCGTCAGGAGCGCGCTGGCATGGGAGCGTCGCACCAGCAAGAAAGCCCTGGCCGACTGACCTGCCCCAGGTGAAGCGCTGCCCGCTGCAGGTGTGTCGCGAACGCTTCGGAATGACCTTTGTTGCTGTCCGGGCATCTTCGGAACGCCGCGTGTGCATCACGATGCGGCTCCGGCGCGGAGTGCCTTCAGGAGAGGCCCCGCCGGATTTTCGTGCTTGAAGGATCCGATGCCTCGGCCGGCAATTCCCGGCATCCGCGGCGACGAGCGGCCAGTCTGCTCCACCTCGCAACAGAGTCGACAGGTCCGGCGATGGGGCGCCAGCGGCGCAGGCCCCCTGCCCCGCTGGCTGCCCGCCGCTACCCGGCAGCGAACGCGCGCAGGCACCAGTCGAACAGCGGGCCCCACAGCACGCCCAGCACCAGCAGCGCCAGCGCGTTGGCCGACAGCACCCAGCGCAGCGGCGGGTTGCTGCTGGCGGCGAGCACGTGGTCGGCGGTCGGCTTGTCGAAGTACATCACCTTGACCACGCGCAGGTAGTAATACAGGCCGATGATCGCGAACACCGCGCCGACCAGCGCCAGCCACAGCATGCCGGCGTTGATCGCCGCCTGCAGCACCAGCAGCTTGGCGAAGAAGCCGAACAGCGGCGGCACGCCGGCCAGCGAGAACATCGTGATCGCCATCAATCCGGCGAACCACGGCGAGCGCTCGTTGAGGCCGCGGAGATCGTCGATCTGGTCGGCCTCGAAGCCGGCACGCGACAGCGCCAGGATGATGCCGAAGGCAGCAGTCGCCATCAGCGCATAGGCGATCGCGTAGAACACCGCCACCGCGTTGCCGAAGGCGGTGCCGGCGGAGAGGCCAAGGAACAGATAGCCCATGTGCGCGATGGTCGAGTACGCCAGCATGCGCTTGAGACTGGTCTGCACGATCGCCAGCAGGCTGCCGATCGCCAGCGACAGCACCGCCAGCACCGCCAGCATCGGTTGCCAGTCGCGCAGCAGTTCCGGCAGACCCATGTCGAGCAGGCGCAGCGCCATGCCGACCGCGGCCAGCTTGGGCGCCGAGCCGATGAACACCGTCACCGCAGTCGGCGAGCCCTCGTAGACATCAGGCAGCCACATGTGGAACGGTGCCGCGCCGAACTTGAAGGCGATGCCGACGATCAGGAACACCAGGCCGAACACCAGCAGGCCATGATGCGGGGTCATCGGCACCATCATGCGGATGGCGTTGAGATCGAGGGTGCCGGTGGCGCCGTAGATCATCGACATGCCGTACAGCAGCAGGCCCGAGGAAAGCGCACCGAGCACGAAGTACTTGATCGCCGCCTCCGATGACAGCGGCGAGTCGCGATTGAGCGCGACCAGCGCGTACGACGACAGCGTCAGAAGCTCGAGGCCCAGATAGACCATGATCAGGCTGCCGGCGGAAACCAGCAGCATCACGCCGAGCAGTGCGAACAGCGTCAGGGTGTGGAACTCGCCGAAGGCGATGCGGCGATCCTCGATGTAGGGCCGCGCCAGCAGGAACACGATCGCGGTGACGACGATCGCCGCCAGCTTGAGGATCTCGGCCAGCGGGTCACGCAGATACATGCCGTCGAAGGCGCTCGCCGTGCCCTGCATCTGCCCGCTGACCACCAGCAGGGCCGTGACGCCGAGCACCAGCAGCGTCAGCCAGTGCACCGCCGCGCGCTGGCGCTCGCTGATGAAGGCGTCGAGCAGCAGCAGCACGCAGATCCCGCCGGTCAGGTACGCCTCGGGCAACAGGGTCAGGATGTCGTTCAGGTTCGGCATGGAGCGTCCTCAGACCTTGCTCAGCGCGAGCTTCTGCACCAGCCCGGTCACGGAAGCATTCATCAGGTGGACCAGCGGTTCGGGCCACACGCCCAGCGCCAGCACCGCCAGCGCGAACGCACCGAGCACGAAGGCCTCGCGCGCATTGATGTCCTTCATCGCGGCGACCTGCGGACGGGTCACCTCGCCCCAGACCACGCGCTTGACCAGCCACAGGGTGTAGGCCGCGCCGATGATCAGGGTGAAAGCGGCGACCAGCGCGATCCACGGATCGGCGGCGAAGCTGGACAGGATCACCATGAACTCGCCGACGAAACCCGAGGTGCCTGGCAGCCCGGCATTGGCCATGCCGAAAAACACCATGAACACGGCGAACCACGGCATCACGTTGACCAGTCCGCCGTAGTCCTTGATCTGCCGCGTGTGCAGGCGGTCATACATCACGCCGATGCAGGTGAACATCGCGCCCGAAACGAAGCCGTGCGAGATCATCTGCACCATCGCGCCCTGGACACCGAGGCTCGCCATCACGCCATCGGGGCTGCTGCGCAGCAGGGCAAACACGGTGAACAGACCGAGGGTGACGAAGCCCATGTGGGCGATGGACGAATACGCCACCAGCTTCTTCATGTCCTCCTGCACCAGCGCGACGTAGCCGATGTACACGACCGCGATCAGCGACAGGGCGATCACCAGCCAGGCGTAATGCGCCGAGGCGTCGGGCGTGATCGGCAGCGAGAAGCGGATGAAACCGTAACCGCCGACCTTCAGCATCACCGCTGCCAGCACCACCGAACCGCCGGTCGGCGCCTCGACGTGCGCGTCCGGCAGCCAGGTGTGCACCGGCACCATCGGCACCTTGACCGCGAACGCCAGCAGGAAGGCGAAGAACAGCCAGGTCTGCTCGGGCAGGGTCAGGCGCAGCGCCTGCAGGGTGGCGATGTCGAAGGTGCCGGCCTTGAGATAGAGATAAATCAGCCCGATCAGCATGAAGATCGAACCGAGAAAGGTGTAGATGAAGAACTTGATCGTTGCGTAGACGCGCCGCGGGCCGCCCCAGACGCCGATGATGATGAACATCGGAATCAGCATGGCCTCGAAGAACACGTAGAACAGCAGCGCATCCAGCGCGCAGAACACGCCGAGCATCAGCGCCTCCAGCACCAGCATCGCCGCCATGTACTGGTGCACCTTGTCCTGGATCACCTCCCAGGCGCCGACGATCACCAGGATGATGGTGAAGGTGGTCAGCAGGATCAGCGCGACCGAGATGCCGTCCACGCCCAGCGCGTAGTGCGCATTGAGCGCCGCGATCCAGACATGATTTTCGGTGAACTGCATGGCGCCGCTGTCGGCGTTGAACCCGTGCAGCATCAGCAGGCTGACGGCGAAGGTTGCCAGCGAAACCAGCAGCGCAATCCAGCGCGCCGCCCGCGGATGGCGGGCGCCGGCCAGCAGCACCGGCAGCGCGCCGACGATCGGCAGCCAGACGAGAAGGCTGAGCAGGGGCCAGGAGGACATCGTCGGTGGGCTTCCTTGTGCGGACTCAGACGTGGCCCACGAGCACGTAGCCCGCGAGCAGGACGATCAGGCCGATGATCATGGCGAAGGCGTAGTGATAGAGATATCCCGACTGCAGTGCGCGCGCGGTACCGGCGATGCGCTCGACCAGCGATGCCGAACCGTTGACGACCGCGCCGTCGATCAGGCCCTCGTCGCCGCCGCGCCAGAACGCGCGGCCCAGGCGCAGGCCGCCGCGCGCGAACACGGCGTAGAAAACCTCGTCGACATAGAACTTGTTGCACAGCAGCCGGTAGAACCAGCCCAGCGATCCGGCGATGCGGCCGGCAAGCGCGGGATTGAAAAGATAGACGTAGCTGGTGGCGAGGATGCCGGCGACGGCGACCCAGAAGGGTGCGCCAAGGAAGCCGTCGAGCGTGTAGCCGAGCACACCGTGGAAGTGGGTCGCCATGGTCGCCAGCACGCCGCCGGGTGCCGCGCTGATCGCACCGGCGAAGAAGTCGCCGAACAGCATCGGCCGGATCGTCAGCGCGCCGGCCAGCAGCGAGGGGATCGCCAGCAGCACCAGCGGCAGCGTGATCACCCACGGCGACTCGTGCGGCGGATGCGCCAGCACGCCCGGTTCGTGGTGGTCGTGATCGCCCTGCGCGGCGTGCCCGTGATGCGCCTTGACCACGAAGCGCTCGTGGCCGTGGAAGGTCAGGTACATCAGGCGGAAGGTGTAGGTCGCGGTGACGAACACGCCAGCCAGCACGCAGACATAGGCATAGCCCGAGCCCCAGCGCTGCGAACCGGCGACCGCCTCGATGATCGCGTCCTTGGAATAGAAGCCGGCGAACGGCGGGATGCCGCATAGCGCCAGCGAACCCATCCACATCGTCAGGTAGGTGATCGGCATGTACTTGCGCAGGCCGCCCATGTAGCGCATGTCCTGCTCGTGATGCATGGCCATGATCACGCTGCCGGCACCGAGGAACAGCAGGGCCTTGAAGAAGGCATGCGTCATCAGGTGGAACATCGCCGCCGAATACGCCGAAACGCCAAGCGCCACGGTCATGTAGCCAAGCTGGGACAGCGTCGAGTAGGCGATCACGCGCTTGATGTCGTTTTGCACGATGCCGATCAGGCCGGTGAACAGCGCGGTGGTGGCGCCGATCACCAGCACGAAGCTGAGCGCGGTGTTCGACAGCTCGAACAGCGGCGACATCCGCGCCACCATGAAGATGCCGGCGGTGACCATGGTCGCGGCATGGATCAGCGCCGAGATCGGCGTCGGGCCTTCCATCGAGTCGGGCAGCCAGATGTGCAGCGGCACCTGCGCCGACTTGCCCATCGCGCCGATGAACAGCAGCACGCAGATCACCGTGGCCGCCGGCCACATGTGGCCGTCGACGGCTGAGGCCCTTGCCAACCAGCGCCGGCGCGTGGGCGAAGGCCTGCGCGTAGTCCAGCGTACCCAGGAAATACAGCACCGCGGCGATGCCGAGCACGAAGCCGAAATCGCCGACGCGGTTGACCAGGAAGGCCTTGAGGTTGGCGTAGATCGCGGTTGGCCGCCTGTACCAGAAACCGATCAGCAGATAGGACACCAGACCGACCGCTTCCCAGCCGAAGAACAGCTGCATGAAGTTGTTGCTCATCACCAGCATCAGCATCGAGAAGGTAAACAGCGCGATGTAGGCGAAGAAGCGCTGGTAGCCGTCGTCATCGGCCATGTAGCCGACGGAGTAGATATGCACCATCAGCGAGACGAAGGTGACCACCACCATCATCAGCGCGGTCAGGTGGTCGATCAGAAAACCGACGCTGGCGTTGATCGGGCCGATCTGGAACCAGGTGTAGAGATTCGCGTTGTAGGTCGGCGCGCCGCCCCACACCAGCTGCTAGAGCACGTAGAACGACAGCGCGCACGACAGCGCCACGCCGGCGATGGTCACCGTGTGCGCGCCAGTGCGGCCGATCTGGCGGCCCAGCAGGCCGGCCAGCAGTGCAGCCGCCAGCGGCGCCAGCGCGATGGTCAGCAGGATCCCTGTCGAAAGCGTCATCGGGTACGACTCCTCATCCGCGCAGATCGTCGAGTTCGGCGACGTTGATCGTGTGCCGGTTGCGGAACAGCAGGATCAGGATCGCCAGTCCGATCGCCGATTCCGCCGCAGCCACGGTCATGATGAAGAACACGAACACCTGCCCCGCCGGATCACCGATGAAACGCGAGAAGGCGATGAAGTTGGTGTTCACCGCCAGCAGCATCAGCTCGATCGTCATCAGCAGCACGATCACGTTCTTGCGGTTGATGAAGATGCCGGCAACCGCGATGCAGAACAGCACGGCGCCGAACACGATGTAGTGCGCAAGCGAGATCATGATTTGGGCTCCTCGGTGCGTTCGGCGGGCATGCTGACCAGAGCGCACGCGATCACGCGGTTGCGCCCGTACCTGGCGCGAGACGTCCTGATGGCGTACGCCCTCGCGCCGGCGCAGCGTCAGCGCCACCGCGGCGACCAGGCCCACGGTGAGGATCAGCGCCGCCACCTCGAAGGGCAGCAGGAAGCGCGTGTACAGCGCCTGCCCCAGCCACTGGATGTTCGCCATCCCGTGCGCGGTCGCCGGATCGGCCGGCGGCGCCACGCGCATCGCGCGCACGCCGATCAGCGCCAGCATTTCCAGCAGCATCACCACCGCCACCGCGATGCCCACCGGCAGGAAGCGGATGAAGCCCTCGCGCGTCGCCGCGACCTTGATGTCGAGCATCATCACCACGAACATGAACAGCACCATCACCGCGCCGACGTAGACCACGACCAGCGCGAGCGCCAGGAATTCGGCATCCAGCAGCAGCCACACGCAGGCGATGCTGAAGAAGGTCAGCACCAGGCTACAGCACCGCGTGCACGGAATTGCGCACGCTGATCACGCCCAGCGCGGCGATCACGGCGACGGAGGCGAACAGGTAGAAAGCCAGCAGCTCGATGCTCATCGGTTCGTTGTCCCGTCGCTCAGCGGTAAGCCGCGTCCTGCGCACGTGCGGCGGCGATCTCCTTCTCGAAGCGGTCACCGATCGCCAGCAGCTGGGTCTTGTTGACGATGTTCTCGCCGCGATGCTCGAAGTGGTACTCGAGGATGCCGGTCTCGACGATCGAGTCGACCGGGCAGCATTCCTCGCAGAACCCGCAGAAGATGCACTTGAACAGATCGATGTCGTAGCGCGTGGTGCGGCGCTGGCCGTCGGCGCGCGGTGCCGAATCGATGGTGATCGCCAGTGCCGGGCACACCGCTTCGCACAGCTTGCAGGCGATGCAGCGCTCCTCGCCGTTCGGGTAGCGGCGCAGCGCGTGCAGGCCGCGGAAGCGGTTCGACTTGGGGATGTGCTCCATGCGGATAGCGCATCGTGTACTTCGGGCTTGAACATGTACTTCATGGTCAGGCCGAGCCCGCTGAACAGCTCCAGCAGCAGCAGGCTTTTGAGATAGTGGGTCGATTCGGGACATGGTCAGACTCCCGGCGCGACGATGACCCAGCCGAAGTACTTCAGACAGCCGGCCACGAGCACCCACACGATCGTGATCGGAATGAAGACCTTCCAGCCCAGGCGCATGATCTGGTCGTAGCGGTAGCGCGGAAAACTGGCGCGAAACCACAGGAACAGGAACGCGAACATGAAGGCCTTGGCGAACAGCCAGAAGAAGCTCGGCTGCGCCGAGCAGGCCCCAGCTGGCCGGGAACGGCGACAGCCAGCCGCCCATGAACAGGATCGGCGCCAGGAACGACACCAGGATCATGTTGGCGTATTCGGCGAGGAAGAAGATCGCGAACGGCCGAACCCGAGTACTCGACGTGGAAGCCCGCGACGATTTCCGACTCGCCCTCGGCAACGTCGAACGGCGCGCGGTTGGTCTCGGCCACGCCGGACACGAAGTAGATGACGAACACCGGCAGCAGCGGCAGCCAGAACCAGTGCAGCAGGCCGCCCTGCTGGGCGTTGACGATGCCGTCAGGTTGAGGCTGCCGGCCAGTACCAGCACGCAGACCAGCGCACATGCCCATCGCCAGCTCGTAGGACGACCACCTGCGCCGCCGAGCGCATCGCGCCGAGCAGCGCGTAGCGCGAGTTCGATGCCCAGCCGGCGAGGATGATGCCGTACACGCCCATCGAGGTCATCGCCAGCAGGATACAGCACGCCGGCGTTGACGTTCGACCAGCACGATGCTCTGGCTGAACGGCACCACCGCCCACGCCGCGAGCGCCGGAATCAGCGCCATCAACGGCGCCATGAAGAACAGGAAACGGTTGGCGTTGGTCGGGACCGACGATCTTCCTTGATCAGCAGCTTGACCACGTCGGCGAAGGCTTGCAGCAGACCCAGCGGACCGACTTCGTTCGGGCCCATGCGCACGTGCATCCAGCCGATGACCTTGCGCTCCCAGTAGACGTACATCGCCACCGCGATCACCAGCGGCAGGGTGATGGCAAGCACCTTGACCAGCGTCCACGCGACCAGGATCAGATCGGCTTGCATGGGGCTCAGGCCTTGTCGAGGGTGAGGGCCGCGCCGTACGGCGGCAGCGTGGCGGTCATGGCGTGGCCGGCTTCGATCCACGCGGTCGCGCGCGGCACGGCGGCGTCGGCCTGCAGCGGCAGCACGATGTCACCGATGCGCACCGGGGCGCCGGCAACGAGTCCGCGCGCGGCGATCTCCGCGGGATGCAGGCGCACCGCCGGCGCATGGTTGAGCGGATGCGCGTTCAGCGCCTGGGATCGGCGCAACACACCGTCGCCGCGATAGATCCCCACCGTCGCAAGGCGGGTCAACGCCGGCGCTGGGCCGCGCGCGGACAATGCCGACGGCACGACGGGCGACGGGTCGGCTGCCAGCATCGGCGCCAGCGCGGCGCGCAGCTCGTCCAGCGTGGTGAACTCGAAACCGGCGAGGCCGAGCAATGCCGCCCAGCGCGCGCAGCACGCGCCAGCCCGGGCCGCGCTCGCGCCGGGCAGCCGTGCGCCGGCCGGCACGCGCTGGACCACGCCGTCGACGATTGATCAGCGTGGCGTCGATCTCCGGCGTCAGGCCGATCGGCAGGATCACGTCGGCGATCTCGCGCAGCGCCTCGCTCGCGTAAGCGGAAAACGCGATCACGCTTCCGCGCCTGGTGCAGCGCCGCCAGCGCCTGCGTGCCGTCGGCGAAGTCCTCCGGCGGCTCGGCGCCGTACAGCACATACGCCTTGCGCGGCTGCGCCAGCATGCGCGGCCGCGTCCAGGCCGCCCTGCCCCGGCCGCACGCCGACACGGCGCCAGGCCGAGGCATTGGCGCCGGCCGGAATCTCGTTGCAGGCGGCGCCGGTGGCCAGTGCGATGTAGCGCGCCAGTTGCCCGCAACCACGCCGACTGCGGATGCTGGCTGGCGGCATCGCCGAGGATCACCATCGCCGGCGCCGCGTCCCGGAGCGCGCGCACCGCCGCGCGGGCGGCATCGCTCACCGTGGCCGCGGACAGCGCCGATGCCAGCGCCGCCGCGGGCGCGACGCCGGTCAGCTCCATCGCCGCCCTGGCATAGACCGAGCAGCGTCTCGACCAGCGCCTGCGGAGCGACCGCATCCTCGCCAGCCAGCGTGTAGTTGAAATCGAAGTGCGCCGGATTGACCGCGAATACCGTCGCCCCGTCTTGACGCAGGCCTGGCGCATGCGATGGTTGAGCAGCGGCAGCTCGTGGCGCAGGTCGCAGCCGACCAGCAGGGCCGCCCGCACCTTCTCGATCGCCGCGACCGGCAATTCGAACGCTCGCGCGCCCGCCGGCATCGGACGAAATCCAGCTGGCGCAGGCGGTGATCGAGATGGGCACTGCCCAGCCCGCGCAGCAAGCCGCGACAGCAGCAGGCCTTCCTCGCTCGACGTCGCCGGCTGCACCAGCGCGCCGATGTCGCTGCCGGCCACGCCGCGCAGCGCTTCGCGCGACGACGCGCAGCGCCTCGTCCCAGCCGGTTGTCTGCCACAGCGCCGTCGCGCTTGACCATCGGCTGCTGCGCGCGATCGGCGGCGTACAGGCCCTCGTGGCTGTAACGGTCGCGATCGGACAGCCAGCACTCGTTGATCGCCTCGTTGTCGCGCGGCACCGTGCGCAGCACTTCGCCGTGGCGGGTGTGCAGCCACAGGTTGGAGCCGAGCGCGTCGTGATCGCCGAGCGACGGCCGCGCGATCAGCTCCCAGGCGCGCGCCTTGAAGCGGAACGGCTTGTTGGTCAGTGCGCCGACCGGGCAGACGTCGATGATGTTGCCCGACAATTCGCTGCCGACGGTCTTGCCGATGTAGGTGCCGATCTCCAGATGCTCGCCGCGGCCCATGCCGCCGAGCTCGTGGGTGCCGGCGATCTCGCTGACGAAACGGACGCAGCGCGTGCACTGGATGCAGCGGGTCATGTCGGTGGCGATCAGCGGGCCGAGATCCTCGTCGGCCACCACGCGCTTGCGCTCGGTATAGCGCGACACCGAGCGACCGTAGCCCAGCGACAGGTCCTGCAGCTCGCACTCGCCGCCCTGGTCGCAGATCGGGCAATCGAGCGGATGGTTGATCAGCAGGAACTCCATCACGTCGCGCTGCCAGTGCAGCGCCTTCTCCGAACGCGTCTGCACCTTCATGCCCTCGGCCACCGGCGTGGCGCAGGCCGGCTGCGGCTTCGGGATCGGCTTGCCGCCCATCTCGACCTCGACCAGGCACTGCGGCAATTGGCGGCGATCGGCAGCTTGCGGTGATAGCAGAAGCGCGGAATCGCGATGCCCGGCGATATCGGCCGCCTGGATGATCATCGAGCCCTTCGGCGCCTTGAGCGGCCGGCCGTCGATCTCGATGTTGACGAGATCCGGCGCGGTGCCGGCGGTGGGTTGAGCGCTCATGCAAGGGCTCCGAGCGTGCGCGGCCCGGGTCCCTGGTCCCGGGTCCCGTCATTGAAAGCGTTCATGCGGCCACCCCGATGTCGCCGTCGACCATCGAGCGGCCGTGCGCGACGTAGTACTCGAACTCGTGCCAGTAGTGGCGCAGGAAGCCCTGCACCGGCCACGCCGCCGCTTCACCAAAGGCGCAGATGGTGTGGCCCTCGATCTGGCCGGCGACGGCTTTCAGCCGATGCAGATCATCGGTCGTGCCCTGGCCCTCGACGATGCGGCTCAGCACCCGGTACATCCAGCCGGTGCCTTCGCGGCACGGCGTGCACTGGCCGCAGGATTCGGCATAGTAGAAGCGGCTGATGCGATGGCAGGCGCGCACCATGCAGGTGGTTTCGTCCATCACGATCACCGCGCCGGAACCGAGGCCCGAACCGGCCTTCTGGATGCGCGTCGTAGTCCATCGTCAGGCCCATCATCGTCTCGCCCGGCAGCACCGGCATCGACGAGCCGCCGGGAATCACCGCCTTCAGCTTGCGGCCGCCGCGCACGCCGCCGGCCATCTCCAGCAGGTCCTTGAACGGCGTGCCGAGGCGGATCTCGAAATTGCCCGGCGTGTTGACGTGACCGGACACCGAAAAGATCTTCGGACCGCCGTTGTTCGGGCTTGCCGAGGTTGAGAAACCACTCGCGCGCCATTGACGCAGGATCGCCGGCACCGAGGCATAGGTCTCGGTGTTGTTGATCGTGGTCGGCTTGCCGTAGAGGCCGAAGTTGGCCGGGAACGGCGGCTTGAAGCGCGGCTGGCCCTTCTTGCCTTCCAGCGATTCCATCAGCGCGGTTTCCTCGCCGCAGATGTAGGCGCCGGCGCCGAGCGCGTTGTGGATGTCGACGTCGATGCCGCGAGCCCTGGATGTTCTTGCCGAGCAGGCCGGCCGCGTAGGCTTCCTTCAGCGCCTGCTTCGACGTGTTCGAACGGCTCATGGTGAAACTCGCCGCGCAGGTAGTTGTAGGCCACGCGTCGATGCCGGTGGCAGTAGCAGGCGATCGCCATGCCCTCGATCACCGCATGCGGATTGAAGCGCAGGATGTCGCGGTCCTTGCAGGTGCCTGGCTCGGATTCGTCGGAGTTGCACAGGATGTACTTGGGCATCGTCGCCTTTGCGGCATGAACGACCACTTCAGTCCGGTCGGAAAGCCGGCGCCGCCGCGGCCGCGCAGGCCGCTCTTCTTGATCTCGTCGATGATCGTCGCCGGATCGGGCTTCTCGGCGAGGATCTTCTTCCACGCCTGCGTAGCCGCCGATCTCGAGATAGCTTTCCAGCGACCACGGCGTGTCGAAATGCAGGGTCGTGTAGACGACCTGGTGTTCCTGCGGGGCGGGACCGGCTGCCATCTGCGACCTCACTTCAACCCGTCGAGGATCTGGTCGACCGCGGCGGTGTCCAGATGCTCGTGGTAATGCCCGTTGACGACCATCATCGGCGCGCCGCAGCAGGCGGCGAGGCACTCTTCTTCCTGCTTGAGATAGACGCGGCCGTCGGCGCTGCTTTCGCCCAGCCGTGATGCCGAGCTTCTTCTCGCAGTGCCGCACGATGCCCTCGGCACCGTTGAGCCAGCACGAGATGTTGGTGCAGATGGCGACGTTGTTGCGCGCCGACCGGCGCCGTCTCGAACATCGAGTAGAACGTCGCCACCTCGTAGGCCCACACCGGCGGCATGCCGAGGTACTTCGCCACCGCCGCGATCAGCACGTCGGTCAGCCAGCCGCCGTTCTGCTCCTGCGCGGCCATCAACGCCTGGATCAGTCGCCGAGCGCTGCGGTCGGGCGGAAACTTGGCCAGCCCAGTGGTCGATGTGCTCGCGCGTGTGCCGCGTTCAGCACGACCAGCGGGATCGACGTCCTTGACGAGATCGAAGTTGCCGGTCGCTTTCATCGGTCGATCTCGCCGAACACGATGTCATAGGTGCCGATCATGGCCACCACGTCGGCCAGCATGTGGCCCTTGACGATGGTGTTCATCGACGACAGGTGGGCGAAGCCTGGCGCGCGCAGCTTGACCCGGAACGGCTTGTTGGCGCCGTCGGAGATCATGTAGCAGCCGAACTCGCCCTTGGGCGCCTCGACGGCGCTGTAGATCTCGCCCTCCGGCACGCAGTAGCCTTCGGTGAACAGCTTGAAGTGGTGGATCAGCGCTTCCATGTCGTTCTTCATCGACTCGCGATCCGGCGGCGCGATCTTGTGCGTCTCCAGCATCACCGGGCCGGGATTGGCGCGCAGCCAGTCCACGCACTGGTGGATGATGCGATTGGACTGGCGCATCTCGTCCACGCGCACCAGATAGCGGTCGTAGCAGTCGCCGTTGACGCCCACCGGAATGTCGAAGTCGACGTCGGCATAGGCGGCGTAGGGCTGCTTCTTGCGCAGGTCCCAGGCGATGCCGGAGCCGCGCAGCATCGGTCCGGACATGCCCCAGGCCTGCGCCTGCTCCGGGCTGACCACGCCGATGTCGACGGTGCGCTGCTTCCAGATGCGGTTGCCGGTCAGCAGTTCCTCGTATTCGTCGACACGGCGCGGAAAGTCCTCGGCGAAGGCGGCCAGGAAATCCAGCATCGAACCGTCGCGCCAGGTGTTCAGCCGCTTCAGATCCGCGCCCTTGTGCCACGGCGACTCGCGATACTGCGGCATGCGCGCCGGCAGGTCGCGGTAGACGCCGCCCGGACGGTAATAGGTCGCGTGCAGGCGCGCGCCGGAGACCGCCTCGTAGCAGTCCATCAGCTCCTCGCGCTCACGGAACGCATACAGGAAGACCGCCATCGCGCCGAGGTCGAGCGCGCTCGATCCGATCCACAGCAGGTGGTTGAGGATGCGCGTGATCTCGTCGAACAGGGTGCGGATGTACTGCGCGCGGATCGGCGCCTCGACGTCGCACAACCGCTCGATCGCGCGCACATAGGCGTGCTCGTTGCACATCATCGACACGTAGTCGAGGCGGTCCATGTAGCCGATCGACTGATTGAACGGCTTCGACTCGGCCAGCTTCTCGGTGCCGCGATGGAGCAGGCCGATGTGCGGATCGGCGTGCGTCACCACTTCGCCGTCCATCTCCAGGATCAGGCGCAGCACGCCATGCGCGGCCGGATGCTGCGGGCCGAAGTTCATCGTGTAGTTGCGGATTTCTTCCATGGCTCGCTCAGTTCTGCTGCCAGTGGTCAGCGGCCTCGGCGCGCGCCTGGGCCAGACTGGCGTCGTGACGGATCACGCGCGCCACGCCCACGCGCGGCTCGATCGACACCGGCTCGTAGATGACGCGTTGCCGCTCGGGGTCGTAGCGCACCTCGACATTGCCGATCAGCGGGAAGTCCTTGCGGAACGGATGCCCGACGAAGCCGTAGTCGGTGAGGATGCGACGCAGATCCGGGTGGCCGTCGAAGATGATGCCGAACAGGTCGAACGCCTCGCGCTCGAACCAGTTGGCGCCGGGCCACAGCGAGGTCAGCGACGGCACCAGCGGCAGGCCGTCATCCGGGCAGAAGCAGCGCAGACGCAGGCGCCGGTTGTGGCTGATCGACAGCAGATGAACGACCACCGCGAAGCGGCGCGGCACCGACGCGTTCCGCGGGCGCTGCGACCAGTCGAAGCGTCCGGGACCCTCGCCCTCGACGCCGCGCGAATAGCCGGTCGCGGTGACCTGCTGCGAGGTCTCCCACTCGGCCTCGCCATAGCTCTGGTAATCCACGCCGCACAGATCCATCAACTCGCCGAAGCGCAGCGCGGGGTCGTCGCGCAGCAGCGTCGCCACCGCGTGCAGATCCTGCGGCGCCACCACCAGCGTGGTTTCGCGGCGCGCCTCGTCCAGCGCGACGACGCGATCGCCCAGGCGGTCACGCAGGGCGGTGGCGAGCGGTGAATCGGCAGCGGTCGTCGGGGCCATCTCGGTTCCTTCGCGGCCGTCCGCATCCTCCGCGCCCGCGCGGGCGCCGGACGGACGCGGCGGCGTGAGCTTCAGCGCGCGATCGTGTTGGTGCGGCGGATTTTCTTCTGCAGCTGCAGAATGCCGTGGATCAGCGCCTCGGCCGTCGGCGGGCAGCCCGGCACGTACACGTCCACCGGCACGATGCGGTCGCAGCCGCGCACGACCGAATACGAATAGTGGTAATAGCCGCCGCCGTTGGCGCAGGAGCCCATCGAGATCACCCACTTGGGCTCGGCCATCTGGTCATAGACCTTGCGCAGCGCCGGCGCCATCTTGTTGACCAGGGTGCCGGCGACGATCATCACGTCCGACTGGCGCGGACTGCCGCGGAAGATCACCCCGTAGCGATCCAGATCCAGGCGCGCGGCGCCGGCATGCATCATCTCGACCGCGCAGCAGGCGAGCCCGAAGGTCATCGGCCACATCGATCCGGTGCGCGCCCAGTTCAGCAGCGCGTCGACGCTGGTGGTGGCGAAGCCGTGCTGCATCACCGGGTTGTCGGCGGCCGGGCGCAGGATGTCATCGACCAGGTTCAGCGGCGCCGGGTTGTGCATCACCCGGTCGAGGGACTGCATCACTCCCATTCGAGCGCTCCCTTCTTCCAGATATAGATGAAGCCGACCACCAGCAGCGCCGAGGAACAGCGCCATCTCGATCAGCGCGATCAGGCCGATGCGGTCGAACACCACCGCCCACGGAAACAGGAAGGCGATCTCGAGATCGAAAATCACGAACAGGATCGCGATCAGGTAATAGCGCACGTCGAACTTCATGCGCGCGTCCTCGAACGCCTCGAAGCCGCATTCATAGGGCGCCAGCTTTTCCGCGCCGGGGCGCCGGGGCGCGACGATCAGGCCGATCGCCAGCAGCACGATGCCGAGACCCGCCGCGACGACGATGAACACCAGGACCGGCCAGTATTCGGCGAGCACTCGGTGACCTCCGCGCCGGTAGGCGCTTCAGGGGTCGCGCCTGGGCGGCGCGGCCTGGGGATTCGATGTGGTGCCCAAGGGGGGACTCGAACCCCCACGACTTGCGTCGCTACCACCTCAAGGTAGTGCGTCTACCAGTTCCGCCACCTGGGCATGAAATTTCAATGACTCGATTTTGCCGCCGCGGGCGCCGCGGGCGCCGCGGCAGCACGCGGCGCCGCCGGCAACGCGACCCTGGGAACTTCGCCCGCGACCGGTGCTGCTGCCGGCACGGCGGCAGGCGCGACGGCAGGCGGCGGCTTGACCGCGCCCGACATCACGCCCAGGCCGACGGTGCTGGATTTCTGCGGCGCACCGGCGTGGCTGAGGTAGATCGCCATGCTCAGGCTGACCAGGAAGAACAGCGCTGCCAACGCGGCGGTGGCGCGGGTAAGGAAACTGGCCGAGCCGCGGGCGCCGAACACGGTCGCCGACGCACCACCACCGAAGCCGGAACCGGCATCGGCGCCGGCGCCGCGCTGCAGCAGGATCAGCACGATCATCGACGCGGCGATGAGGACGTAGAAAACGGAAAAGATGGTGAACATGATGTCGTAGGTCTCGACGCGGTCAGTGCGCCGCGGCGCAGATCGCCAGGAATTCGGACGCCAGCAGCGAGGCGCCTCCGACCAGCCCGCCGTCCACATCCGGTTGCGCGAACAAGTCGGCCGCGTTGGCCGCCTTGACGCTGCCGCCGTAAAGGATGCGAGTCAGCCCCGAAAGTTTAGCATCGGCGCTCGCGAGTTGGCTACGGATGAAGGCATGTGTCTCCTGCGCCTGCGCCGATGTGGCAGTGCGTCCGCTGCCGATCGCCCAGACCGGCTCGTAGGCGATCAGCGCCCGCGCGAACGCGGGCGCGCCGGCGGCGGCGATCACCGCGCCGAGCTGGCGCGCGAGCACCTGCTCGGTGGCGCCGGCCTCGCGTTGCTGCAGGGTTTCGCCGATGCAGAGCACCGGGATCAGCCCGCCCGCCTGCGCCGCGATGAACTTGGCCGCCACTTGCGCGTCGTCTTCGCCGTGATACGCGCGGCGCTCTGAATGACCGACCAGCACATGGCTGCAGCCGATGTCCCTGAGCATCGCCGCGGCGACCTCGCCAGTGTAGGCGCCCGCGGCGTGCGCGCTGACGTCCTGCCCGCCGAAGCCGATGCCGGCGCTTGCATGCGCGGTGATCAGCTCCGCAAGATAGGGGAACGGAGGGAACACGAGAACGTCGCAGGAACCCGGCAACGCTCCCCTCAGCGCATCCAGCAGCGCGCGGTTGGCGACGCGGGAACCGTGCATCTTCCAGTTGGCGGCGACCAGTTTCCTGCGCATCGGCCGTGCTCCGCGGAAGGCGGCGCAGCATAGCCACGCCACCCGGGCGGCGCAATTGACACCGATCAAGGAAAGCCATGGACACTCCCCGCACCCGCTGCGCGCTGGTCACCGGCGCCTCCGCCGGCATCGGCGCCGCCTTCGCCCGCGCACTGGCGCAGCGCGGCCACGCACTGGTGTTGACGGCGCGCCGGCGCGACCGCCTCGACGCGCTCGCCGCCGAGCTGCGCGCCGCGCACGGCGTCGCGGTGGCGGTGTACGCCGAGGACCTCGCCGATCCCGCCGCGCCGCAGCGCCTGGTCGCCGCACTCGAGCACGACGGTCTTGCCGTGGACCTGCTGATCAACAACGCCGGCTATGGCGTGCCCGGCACCTTCGACGCCAGCCCGTGGTCGCGCCATGCCGACTTCATCCAGGTGTTGATCACCGCGCCGACCGAGCTGGCCCATCGACTGCTGCCAGCAATGCAGGCGCGCGGCCACGGCCGCATCATCAACGTCGCCTCGCTGGCCGGACACCTGCCGGGCACACCCGGGCACACCCTGTATGCCGCGGCCAAGGCCTACCTGATCCGGTTCTCGCAGTCGCTGGCGCTGGAGACCCGTCGCCACGGCATCCATGTGACCGCGCTCTGCCCGGGCTTCACGTACTCGGAATTCCACGACGTCAGCGGCGCCCGCGCGCTGGTCGCGAAGATGCCGGCTCGGATGTGGATGCACGCCGACACCGTCGTCGCGCAGGGCCTCGCGGCTGTCGAACGCGGCGACATCGTCTACATCAACGGACGTCTCAACCGCGCGATCAAGACCCTGTTCAAGCTGCTGCCGGATCGCGCCGCGCTGGCGCTGATCGCGCGCCGCTCGCGGCAGTTTCGCGTCATCGGGGATGCGGCAACGGGACCATCGCGCAAGCGCTGAGGCGCCCGGACAGGCAGGTTGCAGGTCAGGCTGGCCCGAGTCGCATCCCGCACCACCCTGCTGTGCAGGCCAGTGCGCAGCGTGCGCATTCGCGGTGCACCCGTTGCCGAGGCGCACCGGCGCGATTGGGGCCGGGTTGGTGCGTCTCCACCGGCGCCACCGCAGCCAGCCCGATCAGCCTCGCTGCGACCATCGTGCCTTGCCGATCCGCCCTGTCTGACGCCGCGAGTCGGGCGGGCACGGGCCAGGATCGGGTTTTCCCGCTACCCTGCGCGCGCCGCACCGATCCGCGAGGGGAACCCATGAACATCCGCGCCGCATCCGACACCCGCGAACTGACCGTGCGCGGGGTGATCCTGGGGATCGTCATCACCCTGGTGTTCACCGCCGCCAACGTGTACTTCGGACTCAAGGCGGGGCTGACCTTCGCCACCTCGATCCCGGCCGCGGTGATCTCGATGGCGCTGCTCAAGGGCATGGGCGGCAGCAGCATGCAGGAAAACAACATCGTGCAGACGCTGGCCTCGGCGGCGGGCACGCTGTCGGCCATCATCTTCGTGCTGCCGGGCCTGGTGATGGTGGGCTGGTGGCAGGGCTTTCCGTTCTGGATGAGCTTCGGCGTGTGCGCGCTGGGCGGCATCCTCGGCGTGATGTACAGCATCCCTCTGCGCCGCGCGCTGGTCACCGGCTCGGACCTGCCCTACCCCGAAGGCGTGGCCTGCGCCGAGGTGCTGAAGGTCGGCAGCACGGCCACCGCCGGCAGCAGCGCCGCGCGCGAAAATCGCGCCGGACTGCTGGCGGTGACGGCCAGCGCGCTGGTGTCGGCCGGCTTCGCCGTGGTGGTGGCCACGCGCGTGTTTGCCGGCGACGTCGCGGCGTACTTCCGTTTCGGCGATCGCGGCGCCACCGGCGCCGATTTCAGCCTGTCCTTCGCGCTGTTCGCGGTCGGCCATCTGGTGGGCCTGTGGGTGGGCCTGTCGATGCTGCTCGGTGCGCTGATCGGCTGGGCCGGACTGGTGCCGGTGTTCACCTGGCTGCATCCCGCGGCCGGCAGCGCCAGCGACGTGGCGCAGGCGATGTGGGCCACGCGCGTGCGCTTCGTCGGCGCCGGCACCATCGGCGTGGCCGCGATCTGGACCCTGGCCAGACTGGTGCAGCCGGTGGTTTCCGGCCTGCGCGCGGCGATGGCCGCGGCGCGCGTGCGCAAGGCGGGCAAGGCCGACACCCTGCCGCGCACCGAGCAGGACCTGCCGATCGGACTGGTGGGTCTGATCACGCTGGTCTCGCTGCTGCCGATCGCCTGGATGCTGGTGCACTTCGGTCTGGCTGCCGGTCTGCGCGCGCAGATCACCCTGCTGCTGATCGGCGCGCTGGTCTTCATCGTGCTGATGAGCTTCTTCGTCTCGGCGGTGTGCGGCTACATGGCCGGCCTGATCGGCTCGTCCAACAGTCCGCTGTCGGGCGTGGGCATCCTGGTGGTGATCGCGGCGGCGCTGCTGCTGGTGCTCGGCGTTGCCGGCAACCTGCCCGCCAGCATGCAGCCGGCGCTGGTGGCCTACGCGCTGTTCGTCACCGCCGTGGTGTTCGCGGTGGCGACCATCGCCAACAACAACCTGCAGGACCTCAAGACCGGCCAGCTGGTCGACGCCACGCCATGGAAGCAGCAGGTGGCACTGGTGATCGGCGTGATCGCCGGCGCGGTGGTGATCCCGCCGGTGCTGGACCTGCTGCTCAAGGCCTACGGCTTCGCCGGCATGCCCGGCACCAATCCGGCGCATGCGCTCGCCGCGCCGCAGGCGGCACTGATCTCGGCGCTGGCGCAGGGCGTGATCGAGCACAAGCTGGACTGGAGCATGATCGGCCTGGGCGCGGCGATCGGCGTGGTCATCGTGATCCTCGACGAACTGCTGGGCCGCCGCGGCAAGGCCGCACGCCTGCCGCCGCTGGCGGTGGGCCTGGGCATTTATCTCCCCACCTCGACCACGCTGATGGTGGTGGTCGGCGCCGTCGCCGGCTGGTTCTTCGACCGCCGCGCCGAGCACACTCCCAAACCCGAGGCCACCAAGCAGCTGGGCGTGCTGCTGGCCTCGGGCATGATCGTCGGCGAGAGCCTGATCGGCGTCGCGCTGGCGGCGCTGGTGGTGTTCTCGGGCAAGGACGCGCCACTGGCGCTGGTCGGTCCCGGCTTCGCCGGCGCGGCGGTCGTGATCGGCGCGCTGGCCTTCGCTCTGGTGATGCTCGCCATGTACGCCTGGCTGTTCAGGCTGGCCCGGCGCGCGGCGTAAGCATCGTGCGCGCCCAGCGCTGCAATGCATCGGGCGCCTTCGGCAGCCACTGCGGTTGCAGCACACGGTAAGCCGGTGGCAGGGGATGCACTGCCGGGCAATGCGCGCCCGGAGGTCGCGCCGCGACCTGTCGCATCCAATGCGCGACGGGCTCGCCCAACTGGTTCAGGCGGATCAGCAAGTCGATGTGATTATCGCCGGGCAACACGGTGAGTCGTGCGTGCGGCGCCTGCACCAGCATTCGTCGCCATTCGCCGACCGTGGTCAGTCCGTCGCGGCTGCCGCCAACCACCGCCACGCAATGCGTGACCTGCGCGAGCGCATGCCCGGGCTCGATGGCCGCCAGATCGATACCGAGGTCACGGTCGGCCCTTGCGATGGCTGCGCGCATGGTCGACAGGCCGAAGAAATCCCCGAGCCACTTCGGTACGAACAGGCCACTGCCGGGTGCGCGAAGGATGGCCTGGACCGGGCTGGCAAAAGGCTCGAGGGCAACGGTCCCATCCACGCCGTGCAGTTGCGCGGCCGTAAAGATCGCCACGTCGGCGCCATAGGACTCGCCCAGCAGGTAGAACGGCTCGGGCAGCTGGCCCTGCAGTCGCAGCAGCGAGATCAGCTGCGCGATGACGCGCGCTTCGCGCGGACCGAAACCCGGACGCATGGACGAGGACTCGCCCTGCCCCGGAAGGTCGGGCATCAGCACCCGGTACCCCCGGCGCGCCAGCACCAGTGCCCACGGGGCCATGCTGGCGCCATCCTCGCCCAAACCATGCAGCAGCATCACGCTGCCGCGCACCGGCACCGGTACCGAGTACCTCGACTGCTCCTCCGTCAACTCCTCGCTGACGTGGAAGTACAGATGAAAGTCGGATCCGTGCACCACCGTGTGCGTGCGGAATTCGTACCGGTGTGGCTCGAACTGCCAGTAGGCGATGCGCAGGCCGGGCGTCACTGCCTGCACTTCGTGGTGAAAACCGAGGCTTTCCAGTTCGGGCGTGAACGTCTTGGCCGTTGCGGCAAACTGGTCGTCAGGATGCTCAATCTGACGTGCCGCGAAACTCGCACAGCCACACAGCGGCAGCAGCAGCAGCAGTGCAAGCAATCGTGAATTCATGTGGCTCTTTCCCAGTGCGTGACCGGTGCAGGCTGTCCGCACGGCAGGCACGCGGCAATACCAGCCACGCTACCGTAAGGTTCATGCAAGTCTCGCCGACGTCGCGGCCATGCCTGGGTACGTCACGATGTAAGGCATGCGCCAGCGCAACGATGGCGCTGTGCATGCCCACCACGCGGCGAGGGGTGTAGCGTCGCGGCGGTGCAGCTTGCGGGGCACCGGATCCAGCCGGCCGCCTCAAAGGCAATCAGGACGGACCGCATTCGGGCTCCTTGTCGGCGGCCCGCGGTTACAGGTAATGCAGCGCTGCCCAGACCAGTCCGGCAGCGCCGGTTGTGGCCGCCGCGAGAATCACATAGGCGCCCTGGCTCATCTGGCGCAGCCTCTGCTTGATGGCCGCGCGATCGTTGACGTTGGGAAAGGGCGTGTCGGGCACCGGCACGCCGAGGAAATCGCACAGCGGCTGCCAGCCCTGGTCGACCGCGTACACCAGCAGCTTCTCCGGCGGCACCGCGGCCTTCACGTCCTCGATGTGCCGGTGGTAGTGAGCGATGGCCTGCTCGCGGTGTTCCATGGTGCCCTGGTGCGAGCGCCCCCAGATCAGCGTGCGCGTCATGTCGCCGAACTTGCGCCCGAACGGCGTGGTCCATTCCAGCACCTTGAACTGCCACATCCGGTTGGAGGCATAGATCGTGTCGATCGTGCTCTCGTACCAGGCCTCCGCCCCGCGCGGGTGCAGCGTCAACAGCACCTTGGCCTGCGGATACGCCACCGTCAGCTCGCGCCAGACGCAGCAGGCCGGATTGTCCACGCTGGCGGCATAGCCGGCGAACACCTGTTCCCAGTCCTGCCGGCTGCCCGGCTCGGCATGCGCCACGCGGCGCCAGAAATCCAGGTGCGACCTGTTCTGCCTGTTCTCCAGCACCTCGATCATGTGATAGCAGGGAAAACCCAGCTGGTCGAGGGCGGTGCAGGTCGACAAGGTGCCGGTGCGCCCGAATCCGGCGCCGATGATCTTCAAGGCCATGCGCGCAACTCCCGTCGTGGATCGATACAGCCAACCTGCCTCGGTTCCGGCCGCGCAGTGCACGCCGGTATCACGCCCGGCCTGCCTGACTCCGATGGGATCAACCCGGGCCCGCCTTGCTGCGCTTCCAGCAGTACTTCACATCGGCTCCGTTCGCGGCGCGTACAGCGCGCATGGACGCGAGCGCCTGCGGGTCATGCAGCACCGCCCGCTCCTTATCGATGTTGTCCTGCAAGATCGATAGGGCTTGGGCAAGGTTGTGTGCGCGGTCGCCGGGGCGTGCGGGCAGTTGCGGCATGAAGATCGCCTGATAGGGGTGGTCGATCGTCCACTGCGATGCCGCGCTCTCCGCCTTCTGCTGCATCCCGATATCGCAGAACGCATAGCCGTTGATGACCGGGCCGGCCAGCGTCGCGAAACTGGCAACCGCGTCGGCTGCATCCGCCAGTTCCGGCGCGTGCATGTTCAGCACTCCTGCCGCGGTCAGGTAGCGATCCTTGGCCGCATAGAACCAGAACACCGACTGCTCACGCAGGCCGACGTCGTACAGACGAATGGCCAGGACCATCAGGGTCATCGGCGTGATCATCGCGTTGTCGCGGCCGATCTCATCTCGCGCCTGCTCGATGTCCCTCGCGTCCGTCGACGCGAGCAGCGCGTTGTATGCCCGCGCAACGCCCACCGTCGGCGCCGAGGTGCCATCGACCGCGGACTGGTAGTAAGGCAGGACATAGATTCCGATCTGCCGCACCGGCTGCGGATCCGAAGCGCATGCGCCGGCGCAGGCCATAACCAGCAACGCGGCGAAGTTCCGCAAGATCATGCGCATGGAGCCCCCCCGAGGCCAAAAGGAAAAAGCTGAAAATAAAGCCAGCCTGGTCATCGAAATGCACCATCCATCATGGCTGAGCATGGTCCAGAGCCATTTTCCGTGGATGGTCTTCAAGACCACGCCTGCAACGTCCCTGGCGCAGGGTAAATGAATCTGCCCTGCGTTTGGCTGCATAGTGCCCGCGGAGGCCGGCGCACCGACCGGCCCGGTGTCGCGCGCCTGACAAGGGAAACCCGATGCAACCAAGATGTACGCGACTGCGCAGCCTGCTCTTGCTGGGGCTGTCGGTGTGGCTCATGGCCACCGGCATCGGCGCCGCGCAAGCAGCCACCCGCAGCGAGCGCTCGCGCTGGCAGCGCGAAGCGCAGGCGACCACGATCACGCGAGACGACTGGGGCATCGCCCACGTGCATGGCCGGACCGATGCCGATGCCGTCTTCGGCATGACCTACGCGCAGGCCGAGGACGACTTCAACCGCGTCGAGACCAACTACCTCGCCAGCCTCGGTCTGATGGCCGAGGCCGAAGGCGAACCCGCGATCTGACAGGACCTGCGCCAGCGCCTGTTCGTGTATCCGGCGCAACTGAAGCGCCTCTATGCGCGCAGCCCGGCGTGGCTGCGGCAGCTGATGGTGGCCTGGGCCGACGGCCTGAACTTCTACCTGGCCACGCATCCGGACGTGCACCCGAAGGTGATCACGCACTTCGAACCGTGGATGGCGCTGAGCTTCACCGAGGGCAGCATCGGCGGCGATATCGAGCGCGTGGACCTCAAGCATCTGCAGGCGTTCTACGGCCGCGCCGGCGATGCCCCGGTGGCGGTGGCGCACGTGCGGCCGAGTTGGGTGGAACCCACCGGTTCCAACGGCATCGCCATCGCGCCAAGCCTCACCGTGGATGGCCACGCGCTGCTGCTGATCAATCCGCACACCTCGTTCTACTTCCGCTCCGAGCTGCAGATGTCCAGCGACCAGGGGCTGGATGCCTATGGCGCGGTGACCTGGGGCCAGTTCTTCATCTACCAGGGTTTCAACCAGCACGTGGGCTGGATGCACACCTCCACCGGCGCCGACGCGGTCGACGCGTTCGCGGAAACCATCGTGCACAAGGACGGCCGCCTGTACTACCGCTACGGCAGCGCGCTGCGGCCGGTGACCACGCGCGTCATCCGCCTGCGCTATCGCAAACCCGACGGCTCGCTGGGCGAGCGCAGCTTCACCGCCTGCTTCACCCACCACGGTCCGATCGTGCGTTCCGAAGGCGGCAAGTGGATCGCCGAGGCGCTGATGAACCGCCCCATCCCGGCGCTGGAGCAAAGCTGGCTGCGCACCAGGACGCACGATCTGGCCAGTTACATGAAGGTCGCCGCGCTGCAGGCCAACTCATCCAACAACACCGTCTTCGCCGATGACCGGGGCGAGATCGCCTTCATGCTGCCGCAGTTCATCCCGCTGCGCGACGACCGCTTCGATTACACCCGGCCCGTCGACGGCAGCAACCCAGCCACCGACTGGCAGGGTCTGACGCCGCTGGACCAGATTCCGCACGTGGTGAACCCGCCCAACGGATGGGTATTCAACACCAACGACTGGCCGTATTCGGCGGCCGGCCCCTGGAGCCCGAAGCGCGCCGATTTTCCGCGCTACATGGACACCTTCGGCGAGAACCTGCGCGGCATCCACGCCACGCGCCTGCTGACCGGCGCCAGGGACCTCACCATGCCCGGGCTGATCAGCATGGCCTTCGACTCCTATCTGCCGGCCTTCGCGCGGCTGATTCCGGTGCTGCTCGCCGACTACGATGCACTGCCCGCCCGCGACCCGATGCGGCGCAGGCTGGCGGGTCCCATCGCGCTGCTGCGCGGCTGGGATGACCGCTGGGGCATCACCTCGATGCCCACCTCGCTGGCGGTGTTCTGGGGCGACACCCTGTGGGACGAGGTCGCCCCCAAGGCACGCGCGGCGCACCTGGATATCTACGACTACATGGCCGGGAAGGCCGGCTCGCAACTGCGCCTGCAGGCGTTGGCCGAAGCCGCCGACCGGCTGCAGCAGGACTTCGGCAGCTGGGGCACGGCCTGGGGCCAGATCAACCGCTACCCGCGACTGGACGACGCCATCGAGCCTCACTTCGACGACAGCAAGCCCAGCATCCCGGTGCCCTTCGTGTCCTCGCGCTGGGGTTCGCTGGCCTCGTTCGGCGCGCACCGCTGGCCGGGCACCCGGCGCTACTACGGCGACAGCGGCAACAGCTTCGTCGCGGTCGTGGAGTTCGGCCCGCGCGTGCAGGCCCGCGCCGTCACCGCGGGCGGCGAGAGCGGCCACCCGGGCTCGCCGCACTTCGACGACGAGGCCGGGCGCTACACCACCGGCAATCTGCGCACGGTGTACTTCTGGCCCGATCAGCTCGTGGGCCACACCGAGCGGGTGTACCACCCGGGCCAGTGACGCTGATCCGTCGCAGGCGTCAGGTTTCCGCAAGTGAATCCGGCATCATTGTCCATTGCCGCGCGTGGCTCGCAGCCGCGGTGCCTGGAGATCGCCTGTCGTGTCGCCTGATGCCGGCCCGCTGCTCACACGTTCCGTCGCCGAGGCTCTGCGGGCCGCGTGCGATGCCGGTGCCGGCACCTGGACCGGCTCGCTGGATCTGGGTGTCTCAACAGGCGACGTGGCGCTGGCGGCCGACGCCTGGCAGTGGCGGGACCGGCGCTATCCGTATCCGCCTGCGCTGAAGGACCGCACGATCCATTACTGGGACGGCGACGCGTTCGCGCCGGTGGCGCGCTTCGCCGGCGCGCTGATCAAGCTGGTGCCGACCGAATGGGGTCCGCCCACCTTCGAGATCGACGGCATCAAGATGCTGCCCACCGCGAGGGAATCGCCGCTCGTGGATGCGCGCCGCAAGGTGGCACTGGTCGAGCCGCACGGCAAGCGGGTGCTCGATACCTGCGGCGGTCTGGGCTACTTCGCGGCGTGCTGTCTGGAGGCGGGCGCGGCGCGCGTGCACTCGTTCGAGAAGAACACCGACGTGCTGTGGTTGCGCACGCTCAACCCGTGGTCGCCGGACCCCGATGCCCCCGCCAGCGGCGGCCGCCTGCAGCTCGAGCATGCCGATGTGTCCCGGGCGATCACGCAGCTCGCCGACGCCTCGATGGACGCGCTGTTGCACGACCCACCACGCTTCGGCATCGCCGGCGAGACTGTATGCGCAGGCGTTCTACGACCAGCTGGCGCGCGTGCTGCGCCGTGGTGGACGCCTGTTCCACTACACCGGCAGCCCGAACAAGCTCACCAGCGGTCGCGATGTCCCGCGCGAGGTCGCGAAGCGACTGGAGAAAGCCGGCTTCAAGGCGCAGCCGGCGCTGGACGGGGTACTGGCGACACGACGGTGAGGCCGAGCGGGGCGGCTTGTTCCACCGAACGCGGTCAGGTGGAGCGGGCTCCGTTCTGCCGAGCGACGCACTGACAGAGCGATTGGCGCGCACATCCGAAAGGTTGTTTTTTACGCATTCGTATGTTGACTACACAATATGCGTCACGCATCGTCCGGCGTGCTTTCGCCGCGTACACGGTGGCGGGAGGGGGAAGTGGGAGTGATGGGGGGGGGTGCGCACAAGGCGCATCGGGAGCATGTGACGGCATGCCACGGCGGGACGCCGATCCAGCGCCCGATCGCCGCAGCGGCCTCGGGGGATCGATCGATGCGTCTGACAGCCGTATTGCGCGCCGCAGGATGCTTCCTGGCCGGCGTAGTTCTCGTGGCAGTCCATCAGGCAGCCTGTGCTGGCGAAGGCCACCGACCATCGCGGATGCTGTCCGCAACGATGCCGGCTTCGCTGATTCCGGTCGTGGCGCGCGCGATGGCGCAGCAACTGCCCGATTCCTGGCAAGTGCGATCGGATGCCGACGGCGCAGCTTTCTGCAATCCAGCGCAGCAACTTGACGCCAGTCTCAGAAACGAGAATGCCGTCTTTCGCTTGCCTGATGGCCGCACGTTTGCATTGCAGCTCAACGGATACCGACTCGACACACATGCCCTGCCGCTGAACGCACGGCCGGTGTTCCAACACGAGGCAAGCGGCGCGCGTGCACGCGTGTCGTCGGGCGTGGCCGAGTGGTACGTGAACAGCCCGATGGGCATCGAACAGGGATTCACGCTCGACCGGCCTGCCCGCCCGGCGGCAACCACGACGCTGCAGTTCGCATGGCGCACTTCTTTGCAGGCCCGTCCGGAGCGCGACAGCCTTGATCTGCAGGATGCCGCCGGCAGGACAGTCCTGCGCTACGGCGGCCTGTTCGCATACGACGCGCAGCACCGCCCACTGCCTGCCCGCATGGTGCTGCATGGCCATGATCTGGCGTTGGTCGTCGATACGCGCAACGCGGCGTATCCGGTGACGGTCGATCCGCTGCTCAGTACCCGGTTTTCGATCCAGGATCCCAACGCCACGGCCGGCGACCAGTTCGGATCCAGCACCGCGATCTCGGCCGACGGCAACACCGCGCTGGTGGGAGCCTTCGGCGAGGACAGCGCGGCGGGCAGGGTTTACATTTTCACGCGTAACGGCGCCACCTGGTCCAGCACACCGACGACCACTTTCCTGGACCCGGGCGCGACGGCAAACGACCTGTTTGGTTTCAGCGTTGCACTGTCGGCCGACGGGACAGTCGCGCTGATCGGTGCGCCGGGCTCATCGGGCTACACCGGGAAGGTCTACGTATTCACGCAAAGCGGCGGCACATGGGGCGTGGCGCCAACCGTGACTTTCGCGGACCCCACCACGACGTCGGGAGACATGTTCGGATACAGCGTTTCGACCAGCGCGAACGGCAGTACCGAGCTGATCGGATCGCCTGGCTACATCGATCCGCTCACAGGGGCGGAAGGACGTGCCTACATCTACGCCCAGACCTCCGGCCAATGGACGTCGACGCCGGTCTACACCATCAAGGGCGGCGCGGGGGACCGGAATCTGGGTAACGACGTCGCTCTCTCGGCCGATGGCCATACCGCGCTGGTCGGCGATCCGCAGGCGAGCGGTGCATTGAACGACATCGGCGTTGCCATTGTCTTCGGCAATGGCTCGGGCGCATGGGCTTACGCCGCAACCCTGAGCGATCCCGTCGGTGCGGCCTACGATTACTTCGGCAGCAACGTCGCACTATCCGGCAACGGGACCACGGCGCTGGCGAGTTCTGCGGTCACTGGCAACGGCGCCGGTGCCATCTATCTCTACACGCAGGCAAGCGGCGTGTGGCCGACGACGCCATCGGTCACCTTCGCCGATCCGGCGGCGACAGCGAATGATGCCTTCGGCGAAAGCATCGCCCTGTCCACCGATGCCAGCACGCTGCTGGCCGGCGCCTACAGCAGCGTGGGTAACACAATGCCTTCCGGCGACACTGGAGTCGCCGATGTCTTCCGCCAGACGGGCGGGACGTGGTCGACTCAGCCGACACTAAGCCTGCCCGATCCCGGAACGAGCGGTGCCTCTTTCGGCTCCAGCACTGCGCTGTCCTCCGATGGATCGACGGCGCTGGTGGGCGCGCACGGCATCAGTACGGGCTTGGGCCATGTCTACCTCTACAGCTCGGGCGTGGATCTGGCGCTCACCGCCTCGGGCAGCGCATCCAGCGTCACCGTGGGCCAGCAACTGACGTACAGCTTCACGGTCAGCAACGGCGATGCGCAGATCACAGCCACCGGCGTCACGCTCACCGTGCCGCTACCTTCGGGCCTGAGCTTCGCCTCCGCGTCGGCCGCAGGAGGCAGTTGCAGCACCAGCGGCAACGCCGTCACCTGCACCTTGCCAACGCTGGCGCCCCAAACACAGTGGCAACCGACGATCACTGTCACGGCGGCCTCGACGGGCAGCGATACATTCAACACGTCCGTGAATTCGAATCAACCGGATCCCGACACGGCCAACAATACGGCCAGCCTCACCACCACGGTCACGGCCACCGTGCCGCCGCCAACACCGCCGCCGTCCGGTGGATCGGGCTCCGGCGGCGGCGGTGCACTGGGCTTGCCCGCGCTGATCTTGTTGGCACTGGCGGCCCTCTTCAGGAGGGCGGACCGCGGCCGCGCGGTCCAGTAAACCCGAGCCAACGAACAGGGGAAACGCCCAACGGGGTCAGGTTCACTTGTTGACCCTGAACGTTGACGCTGAACGGGACCCTGGCCCCTGTGTGCCTTGCCCGCCTGTGCCTTGTGCCGACATGCCATGCTCGGCCCCCCACCCGGCGGAGACTCCGATGTCCTCATCCACGATCAGACGCATTTTCGCCGCCGCGGCGATCCTGCTGCTCGGCTGCTCACTGAGCGGCTGTTTCTACCCCGGCTACGGCTACCCGGGCGGCGATCACCGGCGCGGCGACGACCACTCCGAACGCGACCATCGGGGTGACGGCGGCGACAACCGGGATGGCGGCGGCAATCCCGACGGCGGCGGCTCGCATCACCGCCAAGGTGACGGCAACTGATCACTGCCCGGCCGGCGTGCCGTTGATTTTCTGTCCATTGCGGGACTCTCATTTCCGCTTCCATACGATCCGCCACGGTGGCGCGTCGCGCCGAGTCGCGTGCCGCGGCGGATGCTCCATAATCGCCCCGCGAGGCCCACCCAATCGCGGGGCCTGCGGGGAGTCGATATGAGAGCCATGGCACGTATCATCGTCGCGGCCGCCGTCGCGGGCTGCATGACCGCTCCGGTGTTCGCGGGCGCGCCGCCGGATTTCGCCGCGCTGAGCCGCATCGTGGCGGTATCCGGCTACGAGCAGCAGCTCTCGGCCGCGATCGCGCACCAGCTGAGCGCCCTGAATCCGCAAACCGACAACCTCGGGGACGTCCGGGTCACGGTCGGAAGCGGCTCGCCCCATCGGCTCATCGTCGCCGCCATCGATCAGCCGGGCTACGTCGTCAGCGGCATCACCGCCCAGGGCTATCTGCGCGTCCAGCGCCTGCCGCAGCGCGAGCCGAACCCGGTATTCGACACGCTGCGCTTCGCGCAGCCGGCGTACGTCGTCACCCCGAAGGGCCTGCTGAACGGCGGATTTGCCGGGCTCAGCATCCATCTGGCGCCGGGCCGGCTGGATCCGCCCGCGATGTCGCACATCGACAATCTGTACCTGGACATCGGCGCGAACTCGGCGGCCGAAGCGCGCGCCGCCGGCGCCGACATTCTCGATCCGGTGCGACTGGCGCAGCCGCCGATGACCGTCGGCGCCGACGACGAAGCGGGTGCCGCGGCGGGCGACCGCTTCGGCTGGGAGGCGCTGCTCGAGGCCGCGCAAGGGCTCGCGCACGCGCATGCCGGCGGAACCACGACCATCGCCTTCGTGACCCAGCAATGGCTCGAAGGGCGAGGCCTGGCACGGCTGCTCACCGAGCAGCCGGTCGACGCGATGATCTTCGTCGGCCGCATCCGGCCGCAGGCGCCGGCCGCGGGCGCAACGGTTCCGCAGCTGCTGCCGGGCGCCGGTGTGATCATCGGAACGCCGGCCGCGGACTCGGCGAGCCTGCCCGAGGCGCTGCAGTCGCTGGCGCTCGCGCATCACATCGCGGCGCGAACCGTCGCCGCCAGGCCACCGGTGATCAGCGGCTTCGGCGACAAGCCCGCGCTGCCGCCGCGTTTCGCCCTGCTCGGCGTGCCGACGCTCTATCCGGTGACGCCGGCCGAGACCTTCTCGCGCGCGGACCTGCGCCGTTTGACGCGTCTGATCGAGGACTACATCGGCGAACCGGTGACCGCCATGAGCGCGTCAAACGACCCCTTCGACGCCGCGCGGGCGCCGGTCGCGGGCACCGGCATGCCGCTGCTCGATCGCGCCACCGCGCCGCGTGCGCAGGTACTGAAAACGCTCGAGACGATGACCACCGCGTACGGCGCGAGCGGCCATGAGCAGGGCACCCGCGCGGCGATCCGCAGCCGCCTGCCCGCCTGGGCGCGGAAGCTGACGCACGTCGATCCGGCCGGCAATCTCGTGCTGCATCTCGGTCATGCCGTGCCGGGCGTGCACGTGCCGACGATCCTGTTCGATGCGCACATGGACGAGATCGGCTACCAGGTCACGCACATCCGGCAGAACGGCCAGCTGGTGGTGCGCGAACTCGGCGGGTTCTATGGCCGCTACTACCTCGGCCACGTGATGCTGGTGCACCTGGCCGACGGGCGCAGCGTCGGCGCGGTGCTGGGACTGCCCTCGGGCTGGGACCGGCCGGGCTTCAAGTGGCCGCCGGCGCTGAGCACACTGGACAAGTCGGCGGACGCCTATGTGGGCACCGACTCGCGCGCCGCAACCGAGCAGCTCGGCATCCGCGTCGGCGATTTCCTGACGATTCCGAAAACCTACCGGCCGCTGCTCGGATCGCACTTCCAGATCCGCAGCATCGATGACCGCGTCGGCGATACGGCGCTGATCGGGGCCGTGCGCGCGCTGGGTCCCGATTTCGCCCGCAAGTATCCCGGCCACCAGGTGACCTTCCTGTGGGCGACGCGCGAAGAGGTGGGCCTGGAAGGCGCGGCGGCCTACGCGGCGCGCGTGGCCAAGCTCGGCCGGGAACCAGATGTCGTGTTCGCCGTCGACATGTTCGTCAGCAGCCAGTCGCCATTGGAAACGCGACGCTACGGTGATACGCCCCTCGGAAAGGGCTTCGTCGTGCGCGCGGTCGACCTGTCCCACGTCGATCCGCCCGCCGACGTGGCGCGGGTCGTCGCCCTCGCCCGCGCGAACCACATCCCCGTGCAGTACGGCGTGACCGGCGGCGGCAACGACGCCGCGGTGTACACGCGCTACGGCAGCAATGCCGTGGCGCTCGGCTGGCCGACCAAGTACTCGCACTCGCCCGCCGAGGAGTCGGATACCCGGGACGTCGACGGACTCAGCCGCATCTGCGCCGTGCTCGCGACGCAGTGGTGAGGCCGGACTCGAAGCGAAAGGCGACGGCGGCCATCAATCTCGATTGATGG
>CAWCCR010000008.1:0-587464 GCA_963794205.1 uncultured Pseudomonadota bacterium
GCCATGAACGCGGGCCGCGAATGGTGGCGCTGGCGGCTGCATGCGGCGCGACTGCGCCGCGCCATGCGCCGACTGTCGTTGCGCTGGCGCGTCAGCCTGCTGCTGGTGGCGGTGGTGGCGCTGGTGCTGGGCATAGCCTTCGCGCTGGTGAACCTGGAACTGGAACGCGCCCTGGATCGCCGTTTCGACTCCGCGCTGCTGGCGCGCGCGCAGGCGCTGGCAGCGCTGACCCGCTACGAGCGCTACGGTGTCGAACTGGAGCCGGCCGGCGCGCATCACCCGACCTTCGTGGCGGCTGACAGCGAGGCAGCCTACGCGGTGGTCTGCAGTGACCGCCCCGTGCAGTTCTCCGCGGGGGCGATGGCGCTGGCATGGCCGTTGCCGGGCGTCGCCGGCAGCCCTGGCTTCGCCGACCTGCGCCTGCCGGACCGGCGTCGTGCGCGCGCGCTGGCGATCGCCTTTGTGCCCCGGACTTGGCGATACCTGGGGCCTCGACCCGGCGCGCCGCGAAGCCGGCTGGCGTGCCGCCGGGGCGCCGCCACGACCGGCCTGCGTGATCCACCTGGCGCAGGGCCGTCGCGGCGTCGAGGACGTGCGCACGGTGCTGGACGCGATCCTCGCCATCGCGCTGCTGCTGGTCGTGCTGGTGGTGCTGGCGCTGGCGCCGTCGCTGGTGCGCCGCGGCCTGCGTCCACTGGCCGACCTCGACGCGGCGATGCGCGGTATCGGGCCCGAACATCCCGCACGGCGACTTGCCGCCGTGCCCACCGCCGAACTGCGGCCGCTGGTGGTGCGCTTCAACGCGGTGCTGGCGCGCATGGATGCCGGATTGGCGCGCGAGCGCGAGTTTGCCGCCGGGCTGGCGCACGAGCTGCGCACGCGACTGGCCGAATTGCGCGCGCTGGCGGAAGTCGAGGCACGCTACCCGAGCGCCCGCGATCGCGCCGAACTGCTCGACGAATTCGGCGCCATCGCCGTCGAGCTCGATGCCACCGTGTCGGCACTGCTGCTGCTGACGCGCATCGAGTCCGGTCTGGAGCATCCGCGCATCGAGAGGGTGGCGCTGGCGCCGCTGCTGGCACGGTTGCGGCCGCGGCTGGTCGCGCGCGCGGGGTCGCGCGGTGTGGCGTTGCCGCCATTCGCGGTCACCGACGCGGATCGACTGCGCGCCGACCCCGCGCTGCTGGAGATCATCCTCGCCAATCTGCTGGGCAACGCGGTTGAATACGCGCCGGCGGGCACCGCGGTGACGCTGATCGCCGACGCTCGCGGCGTGCGGATCGCCAACCCGGCGCCCGAACTGGGCGCCGCCGACCTGGCGCGTTTCGGCCAGCGCTTCTGGCGCAAGCGCGAGGATCGTGGTGGCCATGCCGGACTGGGACTGGCCCTGGCGTCTGCGGCGGCGCGCGCGCAGGAGTTGACGTTGACGTTCCGGCTGGTCGATGGCGTGCTGGAAGCGTGGCTGGAACCGGGCTGAACGCGGGCATGACCATGGCGATCGCGCGCCCCGACGGCCGCGCCGGCGTGACGCCCGTCACCGATGCCGCTCGAGGCCCGCAATCCCGCGCCCCGCAAGGGTTTTTTAACGCCGCCGCGCTTGCGTGCGGTGGGTGCTGTCCCTAGACTGACGCGCTCCCTTCACCTGCCGGCCCCCTGCATGTTCAAGAAGCTCCGCGGAGTCTTCTCCAACGACCTGTCGATCGATCTCGGCACCGCCAACACCCTGGTGTACGTGCGCGGACAGGGCATCGTCCTCAACGAACCCTCGGTGGTGGCGATCCGCCAGGATCGCGGTCCGGGCGGTCCGCGCGCGGTCGCCGCGGTCGGCGCCGAGGCCAAGCGCATGCTCGGCCGCACGCCCGGCAACATCGTCACCGTGCGACCGATGAAGGACGGCGTGATCGCCGACTTCACCATGACCGAGGCGATGCTGCAGCACTTCATCAAGCAGGTGCACCGCTCGCGCTTCCTGCGCCCCAGTCCGCGCGTGCTGGTTTGCGTGCCCTGCGGCTCGACCCAGGTCGAGCGCCGCGCGATCAAGGAATCCGCCGAGGGCGCCGGCGCGCGCGACGTGTTCCTGATCGAGGAACCCATGGCGGCGGCGATCGGCGCCGGCATCCCGGTGCACGAGGCGCGCGGCTCGATGGTGCTGGACATCGGCGGCGGCACGTCCGAGGTCGCCGTGATCTCGCTCAACGGCATCGTCTACTCGGCCTCGGTGCGCATCGGCGGCGACCGCTTCGACGAGGCGATCATCAACTACGTGCGCCGCAACCACGGCACCCTGATCGGCGAGTCCACCGCGGAGCGCATCAAGATCGAGATCGGCTGCGCGTTTCCGCAGACCGATGTCAAGGAGATCGAGATCTCCGGCCGCAACCTTTCCGAAGGCGTGCCGCGCATGATCACGATCAGTTCCAACGAGGTGCTGGAAGCCCTGCACGAGCCGCTTTCGGGCATCGTCGCGGCGGTGCGCTCGGCGCTCGAGCAGACCCCGCCGGAGCTCTGCTCCGATGTCGCCGAACGCGGCATCGTGCTGACCGGCGGCGGTGCGCTGCTGCGCGATATCGACAAGCTGATTTCCGCGGAGACCGGCCTGCACGTGCAGGTGGCCGACGATCCGCTGACCTGCGTTGCCCGCGGCGGCGGCCGGGCGCTGGAGCTGATCGACCAGCACGGCGGCGATTTCTTCTTCCACGAATGAGCGCGAGGGCCGGCGGGCATCCTGCCGGCGCGGCCTGATGGCGCTGTCCCGCGACGGTTCCACTTCGCTGTTTTCGGATTCCCCGGCGAGCACGCTGCGGTTGCTGACGTATATCGCGCTGGCCGCGGTGCTGATGGTGCTCGATCACCGCAACGGCTGGCTGCGCCAGGCGCGCTACGCCTCGGCGCTGGTGATCGAGCCGATCTACCGGCTGGCGGGTCTGCCCAGTGCCGGCGTCGAAGCCGCGCGCACCGCGTTCGCCGACCGCAGCCGCCTGATCGAGGACAACCGCCGCCTGCGCGAGGCGCTGCTGATCGCCAACGCGCGGCTCAACCGCATGGCCGCGGTCGACCAGCAGAACCATCGCCTCAAGCAGCTGCTCGACGTGCAGCGCACGCTGGGCATGAACGCGCAGCTGGCGCGGGTGATCGACATCGACCTCGACCCGTTCCGTCATCGCATCGTGCTCAACGCCGGTCGGCGCCAGGGCGTGCGTCCGGGGCAGGCGGTGATCGACGCCCGCGGCATCGTCGGCCAGGTTGTCGAGGCGCTGCCCGACACCGCGGTGGTCCTGCTGATCACCGACCCCAGCCATGCGATACCGGTGACGGTGGCGCGCACCGGCCTGCGCGCCATCGCCGACGGCAGTGCGGTCGGCGATCGCCTGGAGCTGCCGAACGTGCCGATCTCGGCGGACCTGCGCGTCGGTGACCAGCTGCTGAGCTCGGGGCTGGGCGGCCGTTTCCCGGCCGGCTTTCCGGTCGGCACGGTGACCGCGGTGCAACCGGATCGCTCCGGCATGTACGCGCGTGCCTGGGCGCGGCCGGCGGCCGATCTCGGCCGCGTCGGCGAGGTGCTGCTGCTGCACGATCTGGCCGATCCGGTCGGACCGCCGGCACCGGCGCCCGCGGCCGGCCCGCCCGCAAGCCTGAAGCCGGCCGCCGCGGCGCCCGCGGCCCCGCGCAGCGCCGGAGCGGCGCCATGAACCGCCTGCGTGCGCGGCGTGCATTGTTCTGGGGCAGCCTGCTGCTGGCGCTGCTGCTGATGCTGGTGCCGTTGCCGGTGGCGCTGCTGTCCTTGAAGCCCTACTGGCCGGCGCTGGTGCTGCTGTACTGGACGCTGGAGGCGCCCGAGCATGTCGGCATCGGCCTTGCGTTCGCCGTCGGCCTGGGTGCCGATCTGCTCGATGGCGCGCTGCTCGGTGAACAGGCATTGCGACTGACCGTACTGGTGTTTCTGGCGCTGCGCTTCCGTTCGCGGCTGCGCTTCTTCCCGATGTGGCAGCAGGCGCTGGCGGTGCTGGCACTGCTGCTCAACGATCGCGTGCTGCTGCTGGCGGTGCGTCTGTTCGCCGGCGATCCCTGGCCGCCCGCGGCCTACTGGCTGGCGCCGTTCGCCGGCGCCCTGCTGTGGCCGTTCGTGTTCCTGCTGCTTGACGATCTGCGCGCGCGGCTGCGCGTGCGCGACGGCTGATGCTGCGCCGGCCCGCGCTCAAGGATCCGCGCCGCGAGCATGCCAGCTTTCGCGCGCGTGCCTGGATCGGCTACGCGTTCATCCTGCTGGCGCTGGCCGGATTGCTGGCGCGCTTTGTCTGGCTGCAGGTGGTGCAGCATCAGGAGTTCGTCACACGCGCCAACGCCAACCGCATCCGTCTGGTCTATCTGCCGCCGCCGCGCGGACAGATCTACGATCGCAATGGCGTGCTGCTGGCCGACAACATTCCCGCCTACCGGCTGGAGGTGGTGCCCGAGCGCGTGCCGCACCTGCAGGCCATGCTGCAGCAGCTGGCGCAGGTGGTGCCGCTGTCGGCGGAGGACCTGCGCCGCTTCCATGACGAGCTGGCCCAGCATCGCCCGTTCCAGAGCGTGCCGCTGCGGCTGAAACTGTCGGAGGACGAGATCGCGCGCTTCGCGATCAACCAGTGGCGCTTTCCCGGCGTGGCGGTGGTGCCCTACCTGATGCGCAACTACCCGCAGGGCAAGCTGTTCGCACACGTGCTCGGCTATGTCGGGCGGATCGACGCGAGCGAGCAGGCCCGGCTCGATCCCGCGCTGTACGCCGGCACGCTGCAGATCGGCAAGAGCGGCATCGAGCGCCAGTACGAGGACCTGCTGCACGGCAAGCCCGGCTACGAGCTGGTCGAGGTCAACGTCGACCAGCGGCCGCTGCGCGTGCTCGAACGCGTACCGCCGACGCCGGGACGCAATCTCTACCTCAGCATCGACGCGCGCCTGCAGCAGGCCGGCGAGGCGGCCTTCGCCGGACGCCCCGGCGCCGCGGTTGCGATCGACCCGCGCAACGGCCAGGTGCTGGCGCTGGTCAGCGTGCCCAGCTACAACCCCAACCTGTTCGTCAGCGGCATCAGCGACACCGACTACCGCGCGCTGCTGGACGACCCCGACAAGCCGCTGCTCAACCGCGCGCTGCGCGGGCTGTATCCGCCGGGTTCGACGGTCAAGCCCTATCTGGCGCTGGGCGGCCTGGAACTGGGCCTGCGCACGCCGCAGGACACCGTGGATTCCACCGGCGAGTTCTATCTGCCGGGCCAGAAGCGCGGCTATCGCGACGACCAGCGTGGCGGCGTCGGCCGCGTCGCCATGGTGCAGGCGATCGAGCAGTCGGTGAACACGTATTTCTACAAGCTGGCGGTGGACATGGGCATCGACCGCCTGGCGGCGTGGATGGGCCGGTTCGGCTTCGGCCGGCCCAGCGGCATCGACCTGCCGGCCGAGGCCTCCGGCGTGCTGCCCTCGCCAGCATGGAAGCGCGCCACCTTCCACCAGCCGTGGTACCTGGGCGAGACAGTGATCGCCGGCATCGGCCAGGGCTACTGGGTGGTGACGCCGCTGCAACTGGCGCACGCGCTGGCGACGCTGGCCGATCACGGTGTGGCGCATGCGCCACGCCTGCTGCTGGCCGAGCAGTCGGGCATGGGCGCGCCGCGGGTGCCGGCACCGCCAGCGCCCGCGACGCCCAGCTTCGCCACCAGCGCGCCGGACTGGAACACGGTGGTCCAGGGCATGGTCGCGGTGGTCAACGGCGACAAGGGCACCGCCCGTGGCCTGGACGTCGGGTTTCCTTATCCGATCGCCGGCAAGACCGGTACCGCCGAGCGCTATTCGCGCACGACCTCGTCGTATGACAGCCACCTGACCAACGCGCAGCTGGCCGAGCGGCATCGCGCGCTGTTCGAGTGTTTCACCCCGGCCGATGACCCGCGCATCGCCGTGGTGGTGGTGCTCGAGCACGGTGCCTGGGGCGGCAGCGCCGCAGCGCCGATCGCGCGCAAGATCCTCGACGCCTGGGCGCGCGAACGCGGTCTGCCCGACACGCCGCTGACGGAGGCCCCGCCCGGATGAACACCGCGCTTGCCCGTCTGCGTCATTCGCTGCTGCGCCTGATTGTGCGGCCGCGGCTGGATCTGCCGCTGGCGCTGGCGCTGCTGCTGCTGGCCGGCATCGGACTGCTGACGCTGACCAGCGCTGCCGACCTGGACATGCGCGTGATCGCGGCGCAGGCCACGCGCTTCGTGCTCGGCGCGCTGCTGCTGCTGGCGGTGTCGCGGGTGCCGCCGGTGCGCCTGCGCAGCCTGACGCCCTGGCTGTATGCGATCAGCGCCCTGCTGCTGGTGGTGGTGGCGGTCCTTGGCGAGGGTCGCGGCGCGCATCGCTGGCTCAATCTCGGCGTGCTGCGCTTCCAGCCCTCCGAGCTGCTCAAGCTGACCATGCCGATGATGGTGGCCTGGTATCTGGCCCAGCGGCCGCTGCCGCCGCGCTGGCGCGACATGGCGGTGGTCGGCCTGCTGATCGCGGTGCCGGCGGTGCTGATCGCGTTGCAACCCGATCTCGGCACCGCCCTGCTGGTGGCCGCGGCCGGCGTGTTCGCGCTGTTCCTGTCCGGGCTGGCGTGGTGGCGCATCGGCGTGCTGCTCGGGGCGCTGGCGGGCGCGCTGCCGGTGGCGTGGCATTTCATGCACCAGTACCAGCGCGAGCGCGTGCTGACCCTGCTCCATCCCGAGTCGGACCCGCTGGGCTCCGGCTGGCACATCATCCAGTCGGAGATCGCAGTCGGTTCCGGCGGATGGTTCGGCAAGGGCTGGCACCAGGGCACGCAGTCGCGACTGGAGTTCCTGCCCGAGCACACCACCGATTTCATCTTTGCCGTGTTCGCCGAGGAGTTCGGTCTGATCGGGGTGATCCTGCTGGTCGCGCTGTATGCCTTCATCATCGGCCGCTGCCTGTGGATCGCGGTCAACGCGCGCGACACCTATTCGCGCCTGCTGGGCGGCGCGCTGGCGATGAGCTTCTTCGTCTACGTGATGGTCAACGGCGGCATGATCACCGGCATCCTGCCGGTGGTTGGCGTGCCGCTGCCGCTGGTCAGCTACGGTGGCACCTCGGCGGTGAGCCTGCTGACGGGTTTCGGCGTGCTGATGTCGATCCACGCGCATCGCAAGCTGGTCGATTCCCGCGTCTGAGCGCTGCGCGGCGGTCCTTCGCGCGACGATCGCGTCCGGTCTTGCGCGCGCGTGCTACGCTGCCGCGCGCCGCCGGCCGCGGCGTCCGTGTTCCCTGCGCCCGACCATGCCGCCACGCCTGCGCCTGATCCTTCCGACCGTCTCGCTGCTGGCCCTGGCCGGCTGCGCCGGGGTGCCGTCACGGCCGCCGCCCGCGCCACAACCGGCCGCCGTGGTGCCGCCGCCCGCGCCGGCATCCCCGCCCGCAGCGGCCGCAGCGCCGGACGAGGCCGCCTTCGTGCGCGCGCTGGTCGCCGCGCATCCCGGGCTGGATGCGCAGCGGATCACCACGCTGCTGGGGCAGGCCACTCTGCAGCCCTCGATTCTCGCCGCGATGGCGCGGCCGGCCGAGGCCAAGCCCTGGTCCGACTATCGGCCGATCTTCGTCAATGCACGGCGCATCGAGGCCGGCGTGTCCTTCTACCGCGAGCACCGCGAACGGATCGACGCGACCGCCGCCCGCTACGGCATTCCGCCGACGATCCTGGCCGCGCTGCTGGGGGTCGAGACGGGCTATGGCCGCATCACCGGCCGCTACCGCGTGCTCGATGCGCTGGTCACGCTGGGATTCCACTATCCGCCGCGCGCGGTTTTCTTCCAGAAGGAACTGGCCGCGCTGCTGACCCTGCCCGCCGAGCGCCTGCCGGCCGCGGTCCAGGACCTGCGCGGCTCCTACGCCGGGGCGATGGGCTGGTGCCAGTTCATGCCCTCGAGTCTCGCGCGCTACGGCGTCGATGCCGACGGTGACGGCCGCGTCGATCTGTGGGACTCGCTGCCGGATATTCTCGCCAGTACCGCCAACTATCTCGCCGCGCATGGCTGGCAGGCCGGTCAGCCGGTCAGCACGCCGGCATGGCCTGCCGCCGGCGCCGCACCGCTGCGCGCCGGCATGGCGTGGGCCGGCAAGCAGCCCACGCAGCCGCTGCAGGCGTTCGAGGCGCTGGGTTACGCGCCGGCGACGCGCGTGGATCCGGCGCTGCCGGCGGCGCTGCTGGGCCTGCAGGGCGCCGGCGGCCCCGAACTGCGGTTCGTGTTTCCCGACTTCTATGTGCTGACCCGCTACAACCGCAGTCCGCTGTATGCGCTGGCGGTCAGCGAGCTGGCCGACGCCATCGCCGCGAAGTCGGCGGCTATGGACGACGGCGCGGCCGTCGACGCGGCGCCCGCGGCGGCCACGGGCAGCCCGGGGTCCGCGCCGGGCCGCGGGCCGTGACGCGCCGCGCATGACGACCGGACGCCTCATCGAGGTGACCCGCAGCGGTCATGAGAACCAGCCGGTCGTCGTGATCGAGAACTTCGTCCCCGATCCGCAGTCGCTGATCGACGATGCGTGCCGGCACGACTATGGCCCGCGGGGCGCCTACTATCCCGGCATCCGTGCGCCGGTGCCGCCCGCGCTCGCGCGCCGGTTTCTCGACGGACTGGATGCGATCATCGCCGAGGTGTTCGGCATCACCGGCGGCCGCGTTCTCGAAACCTGGTACTCGCTGGTGACGACGCCGCCCTCGACGCTGGCACCGATCCAGCGCCTGCCGCACTACGACGGCCTCGAGCCCGGGCGGCTGGCCTTGCTGCACTTCCTCGGCCGCGAGGAGAAGGGCGGGACGGCGTTCTACCGGCATCGCTCCAGCGGCTGCGAGAGCGTCGACGCCGCGCGATTCCCGGGCTACAAGGCGCAGCTGGAGGCAGATGTCGCGCGCTGCGGTCTGCCGCAGGCCGGCTACATCGCCGGCGATACGCCGCTCTTCGAGCGCATCGCCCTGCATGCTGCGCGTTTCAACCGGGCGGTCCTGTACCGCGGCAACACGCTGCACTGCGCCGACATCCCCGACGGCCTGAGCCTGTCGACGGACCCCGCCCGCGGCCGCCTGACGGTCAACACGTTCCTGATGGAGGACGCCGCGTGAGCGCATCATCGCGGACCCCCCATCGCGGCGCGCGCACCGGGCTGGGCCTCGGACTGCTGGCCCTGCTCGCCGGCTGCGCGTCGGCGCCGCGGCGCGCACCGGAATCCTATGACGGCTACCGCGAACCCGCCGGCGGCGCCGGCGGCCGCTATGCGCAGGCGCGGGATGGCGGCCCCGGTGCGCCGCCGATCGACGTCAACGCGATCCCCGAACCGGTGCCGAAGGTCGAGCCGCGGTCGCGCTTCGGCAACGCGCCGACCTACACCGTCAACGGGCGCACGTACCACGTGCTGGCATCGGCGGCGGGCTACGACGAGCGCGGCATCGCCTCGTGGTACGGCAACAAGTTCCAGGGTTACCTGACGTCAAGCCTGGAGCCCTACGACATGTACAAGTTCACCGCCGCCAGCAAGGTGCTGCCGCTGCCGAGCTACGCGCGGGTGACCAACCTGGCCAACGGGCGCAGCGTGATCGTGCGCGTCAACGACCGCGGACCATTCGTCGCCAACCGCATCATCGACCTGTCCTACGCCGCGGCGGTCAAGATCGGCATCTGGGCGCAGGGCACCGGCCTGGTCGAGGTGCAGGGTATCGACCCGCGCCGGCCGCAGGATCTGCCGGCGCCCCCCGCGGCCCCGGCGCGCGGCGCCGCACCGGGGCTGTATCTGCAGGTCGGCGCCTTCGCCGAGCGCGCCAATGCCGAGCGCGTTGCCGCGCGCTTGCGCCGGGCCGGTTTCGACAACGTTCATGTGACGGAAGCTGTAGTACACGGTCGCCGCGTGTTGCGCGTGCGGCTGGGGCCGCTGAGCGGCGTCGCCGAAGCCGACCGCCTCAGCACGCGCGTCCAGGCCCTGGGCCTGCCCGAGCCGCAGGTCGCGGTGGATACTTCCCAATGATCCTTGCAGTGAGTCGCCCATGAGAACGTCGTCATTCCGCCTTGTCCTGATCCTCTGCGCCGCACTGCTCGGTGCGGCAACCAGCGCCTTCGCGCAATCCGGCGCACCGGTGCCCGGCCCGGTGCTGCCCACCCCCGAACGGCCGCGGCCGACGATGCCGCAGATGCCGGTGCCGCAGCCGCCGGCGCTGGGCGCCGATTCATGGGTGCTGATGGACTTCACCACCGGCCAGGTCATCGCCCATCACAACGAGCACGAGCGCCTGGCGCCGGCCTCGCTGACCAAGATGATGACGGCCTACGTCGTCGATGCCGCGCTGGCCTCGGGCAAGGTGCACTGGAATGGCAGCGTCTACATCAGCGATCACGCCTGGGACAAGGGCGGCGCCAGGACCGACGGCTCGACCAGCTTTCTCAAGCTGCACGACCGCTATCCGCTGTCGGAGGTCTACAACGGCATGATCGTGCAGTCGGGCAACGATGCCGCGATCGCGCTGGCCGAGCATGTCGCCGGCACCGAGGCCGCGTTCGTGCAGCTGATGAATGCCTATGCGCAGCGGTTGGGCATGAAGGGCACGCACTTCGAGAACGCCAGCGGCTATCCACATCCGGACCACTACACCACCGCCTACGATCTGGCCCTGCTGGCGCGCGCGATCATCCACGATTACCCGCAGTACTACGGCGTCTACAAGACCCAGTCCTACACCATCAACGGCATCAAGCAGGCCAACCGCAACCTGTTGCTGTACCGCGATCCCAGCGTGGACGGCCTGAAGACCGGCAGCACCGCCGAGGCCGGCTATTGCCTGGTGGCATCGGCCGAGCGCAGCGGCCAGCGCCTGATCGCGGTGGTGATGAAGACCAAGAGCCTCGCCGACGCCGCCAGCCAGGACGAGGCCCTGCTCAATTACGGGTTCCGCTTCTACGACACGCATCGGCTGTATGTGGCCGGCAAGCCGCTGGCGACGCCGCGGCTGTGGAAGGGCGCCGCCGACACCCTGCCGGTAGGCGTGGCCGACAACGTCGAGGTGACCATCCCGCGCGGCCGCTACGCCGACCTCAAGGCGGCGATGAATCTGCCGGCGACGCTGATCGCGCCGTACCGCAAGGGCCAGGCGATCGGCACGGTCACCGTCAGCCTCGATGGCAGGCCGCTGGTGACGGCACCGCTGATCGCACTGGCGGATGCGCCCGAGGCCGGCTTCTTCGGGCGTCTGTACGACAGCGTGAGGCTGTGGTTCCAGGGCTCGCCGGCGACGCCGGCGGGCGGTGGCAAGGGATGAAGGAAACCCCGTTCAGCGAATTGCCGCCCGGCGAGGGCTTCGTCTTTCCGGGCGAGTTCGAGATCACCGCGGTCGGCCGCGCCGGCGTCGGCCTCGAGGAGCGCGTGCCGGCGCTGCTGGCGGAGGCCGACGGCGTGACCGTGATCGCCGGCAGCCGGCGCTTGCGGCCCTCGCGCGAGGGCCACTACGTCGCCGTCAGCGTGGGCTTCAGCGCGCTCTCTCGCGACGCCTACGACGATGCGCACCGGGTCCTGCGCGCCGATCCGGACGTGCGCTACACGCTGTAGCGGCACCCGCCATCATCGCTGTCCCAGCGCGCGCAGCGCCTCGCGCAGGACCACGGCCTGGTTGTGCATCGTGTCGCGCGCGCCGTACACCAGGGTCAGCGGACCGTGGCCGGCGGCGGTCCGCAGGGCGCGCAGTTGCGCGCGCGCGGACGTCGCGGCCAGTTCCGTGAGGTAGCGGGCGCGAAAGGCGTCCCAGCGCTCCGGTCGATGGCCGAACCATTGCCGCAGCGCGGTGCTCGGCGCCAGATCCTTCGCCCAGGCGTCGAGTGCAAGCTGCTGCCTGCTGCGTCCGCGCGGCCAGACGCGATCGACGAGCACACGATAGCCGTCACCGGATGCAGGGTCGTCGTAGGCGCGCCGGATGCGGATGTCCATGGGCCGCCTCCTCACGCGTTGCGGCGCGGGCGCGCCGTCGTTGCCACGACAGCGCGTACCCGCGCGCGCAGCACCGGCAAGAGTTCTGCCGCAAACCACGGCTGGCGCTGCAGCCAGGGCGTGTTGCGCGGCGACGGGTGCGGCAGCGGCAGGACGTGCGGACCGTAATCGCGCCAGGCACGCACGGTTGCGGTCAGGCTGGCCTGGCGCGCCACGCCGAGCACGTGGCGCTGCGCGTACTGACCGATCGCCAGGGTCAGCTCGATGCGTGGCAACTGCGCGCGCAACGCGGCAAACCACAGCGGCGCGCATTCGGGACGCGGCGGCCGGTCGCCGCCGCCGCCGCGGCCGGGATAACAGAAACCGACCGGCACGATCGCCAGCCGGCCGGGGTCGTGGAAAGTATCGGCATCAATGCCGAGCCAGGCTCGCAGGCGCTCGCCGCTGGCGTCGTTCCACGGGATGCCGTCGGCGTGCGCCTTGCGTCCCGGCGCCTGACCGACGATCAGCAGTCGCGCGCCCGCGCCCGCCTGCAGGATCGGTCGTGGTCCCTGCGGCAGGCATGCCGCACAGACGCGGCAGGCGCGGATGCGAACCAGCAGGCGATCGAGGTCGGTCTGCGTCATGATGCCGATGCGGTGCTTGCGGCGCGCGTCAATGACAGCCCGCGCCGGTTCGCATCTTGCCGCGAAACACGCGGCACGCATACACGGCACCGCCGCCCCCGCCGGAATCATCGGCAGGGCGCCGGCCGGGGTGAGACGCTGGCTGCCCACCGGCGAGGCCACCTGCCGGATCGTCCGTTGCGGCGGCACGATCGCGGCTCGCGGCGGTCGCACAACGCCGGTACGATCCCGGGATGATCCGACTCCCGCGTGCACCGATATTCCCGGACCCGTCGCCGTCGCCCGCTTCCCGTGCCGGCGCGGCTGCGGCGTCCGCCGGACCGGCTGGGCGCGGCGCATGAGCACCACCGCTCCGCGCGAGGCGCGCATGGCTTTCGTCGCCGAGATCGCGCGGCGCCTGCACCAGTACGGCACCGCCGCGCCCAGGCTGGAGAACGCCGTCAGCCTGGTCGCGCAGCGGCTGGGGCTGGCGGCGGAGGTCTGGTGCAGTCCGACCGCGATCATCCTGACCCTGGCGGAAAGCGACGACAGTGACAGTCCGCCGCTGACCCAGGTAATGCGGCTGCCTCCGGGCGACGTGCATCTGGCGCGACTGTGCGCGGTCGACCGCATCGCCGATCAGGTGATCGCCGGTGTGCTTGACGTGACCGAGGGATTCGCCCGGCTGCGGGCCTTGTCGGCGCCGCCGCCGCGCGGCTGGGCCGGCGCCATGGTGGCCGCCTTCGGCATGGCCGCGGCGGCCGTGGCCGCGTTGTTGCGCACGTCGTGGGCCGGGGTGCTGGCAGCGGGGTTGATCGGCCTGCTGATCGGCCTGCTCAGCATCGCGGGCAGCCGTCGCCCGCGGCTGGCGGCTGCCAACGATGCGATCGCCGCCTTCGTCGCCACCCTGGTCGCCAGCCTGGTCGCGGGCTGGATCGTGCCGCTGGAGGTCAAGCCGGTGGTGCTGTCGGCGCTGATCGTGCTGATGCCCGGCCTGACGCTGACCACCGCGGTGCGCGAGCTGTCGACGCAACATCTGGTGTCGGGTGTGGCGCGCATGGCCGGCGCCCTGGCCACCCTGCTCAAGCTGACGTTCGGCACGTTGGCGGCGGCGCAGCTGTGCGTGCTGCTGGGCGTGCCCGAGGCCGTGCGCGCGCTGCCGCCGGTACCGGGCTGGGCCGATTTTCCGGCGCTGCTGTTCGGCGCGCTGGCGTTCGCGGTGCTGTTCCAGGCGGCGCGCCGCGACTGGCCACTGGTGATGGCGGCGGCGGTGCTGGGCTACGCGGTGACGCGCGTCGGCGGCAGCCTGTTCGGGGCCGGTTTCGGCGTGTTCCTCGGTGGTCTGCTGATGGGTGCGCTGAGCAACCTCTATGCGCGCCACGTCGGCAGACCCGGTGCACTGGTGCGCGAGCCGGGCATCATCCTGCTGGTACCGGGATCGGTCGGTTTCCGCAGCGTCGGCTACCTGCTGGAACGCGACGTCAATCTGGGCGTCAACGCCGGCCTGCTTCTGGTCACGCTGCTGGTCGCGCTGGTCGCCGGCCTGCTGTTCGGCGACCTGCTGGTCCCGCCGCGGCGCAGCCTGTAAACCGGCCACGCGTGCCGCTCATTCGACGTAGCGGCGCAGCACCAGGCTGGCGTTGGTGCCACCGAAGCCGAAGCTGTTGGAAAGCACCGTTTCCAGCGTCGCCGCGCGCGAGGTGCGCACGATCGGCAGGTCGGCGGCGCGCGGGTCGAGCTGATCGATATGCGCCGAGCCGGCGATGAAACCGTCGCGCAGCATCAGCAGGCAGTAGATCGCCTCGTGCACGCTGGCCGCACCCAGCGAATGGCCGCTGAGCGCCTTGGTCGAGGACAGCGGCGGGCACTGTGCGCCGAATACCTCGCGCAGCGCCTGCAGCTCGGTGATGTCACCCAGCGGCGTCGAGGTGCCGTGGGTATTGATGTAGTCGATGCCGCCACCGGCCGCGTCCAGCGCCATGCGCATGCAGCGTACCGCGCCTTCGCCGCTGGGCGCGACCATGTCGGCGCCGTCGGAGCTGATGCCGTAGCCGGCCAGCTCGGCATGGATGTGCGCGCCGCGGCGCCGCGCGTGCTCGAGGTCCTCCAGCACCAGCATGCCGCCACCACCGGCGATGACGAAGCCGTCGCGCGCGGCGTCGTAGGGTCGCGAGGCGTGCGCGGCGTCGGCATTGAAGTGCGACGACAGCGCGCCCATGGCGTCGAATTGCGCGGTCATGCCCCAGTGCAGCTCCTCGCCGCCGCCGGCGAACACCACGTCCAGCGCGCCGCTGCGGATCTGCTGCGCGGCGGCGCCGATGCAGTGCGCCGACGTGGCGCAGGCCGCCGAGATCGAATAGCTCATGCCGCGGATGCCGAACGCGGTGGCGAGGCCCGCGGAGACCGTCGAGCACATCGAGCGCGGCACCATGTAGGGGCCGATGCGGCGCACGCCGCGCGAGCGCAGCAGGTCGGCGGTCTCGATCTGGCTGGCAGGCGAGCCGCCGCCGGAACCGGCGATCAGGCCGCTGCGCTCGCTGCGCACCTGTTCCGGCGTCAGGCCGGCGTCGGCGACCGCGGCCTGCATCGCCACGCAGGCGTAGGCGGCGGCGTCGCCCATGAAGCGCTTGAGCTTGCGGTCGATGGCGGCGTCGAGGTCGATCTGCGGGACCCCGGCCACCTGGCTGCGCAGGCCCAGTTCGGCATATTCGGGCACGAAGCGGATGCCGGAGCGGCCTTCGCGCAGCGCTCCGCTGACCGTGTCGGGATCGTTGCCCAGGCACGAGACGACGCCCATTCCGGTAATGACGACGCGCTTTCCCGGCATGCTCAGAAGCCCTCGGTGCTGGTGAAAAGGCCGACGCGCAGGTTGCTGGCCTCGTAGATCGGCCGCCCGTCGACCAGCATGCGGCCATTGCCGATCGACATCGCCAGCTTCTGCCGCATCACGCGGCGAATGTCGATCTGGTAGGTCACCAGACGCGCCGTGGGCAGCACCTGGCCGGAAAACTTCACCTCGCCGACGCCGAGCGCGCGGCCGCGGCCGGGCAGTCCCTGCCAGGCCAGGAAGAAGCCGACGAGCTGCCAGAACGCGTCGAGTCCGAGACAGCCCGGCATCACCGGGTCGCTCTCGAAATGGCAGCCGAAGAACCACAGGTCGGGGCGGATGTCGAGCTCGGCCTCGATATGGCCGCGATCATAGGCCCCGCCGCTGTCGGAGATGCTGAGGATGCGGTCGAACATCAGCATGCCGGGCAGCGGCAGGCGTGCATTGCCGGGGCCGAACAGCTGCCCGTGCCCGCAGGCAAGCAGCTGTTCGCGAGTGAAGGAAGCGGTGTTCATGACGGCTCCATCGGGGAACGGACGAGGATCGGTACGGTGGTGCCGGCAGTCATGATTTGCATGAAGCATGCACCCCGATACATTGGCGCATGCATGCCTAGATTTCCACCTGCGTGCCCAGCTCGATCAGTCGATTGCCGGGAATGCGGAAGAAGGCCGTGGCCGGCATGGCGTTGCGGGCGAGGAACGCAAACAACTTGTCGCGCCACAGCGCCATGCCGGGGCGATTGCTTGAGACCACGGTTTCGCGGCTGATGAAGAAGGTCGTATCCATCAGGTCGAAGCCCAGGCCCAGTTTCTGGCAGCTGCCCAGCGTGCGCGGCAGATCGGGATCTTCCGCGAAGCCGAAGCGCAGCACCAGCCGGTAGAACTCGGCGCCCAGCGGCTTGAGTTCGATCCGCTCGTCGGGATCGGCGCGCGGCGAGTCGAGGATCTCCACGGTCAGCAGCACGTTGCGCTCGTGCAGCACCTTGTTGTGCTTGAGATTGTGCAGCATGGCGATCGGCACGGCGCCGAGATTGGCGGTCAGGAACACCGCGGTGCCCGGTACCCGCAGCGGCGGATGGTTGGCGATGCTGCCCAGGAAAGTGTCGACGGCCAGGCCGCCCTGTTTCATCTCGCGCAGCACCAGCTCGCGGCCGCGCCGCCAGGTGCTCATCACGGCGAAGACGACGGCGCCGAGCGCCAGCGGGAACCAGCCGCCGCTCTCGATCTTGACCAGGTTGGCCGCGAAGAACGACAGATCGATGGTCAGCAGCGCGGCGCCCAGCGGCAGCACCAGCAGCAGCGGCCAGTGCCAGAGCTTGCGCGCCACCACCAGGACCAGCACGGTCGTGATGGTCATGGTGCCGGTCACGGCGATGCCGTAGGCCGCGCCGAGGCTGTCGGAGGTGCGGAAGCCGAGCACCGCCGCCAGCACCAGGATCAGCAGCATGCAGTTGATCCAGGGGATGAAGATCTGCCCGCGCTGCTCGCTCCGAGGTGTGCATGACCTGCATGCGCGGCGAATAGCCGAGCTGGATCGCCTGCCGGGTCATCGAGAAGGCGCCCGAGATCACCGCCTGCGAGGCGATCACCGTGGCCACCGTCGCCAGCACCACCATCGGGTACAGCGCCCGGCTGCGGCACCAGCAGGTAGAACGGGTTGCGACACGGCCCTGGGGTCGTCCAGCAGCAGCGCGCCCTGGCCGAAGTAGTTCAGCACCAGCGCCGGCAGCACCAGGGCGAACCAGGCCAGGCGGATCGGCTTCTTGCCGAAATGGCCCATGTCGGCGTACAGCGCCTCGGCGCCGGTCAGCGCCAGCACCACCGAGCCCAGCGCCAGAAACGCATCGCCATGGTTGTGCACGAAAAACAGCACGGCGTAATGCGGACTGAGCGCCGCCAGGACATGCGGCTGGCGCGCGATGCCGAGCACGCCGGTCAGGGCGATGCTGGCGAACCACAGGACCATGATCGGCCCGAACAGCGCGCCGACGCGGTCGGTGCCGTAGCGCTGCACCGCGAACAGTCCGAAGATGATCGCCACCGTGATCCACAGGATGATGCTGCGGTCCATCGCCGGCGTCGGCGACGCGCAGGCCTTCGATCGCCGAGAGCACCGAGATGGCCGGCGTGATCACGCTGTCGCCGTAGAACAGCGCGGTGCCGACCAGCCCCAGCGCCAGCAGCACCCAGCGCACCCGCGGGTTGCTTGCGCACGCCGCGCTGCGCCAGCGCCATCAGCGCCATGATGCCGCCTTCGCCCTTGTTGTCGGCGCGCATCACGAACAGCACGTACTTCAGCGACACCACCACGATCAGCGACCAGAAGATCAGCGACAGCGCGCCCAGCACATTGTCGTGGCTGACGCCGATGCCGTGCTCGCCGAACGTCTGCTGCAGCGAATACAGCGGGCTGGTGCCGATATCGCCATAGACGACACCGAGGGCGCCCAGCGCGAGCGCCGACCATCGCTGTCGGCTCGCGGTATCGACGGACAGATCGTGCGCGCGGGTGGCCATGTCGGGTTCGGGGTTCCGGTGCCTAGGATGCGGAGCCGCCCAGCGCGATCTTCAGCGCCTTGCGGATGATGGCCTCGGCGTCGTCGCCGCTGGCCGCGGCCTCGCGAGCCAGACGCTGCGCCTCGGCGGGCTTGTAGCCGAGCTGCTGCAGGGCGACGGTGGCCTCGCCCAGTGCGTCGCGCGGCGTGCCGCCGCCAGCGCTGGCCGGCAGCGTCGCGGTCAGCCCGTCGACGCGGTCGCGCAGTTCGACAATGATGCGCTCGGCGGTCTTCTTGCCGATGCCGGGGATGCGCGTCAGCGCGGCGATGTCGCCGGCCTGTACCAGCCTGGCGAAATCGGCGGTCGATGCCCCGGAGAGCACCGCCAGCGCGATGCGCGCGCCGATGCCGCTGACTTTCTGCAGGTTGCGGAACAGGACGCGCTCGGACTCGTGCAGGAAACCGTACAGCGCGACGGTGTCCTCCTTGACCGAATAGTGCGTCAGCAGGTTCACCTCGCGGCCGGTCTCGGGCAGGTCGTAGAGGGTGGACATCGGCACTTCCAGCTCGTAGCCGACACCATGCACGTCCAGCAGCACCCACGGCGGCTGCTTGCTGACCAGGATGCCGCGCAGGCGACCGATCATCGGCGGGTCCTCCAGGCGCTGCGCGCGACGCCCAGCCGGACCACGCTGCTGCGCACGTGGGCATGCGTGATCGCCACCGCCAGCGCGTCGGCGGCGTCGGCCTGCGGTGTCGCGTCCAGGCCCAGCAGCATCTTCACCATGTGCTGCACCTGGGTCTTGTCGGCCGCGCCGCTGCCGACCACCGCGCGCTTGATTTCCATCGGCGCGTATTCGTGCACCGGCAGCGTGCGGACGAGCACCGCACACAGCGCCGCACCGCGGGCCTGGCCCAGCTTCAGCGCCGAGTCGGGATTGCGTGCGAGGAACACGCGCTCGATCGCGACCTCGTCCGGTCGATGGCTCTCCACGATCGCGGTGAGACCGTCGAAAATGCGCTTCAGGCGCAGCGGAAAATTGTCCGCGTCGCCGACCGCCAGCGCGGCATGAAAGACATGCCGTGCACGACCGCCGGCCTCGGCGTCGACGATGCCGACGCCGGTGCGCAGCGAGCCCGGATCGATGCCGAGGATGCGCGTCATGGACTGGGCCGCTGGCGGAGCCGCACGGTCACCCGGCGACCTACGCGGCGTGCTCCGGCGGCAGCAGGGCGTTGTGGTAGACGTCGTGGACGTCGTCCAGCGCTTCCAGCCAGTCGATCAGGTCGAGCAGCGGCTCCAGGTCTTCCGCGGGCACCGCCACGCGGGTGGCCGGGCGCATCACCACCTCGGCATGCGCCAGCTTCAAGCCGGCCGCGACCAGCGCCTGGCGCATCGCCTCGACATGGTCCGGTGCGCACAGCACGACGCTGACGCCGGGTTCGTTGATGATGTCGTCCGCGCCGGCCTCGAGCGCGACCTCGAGCACCTTCTCGTCGAGCTCGGACTTGCCCGCGGTGACGACCGCCAGCTCGCCGGTGCGGCTGAACTGGAACGCCACCGAGCCGCTGGTGCCGAGGTTGCCGCCGTGCTTGGCCAGCGCGTGGCGCACGTCGGCGACGCTGCGCTGCGGATTGTCGGTGACGCAGTCGATGATCAGGGCGATGCCGGCGGGGCCGTAGCCCTCGTAGCGCAGTTCGTGCATATGGTCGGCGCCGTCGGCGCCCGAGCCGCGCTTGATCGCGCGCTCAATGGTGTCGCGGGTCATGTTGGCCGCCAGCGCCTTTTCCACCGCCGTGCGCAGCCGCGGATTGTGCGCGGCATCGGGCAGCCCGGCGCGGGTGGCCAGGGTGATTTCGCGGATCAGCTTGGTGAACACCTTGGCGCGCTTGGCGTCCTCGGCGTTCTTGCGACCCTCGATGGACGGACCTCTACCCATCTCGACCCCTGCGTGGCATTCGATTCAAGCGCGCAACTTTACCCCAACTGGCCTGCAGGGCCTCGCAGCACCCGCGTCCGGCGCCGGCCGCGGCATTTCAGCGCAGGCCGGCAGGGTGCCCTGCCGGCCTCAGCCGGCCGGCGTCGCGATCACCCGCACGTGCAATTCACCCAGCTGCGCGTCCGCCACCGCCGATGGCGCTCCGGTGAGCAGGCACTGTGCGCTGGTGGTCTTGGGGAAGGCGATCACGTCGCGGATCGAGTCGGTGCCGGCGATCAGCGCCGCGATGCGGTCGATGCCGAAGGCGATGCCGCCGTGCGGCGGCGCGCCGTGCCCCAGCGCGGTCAGCAGAAAGCCGAACTTGGCCTCGGCCTCGGCGGGTTCAATGCCGAGCAGGTCGAATACCGCGCTCTGCAGGTCCGGGCGATGGATGCGGATCGAGCCGCCGCCGATCTCGTTGCCGTTGAGCACCATGTCGTAACCGCGGCTGACGGCATTGGCCGGATCGGCGCGCAGCGTGGCGATGTCGTCCACCCTGGGCGCCGTGAACGGATGGTGCAGGGCGACGTAGCGGCCGGCCGCGGCATCGTGCTCGAACATCGGAAAATCGGTGACCCACAGCGGCCGCCAGGCGTTGTCGACCAGGCCGCGGTCCCGGCCCAGCTTGAGCCGCAGCGCGCCCATGAAATCGCTGACGGTCTTCCACGGGCCCGCGCCGAACAGCAGCAGATCGCCGTCCGCGGCGCCGGTCAGGCTCAGGATCCGCGCGAGCGCGGCGTCGTCGAGGAACTTGACGACCGGCGAGGACACGCCTTCGCGTCCCCTGGCCAGCGCTTCCACTTTCATCCACGCCAGTCCGCGGGCGCCGAACTTTCCGGCGTATTCGCCCAGCAGGTCGAGTTCGCGGCGGGTCAGCGCGGCAGCCTCGGGCACGCGCAGCGCCGCGACGCGGCCGGCGGGGTCGTTGGCGGGATCGGCGAACACCTTGAACTCGACGTGGCGCACCGCGTCGGCGATATCGACCAGCTCCAGCGCGATGCGCAGGTCGGGCTTGTCGGAGCCGTAGCGGCGCATCGACTCGGCCCAGGTCATGCGCGGGAACGGATCGGCCAGCTCGATGCCGGCGACCTCGTGCAGCACGCTGCGGATCAGGGTCTCGACGCAGTCCTGCACCTCGCGCTCGCCGACGAAGGCGAACTCCATGTCGAGCTGGGTGAACTCGGGCTGGCGGTCCGAGCGCAGGTCCTCGTCGCGGAAGCAGCGCGCGATCTGGTAGTAGCGGTCGAAGCCGGCCATCATCAGCAGCTGCTTGAACAGCTGCGGCGATTGCGGCAGCGCGAAGAACTGGCCTGCATGCACGCGCGAAGGCACCAGGTAATCGCGCGCGCCCTCGGGCGTGGCCTTGGTCAGGATTGGCGTCTCGATGTCCTGGAAGCCGCTCGCATCCAGATGCCGGCGCAATGCCTGCACCAGGCGCGTGCGGGTGCGCAGCATGCGCTGCATCTCCGGGCGCCGCAGATCGAGGTAGCGATAGGCCAGCCGCGTCTCCTCGCTGGGATTCTCGTGCAGCGCGAACGGCAGGTCGCGCGCCGCATTGAGCACCTCGATGCGCGTGGCTGCCACTTCGACGCGACCGCTGCGCATGCGCTCGTTGAAGCTGACGCGTCGGCGCACCGTGCCCTCGACGCGCAGGCACCATTCGTAGCCGACTCCGGCCAGCGCGGCGTAGGCCTCGGCGTGGTCGGGATCGGCCACGATCTGCACGATGCCCTCGTGGTCGCGCAGATCGATGAACACCACGCCGCCATGGTCGCGGCGGGTATCGACCCAGCCGCAAAGCGTCACCGGGTGATCGATCAGAGCCTCATCGACGAGGCCGCAGTAGTGGGTGCGCATGCAGGACTCCAGGCCCGGACCGTGCCGGATCAGCCCGCCATGCTAAGCCGCATGCGGCAGTGCGGCAACGCCGAAATCGAGGCTCAGTCGCTGGCGTTGCCGCCGGCCGTCGCCGGTTTGACCGCCGGACGGGCATCCCCGGCCGCGGGCGTCGCGGGCGCGGCGGGCGCGGCGGGCGTCGTTGCGACCGGCTCGTCCTTGTGGACGACATTGCGCTGGCCGTCCTTCTTGAAGTCGGTCTCGTACCAGCCGCTCCCCGCGAGACGGAAGGATGGCGCGGTGACGCTGCGCTTGACGGCGGCCGCGCCGCAGGCAGGACAGGCCTGCGGGTCGGCGTCCGCCAATCGCTGCAGGCGATCGAACTGATGGCCGCAGGATTCGCAGTGAAAGGCGTAGATCGGCATCGGGGACTCCGGAACAGTCGGCCGGCGGCGGCGCCGGCCATGCGCCCAGTATCGTGGCCGCGGCGCGCATCTCAAGATGAAGCGTTCCTGAGCATTGGGTTCGCGTTGTTAAGCAAATCGTAAATTGACCTTTACGAATTTGTCATGCATAGCTCAAGGACGGCCCAGGATGGCGCCATCCCACCCCCACCGAGAGGTTTTCCCCGATGATTCGTTTCGACGCCCCCCTGCGCCGCCATCCGCTGGCCCTGGCCCTGATCGCCACGTTCGCTGCCGGCAGCGCGCATGCCCAGAGCGCGCCGGCCGCACCCGTCAATCCGTCCAAGGCCAAGCAGCTGCAGACGGTCGTCGTGACCGGTACGCGTGCGTTCGACCGCACCGAGGCCGATTCGCTGTCGCCGATCGACGTGCTCACGCCCAAGGACCTGACCGCCACCGGCGCCACCAGCCTCGCCTCGGCGCTGCGCACCCTGCTGCCCTCGTTCAATTTTCCCCAGCCCTCCGTCACCGACGGTACCGACGCGATCCAGCCGGCGCAGCTGCGCGGGCTGTCGCCGGACGAGACCCTGGTGCTGATCAATGGCAAGCGCCAGCACACGACTGCCATCGTCAACGTGAACGGCACGCTGGGTCGCGGCTCCTCGCCGGTGGATCTCAACGCGATCCCGATCAACGCCATCGCGCGCATCGAGGTGCTGCGCGACGGCGCCGCCGCGCAATACGGCTCGGATGCCATCGCGGGCGTGATCAACATCATTCTCAAGGGCGGCAACCATGGCGGCTCGGTCAGCGCGACGGTCGGCCGCTACAACAGCCATGACGGTGCCGACGGCATGACCGTGCAGGGCGGCGCCGACGGCGGCTTCGCGCTGGGCGACAAGGGCTGGATCCATCTCAGCGTCGATGCCACCCATCAGGATCCGACCAATCTCGCGGGCCCGGACCTGCGCTATCCGAGCGATCCCACCTACGGGCAGGTGACCTTCCACTACGGCCTGCCGCTGCTCAAGCAGCAGAACGCGGCGCTGAACATGCAGTACGACTTCGCGCCGCAGGTCCAGTTCTACGCTTTTGCGCTCGTCAACAAGCGCGATGTCAGCTCGCCGGGATTCTTCCGCTCGCTGTCGGCGTACAAGACCAGCAGTCCGGCCGCGCTCGCGGTGTACCCGGCCGGTTACCTGCCGGTGGAAAACAGCGCGATCTGGGACGGCTCGCTGGTCGCGGGCCTGCGCGGCACGGTGCTCGACGGCTGGCATTACGACGTCAGCGCCAACACCGGCGGCAACCACTGGAAGCTCGACACCAGCAACACCTTCAACTACTCGCTGGGTTCCGCCTCGCCGACCGCGTTCTACATCGGCACCATCACCAACCAGCAGAACGTGCTGAACGCCGACTTCAGCAAGGACGTCAACGTCAGCGCCCTGGAGAATCCGCTGACCGTGGCCTGGGGCCTCGAGTACCGGCAGGAGAAGTTCGCCATCAAGCAGGGCGACGCGGCATCCTATGCCGGCGCCGGAGCACAGGTGTTTCCCGGGTACCAGCCGCTGGACGCCGGCAGCCACAGCCGGCACAACCAGGCGGTCTATCTGGATTTCGAGAACGACCTGACCGACAAGCTCTCCGCCGGCTTTGCCGTGCGCCACGAGAAGTACAGCGATTTCGGCAGCACCACCTCGTGGAAGCTGTCCGGCCGCTATGCCTTCAATGACACCATCGCTGCGCGCGCCACCGCATCGACCGGATTCCGCGCGCCCTCGCTGCAGCAGGAGTTCTACTCCAGCACCGCGATCAACTTCGTCAACGTCGGCGGCGGCAACCTGGTGCCTTACACCATCCGCACCTTCCCGGTGGACAATCCCGCCGCCGTGGCGCTGGGCGCGCAGCCGCTGCAGCCGGAGAAGTCGCACAACTACAGCGTGGGCCTGGTGTTCACGCCGCAGAACGGTCTCTACGCGACCCTCGACTTCTATCAGATCACCATCGACAACCGCGTCATCCTCAGCGGCAACCTGGTCGGCACGGCGGTGCAGAACTACCTGACCTCGGTCGGTATCCCGCAGGTCAGCGGCGGCCGCTTCTTCACCAACGCCGTCAATACCCGCACCCGCGGCGTCGACCTGGTGGGCACCTATCCCATCGATCTCGGAGCGGCCGGCAACCTCAAGCTGACCGGCGGCGGCAACTACAACAAGACCGACATCCTCTACATCCGGCCCAATCCGCCGCAGCTGGGACTGGCCGGGCTGACCCTGCCGGTGATCGACCGTCCCACCCAGGGCCTGATCACCACGGGCACTCCGCGCGACAAGCTGTTCCTGGCGGGCGACTGGAGCTACGGCAACTGGCGCGTGCACGGCCAGGCCACCCGCTGGGGCTCCTTCGCGACCTACGGATCGTCGCCCTCCGGCGACCTGAACTATGGCGCCAAGGTGACGCTGGATGCGTCGGTCGGCTACGTCTGGAACAACTGGAACTTCACCGTCGGCGGAGACAATCTCACCAACCAGTACCCGACCCGGGTTCCCGCGACGAGCGCATTCAACATCATCCTGCCCTACTCGCAGAACTCCCCGTTCGGCTTCAGCGGCGCGTATTACTACGCCACGGTGGCCTATCACTGGTAAGCGAGGTCGTCTTTCCTGGCATCCGCGACGCCGGCCCTGTGCCGGCGTCGTCATGTCGGGGGAAGGGCTGCGGGCCGCGCCCGGTTGCCGCTGCGCCGGCTGCAGCCGAACAACCTATTCGGCGTAGGCGCCGTAGGCACGCAGGCGCCGGTAGCGCTGCTCGAGCAGCGCGGCGATCGGCACCTTGTCGAGTTCGGCCAGGGTGTCGGTCAGCACCTTCTTCAAGGTCGCGGCCATCGCGTCCGGATCGCGATGCGCGCCGCCCAGGGGCTCGGGGATCACGCTGTCGACCAGGCCCAGCTCCAGCAGCCGCGGAGCGGTCAGGCCGAGCTGTTCGGCGGCGTCGCGCGCCTTCTCGGCGCTCTTCCACAGGATCGAAGCGCAGCCCTCGGGGCTGATCACCGAATAGGTGCTGTACTCCAGCATCAGGGTGCGGTCGCCGACACCGATCGCCAGCGCGCCGCCCGAACCGCCCTCGCCGATCACGGTGCAGATCACCGGTATTCGCAGATCAGCCATCTCCAGCAGGTTGCGCGCGATCGCCTCGGACTGGCCGCGCTCCTCGGCGCCGACGCCGGGATAGGCACCCGGGGTGTCGATGAAGGTCAGCAGCGGCAGCCCGAAGCGCTCGGCCATCTTCATCAGCCGCAGCGCCTTGCGGTAACCCTCGGGGCGAGGCATGCCGAAGTTGCGGCGCACCTTGGACCTGGTGTCACGGCCCTTCTGGTGGCCGATGACCATCACCGCGCGACCGTCCAGCCGTGCCGGGCCGCCGACGATCGCGGCGTCGTCGGCATAGGCGCGGTCGCCGGCCAGCTCGTGGAACTCCTCGCAGATCGCGCCGAGGTAATCCAGCGTGTAGGGGCGCGCCGGATGGCGCGAGACCTGGGCGACCTGCCACGGCGTCAGCTCGCGAAAGATATCGGCGGTGCGCAGGCGCAGTTTCTGTTCGAGCCGGCCGATGTCGTCCTCGACGTCGAGCGCCTGACCCTGGCCGGCCTGCCGCAGATCCTGCAGCTTGGCTTCCAGTTCGGCGATGGGTTGCTCGAAATCGAGGAAGTTCGGGTTCATTCGCAACCGTTCGCCCGGCAAAGGCCGCAGTATAGCGATCGCAGGGGTGGCGGTCAGCCGGCTGCCGGCCGTGCCAGCCGCAGCTCGGCGGCAATCACGCCGGGCAGGCTGCCCAGGGCGCGCAGCAGTTCCGGCAGTGCGTGCACGCGCCAGTCCTCGCCCAGTTCCAGATCGGCCTGGGCGGCGGCATTGCGATAGCCGCTCAGCAGCAGCGGCGTGCGGCCGCCGCGGAACGGCGCCAGTGTTTCGCGCAAGCGCGCCGGAAAGTCGGCATCGACGCCATTGAGCCGCAGCCGCAGCAGGCGCGCATGGCTCTCGCAGACCTGCGCCAGCGACCATGCCCGGCGCGCGCGCAGGGACAGTCCGAAATCGCCGTGGCGCAGGCCGCCTTCGACGACCAGGATCGCGTCGCGGGTCAGCAGCGGGCCGTACTCGTCCAGCACCTCGTTGAAGAAGCTGGTTTCGATGCGGCCGCTGCCATCCTCGAGCTGGACGATGGCCATGCCCTGACCGCGACGGCGCACGTCGGTGACCATGCCGGCCACGGTCCACGGGGTGTCCACCGGGCGTCCGCTACGCGACGGCTCGGGTGGCTTGTGCTGCGCCTCGATCGCGCCCAGCGGACAGCTGGCGAGCTGCGTCAGCAGGTCCTTCCAGGGATCGGTGGGATGGCCGCTGAGATAGAACCCCAGCGTGGCGCGCTCGCCGGCCAGCAGCTGCTCCAGCGGCCACGGCGGCAGATCGGGCAGCGGCAGCGGCGCCGTCCCGCCCTCGGCCGCGAGCGGTGCGCCGAACAGGTCGTTCTGGCCGGCGGCGCGGTCGCGCTGCTGCTGCTCGGCCGCCTTGACCGCTTCCGGCAGCTGCGCCATCAGGATCGCGCGGTGCGGCGCCAGCGCGTCCATCGCTCCGGCCAGGATCAGGGCTTCGAGCACGCGCTTGTTGAGCTTGCCGGGATCGACGCGGCGGCAGAAGTCGCCGAGATCGCGGAACGGTCCGCCGGCTTCGCGCGCGGCGCCGATCGCCTCGCAGGCGCCGCGGCCGACGCCCTTGATCGCGCCGAGACCGTAGCGGATCGCGCGCGCGTCGATGGCGGTGAACGGGTAGGTCGAGGCATTGACGTCGGGCGGCCGCACCCGCAGGCCTCCGGCGTGCGCGTCCTCGAGAAAGCCCACGACCTTGTCGGTCTTCTCCATGTCCGACGACAGCGTCGCGGCCATGAACTCGGCGGGGTGGTGCGCCTTCAGCCACGCGGTCTGGTAGGCCACCAGCGCGTAGGCGGCCGAGTGCGACTTGTTGAAGCCGTACTCGGCGAACTTCTCCATCAGGTCGAAGATCGCACTGGCGGTCCGTGCCGCGATGCCCTCGCGCGCGGCGCCGGCCTCGAAGATCGCGCGCTGCTTGGCCATCTCCTCGGGCTTCTTCTTGCCCATCGCGCGGCGCAGCAGGTCGGCGCCGCCCAGCGAGTAGCCGGCCAGCACCTGCGCGATCTGCATCACCTGCTCCTGGTAGACGATCACCCCGTAGGTCGGCTTGAGGATCGGCTCCAGCCGCGGATGCGGATAGCTGACCTCGGCGCGGCCGTGGCGGCGCGCGATGAAGTCGTCGACCATGCCCGAGTTCAGCGGGCCGGGGCGATACAGCGCGGCCAGCGCGATCAGGTCATCGAAGCGGCTGGGCTGCAGCTTGCGGATGTAGTCCTTCATCCCGCGCGACTCGAACTGGAACACCGCCGTGGTGTCGCCGCGCGAGAGCAGGGCGTAGGTGGCCGGATCGTCCAGCGGCAGCGCGTCGAGGGCGAGCGGCGGCTCGCCGCGCTCGACACGCCCGTTGTTTATCGCCTTCGCCGCCCAGTCGAGAATGGTCAGCGTGCGCAGGCCGAGGAAGTCGAACTTGACCAGGCCCACCGCCTCGACGTCGTCCTTGTCGAACTGCGTGACCACGCTGTCGCCGCCCGGTTCGGCGTACAGCGGCGCGAAATCGGTCAGCGGCGAGGGCGCGATCACCACGCCGCCCGCATGCTTGCCGGCGTTGCGCACCAGGTCCTCGAGCTTGCGCGCGAGCTCGATCAGATCGCGCACCTCGTCGTCCTCGCGCACCATCCGGATCAACTCGGCCGAGGCGAGGTTGGCATCCTTGCGCGCGGCCTCGCTCTCGCCCAGCGCGTCGGCCAGGGTGATGCCCAGCGTGGCCGGAATCAGCTTGGCGATGGCGTCGACGAAGCCGTAGGGATGTCCGAGCACGCGGCCGGTGTCGCGCACCACCGCCTTCGCCGCCATGGTGCCGTAGGTGATGATCTGGCTGACGCGGTCGCGACCGTAGCGTTGCGCCACGTAGTCGATCACCTCGTCGCGGCGGTCCATGCAGAAGTCGACGTCGAAGTCGGGCATCGACACGCGTTCGGGGTTGAGAAAGCGTTCGAACAGCAGGTCGTAGCGCAGCGGATCGAGGTCGGTGATGCCCAGCGCCCAGGCGACCAGCGAGCCGGCGCCGGAGCCGCGCCCGGGTCCGACCGGAATGCCGTTGCGCTTGGCCCAGTTGATGAAGTCGGCAACGATCAGGAAGTAGCCCGGGAAGCCCATCGACACGATCACGTCGAGTTCGCGGGCCAGCCGTGCCGCGTAGTCGCTGCGGCCGTAGCCCGGTGCCTCGGGATGCGTCGCGAGGCGATGTTCGAGGCCCGCCTGCGATTCGCCGCGGATGTGCGATTCCAGCGTCTGCCCGTCCGGCACCGGAAAGGCCGGCAGGTGGTAGGTGCCGAAGCTCAGCTCGAGATTGCAGCGCTTGGCCAGCTCGACGGTGTTCTCCAGCGCCTCGGGCAGATCGGCGAACACCTGCGCCATCGCCTGCGGGGATTTCAGGTACTGCTCGGGCGCGTAATCGCGCGGCCGCTTGGGGTCGGCCAGCACGCGGCCCTGCTGGATGCACACGCGCGCCTCGTGCGCCTCGAAGTCCTCGCGATCCAGGAAGCGCACGTCGTTGCCGGCCAGCAGCGGCAGGTCGAGGCGATCGGCGAGTGCCTGCGCGGCGCCGTTCCACGCCTCCTCGTGTTCGCGGCCGGTGCGGGTCAATTGCAGGTACAGGCGCTCGGGGAACAGCGCGCGCAGCGCCGCCAGCCGTTCGCCGGCCTCGTGCTCGGCGCCGGCCAGCGCCAGCCGGCCGACGCCGCTGTCGCGTCCGGCCAGAGCGATCAGGCCTTGCGCGGCTTCGGCCAACCAGGCCGGATCGACCAGCGCGCGACCACCGCGCTGGCCCTCGAGCCAGGCGCGCGACACCAGCCGCGACAGGTTGAGATAGCCGCGGCGATCCTGGCAGAGCAGGGTCAGCCGGTGCGGCGTGCCGTCGGCGGGCTCGCACAGCCACAGGTCGCAGCCGACGATGGGCTTGATGCCCGCCGCCTCGCAGGCCTGATAGAACTTGACCAGCGCGAACAGGTTGCAGGCGTCGGTCAGCGCCAGCGCCGGCATGCCGAGCTCGACCGCGCGGCTGATCAGGTTGGGTCGCGGTGCCTTGGCCGGGTCGCCGTACTCGGGCTTTTCCGGCAGCCGGATGATCGAGTCGGTCAGCGAATACTCGCTGTGGACCTGCAGATGGATGAAGCCCGCGGGCATGGCGATCCAGGACGGCGAATCACCGCAGCCTAGCCTTCGCGCCGGGCAGCGACAAGCTTGACAGGCGCGCCGCGCGCGAGGGGGCGGCGGTGGGCGCCGTCGCCGTTACGCGGGCCGGCAGCGCCGTACCGGCGCGAAGCTCTGGCGATGCTCGCGGCAGGGTCCGAGCCGGGTCAGCGCGGCCAGGTGCGCCGGCGCCGGGTAGCCCTTGTGGCGGGCGAAGCCGTAGCCGGGAAACTCGGCGTCGAGTTCGAGCATGCGGCGGTCGCGGCTGACCTTGGCCAGGATCGAGGCGGCACTGATCGCCGGTTCCAGCGCGTCGCCGCGCACGATCGCGCGCCCCGCGCAGGGCAGATCGCGCGGCAGGCGGTTGCCGTCGATCAGGGCCAGCCGCGGGGCGGGGTCGAGTTGGCGCAGCGCGCGCGCCATGCCGACCAGCGTCGCCTGCAGGATGTTGAGCCGATCGATCTCGTCGGCCTCGACGCTGACGATGCTGCAGGCCCGCGCGCGTTCGCGGATGACGTCGTACAGCATCGCGCGCCGCGCCGCGCCGAGTATCTTCGAATCGGCCAGGCCGGCGATCGGCCGCGCCGGATCGAGGATCACCGCGGCCACCACCACCGGTCCCGCCAGCGGTCCGCGACCGGCCTCGTCGACGCCGGCGATGGAGTCGGGCAGCACGATCGCCGCGGCGAACAGATCGGCCACGGCGGCGTCATCACGATGCCTCATGGCGCGTCGCCGATCAGTTCGAGCGCCGCGCGTGCGGCCGCATCCGCCGCGGTGGCGTCCGCGGGCGCGCGCAGCGCGGCCCGCAGGTCCGGGAAGGCGGCGCGCTGCGCCGCCGCCGCGGCGGGATCGTCGAAAAGCCGCGCCACGGCCGCGGCCAGTCGCGGGCCGCTGCAGTCGTGCTGCATCAGCTCCGGCACGATGTCACGGCCGGCGAGAATATTGGGCAGGCTGTAGCGCCTGCTCTTCAGCAGGCCGAGGCCCCGGACCAGCGCATGCGTCAGCGGCGCGATGCGGTAGCCGACCACCATCGGGCATTGCGCCAGCGCGGCCTCCAGTGCGGCGGTGCCCGAGGCCAGCAGCGCGACGTCCGCGGCGATCAGCAGGGCGTGCGCCTGGCCGTCGAGCACGCGCACCGCGTGTGCCGGCAGCGAGCTCGCGGCGAGCACGGCGTCGATGCGTGCGCGCAGGGCGGCGTCGGCCGCGGGGATGACGGTCAGCAGATCCGGGAAGCGTGCGCGCAGAATCGCGGCGGCCGCGAGAAAATGCGGCAGCAGGAGCGCCACCTCGCCGCGGCGGCTGCCCGGCAGCAGCGCCAGCACGCGCGCTGTCGCAGGCAGGCCCAGCGCCGCGCGCGCCGCCGTGCGATCCGGTACGTCGGCAAACCGGTCGGCCAGCGGATGGCCGACGAAGCGCGCGTCGACGCCGTGGCGGGCATAGATCGGCGGCTCCATCGGAAACAGGCACAGCACGCGGTCGGCGCTGGCGCCGAGCCGGGCCGCGCGGCCCTCGCGCCAGGCCCAGACCGACGGGCTGACGTAATGCGCGGTGCGCAGGCCGGCGGCTTTGAGGCGGCGCTCGAGGCCGAGGTTGAAGTCGGGAGCGTCGATGCCGATGGTCAATGCCGGGCGCGCGGCCAGCAGGCGCCGCGTGAGGTTGCGGCGCAGGCGCAACAGGCGCGGCAGATGGCGCAGCACCTCGACCAGGCCCATCACCGACAGTTCGCCGATGTCGTGCCAGGACTCGAAGCCCTGCGCGCGCATGCGCGCGCCGCCGATGCCGGCGAAGCGCGCGTGCGGATGGCGGCGGCGCAGCGCAGCGAGCAGATCCGCGCCCAGCAGATCACCGGAGGCCTCGCCGGCGATCAGCGCGATCAGCGGCGCCTGCGGCGCGGCTTCTGCGAGCGGCAAGGCGGCGGTGGTGGCGAGAGCGTCCATGGACAGAGGATAGCGGCGCGACCGGATCAGCGCGGAATCACCAGGATCCAAAGCCCCAGCGCGGCGAACAGCATCGCCGCGGTCAGCCGCGCGGCCCGCAGCGGCAGGCGTCCGGCGAAGCGCGTGCCCAGCCACACCACCGGCGCATTGACCGCCAGCATGCCCAGCGTGGTGCCCAGCACCACCTGCCACAACGGATGCAAATCCGCCGCCAGCACCATCGTCGCGATCTGCGTCTTGTCGCCCATCTCGGCCAGAAAGAACGCGATCGCGGTGGCGATGAACACGCCGCGTCCGCTGCCGGGCAAGGCTTCGGCGTCGGCATCCAGGCGATCGGGCTTCATCGTCCACAACGCCATGCCGAGGAACGACAGCCCGACCAGCCAGCGCTGCAGCGACGGCGTCAGCAGGTTGCCGAGCAGCTCGCCCAGCGCACCGGCCAGCGCGTGATTGACCAGGGTGGCGACGAGGATGCCGAGCACGATCGGCCACGGCCGACGGAACTTCGCGGCCAGCACCAGCGACAGCAGTTGCGTCTTGTCGCCGATCTCGGCGAGCGCGACGGTGGACAGCGCGATCAGCAGGGTTTGCATGCAGGCTCCGGCGCCGGGCCTGGACGCGCGAGGTCCACGCGCGGCGGCCCGGCTGGTGCGCGCGTGAACCCGCGGTCTCGCCGGAGGACATCATCCGCGCCATGGCCGACGGGCCAAGCATGTTGACGCGGATCCCGCGGATGCGATCCGCGGTCGGCTACTCCCCGTAGGGTGCGGCGAGTCTAGCAGCGGCTTGCGGCCTCAGGCGATGCCGAGGCCGGCGATACCGGTGATCGCGCCGGCATCGAAACCGGCCAGTGTCGCGAACGCTCTGCCGCGTTCGGCGTAGTCGCGAAACTGGTCGAAGCTGGGCGCGCCCGGCGACAGCAGCACCACGCCGCCGGCCGGCGTCTGCGCGCGCGCGGCGGCGACGGCGGCGGCGAGGTCGGCGACCCGCCCGTGGCGCGCACCGATACCGGCCGCATCCAGCGCCGCGGCGATGCGCGGCCCGTTGGCGCCCTGGCAGATCACCGTCTGCGGTGGCGCGGTGCGGCAGTGTTCGACGAAGGTGCTCCAGTCGAGGCCGCGCTCATGGCCGCCGACGATCACCGTCACCGCGCGGCCCGCCAGGCTGTCGAGCGCCGCCAGGGTCGCCTGCGGCGTGGTCGCGATCGAGTCGTTGATCCAGTGCAGGCCGTCGCGCTCGCCCAGCGGCTGCAGTCGATGCGGCAGGGCACGAAAATGCGCCAGCGCCGGTGCCGCCGCATGCGCGTCGTGGCCGAGCAGCTCCAGCGCCGCCAGCGCGGCGCAGGCGTTGAGCGCGTTGTGGCGGCCCGGCAGCGGCAGATCCCGCAGCGGCCACACCGGCTCGGCGCCGCGCCGGATCGCCGCGCCGTCGACGTGCCAGCCGTCGCCGTCGGCAAACAGATGCCGTTGCGGATGTGCCGCGGTGAGGCGCAGCAACTCGGGCTGCCCGGCGTTGACCAGCAGGGTGCGCGCGGCAGCGGCGAGGCGCAGCTTGTCGGCGACGTAGCGCTCGCGCGTGCCGTGCCAGTCGAGATGCTCCTCGTACAGGCAGGTGATCACGCCCAGCTCCGGCGCCGCGGCGTCGCCGGTCTGGAAGCTCGACAGCTCGACCACCCACAGCGCGGCGTCGGCATCGAGCAGCTCCAGCAGCGGCATGCCGATGTTGCCGGCCAGCGCGGTGCGTACGCCAAGGCTGCGCGCCAGATGCGCCAGCAGCGCGCTGGTCGTGCTCTTGCCCTTGGTGCCGGTGACGGCGATCACGCGCGCATCGGCGCGCTCGGCGAACCACAGCGCGGTGCCGGAGGTGAAGCGGGTGCCGCGCGCGCCGGCGGCGCTGATTTCGGGGCGATGGGCGCTGATCCCGGGCGACTTGATCACGACATCAAACGCGGCCAGCGCATCCGCATCCGGCTCGCCGGCGAGCACCGCCAGGCCCGGTTCCGTCGCGTGCGCCGCGTCCGCTTCGGCCGTCGTGCACAGCAGGGTCGGTGCCAGTTGCGGCAGGCGTGCGCGCAACGCGGCCAGCGCGGCGCGACCCTCGCGACCATGGCCCCAGATCGCGACGCGGCGGTCGGCGAGGTCACGGATCCGCAGCGCCGTGTCGATCATCTCAGGCTCCGCCGATCCAGGTCAGCGCCGCGGCCAGCCGCGACGGCACGCCGTGTTCGCCCGCGGGCGCCAGCCAGGGTGCGAGCGCGAGCTGCGCGGCGTCGAGTTGCGGCAGGATCTCGCGGCGGAAGCGCGCGACCAGCGCATCCTCGCGCCACTCCGGACGCGCCGCCAGGGTCGCCATGGCGGCGCGCGCCTCGGCGCCCTCGCCGACGCATTCGAACGGCTTGTGATCGCGGAATTCCAGCAGTGCATCGAAGCCGCCCGCCTGGGTGTCGTCGTCAAGCAGGTTGCGACCGAAGATCGCCAGCAGCCGCGGCTTGGGCAGGAACGGCGCCAGCGCCAGAAACACGAAATGGCATTTCGGGCACTGCCCGCACCAGCGGTCGGCGGGCTTGGGGCCGAGGATGCGGAAGTTGCGGTTGCAACTGGAAAAGACATCGAAATACGCCGCGCCGCAGCGCGCGAACGCGCGCGTCACCGCCAGTTCGGAATACGGGCGCAACAGCGAGCAATAGTCGAGGTCGGCGGCGACGTGGCTGCGCACGTGATCCGCCAGCGCGCGCTCGAAATCCCGGCCCTTGCTCCACTGGTGGTTGACCTGCTGGCCGGCGTATTCGAGCGTGGCACTGGAGGCCGAGCGCTCGTTGGCAAAGGCGATTGCATCGAAGCCGTGGAGGATCGCGGCGCAGACCAGGATCGCGGAATTGATCGCGGTCACCGGGATATGGCCATTCCACGCGCCGCGCCGGTTCAGATCGAACAGGCCGGGCGCGATCTCGCGCGCGATGTTCAGCATCGGCAGGCCGCTGCGCGCGGCGCAGGCGGCGATCAGCGGCGAGGTGCCGATCCAGACCGCGGTCGCGTCGGCAGCGATCGCCTTCAGCGCCTCGACCGCGACCAGCGAATCCTTGCCGCCGCCGATCGGCACCAGCGTGCGTTGCGGCAGTCCGAGCGCGGGCGCGGGCGCGGGCGCGGTCGTCGTCGCGGCCCGCGGGAAACGGATGCGCCCGCGCAGGTCCAACCCGTTGCGATAGGCGAATTCGGCCAGCCCGTGCAGGTACAGCGTATCGAGCAACTCGGCGGTCGCCGGGTCGGGCGTCCAGTCCGCGACCGCGATCGTGGCCGGCACGCCGGCCTTGTAGTAGCTGACGCCGGCGATCAGGTGCAGCAGGCGCAGCGCGGCCGCGAACGCGGTGCGCCGCTCCGCCACGAGCGCCGGTGCATCCGGAAAGCGGATGCGCTCGACCAGTTCGGCGCCGTCGTCGAAGGCGTACACGAGTTCGGCCACGCCGTCGGCGTAGGCACAGCGCAGGAACCGGAACGTCTGCGCCTGGCGCGGATCGCGGAGTTCATTCATCGCGCGGCGCTCCCTTCAGGGCAGGAGCAGGACCATCGCGTCGCGCGCGCGGTCATGGCAGCACCACTTCGGCCGCCGGCTCGCGCAGGTTGTAGCGCGAGGCCATCGACGCGCCGTAGGCACCGGTATCGGCGATCAGCAGGACGTCGCCTTCGGCCGCGGCGGGCAGGCGGCGGTCGCTGCCGAGCACGTCGCCGCTTTCGCAGATCGGGCCGACCACCTGGTAGAGCGTGTCGGCGTGTGCATCGAGGCGGGTCAGGTTGACGATGGCGTGGCGGGCGTCATATAGCGCCGGGCGGATCAGGCTGTTCATGCCGGCGTCGGCGCCGAGATAGGTGACACCCTCCTTGTGCTTGATCTGGGTGACGCGCGCCAGCAGCACGCCGGCCTCGGCGACCAGATAGCGGCCGGGCTCCATCCACAGCGCGTAGTGCGGATAGGCGCGCTTGACCTCGAGCAGCGCGGCATCGAGTGCGGCTGGATCGAGCGGCGTCTCGCCCTCGGCCGCGGGCACGCCGAGTCCGCCACCGACGTCGAGAAAGGCGACCGTGCCGATGCGGTCGGCGAGGCTGGCGAGTTCGCCGTAGACCTGCGCCCAGTGGCGCGGGTCGAGGATGCCGGAGCCCAGATGCGCATGCAGGCCCGTCACGCGCGCTCCCAGCGCTGCGGCACGGCGCAGGAAGGCATCGAGATCGCTCACCGGCAGGCCGAACTTGCTGCCGGCGCCGCCGGTGCGCACCTTTTCGTGATGGCCCAGGCCGCGGCCGAGATCGAGCCGCAGGATCAGCTCGCGATCGCGGAACAGCTCGCCCCAGTGCTGCAGCGGGTGCAGCGCGTCCAGCGTCACCGGCACGCCGGCGGCAAGCGCGGCGGCGTAATCGGCGCGCGGCGCGAAGTTGGGCGTGAACAGGCGCGCGGCCTGCGGCGCGGCGCGAGCGGCGGCGGCGAGCTCGCCCGGCGACACGCACTCGAGGCCGAAGCCCTCCGCGGCCAGCGCGGCCAGCAGTGCCGGATGCGGATTGGCCTTGATCGCGTAGTACCAGCGGTCGACCGCCGTCAGCGCAAGCAGCGTGCGGGCACGCTGGCGCAGCGTCGGCAGGTGATAGACGTAGCGCGGCGAAGCCTCGGCGGCGACCGCCAGCAGCCGCGCGCGTGTCGCCGGCTCGCGCCACCACGGCTGCGATGGCGCCGTCGGGGCGGCGCCGTACAGCGCCTGCCAGCTGGGTCCGAACAGCGCGCGATCGCCGGCGCGCAGGGCGCCGGCGCGCAGCAGCAGGTCGTGCAGACGCGGCAGCAGCGCGTCGACCGTCGCCTCGTCGACGACGAAGGTGAGGTTGAGGTTGTTGGACGACTGCGAGATCAGATGCACTTTCACCTGGCCGAATTCGGCCAGCACCGTCGAAAGCCGGTGCAGCATCGCGCGCATGCCGCGCCCGACCAGGGTCACCGCAGCGCAGGGCGCGATCACCTTGACCCGGCACACGCGCGCGAGATCGGCGGCCAGCGCGGCGATGGCGTCGGAATCAAGCAGGTTCTCGCTGGGATCCAGCGACACGGTGACGTTGGTCTCGGCCGAACCGATCAGGTCCACCGACAGGCCGTGCTGCTTGAACAGCGCGAACACGTCGGCGAGGAAGCCGACCTGCTGCCACATGCCGACGCTTTCCATCGCGATCAGGGTGATGCCCTTGCGCGCGCTGATCGCCTTGACGCTGGGCGCGTCGGATGCGGTCTCGGGGCCGATCACGGTGCCGTCGAGTTCGGGCCGCTGGGTGTCCTTGATCAGCAGCGGCACGCGCGGGTCGCGCAGCGGGCTGAGGCTGCGCGGATGCAGCACCTTGGCGCCGGTGGTGGCGATTTCCTGCGCTTCCTCGTAATCGAGCCGGGTCAGCAGTCGCGCGTCGGGGACCTGGCGCGGGTTGGCGCTGAACATGCCGGCGACGTCGGTCCAGATCTCGACCCGCGCGGCGGCCAGCAGCGCACCGAAATAGGCCGCCGAGGTATCCGAGCCGCCGCGGCCCAGCAGCACGGTGCGTCCGGCATCGTCGCGGGCGATGAAACCCTGCGTGATCAGCACCTCGCCGCAGGCGGCCAGGCGCCCGGCCAGCGCGATATCCGCGCTGCACTCGATGCTGGCCGACAGCCGGCGTGTGCGTTCGTTCTGGTTGGGCAGCGGCGCGGCGAGCAGGCAGTCGCGCGCGTCCAGCCATCCGGTCGCCAGGCCCTGCGCGCTCAGCGCCGCCGCGCCCAGCGTGCTCGACAGCAGTTCGCCCATCGCCTGCACGGCGGCCTGCCAGGCGTAGTCGTGTTCCGCAGCGGCGGTCGCCAGCGCCGCCAGTTCCGCGAGGCGTGCATCCAGTGCCGGCAGCTGATCCAGGCCCAACGCCCGCTGCAGATCGCGATGACGGGCGGCGATGTCCGCGGCGGCGGCGGCGCGGGCACCGGCATCGGCGAGACCGCACAGGGACTTCAGTGCATCGGTTACCCCGGACAGTGCCGAGACCACCAGCAGCACGCGCGCGCCCTCGGCGCGGCGCGAAGCGGCGAGGGCGCGGATCGTGGCCCAGCGCTCCGGCGTGGACACGCTGGTGCCGCCGAACTTCAGCACGATCCAGGGGGCGGTGGCGGGCAGGGCGGAAGCGTTGGTCACGGCGGCGCAGGCGGATGAGCGCAGTCGGCGAGTGTTGCCTGCGCTGTTGCAAATGGCAACGACCGCGGCGCCTGCCGCCGGCGCGCGCTCAATGCAGGCGCCTCGGGGGGCGTGGATACTCCGGTTTCGCCGGCCAGGATTCGCGTCATGTCCCGTTACCTTGAAATCGACGTCTTCACCCTGCGCCCGTTTCATGGCAATCCGCTGGCGGTGATCGTCGCGGCCGAGGGCCTCGATGCGGCCGCCATGCAGCGCATCGCGGGCTGGACCAACCTGTCGGAAACGGCGTTCCTGCTGCCGCCGACGACACCTGCCGCGGACTACCGCGTGCGCATCTTCACCCCGCGCCAGGAACTGCCGTTCGCCGGCCACCCCAGCGTCGGCGCGGCGTACGCGGCGATCATGGCGGGGCTGATGGCCGATGGCCCCGGATCGCGCACCCAGGAATGCGCGGCGGGGCTGTTGCCATTGCGCATCGAAGGCCAGGGGCCGGGGCGCCTTGTCCATGTGCGGGCGCCGCGCGCGAACCTGCATCCGCCCTTGCCGGCCGCGCCGGCGCAGGCGCTGGCAGCGGCGCTGGGCGCGCCGCTGCACGGCCCGGCGCAGGTGGTCGATGTCGGCGCCGTCTGGCTGCTGGCCGGGCTGGCCGATGCCGCGGCGGTACGGGCACTGCGGCCGGACCAGGCCGGGATCGCCGCGTTGACGCAGGCCACGGGCTGCGTGGGCGTGGCAGTGTTCGGTCGCGAGCCGGCCGGCGACGCGGCGCTGGCGGTGCGCGCGTTCTGCCCGGGCGACGGCATTGCCGAGGATCCCGTCACCGGCAGCGCCAACGCCGCCATCGGCGCGCTGCTGCACCAGCGCGGTGAACTGGCGGCGATCGGTGCGCGCTATCGCGTCAGCCAGGGCCGCGAGGTCGGCCGGGACGGCCGGATCGAGGTGCAGGTCGAGGCCGACGGCGCGGTCTGGATCGGCGGCCACTGCGCTGCCTGCGTCGAGGGCGTGATCTCGATCTGAGTCCGGTTCGGGACTCGGGACAAAGCTTGCACCCCGACCGGACGGGCTTGCGTGCCGCCTGCGTGCCGCCATCTTTCCCTCGACAGCGCCGCGACCTCACGCCATGCTCGGACGAGCGAACAGGAGTCCGACGCATGAGCGAGTCAGCACCCGCGGTTGCCGGCTATCTGCGGCGCATGGGCGGATTTTCCGCGACCATGCTGGTCGTCGGCGGCGTGATCGGCGCCGGCATCTTCCTCAATCCGGCGGTCGTGGCTGCGCGCACGCATTCGGGCGCCCAGCTGCTGGCGGCGTGGGTGCTGGGGGGGCTGCTGACCCTGCTGGGCGCGTTGTGCTTTGCCGAGCTGGGTGCGCGCCGGCCCGAGGCGGGCGGCAGCTATCTGTATCTGCATGAGGCCTTCGGGCCGCTGACGGCGTTCCTGTTCGGCTGGACCATGCTGATCGCCGATCTGCCGGGATCGATCGCCGCCGTGGCGCTGATCTTCGGGCGCTATGCCGCGACCGCGACGGGACTGCCGGTGAGCAGCGCCCCGGAGCTGGCCACCGCCGCGCTGGTCCTGCTGGCGCTGGTGCATGCGCGCGGCATCAGTTCGGGTGCGCTGCTGCAGAACCTGATGAGCCTGCTCAAGCTGACCGCGGTCGCGGTCCTGGTCGGCGCGGGGCTGTGGCTGGCCGCGCCGCATCTGTCGACGGTGCTGGCAAGCGATCCCGGGATCGAGCACCCCAATTTCGCCATCGCCCTGCTGCCGGTGCTGTTCGCTTACGGCGGCTTCGCCTATCTCAATGCGCTGGCCGGCGAAGTACGCGATCCGCAGCGCACCCTGCCCCGGGCGCTGGTGTGGGGCCTGCTGCTGGTGATGGTCGCCTACGCGCTGGTCAACCTGGCCTATCTGGCGGCGCTGGGCCACGCCGGTCTGGCGCACAGCGAGGCGCCCGCTGCCGCGGTGATGCACCAGGCCTTCGGCGCGCTGGGCGAACGTCTGATGGCCGCGGGCATCGCCGCATCGACCTTCGGCTATTGCGCGGTGGCCCTGGGCGGCGCCGCGCGCGTGCTGCAGACGATCGCCGCCCAGGGCCTGTTCTTTCGCAGTCTCGGGGTGTTGCAACCGCGCCGGCACACGCCGCAGCGGGCACTGGCCCTGCTCGCCGGCTGGGCGATCGTGCTGGCACTGACCAACAGCTTCAGCTGGCTGCTGAACTACACCACCGTGGTTGACTGGCTGGGCTATTCCGCGACCATCGCGGCGCTGTTCTGGTATCGCCGCAACCAGCGCGGCTACACCGGCTTCCGCACGCCGCTGTACCCGCTGGAGCCGATCGTGTTCATCGCGGTCACGGTGGCGGTGATCGCGGTCACCGTCGCCTACAGCCCCGGCAACGCCGGCATGGGCCTGCTGGTGATGCTGCTGGGACTGCCGGTGTATTTCGCCTGGCGCCGTTTCGGCCATGGCGCGGCCGAGCGCTGAGCACGCTGCCGTTTGCGAGGCCTGCCGCCGCCATCATGCCGCGGCGGTCGCGCGGGCGCTCAGCGCATGCGCTCGGCCAGGGTGAGCGCGACCTTGTCGCGCAGATAGACCGGCAGCGCCAGCTCGGGCGCGACGGCCGCGCCGGCCGCGTACTGCAGCGCGCCCAGGCGCGCGATGTGGCGCGCCTGCGGATGGCGGTCACCGTCGCTGCCGCGCGGTGCGGCCAGGCGCAGCGCCAGCAACTCGGCGTAAGCCTTGCAGCCGCTGCCGACCACCCACCAGCCGGCGTCGGGCGGCAGCGCGATCTCGGCCGCGGCGCCGACGTGCTCATCGTCCAGCGCGGTCACGCAGCCGTCGGGCGTGCGCGCGAAGGTGCCGGCGTACAGCTCGCCCATGCGCGCATCGAGCAGGGCCAGGATGCGGGTCGCATCGGCGGGTGCTTCCATCGCCAGCGCGGCCAGCGAGGACACCGGCACCACCGGGATGTCCAGCGCGAGAGCCAGGCCCTGCGCCAGCGATACCGCCAGCCGCACGCCGGTGAATGCGCCCGGTCCGCGGCCGACCGCGATGACGTCGAGCTGGCGACGCGACAGGCCGGCCTCCGCCAGCAGCTGTTCGGCCATCGGCAGCACGCGCTCGGCGTGCCGGCGCGGCGCCAGCTCGCCGAGATCGCGCAAGCCGTCACCGCAGAGCAGGGCGACCGAGCAGGATTCGGTGGCGGTTTCGATCGCGAGCAGGTTCATGCGCGCATTCTCGCACTGCTGTGGCTGGTGACGTGGCAACGGTGGGGCGCTCCGCGGGCGCCCAGCGGGCGAATGCGGGCAGCGGCCTGACCGTCTCAGCGCTCCGCGCCCGTGCCGGCGAGCAGCTCGCGCAGAAACGGCACGGTGACGCGGCGGCGCGCGGCCAGCGCGGCGCGATCGATGCGATCCAGCAGCAGGGTGAGGGTGCCGAGATCGCGCGCGTGACGCGCGAACAGCCAGTCCAGCACGCTGTCGTCGAGTTCGATGCCGCGTGTCGCCGCGCGCTCGCGCAGTACGGCGCGGCGTTCATCGTCGTCGAGCGGTCGCAGCGCGGCGCGGGTGCAGGCGCCGAGCCGCGAACGCAGGTCGGGCAGAACCAGCGGCAGATCGGCGGGTGGCTGGCGGGCGGCGATCAGCAGGGTGGCGCCCTCGGCGCGGCTGCGGTTGTAAAGATCGAACAGCGCCTGCTCGTCCCCGCGGATGCCTGCGCCCAGATCCAGTTCGTCGATCGCGATCAGTTCGGCGCCGGCCAGCGCAGCGATCGCTTCGGCGCGCGGCGCCGGCAGCGCGCCCAGCGCGGCGTAACGCACGCGACGGCCGGCCTCGGCCGCGCTCTGGCAGGCCGCCAGCAGCAGATGCGTCTTGCCGCTGCCCGCCGGGCCATGCAGCAGCACCCAGGGTGGCGCCGCGGCGGTGGCGGTCGTGCGCAACAGCGCCAGCGTGGCCGCGTTGGCGCTGCCCGCGTGGAAATGTTCGAAGCGCTGCTGGCGCGGGAAGCGCAGCGCGAGCGGCAGCTGGCTCATGCCGCCGGTGGCGCCGCGTCATGGTCGTCGGCGGATGCCGCCGCGTTCGCCGGATGCGCATACAGCGCGCTGGCTCGGTAGCGCTCGTGGCCGTAGCGCAGCAGCACCATCGTCACCGCGGCCACCGGCAGCGCCAGCAGCACGCCGAGAAAGCCGAACAGCTGGCCGCCGGCGAGGATGGCGAAGATCACCAGCACCGGGTGCACGCCGATGCGATTGCCGACCAGCCGCGGCACCAGCACGTAGCCCTCCAGCGTCTGGCCGACGGCGAACACGCCCAGCACCAGGCCGACGTGCGGCCAGTCGCCGTATTGCGCGAAGGCGGCGATCAGGCTGGCGATCAGACCGGTGATGAAGCCCAGATAGGGCACGAAGCTGACCAGACCGGCGAACGCGCCGATCAGCGGCCCGAGACGGATGCCGACCAGCCACAGCGCCAGTCCGTAGAACAATCCCAGCGCCAGCATCACCAGCAGTTGGCCGCGGAAGAACGCTCCCAGCACGGCGTCGGCCTCGCGCGCCAGGCGCACCAGGGTCGACTCGTATTCGCGCGGCAGCAGCTCGCGCAGGCGCGCCACCATCGTGTCCCAGTCGCGCAGCAGATAGAACGTCACCACCGGCACCAGCACCAGGTTGGTCAGCCACGCGACCACGGCGAGACCCGAGCGGGTGACGCCGGCCAGCACGCTGGTGGCGATGCCGCCGGCTTCCTGCCAGTGCTGCTTGATCAGCGCCACCAGGCGCTGCGGATCGAAGGTCTCGGGCGGCACGTGCAGGTGCAGCTGCAGCCACGGCGCCACGGTGTCCTGGAACCAGAGCAGGGCATCGGGCAGGTGCAGGATCGCGTAGGCGACCTGCTGCTCGATCAGCGGCACCAGTACCAGCAGCGCGCCGATCACGGTCAGGCTCATCAGACCGAACACCAGCGTCACCGCGAGATTGCGGCCAAGACCATGGCGTTCGAGGCGGTCGGCCAGCGGGTCGCCGAGATAGGCCAGCAGCGCCGACAGCGCGAACGGCGCCAGCACCGGCGCCAGCAGCCACAGCACGTATCCGATCAGCAGCAGCAGCAGGGCGAGCTGCAGCCGGCGCGCGATTTCACCGTCCATGTTGCGACTCCCCGTGGCGGATGCGCAGCGCGTTGCGCGCGCGCAGGCTCCAGCGCACCACATAGTCCACGCCGCTGGCAAGAGTCAGCACGCCGACCGCCACGGCCGGCACGGTCAGCGGCAGAGGGTGCGCCAGGGCATGCACCGCCAGCACCGCCAGCACATAGACGATCTGCAGCAGGGTGTTGGTCTTCGACAGCAGACTGGGACGTACCGGCACCGCGCCGACCACGCGCTGCCAGGCGATCGCGCCGCCGACGATCACCGCGTCGCGCAGCAGTACCAGCGCGGTCAGCGCCAGCGGCACCGCGCCGTTGAGGCTGAGGCCGATGAAGCAGGTCGCCAGAAGCAGCTTGTCGGCCAGCGGGTCGAGCAACGCGCCCAGCCGGCTGTGCCAGCGGAAATGGCGCGCGAGAAAGCCGTCGAGCGCATCCGAGAATCCGGCGATCAGGGTCAGGGTCAGCGCGAGCACGTAGGCGCGATCGAGCAGCGCCAGCGCCAGCGGCGGCACCAGCAGGATGCGCAGGACCGTGATCAGGTTGGGCAGATGGCGCAGCGACGAATCAGCCGCGGGCCCGTTGCGCGGCGCGGTAGCCATGGCGGCGCCGGTCAGTGCACCCAGCGCAGGGCCAGCGCCGCGCCGGGATGCGCCGCGGCCGGAACCAGTCGCCCGCTGGCGACCAGGTCGTCACTGACATTGGCCAGCGGCACGCTCAGGTCCAGCGCCAGCAGCAGACCGTCGCCCTGCGCCTGCAGCGGCTGCAGACCGCGCACGCGCGGGTCGCGGCGCAAGGTGCCGATCAGCGTGGCGTAGTCGCGGGCGGACTGCAGTCCGCTCACCCACAGCGTGGCCTGCTGCGCGTTGGCGGCGGCCGGCGCGGCCGCAAAGCGCCGTGCCAACCGGCGCGCCGCGGTTGCGGCGCCGTCGCCGAGCTGCGCGCCGGCGTCGCCGCCGCGGCCCTGCCAGGCCTGAGCCTGGCCACCGATGATCAGGGTCCATTCGGCGCGGGTGGCGCCCAGTTGTCCGACCAGCACCAGGCCGGTGTGGTATTGCGCGGCGGCGGCGGCCAGCGCGGTCGGATCGCCCTGCGCCAGCGCGACGGGGTCCGGCGCCGGTGCGCCGGCGGCCGGCAGCACGAAGGCGATGCCGCGATCGCTGCCGGCGGCCAGCAGCGGGGCGGCTTGCGTGGCGGTCAGCGGCGTGCCGTCCCCGCTGGTGAGCACCGCCAGCACTGGCGGTCGCGGGCCAGGCCAGATCGGCAGCGCGAGATCGCGTGCCAGCCGCTGCAGCGCATCGGGATCGAAGCTGACCGCAAGCGACAGCGCACCGCCGGTCGGGGCCTGTATGTAGTGGTACTGCTGCACCAGCGCGGGTGCGTTCTTCAGCGCCGCGGTGACGCCGGCTTGCGCGACCACGGTCGGGTCGCCGGTCAGATGGCCCAGGACCGCGCCCAATGCCTGGCCGAAGGCCTGGTCGCGGGCGCCGGCGGAGGTGTCGGCCAGCGGCACGCTGGCGCTGTACAGGGCGTCATCGGCGGCGGCCGCGGTCGCCAGTCCGGACAGCAGGGCGAGCAGGAGCACGAGGGCCGGAACGAGCGACTTGCGCATGGCGTCGGGAGCCGTGAAACCGGCCTGCAGTCTGCCCAATCGGGGGCCGAACGTCTATCATGACCGGCTGGTCCCGCGGGGTTCCGACGCGATGTCCGCCGAGAAGGAAAGCCTCACCTACCGCGCCGCCGGCGTCGACATCGATGCCGGCAACGCCGTGGTCGAGCGTATCAAGCCGCTGGTGGCGCGCACCTTCCGCAAGGAGGTGATGGGCGGGCTGGGCGGCTTCGGCGCGCTGTTCGACCTGACCGGCCGTTACCGCGAGCCGGTGCTGGTGTCGGGCACCGACGGCGTCGGCACCAAGCTGAAGCTGGCGCAGCAGCTGAACCGCCACGACACGATCGGCATCGACCTCGTGGGCATGTGCGTCAACGACGTGCTGGTGCAGGGCGCCGAGCCGCTGTTCTTCCTCGATTATTTCGCCACCGGCAAGCTCGACGTCGATACCACGGTGAGCGTGGTCGGCGGCATCGCGAAAGGCTGCGAACTGGCTGGCTGCGCGCTGATCGGCGGCGAGACCGCGGAGATGCCCGACATGTATCCGCCCGGCGAGTACGACCTCGCCGGCTTCTGCGTCGGCGCCGCGGAAAAGTCCGCGCTGATCGACGGCCGCGCCATCCGCGCCGGTGACGTGATCCTCGGCCTGCCGTCGTCCGGGCCGCACTCCAACGGCTACTCGCTGATCCGCCGGATCGTCGAACGCGCCGGCGCGCCGTGGGATCTCGACTCTCGGCGGCATCAGCCTCGCCGACGCGCTGCTGGCGCCGACCACGCTCTACGTCAAACCCATCCTCGACCTGCTCCGGCGCGTGCCGGTGCACGGCATGGCGCATATCACCGGTGGCGGCCTGCAGGAGAACATCATCCGCGTGGTGCCCGACGGCCTCGGGCTCGCCATCGACAGCTCGGCGTGGACGCTGCCGCCGGTGTTCGACTGGCTGCAGCGCGAGGGCGCGGTGCCGCGCGCGGAGATGTGGCGCACCTTCAACTGCGGCATCGGCTATGTGGTCATCGCGGCGCCCGACCAGCAGGCCGCGATCACGGCCGCGCTGGCCGCGCACGGACTGGCCGCGACGCCGATCGGCGAGGTCGTCACCGTCGCCGACGGCGAGCGGGTGCGCATCCGCTGATCTCGGGGGACTCGGGGCTCGGATTCAAGCTTGTCACCCTGAGCGTAGCGAAGGGTCTGTCTCGCCGGCACGCGAGTGAGCGGTGCCGAAACGTGACCGCGCGGAAAGATCCTTCACTGCGTTCAGCGACCAACGGAAATCCCCAAGGGACGACCAACGCGACCACAGGGAGTCCCTTTTCAGGACGACCGGAGGAAGTCCAGCGGGGGAGTTCCCCGAGGGATGCCAGACTGCTCTTTCTGCTCACCGCTCACTCCCCCACCGCTGATCCCACTGCATGCCTTCACCAACTCCCATCGCCGTGCTCGCCTCCGGCCGCGGCAGCAACCTCGGCGCGCTGATCGATGCGCGGCGCGAAGGGCGGCTGGCGGTCGACTTCGCGCTGGTCGCCGGCGACAAGGCCGCGGCGCCGGCGCTGCGCCGCGCCGAGGCCGAAGGCATCGCCAGCCTGGCGCTCGACCCGCAGGGCTATCCCGACCGCCGCGGCTACGACCTCGCCCTGTTCGAGCGCGTCGCCGCCAGCGGCGCGGCCCTGGTGGTGCTGGCCGGTTTCATGCGCGTGCTCGACGCCGCGGCGCTGGCGCCGTGGGCGGGGCGCATGATCAACCTGCATCCGTCGCTGCTGCCGAAGTACCGCGGCCTGCACACGCACCGACGCGTTCTGGAAGCCGGCGATGCCGAACACGGCGCCAGCGTGCATTTCGTCACCCCCGAGCTCGACGGCGGTCCGCTGATCGCTCAGGTACGGATGCCGGTGCATCACGGCGACACCCCCGAAACGCTGGCGGCGCGCCTGCAGCCGCTGGAGCATCGGCTGCTGGTCGCCTGCGTCGCCGCGCTTGCCGCGGGGCGCATCGCCCTGCGTGCCGGTGGCGTCGAGGCCGACGGCCAGCGCCTGCACGCGCCGCTGCAGCTGGCGGTTGACGGCAGCCTGCAACCCGCCTGAGTCGCCGTTCAGGCGCGGCGCGGCAGAGTGCGCCGGTCCCGATCCCGGAGCTGTGCCATGTCCCGTACCCCATTGCCCGCCCTGATCGCCGTCGGCCTGATGGCACTCGCCGCCTCCGGCCTGCGCCCCGCAGTCGCGGCCGAGCTGAAGCCGGTCAGCGCCGAATACCGCGTGCTGCGCAACGGCGATGCCCTCGGCACCGCGACCATGCGCCTCGCACCGGGCGCCGATGGCGACTGGCAGTTCAGCACCGAAACCCGCGGCAGCGCGGGACTGGCCGCCCTGCTCGGCCTCAAGGTGCGCACCGATTCGCGCTTCCGCCTGATCGGCGGCCAGCCGGAGAGCCTCGACTACCGTTACGCGCTGAAAAGCGGGATCAAGGACAACAGCAACAGCCTGAGCTTCGACTGGACCGCGCATCAGGCGCGCTACCAGGATCGCAACGGCAGCCAGGTCTTCGCGCTCGACGGCCGTGCGCTCGACCGCAACCTCGCGACATTGGCGCTGGGCATGGCGGTGGCCGACGGTGCCCACGGCACCCTGGTGCTGCCGGTGGCGCTGCGCGACCACATCTCGCAGCAGCATTACGCCATCGGCGCGCGTGCGCCGCTGCGGGTGCCGGCGGGTATCTATCAGGCGATCAAGGTCGAGCGCAGCGACGCCGACAACGGCATCCGCGCCTGGTACGCGCCACCGCTGCTGCTGCCGGTCAAGTTCGAGCAGCGCGACGACAAGGGCGACGTCACCGTGATGGAGCTGGCGCGCGCGCCTGCGGGTTGACGACGGCGCGCTCCGGATCCGCAGTCCTCACCCCGCCGCCTCGCCGGAGCGGTGGGCGACGGTGGCGCCGACCAGCGCGGACAGGTAGGGGATCGCCTGCGCGGCGAGGATGGTGATCCACAGCTTGCCTTCGAGGTAGGCGCCGCCGTACGCGTAAGCCATGCCGGCGATGCCGGCGCCCAGCGCCAGCACCATCAGCAACTCCTCGCGCACCGAGGCGAACGCGCTGGGGCGGCCGCGCAGGCGCCGGCTCTTGGCGGTGCGCACGAACTCGCCCTGCTTCTTCGCCAGGCCCCACCAGATGCCGCGCGCGATGGCGTGGCTGAGGCCCATGCTGGCCACCGCCGCCATCAGCGTGTCGCGCCACGAGCACGGCACGCGTGCGCGATAGAGCACGATGCCGAACACCGCCTTGGCGACGAAGAAGCCCAGCACCGGGATCAGGAACAGCTTCATCGGCAGACTGAAGTACTGCGGCAGGCCCAGCATCAGCGCGGTCCACGCCAGCGCCATCAGGGTGAACACCAGATGCAGGGCGTCGGCGAACCAGCTGAACCAGCCGGTGAGGAAGTGGAAGCGCTGGCCGGGACTGAGCGGGCCGCGGCGGATCATCCAGCCCCAGCGCGCCTTGAAGATCTGCATCGCGCCGAACGCCCAGCGGTAGCGCTGCGACTTGTAGGCGGTGAAGTCGGCCGGGGTCAGGCCCTGGCCCATCACCTCGTCGACGTAGACGGTGTCGTAGCCGGCGTGCATCAGGCGCAGGCCGAGCTCGGCATCCTCGCAGATGGTCCACTCCGACCAGCCGCCGGTGCCTTCCAGCGCGCTGCGCCGGACCATGGTCATGGTGCCGTGCTGGATGATCGCGTTGCGCTCGTTGCGGTGGTGCATGCCGATGCGGAAAAAGCCGTCGAACTCCCACGCGGTCATGCGCCGGAACGTGTTGTGCTCGAAATCGCGATGCGCCTGCGGGGACTGCACGACCGCCACCTTGGGGTCGTCGAAGTAACCGGTCAGGCGTGCCAGCCAGTCCGGCCGCACGACGTAATCGGCGTCGACCACGGCGACCACCTCGGCGCGCGGATCGGTCTCCTTGAGGCCGAAATTCAGCGCGCCGGCCTTGAACCCCGGCCAGGGTTCGAGATGGAAGAAGCGGAACTGCGGACCCAGCGCGCGACAGTGCGCCTCGATCGGGCGCCAGACCGCCTCGTCCTTCGTGTTGTTGTCGATCACCAGCACTTCGAAATGCGCGTAGTCGAGCGCGGCCAGCGAATCGAGCGTGGCGATCACCATCTCCGGCGGCTCGTTGTAGCAGGCCAGATGCACCGACACGAACGGCTGCTGCGCGGCCGGTGCCGGCTCGCGCAGGCCGAAGTGGCGCATCCAGCCGCGCCGCCACAGCACCTCGGTGAACTCGAAGCCGTTGATCAGCAGGATGGCGAGGATCGCCAGCTGCGCCGGGAACAGGATCACCAGCATCGCCCAGTCGAACGGGTCGAGGTAGAACGCGAACGGCACCGTGATCGCCCATACCACCAGGCCCGCCGCCAGCTGGATCAGGCTGAGGTAGAACAGCCGTCCGGCCGGGCGGAAGCGGCGGAACCCATAGGCGAACGCCAGCATCGGCAGCAGCGCCAGCAGCGAGGCGGACAACGCTTTCCACGGCCAGTTGGGGTCCTCGATCACCGGCCCGGTGAGCGGAAACTTCAGTTGGCGGTCGGCGCCGAACATGCCCCAGTAGGCGCCGACGCGACCCTCGCCCAGCGACTCCTTCCACGGCTGGTCGAAGGCCTCCATCACGTAGTAGTCGATGCCGCGCGCCTTTGCCACGTTGAACCACTGGCGCAGGAACAGCGCCTGGTTGGCCGGGCTCGGCTCGGCGTACTTGTAGCGGTCGCCGTTGGACGGCCAGCCGACCTCGCCGACCACGATCGGCTTGCCCGGGAACAGCCGCTGCAGCTGCTCGTAGCGCTTGAGCACCATGCCGACGGCGTCCTTGCGCGGAATGCCTTCCCAGTAGGGCAGCAGATGCACGGTGATGAAATCGACGTGGTCGGCCAGCTCGGGATATTTCTCCCAGATGTGCCACGGCTCGGCGGTGGACACCGGCTGGCGGATCGCCGCGCGGGCACGGTCCAGATAGGCCATCAGGGCGTGCGGCGACATGTCCTGGCGCAGCAGCACCTCGTTGCCGACGATCACGCGGGTGATGTTGGGATAGCGCCGTGCCTGCGCGATCAGGGCGTCGAGCTCGCGCTCGTTGTTCTCGCGGCGGCGGTCGAGCCAGGCACCGGCCATCACGTCGAGGCCGTAGTCGCGGGCCAGGCGTGCAATCTGCGGCGTCTGCAGCGAGGAGTAGGTGCGGATGCGGTGGGTATATTTCGACAGCAGCGAGAGGTCGCCACGGATCTCGTCGCCGCTGGGATAGGTGTCGTTGAGCGGGCTCTGATAGCGCTGGAAGGCGCTGTAGGCGAAACCGTGGATCGAACCCTGCCAGCCGGGGGCGTTGACCGGCTGGTTGGCCCACGCCCACAGGCCGACGTTGAGCGCCGCCACCAGCAGCGCGAACAGCGCGGCGCTGAGCCACGAGCGGCGTGCGACGGGGGCTGGCGTGGGGGTCACGGCAAACTCGCTGGCCGCGATCGGGCGGCGCACAACCCGGCGAGCTTAGCGGAGCGCCGGCCGCAGCCTCAATGTACGGTTCCGGCGCGGTCAGCGCGAGGTCAGCACCGCTCCGCACGGGAGCGGGGATCGCCGGTGCCTCGGCCACGCCATGGCGCGGCGTTCAGGGCGCGCCGGGACGGCGATCGAAGGTCAGATGCCCGCCCGTGGCAGCCACCGCGACGGTGTCGCCGGGCTGGAAGCGCCCGGCGAGGATCTCGCGCGCCAGCGGGTTTTCCAGCTGCTGCTGGACCGCGCGCTTCAGCGGCCGCGCGCCGTACACCGGATCGAAGCCGACGTTGGCCAGCAGATCCAGCGCCGGATCGCTGATCTCGAGCTTGAGCTGGCGCTCGGCCAGGCGCTTTTCCAGATAGCCGATCTGGATGCGCGCGATGGCGCGGATCTGCGATTTTTCCAGCGAGCGGAACACCACCAGCTCGTCGAGGCGGTTGATGAACTCGGGGCGGAAGTGAGTCTGCACCACGCCCAGCACCGCCGCCTTCATCTGCGTGTAGCCCTCCTCGCCGCCGCCGCCCAGTTCCTGGATCAGCTGGCTGCCGAGGTTCGAGGTCATCACGATGACGGTATTGCGGAAATCCACCGTGCGGCCCTGACCGTCGGTCAGGCGGCCGTCGTCGAGCACCTGCAGCAGCACGTTGAACACGTCCGGATGCGCCTTCTCGACCTCATCGAGCAGGATCACGCTGTAGGGCCGCCGCCGCACCGCCTCGGTAAGGTAGCCGCCCTCCTCGTAGCCGACGTAACCCGGCGGCGCGCCGATCAGCCGCGACACCGCGTGCTTCTCCATGAATTCGCTCATGTCGATGCGCACCAGCGCGTCCTCGGTGTCGAACAGGAACTCGGCCAGCGCCTTGCACAGCTCGGTCTTGCCGACGCCGGTCGGGCCGAGGAACAGGAACGAACCGCTGGGCCGGTTGGGGTCCGACAGCCCGGCGCGGGTCCGGCGGATGGCATCGCTGACCGCATGCACGGCCTCGTCCTGGCCGACCACGCGCTGGTGCAGCGCGTCTTCCATCTTCAGCAACTTGTCGCGCTCGCCCTCGAGCATCTTGCTGACCGGAATGCCGGTCCAGCGGCTGACGACCTCGGCGATCTCCTCGGCGGTGACCTTGTCCTGCAGCAGGGTGAACCCGGTGTGCTCGGCTTCCTGCGCCGCCTGCAGCTGTTTCTCGAGGTCGGGCAGGCGGCCGTACTGGATCTCGCTCATCCGGGCGAAATCCTGCTGCCGATGCGCCGCCTCGAGCTCGAGCCGGGCCTGCTCGATCTGCTCCTTGATCCGGGTCGCGCCCTGCAGGCTGGCCTTTTCCGATTTCCAGATCTCGTCGAGGTCGGAGAACTCGCGCTCGAGCGTGCCGATCTCGGCCTGCAGATCGGCCAGCCGCTTGCGCGATTCGCTGTCGTGTTCCTTCTTCAGCGCCTCGCGCTGGATCTTGAGCTGGATCAGGCGGCGCTCCTTGCGGTCGAGTTCCTCGGGCTTGGAATCGATCTCCATGCGGATGCGGCTGGCGGCCTCGTCCATCAGGTCGATGGCCTTGTCCGGCAACTGGCGGTCGGCGATGTAGCGGTTCGAGAGCGTGGCCGCGGCGACGATCGCCGGGTCGGTGATCTCGACGCCGTGGTGCACGGCGTAGCGCTCCTTCAGGCCGCGCAGGATCGCGATGGTGTCCTCGACGCTGGGCTCGCCGACGAACACTTTCTGGAAGCGTCGCTCCAGCGCGGCGTCCTTCTCGATGTACTTGCGGTACTCGTCCAGGGTGGTGGCGCCGATGCAGTGCAGCTCGCCGCGCGCCAGCGCCGGCTTGAGCATGTTGCCGGCGTCCATCGAGCCTTCCGCCTTGCCGGCGCCGACCACGGTGTGCAGCTCGTCGATGAACAGGATGATCTGGCCCTCGTTCTTGGCCAGGTCGTTGAGCACCGCCTTCAGGCGTTCCTCGAATTCGCCGCGGAACTTGGCGCCGGCGATCAGCGCGCCCATGTCCAGAGACAGCACGCGCCGGTTGCGCAGCCCCTCGGGCACTTCGCCCTTGACGATGCGCTGGGCCAGACCCTCGACGATCGCGGTCTTGCCGACGCCGGGCTCGCCGATCAGCACCGGATTGTTCTTGGTGCGCCGCTGCAGCACCTGGATGGTGCGCCGGATCTCCTCGTCGCGGCCGATCACCGGGTCGAGCTTGCCGCTCTCGGCGCGCGCGGTGAGGTCGATGCAGTATTTCTCCAGCGCCTGGCGGTTTTCCTCGGCATTGGCGTCGTCGACCTTTTCACCGCCGCGCAGCTGCTCGATCGCGGCCTCGAGCGTGGCACTGGTGGCGCCGGCGGCCTTCAGCGCCGATCCGGCCGTGCCGCGGTCATCGAGGCAGGCCAGCACGAACAGCTCGCTGGCGATGAACTGGTCGCCGCGCTGCTGCGCCAGCTTGTCGGTGAGATTGAGGATGCGGGTGAGGTCGTTGCCCGCCGTGACGTTGCCTTCCTGGCCGCTGACTTTCGGCAGCTTGTCCAAGGCCTCGCCGAGGCGCTGGCGCAGCGTCGGCACGTTGACGCCGGCGCGGGTCAGCAGCGGCGCGGTCGAACCGCCCTGCTGGTCGAGCAGGGCGAACAGCACGTGCGCCGGCTCGATCAGATTGTGGTCGCGGCCCACGGCCAGCGATTGGGCGTCGGCCAGCGCCTGCTGGAAACGCGAGGTCAGTTTGTCCATGCGCATGACGGGTCACCCCTGGCGAGCGAGGGCGGCCATCCGCCGCCGATCCGACAAAGATGCGTCCCCGGCCCGCGGATTCAAGCGCGCGGGCGGGACCGCGACTGCGGCAAAGCGTCCCCGCGGCGGCGCCGGCGATCGCGCCGCAAGCCACGTCGCCGCGCGCCGGGCCTGCCATAATCGGGCCATCGCCCCGGCACGCTGCCCATGAACGACGCCAGCCGCATCATCACCGCCGACGCCACCCAGGAGGATGCGGCGATCGAGGCTTCGATCCGTCCCAGGCGACTGGCGGATTACGTCGGACAGCAGACGGTGCGCGAGCAGATGTCGATCTACATCGAGGCGGCGCGGCGGCGCGGCGGCGCGCTGGATCACGTGCTGATCTTCGGCCCGCCCGGGCTCGGCAAGACCACGCTCAGCCACGTCATCGCCAACGAGCTGGGCGTCAACCTGCGCTCGACCTCCGGACCCGTGCTGGAACGCGCCGGCGATCTCGCCGCGCTGCTGACCAACCTCGAGCCGCGCGACGTGCTGTTCGTCGACGAGATCCATCGCCTGTCGCCGGTGGTCGAGGAGGTGCTGTATCCGGCGCTGGAGGATTTCCAGATCGACATCATGATCGGCGAGGGTCCGGCGGCGCGCTCGATCAAGCTCGATCTGCCGCCGTTCACCCTGATCGGCGCCACCACCCGCGCCGGCATGCTCACCAACCCGCTGCGCGACCGCTTCGGCATCGTCCAGCGCCTGGAGTACTACAGCGCCGAGGAGCTGACCGCGATCGTGCGCCGATCGGCGCGCATCCTCGGCATCGAGTGCGCGGCCGAGGGCGCGGTCGAGATCGCGCGCCGCTCGCGCGGCACGCCACGCATCGCCAATCGCCTGCTGCGTCGCGTGCGCGACTTCGCCGAGGTGCGCGCCGACGGGCACATCACCCTCGACGTCGCGCGCGACGCGCTGGTGATGCTGAAGGTGGACGCCGAGGGCTTCGACGATCTCGACCGCCGCCTGCTGCGCCTGATCATCGACAACTTCGAGGGCGGTCCGGTCGGCGTGGAATCGCTGGCGGCGGCGCTGTCGGAAGACCGCGGCACGCTCGAGGACGTGCTCGAGCCGTACCTGATCCAGCAGGGCTATCTGGTACGCACCGCGCGCGGCCGCATGGCCAGCAACAAGGCCTGGCGCCATTTCGGCCTGACCGCGCCGAAGGCGGCCGCGGCGCCGGATCTGTTCGACCGGGACGCCGAATGAACGACACCGGCACGGGCGCGAACCGTGACGCCGACCGTGAAGCGATCGCGGCTTCGTTCAGTTGGCGGATAAGGGTCTATTGGGAAGATACCGACGCCGGCGGGGTGGTCTATCACGCCGGCTACGTCCGTTTCCTCGAACGTGCGCGAACCGAGTGGCTGCGCGCGCGCGGCATCCAGCAGGGACGATTGCGCGAGGAACACGGCGTGGTGTTCGTGGTCTACGCGATGGATCTGCGTTTCCTGCGTCCGGCGCGTCTGGATGACGAGCTGGAGGCGGGCGTGATGCTGCAGTCGCGGCGCGCGGCGACGCTGTCGTTCGCGCAGGCGCTGGTGCGCGTCGGCGACGGCGAGCGCCTGGTCGAGGCCACGGTGCGGGCCGCCTGCGTGGATGCGCAGACGCTCAAGCCGAGAGCCATTCCCTCCCACCTTCTGGCAGGACTCCTCTGACCGATGAACGGCGAGCTCAACATTCTCGATCTGGTGCTGCACGCCAGCCTGCCGGTGAAGGCCGTGCTGCTGATCCTGCTGGGCTTCTCGTTCGCCTCGTGGGTGATCATCTTCCGCAAGAAGGCGCTGCTCGACGACGCCTCGCGCGAGGCCGGCGCGTTCGAGGAGCGCTTCTGGTCCGGCGCCGATCTGGCGGCGCTGTTTCGCGATGCCGGCGCGCGCGGCGAACGCCTGCGCGGCCTGGAGGGCCTGTTCGAGGCCGGCTTCCGCGAGTTCGCCCGCCAGCGCCAGCGCCGTGTGCTTGATCCGCGCATCGTGCTCGAGGGGGCGCAGCGGGCGATGCGGGTGGCGCTGAGCCGCGAGCTCGACCGCCTGGAGCGCAACCTCGAGTTCCTGGCCAACGTCGGCTCGATCAGCCCCTACGTCGGCCTGTTCGGCACCGTGTGGGGCATCATGGCCGCGTTCCAGGGCCTGGGCAGCGTCAAGGAGGCGACCATCGCGATGGTCGCGCCCGGCATTTCCGAGGCGCTGGTCGCCACCGCGATGGGCCTGTTCGCGGCGATCCCCGCGGTCTGGGCCTACAACCGGTTCGCCACCCGCGTCGAGCGCCTGTCGGTGCGCTTCGACACCTTCCAGGACGAGTTCTCCTCGATCCTGCAGCGGCAGATCCATGCCGACGAGCGCCCCTGAGCCGCGATGGCCGTGATGCATTCCCCGCGTCGCAAGCGCCGTGCGCTCAAGGCCGAGATCAACGTCGTTCCCTACATCGACGTGATGCTGGTGCTGCTGATCATCTTCATGGTCACCGCGCCGCTGCTCAACCTGGGCGTGGACATCCAGCTGCCGCAGTCGGCGGCCAAGGCGATCGAGACCGACAAGCGCCCGGTGGTGGTCAGCGTCGACCGCGACGGCAGCCTGTACCTGACCCTCGGCGACGCGCCGCGCGAGCCGATCGACGCGCAGGCGCTGCAGGCCAAGGTCGCCGCGATCATGCGCCAGAACCCGACGGTCCCGGTGCTGATCGGCGGTGACACGCGGGTCGATTACGGCCGCATCTACCAGGCCATGGTGCTGCTGCAGCAGGCCGGGGTTCCCAAGGTCGGCCTGATGAGCCAGCCCGAGCAGGCGGCGACCGATGCGCGCAGCGGGCGACGCTAGGGCCACGGCCTGGGCGGTGGCCCTGGCGGCCCTGCTGCACGCCGGTCTGCTCGCCTTCCTGCTGCTGGCCATGCTCTCCTGCGGCGCATGGGAGAGCGCGTTCGCCTGGCTGGGCCTGCCGTGGTTGAACCCGGTGCAGTGCACGCGCCCGCTGGCGCTGCCCGGGCCGGTGATCGAGGCGACCCTGGTCGGCATCAGCGCCGCACCGCGGCCCTCGTCGCGTCCGATCAGGACCCGAGCGCCGAAGGCCCGGACGCCACCCCCGGCCGCGACCCCGCCCAAGGTGCCCGAACCTGCACTGCCCAGACTGCCGGTGCCGACCCTGCCGCCGCCGCCCCGGCGTCCCGACGTCCGGGATCAGGAGCGCGCGGTCGCGCTGGCGCAGCAAAAGGCCGAGCAGGTCCGGCACGAACAGCAGCAGCGCGAGCGGCAGCGCATGAGCGAGGTGGACGCCGCCCGCCAGCAGGCCGACAAGCTGCTGGCCGAGCTCGATCAGGTCAAGCGCCAGAGCCTGCAGGCCGATCGCAAGACCCGGCTCGAGCAGCAGAAGCTGACGCAACTGAAGGACCTGGCGAAGAACAGCACGCCGGCGCCGGCGGCCAGTGTTCCGGTGGCGCCGCAGGCGACCAGCGGCAACAACAGCCAGGAGCAGAGCCTGCTGGCGCAGTACCAGGCTGCCCTGGTCAGCACGATCACCCAGAACTGGCTGCGCCCCGACAATGTTCCCAAGGGCGTGACCTGCCCGATCCGCATCGTGCAGATTCCGGGTGGCCAGGTCATCCGCGTGCAGATCGAGCCCAGCTGTCCCTACGACCCGCTGGTGCGACACTCGGTCGAGGCCGCCGTGATGCGCGCGCAGCCGCTACCCTATCAGGGCTTTGAAAAAGTCTTTCAGCGTGAACTCACCCTCAACTTCACGGTCAACAACTAATGATGATCCGCCACCTGAAAGCATTTCTCGCCGCCGTGCTGGTCGCGGCCGTCAGCGCCATCGTGCCGGCCGGAATCCCGGCCGCGCGGGCGCAGAACCTGACCCTCGACATCGTCAACGGGGTGCCCTCGGCGATCCCGATCACGATCGTGCCGTTCGCCTTCGAGAGCGCCGCCACGCCACCGGCCACCGATGTCTCCGAGGTGATCCGCAACGATCTGGCGCGTTCGGGCAAATTCCGCACCCTCGGTCGCGAGGATATCGTCGAGACGCCGACGCGCGGCAGCGAAATCAAGTTTCCGACCTGGAAACTGCTGAAGCAGGACTACATCGTCGTCGGCCGCGAACGCAATACCGGCGGCGGCCAGGTGCGCGTGGATTTCGAATTGTGGGACGTGACCAAGCAGCAGCAGCTGTTGAGTCTGGCCTATACCGCGCTGCCGGCCGATCTGCGCGGTGTCGCGCACCAGATCGCCGACCAGATCTACCAGAAGATCATCGGCGTACCGGGCGCGTTCTACACCCGCATCGCCTACGTCACCGCGGTCGGCGTCGGCAAGGGATTGCAGTACTCGCTGATCGTCGCCGATTCCGACGGCTACAACCCGCAGGTGGTGGTGCACTCGCTGCAGCCGCTGCTGTCGCCGGCCTGGTCGCCGGACGGCAAGAAACTGGCCTATGTCTCGTTCGAGCATGGCGACTCGGCGGTCTACATGCAGGATCTCGCCACCGGCGCGCGCCAGCTGATCTCGGCGCGCAAGGGCATCAACGGCGCGCCGTCGTTCTCCCCCGACGGCACGAAGCTCGCGATGTGCCTGTCCTACGGCGGAAATCCCGAGATTTACGTGATGGATCTGGCCACCCGCCAGCTCACCCAGCTGACCCACAGCATGTCGATCAACACCGAGCCGCGCTGGATGCCCGGCGGCCAGAGCATCGTCTTCACCTCCGACCGCTCCGGCAAGCCCCAGCTCTACCAGGAGCCGCTCAGTGGCGGCGGGGCGACACGGATTACCTTCCAGGGTGAATACAACGCCAATGTGGCGATTAACTACGATGCCAGCCAGTTCGCGATGGTGCAGGGCAGCGGGAACGTGTATCGTATTGCGGTCATGGACCGCAAGTTGGGCGACCAGATGCGCTTTCTCTCACCTGGCCCGATGGACGAATCCCCCAGCTTTGCGCCGAACGGAAGCATGCTGCTGTATGCCGCCAGCGAAGGGACGCGCGGCGTGCTGTATTCGGTCTCGGATGATGGACGCATCCGCCAGCGGCTTTCGCTTGCCAACGGCGACGTGCAGTCCCCGTCCTGGGGCCCCTACCGGCAGCACTGAATAACAACCGGGAATCCGGCGACCCCTTTTACCGTTGTCCCCCGCATCAACCTCCACTCTGCGAGATGTCCGCCATGAACAAGACCGTTCGCATCACCCTGGCCGCGCTGCTGAGCGTCGGCCTGGCTGCCTGCGCCAGCAAGCAGGCCGTGAAACCGCAGCCCGAACAGACCCCGCCGCCCCCGCCGCCGGTCGCGACCGCGCCGGTCGCATCGGGCAAGTACACCCCGGCCGATCTGGATACCGATCCGTGCCTGCGTCAGCGCTCGATCTACTTCGATTTCGACAAGGCTGACATCAAGCCCCAGTTCCAGCAGATCGTCGCCTGCCAGGCCAAGTACCTGGTGGATCGTCCCGAGGCGCGCATGACCCTCGAGGGCAACACCGACGAGCGCGGCACCCGCGAGTACAACCTCGGCCTCGGCGAGCGTCGCGCCAAGTCCGTCTCCAGCGCGCTGGAAGCGCTGGGTGCCTCGGCCTCGCAGATCACCGTGGTCAGCTATGGCAAGGAGCGTCCGGTGTGCCGCGAGCACAACGAGACCTGCTGGGCCAAGAACCGTCGCGTGGACATCGTCTACACGGCGAAATAAGCCATGCGGAACCGGGCCTTTCCTTGCGGAATCGGCCTGCTGGCGGCGGCCCTCGTGGCCGCCGTCGGCGTTCCCGCCGCGCGTGCGCAAGACCGCGCCAGCCTCGCCGACCGCGTCGCCGCGCTCGAACAGCAGCAGACGCGCGCCAACGAGGGCACGCTGAGCCTGGTCAACCGGCTGCAGAACCTCGAACAGCAGGTGCGTGATCTGCAGGGACAGATCGAGCAGCTGCAGCACCAGCAGCAGGAATCCGACCAGCGCCAGAAAGACCAGTACGTCGATCTCGATTCGCGCCTGAGCCGCCTCGAGGGCAAGCCCCTTGGCGCGGCGCCGGCCAGCACCGTCAATCCCGCCAGTTCGCTGAGCACCGGTGCGCCGATCCCGGCACCGGCCGGGTCCGCCACCGTCATGCCGCCGTCGACCGCCGCCGCACCCGTGCCGTCGCCGGCCCTGGCCGCCGCTGCCGTTCCCGCGGCGGTCCCGGCCGCACCGGTCAACCCTGCCGCCGCCGAGCAGACCGCCTACGATCACGCGTTCCAGGCCTTGCGCGACGGCGACTACGCCGAATCCGCGCGCCGCTTCCGCGCCTTCATGGCGCGCTATCCCGGCAGCACGCTGGCGCCCAACGCCGATTACTGGCTGGGCGAGTCGTACTACGTGACGCAGAACTTCCAGGTATCGCTGCAGACCTTCCAGAGCCTGCTCGCGCGCTATCCCGGCAGCCCCAAGGCGCCCGACGCGCTGCTCAAGGTCGGCTACTGCCAGTATGAACTGAAGCAGTGGGCCGCCGCGCGCACGACGCTCGAGTCGGTGATTGCCAAGTACCCCAACACCACGGTGGCCCACCTCGCCGAAGGCCGTCTGCGCGCGATCCGGCTGCAGACCGGCGGCTGAGCATGGTGGCGGCCGCAGCCAGTGCCGTCGCGGATGCGCCGGCTGCCGCCAGCGTGCAACGGCTGCGCATCACCGAGATCTTCCACTCGCTGCAGGGCGAAGCCGACGCCGTCGGCTGGCCCAGCGTGTTCGTTCGCCTGACCGGTTGCCCGTTGCGTTGCGTCTGGTGCGATACCGCGTATGCCTTCGAGGGAGGGAGCTGGCGCACCCTGGATGCGATTCTCGCCGAGGTGGCCGGGCATGGCGCTCGCCATGTCTGCGTCACCGGCGGCGAACCATTGGCGCAGAAGACCTGCCTGACCTTGCTGCAGCGGCTATGCGACGCCGGCTACGAGGTGGCGCTGGAAACCTCCGGCGCCCACGATGTGGCCGCCGTCGATCCGCGCGTGCGCAAGGTGCTGGATCTGAAAGCCCCGGGTTCCGGCGAGTCGGCGCGCAACCGCTGGGCCAACCTCGCGCATCTCGGGCCACGCGACCAGATCAAGATCGTGATCGCCGATCGGGGCGACTACGACTGGGCAGTGGCGGTGCTGCGCGAGCATGCGCTGGACCGCCGCTGCGCCGTGCTGTTTTCGCCGGTGTACGGTGCCATCGAGCCCCGTGTCCTGGCCGAGTGGATCCTGGCCGACCGCCTGCCGGTGCGTTTCCAGCTGCAACTGCACAAGCTGCTGTGGGGCGAGCAGCCGGGGCGTTGACTCGGGACTCGGGACTCGGGACTCGGGACTCGGGACTCGGGACTCGGGACTCGGGACTCGGGACTCGGGACTCGGGACTCGGGACTCGGGACTCGGGACTCGGGAAAAGCTTGCGCTCCGGCTGCACGGATTCACGCTCTTTCCGCTCACCGCTCACCGCTCACCGCTCACCGCTCACCGCTCACGGTTGATCCTGTCGCCCATGACCACCACCCAGCACGCAGTCGTTCTCGTTTCCGGCGGCATGGATTCCGCCGTCACCCTGGCGCTGGCGCGCGAAGCCGGCTTCGCCTGTCACGCGCTCAGCGTCGACTACGGTCAGCGCCACAGTGCCGAGCTGGTCGCGGCGGCACGGACCGCGCGCGAGCTGGGCGCCGTACAGCACAAGATCGTGGCGGTGGATCTGCGCAGCATCGGCGGCTCGGCGCTGACCGCCGATATCGCCGTGCCCGAGCATGGCGGCGCCGGCATTCCGGTCACCTACGTGCCGGCGCGCAACACCATCATGCTGGCGATCGCGCTGGGCTGGGCGGAAGTGCTGGGCGCAGCCGACCTGTATTGCGGCGTCAACGCGGTCGACTACTCCGGCTATCCCGACTGCCGGCCCGAATTCATTGCCGCCTTCGAGGCGTTGGCCAACCGCGCCACCAGGGCCGGCGTCGAGGGCACGACGCTGCGCGTGCATGCGCCGCTGATCGCGCTGGGCAAGGATGACATCGTGCGCGAAGGCTTGCGCCTCGGCGTCGATTTCGCCGCCACGGTGTCGTGCTATCAGGCCGATCCCGAGGGTCTCGCCTGCGGTCATTGCGATGCCTGCCGCTTGCGCGCCGAGGGATTCCGTCGTGCCGGCATCGCCGATCCGACGCGCTACGCCCGGGCGCGCTGAAGCCGGGTTGCCGCGCATGGCGCGCGCGGGGCCGGCTGTTAAACTTGCCCGCTCTGGGGGCCGTTAGCTCAGCTGGTAGAGCAGCGGACTTTTAATCCGTAGGTCGCCGGTTCGAATCCGGCACGGCCCACCACCGTCATCGATCGCTGCACCCGGCCAAGGCTGCGGCGGGCGCGAATTCCGGCGGACGACCGATCGCCGCGCGTCGCCAACGGGAGTGCCGACGTTTCCTCCGGAGCAACCTTCATGAGTCACGGTGTGCCTGTCCTGGTGATTCACGGTGGCGCGGGTGTGATCCGCAAGGACATGGACACCGGGCGCGAACGGGCGATCCGCGCGGCGTTGCGCGAGGCGCTGGATCAGGGTCATGCGGCGCTGGCGTCCGGTCGGTCGGCGCTGGATGCGGTGACGGCGGCGATCACGGTGCTGGAGGATTCGCCGCACTTCAATGCGGGCCGTGGCGCCGTGTTCACCCACGACGGTCGCAACGAGCTCGACGCCGCGATCATGGATGGCGCCACCCTGCGCGCGGGCAGCGTCGCCGGCGTCGAGCACGTGCGCAATCCGATCCGGCTGGCGCGCGCGGTGATGGAGCATTCGCCGCACGTGATGCTGGTGGGCGCGGGGGCCGAGGCGTTTGCGCGCACGCAGGACATCGCGCTGGCGGAGCCGTCCTGGTTCCGCACCGAGGAACGCTGGCAGCAATTGCAGGAGACGCTCAGGCACGATGCCGCCGGCGAGCATGCCGAGGCCGATCACGTCCGCCATTTCGGCACCGTCGGCGCGCTGGCGCTGGACAGGGCGGGGCGACTGGCGGCCGGCACCTCCACCGGCGGCATGACCGACAAGCGCTGGGGTCGGGTCGGCGACGCGCCGGTCATCGGCGCCGGCACATGGGCCGATGCACGCTGCGCGGTGTCGGGCACCGGCTGGGGCGAGTTCTACCTGCGCACCGTCGCCGCGGCGCGCATTGCCCTGCGCGTGGAGTTGCTGGGCGAGCGCGTGGCGCAGGCAGCAGAAACCGTCATCAACGGGACGATTCCGGCGCTGGGCGGCAGCGGCGGCGCCATCGCGCTGGGCGCCGACGGCAGCATCGCGATGCCGTTCAATACGGATGGCATGTTCCGCGGCTGGGTCGGGACCGACGGGGTGCCGAACGTGGCGATCTGGACTGCGGACGAGGAAGCGCGGCGCACCGGTTGAAGGGCCCGAACGCGCGCAGCCAGCGTCCTGGCCCGGCCGCGCACGAGTCCTCAGTCGCCGCCATGCTCGCCGGCATGCGGGCGCTCGCGCACCGGGCGCTTGGCCAGCTTGCGCTGCAGCGTGCGCCGATGCATGCCCAGTCGCCGCGCGGCTTCGGAAATGTTGCCATCGCACTCGGCCAGCACGCGCTGGATGTGCTCCCACTCCAGCCGCTTGAGCGGTGGCGGTGCGTCCGGCGGCGGCACCTCCGCCACGCGCGATTCCGGCTGCGCGGCCAGCAGCGCGCGCAGGACCTGGTCTGCATCGACCGGCTTGGCCAGATAGTCGTGCGCGCCGCGCTTGATCGCCTCGACCGCGGTCGCGATCGAGGCGAAACCGGTCAGCAGCAGGATGCGCATGCCTGGCGCCAGCGCCAGCAACTCGGGGATCAGCTTGAGGCCGTTGGCCTCGCCCAGCTTGAGGTCGAGCACGCAGTAGTCGGGGTGTTCGCGCTGGGCGATCGTGCGCGCGCCGGCGGCATCGTTGGCGGTGTACGGGATCAGTCCGCGGCTGCTCATCGCCCGCGCCAGCACGCGGGTGAACATCTCGTCGTCATCGACGATCAGCAGGCGCGATGTGGCAGGTGCGTTCATGGGCGGTCTCCGATGTTGGCGAGGGGAAGGCGCAGGCGGATTTCGGCGCCGCCACCGGCGGCATTGGCGGCGGACAGTTCGCCGTCGAGGCGCTCGGCGGTGGCTTCGGCCAGCGCCAGACCGAGTCCGAGGCCGCTCTGCTTGCCGCTGACGCCGAGCTGGCCCAGCGCGGCCGGAGCGTCGGTGAAGCCCGGGCCGTGATCACGCACCGCGATCTGCAGCCAGCCGGCATCGACGCCGAGCGTGAGCGCGATGTCGGGCGAGTCGTTCAGCGCCGATGCCTCGGCGGCGTTGTTGAGCAGGTTCACCAGCGCGTGGCGCAGTCCGGGCGGCACATGCAGCGGTGTCGCGGTCAGCGCAGGATCCATGGCGAGCTGTACCTCGGCCTCCGGGCGCAGCAGGCGGAATTGCTCCAGGCAGCTTTGCACGAAGGTGCCCAGCGCGGTGGCTTCGGGTGTCTGCGACAGTTGCGCCTTGCCCACCGCCACCATCTCGCGCAGGATGCCGCGGCAGCGCTCGATCTGTCCGCCGAGCAGATCCAGGTCCTCGGCGAGCTGCGGTTCGCCGTCATGTTCGCGGCCGAGTTCGGTCAGCAGCGTGCGCATGGTCGACAGCGGGGTGTTGAGCTCATGCGCGGCGCCGGCGGCCTGGGTGGCGATGGCGAGGATGCCCTCGTCGCGCAGCGCGCGCTCGCGCACTCGTTGCACCTCGATCTGCTCGGTGCGCAGCGCCGCCGCCAGGCGCGCGATGAACACCCCGAGCATCAGCGCGGCGATGGCGAAGTTGACCGCCATGCCGGCCACCAGCAGGTGCAGATCGGAATAGCTGTCGGCATGCAGTCGCGGCAGCGGCAGGTACCAGCGCAGCAGCAGCAGGTAGGCCAGACCGCTGAGCGCCGCCACGATGCCGATGCCGGGGCGCGACAGCGCCGCCGCGGCCAGCGCGATCGGCACCAGCAGCAGGGTGATGAAAGGATTGCTGGCGCCGCCGGTGAGATACAGCAGGTAACCCAGCACCAGCAGGTCGGCGGCGATGTGGGCGATCGCCTCGGCTTCGCTCAACGGCCATGGCCAGCGCAGGCGCCAGAAGGCCAGCGCCGCGAACGCGCACAGCACGCCGATCCCGGCGAACAGGGCATGCACCGGGATCGCCAGGTGCAGCCCGAAGGCCACCACCAGCACGGCGATGCTCTGGCCGGCGATCGCGGTCAGGCGCAGCCACGCCAGCGTGCCGGCGAGCGCGCGCGGGCCCAGGCTGAAGTGGGCGCGGCGCGCGCTCATGGCCTCGGCGAGCCGCCCGATTCGCGCATCCGGGCCACTCCGGGACTCATGCAGCGCCGGATGCCGATGCGGCGTTGGCCGCCGCATGCGCGCTGTGCTGGCTGGACAGCCGCCGCATCAGCGGCAGCAGGGCGATGGCGATCAGGGTGCAGGCGATCGCCGCGTAGCCCAGCTTGTTGAACAGCTCGGTGTAGATCGGCAGGGTCTTGAGCGGGTCGGTGATGTCACGCGGCACGCTGGCGATGCTGGCGACGAGGCTGCCGAGGTACATCGAAATGCCGACCGCGACGAAGTACGCGCCCATCATGAAACCGCCCATGCGCGCCGGCACGTAGCGGGCGATCATCGCCAGGCCGAGGCCGCTGACCAGCAACTCGCCCAGCGAATACAGGCCGTAGCCCCAGATCATCACCCAGGACGAGGTCTTGCCGTCGATGCCGGCGTAGTGGCCGGCGGCGCCGAACAGGAAGAAGCCCACCGCCACCATCGCGAAGCCCAGCGCGAACTTGGCCGCGATCGACAGGTCCTTGCCGCGCTTGCCGGCCGAGGTGTACATCCACGCCAGGATCGGGCTGAGCACGAAGATCCAGATCGGGTTCAGCGCCTGATACTGCGCCGGATTCCAGACGAACAGATGGAAGCCGAACAGGGTCTGGTTCCAGTCGACGTTGCGCAGCGCGAACAGCGCCAGCGAGGTCGACATCTGCTGGTAGAAGATGAAGAAGAAGATCGTCTGCACCACCAGCGCCAGTGCCGCGATCAGGCCGGCGCGTTCGCTGCGGTGGCTGCTGGCGATCAGGTAGATGAAGATGCCCAGCAGCACCAGGCCGGCGCCATAGACGAAGATCTGCGCGAGCTGCTCGTAGTTGAGCACCACCGCCGAGCCGGCCGCGAACAGCGCGCCGACCGCCAGTACCAGCAGCAGGTGACCGCGGTGGGCCGGGCGCTGGTCGGGTTCCGAGCCGATGTGCTGCATCGCCTTGTGCATCAGGGCGTAGTTGCTCAGGCCGACCAGCAGACCGATGGCGCAGACGCCGAACGCGGCATGCCAGCCGAAGTTGTTGCCGTAAGTCGCGTTGACGTAGTCCTTGATCCACGGCGTCAGCAGCATCGAGAAGGTCGAGCCGACGTTGACCGCCATGTAGTACAGGGTGAAGGCGCTGTCGATGCGGGCGTCGTCGCCCTCGTAGATCTTGCGCACCAGGTTGCCGGCATTGGGCTTGAACAGGCCGTTGCCGACCACGATCACGCCGAGTGCGCCGAACAGCGCCCAGGTGTTTTCGGTGGGCACCGTCATCAGCGCGTAGCCGAGGCTGAGGATCACCGCGCCCATCAGCATGGTGCGGCGGGTGCCGAGGATCTTGTCACCGACCCAGCCGCCGATCGCCGGAGCCACGTAGATCAGCGCCGAAGCCGCGCCCCAGACCAGGTTGGCGCGGGTATCCGCGAAGCCCAGGCGCTGGACCATGTAAGTAGACGATCAGCGCCTGCATGCCGTAGAAGCCGAAGCGCTCCCACATCTCGATGAGGAAGACCGTGGTGAAGGATCGGGTCTGGGAAACGGTTGCGGTCGAGGTCGCCATGTCGGGCCCGTTGGGTGATGGGAAATGGCGCGCAGCGTGCGCGATCCCCGTCGCCGCGGGCGGCGGGGCCGCCGAAGAGTAACCCAAGGGCGTGCCTGCCGTTCAGCCCCGGGGGCAGCGGCGCGCCGGCATCGGGGCCCGACCCGGCTATGGCACAATTCGCCGTCGCTGCCACGCCCGGTCCCCGCCTCCATGCTGATCTTCGACCTGTCCCAGCCCGGCCGCCGCGCGGCCGCCCAGATGCCCGCGCCCGTGGATCTGCCGGACGACCTTCCGCCGGCGCTGCGCCGGACCGCGCCGGTCGGTTTGCCCGAGGTGTCCGAGCTGCAGGCGGTGCGCCACTACACCAATCTCAGCCGCAAGAACTTCTCGATCGACACGAACTTCTATCCGCTCGGTTCGTGCACGATGAAATACAACCCGCGCGCCTGCAATTCGCTGGCGATGCTGGACGGCTTCCTGGCGCGGCATCCGTATGCGCCGGAGTCGCTCAGCCAGGGCTTCATGAGCTGCATGTGGGAGCTGCAGGAGATTCTCGCCGACGTCACCGGGATGAAGGGCGGCGTGTCGCTGACGCCGATGGCCGGCGCCCAGGGCGAGTTCGCGGGCGTGGCCATGATCATGGCCTACCATCGCGAGCGCGGCGATCTCGAGCGGACCGAGATCATCGTTCCCGACGCCGCGCACGGCACCAATCCCGCTTCCGCGATCATGTGCGGCGCCACGGTGCGCGAGATCCCGACCAACGCCGAGGGCGACATCGACCTCGACGCGCTGCAGCAGGTGCTGGGGCCGAAGACCGCCGGCATCATGCTGACCAACCCCAGCACCATCGGCGTGTTCGAGCGGCGCATCCTCGAGATCGCGCGCATGGTGCACGCGGCCGGTGGCCTGCTCTACTACGACGGCGCCAACCTCAACGCCATTCTCGGCAAGGTGCGGCCCGGCGACATGGGTTTCGATGCCATCCACATGAACCTGCACAAGACCTTCTCCACCCCGCACGGCGGCGGCGGCCCGGGCGCGGGCGCGGTCGGCGTCAGCGAGCGGCTCAAGCCGTTCCTGCCGATCCCGATGGTCGAGAAGCGCGCCGACGGTCACTTCGGCTGGGTGCGCAAGAAAGACCGCCCGCTGTCGATCGGTCGCCTGTCGACCTTCGCCGGCAACGCCGGCGTGCTGCTGCGCGCCTATGTCTACGCGCGCCTGCTGGGTCGCGAGGGCATGCGCCGGGTCGGCGAGTACGCCACGCTCAACGCCAACTACCTGGCCCGGAAGATGGCCGACGCCGGCTTCGATCTGGCCTATCCGCGGCGCCGCGCCAGCCACGAGTTCATCGTCACCGTGGCCAGGCAGAAAAAGGAGCACGGCGTCACCGCGCTGGATTTCTCCAAGGCCCTGCTCGATCACGGCATCCACGCGCCGACCAATTATTTCCCGCTGCTGGTCCCCGAGTGCCTGCTGATCGAGCCCACCGAGACCGAAAGCAAGGAGACGCTCGACGAGTTCGCCGCGGTGATGGCCGGCCTGCTCAAGCAGGCCGCCGAGAACCCGCAGGCGATGAAGGACGCGCCGCTGACCACGCCGGTGCGGCGACTCGACGATGTCAAGGCGGTGCGCGAACTCGACGTCGCCCTGCGCGAACCGAAACCCGCCGCATCGCGCGTCACCTGAGCCGGCGATGGCCGACAGCAACGTCGCCCGCTTTGCACCGCGCGGCCCGCGCGGCATGTGGCGTGCGTTGCAGTGGTCGCTGAAAGGTCTCGCCGTCACCTGGTGCGTCGAGTCCTCGTTCCGGCTCGAGGTCTACATCTTCGTGTTCGCCGCGCCGCTGGGTCTGTGGCTGGGCCATGGCGGTGTCGAGAAGGCGCTGCTGGTCGGCGTGCTGGTGCTGGTGCTGGCCGCGGAGCTGCTCAACTCGGCGATCGAAGCCGTGATCGAACGCTACGGCCCCGAGCACCACGAGCTGGCCGGCCGCGCCAAGGACATGGGCTCGGCCGCCGTGTTCGTGCTGATGATGAACGCCGTGCTGACCTGGGGCTTGATCCTCGGCGCGCGCGGGTTCTGAGCGGTCGCGGCATTCGGCTGCGCGAGCTTTTCGCAGCGGGTTCAAGCCTCGCGCTGCCGTGGCGCCGGAGCAGCTTGATCACCACCCGCCGCCGGTGCGCCAAGCCGTCATCGCGTCAGCGCGAGCGCCCGCTGCTCGCCGTGCCCTTGCCGTCCACGATCGAAAAAGTGAACCGGTATTCGAGGCTGTAGGGCAGGGTGCGCGTCGAGACCCGCATGCGATCGACGCCGCGGCCCTTCCAGGTGACGATGCGCAGCGGATCGAAGCGCCAGTCCTGCACCGCGCTCCGGATCGCCAGCATAAACGCGGCGGCATGCGGGCCGCGGGTGTCGGGGCTGCCGGCTTCCGGCAGCACCCGCGTGACGTGGCCCGTGGTGTCGATCACCAGCTTCACCAGCAGGACCTGCGTCGGCAGGTTCAGGGCAACCAGCGCCGGCGGATATGCCGGATCACTCCAGCGCGTGGCTGTCGGCGCGTTGGACGTCTGCCCGAACTGCAATTGGTAGCGTGCTTCGTCCGGTCGCGACACCGGTTCGTAGCGGGCGATGCCGCTGAGGGACGGTGCGGCGGGCTTGGGCTGTGAAGTCGTCGCGCAGGCGGCGAGCAGAATGCATGCGGCGCCCAGCGCGCTGGCGCGGGCGATGATGCCTGCATGCGCGGACCCGGTCTGCTGGTGAAGGCGTGGCATGGCGACGGTCCCCGGCATGGTGCTGGCGCGTGCCCGCCATGCGTTGGTGATCCGCGCGCGGGCCTCGCATGATCATCCTGCCACGTCGCGATCGCGCGCCACCGCAGATCGCGCGGCATCCAGGTCGAGCATACGAAACCGTAATTCGCTCCGCTTTGCTCCGGTGCGAGGCGACCCGTAGTCTCGGCACGTCGAGTGCAAGGGAAGGCGGGGACCATGCGACGACTCCCGTGGATGCAGATCGCCGCCTACGCGCTGCTGGCGCTGGCCGTGGCGGCGACGGCGCTGGCGTTTGCGCTGCTGCACACCTGGGACTCGCCGCAGATTCCCGGTGCTGCTCCGGGTTATCGCTACCTGGCGCTGGGCTATGAGCGTCCGACAGGCGTCGACTATTCCGGCGTCAGCAGCATCAGCATGATCCGCTTGCAGCCCTTGTTACCGGCTGGATACGGGCTGGGCACCGCCTTTCCCAACCAGGTGCAGCTGGGACTGAAGCCGCGAGGAACGTACACCAAAATCGATGCCGAACTCGTCATCGGTGACTACATGCAGGCGCTGCATTTGCACCCACTTGTGGGGCGGCTGCTGACACTGGAGGACCAACGGGTGGCAGCGCCGGTGGCGATACTCTCGCAAAGCGATGCACGGCGCCTGTTCGGCCATGCGCGCAACGCCTTGGGCAAGCAACTCTTTGCCCAAAGCGGATTTGAGTTGAGCGTGGTGGGGGTATTGCCGAACCGATTTCACGGCGTGCTGGGTGGCATGGGCAATGGTGCCGCGCGCGTCTGGTTGCCATACACCCTGCTCACTCCCCTGATGCAGGGAAAGTGGCCCAAAGGGCCTCCCAAAGGGGATGCAACAAAACTGATGCCCTTCATGGGGCCGGCGCCGCTGCTCAGCGTGCCGGATTCGGTATCGCCGGCGCAGCTTGCGGTCACGTTGCAGCGTCTGCGTCAAACCGCACATGCGCCTACCATTCCCAAGGACGTGACCGCCCTGACGGTCGCCGGTCCCTATTCGCCGTTCCCGGTGATCCAGCAGACACTCGCGCATCGCATTCGTCTGTTCCTGGCCTTGGCGGTCGCAACGCTGGGGCTGGCCGCGGTCAACGTGTTTGTCATCCGTTGGCTCGCGTATCTGCGCCGCCGCCATGTGTTGCGCATCGAACGCGTGCTGGGCGCGCGCCGTGGCTATCTGCTCAAGCGCTTCGGCTGGCAGGCGCTAATCGTCCTGCTGCTGATGCTGATCGTGACCGCGTTGCTGATCCTGCTTTTCACATTGGCACTGCGGCATTTCGCCAGCAACGACTTTCTGTCTGCGGTACTCACGTTTGGCAAGCTGGCACCATCGCTGATCTGGCTGCTGCCGCTGATCGTCGTGATCGTGATGCTAGTGCAAGCCTTGCCGCTGGCAATGCTGCTGGTGCGCGAGCGGCTGGACGCCTCGCGCACCATGACGGTGACTCGCACCGATCAGCGCGCGGGCGCCGCGCTGATCGTGCTCGAAGTGGTGCTTGCAGCGCTGATGAGCTCGGCGGCGGCATGGTCCCTGAGTTATGGGTGGCGGTCGACGCATGCCGATCTCGGATTTCTGGACCGCCCCGCCACGCTGCTGACCACGCAGCAAAGCACGGACTCGATGAAAAAAGCCGAGTCCATCAAAGGCACCGCCTTTCAGCTGATCGTGGCGAAAGTGCTTGCGGCGACAGGGGCGGTGGCGCCTGGAGTGCCCGTCGGATTCGGTCCCGCGATCGAGTCCGACGCCGGTTTCGATTTCCCACAAACCGTCGGCGCGGGCAAGCTTGTTACCAGTGCATGTGTGGAGAGCGCGACATCCGGCTGGCTTCTGGCCACGGGCGCGCGCGTGCTTGCCGGACGCAACTTCGACGTCAACAAGACAGATCCCGATCAGGTGATGATCGATGCACAGGTGGCGCATGTCCTGTTCGGCTCGGTGCGAGGCGCCCTCGGACACACGATCGGATTGCAGAGCGAGACCAAGCCCGCGCAGGTGATCGGCGTGGTGGCGCCGCTGTATCTGCACGGCGCCGGTAAGCCGCCTTGTCCGCTCGTACTCGAGGACATGCGTCTGACGCCATACAAGCTGATGGGTAATGGCTCGACGCTCGCAGTTGGCAAGTCGCTGGATGGCGCCGGACGGGCGCGGCTGAGGGATCGAATCGACGCGAACCTCAAGCAGCAGGGCGCGACACTCAAGGTGGACGCGATCAGGACCACGGTGCAGGAACGCGACTGGCTCGCCCGGCAGCAGATCGAACAAGCGCGCGTGTTCGCGCTGATCGCGCTGTTCGCCTGGGCGATCGCGCTGTCGGGCGTGGCGGCGCACCTGCGGCTGTTCCTGGCGATGCGCAAGCGCCAGAGCGCGATCCGCTCGGCGCTCGGCGCCGGTCCGCTGCGGCTGTATCGCGAGGTGGTGCTGGGCACGCTGGCGCTGGCCGCGGCGGGCGTGGCTGCTGGCGCTGCTCGCGGCGCCGTGGCTGGCGGCGCAGTTCGCCTTCCTGTCCGGTGCGCAGGTCGCGGCTTTCGGCGCGGCCACGTGGATCGCGCTGGGCGTGCTGCTGCTGGCGGTGTTCGCGGTGGTGCATTTCCCGGCGCGTCGTGCCGCGCGTGCCGAGCCGGCGGAGAGTCTGCATGAGCTTTGATCTTGCCCGGACAGCCTGATATCGACCGGCGATGGCCGACTAAGGGTTGCGCAATCGAGCTGTCGAATCCGTAAGGCGAGTCAGCTTGACGGGCCATGACATCGGCCATCAGTCTCGGCGCGTCGAGTGCAAGGGAAGGCGGGGACCATGCGACGACTCCCGTGGATGCAGATCGCCGCCTACGCGCTGCTGGCGCTGGCCGTGGCGGCGACGGCGCTGGCGTTTGCCAGTCTGCGGGTAATGAACGATCCGCGCATTGCCGGCGCCGGACCGGGGTATCGCTATTACGCGCTGGGCATGCTGCGCAGCACGGGACCGGATTTCAGCCTGGGCAGCGGGCTGATCAAGAAGCTGGACGGGCTGCTGCCCCGAGATCTGGTGGCGGCTACCGCGATACCGATGCAAGTCTCCTATGTTCGGCCAGGCAAGGAAGGCGCGCCGATCAAGCTGGAGACCGAGATGATCACCGGCGCCTACATCCGCACGCTGCATCTGCGGCCGCTGGCCGGACGTGCGATCACCGAGGCCGACCTCAGCGCCAATGCGCCGGTGGTCATGCTCGGCGAAGCGACCGCCAGGCGCCTGTTCGGTGGTGCCCGGCAAGCCATCGGGCGCGATCTGCGGGCCGGTCAGAGCGGCAAGCCCGGCCTGAGCCTGAGTGTGATCGGCGTATTGCCGGGGAATTTCGGCGGCATTGTCGATACACGCGATGTCAGCGCGTGGTTGCCGTATACGCAAATCCCCGCACTCAACGGTTTCAGTGTCGGTGCCAAAGCCGGCACGCCGGCTGACGACAGCTTCTTGGTGACCGGCTTCCCGGCGCTGCTGAGTGCGCCGGCCGATCTGCCACTGGCGGCGGTGCGCACCCAGGTGCAGCAGGCCTGGCAGCGACTGCCCGCGGCCGACAGTGGCAAAGACGTGCACGGAGCGTTGTTGTCCGCGCCCTACTCGTTCGATCCGTTGGCACGACGGGCCGCTGCGCGACGGACCACGCTTTACCTCGCCTTGAGCGTCGCCGCGCTGGTGCTGGTCACGGTCAATCTGGTCACGCTGCACTGGCTGGCGCTGTTGCGGCGGCGTGGCGTGTTGCAGATGGAGCGCGTGCTGGGCGCCACGCGCAGCTGGTTGCGAAGACGATTTCTGACGCGTACCGCGGTGACCGCCGTACTGATCCTGGCCACGTCCACGGCGCTTGCCGGATTGGGCTATATCGTGATCAAGCACCTGCTGCGGCAAACCATAACCTGGGGTGTGCTGGGTGCCGCGGCAGTCGCGCGGCAACTGGCCTGGATATTGCCGGGGTTGCTGCTGGTCGTGATTCTGGCCGAGTCCCTGCCGCTGCTGATCATCACGTCGCGCGAACGGCTCGATGGCGCGCGCAGCGTCACTCTTTCACGCGGCGACCGACGTTTCGGCATGATCGTGTTGAGCGCCGAAGTGCTGCTCGCCGCGCTGATGAGTTGCGCTGCCGCCTGGGCGCTGATCTACGCCTGGCAGCAGCGCCACGCCGATCTCGGCATGTTCGGTGCGCACGTTACGGTGGTCACGATCGAGCGCGCACCCAGTGGGCCGATGTTTGTCTCGTTTCCAAAAGGCAAATCCACCGCCGCCAATACGCTGCTGCTCGACGCGCTGGGCCGATCGGCGGCGCAAGTGCAGCCGGGTGCGCGTACCGCGATCGGGCCGATACCGGGCCACGACGACGGCCAGCCCGATTCGATTTCTGCGGGCAAGCGCGCAACCTCGGGCTACCCCTTCGAGGCCAGTCCCGATTGGCTGTATGCCAGCGGCGCGCACCTGCTTGCCGGGCGCAATTTCGATCCGAAAAAACCCGAGAGCAATGCGGTCCTCATCGACGCCAAGGTGGCGCGCGACCTGTTCGGCGATGTGCGCGCCGCACCGGGCAAGACTTTGCAGACACGGCATGCAATGAAGCCACAGGCGACGTGATCGGCGTGATCGCACCGATGTATCTGGCCGGTCCTGGTCACGACCCCAAGACCGGTCGTGATCGGCGATGTCCGCACCGACCCCTACGGAAGCTTCCGATTCCTCGGCGGGACCCCTGCTGGTGCGTCCGCGAGTGCCCGTGCAGCACGACGCGGCGCTGCGCGTAGCGTTGACTGCCGTACTCAAGCGCCAGGCACCTCAGCTTGAGGTGGGCAAGATCCGCAGCAGCGACGCCATACGTGCTCAACTTGCTGCCCCGCAAACTCGCCAGGCGCAGATCTTCGTGACCATCGCGCTGTTCGCCTGGGCGATCGCGCTGTCGGGCGTGGCGGCGCATCTGCGGCTGTTCCTGGCGATGCGCAAGCGTCAGAGCGCGATCCGCTCGGCGCTGGGTGCCGGTCCGCTACGGCTGTATCGCGAGGTGGTGCTGGGCACGCTGGCGCTGGCCGCGGCGGGCGTGCTGCTGGCGCTGCTCGCTGCGCCGTGGCTGGCGGCGCAGTTCGCCTTCCTGTCCGGCGCACAGGTCGCGGCCTTCGATGCGGCGACGTGGATCGCGCTGGCCGTGCTGCTGCTGGCAGTGTTCGCGGTGGTGCATTTCCCGGCGCGTCGTGCCGCGCGTGCCGAGCCGGCGGAGAGCCTGCATGAGCTTTGAGGACAAACCTAACCTCTACGACACCATGGACGTGCGCCGCGCGCCGGTGTATCGGCCGTGGTGGCGGCGGCGGCTGACCTGGGGCGTGGTCGCCGGCGCGCTGCTGGCGATCGCCGCGGTCTGGGCCTGGCGGCTGAACGACGGCTCGGTGGCCGAGGTCGCGCGCAGCGAGGTCTGGCTGGGCACGGTCGAGCGCGGCACCTTCGTGGTGCAGGTGCAGGCCGCGGGCCGGCTGGTGCCGGCAACCTCGCGCTGGATCGCCGCACCCGCGGGCGGCGTGATCGATCAGGTGCTGGTGACGCCTGGTCAGCGGGTGCGCGTCGGCACGCCGCTGGTGAAGCTGGCCAATCCGACCGTGCTCAATGCCGCGCAGTCGGCCGCCGCGGACCTGGCCGCCGCCGAGGCCGGGCTGCTGGCGAAAAAGCAGGAACAGGAGAATGCGGTGCTGAGCGAGCGTTCGACCATCGAGGGCATCAAGGTCGATGTCGAGAGCGCGGCGATGCACCTGAAAGCCGATGGCAAGCTGGCCGCGCAGGGCATCGTGCCCCGGTTCCAGTACCAGGACGAGAAGCTGAAGTTCGGGCTGATGCAGCAGCGTCTGCGTTTCGAGCAGGAACGTCTGGCCAATCTCGAGAGCGGCAACCGCTCCCTGCTGCGCGCCGAGGATGAGCGCGTGCGCCAGGAGCGCGCACTGGCGGCGCTGAAGCAGGCCGAGGCCGAACAGCTGACCGTGCGCGCGCCGATCACCGGCCAGATCGAGCAGATCAGCGCCGAGCCCGGTCAGCAGCTGGCGGCGGGCGCCAACCTGGCGCGCATCTCCACGCCGGATGCGCTGAAGGCCGAGGTCAAGGTCAGTCAGTACGACGCCGGCAGCGTCGCGCCGGGTCAGCTGGTCCGCGTCGATACCCACGACGGCGTGGTGGCCGGGCGCGTGGCGCGGGTCGATCCCACGGTCAAGGACGGACTGGTGACGGTGGACGTGAGCCTGACCGGCAAGCCGCCGGCCAGCGCGCGCGTCGATCAGAGTGTCGACGCCGCCATCCGCATCACGCAGCTGCACGACGCGCTGTACGTGCCGCGGCCGGCCAACGTCCGCGCGGCCAGCAATGCCGAGGTGTTCGTGCTGGGGCCGAGCGGCGATCTCGCCACCCGCCGCGCGGTGCGTTTCGGCGTCGGCTCGACCGACCGCATCCAGGTGCTCGCGGGCCTCGTGCCCGGCGAGCGCGTGGTGCTGTCCGACGTGTCGGCCTATTCACACTATCGCCAGCTCCGATTGCGCTGATGTGCTGTCAGGAAAGCCAAAAACCATGGTCCGCGAAGAGCACAAAGGACGCGAAAAGATCCTCTCAAAACCTCTTCGCGTCCTTCGCAGACAAAAAACTCTTTCGTTCTTGATCCTTCGTCAACGGAGCACACCATGAACGCCACGCCGCCCGTGATCGAATTGACCGGTGTCACCAAGCACTTCAGCACCGAGGAGGTCGATACCTACGCCCTGCGCGGCATCGATCTGGAAGTGCGCAAGGGCGAGTTTGTCGCCGTCACCGGGCCGTCCGGCTGCGGCAAGTCCACGCTGATGGCGGTGCTGGGCCTGTTGACCGCGTTCCAGCAGGGCCGCTACCGGTTGGCCGGGCGCGATGTCGGCACCTTGAACGGCGATGCGCGCGCCACGGTGCGCAACCAGCACATCGGCTTCGTGTTCCAGAGCTTCAACCTGATCGGCGATCTGACGGTGCTGGAGAACGTGGCGTTGCCGCTGAAGTTTCGCGGCGGCGTCTCGCGCAGCCAGCGCGAGGAGCGCGCCCGTGGGGCGCTGGAGCGGGTCGGCCTGACGCAGCGGCTGAAACATTACCCGCATCAGCTCTCGGGCGGCCAGCAGCAGCGCGTGGCGATCGCGCGCGCGCTGGTGGGCGAACCCGACCTGATCCTCGCCGACGAGCCGACCGGCAACCTCGACAGCGAGAACGCCGCCACCGTGATGCGCCTGTTCGAGGAGCTGCACGCCGCCGGAGCGACGCTGCTGATGGTCACCCACGAAGGCGCGCTGGCGCAGCGCGCGCAACGCGCGGTGCGCATGCTGGACGGGCGTGTTGTCGATGCCGTCATGGCGGCGGCATGACCGCCTACGTCAGCTTGGTTCGGCGCGACGCAATCCGGGGCCAGGTAACGCAGCCTGCGGGCCAGACACGTGCGGCGACGGTGATCCCGCGCTCAGACGGGCTTTGCGGGAGCAGCATGCCGGATTGCGATGCAGCCACGGCCGCGCCGACGTTGGCGCAGCCGTGGCATCCGATCAGCCGATCTTCTTGAAACGCACGCGGTGCGGCTTGGCGGCTTCCTCGCCGAGGCGGCGCTTCTTGTCGGCCTCGTATTCCTGGTAGTTGCCCTGGAAGAACTCGACGTGCGAGTCGCCCTCGAAGGCGAGGATGTGGGTGGCGATGCGGTCGAGGAACCAGCGGTCGTGGGAGATCACGATCGCGCTGCCGGGGAACTCCAGCAGCGCCTCTTCCAGCGCGCGCAGGGTTTCGACGTCGAGGTCGTTGGACGGCTCGTCGAGCAGCAGCACGTTGCCGCCGCTGCATCAGGGTCTTGGCCAGATGCAGGCGGCCGCGTTCGCCGCCGGAGAGCTGGCCGACGATCTTCTGCTGGTCGGCGCCCTTGAAGTTGAAGCGGCCGATGTAGGCGCGCGACGGGGTCTCGTAGCTGCCGACGGTGATGATGTCGGAGCCGCCGGAGATCTCCTGCCACACCGTCTTCTTCGCATCGAGCGTGTCGCGCGACTGGTCGACGTAGGCGAGCTTGACGGTCGGGCCGATCAGCGATCTCGCCGGAGTCGGGTTTCTCGTCGCCGGTGATCATCTTCAACAGCGTCGACTTGCCGGCGCCGTTCGGGCCGATCACGCCGACGATCGCGCCGGGCGGGATCTTGAAGCTGAGGTCGTCGATCAGCAGGCGGTCGCCGAAGGCCTTGGAGACGTTCTTGAACTCGATCACCAGGTCGCCCAGGCGCTCGCCGGGCGGCATGTAGATCTCGTTGGTCTCGTTGCGCTTCTGGTAGTCGACCGAGTTCAGCTCCTCGAAGCGGGCGAGGCGCGCCTTGCCCTTGGACTGGCGGCCCTTGGCGTTCTGGCGCACCCACTCCAGCTCGCGCTCGATCGCCTTCTGGCGCGCCTTCTCGCCGGATTCTTCCTGCTTCAGGCGCTGCGTCCTTCTGCTCCAGCCACGACGAATAGTTGCCCTTCCACGGAATGCCGCGGCCGCGGTCGAGTTCGAGGATCCACTCGGCGGCGTTGTCGAGGAAGTAGCGGTCATGGGTGACCGCGACGACGGTGCCGGGGAAGTTCTGCAGGAACTGCTCCAGCCATTCGACCGACTCGGCGTCGAGGTGGTTGGTCGGCTCGTCGAGCAGCAGCATGTCGGGCTTGGACAGCAGCAGGCGGCACAGCGCGACGCGGCGCTTCTCGCCACCGGAGAGCTGGCCGATCTTGGCGTCCCACGGCGGCAGGCGCAGCGCGTCGGCGGCGATCTTCGAGCTGGCGCTCCAGGTGTGCGCGTCGCTGGCGGCGAGGATGCCTTCCAGGCGCTGCTGCTCCGCGGCCAGCTTGTCGAAGTCGGCGCCTTCCTCGGCGTAGGCGGCGTAGACCTCTTCGAGCTGCTTCTGCGCGTCGAGCACTTCGGACGACGCCTTCCTCGACGACCTCGCGCACGGTCTTGTCCGGATCGAGCTTCGGCTCCTGTTCGAGGTAGCCGATCTTGATGCCGGGTTGCGGGCGCGCCTCGCCGTTGAACTCGGTGTCGATGCCGGCCATGATCCGCAGCACCGTGGACTTGCCCGAGCCGTTGAGGCCCAGCAGGCCGATCTTGGCGCCGGGGAAGAAGGACAGCGAGATGTCCTTGATGATCTCGCGCTTCGGCGGCACGATCTTGCTGACGCCGATCATGGTGTAGATGTATTGCATGCTCGCTCCTGAGGGCGACCGGCAGACTGCGAGGCAGCGATCCGGCGCATGGGCGGTTCGGGAAGCCGCACAGTATCGCCGATCGACCGTCGGGCTGTCATCGCGCACGGGCTGCGGCGACCCCGGCACGGGGTCATCGACGCCTACGACTCGCTAGGCGCAAACCCCCGTCTGGGCTACACTTTCTTGCTTGTTTCGGCCCGCATCCGGGCCGCGCGCGCGAGGTCCTCATGTTCCCGAAGCAGCATGCGCATTGCCGGTTACGACGACGAACTGGCGCAGGCGATCGGCGGCCGAGCGGCAGCGCCAGGAAGACCATGTCGAGCTGATCGCCTCGGAAAACTACGCCAGCCCGCGCGTGCTCGAGGCGCAGGGCCGGTGCTGACCAACAAGTACGCCGAAGGCTATCCCGGCAAGCGCTACTACGGCGGCTGCGAGTACGTGGACGTCGCCGAGCGGCTGGCGATCGAGCGTGTCAAGCAATTGTTCGACTGCCGACTACGCCAACGTGCAGCCGCATTCCGGCTCGCAGGCCAATCAGGCGGTGTATCTGGCCCTGCTCAAGCCCGGCGACACGCATCCTCGGCATGAGTCTGGCGCACGGCGGCCATCTGACCCACGGCGCCAAGGTCAACGTCTCCGGCAAGCTGTTCAACGCGGTGCAGTACGGCGTGGACGCCAACGGCATCATCGACTACGACGAGGTCGAGCGCCTCGCCGTCGAGCATCAGCCGAAGATGGTGGTCGCCGGTTTCAGCGCCTACTCGCAGGTGATCGACTGGGCGCGCATTCCGCGCCATCGCCGACCGGGTCGGTGCGTATCTGTTCGTCGACATGGCACACGTCGCCGGGCTGGTCGCCGCCGGCGTCTATCCGAGCCCGCTGCCGCATGCGCACGTGGTCACCTCGACCACGCACAAGACCCTGCGCGGCCCGCGCGGCGGCATCATCGTGGCCAGGGGCGCCGGCGAGGAAATCGAGAAGAAGCTGCAGTCGATCGTGTTCCCGGGCATCCAGGGCGGCCCGCTGATGCACGTGATCGCGGCCAAGGCGGTGGCCTTCAAGGAGGCCCTGGAGCCGGAGTTCAAGATCTACCAGCAGCAGGTGGTGAAGAACGCCAAGGCGATGGCCGCCGACACTGCAGCAGCGCGGCTACCGGATCGTCTCCGGCGGCACCGAGAACCATCTGATGCTGATCGACCTGATCGGCCGCGACGTGACCGGCAAGGACGCCGAGGCCGCGCTCGGGCGCGCCCACATCACCGTGAACAAGAACGCCGTGCCCAACGATCCGCGCTCGCCTTTCGTGACCTCGGGCCTGCGCATCGGCACGCCGGCGGTGACCACGCGCGGCTATCGCGAGGCCGACTGCATCGAGCTGGCGCAGTGGCTCGCCGACGTCGTCGATGCGCCTGCCGACGAAAGCGTGATCGCCGCCGTGCGCGCCAAGGTCACGACGCAGTGCCGCGCGTTTCCGGTGTATGGCTGAGAAAGCGGGGCCCGGGTCCCGGCTCTTCTGATGCACTGCCCCTTCTGCCAGCACGACGACACCCGCGTGATCGACTCGCGCGTTTCCGAGGACGGCAGCAGCATCCGTCGTCGCCGCGAGTGTCCGGCCTGCGGCGAGCGCTTCAACACCTTCGAGATCGCCGAGATCAAGCTGCCGGCGGTGATCAAGAGCGACGGTCGGCGCGAGCCCTTCGACGAGCGCAAGCTGCGCACCAGCTTCGAGCGCGCGCTGCAGAAGCGGCCGGTGTCCAGCGACGCGGTCGATGCCGCGGTGCGCGCGGTGATCCACGGCGTGCGGCTGAGCGGCGAGCGTGAACTGCCGGCGCTGGCGGTGGGCGAGCTGGTGATGCAGGAGCTGAAGAAGCTCGACCAGGTCGCCTATGTGCGCTTTGCCTCGGTCTATCGCAGCTTCGAGGACGTGCATGCGTTCCGCGAGGAGATCGAACGACTTGAACGCGACCTGCCCGCGCTGGAGAGCCTGCAGCTGCCGTTGCTGGATGCGGACGGCAAGCGCGGCGGCAAGTCGTGAATGGGCTTGAAAGGGGGTCGGGGGTGAAAGGGGGCAGAGTCATTTTTCATGCACCCAGACCTCAGCCGTCGAGCCGGTCTTAAAAATGACTCTGACCCCCTTTCGCGAAAAATGGTGACCCCCATTCACTTTTCCGCACTCGACCACGCGCACATGGCGCGCGCGCTGCGCCTGGCCGGACGCGGCCTGTTCACCACCCAGCCCAATCCCCGTGTCGGCTGCGTGATCGCGCAGGGCGACACGATCGTCGGCGAGGGCTGGCACCGACGTGCCGGCGAACCGCATGCCGAAGTGGTTGCCCTGCGCGTGGCGGCCGATCGCGCGCGCGGCGCGACGGCATGCGTCACGCTGGAACCCTGCGCGCACCACGGACGCACACCGCCCTGCGCCGAGGCACTGATTGCCGCGGGTGTGGCGCGGGTGGTGATCGCGGCGGAGGATCCGTTTCCGCAGGTGGCCGGACGCGGCATCGCGATGCTGCGCGATGCGGGCATTGCTGTTGATGTCGGCCTGATGCGCGAGGCGGCGCGCGAACTCAACCGCGGCTTCTTCAGCCGCATCGAACGCGGCCGCCCGTGGGTTCGGGTCAAGCTGGCGATGAGTCTCGACGGACGCACGGCGCTGGCGGACGGCACCTCGAAATGGATCACCGGCGCCGCCGCGCGCGCCGATGTGCAGCGCTGGCGCGCGCGCAGCTCGGCGATCCTCACCGGCGCAGGCACCGCGCGTGCCGACGATCCGCGGCTGACGGTGCGTACCGGCGCCCCCTTCCATGACGGCGCAACCGCCGTGGAAGATGGCCTGGAGGGCGAATCGTCACCTGCTTCCGGGTTGCCAGGCGCGGCACTTGGGCGCGCGGGTTCCGGGATCGGATCGTGGTCGGCCTCCGGGATGCCTGTCGCCGGATCCGCGGGTGATGGTTTCGCCTTCCGGCCACCGCTCAGGGTGCTGCTCGACGCGCGCCTGGATGCACTGGCGCCCGGCGCCGCCCTGCTCGACGGCAGCGCGCCGACGCTGATCCTGCACGCAGCCGCCGCTGTTCCGGCGCATGCCGGCTACGCGCAGGTTGAGTGCGTCGCGGTTGAAACGCATGACGGCCGCCTCGATCTGGATGCCGTGTTGACCCTGCTCGCCGCGCGCGGCTGCAACGAAGTCCAGGTCGAAGCGGGGCCGACGCTGGCCGGCGTGCTGTTCGCGGCGGACCGGGTCGATGAATTGCTGTTGTATGTCGCGCCGCGCCTGCTGGGCGACAGCGCGCGGGCGCTGCTGAAGTTGCCGTCGCTGGCGGGGATCGCGGCGTCGCCGGCGTTGCGTCTGATCGACCAGCGCGCGATCGGCGATGATCTGCGACTGCTGCTGCGTCCACGCTGAGGGCATCCGCATGTTCACCGGCATCATCCATTCGGTCGGTCACGTGACGCGTCTCGAACCGCGCGGTGGCGACCTGCGTCTGCAGGTGGACGCGGGTGCGCTGGATCTGGCGGATGTCGCCCTCGGCGACAGCATCGCGGTGGCCGGCGTGTGTCTGACCGCGATTGCGCTCGATGCCGGCCGTTTCGCCGCCGACGTGTCGGTGGAGACGCTGGCGCACACCACGCTGGGAACGCTCAGACCCGGTGATGCGGTCAACCTGGAGAAGGCGCTGCGTCTGGCCGATCGCCTCGGCGGCCATCTGGTCTCGGGCCATGTCGATGGCGTCGGCGAAGTGGTTTCGGTGCAGCCCGATGCGCGCTCGCAACGCTGGGTGTTCGCGGCGCCGGCGGCGCTCGCGCGCTACATCGCGGCCAAGGGCTCGATCTGCATCGACGGCACCAGTCTCACCGTCAACGAGGTGGACGGTGCCCGGTTCGGCGTCAACCTGATTCCGCACACGATCGCGCAGACCACATTCGCGACGCGGCGGCCCGGTGATGCGGTCAATCTCGAGGTGGACCTGATCGCACGCTATGTCGAGCGGATGCTGGCTGTCGACGGCCGGTAGCTGCCGTTGCGGTGGCGCGGATGCGGCGCAGCGGTATCCGGGCGGTGCGCCGATGCACTGGCTGGCAGCCCCGGGATTGCGGGGGCCGCGTCCCTTCATTCGCGCTACGTTGCTAAGCTTTCCAGCTTCCAGCTTCCAGCTTCCAGCTTCCAGCTTCCAGCTTCCAGCTTCCGACCATCAGCCACCGGCCCACGGCGCCCGCACCCATGCCCTTCGATTCCATCCCCGACATCCTCGACGATATCCGCGCCGGCCGCATGGTCGTGATCCTCGACGACGAGGACCGCGAGAACGAGGGCGACCTGATCATGGCTGCGGGCAAGGTGCGCCCCGAGGACATCAACTTCATGGCGCGCGAGGCGCGCGGGCTGATCTGCCTGGCGCTGACCGAGCAGCGTTGCCGCCAGCTGGGCCTCAAGCCGATGGTGAGCGACAACACCTCGCTGCACCACACCAACTTCACGGTGTCGATCGAGGCCGCCGAGGGCGTGACCACCGGCATCTCGGCCTACGACCGCGCGCACACCGTGCAGACCGCGGTCCGCGCGGACGCGCGGCCGGAGCATCTGACCCAGCCCGGCCACATCTTTCCGCTGACCGCCCAGCCCGGCGGCGTCCTCACCCGTGCCGGCCATACCGAGGCCGCCAGCGATCTCGCCGGACTGGCGGGCCTCGAACCGGCCGGGGTGCTGGTCGAAATCCTGCATGACGACGGCAGCATGGCGCGGCGACCGGATCTCGAGGTGTTCGCGCGCAAGCACGGCCTGCGCATCGGCACGATCGCCGACCTGATCCGCCATCGCCTGCGGACCGAACAGACCGTGCGGCGCGTGCACGAGGAGGATGTCGCCACCGAGTTCGGCGCCTTCCGCCTGATCGCCTACCGCGACGCCCTCAGGCGCTGCCTGCATTTCGCCCTGGTGCGCGGTCCGATCGACGATGGCGCGCCGGTGCTGACCCGCGTGCACGTGGGCAACACCCTGTCCGACGTGCTGCATCTGCAGCGCGATGACCTCGGTCTGACCGTGACCGCGGCGTTGCGCCGGGTTGCCGCCGAGGGCCGCGGCGTGGTCGTGGTGCTGGCCGGCGAGGACAGCAGCGAGGCGCTGCTGGAGCGGCTGGCGCGTGTGCCTGCAGCCGACGACAAGGCGGCGTCGCAGCAGCAGTGGCGCCAGCTGGGGCAGGGCGCGCAGATTCTCGCCGACCTCGGCGCGCGCCGGCTGGTCGTGCTGGGCACGCCGCGGCGCCTGGTCGGCCTGGCCGGCTTCGGGCTGGAAGTGGTCGGCCACGTCGAGCATCCGGACTTGCCGGGCTGATCGGGCCGCGCGCCCGCCGCGGCCGGGGAGCCACTACACTGCACGCCCCTCCACCGCGAGTGTGTCTGCCGTGTCCGACGATCGTCCCCCGGCCGCAGCCGAGGCCGTTTCACCCGCGGGCGCACGCTATGCCGTGATCGCCAGCCGCTGGAACGCGCCCATCGTCGAGGCGCTGCTCGCGGGCGCCCGCCGCGCCTTCGCCGCGCAGGGCGTGCCGGCCGCGGCGGTGGACGTCTGGCGCGTTCCGGGGGCCTGGGAACTGCCGGTGCTGGCCGCGCGCCTGGCCGCGCAGGGCGGGCATGCCGCGATCATTGCCCTGGGCTGCGTGGTGCGCGGTGACACCCGTCATTACGAGCAGGTCGCCGATGGCTGCGCGGATGGCCTGATGCGGGTCGCGCTGGAGATGCGTCTGCCGGTGCTCAACGGCGTGCTGGCGGTCGAGCGCGAAGCCGATGCGCAAGCCCGCGCCGGCGGCGTCCACGGCAACAAGGGTGAGGAAGCCGCGCTGGCGGCGATCGCGATGGCCGCGCTCTGGAGTTCGCTGTGAATCCGCATCCCCGTACAGACGGACTCGATCTCGCCGCGCGCTCGCGTGCGCGCCGGCGCGCGGTGCAGGCGCTGTATGCCTGGCAGATCGGCGGCAATCGCATGCCGGCGGTGATCGAGGAGTTCCGCCACGAGCAGGACATGGAGATTGCCGACATCGCCTACTTCGAGGACCTGCTGCTCGGCGTTGAGCGCCACTGCGCCGAGCTGGACACGGGTCTGCTGCCGTTTCTCGACCGCGGTATCGCCGAGGTCGATCCGATCGAGCGCGCGGTGCTGCGGCTGGCCGCCTACGAGCTGCGCCACCGGCCGGATGTGCCGTACCGGGTGGTGATCAACGAGGCGATCGAGGTCAGCAAGCGTTTCGGCGCCGAGCACGGTCACACTTATGTCAACGGCGTGCTCGACAAGCTGGCCGGACACTGGCGCGAGGCCGAGTACCGCGCCTGACAAGGGCCGGATTGAGGTCCGCGGCGCGGCTTCGAGGCGAATGCGGACCGGACCCCGTTGGGGGGAACGATGGGCGAATTCGATCTGATCGAGGCGATCCGCGCGCGTACCGCGCTGCGGCGCGATGATGTGCGTCTCGGCATCGGCGATGATGCCGCGCTGCTGGCACCGCCGTCCGGTCATCTGCTGGCATCGAGCATCGACACCCTGGTCGAAGGCGTGCACTTTCCCGCCGGCACCGCACCCGAGGATCTGGGCTGGAAGGCCCTGGCGGTCAATCTTTCCGATCTCGCCGCGATGGGCGCCACCCCGGCCTGGGCGCTGCTGGCGCTGACGCTGCCGGCCGCCGATGCGCGTTTCGTCGAACGCTTCGCCGACGGTTTCGCCGAGCTGGCGCGCCTGCACTCGCTGGCGCTGGTCGGTGGCGATACCACCCAGGGACCGCTCAGCATCAGCGTGGCGGTGCACGGTTTCGTGCCGGCCGCCGCCGCGCTGACCCGCGCCGGCGCGCGGGCCGGCGACCTGCTGATGGTCACCGGCACGCTGGGCGACGCCGCCGCCGGACTGGCCTGCCTGGACCGCCAGCACCCGCGCGCCGATGCGTTGCTGGCCGCGCCCAACGGCACCCGTGAGGCGCTGCTGGCCCGGCTCCATCGACCGACGCCGCGCGTTGCTGCCGGGCAGGCGCTGCGCGGTGTCGCCAGCGCCTGCATCGACGTCTCCGACGGCCTGCTGGCGGACCTCGGCCACCTGTGCACGGCCGGCGGTGTCGGCGCCGAGATCGACGCCGCGACGCTGCCGCTGTCGTCGGCGCTGCTGACCCTGTTCGACGACGAGGCGCGACTTGGTTTCGCGCTGGCGGGCGGCGACGACTACGAACTTTGCTTCAGCGTGGCGCCCGAACGCGCCGGCGCGGCGACCGCCGACCTCGCTCGACTGGGCTGCGGGGTCACCCGCATCGGCCGCATCGTCGCCGCGCCGGGCGTGCGCGTGCGGGGCGCCGACGGCCGCGAACTGGCTCCGCCGCGGCGCGGTTACGAGCACTTCGCGCGATGAGCGCAGATCTCGACGCCGCGCAGCGCCGCAGCCTGCTGGCGCACCCCGACGGCTGGATCGCGCTCGGCTTCGGCAGCGGCCTGCTGCCGCGCGCGCCGGGCACCGCCGGTTCGCTGGCGGCGCTGCTGCCCTGGCTGGCGCTGCGCCTGCTGCCGTGGCCGCTGTATCTCGTCGCGCTGGTGCTGGCGTTCGCGCTGGGTGTCTGGGCCTGCGATCGCGCCGGACGGCGCATCGGCGTGCACGATCCCGGTGCGTTCGTGTTCGACGAGTTCGTCGGTCAGTGGATCGCGCTGATCCCGGCGCTGCTGGCGCCGTGGTGGACGGTGGCTGCGGGGTTCGTGCTGTTTCGCCTGCTCGATATCGCCAAGCCCTGGCCGGTGCGCTGGGCCGACCGCCGCGTCGGCGGCGGTCTCGGGGTGATGCTCGACGACGTGCTGGCCGGCGCGCTGGCCGCGCTCGCGCTGGCGTTTCTGCTGCTGATCGTTAGCCGTCTCTAGGGCTGAACGACTCAGGCGTGGACGTGGGTCACGAGTCTGGCGCGGTGGTGTGATGCAGGCTGCCGCTGTCGCCGCGTTGGCATCGTCGAGTGCATCAGATGCGGATAGCAGCCCGTGATCGCGCGCTCCACGCGTGCTTCCCAGTGGGCGCGCAGGCGTTCGGTCCAGCTCGCGCGCAGGCGTGCATTCGGCATCACCGGCGACGCCAGCATGGCGGCGTGCAGGTAGTCATGCTCGAGCTGCTCGAGGCCGAGGCCTGATGCGCCGATCGCTTCGCCGTGACGGCGCGCGCGCGTCGCCAGCTCGCCCAGCGGAAGCATCGGCACATGCAGCGGAATGGTGTCGATCCAGGCTTGCGTGATGCGATCCATGACGAACTCCCCCTGCCGTGAGGCAACCGGTCCTGCGTGTACCGCTCCTGCTTGCAGGGTCATCTCGGCGCCACGGACGGACTGTGCCGGTGCGCACGGTTGCGGCGCGACGTCACACACGTTCACGCTGTGCACTGCACGCCGCGGAACAAGTCAGGGATGGCGCGGCGCGGGCCGCCACGCTCACGCGCCGGGCCGCGCGGCCGGCTCCGGCGCGGACGCTGCGGGCTGCGGAAAGGTCTGCTGGAGAAAACCCTGCGTTTCCTCCAGCAGGAACTGCCGGAAGGCCCGCGACGCCGGCGTGAGCTGCTTGGCCTTCATGTGCACGACGTGCCAGGTGCGCATCAGCGGGGTGCCGACGACATCGAGCAGGCAGACCTCGCCGCAGCGCAGTTCGAGCGCCAGCGTGTGCAGCGACAGCAGGCTGATGCCCATGCCCGCCATCACCGCCTGCTTCACCGTCTCGTTGCTGCCCATCAGCAGCAGCCGGGCCGGCTGGAACAGGTGCTGCCTGAACATGGCCTCCATCACCAGGCGCGTTCCGGAGCCGGGCTCGCGCATCAGGATCGTTTCGCCGCGCAGTTCCTGCAGGTCGAAGCGCCGCGCCGCGGCCAGCGGATGCGCGGCCGGCGCCACCAGCACGTGCGGATTTCCGGCCAGCGGCTCGGCGACGGCATCCAGGCGCTCGGACGGCCGGCCCATGATCGCGAGATCGATCTCGTTGTCCTGCAGCAGGCGCAGCAGGGTCTCGCGATTGCCCACCGCGAAGCGCACCTCGATCTTCGGGTGCACCTCGGTGAAACGCGCGAGCAGCTTGGGCGAGAAGTACTTGGCGGTACTGACCAGCCCCACGTTGACCAGTCCGCCGCGCAGACCCTGGAGCGCCTGCAGCGCCTGCTCGGCATCCTCGAGCTCGCCGAGCACGCGGGCGGCGTGATGACGGAACAAGGTGCCGGCCTCGGTCAGCACCAGTTTCTTGCCGATCCGCTCGAACAGGGCCAGTCCGGCGGCCTGCTCGAGTTGCCGGATCTGCATCGAGATCGCCGGCTGCGACAGGTGCAGCGACTCGGCGGCGCGCGCGAAGCTCATGTGGCGCGTCGCTTCGATGAAGATCTGCAGCTGGCGGAGGCTGAGATGGCGAATCACCGATAGATCATAAGCAATCGCTTATGTAATGCAAACAAATATTGAATTTTGCTTTGGCTGACTGACCCGCATGCTCGCCCCAACACGTCGCCCGTCGGGGATCAGCCATGAACGCATCGGTGAGCCAGCGCGTTGTCGGCAACACCAGCGCCCGCTACAAGGCGGGCGTGCTCAAGTACAAGCAGATGGGCTACTGGGTGCCCGACTACGTGCCGCAAGAGCACCGACGTGATCGCGCTGTTCCGGATCACGCCGCAGCCGGGCGTCGATGCCGACGAGGCCGCGGCGGCCGTCGCCGGCGAGTCCTCGACGGCGACCTGGACGGTGGTCTGGACCGATCGCCTGACCGCCTGCGACAAGTATCGCGCCAAGGCCTACCGCGTCGATCCGGTGCCCAAACCGGGCCGGGCACCGAAACCGAGCAGCAGTACTTCGCCTACATCGCCTACGACCTCGACCTGTTCGAGGAAGGTTCGATCGCCAACCTGACCGCGTCGATCATCGGCAACGTCTTCGGCTTCAAGCCGCTCAAGGCGCTGCGCCTGGAGGACATGCGCCTGCCGGTCGCCTACGTCAAGACCTTCAGGGGACCGCCGACCGGCATCGTGGTCGAGCGCGAGCGGCTCGACAAGTTCGGCCGCCCGCTGCTGGGCGCGACGATCAAGCCCAAGCTCGGCCTGTCCGGCAAGAACTATGGCCGCGTGGTGTACGAGGCGCTCAAGGGCGGCCTCGATTTCGTCAAGGACGACGAGAACATCAACTCGCAGCCGTTCATGCACTGGCGCGACCGCTTCCTGTACGTGATGGAAGCCGTCAACCGCGCGCAGGCGGCGACCGGCGAGGTCAAGGGCCACTACCTCAACGTCACCGCCGGCACGATGGAGGAGATGTACGAGCGCGCGCGAATTCGCCAAGGAGCTGGGCTCGTGCATCGTGATGATCGACCTGGTGATCGGCTAGACCGCGATCCAGTCGATGGCCGACTGGGCGCGCGACAACGACATGATCCTGCACCTGCATCGTGCCGGTCACGGCACCTACACGCGCCAGAAGAACCACGGCATCTCGTTTCGCGTGATCGCAAGTGGATGCGGCTGGCCGGCGTCGACCACATCCATGCCGGCACGGCGGTCGGCAAGCTGGAGGGCGATCCGCTGACCGTGCAGGGCTTCTACAACGTGCTGCGCGAGCCGTACAACGAAGTCGACCTGCAGCGCGGCCTGTTCTTCGAGCAGGACTGGGCCGGCCTGCGCAAGGTGATGCCGGTGGCGTCCGGCGGCATCCATGCCGGCCAGATGCACCAGCTGCTGGACCTGTTCGGCGACGACGTCATCCTGCAGTTCGGCGGCGGCACCATCGGCCACCCGCAGGGCATCCAGGCCGGCGCGACCGCCAACCGCGTCGCGCTCGAGGCGATGGTCAAGGCGCGCAACGAGGGCCGCGACATCACGAACGAAGGCCCGGAGATCCTCGCCAGCGCGGCGCAGTGGTGCACGCCGCTCGCGGCCGCGCTCGATACCTGGAAGGACGTCACGCTTCAACTACACGTCGACCGACACGCCCGATTTCGTCGCCACCGCCACGGCGTCGGCCTGACAGCCGGGCACCGGAGATCGATCCATGCGCATCACCCAAGGCACCTTCTCGTTTCTTCCCGACCTCACCGACGCCGAGATCCGGCCGCAGATCGACTACGCCCTGCGCCAGGGCTGGGCCCTGTCGGTCGAGTACACCGACGACCCGCACCCGCGCAATACGCTACTGGGAAATGTGGGGCCTGCCGATGTTCGACCTCGAGGATCCGGCCGGCGTCGATGCTGGAGGTGAACGCCTGCCGCAAGGCGTTTCCCCAGCCACTACATCAAGGTCAACGCCTTCGACTCGACGCGCGGCTTCGAGACGATGCGCCTGTCGTTCATCGTCAACCGGCCCGCCGACGAACCCGGCTTCCGCCTGCAGCGCCAGGAGGTGCAGGGCCGCGGCATCCGCTACACGCCTGCAGCCGTATGCGACCGCGCAGCCCGAGGGGCGGCGCTACTGAGCCGACGCGCCACGTGAGCACGAACCCCGCCATGAGCTGCGGCATGCCCGACACCGGCGACACCGGTGCAGCGGCGCCGGTCGTGGCCGAGTCGACTGCTCGCGCTGTATCGCGAGTCCGGCATGGCCGAGGTGCTGGACCGAGCTCGATCGCGAGCTGGTCGGGCCTCGCGCCGGTGAAGACGCGCATCCGCGAGATCGCCGCGCTGCTGGTGGTGGACGGCGCGGCGCGCGCACGGCCTGGCATCGAGCGGCCGCCGACGTCTGCACATGTGCTTCACCGGCAATCCCGGCACCGGCAAGACCACCGTCGCGCTGCGCATGGCCGACATCCTGCACCGGCTGGGCTATGTGCGCAGCAACCATCTGGTGTCGGTGACGCGCGACGATCTGGTCGGCCAGTACATCGGCCACACCGCGCCCAAGACCAGGGACGTGCTCAAGCGCGCGATGGGCGGCGTGCTGTTCATCGACGAGGCCTACTACCTGTACCGGCCGGAGAACGAGCGCGACTACGGGCAGGAAGCGATCGAGATCCTGCTGCAGGTGATGGAGAACCAGCGCGACGACCTGGTCGTGATCCTGGCCGGCTACAAGGACCGCATGGACACGTTCTTCCGCAGCAATCCGGGCCTTTCGCTCGCGCATCGCGCATCACATCGACTTTCCCGATTACGGCACCGACGAGCTGCTGGCGATCGCCGACGGCTGATGGCGACGCGGATGAACTACCGCTTCGACGCCGGCGGCCTGCAGGCGCTGCGCGACTACATCGCGCGGCGTCTCGTCCAGCCGCATTTCGCCAACGCCCGCTCGATGCGCAATGCGCTCGACCGCGCGCGTCTGCGCCAGGCCAACCGGCTGTTCCGGCAGGCGCTGGCAGGCTCCGGCGTCGCGGCCGAGAGCGCCGAGGAACTGATGACCCTGGTTGCCGCGGACATCCGCGCCAGCCGCGTGTTCGACGGCGGCCTCGGCGCGGCGGCGGACACGCCCGGCGATGCGCCGCGGCGAATCCCGACGAAGGAAGGAGAGTGAGTCATGCCGTACGCGACGCACCGACGCTGTCGAAGTTCCTGATCGAGCAGCTGCGCGGTCAGCGCGCGCGAGCAGCAGCTTGCCGCGCTGCTGGTCGACGTCGCCGCCGCCGTCAAGACGATTTCCGCGATCGTCGCCAAGGGCGCGCTGGACGGGCAGCCACGGCTCGCTGGCATCACGCAACGTGCATGGCGAGGTGCAGAAGAACCTCGACGTGCTCACCAACGAGATCTTCATGCGCCACTGCGAATGGGGCGGTCTGCTGGCCGGCATGGCCTCGGAGGAGATGGAGCAGCCCTGCGCCGATTCCCGCCGAGTACGCCGCGCGGCCACTACCTGCTGGCGTTCGATCCGCTCGACGGCTCCTCGAACATCGACGTCAACGTGTGCGGTCGGTTCGATCTTCTCGGTGCTGCGCGCATCCGGGCGGCGCGGCGCCGGCGGCAGTCGCCGATTTCCTGCAGCCCGGCATGCGCCAGGTCGCCGCCGGCTATGCGATCTACGGGCCATCGACGATGCTGGTGCTGACCATCGGGCAGGGCACGCACGGCTTCACGCTCGACCGCGAGATCGGCAATTTCATCCTCACCCATCGCGATCTCGCGATTCCGGCCGATACCGGCGAATTCGCGATCAACACGTCCAACGAGCGCTTCTGGGAGCCGCCGGTGCAGCGCTACGTGAGCGAGTGCAAGGCCGGCGCGAGCGGCGTGCGCGAGCGCGACTTCAACATGCGCTGGATCGCCTCGCTGGTCGCCGAGGTGCACCGCATCCTGATGCGCGGCGGCGTGTTCATGTATCCGCGCGACACCCGGGTGCCCGGCAAGCCGGGCCGCCTGCGGCTGCTCTACGAGGCCAATCCGATGGCGCTTGCTGATCGAGCAGGCCGGCGGCAGCGCGAGCACCGGCCGCGAGCGCATTCTCGACATCGTGCCAGGCGAGCTGCACCAGTGCATCGCGGTGATCCTCGGATCGCGCAACGAAGTGGCGCGCATCGAGCGTTACCACCGCGAGCATGCGGACGGCAGCGATCGCCCCTTCGTCTCGCCGCTGTTCAACGAACGCTCGCTGCTGCGTCCCGATCCGGTCTAGCGCGCACCGGGCGTCGCGGGTTCGATCGGCATTGCGGGATTCCGTCACTACTCAAGGGCGTGCGCATGTCCACCAAGCATCCCATCGTCGCGGTCACCGGATCATCGGGCGCCGGCACCACCACCGTGATGCAGAGCTTTCAGCACATCTTCCGCCGCGAAGCCCTGCGTGCGCAGGTCGTCGAGGGCGATTCGTTCCATCGCTACGACCGCGCCGGCATGCGCCAGGTGATGCAGGAGGCGGAGCGGGACGGCAATCGCCACTTCAGCCATTTCGGCCCCGAAGCCAACCTGTTCGACGAACTCGAGACGCTGTTCCGCAGCTACGGCGAGAATGGCGCCGGGCAAGGTCCGCCGCTACCTGCACGATGCCGGCGAGGCTGCGCCCTTCAAGCAGGAGCCCGGCACCTTCACGCCGTGGGTCGATGTCGTCCGGCGACACCGACCTGCTGTTCTACGAGGGCCTGCATGGCGGGGTGAAGCCGACAGGCGTCAACGTCGCCGGTCACGCCGATCTGCTGATCGGCGTGGTGCCGATCATCAATCTCGAGTGGATCCAGAAGCTGCATCGCGACCAGACCCATGCGCGGCTACTCCCAGGAGGCGGTCGTCGATACCATCCTGCGGCGCATGCCCGACTACGTGAACTACATCTGTCCGCAGTTCTCGCAACACGCACGTCAATTTCCAGCGCGTGCCGACGGTTGACACCTCCAATCCGTTCATCGCCCGCGAGATTCCGACGGCCGACGAGAGCTTCGTCGTGATCCGCTTCGCGCGCCCCACGGGCATCGACTTCCCGTACCTGCTCACCATGCTGCACGACTCCTTCATGATCGCGGCCCAACATGCATCGTCGTGCCCGGCGGCAAGATGGGCCTCGCGATGCAACTGATCTTCACGCCGATGATCCTGCAGCTGATGGATCGCAAGAAGCGCGCCGGCTGAGGATGACCATGAACGAATCGAACCCGCGCGCCCGCGGCTGCTCATCGATGCACCCGCGACCGCCGTGCGTCATCACCGCCGCTGCCGCAAGCAGCGTGGTGCCGGATCTGCTTGCGGAGCGTTCCTGATGGACCAGCCCCTGACCGCCGCGGTGGGCGGCATCCTGTTCGATCTCGACGGCACCCTCGTCGATACCGTGCCGGACCTGCTGCAGGCGACCAACGCGGTGCTCGCAAGTCTGGGCCTGGCGCCGCTGGATGCGCCGCGCATCCGCGGCATGATCGGTACCGGCGAGCGCGATCTGATGCGCCAGGCGCTGGTCGCGGTGCTGCGCGAGCCGCCGACCGGGACGTTGCTCGAGCAGGCGCACCGGGCCTTTGATGGTGCCTATGCGCAGGCCAATGGACGGCATTCGCGGCTGTATGACGGCGTCGAATCCGGGCTGCGCCAGTTGCATGCTCTCGGTCTGCCGCTTGCGGTCGTCACCAACAAGCCGCACGCGTTCAGCGTGGCACTGCTGCGGTCGCTCGGTGTGGCCGACCGGTTTGCGGCGATCGTCGGCGGCGACAGCACACCGCTGCGCAAGCCGCGGGCACTGCCGCTGCTGCACGCCTGCGCGCAACTCGGCATCGCGCCCGCGGCGGCCCTGATGGTCGGCGACTCGCCGATCGACGTGGCGGCGGCGCGCGCGGCGGACTGCCGCGTCGTCTGCGTGACCTACGGTTACACGCGCGGCCAGGATCCGCGTGAATTCGGCGCGCCCCTGTTGTCGCGCATCGATGCGCTGCCGGCGCTGTTGCCGACGGCGCCGACAGCCGACGCGATCGTTGCACTCCCTTTTCCCGCCACCTGACCCGCGGAGCCGCATCATGGCCCTGATCGCACTGCGTCAACTGCTGGATCACGCCGCCGAGCACGGTTACGGCGTGCCGGCCTTCAACATCAACAACCTCGAGCAGATCAACGCGATCATGATCGCGGCCGATGCCTGCGACGCGCCGGTGATCCTGCAGGCCTCGGCCGGAGCACGCAAGTATGCCGGCGAACCGATGCTGCGCCGGATGGTCGAGGGAGCCATCGAGATGTATCCGCACCTGCCGGTGGTGATGCACCAGGATCACGGCGCCAGCCCCGCGGTCTGCCAGGCCTCCATCCGCAGCGGCTTTTCCAGCGTGATGATGGACGGCTCGCTGCTGGCCGACATGAAAACGCCGTCGTCCTACGCCTACAACGTCGAGGTGACCCGGCGCGTGGTCGAGATGGCGCATGCGGTCGGTGTCTCGGTCGAGGGCGAACTGGGCTGCCTCGGTTCGCTCGAAACCGGCCAGGCGGGCGAGGAGGACGGCGTCGGTGCCGCCGGCACGCTGGACCACGCGCAGCTGCTCACCGACCCGGAGCAGGCCGCCGATTTCGTCAGCCAGACCGGTGTCGACGCACTGGCCATCGCCATCGGCACCTCGCACGGCGCCTACAAGTTCACGCGACCGCCCAGCGGCGAGATCCTGGCCATGGACCGGCTCAAGGCCATCCATGCAAGACTGCCGGACACGCATCTGGTGATGCACGGATCGAGCTCGGTGCCGCAGGAATGGCTGGCGGTCATCCGCGAATTCGGCGGCACCATCAAGGAGACCTACGGTGTGCCGGTGGCGGAGATCGTCGAGGGCATTCGCCATGGCGTGCGCAAGGTCAACATCGACACCGACATCCGGCTGGCGATGACCGGCGCGATGCGCAGGCTGCTGATGCAGAGGCCGGAGGAATTCGATCCGCGGGCCTGTCTCAAGGCGGCGCAGGCCGCCGCCAGCGGCATCTGCAGGGAGCGCTTCGAGGCGTTCGGCTGCGCGGGCCAGGCCGGCAGGATCAAGCCGCTGGCGCTGGAACGTTTCGCACGCGCCTGCGCCGAGCACGGCACCCGGGCCGCCTGAGCGGCGTGCACGACGAGCCATGGCGACGACCGCACCCCCCGGCGAGCCCGGCTGCGACGCAGCCGATTTCCGCCTGCCCGGCCTCGACGGCCTGCCGCTGACGCTGGCTGACGTCCGCGGCCCCGCCGGTCTGGTCGTCGCCTTCATCTGCAATCACTGCCCTTATGTGCGCTCGGTATTGCCGCACCTCGTGCGCGATGCGCGCGCATTGCGCGAGCTGGGCATCGGCGTGGTGGCGATCAACAGCAACGACGCCGATGCGTACCCCGAGGACTCGCGGTCGAACATGCACGGGTTCGCCCACGAGGCCGGCTTCGACTTCCCCTATCTGCATGACGCGTCGCAGGACGTGGCGCGTGCCTACGGGGCGGTCTGCACGCCGGACTTCTTCGGCTTCGACGCGCAGCTGCGGCTGCGCTATCGCGGCCGGCTGGATGCCTCGCGCAAGGAGCTCGTGGCCGATGCACCGCGGGAGCTGTACCAGGCGATGTGCGCGGTCGCCGCCGGCCGCAGCCCGCCGATGCCGCAGTTTCCGAGCATGGGCTGTTCGATCAAGTGGAAGCCGCAGGCGCCATGAGCGCGGATCCGCCGGGCCGATGCCGCGCGCGGTTCGGGCACCGCTCCGGTCCGGGGCTGCCCTGCTGCGAGGGCACTCGCATGGGGGTCTCGATCCGGGTGACGCGGCTGCGCCGCGGCCGGCTGCGCGCAAGCCGGGGCCGGGCACCCGCTTTTGCAAGCGGGCGCTCAGGTGAAGCGTTCGGAGAGCCGGTAGATCAGATATCCGCTCTCGCGACGGGCGCGCTCGGCGAAGTCCGCGAAGAACGCGCTGATGCCGCGGAACTCCGCGATCAGGCCGTCGCGATCGTTGTCCGCGATCATCCGCGCCAGCTGGCGGTGGTGCTCGAGGAAATCGAGCAGCAGGGCGCGGCGCTCGTCATCGGCGAGCACGATGTCGGCATAAAGATGCGGATCCTGCGCGAACAGGCGCGCGGTCATCATCAGCTCCATGCGATAGACCGGGCTGGAGAAATCGAGGATGGCGTCCGGGTGCAGGTTGCTCCGGCGCAGAAACGAACCGTGCAGAAAGGTCGTGAAATGGCGCAGGCCCTGGATCAGGTGCATCACCTGGTCATGCCGGCCGGCCGCGATCGAGCGGGTGCGCATGCCCCACAGCCGGCACTGCTCGATCAGCCATTCGCAACGCTCCGGGTCACGCCCGGGGCACACGAGCATCAGTTGCTTGCTCAGGTTGGGCGCGTCGGGCCCGTGCATCGGATGCAGGCTGACGACCGGCCCGGCGTGCGTCTGCAGCATGAGCTCGAGCAGGCCGTTCTTGTTGGAGGTGAAGTCGGCGAGCACCGCGTCGGCGGGCAGGTGCGGCGCGAGGCGCCGGATCACCGCGGCCGTGGCGTCGATCGGCACCACCACGATGGCGAGATCGATGCCGCGAGCCAGCTCGTCGACGCGCGTCCAGTCGTCGCGGTCGAGGACGCGCACCCGGTGCCCGCTGCGCTCGAGGAAACGCCGGTAGAGCGAGCCCATGCCGCCCGCGCCGCCGACCAGCAGCACGACGCGCGACCGCGTTCCCGCGCGCGGAAACTCGCCGTGCGACTGGCGATCCCGCGAGCTGCTCATGATCATGCGCAGAAAATCCTCGGCCCATTCCGCATCCAGCCCGTGCTGTTCGGCCTGGCGGCGGAAATCGGCGATCTTCGCGGCCTCGCGCGCGGCATCGAAAATCGGCAGACTCTGCCGGATCTTGGTCGCGATGACGTCGCCGACCACCCGGTTGCGCTGCTGCAGCAGGTCGAGGATCTGCCGGTCGATGGCGTCGATGACTTCGCGTGGCGCCGCGAGCGGCTGCATTTCAGACGGCATGACGGATGCCCGTGGGATGTGAATGAGTGCCGCGCCGCGGCGGCCGGATGCCGTCGATAGTAGAACAGCTGCCCGGATCCGTTGCGCGGCATTTGCACGCAAGCGGAGGCCCGGGAACACTGGCTGACGCATGCGTGACGCGCGCCGCGCGGGAGGTTGCGATGTCCACAAGCGACGGGGAGTCCGGAAATCCGGGCAAGCGCGAACGCGGATTGCTGCGCGTTCTCGGCATGGCCTTCGCGCTCGCTGTCGGCATCGGCAACACCATCGGCGGCGGCATCCTGCGCACACCCGGCGAGATCGCGGCGCTGCTGCCGGACGTGACCCTGTTCATGGCCGTGTGGGTGTTCGGTGGCCTCAACGCGCTGCTCGGCGCCACGGTGTATTCGGAACTCGGCGCGATGATCCCGCGCGCCGGCGGCATGTACGTGTTCGCGCATCGCGCGCTGGGCGATTACGCCGGCTTTTTCGTCGGCTACACCCAGTGGATCCAGACCTGCAGCGCCGCGGCGGCGCTGTCGGTGCTGATCGGCGAATACTCGAGTGCGCTGGTCCCGGAGGCTGCCGGACACGCCGGCGTGATCGCCTTTGCCGTCCTTGCCACCGTGTTCGCGCTGCATCTGGTCGGCGTACGCTGGGGCGCGCGCATGCAGATGGCCACCACGCTGGCGAAGACCCTCGCGCTCGGCGGGCTGGTGGTGGCCGCGTTCGTGATGCCGCATGCGCCGGCCGGGCCGGATTCCGCGACGGTCGCCATGCCCCACGGCGTGGCGTTGCTGGTTGCCCTCGTGCTGGCCATGCAGGGCGTGATTTTCACCTACAACGGCTATTACGCGGTGATCGCCTTCGGCGAGGAGCTGCGCGACCCGGGACGCGAGATCCCGCGTTCGATGTTTCGCGGGCTGTTCCTGATCATCGCCGTCTACCTGCTGCTCAATGCGGCCTTTCTCTGGGTGCTGCCGATCACGCGCATGGCGCACCTGCCGTTCGTCGGTGGCGTGGTGGCGCAGGCGCTGTTCGGCCCGCGCGGCGACCTGATCATCAGCGTCATCGTGATGGTGTCGGTACTGGGCACGATCAACTCGATCCTGCTGTCGCAGCCGCGCTCGCTGCTGGCGATGGCCCGCGACCGCCTGTTCCTGCGCCAGGCCATGTTCGTCAACGCCGGCGGCACGCCGGTCGCCGGTCTGCTGCTGAGCACCCTGGTGGCGGCCCTGTTCCTGCTCTCCGGCACATTTCGCGCGCTGCTCGCGATCACCGCCACCCTGATGGTGGTGAATTATCTGCTGATGTATGTCTCGCTGATCGTGCTGCGCCGGCGCGAGCCGGATGCGCCGCGGCCCTACCGGGCCTGGGGTTATCCGTGGAGCACGGGCATCGGGCTGCTGATCGCCGTCGTCTTTCTGGCCGGCGTCGCGCGCAGCGATCCGCACTACGCCCTGATCGCCTTGCTGGCGCTGCTTGCCAGTTACCCGCTCTATCGCGGCGTGCGGATACTGCGGCGACGCGAAGCACCTTGAACGGGCTTCGACGGGTGCGGCAGTCTCCGCTGGTCGACGCTGCGCGGGGGACCCTGCCCGATGCGCTTGTCTGCGCGAACGCGCAGGCTGCGTCGGGCTAGGGTGCCTGGCCGCCCCAGGCATAAGGCCAGCGACCGTTGCCGAGATTGCGCAGATGGGTCGTGCTGACGCCGATCGTCAGCGCGAACGGATGCTCCGCGCTGCCGAAAAACTTGGTCATGTTGACGTTCGCGCCTTCCCAGGTCGTGGTGCCGAACGCCTTGCTGTAGCCCACGCCGGTGGTGACGCTGCCCCACACATGGGGCGGCGATCCGTTCAGGCCATCAGGCTGGGCCGCCGCGGCCGGGTAGGCGGGCATGCCCAGAGCGGCGTCCGCTGTCGAAGCGGCATGGGCGGGTGCCACGAAATCCGGATAGGACTGCGCCGGGAGGTTGAGGTCCAGGACCGGACTGGCTGGCGCCTTCACGCCATTCGCCCAGGCCGGTGCAACCAGGGTCAGTGTCAGCAAAGCCAGGCCGATACGGTTCATCTGCGAATTCTCCGGCGACCCGCCTACGCTACACCCGTTGCGGCGGCGGCCGCTGAACGTCCGGCCAACTCGCAGGCGGCGTCGGAGACGGGCGCTGCCCGGGCGACCTGCCGTACGTGGCGGGGCCGGGTCCAGACGAGACGTGCCGCGGCTTCCGCCCAGCGCGGGCAAGGCAGGCGGCCATGGCCCGGGTTCAACGGCAATGCGTCGCCAGCGAGACCGATCGGTCACCGTCAGGTTCATTTAAGGTTGGTTTCTTACCTTGGGCACATCGGGACAGGCCACGACGCATGGAAGGTCCGAATCACCACACCGGAAGCCGGATGATGTCGGAACCAGCCCATCCAAAGCGGAAATGGCGGCTCGCATGCGAGCGCGTTTCGCGTCCACTCGACCCGTCGGAGGCCGTCTTCCCGTGACACCTGAACCGCGTTCGCATTGGCACAGGCTTTGCGCAGCCGTTCTTGTCTTTCTGGCACTGATCCCGGTTGGCAGTGGCCATGACGCGAAGCCATGGCCGGACCGGCAGCCCGCGCTGGTCATCGCCTACCATACGACGACGGCAAACTGGCTCGCGTTCCGCAAGGCGCTGCGCAACGAAACCCTGCCGCGCTTCCGCAGCATGCAGACGCAAGGCATCCTGCGCAGCTATCGGGTTCTTTTCAACCGCGACCTGGATTCCGGCGGCTGGAACGCGATGGCCATACTCGAGTTCGACGGCAGCGCCGGCCAGTCACGCTGGACGCAGGGCGCGCGGGAAATGCCGGCCGGTCTGACGCAGGACGAGCTGGCACTGACCTCGCAGATCGAGAGCACACCCGTCAGCCTGGTGCGCCGGGATCATGCGCCGAAGTCGGCGTCAGCGCCGGTGTACCTGGTCATTCCTTACCGATACCAGGTCACGGGCGGTGCCTATCTGAAGTATCTCGACGGGTACGCGATTCCGGAGTTCAAGGGATGGGAGGACGCCGGTGTGCTGGCAGGATATAGCGTCCTGCTGGCGCAATACCCGGCCGGCCGGCCGTGGTCCGCCATGCTGCTGCTGGAATATCGCGGCGACCGGGCGCTGGCCGACCGCGATAGCGTGAAGGCCGCCGTGCGCGAACGGCTTTCCCATGACCCGGCCTGGAAGGCGATCAGCGACCGCAAGCTGCACGTCCGTGACGAGCTGGCGCTGACGGTGGCCGACGGCGGTTGAAGGCGCCGCGGCGACGATCAGCGGAATCCTCGTGATGCGGCGCGCGCATGGCCGCTGCCGGACCAACCGCGGCCGATCACCTGCGTGGTGGGTCGAATGGACGGCCCGCAGCGAGCAGCGCGGCAACTGGACCTGGCCTCGATTTGGGTCGGCTGGTCACCTCGTTATTTCCATGTGCACCGCGGCGATGTCGTCGACTGCGCCATTCAACCGCACGCGCAGTCCCAGGTCGGTGCGCGAGTCTGCATTCTCAAGGGCCTCATCGAGGGTGATGCGTCCTTCGCTGTACAGGCGAAACAGCGATTCGTCGAACGTCTGCATGCCGATCTCGGTTCCCTGTTGCATCGCCTCCTTGAGCTTGTCGATGTCGCCCTTCTGGATGAGGTCGGCGATGTAGGCGGTGTGCAGCATCACCTCGACGGCTGGCACGCGCTTGCCGTCGATGCCCTTGATCAGGCGCATCGCCACCACCGCCTGGAGATTGAGCGACAGATCGATCAGGAGCTGATGCCTGGCCGTGTCCGGAAAAAAATTGATGATCCGGTCGAGGGTCTGATTCGCGTTGTTCGCATGCAGGGTCGAGAGGCACAGGTGACCCGTCTCGGCGTAGGCGATCGCGTGTTTCATCGTGTCGCGGTCGCGGATCTCGCCGATCAGGATCACGTCGGGCGCCTCGCGCATGGCGTTCTTGAGCGCGTTGTCGTAGTTGAGAGTGTCGATTCCGATCTCGCGCTGGTCGACGACCGACATGTCGTGCTGGTGCAGGAATTCGATCGGTTCCTCGATCGTCAGGATGTGCCCGTTGCGGCGGTGATTGCGGTAGTCGATCATCGAAGCGAGCGTCGTCGATTTTCCCGATCCGGTGCTGCCGACCACCAGGATCAGGCCGCGTGGCAGCATGATCAGGTCCTTCAGCTTCTCGGGCAGTCCGAGCGTGTCGAGCGCCGGGATGTCGCTGGTGATGTACCTCACCGCGATGGCCACGGTGTCGCGTTGCCGGTAGATATTGACGCGAAAGCGCCCCGCGTCCGGCAGGCCGATCGACAGGTTCATCTCCATCGTCGCCTCGTACAACGACTGCTGCTTGTCGTTCATGACCGAATAGGCCATGTTGTGCACGTCTTCGCTGCTCAGCGGGACTTCTCCCAGGTGCATGGTATTGCCTTCGATCTTCATCGATGGCGGTGCGCCCACGCTGAAGAAGCAATCGGACGCCTTCTGTTTCGCCATCAGCTTCATGTAGCTGGTCAGTTCGAACATGGCCCTTACTCCAGTCGCGTCAGATACGCTTCCTGCAGTGGAATGTCGCGAGCGCGCGCAAGGCCGATCGCATGCTGCGTCAGCGGGATCATCCCGTCGCGCAACGCCTGTTCCTGCAATACCGCCTCGTCGACGCCGGTCACGATCAGCTTGCGCAACGCAGGGGTCGCGACCATGTACTCGTAGGTCATGCGGCGTCCGCGGATGCCCGTGTCGGCGCACGCGCCGCAACCGGCGCCGCGAAAGAATTCCTCGGTCGCGCCGACTCCCAGCAATTCGCGCACGTGAGGATCGACTTCCTCCGGGACCAGGCAGTCCGGACAGTTGCGCTTGACCAGACGTTGCGCGAGGACGCCGAGCAGGGTGGCCCTCAGCAGATAACCCTCGATTCCCATCTCGATCAACCGGGAGATTGTCGACGCGGCCGAATTGGTATGCAGCGTCGAGAGCACCAGATGGCCCGTCTGCGCGCTCTCGACCGTGATCCGCGCGGTCTCCTCGTCGCGGATCTCGCCGACCATGATCACGTCCGGGTCGTGCCGCAGAATGTTGCGCAGGGCCTTGGCGAAGGTCATGCCGATGTCGTCGTTGATCGGGATCTGGGTGATGCCGGGAATGTGGAACTCCACCGGGTTCTCGACGGTGATGATGTTGACGTCCTGGCTCATCACCGCGTTGAGCGCGGCGTACAGCGTGGTGCTCTTGCCGGACGACGTCGGGCCGGTGACGAGGAACATGCCGTGGCTGCGATCCAGCGCATCCTTGAGGTGCTGGGCATCGACCGGCGAAAGCCCGATGGCATCGACCCCTTTCATGCCCACCCTGGCCATGAGCAGGCGCATGACCACGCTCTCGCCCTCGATCGACGGCAGGATGCTGATGCGGACATCGATGGCCTTCAGGTCCATGCCGATGCGCAACTGCCCGTCTTGCGGCAGGCGGTGCTCGGTGATGTCCATCAGGCCGAGGATCTTGATGCGACCGACGATGGCCGGCAGCAGCTTGCGCGGGAACCGGTGCACGGGAACCAGGTCGCCGTCGATCCGGAAGAGCAGCTCGACATCTTTCTCGCCCGGCCGGATATGGATGTCGGACGCATTGCGGCGGATCGCCTCCAGCAAGATGTTTCTGACCAGGCGCACCACCGGCTTGGTGATGAACAGCGTCTCCTGTTGCTGCAGGTTGCCGGTTCTGTCCGGCAGATCGAAAGACGCCTCGAGGGCCGCGAAATCCGTGTCACCGGCAAGAAATTCGTAGGACGCCTCGATCTTCCGGACCAGAGCGGTTTCGGTAGCGACTTCGATCGACAGCGAGCGTCCGGTCAGGAATTGCAGAAGCTGGATCGTGTCGCTGTTGGTGGGTTCGGACATCGCCACGCGGAGATGTTCGTTGCTGTAGCCGAGCGGCAGTACCTTGTGATGGCGGGCGACGATCGCGGGTATTTCATCGAGAACGTCTTTCGGGATCGTCGCATCGAGCGGCGCCATCGGCAGATCGAAGCGCCGCGCCAACTCGAATGCCGACTCGGCGGGCGTGGGCGGCAGCGCCGGGGTTGACTCGCCGGACGCGATGGCTGGGGGCCCGCTCATCGGACGCCCATCCGGTCCACTGGAGAGGCGCGGCGAATACCGTGGCATGCGCGTGGCGCGATTGCCGACCCCCCGCGTCGACCGGTTTCCGTCCATTTCGGCTTTCGATCGGTCGATGCGTACGCGTTTTCCGCGCGGCGCCGTCCAGTGCTGGACGGTCCCGCGGACCATCGATGGATGGCGCGTGTCATGGAGGTGATCCTTCAATCCTCGAATGCCCCGACGACATCCGTTCACGGGGCCGACTTCACGGCATGGTGTCCATCACCGCCGAGGTCGCATGTCGCATTGACCTTCTTTCACGATTGAGCATATACCCTGCCCGCCCGGCGCAGCGATGAAGCTCATGAAGCCCGGGTCAGAGTGCGCATGCGACAGACCGCAACAGGCCGTTTGCGGGCACCGGCCATGCGCTCGCCTATGTCATGACCGTGCGGTCGGGTGCGGGCCAGCTTGCCGCCTGGGCCATTTCCCCCGCGTACGCGCGCGATCGAGTCCGCCCCGCTGAAGGCACGATCACGGCATGCGGCTGGCCCTGCATCGCGCCGCGGCACAGGGCGATGCTGAAGGGGCGGGGAGGGCGAAAGTCCGCCGAACGGTCACCACGCCCGAGATTTCGCAAACGGAATCAGGCGCTCTTCGCCTAAACCTTTGTTTGGAATGGCAGGGACGGAATCGAACCGCCGACACGGGGATTTTCAGCGGGGCCCGAAGGTTCGATAAATCGTAACTAGATCAGCCACGTGCGGCGCTTGTCCGATTCTGATTCAGTAATTCGTTTCTGGTTGAGTGACATTTGAGTGGGGTGCCCTCTGGTCGACAGGCCATGTCGGGCGCTGAGGCCCGAGCATGGCCGATACCGATGCGCGATGACCTCACGGCAAGAACGCACACGCTCGAGTGTTATCCCTGCTGCGTCCAAGAGCTTGGTCAGCGGCAGGAGGACGGGAGATATTTGCTTGAGATCGTGGTCGTGTGCGCCGAGCTGCCACACACCCAGGTTATAGATCCGGCATTGGTGACGGCAGAAAGCGAGAGAAACTGACCGGTGATAGCGCTGTTCGCTTTGTTGCCGTAGGCGACGACGATGACCCCCTTCCCATAGAAGGATGTGGCGAGCCCTGTAACGTAGTTCCCGGTGATGGACAAATCGCTTGCCAGCCCGGCTGAAGCGTTGCTGGGAGGGAAGCGCCCGGTGTTCGCATAAAACTCGGCAACGGCGGTCTTGGCGCCATCCATAAGGGACAGGCCTTCGGATACCTGGGAGCGGATGACGTAATCCTGGTACGCCGGGATCGCAATGGCCGCCAGTATCGCGATGATCGCCACGACGATCATCAGCTCAATCAAGGTGAAGCCCTTCTGCGATTTCAAGTTCGATTGCCCCCGTCAGTCGATTGTTGGTCGTCGGCAAGCGCCCCGGAAGTCTGAGACGCTGGCATCTGTTGCCCCTTGCGCATGCCGTCCGCATCGACCGGCGAATGCAAAGGTCGCGAACTAGTAGCAAATCGTATGCCAGACAGCTTGACGCTGGCCCGAAGATCTCATCGTGACTTGCCCTAAGGGCAGACGCTGACCTTGGTGCGTATTCTGATGCTTGAAGGGTTGGTGCATGAACATCACCAGCTCCAGCGATCGACGCGCCCAACCACGACCACATGACGCAACGCGTCAGCCTGAGTCGTTGCCGATTCCGTCGGTTGATCGGGCAGCGCCTTGCTGACGAATGTATGTACCTTGATGTATCTACGCTCGGGGCATCCATCATGACCACCGCCCGCGTCTTCAAGTCCGGCAACAGCCGGGCTGTGCGCCTGCCGAAGGAGTTTCGCGTCGACATGGCCGAGGTCGAAATCTTCCGTCGTGGCGAGGAGATCGTGCCGCGCGCGCCAGCGGGGGGTCTTGAACGCGCATTCGAGCTGCTGGCGCGGCTGCCCGACGACCTCCTGCCTGACGGCCGCCAGGACACGCCGCCGCAGCGTCGCAAGGAGTTGTAATGGCCGTGCGCTACCTGCTCGACACCAACATCTGCATCTACATTCAGCGCCAGCGATCGCCCGCGGTGCTGGCGCTCGGACTAAATGCGCTCCTAGAAAGCGCGGATGCCTAGCGGGCTAAGCGCGCGGGACCCTCTTTAGGGCATCGCAAAACTCTGGATGGGACAGCTAGCGAGCCACGCGCGCACAGGAGACCCTGCACCTGTGCAGCTACGCCATGCCGGCGACCGGATGCCGGCCTTCGCCGCATCGAGGCGTAGGGTGATGCTGACGGGACGCCCCCGAGATTCAGAGAAACGGGCACGGAACGGGCACGGTCATCGATACTTTAGCGAGAAGGATCGAGCGCGTTCAACCTAAGTCTGTGTTTTTAATGGTGGCCAGGGACGGAATCGAACCGCCGACACGGGGATTTTCAGTCCCCTGCTCTACCAACTGAGCTACCTGGCCGGATGTGCATCGCGACCCGCGCCAGGCGCGGGGCCGTGTATTACAGCGGTGTGGTTGCAGGCCGTCAAGCCGCGCGCGGTGAACGACGCGGAAACGCGGTCATCCGGACTGGCGTCGCGTCGGCAGGGCGGGACTATGATTGCCGCGAAGCCGCTGGCCGGGCCTCGCCACCGCAGGGAGCGGCCGCAAGTCCGGCGTTCCGCAGCGGCATCGTCAAGGAGCCGATCATGCGTAGTCCCGCTTTTGTTCGCGCCGTGCTGGCAGTGTCCCTCGTGCTCGCCGGAACATCTGTCGCGCTGGCCGATACGGCCAAGGTGCAGGCGGAGAATCTGGCCCGCTTCGAGCGATTCGCCGGTCAGCCGGTGGATTCGATCACGTATTTCCAGCAGCAGGGCTGGCAGCCGCTGGGCGACACCCACTTTGCGCTGTGGACCGGCGTCAACAAGGTCTACCTGTTCCAGGTGGCCAAGCCGTGCATCAACCTCAGCTGGGCCAGCGGCATCGGGCTGCATGCGCACATGCATACCCTCCGTGCCCGCTTCGACTATGTCCAGGTGCAAGGTCAGCCGTGCCAGATCGAGTCGATCCGTCCGGTCGACTATCGGGCCATGCGCAAGGCCGGGCTGCGTGCCGAACCGATGAAGCCGGCAGCCGTTCAGCCGGCGGCGTCGGACTCGGGCGGGATGTAGCCGGCGGGTTTGCTGGCCTCGCCGCCGAACAGGAATTTCTCCATCTCGGCGGCGAGGAATCCGCGCGTCTTCGGGTCCAGGGGACTGAGCCGGTTCTCGTTGATCAGCAGGGTCTGGTGCGCCAGCCATTGCTGCCACGCCTCGCGCGAGACCTGCGCGTAGATGCGCTGTCCCAGCTCGCCAGGCCAGGGCGCGTAGGCCAGCCCTTCGGCTTCCCGGCCAAGGCGGACGCAGTGCACAGTGCGGGTCATGCGGGCTACTCCACGAGTTGAGTCAGCAGTCGGCGTACCGGCGTCGGCAGCCCCAGCGCGAGTGCCTCGCGCGGCAGCGTCCAGCGCAGGGATGGCGCATCGGCGACCGCGCGGTGCGGCTCGGCGCCGTCGAACAGCAGCGGCGACGCCTGCAGATGATAGTGGCTGAAGCTGTGCCGGAACGGCGCCAGCGCCTGTACGCGAGCGGCATCGATCACGGCGTGACGGGCGGCCAGCGCGCGCGCGGCCGCGGCATCGTCAGCGTGCGGCAGGCTCCACAGCCCGGACCAGACGCCGGCGCCATCGCGGCGCTCGAGCAGGATGCGGCCGCCGCGGTCGCGCAGCAGCAGCAGTACCGCTTGTCGTTGCGGCAGGGCCTTCGCCGGGCGTGCTTGCGGCAGTTGCGTGGTCAGGCCGTCGCGTCGCGCGACGCATGGCGCGGCCAGCGGGCAATCGTCGCAGCGCGGCGCGTGCGGCAGGCAGACGGTGGCGCCCAGATCCATGATCGCCTGCGCGTAATCGCCGGCGCGCCGGCGTGGCGTGTGCCGCTCGGCCAGCGTCCACAACTCGCGGCCGACCGCGGCATCGCCCGGCCAGCCATGCACGCCGTGCAGGCGCGTGAGCACGCGCTTGACGTTGCCGTCGAGGATCGCGAACGGAAGATCCCAGGCCTGGGCGAGGATCGCGCCCGCGGTCGAACGACCGACGCCGGGCAGCGCCATCAGCGCGTCGAAATCGCGCGGCAGCTCGCCCTGGTGGTGCTCGACGCACCATCGCGCCGCGGCATGCAGAAAGCGCGCGCGCCGGTAATAGCCCAGCCCCGACCACAGCGCGAACACCCGGTCGATATCGGCAGCCGCGAGCGCGGGCAGGTCGGGCAGGTCGGCGACAAAGCGCCGGAAGTACGGAATCACCGTCGCGACCTGGGTCTGCTGCAGCATCACCTCGCTGAGCCAGACCCGATAGGGCGTGCGCGGCTGCTGCCAGGGCAGATCGTGGCGACCGTGGCGGACGTGCCAGCGCAGCAGCGGACCGGCGAGCGCGCTCACCGCGTGCGGGTGCTGGCGGTGTGCGCCGGCGCTGCCGAGGTGGCGGCAGCGGGATCACTGCTTACGCTGAGACCTTCGATGCTGACGCCGCCGGCTTGGTAGTGCCGGATCTCGGCGGTGACGGTGAGCGGCGGCAGCGCCAGCGGCGCGTTCGCGGCGCCGCCGCGTATGGCCGCCCACCAGGCGAGCAGCGCGGACGGCTGCAGCGAGGCCTGCAGCTTCTCGCCGTTGCCGTTGATCGTGATGCGCGCCTGCATCGGCGCCGCGCCGTCGTCGCCGAGCTGCAGATCCAGGGTGCGCGTGATCGCGCCGGCATCGGTGAAATGGCCTGCAAGATGCAGGCTGAAACGACTGCCGCCACGCCAGCCGGCGCTGCCGTCGAGAGCGAACTGCACCGGCGTGTGACCGCTGCCGCGCAGCGTGAGCGGCTGCAGGCTGACCAGGGCCGGGGTGCTGTGGGGGAGTGCGTCCAGCGTCAGGGCGAGGGCCGCGCCATGACTGTCGCGGGCAGCGAAACGCAGGATGAAGGGCTGCCCGGGGGCGAGCGGACCGGTATCGAGGTTGACTGCGGTCAGCAGCATCTGACCCTTGCTGATCACGCTGCCGTCGCGCAGGCTGATGCCGGCGCCGATACGCGGCAGGAACGGTGCGCGCCCGGTCGGCAGCGTGGCGACATAGCGGTCGAGCTCGCCAAGATCCAGACGCGGCGCATCCAGTTCGAGGCGGGTGATGGTCGGCGTGCCGCCCAGCATGGCCCGCCACGGCACGCGCAACCGGCCGCGCGCCGCACTCAGCAGGGGCGTGCCGTGGCCGTTCACGCTGAGGCTGAAACCGGCCAGCGCCAGTGCCGGCCGCGGGAACAGTTCGAATGAGGCCGGCTGCTGCAGGTGCAGGGCAAGCCCGGCGCTGCTCGCGGCCGATTCCAGCAGCGCGGTGAAACGAGCGGGCTTGAGCAGGATATGCACCGCAATCAACGCGCCCGCGACCAGTGCCAGGAGCAGCATTCCGGCGGCGATCAGCAGCGTGCGCGGGCGCGGGCGCATGCGTTTCAGCCTGTGCGCAGACGCGCGGGCAGCAGACCGTCGACGAAGGCCTGCGGATCGAACTCGCGCAGGTCGGCGGCGTTCTCGCCGAGACCGACGTAGCGGATCGGCAGGCCGAACTCGCGCGCCAGCGCGAACACCACGCCGCCTTTGGCGCTGCCGTCAAGCTTGGTGACGACGAGTCCGCTGACGCCCGCCGCCTCGCGGAACAGGCGCACCTGGCTGATCGCGTTCTGGCCGGTTGTGCCGTCGATCACCAGCAGCACCTCGTGCGGCGTCGCAGGATCGAGCTTGCCGAGCACGCGCCGGATCTTGCTGAGCTCGTCCATCAGTCCGCCCTGCGTGTGCAGGCGTCCTGCGGTATCGGCGATCAGCACGTCGGCGCCGCGCGCGCGAGCGGCCTGCAGGGCGTCGTAGATCACGCTGGCCGCATCGGCGCCCTGGCCCTGGCTGATCACCGCGACCTGGTTGCGCTCACCCCAGGCCTGCAGCTGCGCGACCGCGGCGGCGCGGAAGGTGTCGCCGGCGGCCAGCAGCACCTCGCGGCCCTCGTCACTCCAGCGGCGCGCCAGCTTGCCGATGGTGGTGGTCTTGCCGACGCCGTTGACTCCGACCACCAGCACCACGAAGGGCGTGGCGCCGGCCGGCTGCAGCGGCCGCGCCACCGGCGCCAGCAACGCCAGCAGGGCGGCGCGCAGCGCATCCAGCAGCGCGTCGGCGTCGGCGAACTCGCGCCGGTGCATGCGCTGGCGCAGATCCTCGACCAGCGCGCCGGCGGTGGCGATGCCGACGTCGGCGCCGATCAGAGTCGTTTCCAGCTCATCAAGCAGGGCGTCGTCGAGGCGCACATTGCGGTTGAACAGTCCGGCCAGGCCACGCGCGAAGCCGCTGCCCGCAAGCCGCTCGCGCCAGCTGCGCGTTGCGATGGCTGGCGCGGATGCCTCCGCCTCGACCGCAGCCACTGGCGCCGCTGGCTGGGCAGCGTCTTCCTGCGGCTTTTTCTTCCAGGGATTGAACATCGGGGTCGCGATTGTCGGAGAATCGGAAAGTGATGCTAACAAACGCCAACTGTACGCCTGCTGCAGCGGGTGGCGCATGAGCCCGCGCAGCGTGCCGGGCGCCATCCGGGTGATCGCGGGCCATCTGCGCGGCTCGCGTCTGACCGTGCCGGACCGTCCGGGTTTGCGGCCGACGCCCAATCGCGTGCGCGAGACGCTGTTCAACTGGCTGGCGCCGGTCATCGAGGGAGCGCGCGTGCTCGACCTGTTTGCCGGCACCGGTGCGCTCGCCATTGAGGCGCTGTCGCGCGGCGCGGCGGCGGCGACCCTGGTCGAACGCGATCCCGGTCTGGCGGCGGCGCTGACCGCCAACCTCGATCGCCTCAAGGCCAGTGGTGGCGTGGTGCAGTCGGCGGACGCGATGGCCTGGCTGGCCGGCACGCCGCGGCCGCACGACATCGTCTTCGTCGATCCGCCGTTCGCCAGCGGGCTGTGGACGCCGGCCGCGCAGGCACTCGATCGCGGCTGGCTGGCGCCGTCGGCATGGGTTTACCTGGAAGCACCGGTTGCCGCGGCGCCGGAACTTCCGCCGCACTGGCGCATGCATCGGGAAGGCCGCGCCGGCGCATTGCAGTTCGCGCTCTATCGCGTGGCTGCGGGCATCCGTTAAGCTAAACCCACTCTGAACACGAATGCCGACATGGCTGCGGTTGCAGACAGCATCCCCAAGGCGAGGGTAGCGGTCTATCCGGGTACCTTCGACCCGATCACCAACGGCCACACCGACCTCGTCGCGCGTGCGGCCCCGCTGTTCGACCGCGTGGTGGTCGCCATCGCCGACAGCCCCGGCAAGGGTCCCGGCTTCAGCCTGGACGACCGCATCGCGCTGGCGCGGCTGGCGCTGGGCGGCTTGCGCAATGTCGAGGTGCGCGGTTTCGATTGCCTGCTGGCCAATTTCGTGCGCGAGATCGGCGCCGGGGTGATCCTGCGCGGCCTGCGCGCGGTTTCGGACTTCGAGTACGAATTCCAGCTCGCCAGCATGAATCGCCATCTGGTGCCCGAGGCGGAAACGCTGTTTCTCACTCCGGCCGAGCAGTACGGCTTCATCTCCTCGTCGCTGGTGCGCGAAATCGCGCGCCTCGACGGCGATGTATCCGATTTCGTCCATCCGGCGGTGCAGCAGGCGCTGCGCCAGCGCTGGCGGATCCGTCGCAACGAACATCCGCAACCCCAATAAAAGAGGTACTCGTCATGCGCAAGATCGCCCTGTACGCCGTCGCCGTCCTCATCGGCGCACTCTCGTTGAGCGCCTGCCAGAAACAGTCTGATCAGACCGCGCCCCAGGTCCAGCAGGTCGCCCGGCCGACCAGCCCGACCGATAGCGCAGGCTGGAAGAACTATCTCGTGCAGGTGGTGACCAAGAACATGCAGGGCATGACGGCCAACCAGCCCTACATGTACTACGTGCCGGCCGGCACGGACGATGCGAGCGTGCAGGCGCGCCAGCGCCAGCTCGAGAATGTCAGCGGCACCGTCGCCCGCGGCGTGCTGCCGGGCAATCTGATGGCCTTTGGCGGTCCGGACTCCAGTCAGACCGCGCAGATGATCATCACCGCGTTCAAGGATGCGCAGCCGGGCTCGTTCAAGGGCGTGATCGTGCTGTTCGTGGGCGACAAGGCCGACGAGCAGGGCGTCGCACAGGCCCTGCAGGGCAGCGCCGCGACCTTCCGTTTCGTGCAGATGTGACAGCCCCGGGTGCGTGGCGACCATCACGGCCGCGGCGTCCGTTCGCCGATGGCGTGGAAGATCGGCACTGCCGATGTCACGCCGTGGCGGATCGCCTCCGGCCCCGTTGCGCATTCGCGGGTCGTGCCGGAGTGAACGCATGGTGCTGAGGATCACCAAGGCCTGCGTCAACTGCGACGGCGAACCGGGATTTGCCGCGGGATGCGGTGAAGCGCATCCCGCGCCGGTGAGCGGCCGGCCATGGAAGGCTGGACCGAGGGCGCACCACGGATGGTTCAGTGCGCGTGTCGAATGGGGGTGAGCGCATGGCGCTGAAGATCACCGAGGCCTGCGTCAACTGCGACGTCTGCGAACCCGTCTGTCCCAATCAGGCGATCGCGCCCGGCCCCGACTACTACGAAATCGACCCTGCACTGTGCACCGAGTGCATCGGTCATCACGACCTGCCGCAGTGTGTCGAGGTCTGTCCGGTTGAATGCATCTTCGTCGATGACGCCCATGTCGAGTCGCGCGAGCAGCTGGAGCGCAAGTACCGCGATCTGATGCAGGCCAGGGAGAGCGCCGCATGACCTTGCGACTGCTCCCGCAGCGGTCGCGCGCCATATCAAGCCGTCGCGAGCGCCCTGGCAGGGCCGCTCGCGCCGGCGAACGCCGGAGGCAGGAGCCGCAGGCGGGGTGACTTGGCGAGGCAGGAAGCCGAGCGTAGTCACCGTCGCCGCCACGATGGGACGAAGAGGCAGACGATGAAGTTGTGGTCGATCCTGGGCAATTCGCAACGCCTCGATGGGTGAGCCGGGGCTATCGCGGGCGCCCTGGCAGGGCCGCTCGCGCCGGCGAACGCCGGAGGCAGGAGCCGCAGGCGGGGTGACTTGGCGAGGCAGGAAGCCGAGCGTAGTCACCGTCGCCGCCACGATGGGACGAAGAGGCAGACGATGAAGTTGTGGTCGATCCTGGGCAATTCGCAACGCCTCGATGGCGGCGCCATGTTCGGCAACGCGCCCCGGGCGATGTGGTCGCAGTGGATCGAGCCGGATGCAGCGAATCGCATTCCACTGGCCTGCCGCTGCCTGCTGGTGGACGAGCTCGACGGCAAGACGGTGCTGTTCGAGGCCGGCATCGGCGCGTTCTTCGAACCGAAGCTGCGTGAGCGCTATGGGGTGGTCGAGGACCGCCACATGCTGCTGGACAGCCTCGCGCAGGCCGGTTTCGCGCACGAGGACATCGATGCAGTGGTGCTCTCGCACCTGCACTTCGATCACGCCGGCGGGCTGCTGGCGGGCTGGCGCGAAGGCCAGCCGGCGAAGCTGCTGTTTCCCAACGCGACCTACGTCGTCGGCCGCGACCATTGGCAGCGCGCGCAGTCGCCGCATCCGCGCGATCGTGCCTCGTTCATTCCCGAACTGTTGCCGTTGCTCGAGTCCAGTGGACGTCTGCAGCTGGTGGATGGCGGACAGGCTCCCGCACTTGGCCCGCGGGTGCGCTTTCACTACTCCGACGGGCATACGCCGGGGCTGATGCTGGCCGAGATCCAGCCCGCCCCCGGTGCCGGTGGCGGCGTACTGTTCTGCGCCGACCTGATCCCCGGCCGCGCCTGGGTGCACCTGCCGATCACCATGGGCTACGACCGCTACCCGGAGCGCCTGATCGACGAGAAGCGCGATCTGCTCGAAGCCGCGCGCCTGCGCGGCGTGCGCCTGTTCTTCACTCATGATCACGAGGTCGCGCTGGCCGACGTCGAAGTTGACGCGCGCGGGCGTTACCTCGCGGTGCGGACTCAGCCGCAACTGGTCGCGCTGCCGCTATGAAGCGTCGCCGCCGTCACCGCGATCCGCGCAGCAGTCTGCAGGCATTCCTGCGAGGCGCCTGGCCGCCGCGCCTGGCCGCACTGCTGCTGGGGATGGGCGCGCTGGTCCTGCTCGCCGCCACGGAAAGCGGAGCGGGCGCGCACGTTGCCGCACTCGACCGGCACGGCGGCGCGGTCCGCGACCTGGGCGCCGCCGCCGCGCCGTCCTCGCGGCTATACGGCTACATGGTGCGGGTTACCGGCACGCCGCAGGTGGTGGAGCTGCCGCTCGATGCCGATTTCGGCGTGCAGGCCGACACGCCGGTGCTGATCCGTCATGTGGCGATGTTCCAGTGGCACGAGATCAATGTCGGCTATGCGCTCTACGAGCAGGACTGGGTCAATCACGCCGTGGACAGCGCCACCTTCAGCGATCCGCGCGGGCACGCCAATCCGGGACCACTGCCGATCCCGCCGCGCCGCTTCATCGCGCCGCGGGTGCGCCTGGACGGCTTCGTGCTGGACCCGGCGATCGTCGACGCGATCCCGGGCAGCGTGCCGTTGCATCCCGACTTCGGACGCTTGCCGCCGAACCTGGCCGCCACCTTCCACATCGTCGGTGACGCGCTGGTCAGCAGCGCCGATCCGCGGGCGCCGCACCTGGGCGATCTGCGCATCCGCTGGCGCGAGGTGCCGCTGCAGCCGATCAGCGTGTTCGCGCGCGCCGAAGGCGATCGCCTGTTGCCGGCGCGGTCCGTCGCGGGCGGCGGCTTTGTGGTGCAGCTGGGCGATCGCAGTCTCGCCGACCTGCTGCCGGACGTGCCCGATGCACCGGCATGGCCGTGGGCGCGTCGTCTGCTGGCGCTGCTGCTGACGGCCGCGGCGGTGCTGCTGGTGGCCGCGCCCTGGCCGCGCCTGCGCCGCGATCCGCTGTTCGTGATTCCCGCAGCGCTGGTTCCGCTGGCGGCGCTGGCCGGCATCGAGTGGCTGCGGCTGCGCACCGGGCTCGCTGTCAGCGTGCTGTTGCTGGCCGTGGTGGCGGCCATCCTCGCCGGATGGCGCGTGCGTCATCACGCGGCCCTGCCTGACATCCACGATGCCGGAGGCTGACATGCCGATCACATCCCTGTTCGTCGCGCTGGCCGTGCTGCTGGTCCTGGTGCTGGCGATCCGCGTGGCGGCGCGGCGCGGCGCCGCGGCGATCGGCCTCGGGGATGGCGGTGACGCCGAACTGGAGCGTCGCATTCGGATGCACGGCAATGCCGTCGAGTATCTGCCGCTGGCGTTGCTCGAACTGGCCCTGCTCGAGCGCGCCGGCACACCTGCGACGCTGTTGTATGCGCTGGGCGGCACCCTGATCCTCGCGCGCGTGCTGCACGCGATCGGTCTGGGCCGCAGCCGCGGGCGTTCCGCGGGGCGTGTGCTGGGCATGCTCGGCACCTGGCTGGCGATGCTGGCGATGGCCTTGCTGCTGCTCTGGCAGGTGACGCGCGTCTGACGCTGCCCGCGACGCGAGCGGGCGTTCCTGCGGCCCGCGCGCGACGGGCTTCAGGCGGTCGGCTGCGTGGTCGCCTCGTGCTCGAGAAACCACAGACCCGCAAACAGCTTGGGATCGACCGAGTAGCCCGCGCGCGCCTTGGCGAACAGCCACGGCGCGGCGTCGCCGCGCGCGACCTCGTGCACGATGATGGCTTCGCTGGCATCACCGCCGCCGGCACCCATCCGCTGCAGATCGAAGGCGCGCACGAAGGCGATCCGCTCGGTGCTCATGCCCGACGATGAAGGCCCGGCGTGCAGGAATTCGAGCCGGGCCGCGCGCCAGCCGGTTTCCTCCTCAAGCTCGCGCGCGGCGGCGGTCAGCGCGGTCTCGTCGCCGTCGCTTTCGCGATCGCCGACCAGTCCGGCGGGCATCTCGATGGTGCGCGCCTGGATCGGCACGCGGTACTGCTCGACGAACAGGATGCGGTCCTGCGGCGTGACCGCGACGATGATCACCGCGCCACCGGCATTGTTGCGCTCGACGAATTCCCAGCGTCCGCGCCGGCGCAGGGTAAGCCAGGCGCCGCGATACAGCTCCTCGGCCGTGGCATCGGCATCCGGCGGCAGGCTGGCGGGGTCGTGATTCACGCGAATTCCCCCTTGGCTTGCGCGTGCGCTCGCAGGCGCGCGCGAGTGTGTGCGGCGAGGCGCAGTTGCCGGCCCAGGCTTTCCAGTGCGTCGCCGTCTCCGCCGTGCCAGGCCAGCGCATCAGGCTCGGGTACCGGCGCGTCCAGTGCAATGCGCGTCAGGCGTCGCGACAGACGCGCGCTCTCGGCCTGGTCGCGCAGGCGCACGGCAACGCCGGCGGCACCGCGCAGGGTCATGGCCGGAATCTCGTCGATGCGCGCCAGCAGGGCGTCGAGGTCGCCGAAGTGCGCCAGCAGCGCGGCGGCGGTGCGCGGACCGATGCCGCGCACGCCCGGCACGTTGTCGACCGCGTCGCCGGCCAGCGCCAGATAATCGGCGACCTGCTCCGGGCGCACACCCATGCGCGCCATGACGCCATCCGCGCCCCAGCGTTCGCCACGGGCGAAGTCCCACTGCTCGTCGTGGCTGCCGAGCAGTTGGCCGAAATCCTTGTCGGCCGACACCACGATCGAGCGGAAGCCGTGCCGGCGCAGCGTCCACAGCGCGCTGCCGATCAGATCGTCGGCTTCGAAGCTGGAGTGCGCGGCCACCGCCAGACCGAGCGCGACGGCCAGTTCCCGGCAGCGTCCGAACTGGAATTCCAGCTCCGGCGGCGGCAGTTCGCGATTGGCCTTGTAGGCCGGGTAGATCGCGTTGCGGAAGCACGAGTTCAGCGCGGCATCGAAGGCGACCAGCACATGGGTCGGGCGCGCCCGCTCGAGCAGGTCGAGCAGGAAGCGGGCGAAGCCGTGGACGGCATTGACCGGGCGGCCGTCGCGATCGCGCAGCTCGTCCGGCAGCGAATGCCAGGCGCGGAACACGTACAGGCTGGCGTCGACCAGATGCGCGGCCGGACGCATGCTCATGCCGTCCATGCGCTGACGCAGGCCGCGGGGTCCGCGCGCGGCGCCGGCGCAGGTTCTTCCCTGATGCTGCCGACATGCACCAGCCCGATCAGGTGTTCATCGGCATTCAGGCCCAGCAACGCGGCCACGGCGGAATCGTAGGCGGCCCAGCCGGTCAGCCACTGCGCGCCGTAACCCAGCGCCTCGGCGCCGAGCAGCAGGTTATAGGCGACGCAGCCGGCCGACAGCAGCTGCTCCTGCGCGGGGATCCGGGCGTGCCCGGCATCGATGCGCGCCACCACCGCGACCACCAGCGCGCCATGCGCGTAGCGTGCGCGCTCCTTGTCGAGGCGCGCGGCATCGGCGGCCGGCTCGCGGGCGGCCAGCCGTTCGGCCAGCCGTGCGGCAAAGGATGCCAGCGCCGCGCCTTCGATGGTGATCAGCCGCCACGGCTGCAGGCGGCCGTGATCGGGCACGCGCAGCGCGAAGGTCAGCAGCGCATCGCGCTCGGCGCCGCCGGGCGCCGGAGTGATCAGCAGGCGTGTCGGCACCGAGCGGCGGCGGGCAAGAGCGGCGAACAGCGGCGAGGCGGGCATGTCGCGAGTCTAGTGGCCGTCCCGGAAAATGCCCATCGGACATTCCGGCGTCATCGGCAAGGGCCGGGCATTGCGGTCAGTGGCGCTACGCGACGGTTACCGGCATCCGTTACGATGCGGCGGATTCGGGTGGAGGTGCGTCATGGCGGTGACCATTGCAGCGCTGAAGGAAACCGCGACGGGCGAACGCCGCGTGGCGATCACGCCGGAAACGGCCAAGAAATACCTTGCCCGCGGACTGCAGGTGCTGCTCGAGCGCGATGCCGGAGCCGCCGCCGGCTTCCCCGATGCCGGTTACACCGGCGCCGAATTCGCCGATGCCGCCACGGTGCTGGCACGCGCCGACGTGCTGCTGGCGGTGCAGCCGCCCGGGACCCTGGCCGGTCTGCGCAGCGGCTCCATGCTGGTCGGCCAGCTGCGCCCTTACGGTGCCGGCGAACGCATCGCCGCCTGGGCCGCGCAGGGGTTGACCGCGTTCGCGCTCGAGCGCCTGCCGCGCACGACCCGCGCGCAGGCGATGGATACCCTGTCGTCGCAGGCGGCAGTCGCCGGCTACCGCGCCGTGCTGCTGGCCGCCGAGGCCTCGCCGCGCTTCTTTCCGATGCTGACCACCGCCGCCGGCACCGTGCGCCCCAGCCGGGTGCTGGTGATCGGCGCCGGCGTGGCCGGCTTGCAGGCGATCGCCACCGCGCGCCGGCTCGGTGCGCAGGTGGACGGCTTCGACGTGCGTCCGGAGACGCGCGAGCAGGTGCAGTCGCTGGGTGCGAAGTTTCTCGATCTGGGCGTCAGCGCCGCCGGCAGCGGCGGCTATGCGCGCGAGCTGACCGCCGAGGAACGCGCGCGCCAGCAGCAGGCGCTGGCCGAGCATCTGCGCGCGATGGACGTGGTGATCACCACCGCGGCGGTTCCGGGTCGCCAGGCGCCGCGCATCCTGACCGCGGCGATGATCGAGGGCATGAAGCCGGGCGCGGTGGTGGTGGACATCGCCGCGGAGAGCGGCGGCAATTGCGAGCTCGCGCGGGCCGGTGAGCGTGTCGAGCACGGCGCCGTCAGCATCCTCGGACCGGTGAATCTGGCGGCTGGCGCCCCGCTGCATGCCAGCGAGATGATCGCGCGCAATTTCGCCAATTTCACCGAGCTGCTGCTGCGCGAAGGAGCGCTCCATCCGGACTTCGGTGACGAGCTGATCAGCAACACCTGCGTCGCCCATGGTGGCGAGGTCAGGTTCGCCGGCTGAGCGTTTCGTGGCGGCAGGTCAACCGCCGCCGTGACGTCCTCCCCCGGGCGGCATGTGCTGCCGGTGCGGGTCGGGACCGCGCTGCTGCAGCCAGTGCTGGCGCTGCGCGGGATTCATCGTCCGCCACTGCCGCTGCAGCGCCTCGCGCTGGGCCGGCGGCATTTCGCGGAAGCGCGCATAGGCCGCGCGCAGCCGTTGCCGCTGCTGCGGACTCATCCGGCGGAACTGCTGCATGTTGCGCCGCACCTGGGCGCGCTGCGCGGGGCTCATCTGTTGCAGGCGCTGGATGCGCTGGTCGATCGCGCGCTGGCGCTGCGGCGGCAATTGCGCCCAGCGCTGTTCGTTGCGGAGCAGTTGCTGCTGGCGCTGCGGCGGCATGCGCTCCCACTGGTTGCGAAAGGGACCGAGCAGTCGCTGCTGTTCGGGACTCAGCTGCTGCCAGGACGTGGCCGCTGCCTGCTGCGCATGCGCGGTCGGCGGCGCAGCCAGTGCCAGTGCGAGCAGCAGGGCAGCGGAGGGCAGGATCGGCACGCGCGGCATGGTCAGTCTCCCGCTGGCGTCCGGGTGGCGCCAGGCTGTTGCGGCTGGGTGGCCAGCCAGCCGTAGAAGTCGAGGTTCTGGTACAGGTCGAGATCGGCGGCATCGGCCGCGGCCAGCGAATCGCTGCCGGTGCTGGCGGCTGTGGCGACCGTCTCCGCCGGGGTCGCCGGTGCGCCGGCATGCGGATGCCACACCAGGCCCAGCGCCAGCGCCGCGGCGGCAAATGCCCCGGCCGGCAGCAGAAAGCGCGCGATCGGCGCGTGTCGTGGCTGCAGCGCCGCGCGGCGCGCGCTGCGCAGGCGCGCGGCCGTGGCCGCATCGACGCCGCGCACGGCGCCGTCGAACAGGCTGCGGGCGCGGTCCGCGAGCGGGTCACGGATATCGTTCATCGCCAGTCCTCCAGATGGTTGCGCAGCGCTTCCATGGCACGCGACAGATGGGTCTTGACGCTGCCGGCGGAGCAGCCCATCGCCTGGGCCGTGGCGGCCACGTCGAGGCCTTCGAGCATGCGCAGCATGAACGCCTCCTGCTGGCGCCGCGGCAGTTTGCGCACCGCCACGCCCATCGCCGCATAGGCGCTGCTGTCGAGCAGCCGCTGCTGCGGATCGGGGGCGAGATCGGCCGGCTCCCACAGCGGCCCGTCCTCGCCGTCCTCGTTGCTGCCGCGCGGTGCCAGCCAGCCGACCACGATCGAGCGCACCTTGCGCCGCCGCTGCAGGTCGGTGATGCGCCGACGCAGGATGCCCCAGAACAGCGGCGACCATTCCTCGGGCGGGCGTTGGCGATAGCTCCTGACCAGTCTCAGCATGGCGTCCTGCACGGCGTCCAGCGCCTCTTCGCGGTCATTCAGCCCCATTTCGGCGACGCGCCAGGCGCGCCGTTCGACCTGGGCCAGAAAACCCTCGAGCGACGCCGGCACCAGTCGCGCGCCGGCCTCGGGCAATGGTTGCATCAGGGCAGTCGCGGTCACGCTCATGTCGCGCTGCCGCGGCGGGTGCGGTTCCTCATCGGCCGTTTCCTGCGGAATCACGCTAACCATAACGGCCCATGCTCGCCGCGGTTGACAGTCGCCGCGTATGATCGGACCCGCGCGCGGCGGCGCCGGCCACCTGGCCGCCGTGGCCGTCGCACGCGACCATTCCGGGGGACAGCGATGATCGACGGCTTTCTCGCACTGTATATCTTCATGCTGGCGGCCTTCACCGGCTACGAGATCATCGCCCGGGTGCCGGTGATCCTGCACACGCCGCTGATGTCAGGGTCCAACTTCGTGCACGGCATCGTGGTGGTCGGCGCGATGGTCGCGCTGGGCCATGCGCAGACACCGCTGGAACAGGCGATTGGCTTCATCGGCGTGCTGCTGGGCGCCGGCAACGCCGCTGGCGGCTATGTCGTGACCGAGCGGATGCTGGACATGTTCAAGACCAGCAAGAAGAAGGAGGGCGGCTGATGGGGACGCTGCTGCCCGGCCTGATCAAGGCCAGCTATTTCCTTGCCGCGCTGCTGTTCATCGTCGGCCTCAAGCGCATGAGTTCGCCGCGCACCGCGCGCACCGGCATCCTCTGGGCCGGCGTCGGCATGCTGGTGGCGGTCGCGGCCACGTTCGCGCTTCCCGGTCTGCACAACCGCGAACTGATGCTGGCGGCGATCACGCTGGGCACCGCCGCGGCCTGGTGGTCGGGACGGCGCGTGGCGATGACCGCGATGCCGCAGATGGTGGCGCTGTACAACGGCATGGGCGGCGGTGCGGCGGCGGCGATCGGCCTCGCCGAGCTGATTGCGGCGGCGGCCTGGAGCAATGGCCACCCTGGCCAGTGCGCTTTCGTGACGGCTCCGGCGACGACTTGCCTGGCTCCGTCGGCCACGGTGCTCGCCTACGTCGGCCTGTTCATCGGCGCGGTGTCCTTCGCCGGTTCGCTGATCGCATTCGCCAAGCTGCAGGGCTGGATGGACAAGCGCTTCGTGTTCGGCGGCCAGCGTGCGTTGAATGGCGTGATCCTGCTGGCGGCGCTCGCGCTGGGCGCCTGGACGCTGGCGACCGGTTTCGCGGTCGGCGCGCAGGTGCCGCTGCTGGCCATCGTGGTGTTTGCCGCACTGGCGCTGCTGCTCGGTCTGCTGATGACGCTGCCGATCGGCGGCGCCGACATGCCGGTGGTGATCTCGCTCTACAACGCCTTCACCGGTCTGGCGGTGGCCTTCGAGGGCTACGTGCTGCAGAACGAGGCGATGATCATCGCCGGCATGGTGGTCGGCGCGGCCGGCACCCTGCTGACGCAGCTGATGGCGCGGGCGATGAACCGCTCGCTGGGCAACGTGCTGTTCGGCAGCTTCGGCGCCGCGGGCGGCGCGGCGCAGGCGATCGCCGGCGCGCAGAAGCCGATCGAGGCCGCGGACGCGGCGGTGATGATGGCCTATGCCGAGCGCGTGGCGATCGTGCCCGGCTACGGCATGGCCGTGGCGCAAGCGCAGCACAAGGTGTGGGAGTTCGCGCAGGCGCTGATCGCGCGCGGCGTCAAGGTGCGTTTCGCGATCCACCCGGTGGCCGGGCGCATGCCCGGGCACATGAACGTGCTGCTGGCCGAGGCCGGCGTGCCCTACGACCTGATCGCCGACATGGACGACATCAATCCCGAGTTCCCGACCACCGACGTGGTGCTGGTGATCGGGGCCAACGACGTGGTCAATCCGGTGGCCAGGACCGACCCGTCGTCGCCGATCTACGGCATGCCGATCCTCGACGTCGCCAGCGCGAAAAACGTGATCGTGATCAAGCGCGGCAAGGGCACCGGGTTCGCCGGGATCGAGAACGCGCTGTTCTACGCCGACAACGCGCGCATGCTCTATGGCGACGGCCAGGCGGCTGTCGCCAGTCTGGTCGCCGCACTCAAGGCGGTGGACGGCTGACATCGCCGTGTCGGCCGATATGCCGCTGTCGCTCAGGCTCTGACCGCCTTTCCGCTCCAGCGCCAGGCCAGCAGCGCGGCCAGCGCGGCGGCCGCCAGCGCCCAGTCCAGGCGCTCGCCGCGCAGGCCCATGCGGGCCAGCAGCCAGAGCATGCCGAAGCCGCTGGCGCGCAGCGATTCCATCAGGCCGATGCCGAACATCGCCGCGAGGCGCGCGGCCGCGAGCAGGAATTGTTCGTAGAGCGCGGCCAGCAGGGTAGCCAGTGCCGCCAGCAGCGCCGCGGCACCCCGCGCCGGCGGCAGACTCAGGTGCGTGCTCAGTGCCGTCAGCGCGGCCACCGCCAGCACCAGCCAGGGCGGCACCGTGTCGCCGAAGCGCAGTACCAGCAGCGCCCAGACCGCGCCCAGCGCGAGTCCGGCCAGCTGCACCGCCAGGGCGCCCACGATCAATCCGAGCCACGGCTCGCGGCCGCGCTCAGCCGACATGATCAGTGCATGACGATGCGTGCATGGCGGACGGCCGTTGGGCAAGGCGCGATGATAGCGCCGTGGCGCCGGATCAGCGCGGGCGCTCGATCCAGACCAGTGCGCCCGCCGCGACCAGTGCGTCGATGCGTGCCGCCACGCCCGGTTGCTGCAGTGTCGCGTCGGCCGCAGGCCCGGCGATCAGGCCGGCGCAGCCATTGCGGCCGCTGTGCTTGACCCGATACATGGCAATGTCCGCCAGTTCCAGTACGCGTTCGAAATCCCGCGCGCTGGAGCCCGGGAGCAGCGGATGCAGCGAATAACCGATCGAGCAGGTCAGGCGGATGGCCTGGGCGTTGGCGGAGAAGACATGCGCGAGGATGGTCTGGCGCAAGCGCTCGGCCACCTCGTAGGCCTGGGTGCCATCGACACCGCGCAGCAGCAGCAGGAATTCCTCGCCGCCCCAGCGCAGGGCCAGGTCACCGGGGCGCTTGGCCCGCGCGAGCAGTTCGCCCAGCTCGCTCAGCACACGGTCGCCGACCGCATGGCCGTGGCGATCGTTGACGGCCTTGAAGTGGTCCAGGTCAAGCAGCAGCACCGCCACGCTCTCGTCGTCGCTGAGCAGCCCCGGCAGCCGCGTCAGCAACTGGCGGCGATTGCCCAGGCCGGTCAGCGCGTCGGTGGTGCTGTCCGCGCGCAATGTCAGGTTGGCTTCGCGCAGGCGCTCGTTGCTGCGCCGCAGTTCCTCGGTGCGTTCGGCGATCACCCGCTCCAGCCGCAGCCGGATCGTCTGCTGCCGCCGCAGACGCCAGTGCAGCAGCAGCCAGAGCGCGCAGAACAGGGCCAGCGCGCCCAGCACGCGCACCACGTCGCGCTCGTACCAGTGCGGCGTCACCACCAGTGGCAGCGTGCCCAGCGGTCCCCATTCACCGCCACCGTAGCGTGCCTGCACCTCGAACACGTAGTGGCCCGGCGGCAGGTGCGTGAAGTAGGCCGTGCGGCGCACGGTAGGATCGCTCCAGGTGCTGTCGTAGCCGCTGAGGCGGTAGCGGAAGCGCAGTCCGCCGGGATCGCGAAGGTAGGGCAGGGTGTAGCGGATATCGAGGTCGCGCTGATTGTCGCTGAGCACGTGGGTGCCGTCGGGCAGGCTGTCCTGGCCGCGATGGATGATGGCGTCGATCAGCGGCGCCGTGACCGTCTGCGGCGCGCGGATCGCGGTGGTGTCGAGGCGTACCGCACCCGCTGTGGTCGGATACCAGATCGCGGATCCGACCACCAGGCTGCGCGCGCCGCCGGCGCCGTTGCAGCAGCGCATGCGGTTGACGTCGAGGCCATCACCTTCCTCGCCGACCACGCGCAGCGCATTGAAGCGCACCGTGGCCGGATCGCTGCCGGCGGCCGGGAAGTCGCTCAGCGGCAAGCGCCAGACGCCGTCGATGCCGGGCACGTAGACCTGGTCGCCGACGACATTGAAGTCCCAGGCGTTGTTGCCGGGCAGGCCGTTGGCGGTGCCATAGCGCTGCAGGCGGCCGTCGGCGAGCAGGAAGATGCCGGCGTCGGCGCTGGTGATCAGCCATTCGCCACGGCGCAACGGCTTGATCGCGGTGACGAAGATACCGCGCAGCGGCAGGCTCCAGGCCGGTCGCGACCAGCGCATGCCATCCAGTTCGAAGAGGCCGTCGCCGGTGCCCACCCAGAGCCGGCCGTCGGCCAGCGGCGCGATCGCGCGGATGCTTGCTGCGGCGCTGCCGGGCGCGGCACCGAAGCGCCGCAACACGCCAGCGCGATAGCGGTACAGCCCGCCCTGGGTACCGATCCAGTAGCTGCCGACGGGCGCTTCGCGGATCACGTTGATTTGCCAGGCTGTCAGCGCCGCCAGCGCCGGCGGGGTCTCAATCTTGCCGGTGGCGAGGATCGCCACGCCGCCGCGGGTGCCGATCCACAGCCGTCCGGCGTGGTCGTAGAAGAGTGTGTAGGCGCTGGGATTGGGCAAGGCGCTGGCCGGCACCAGGGTCGTCACGGCGGGGCCATGCACCGCCAGCACGCCCTTGCCCGAGCCAAGCACGATCTGGCCGTCCGGCGCCCGGGCGACGGTCCAGATCAGCGGGAACTGTCCGTCGGGCTGGCGACCGTAACGCTGCGCCGGGCTGTCGGTGATGCGGAACAGACCATGGGTGCGGGTGCCCAGCCAGAGGTTGCCTTCGTGATCCTCGAACAGGGTGTCGACCCACGGCGGGCTGCCGAGCGGATGGCTGCCGATGCGGTCGAGCGCGCCGTTCGGGCGCAGCCGGTACAGCGCCTGCAGGGTGCCGATCCAGAGATTGCCGGCGCGATCGTCGAGCATGGTCTCGATCGTGCTGCTGTCGAGATCCGGATCCAGCCCTGCCGGCTGCAACCGTCCATCGACCCGATGCAGCAGGCCACGGCTGGTGCCGACCCAGAGGTCGCCGCGATGTTCGGCCAGCGCGGTGACCCGGCTGTCGGACGTGCCGGGCAGAGGCTGGCAGGTCACCGTGCCGTTGCGCTGGCGGCACAGCCGATCGAGTCCGCCGGCCCAGAAACCATCGGGGCGCTGCAGCAGGCTGAAGAACGGGCCGCGCAGGCCTGGCATGGCGCGAAAGCCCTGGGCGGTCCACGAGCCGACGCCAGCCGCAGTCGCCAGCAACGGCCGGCCGTCGATGCCGCCGCTGATCGCGTTGACCGAGGGGCCGCCCAGCGCCAGCAGGCGGCTGTCGTGTTCGCGCACCAGCCCGGTGACGGTGCCGAACCAGACGTCGCCATCCGGTGCCGCCCACGCCGCCTGCGCCATCGAGATGTCGCGGCCGTCACTCATCCGCAGCAGCGACTTGATGTCCTTGCCGTCGAAGCGGGCGACACCGTTCTGGGTGCCGATCCAGAGGAAGCCGGCGCGGTCCTGGGTGATGCTGATCACGCTGATCTGGGGCAGCCCGCGCTGCAAGTCCCAGGCGCTGATCAGGTAGTCGTCGAAGGGCGTCGCCGGATCGAGCGCAAGCGCGCGGCCGGCGCACAGCGCCAGCGCGAACAGCGTCGCGAGCATCATCGCGTAGCGCCGCACCACGATTCCGACCTCCGGGAGTTGCCTGCACGGGATCGGCGTCCGGGTCCGATCATGCAGGCATAATAGGCAACTCCAGCGAGCTGCATGAGTCATCTCTAGCAAGCCCTATGCCCATGGCCGGATTCAGCCCCAGCAGCGAACCGTTCGTCCTCGACCGCGATTGTGACGCCGTGCTGGTGCCGCAAGGGGAACGGGTCACGCTGCCCGCGGGCCAGTCCGGCTACATCACCCAGGCGCTCGGGGGCAGCTTCACGATCTACGTCGACGGCAACCTGTTCCGGGTCGCCGGCGGCGACGCCGATGCGCTGGGCAAGGCGCCGCCGGCGCCGATCGCGCTGCCGGACCAGGCTTCGGACGACGACGTCGAGAAGCGCGTCTGGGATCAGCTGCGCACCTGCTATGACCCTGAAATTCCGATCAATGTAGTGGAACTCGGCCTGGTCTACGACGTCAGCCTCGAGCGCCGTATCGACGGCGCGCGCAAGGTCTGGGTGAAGATGACGCTGACCGCGCCCGGCTGCGGCATGGGTGACATCCTGGTCGATGATGTGCGCAGCAAGCTTGAGTTGATTCCGACCGTCGCCGAGGCCGATATCGATCTGGTGTTCGAACCGCCCTGGAACCAGTCGATGATGTCCGATGCTGCCAAGCTCGAAACCGGCATGCTCTGATCCGGCCCGGGCGCAGAGCGAACGGCATCACATTCCCGCGCGCTCGCCGTTGACGAAAATTTGCAATCAGCGCAGCGTCAGGCGTGCTGACCGGGGGGTCGGCGTGACACGTACTGCAACATCGGGGCCCGGCCGTCGCGATACGGCCGGGTTTTTTTGTCGGCATGCGCCGCGACCGCTTCAGGTGCTGGCTTCGAAGCGATTGGCCGCGCGGTTCTTGCGCACCCTGGCCGGATCCCAGACGCGGCCGTTCATGGCGATCCAGACGCCGGCCGGCAGCGCCTGCACCGCGCCCACCGCGCAGCCGATGTTGAACACCGCATCGGAGCCGGTGAAGCGCGCCGGATTCAGCGCGCCGGTCAGCACGATCACCTTGTCGCCCAGTCCGCTCAGCGCCTGTGCGGTCTCGACCATGGTGTCGGTGCCGTGGGTCACCAGCACGTGCCGCTGCGGCTGCTGGGCGATCGCGTCGCGTACCAGACGGCGGTCGTCGTCGGTCAGATGCAGGCTGTCCTTGCGCAGGATCGGGATGACCTCGAAGCGGAAGGCGACGCCGAGTTGCGCCAGGATCTCGCCGATCTGCGGCGCGCCGATCTGGTAGTCGGACTTGTCGTCGAAGTAGATCTTGTCGATGGTGCCGCCGGTGGTGACGATGCAGAGCTGGTCCATGGGACGTCCGTCCGGGTGAATCGAAGGAATGGGCGCGGGCATCAGCCGGCGTCGCGGGACAGCAGGCTGGCGAGCAAGGCGTCGGCATCGGCGTGCGCGACCGACAGACGATCGAGGCCGCGGGCGAGGAAGCGTGTCAGCGCTGCGGCCGGCGCCGCCGCGCCACGATCATTCGACCACGCCGCATGCTCGGCCAGCAGTGCCGCGGCGCAGGTGCGCGCCAGCGTGAAGCCGAGGCCGCGAGCGCCGGCTTCGAGCTGGTCGCGATCGCCGGCGTTCGCGGCCAGCCAGCGCTCGGCTGCGTCAAAAGCGTTGCACACCGCGCGCACCGCTGCCGGATCGGCCGCGCCCGGTGCCGGAGCCAGCGCCGCGCGCAGCGGCGCCAGCCCGTGCCGGCCCAGTGCGCGCAGCATGTCCAGCGCCAGCACGTTGGTGGTGCCTTCCCAGATCGGGAACACCTGCACGTCGCGCAGCAGCTGCGGCAGGCCGGTGTCCTCGATGTAGCCGGCGCCACCGAAGGCCTCGAGGCATTCCGACACCAGCGCAACCGACAGCTTGCTGACCCAGAGCTTGGCCAGCGGGATCAGCAGGCGCAGCGCGGCTGCCTCGCCGGTCGTGGCGACACCGGCCTCGACGCGTCCGAGCAGCAGGGCGGCGTGGAACGCGAGATGGAACGCCGCCTCGAAGGCGCAGGCGATGTCGGCGAGGGTTTCGCGATGCAGCGGCTGCGCGGCCAGCACGCGGCCGAAGGCCTGCCGGCGCGTCGCGTAGTCACCGGCCAGCGCCAGCGCGCGGCGCGTCGTCGCCAGCGCGCCCAGCGTGCTCCACAGGCGCGTGACGTTGAGCATCGGCGCGATCCTGCGCACGCCGTGCGCGGGTTCGCCCAGCGGCCAGGCCGGCACCCCGTCGAGTTCGATTTCGGCGGTCGGCAGCTCGCGCGTGCCCAGCTTGTCTTTGAGTCGTTGCACGCGCAGGCCGTTCCAGTTTCCCGCGGCGTCGCGTGTCTCGACATGAAACAGGCCCAACGCGTCGCCGCCGTCGCCGGCGCCCTCGGGTCGCGCCAGCGCCAGCGCGGACTCGCAGACCACCGCCGAGCTGAACCATTTGCGCCCGTAAAGGCGCCACCGGCCCGCGGCGTCGCGGCGGGCGATCGTCTCGCTGCGCGCCACGTCGGAGCCGCCGTGGGTCTCGGTCATCCACTGGCCCGCGAGCCACAGCGTCGCCGGATCGCGACTGAGGTAACGCGGCAGCGCGCGCTCGATCAGCGCGCGCTCGCCGCTGGCTTCGAGTGCCGCGACGGCGCCGTCGGTCATCGCCAGCGGGCAGGTATGGAACTCGCTGGCGCAGTGATACAGGTACACGCGTGCGAACTGGTCGGCGCGCGCGCCGCCATCGGCAGTGTCTGCATGCCCGGCCCAGAGCAGGCCATGGCGCGTGGTGATGCCGGGGCCGCGCTCCCAGGCGGGCGTCAGCGCGATGCGGTCGACGCGCGCGCCCCATGCGTCCCACGGCGTCAGGACCGGCTCGCGTCGCGGCGTGTTCCGGCGTTCGGCCCAGGCGTCGAGCGCGTGGGCAGCCAGCGCGCGCAGATGCGGTTCCAGCGCGGCCCGGCGCGCGGACGACAACCGCCAATCCAGCCAGCCACGCAGGACGCGGTCGCTGCGCCAGGGATCCGGCAACTGCGGAGGGTCCTGCAGAAAGCTCATGGCCGGCGGCGCGTGATCGGGGCGGCGATTATACGTCCGTGCGCCGCCGGCTCCGGCGCGCATCGACGCCGAGCGCGGCGATCAGCAGCACGCTGAGGGCGATCTCGATCAGCGCCAGGCCGCGCTCGGCGGGCGCGCTCCAGGCTTCCATCACGCCGTGGCAGAAATACAGCAGCGCGATCAGCCCGGCCCAGAACAGCGCACGTCGCGGGCGGCGCATGGCCAGCAGCGGAAGGGCCAGCGGCAGCAGCGCGAAACCCAATGCGACCGCGATCGGCATGGTCGCCGGCGGCGGCAGCAGCAGGCCGTGCCAGGCGACCTGCAGCGCGGCCAGCAGCGCCCAGGCGGCGAAGGCCATCCGGCGCAGGTTCATGACGTGATCGCCAGCTTGCGCGTCACTTCGGCAAGCCGCCGACCCAGCGCGCGCGCCAGCGTGCGTTCGTCCTCGCTGATCGCGTGTTCGCCCTGCGCGCCGGCGACGTGACTGGCGCCGTAGGGCGTGCCGCCGCTGCGCGTCGCGGTCAGCGCCGGCTCGGTGTAGGGCAGGCCGACGATCAGCATGCCGTGATGCAGCAGCGGCAGCATCATCGACAGCAGGGTGGATTCCTGGCCGCCGTGCATGGTCGCGGTCGCGGTGAACACGGCGGCCGGCTTGCCGGCCAGGGCACCGGACGCCCACTCCGCGCCGGTGCCGTCGAGGAAATGCTTGAGCGGCGCGGCCATGTTGCCGAAACGCGTCGGGCTGCCCAGCGCCAGCCCGTCGCAGTCGGCGAGGTCGTCGCGACTGGCGTAGGGCGCGCCGTCCGCGGGTACCGGCGGCGCGGCGGTTTCGGTCACCGGTGCCACCGGTGGCACCTGGCGCAGCCGCGCCGTGCAGCCGGACACCTCTTCGACGCCACGCGCGAGCAGTCGCGCCATCTGCGCGGTGTGACCGCCGCGGCTGTAGTACAGCACCAGGATTTCGCAGCTCATCGGGTCTCGCTCGTCGCCATGACGCGGTTGGGGTGCGCGGCCGGATCGATTAGGCTGCCCTCTCCGCCGCGCGCCATTGTCGCCCATCGCCGCCATGTCCACGCGCTTCGACCGCGACCGCCTGCAGTCCTTCGTCCGCTTCGTCTGGCGGCGCTTTCTCGACGACCGCTGCTTCGAGACCGCCGGCGCGCTGTCCTACACCACGGTGTTCGCCCTGGTGCCGCTGCTGGCGGCGGCGTTCGGCATCCTGTCGATGTTTCCGGTGTTCGCCCTGTGGACGCAGCAGATTTCCGGCTTCGTGTTCAGCAACTTCGTGCCGTCCGCCGGCGCCACCGTGCAGGACTATCTGCAACGCTTCGCCGCCAACGCCAGCCGCATGACCGTGGTCGGCATCGCTGCCCTGCTGATCAGCGCGATCCTGATGATGACCAGCATCGAGGGCCGCTTCAATCGCATCTGGCGGGTGGCGGCGCAGCGCCGCAGCGCGGCGCGCTTCCTGATGTACTGGACCGCGCTGACGCTGGGTCCGCTGCTGGTGGGCGGCGGCCTGGCGCTGACCTCGTACCTGTTCGCGCTGCCGCTTCTGCATCACGCCGATGCGCAGTTCGCGCTGCGCGCGCGCCTGCTCGACCTGCTGCCGTTCCTGATCACCTGGATCGGCCTGTTCGGCATGTACATCCTGATCCCCAGCCGCGTCGTCGCCTGGCGCCATGCCGCGCTGGGTGCGCTGGTCGCGGCGCTGCTGTTCGAGCTGGCCAAGTTCGGCTTCGGCCTCTATGTGACGTACGCCGCATACGGCCAGATCTATGGCGCGCTGGCGGTGCTGCCGATCTTCCTGGTCTGGATCTACCTGTCGTGGGTAATCGTGCTGCTGGGTGCCTCCCTGGCGGCATCGCTGGCGGCGTATCGCTATTGCCCGCAGGCGGCGCGTCTGCCGCCGGGCTGCGAGTTCATCGGCCTGCTGCGCGTGCTGGCGCGCTTCGCCGCGGCGCAGCGCCTGGGCGCGGCGCTGTCGGCGGCGACGCTGCTGGCGGTCGAGCCGTTCCTCAGTGACGACCTGTTGCAGCGCTTTCTGCTCGACCTGCAGCGCACGGCCGTGGTGCGTCGCACCGAGCGCGGTGATTGGGTGCTGGCGCGCGCGCTGGACAGCATCACGCTGGCCGAGCTGTACGAGGCGGGCCACTACCGCCTCAGCACCAGCGCCGAGGCCGTCGCCAGCGCCGCATACGGATTGCCGTCCGGGCTGGCCGCGGCCCTCGCGCAGCATGCACGCGGTCTGCGCGAGAATCTGCTCCTGACGCTGGCGGTATTGGACCCCGGCGCGACGCTTCCGTCTTCCCCGGAGTCCCCGCGATGAAACCGATCCGCATCCTGCTCGCCCTGCTGCTGCTCGCCGTCCTGCCGGCTCATGCCGGCGACGTGGCGCAGCCGGTGCTGCGCGTCACCACCCTCGGCGGCAAGCCGTTCAGTCTCGCCGCCGAGCGCGGCAAGTGGGTGGTCGTCAATTTCTGGGCGACCTGGTGCACGCCGTGCCTCGGCGAGATGCCGGCACTGTCGGCCTACGTCGCCGCACACGGCAAGGACGTCGCCGCGATCGGCCTGGCCTACGACGATGTGACCCCCGCCGACCTGCGCGCTTTCCTGGAAAAGCATCCGGTGTCGTATCCGGTCAGCATCGTCGATGTCGATCATCCGCCCAGGGACTTTGCCACCCCGCAAGGCCTGCCGACGACCTACCTGATCGCGCCGGACGGCCGCGTCGCGAGGAAGTTCGTCGGCCCGGTGACCCCGGCGAAGCTGCAAGCCATCATCGGCGCCGGCAAGGCCAAAGGCGCCTGAGTGGCGGCGGCGCGCTTCCTGATACGCGGCCAGGTGCAGGGCGTGGGTTTCCGCGCCCACACCCGTCACCAGGCGCAGCGGCTGGGCCTCACCGGTTACGCGAAGAACCTGTCCGACGGCCGCGTCGAGGTGCTGGCCGTCGGCGAGTCTGCAGCGCTCGACGCGCTCGAACGCTGGCTGCGTCTCGGACCGCCCGCGGTGCGTGTGGAGGATGTGTGTCGTTCCGAGGCCGAGGCAGACGGACGCGAGGGGTTTGCAATTCGCTGAAGCGCCGGTTTGCGCCCGCAGAGACCGCCGGGCTGGATTCAGTACCGATCCTTGATCCAGAACGACCCATCCGCCAGACGCTCGCGCCCGGGCTTGCCGCCCAGCCGAGGCAGGGCGATGCTCGGCTGCAGCGGGCGCGTGTGCGGCAGCTGATCGATCAGGTGCGCGATCAGGTTGAGGCGGCCATGCTTCTGGTCGTTGTAGTCGACCGCGAACCAGGGCGCGTGCCTCGCATGGGTCTTCTTCAGCATCGTGTTGCGCAGGCGGCCGAACTCGGCGTACTGGCGCCGCGAGGCGATGTCGACCGGCGACAGCTTCCAGCGCTTGAGCGGATCGTTGGCGCGGGCGCGGAAACGCTGTTCCTGTTCCTTCTGGTCGACGGCCAGCCAGTACTTGAACAGCAGGATGCCGTCGTCGGTCAGCAGCTTCTCGAAGCGCGGACAGTCGTGCAGGAACTGCCGGTGCTGGGCCTTGGTGCAGAAGCCCAGCGCCGGCTCGACGACCGCGCGGTTGTACCAGCTGCGGTCGAACAGGACGATTTCACCGGCCGACGGCAGATGCCGGACATAGCGCTGGAAATACCACTGCCCGGCCTCGCGCTCGCTGGGCTTGGGCAGGGCGACGATGCGGTAGCCGCGGGTGTTGAGATGCTCGGTGATGGCCTTGATCGTGCCGCCCTTGCCCGCGGCGTCGCGGCCCTCGAACAGCACCAGCAGGCGCTGGCCGGTCTCCATCACCCAGCGCTGCACGCGCAGCAGTTCGGCCTGCAGCTTTTCGAGATGTTCGGCGTAGTGCGACTCGCTCATGGGCGTGCGCGTCCGGATGGGCGCGCCGAGCGTAGCGCCGATTGGCCGCAGGGGTGTAGCGCCGGCCGCGTTATCCGAGATCGGCGGGCGGCTGCCCGGCGCGCCGGCGTCGTGCCATGCGCTGCAGCAGCGCGGCGAAATCGTGCGCGAAGCCGCGCAGGTCGAACAGCGGCGAGGCTGCGCTGAGAGCGGCGAGTCGGGCGCGCAGCGTGGCACGGGCGGCGGCGTCGCGGCCGAGGCGGATCGCGGTGGCGATATACGCCGCGTCGTCGGCGGCGTTGAGCATGTCGAGACCGAGATGATGGTTGAGACTGCCGGCGACGCGTGCGGCGAAGGTCGCGCCGGGTGCGGTCAGTACCGGGCAGCCGGCCCACAATGCATCGCTGGCGGTGGTGTGGGCGTTGTAGGGATGGGTGTCGAGGAACAGGTCGGCGTGCGCGTACAGGCCGAGATAGTCAGCGTGCTCGCGACGTGCGGCGAAGATCACGCGCACGGGGTCGACGCCCGCGGTGGCGAGGATCGCGCGCAGGCGTGCGTTGACCGGCGCGCCGGCGTCCAACAGCCACAGCACGCTGTGCGGTACCGCGCGCAACACCGCGGCGAAGCGCGCGAGAGTGACGTTGTTGAGCTTGAAGGTGTTGTTGAAACAGGCATAGACCACACCGTGTTCCGGCAGGCCGAGCACCGCGCGTGGCGGCGGTGCGACCGGCACCCGTGTCGGATCGCTGGGCTGGTAGCAGCGGGGCAGATGCGCCACCGCTTCGCTGACCTGTGCGCGCAGGGCCGTCGGCAGCACGAAGCGGTCGGCGATCAGGTAGTCCATCCACGGCGCGCCGGAACTGCCGGGATAGGCCAGCCAGTTCACCTGCAGCGGCGCCGGGCGCAATGCGAAGGTCTGCGGGCGGCCGCCGCCGCACCAGCCGTCGAGATCGATCAGGATCTCGATGGCGTCGTCATGGATGGTCTGTGCCAGCGCCTCGGCGGTCTGCGCGCTGGCGTCGCGAAACATGTGCGCGGCGGCGGCGATTCGCGCGCGCAAGGCGCTGCCGTCGTCGCGGCTGGTGCCGTAAAGCGCGATGTGCGGCAGCAGCTCGCGCAGCGCCTCGAAGAGCGCCACGGTCAGCATCGCGGTCGCATGCTGATGAAAGCCGTTGGCAACGAAGCCCACGCGCAGCGGCGCGTCGACGCTGCGTGGCGCGTGCTGCCAGCCCAACCGGGAGCGGCGCGCCGCCGTCGCGGCCTCGACGCGCGCCGCTTCGAGACGCGCGCAGGCCAGCTGCGCAGCGGCATCGCTGTCCTCGGCGAGGAAGGCGAACGGCGACACGCCGCCGCGGCCGGCGGCGACGTGCGCGCGCAATCGCGTCGTCAACGCGTCCAGTCCGGCCAGGTCGACGCACTGACGACGTGCGAAGACCAGCTGGCCGAGGGCGCGACCGTCCTCGGGGTCGAGCGCCAGCGCCGTCGCGTAAGCGGCCGCGGCGTCCTGGTGGCGGCCCTGCTCCTCGCGCATCAGGCCGGTCTGGTAGGCGAGGCGTGCGTCCTGCGGCGCGCGGCGCGCGCCTTCGGCATACGCCGCCTCGGCATCGGCATGGCGACTTTGCGCGGCCAGCGCGTGGCCGAGCAGCAGCCAGCCGTCGACCGGTGCATCCGGTGTCGCCAGTGCGCCGCGTACGTGCGCTTCGGCATCTGCCGCGGCGCCGAGTTCGAGTTCGATCGCGGCCAGATTGATGGCGATGCCCGTGGCCTGCGGTGTTGCCGCCTGGGCCGCGAGGTAGGCCGCGCGCGCGCCGCCGGGATCGCCGGCCGCGCGCCGCGCGTTGCCGAGCAGATTGAGCGCGGGCGGATAGCCGGGCGCCAGCGTCAGCGCCTGCTCGACGGCCGCGATCGCGCCCGCGGCGTCGTTCAGCGCCAGTCGTGCACTGGCCAGATTGCAGCGCATCTCGACACTTCGCGGCGCCAGCCGGGCGCCGCGTTCGAGCACCGCGACGGCGTCGGTGGCGCGGCCGGTCAGCAGCAGGGCAACGCCGTGCAGACGCGCCAGCTCGGCGTCCTCGGGATGGCGTGTGCGCAGCGCGCGCGCCGCGGTTTCGGCTTCGGCAGCACGGCCGCTGGCGAGCAGCTGGGCGATCGGCGCGGCTCGGTCGGTGGCCTGCATGCGCGGATCAGACCGTCAGCGTGTAAACGTGGCTGCTGTCGTCGCGCTGCCAGCCGAGGGACACGTACAGGCGCTGCGCCGCCGCGTTGCTGCGCCGGGTTTCCAGCTGCAGACCCAGTGCCCCGGTGGCGGCAGCATGATCGCGCGCAGCAGCGAGCAGCGCGTTGCCGACGCCGTGACGGCGTGCCGGCGGCGCCACGTAGAGATCGTTGAGCTGCCACACGCGTCCGGTGCGGATCGAACTGAACAGCGGATACAGCTGGGTGAAGCCGATCGCGCCGCCGTCGCGTCGAGCCAGCAGGATCACCGCATCGCCATGACGCAGGCGCTCGTCGATGAAGGCCCGCGCCCGCGCGGGATCGGCGGGCTGGCCGTAGAACTGGCGATACGCGTCGAACATCGGCGCGACGGCATCGAGGTCTGCGGCGACGGCGACCCGGATGGTCGCGCTCATGCCTGCTCCGTCAGCAGCTTCAGCTCGTCGGCCTGGTGCTCGCGTGCCAGCGTGCCGATCAGCTCGTCGAGGTCGCCGTCGAGCACCTCCGGCAGCCGGTGCAGGGTCAGGCCGACGCGGTGATCGGTGATGCGGCCCTGCGGAAAGTTGTAGGTGCGGATGCGCTGGCTGCGATCGCCGGAGCCGACCTGCAGCCGCCGCGACTGCGCCTGCGCGGCGGCCTGCCTGGCGCGCTGTTCGTCGAGCAGGCGCGCCTGCAGCAGCGCCAGCGCGCGGGCGCGATTCTTGTGCTGGCTGCGCTCGTCCTGGCATTCGACCACGATGCCGCTGGGCAGGTGGGTGATGCGGATCGCCGAGTCGGTCTTGTTGACGTGCTGGCCGCCGGCGCCGGAGGCGCGGAAGGTGTCGATGCGCAGATCGCCATCGCGCAGCTCGATGGCGTCCACCGCCGGCAGCTCGGGCAGGATCGCCACCGTCGCCGCCGAGGTGTGGATGCGGCCCTGCGACTCGGTCGCCGGCACCCGTTGCACGCGATGGGTGCCGGACTCGAAGCGCAGCTTCGAATAGGCGCCGCGACCCTCGATGCGCGCGACCACCTCCTTGTAGCCGCCGTGCTCGCCGGGGTTGGCGTTGACGATCTCGGTGAGCCAGCCCTGGCGTTCGGCGTAGCGCAGGTACATGCGCAGCAGGTCGCCGGCGAACATCGCGGCCTCGTCGCCGCCGGTACCCGCGCGCACCTCGAGAAACAGGTTGGCGTCGTCGCAGGGATCGCGAGGCAGCAGCAGGGCCTCCAGTTCGGCCTCGACCGCGGCGAGGCGCGCGGCCAGGCGCTGCTCGTCCTGTGCCGCCAGTTCGGCGTACTCCGGATCGGCGGCCAGTTCGCGCGCGCCGGCCCGCTCGTGCTCTATGGCGGCATGCGCTGCCAGCGCATCAGCCAGCGGCTGCAGCTGGGCGTATTCGCGGTTGAGCGCCTTCCAGCGCGCCGGATCGGCAGCGGCGCCGGCCTCGCCCAGCAGCAGTCCGATCTCCTGATGACGCTCGGCCAGTGCCTCGAGCTTGCGCCGCAGCGCGGCGATCATGGCGTGTCGTCGTGCGTGTCGAGGCCGTACAGGCGGCCGGCGGCGTGCAGCAGGTCCGACTCGCCCTTCAGCGCGGCTTCGCGCAGGCGAGCGCTGGGTGCATGCAGCAGCTTGTTGGTCAGGGTGTTGGCAAGATAAGTCATGGCCTCGTCGGGGCTCCTGCCGGCCGCGATCAGGGCGCGCGCCCTGGCCAGCACCTCGTCGCGCTGCGCCTCGGCACGGGTGCGCAGCGCGACGATCGGATTGTCGACGGTCAGCGCGCGCCGCCAGGCCATGTAGTGCTCGACCTGCAGGTCGATGATCGCCTCGGCTTCGCGCGCGGCGGCCTCGCGCGAGCGCAGGCCGGCGTCGATCACCTGGCGCAGGTCGTCGATGCTGTACAGGAAGACGTCCTGCAGTTCGGCCACCTCGGCCTCGATGTCGCGCGGCACCGCGATGTCGAGCAGGAACATCGGTCGATGCCGGCGTCGGGCGATCGCCGCCGCGACCATCGCGCGCGTGATCACCGGTGTGCGGCTGGCCGTCGAGCTGATCACGATGTCGGCTTCGGCCAGGTGCTGCGGCAGTTCGCCGAGCGTCACCGCGTAACCGCCGATGCGGGTCGCCAGCGCCTGCGCGTTCTCGAGGGTGCGGTTGGCCACCAGCAGGCGCGGCACGCGCTTGTCGACCAGGTGACGTGCGGCCAGTTCGATCGTCTCCCCGGCGCCGACCAGCAATACGGTGGCGCCGCGCAGATCGGTGAACAGACGCTCGACCAGTCGCACCGCGGTGAAGGCGACCGACACCGGATGCGCACCGATGCGGGTGTCGGTGCGCACACGCTTGGCCACCGCGAAGGTGTTCTGCAGCAGGCGTTCCATCGGTGCCTGCAGGGTATGCGCCTGACGCGCCAGCTGATAGGCGTCCTTGACCTGGCCGAGAATCTGCGGCTCGCCCAGCACCATCGAGTCGAGGCCGGTGGCGACGCGGAACATGTGCCGCACCGCCTCGCTTTCCTCGTGGCGGTAGAGAAACTCGTCGAGCCGTCCGCCAGGCAGATCGTAATGCTGGTGCAGCCAGCGCAGAGGCGCCGCCTCGGCGCCGGCGCTGACGCTGCAGTAAAGCTCGGTGCGGTTGCAGGTCGACAGGATCAGCGCCTCGTCCACGCCGTCCAGGCCGGCCAGTTCGGCCAGCGCCTGCGGGGCGCTGTCGCCGTCGAATGCGACCTGTTCGCGCAGGTCGATCGGAGCGGACAGATGGTTGAGCCCGAGGGCAATCAGAGGCATGAGGGCGCGCGGGCGACGATCGGCTAAGCTCACAGGGACCGGCGTCGGCCGGCTATCGGCATCACGCGCGGGGCAGGATCACGGTGGAAATTGTGCGGACTGCACCTTGCAAGATCAAGCACATGCGGCAATCTGCAGCCGCGGCGCTGGCGCTGGCCGTGCTGGCCGGTTGTGCGCAGGCGCCGCCGCGTCCCGCGCAGCATACCCCGCCGCCCGTGCCGCAGCCGCTGGCGCGCATCACGCTGGCGCCGGGGCCGGGACAGGCGGTCGCGGCCGATCTGCTGCAGGCCGAGTTCGCGCTGGCGCACAACGACCTGAAGACCGCGGCCACGGTGACGGCGCGCGCGGCGTCGCTTTCATCCGATCCCGCGCTGGCCGGACGGGCCGTGGCGCTGGCGGTGGCCGTGCACGATGCGCCGCTGGCGGAGCAGATGCTGGCACGCTGGCAGGCGCTGGGCGCTGCGCCGGGCCCGCTGGCTGCGGCGCGCGCTCAACTGGCGCTGGATCAGGGCGATCGCGCCGCCGCCGGGCGCCAACTCGATGCGGTGATCGCAGCCGGCGGAAGCGGAGCCTGGCCCGCTGCGCTGCGGGTACTGGCCGCCGCGCGCGATCCGGCGCTGGCCGGCGTGGTGCTCGAAAACCTCGCGACACCGGCGCGGCTGCCGGGCGATGACAGCGCGGTCTGGCTGGCGGCCAGTCAGCTGGGCGCGCATCTCGGCCGGCAGGTCTGGGCGCGAGACCTTGCCGCCGCGGCGCTGACCCGTTTCGGCAGCGCCGCCAGCTTTGGCTGGTCGGCGCAGCTGGCGCAACAGGCGGGCGATGCCAGGGCTGCGGAGGCCCTGTTGCGTGCCGGGCTGGCGCGACATTCGCGCAGTATCCCGCTGCGCATGGCCATGGCCGGTCTGCTGTCCGCGCGCGGCGCCAACGCTGCCGCGCAGCGGCTGCTGGCGCAGGGTCCCCAGGATGCCGATACCTACGCGGCGCGTGCGGCTTACGCAGCGCGGGCCAACGAGCGCAAGGTGCTGGTGGTGATCTATGCCCAGCTGGGTCGCGCGCCCGTCGCGGTGCGCAGGCCCAACCTGTATCTGCTCGGCCAGCTGGCCGAACTGCTCGGTCGCCGGCAGGCTGCGCTCGACTGGTATGCGCAGGTGGGCGACGAGGATGCGCATGCCTTCGATGCCGATGTGCGACGCGTGGTACTGCTGTCGGAACTGGGGCGCCGGCAGCAGGCGCTAACCCTGCTGCATGGCTTGCAGACCGATTATGCCGACGAGCCCAAGGCGTTCCTCAAGCTGCTGATGCTCGAGGCGGAGCTTGACGTGCGTGCACGCCGCTATGCCGATGCGGTGACGGTATACGGGCGCGCGCTGCAGCAGTCGCCCGACGATCCGGTCCTGTTGTATGCGCGCGGCGTGGCGGCGGCCGAGGCCGGCGCGCTGGATCAGGCGGTGGCCGACCTGAGCCGCGTGCTGAAGCTGAAACCCGACGACATCAACGCCATGAACGCGCTCGGCTTCACCCTCGCCGACGCCGGGCGCGACCTCCCCGAAGCCGAAAAGCTGGTCGCCGCCGCCCGCCGCGCCCGCCCCGATGATCCGTCGATCACCGATTCCTGGGGCTGGGTGCAATTTCGTCTCGGTCGCCTCGCTGAATCCGAGCGCACCCTGCGCAAGGCCTGGGACAAGAGCAAGGACGCCGAGATCGGCGCGCATCTGGCCGCGGTACTGTGGGCGCAGGGCCGCCGCGCCGAGGCGCGCGCAGTGCTGATGCAGGCGCACAGACTCGATCCGCACAGCCGCAGCGTGCGCTCGCTGCAGACGCGTTGGGGCGCATGAACAGACATCGTCTGCGCGCCGTCGTCGCGGCGACACTGCTGCTGGCACTGGCCGCATGTGCGCCGCTGCCGCTGCGCACGACACCTGGAACGGCGGGCGAACTGGCCGCGCAAGCCGCGCGCGAGCGGGCACTGGCCGGCATCACGCGCTTCACGCTGGACGGTCGCATCGGTGTCAGCGACGGCCGCGACGGCGGCAGTGGCGGGTTCACCTGGAAGCAGGACGGCGCCGCGCTGGACTTCACCGTGCGCGCACCGATCACCGGACGCAGCTTTCGTCTCCGCAGCGGCCCCGACGGCGCCTGTCTGCAGGGGCTGAAACCGCAGCCGCTTTGCGCGGCCGATGCCGAAAGCCTGCTGGTTGCCCAGCTCGGCTGGCATCTGCCGCTGGCCGATCTGCATGCATGGGCGATGGGCCTGCGCGCGCCTGGCAGTGCGGCGCGGCTGGCGTTCGCCGCCGACGGGTTGCCGGCCACCCTCGACCAGGACGGCTGGCATGTCGAATATCGCGACTGGGATCGCGCGCAGGTGCCGGTGCTGCCGCGCGCCATCTTTGCGCGCAAGCCGCCCTACAGCGTGCGTCTGTATGTGGAGCACTGGGAGCTGCCGTGACTGCGTCGGCGTGGACGCTCTGGCCGGCTCCGGCCAAGCTCAACCTGTTTCTGCATATCCTCGGGCGCCGTGCCGACGGCTATCACCGACTGCAGACGGTGTTTCGCCTGCTCGACTGGGGTGACAGCGTGCGCCTGCGCACGCGCGACGACGGTGCGATCGTGCGCGGCGCCGGCGCGCAGGGAATCGCCGCGGACGACGACCTCGCGGTGCGCGCCGCACGGGCGCTGCAAGGCCGCGACCGGCTGCCCGCTCGGCGTCGAGATCGCGGTGGACAAGCGCATCCCGATGGGCGGCGGGCTCGGCGGCGGCAGTTCGGACGCAGCCACGACGCTGGTCGCGCTCAATCGCATCTGGGGCTGCGGGCTGGACGAGGACGCGCTGGCCGCGCTGGGGCTGCAGCTGGGCGCCGACGTGCCGGTGTTCGTGCGCGGACACAACGCGTGGGCCGAAGGCATCGGCGAGGTATTGACCCCGATTGCGCTGCCGCGACGCTGGTACGTGGTGCTCGACCCCGGCGTGCACGTGCCCACCGCGGCGCTTTTCCAAGCGCCTGAATTGACACGAAATGCGCCGCGGAAGCGACAATTTCATCCTTTGCTTCGCGGCGAGGTGACGGACAACGCCTTCGAGCCGGTCGTGCGCGCGCGCCATCCTGCGGTGGCGATGGCACTGGACTGGCTGGGCGGTTTCGGCCTGGCGCGATTGTCCGGCAGCGGCGGCAGCGTGTTCCTGGAAACGGACCGCGAGCTACGCCGAAGCCTCCGACATCGCCGCTCGCTGTCCGCGCGCAGTACACGGCCCGGGTGGCGCGCGGAGCGGAGATCGTGCCTCGCTGACGCTCGCGGTCGCAGCGATTTTCTGCTGGGGCGTCGCCAAGCTGGTTAAGGCACGGGATTTTGATTCCCGCATTCGCAGGTTCGAGTCCTGCCGCCCCAGCCATTCGTGCATCCTCGCGACGGCTACGCTAGACAAGGGCTCATCCGTGGAATGCCTCCAACGGCCTGATGCTGTTTACCGGCAACGCCCACCGCACGCTGGCGGAGGATGTCGCCCATCGCCTCGGCGTGCCGCTGGGCAAGGCCCAGGTCGGGCGCTTCAGCGACGGCGAGGTGCAGGTCGAGATCGAGGAGAACGTGCGCCGCCAGGAAGTGTTCGTGCTGCAGCCGACCGGCGCGCCGACGCGCCGAGAACTTGTGGAACTGCTGGTGCTGATCGATGCGCTCAAGCGCGCCTCGGCGGCGAGCGTGACCGCGGTGATCCCGTACTTCGGCTACGCGCGCCAGGATCGCCGCCCGCGCTCGGCGCGCGTGCCGATCACGGCCAAGCTGGCGGCGAAGATGATCGGCACCGCGGACTGCGACCGGGTGCTGACGGTCGACCTGCACGCCGACCAGATCCAGGGTTTCTTCGACATCCCGGTGGACAACGTCTATGCCTCGCCGGTGCTGCTGGCCGACATCTGGCGCAACCACGGCATGGACGACCTGATCGTGGTCAGCCCCGACGTCGGCGGCGTGGTGCGCGCGCGCGCGATCGCCAAGCGCCTCGACGATGCCGAGCTGGCGATCATCGACAAGCGCCGTCCGCGGCCGAACGAGGCCACGGTGATGAACATCATCGGCGACGTCGACCGGCAAGACCTGCGTGCTGGTCGACGACATCGTCGATACCGCCGGCACGCTGTGCGCGGCGGCGGCGGCGCTGAAGAAGAGCGGCGCACGCAAGGTGGTGGCGTACTGCGTGCATCCGGTGCTGTCCGGCGCCGCCGTCAGCAACATCGAGAAGTCGGCAGCTCGACGAACTGGTGGTCACCGACACGGTGCCGTTGCGCGCCGAAGCCAGCGCCTGCGCGAGCATCCGCCAGTTGTCATGTCGCCGAGCTGCTGGCGGAAACGATCCGCCGCATCGCCTTTGGCGAGTCGGTGAGTTCGCTGTACGTGGATTGACTGAGCGCCGAGCATGAGGCAGTGATTTGTCGCAACAGCTTTTGGATTTTCCCGGGCCCCGGGCCTCTCGCAAGAATCCGCTCCCCTGGTCGCGGGGGAGCATCCACGCCGCCGTGAGGCGGCCTACCTGCAACAAAGGGCAACAACATCATGGCTACCATTCACGAAATCAAGGCACAGAGCCGCAAGGACGAGGGGAAAGGTGCGAGCCGCCGCCTGCGTCATGCGGACAAGGTGCCGGCGATCGTCTACGGCGGCGCGCAAGCGCCGCAGAGCATCCAGCTCGATCACAACACGGTGGCCCTGGCCACCCGCCACGAGTGGTTCTTCTCGTCCATTCTCGATCTCAGCGTGGACGGCAAGGTGCAGAAGGTGCTGCTGCGCGATCTGCAGCGCCATCCGTTCAAGCCGCGCGTGCTGCATCTGGACTTCCAGCGCATCGACGAGAACAAGGCGATACGCCTGCGCGTACCGCTGCACTTCCTCAACCAGGAGAAATCGCCGGCCGGCAAGATCTCGGGCATCGTGATCACGCACGAGCTCAACGAGATCGAGATCAGCTGCCTGCCCAAGCATCTGCCGGAGTACATCGAGGTCGACCTCGTGGCGCTCGACAAGGGACAGACCGTGCACCTGTCGGATCTCAAGCTGCCCGCCGGCGTCGAGATTCCGGAACTGCGCTTCGGCAAGGAGCATGACCACGCGGTGGCGGTGGCCAAGGAAATCAAGGAAGAGGTCGAGTCGGCAACGGTTGCCGAGGCCGAAGCGGGAGCTGCGGCTCCGGCCGCGGCGGCGGGTGCGGCGGCAGCCAAGGCCGAGCCGGCCAAGAGCGACAAGAAGTAATCCGGCCGCGCGTACGGCCCGTCATCAAGGCGGGCCGGCGCGTGCAACGTGACGCATGGCCGGCCTGCGCCTGATCGTCGGACTCGGCAATCCCGGGGCCGAACATCTCCGGACCCGGCACAACGCCGGGTTCTGGTTTGTCGATGCGCTGGCGGCGGGTGAGGGCGTGCGCTTCGGGCACGAGAACAAGCTGCATGGCGACAGCTGTCGGGTGCGCATCGGTGGCGAACCGGTGTGGCTGTTCAAGCCCGGCACTTACATGAACAAGAGTGGCATCGCGGTCGCCTCCGCGCTGCGTTACTGGAAGATCGAACCTGCCGAGTGCCTGATCGCGCACGACGATCTCGATCTTGCCGCCAGGCGACTGCGCGACTGAAGTTCGATGGCGGCCACGGCGGCCAGAACGGACTGCGCGACATCATGCTCCACCTCGGCCATGGCCGGTTCCACCGGCTGCGCCTGGGCATCGGTCATCCCGGGCATCGCGATCAGGTGACGCCGTGGGTACTGGGCCGTCCTTCGGCGCGGGACGAGGAGGCCATGCTCGATGCCGTTGCGCGCGCACTCGACGTGTTGCCGCTGGCGGTGGCGGGCGATTTCAATGACGCGATGAAGCGGCTGCATACGGTAGAGCCGGGACCCGGAACCCGGGACCCGGAACCCGGGTAAGAGCGGAAATAAAGCCAGGCGTCCCTGCGACGAAGCAGAATCGAAAGTGGAAGGCTGGAAGCGAAGCGATTGCCGGGGCGTTGGAAAGGAGCGCCCAGGGCACTTGCGCAGCGGTCACCGAATTTTTCGCCTTTCCCCGAGTCCCGAAGTTCCAGGAGTTCTTCAACCCATGGGCATCCAATGCGGCATCGTCGGCCTGCCGAACGTCGGCAAGTCGACCCTGTTCAATGCACTGACCAAAGCCGGCATCGCCGCGGCCAATTTCCCGTTCTGCACCATCGACCCCAACGTCGGCGTGGTGCCGGTACCCGACCCGCGCCTCGTGGCGCTGGCAGCGATCGCCAAGCCGCTGAAGATCATCCCGACCACGATGGAGTTCGTCGATATCGCCGGCCTGGTCGCCGGCGCGTCCAAGGGCGAGGGGCTGGGCAACAAGTTCCTGGCCCACATCCGCGAAGTCGACGCGATCGCGCACGTCGTGCGCTGCTTCGAGCACCCCGACATCGTCCACGTCGCCGGCAAGATCGATCCGATCTCCGATATCGAGACCATCGACACCGAGCTGGCGCTGGCCGATCTGGAGTCGGTGGACAAGGCGCTCAATCGCGCCGAGCGTGCGGCCAAGGCCAACGACAAGGAGGCGCTGGCGCGGCGACCGGTGCTGCTGAAGCTCGCCGCGGCGCTCAACGAGGGACGCCCCGCGCGCGGCGCCGGGCTCGACGTCGACGAGCGCGCGCTGGTGCGCGACCTGTTCCTGCTGACGCTGAAGCCGCTGATGTACATCGCCAACGTGCGCGAGGACGGCTTCAGCGACAACCCGCTCCTCGACGCGGTGCGCGCACGGGCTGCCGCCGAAGGCGCCGAGGTGGTGCCGGTGTGCGCGGCGATCGAGGAGGAGCTGGCCCAGCTCGACGAGGCCGACCGTGCGGACTTCCTGAAGGACATGGGCTTCGACGAACCCGGTCTCAATCGCGTGATCCGCGCCGCCTACCGCCTGCTCGGCCTGCAAACCTACTTCACCGCTGGCGAAAAGGAGGTGCGCGCCTGGCAGGTCAAGGTTGGCGCGACCGCGCCTCAGGCGGCCGGCGTGATCCACACCGATTTCGAGCGCGGTTTCATACGGGCCGAGACGATCGCCTACGACGAGTACATCAAGTACAAGGGCGAAGCCGGTGCCAAGGAAGCCGGACGCCTGCGTCTCGAAGGCAAGGACTACATCGTCAAGGAGGGCGACGTGCTGCACTTTCGGTTCAATGTATGAGTGAAGCCGGGAGTCAGGCTCGGGACTCGGGGAAGCCGCGTCGGAACCTGTCTTCTGCTGTCATCCCGAGCGTGGCGAAGGATCTGGCTTGGCAGAAGCGGGTCTCGCGACGTGAAAGCCCGGCGGCCATGGCGGATCACTGCGGGAGTGAACCATTTCTGTCCGCCGGCGCGGTACGCAGGTCATTGAGAGGGGACGCAACATGCCCGGCCAGCAGCATGCGATGACGCTCCGCTTTCTCGCCCAGCCGACCGACGTCAATTTCGGCGGCAAGGTGCACGGCGGCATGGTGATGAAATGGATCGATCAGGCCGGTTATGCCTGCGCCGTGGCCTGGAGCGGGGCCTACTGCGTGACCGTGGCGGTCGGCGGCATCCAGTTCGTGCAGCCGATCCTGATCGGCGACCTGGTCACCGTGCGCTGTCAGCTGATCCGCACCGGACATTCCAGCATGCACTTCGCGGTCGATGTGCTGGCGCGCGATCTGAAGTCGCAGCAGGAGCGCCTGGCCACCAGTTGCGTGATCGTGTTCGTGGCCCTGGATACACCCGACGGCAGCCCCACGCCGGTAGCGGCCTGGCAGCCGCGGAGCGACGACGACCGCCGGATGGCCGAGTACGCCGATCGCCTTTCGGAGCTTTCCAAGACGATGGAGCAGCAGGTGATCGAGCGCCATCCCGGACCGGGGCGCGGCTGAGTGCCGGTCACTTTGCCGGCGCGGCCAGATTCTGCTGGAACAGGAAGCTGCGCGTCAGCATGACGCTGCGCGTGGCTCCGTCGGATCGGACGCTGTAGCTGCCCGGCGGCAGATCGTCGATGCGGTAGTAGCCCCATTGATCGGTGACGGCCTTGCCGACGACCGCGCCCCGGGCGTCGAGCACAGCGACGGCCGCGCCCGGCATCGGCTTGCCGCCGCGGGTGACGCGCCCGGCGAAGCCCAGTCGCAGCATCACGTTGAAATCCGCGGTGGTGGTCACGCCCGCGCGCACCTCGACCCAGGGACTGGCCTGGCTCGGCACCAGGTCGATGGGCATGTGCTCGGCGTCGAGCTGCACCTGATACACGCCCGGCGGCAGGTTGGAGATCAGATAGTGCCCATCGCTGTCGAGCTTGCCGCGCGGTCGCCCGTTGACCAGCAGCGGCACGCCCTTGAGGTCCGCCCAGCGGACATTGGCCGGCAGTTCACCGCTGACCTTGCCGGAGATCGCTCCGACCCGGGCCGCATAGGCACTGAAGGCGCCGCGCGTGAGGCCCGAGGGCGTGACCGCGAAGTCGGCCACCAGCACGAACTGGAGCAGCGCGCCGCCGGAGCCGGGAATGCCGCGCGAGAGCGGATCGTCGAGCAGCTGCAGGTGCGCCGAGAGGCCCGGCACCGCCTCCACCGCCGCATCGAGCAGATAGCCGAAATGTCCGCGGCCGCGCAGCAGGCCGGCGCTCCAGAGGATCGGTCGTGGCCCTGTCCACAGGCCGCTCAGCAGCGCCGAGTAGCGCGTGCCCAGCATGCCGTCGCGGGTGGCTGCAAGGGTCGTGCTGTAGCCATCGCCCAGCGAGCGCTGCCATTGCGCCTGACTGACGCCGGAGTAGCGGCTGAGCGAAATCTGGTCGCGAGCGTCCGGCAGCCATGACAGGTTGTAGGCATAGCTGCCGAAATAGTCCGGCTGGGCGCTGAGGCTGAGGCTGTCGAATGGTCGCCAGCCGAAACCCGGCTTGACGAAGCGGTAGTGGTTGCCGAGTACCGGATCGTTGACGTCGCGGCCGGTCAGGGTCAGGTCGAGGTTCTGCGTCGCATGCCAACCGGCTACCGCATAACGGTCGTCCGAAGGGGCGGTCACGCCGCTGAAATAGCTGGCGTCGCGATGGACGGCGAAGGCATTCCAGTAGTAATTCCCCGCCTGCCCGTTGCCGCTCAGACTCCACGCTCCGGCGCCGCCGTTGCGGCCCAGCGAAACGCCCCAGGTGCCCAGCGCGCCCAGCGCGCTGACCGCGTTGACCATGCCGTAGTCGCCGCCGTTGGCGCGCTGCGCGGCGGCGCCGACGGTCAGGCGCTGGCTGACACCGTAGCGCCACTGGTAGAAGCCGCCGGCGCCATGGGTGCCGACAGTCGGGTCGAGCGGATTGCCATCCACACCCACGCCGCCATAGGAGATCACCGTGCCCGCGGGCAGCGCCTGGGCGCTGTTGGCGACGCTGACGGATTCGATCCTGACCGGGGTGCCATCGCCGAAGCGCCGGTACAGCGCGACCTCGACGCGCTCGTCGCCGCGCAGCAGCACGTCGCGGAATTGCCAGCTGCCGTCCAGGCGGATGGCCGTGCGTGCGACTACCTGGCCGTTGATGCGCAGCTCGGCGATGCCACCCGGCGGACCGTCGCTGCCGCTGATCGCGCGCCCGCCCTGCAACTGGCTGGCGACGAACTGGTTGGCGGCCAGCGAATCACCGTAAACCAGGCCCGGGCGGTTGGTCCAGGCGTATTGCACGCCGGTCAGCTCGGCGTAGGGCAGCAGCGGATCCAGTGCCAGCTGGTCGTGGCCGAGCAGCCAGCGGCTGTTGCCCTGGTCGAGGATCCAGCCGTAGTTGGTCAAGCGGTTCTGGCCACCGGGGTTGGTGTAGTAGCGCAGGCGCCAGAAGCCCGGCCCCAGCGCGCCTCCGAGGTCGGTGAAGGTGTTCAGTGAGCTGCTGGCACCGCTGCGGGTGTAGTAGGCCTCGCTGTGCCAGCTGGAGAGCGACAACTCGGGAGCGCGGATGTCGGGCTTGACCTGCCGCGCGGTCAGCGCCGCGCCTGCCTGTTCGCTGCCGGGGTTCCAGGGCAGGTCGGCCTTCAGCGCGAATTCCTGCTCATCGAACGTCAGCCGGGCGCCCAGTTTTCCCGCGAGCGGCTTCAGCGGGAAGAAGCGCTGCTTGCCATGGGTGATGAGGTCGGCACGCTGCAACTCGGCGTTGCCCAGCGGTGTCGGCAGCACCAGCAGCGGCCCGCGGCTCTCGACGATCGTGGCGATGCGGCGGGCAAACTGATCGAGATCGACCGCATAGCCGCCGCCGGGCAGTGGCAGCAGGGTGATGCTCTCGCCGGTGTCGCGGCCGTTGAGGATGAAGCCGGCGATCGCGGTCTTGTGCGCGGCGTCGGCGATGTAGGACGGCGGTGCAGGGCTGCTGACCGCCGCGGTCGCGGGTGCTGTCGCTGGGTCGGCCATCGCCACGCTCGCATGCAGCACTGCCGCGACCGCGAACAGCAACCCGCGCATACCTCCATGGCGGGCTCGCCCCTTCATCAGGGCGACTCAGTGCGGCTTGGCCGGAACGGCGAACGCCAGTTCGCGATCGATCACCCGGGTGCCGAAGCTGCCCCGCAGATAGATCACGTACGCGCCCGGCGCCAAGCCGGCCTTGTCGTCGAATTCAAGGCGAACGCTGCGTTTCAGGCCTGGCAGGTCCGCATCCAGCGGCAGTGCGCCGCTCGCTGCCAGGCCTGCGGGTGGCTTGAAATCAGGCTGCCCGAGATGCGCCGGCCAGGGGCCGGTCGCGAGGACACTGCCCTTTTTCCAGACCACGTACTGGCCCGCCATGCGCGTCGTGGCATCGCCGGTGTTGCGCACCTCGAAACTGACGCCGTGGGCATCCGGCCTGGCCGAGAGGATCTCGCCCAGCATCGTGTAGGGCGGAACCCGCGCGTAGACCGCGGCGCCCAGGCGGAACAGCGCCCGGAAGGTGCCCTTGGGCTGCACGCCTTGCGGCTGCTCGCTGAAGAAGATCATCGCCCGGTGCTCGCCGGGGCCGAGCGGAACCGCCGGGCGGATGGCGAAGCGCACCACCTGCGAGCCGTTGGCGGGGAGCACGAAGGAGGTCGGGTTGATCTGGATCCATGGCGCCAGCGACTGCTCCTCCAGTGGCGCCGGCAACACATCGCCCTTTGCGTCCATGGTCCAGTTGATCACCGACACCGTGACCGGCTTGGGGTCCTTGGTGAAGTTGATCAGCCGGAACGACCAGGTCTGGTTGGGCTTGTCGAGATCGATGGTGTAGATCTGTGGCGTCAGAGCCACCTGCGCGCGCGCCAGCGGCGCGATGACCAGGCCGGCGAGGATCAGCAGCAGGGCGGGGACACGCGGCAGGAGTTTCATGGTGACGTGATCGTAGCCTGCACGATGTTCAACGAATAGCTGGCAGCGCCTATTGCGGGGAACGAGCTGGTGAGGAAGTTGAACGTTACCTGCGCCGACCAGAGGTCGCAGGTGAAGACTTTGTTGGGATTGTTGGTGTAGTAGCAGTAGTAGGGATTGTTCGGGTCCGCCACGTACTGCGTGGTGTAGGTCGCCTGCATCCGCAGCGTGTTGGCGGTGGCGATGACCGCTCCGCCGGCGCCGGCGGGATTGCTGGTCAGGGTGGTGGTGAACGGCGCGCCTGTGCCGCAGCCCGTGGTCGTGGCGTACTGGAACAGGGTGCCACCGTTGCGCGGCACGGCGCCGGCCACGGCGCCGGGATTGATCGCGCCGGCGTCGGCGCTCAGCTGGCCGCCGCTGGCGAAGGCGCTGGGTGCGCTGGTGCCGGCCGAGAAGCTCGGAGGCTGTCCACCGGTGACGTCGAAAGCGCCGATCGAGTTGAGCGTGCCGCCGCCGCTCAGGCCGCCGTTGAGGAATCCGTAGATCTGGCAACCGCCGCCGTTGCCGTTCCTCCCGTTGCCTCCATTGCCCCCAGCCCGGCCCCGGGCGTTGTGCTGCCCGGGCGCTGCCGCAGAGCGTGGCGCGGCCAGTGGGCGCGCTACCGCGAAGGCTGCCCACCGCCCGCCGCTCGCGGCGCCCGAGCACGCCGATGCGGCCGCCGGTCAGGGTGGCCTGCGCAAACAGCGACGGCGGCACCGTAACCAGTGCCGCCGTCGCAATCAGGGCGCTCCAGCGCTTCATGCCGTCGGCGTGCGTGGATCAGGTGCTGGTGGCGGTGATGACGATGGTCGCACCGTGCCATAGGTGTCGGCAGACTTGGCGTTGGAAAGATCCATGTTCATCTTGATGTCGCCAAGCTGCACGCCGGCGAGGCCCGTACCCGTGAATGGCGCAACGCTGGTTCCCGGGCTGCTGAGCCCGATGGTCGAGCCTGTATCCACCGCACCCTTCAATGTCGCAGTCGAGCCGCCACTGAAGGCCACGGTCACCGTGGTTTTGCCACTGGTCGGGAGTGGTCACCGAGCGTACGGCCCAGGCATTGGTGATGTCGAGACCGACGGCGCTGATGCCGGCCGTGGCGCTGGGGGTAATGCCGGCGCTCAAGTTGACGGCGCCACCGGCCACATTGCCGCTGGTTGCGGTCAGGGCCGTGGCCGCGAGTGCGGCCGGGCTGCCGCCGGCGACCGCCAGCATGGCCGTGGAGTCGAGGGTCAGGTTGATCTGCGAGTAGTAGTAGAGCAGCGTCACCGGCGACAGCTTGACGGTGAACTGGGTATTGCCGGTGGCCGTGTCGGCCATCGCCGAGGGCGCGGCGGCCAGGCCCAGTACCGCCGCCAGACTGGCAGCAAGGGCCGTGGTGCGCAGGATCTTGGTGAACTTCATGGTGCGATCTCCGGGTCTTGGGACAGGGCTGGGTTTCGGTTGCCGCAGCCGGGTGGCTGCGGTCGTGGGCAGGATGATGCAAGCAGGATGCCAAGTACCCTGATCACCTCGAATGTGACCTGCATCACACCCCCGAACGCTTGATCTGGTGCGGATTGAGCGAATTGTCACATTTCAAGGCGTCCACTCCCAGACTGCCCCGGGTGCCACGCCGACGCCCATTGCGGGCCGGGCGGGTGTCAGGTCGGCTGACTCGCCGTGTCAGTTGGGACCTCGGTGACAATCGGTCATGGCAGGCGTGTCCGGGGTGCCATGAAACCATCGCCCGAAGCAGGACGCGTGCCAGAATCTGTTGACAGTACCGGAGCCGCTCGCGACAATGCCCGTTCTTTGTTGGAGGGATACCCAAGCGGCCAACGGGGGCAGACTGTAAATCTGCTGGCTTACGCCTTCGGTGGTTCGAATCCACCTCCCTCCACCAGCAGCACTCCGCACGGGCGGGAGTAGTTCAATGGTAGAACCTCAGCCTTCCAAGCTGATGGTGCGGGTTCGATTCCCGTCTCCCGCTCCATTGATCTCCTGCCGTGCGGATAGCCTGCTCACGTAGCTCAGTCGGTAGAGCACTTCCTTGGTAAGGAAGAGGTCACTGGTTCGATTCCAGTCGTGAGCACCACCCTTTTGATGCAGGTCGTTCGAGTCCCATTCCAACCGCAACACACTCCCGCGGAGTCTGTCAGTCATGTCCAAGGAAAAGTTTGAGCGAAAGAAGCCGCACGTGAACGTGGGGACGATTGGTCACGTGGATCACGGGAAGACGACGCTGACGGCGGCGCTGACGAAGGTGGGCGCGGAGCGGTTTGGCGGGGAGTTCAAGGCGTACGACCAGATTGACGCGGCGCCGGAAGAGAAGGCGCGCGGGATCACGATCTCGACGGCGCACGTGGAGTACGAGTCGCCGAAGCGGCACTACGCGCACGTGGACTGTCCCGGGCACGCGGATTATGTGAAGAACATGATCACGGGTGCGGCGCAGATGGACGGCGCGATCCTGGTGGTGAGCGCGGCGGATGGTCCGATGCCGCAGACGCGGGAGCACATTCTGCTGGCGCGCCAGGTGGGCGTGCCGTACATCGTGGTGTACATGAACAAGGCGGACATGGTGGATGACGCCGAGTTGCTGGAGCTGGTGGAGATGGAAGTCCGCGAGCTGCTGGGCAAGTACAAGTTTCCGGGCGACGACACGCCGATCATCAAGGGATCGGCGCTGAAGGCGCTGGAAGGCGACCAGAGCGAGATCGGGGTGCCGTCGATCATCAAGCTGGTGGACGCGCTGGACAGTTTCATACCGGAGCCGGTGCGGGCGCTGGACAAGCCGTTTCTGATGCCGGTGGAGGACGTGTTCTCGATTTCCGGACGCGGCACGGTGGTCACGGGGCGCGTGGAGCGCGGCGTGGTCAAGGTGGGCGAGGAAGTGGAGATTGTGGGGCTGAAGCCGACGGTGAAGACGACGGTGACGGGTGTGGAGATGTTCCGCAAGCTGCTCGACCAGGGTCAGGCGGGCGACAACGTGGGCCTGCTGCTGCGCGGCACCAAGCGCGAGGACGTGGAGCGCGGTCAGGTGCTGTGCAAGCCGGGTTCGATCACGCCGCACACGAAGTTCGAGGCGGAGGTGTACGTGCTGAGCAAGGAGGAGGGCGGGCGCCACACGCCGTTCTTCAAGGGCTACCGGCCGCAGTTTTACTTCCGGACCACCGATGTCACCGGCGCCTGTGAGCTGCCGGAGGGCGTGGAGATGGTGATGCCGGGAGACAACGTGAAGATGGTGGTGTCGCTGATTGCGCCGATTGCGATGGAGGAAGGGCTGCGCTTCGCGATCCGCGAGGGCGGCCGCACCGTCGGCGCCGGCGTCGTCGCCAAGATCTTCGAGTAACGCGCGATCGCGGCTTGCGCGATGCGCCCGGGTGCATCGCGCGCGGCGCACTCTTCAGCGGCGAGCCGGCGACGGCTCGCCTTGGTGCTTTCAGAACCAGCCACACGCCAGTAGCTCAATTGGCAGAGCAGCGGTCTCCAAAACCGCAGGTTGGGGGTTCGAGTCCCTCCTGGCGTGCCACTGGGCGATTTGAAATGGCGATGCGCCTGGCGCACCGCAGCGCAAAGGAAACGATGAACGTCAAGGCGGAACAACACGGCAGTCTCGGTGCCGCGGACATCGGCAAGCTGGTCCTGGCGACGCTGGTGCTGCTTGCGGGCCTGGTCGGCTACTACGAACTTGGCAGCTTGCCGCACACGGTGCGCACGCTGGGCGTGGTCGCCACCACGGTGATCGCGATCGGTATCGCTGCGTTCACGGTGCCGGGGCGCGCTGCGCGGGCCTTCCTGGCCGAATCCCAGCTGGAGCTGCGCAAGGTCGTCTGGCCGACTCGCGACGAAACCGTGCGCACCACGGTTGTGATCGCGATTGTGGTGGTCATCATTTCGATCGTGCTGGGTCTGATTGACGTGGTCCTGAAGTGGGCCATCCTCGACCACCTGTTGAAGATCGGGAACTGAGGACACGCCATGGCCAAGCGTTGGTATGTAGTGCACGCCTACTCGGGTTTCGAGAACCAGGTCAAGCGCTCGCTCGAGGAGCGCATCCGGCGCGCCGGCATGGAAGCCCGCTTTGGCGAGGTGCTGGTGCCGACCGAGGAAGTGCTGGAAATGCGCGGTGGCCAGAAGCGTCGCAGCGAGCGCAAGTTCTTTCCCGGCTATGTGCTGGTGCAGATCGAGACCAGCGAGGACGGCAAGGCGCTGCGCATCGATGACGAGTGCTGGCATCTGGTCAAGGAAACGTCGAAGGTGATGGGGTTCATCGGCGGCACCGCCGATCGGCCGTTGCCGATCAAGGACAGCGAGGCCGACGCGATCCTGCAGCGTGTGCAGGATGGCGTCGAGAAGCCGCGGCCGAAGGTCCTGTTCGAGCCTGGCGAAATGGTGCGCGTCACCGAGGGCCCGTTCAACGATTTCAACGGCGTCGTCGAGAGCGTGGATTACGACAAGAGCCGCGTGCGCGTCGCGGTACTGATCTTCGGCCGCTCCACTCCGGTCGAACTCGAGTTCGCCCAGGTGGAGAAGGCCTGAAGGCCGGGATCCGGGGCCCGGGTTCCGGGTCACGAGTCCCGCGGCAAACAGGAGCGGGGAGCCTGACAACAGGCGCTAGTACCCGAGGAGAATCGCAATGGCAAAGAAAGTCGTCGGCTACATCAAGCTGCAGGTAAAGGCCGGCCAGGCCAACCCCTCGCCGCCGGTAGGTCCCGCGCTGGGTCAGCGCGGACTCAACATCATGGAGTTCTGCAAGGCCTTCAACGCGGCCACGCAGAAGATGGAGCCGGGCATTCCGATCCCGGTGATCATCACGGCCTACTCCGACCGCAGCTTCACCTTCATCACCAAGACGCCGCCGGCGACGGTGATGATCAAGAAGGCAGCCGGGATCGAATCGGGCTCCAAGCGCCCCAATACGGAGAAGGTCGGCAAGGTGCTGAACCGTGCCCAGCTGGAGGAGATCGCCAAGGCCAAGATGCCCGATCTCACGGCGGCGGGCATGGACGCGGCGGTCCGCACGATTGCGGGCAGCGCGCGCAGCATGGGCGTGCGGACGGAGGACTGAGCCATGGCGAAGATCAGCAAGCGATTCAAGGCGATGACGGCGGTCGAGGCCGGACGGCAGTATCCGGTCGATGACGGCCCTGAAGATCATCAAGGAAAATGCAAAGACCAAGTTCGTCGAGTCGGTGGATGTCGCCATCCGCCTCGGCATCGACGCCAAGAAGTCGGACCAGGGCGTGCGTGGCTCGACCATGCTGCCGCACGGCACCGGCAAGACGGTGCGCGTGGCGGTGTTCTGCCCGGCCGGCGAGAAGGCTGAAGCCGCCAAGGCGGCGGGCGCCGATGCCGTCGGCATGGAGGACCTGGCCGAGAAGATGCAGGCCGGCGAGATCAACTTCGGTCGCGTGATCGCGACCCCGGATGCGATGCGCGTGGTCGGCAAGCTCGGCCAGCTGCTCGGCCCGCGCGGCCTGATGCCGAACCCCAAGGACGGCTCGGTCACCGCCGACGTGGTCTCGGCGGTGAAGAACGCCAAGGCCGGACAGGTCAAGTTCCGCAACGACAAGGCCGGCATCGTGCATTGCTCGATCGGCAAGGTGAATTTCGAGCCGGATGCGCTGAAGGACAACCTCAACGCGCTGCTCGCCGACCTGATGAAGGCCAAGCCGTCCACCTCCAAGGGCGTCTACCTGCAGAAGGTGTCGCTGTCGAGCACGATGGGCCTCGGCGTTGCCGTCGATCCGTCCACGCTGATTCTGAAATGAGGCCAGTGAAATGACGCAAGGCCGCGGCCCGCAGGGGCCGTGGCGGCCACCGTCCCGGGGCTTGATCAGGGACAGGATTTGGGGGCGATCGTCCACTCCGGCCTGACCGGTGCGGACGCTGGCCGTCAAAGACCGCAGGCGACGCGAAACGTCGCGACCGGGCCGCAGGGAAGCATCCACTGCGATGGAGCCCTCCGGCGCGCCGCGAACGTCTTAATCGGGACCGTGGTCCCGGCCTGCGCAGATGGTGTTGCCCGAACAGGTTTCCCTGGAACGGCCACCACGACAGGCGTCCGGCTCGGCATGAGCATGGACGCCGGCGGTCCCGAAGGACTCGGAGGCGCTCTCGCTACGGGTACCCGGTGCAGGATGCATCCGGACCTGGTTCGGAGAATGCAATGGCGCTCAATCTTGCGCAAAAGAAAGAGCTCGTTGCCGAACTGGCGAACGTGGCCACAACGGCGCATTCGCTGGTCGCCGCCGAGTACGCCGGCATGACCGTCGCGCAGCTCACCGAGCTGCGCAAAAGGGCGCGCGCGTCCGGGGTCTTCGTGAGAGTTGCGAAGAACACCCTGATCCGTCGCGCCGTGGAAGGCACGTCCTACGAGTGCGCCCAGGACCAGTTCACCGGTCCGCTGGTGTACGCCTTCTCGACGGAAGATCCCGGTGCGGCCGGTCGACTGGTGAAGGATTTCGCCAAGGCCAACGAGAAGCTGAAAGCCCGACTCGTGGTGATTGGTGGCAAGGCCTACCCCGCGTCCCATGTGGACGTGCTGGCCTCGCTGCCGACCCGCGAGCAGGCGCTTTCGATGCTGCTCAGCGTGCTGATCCAGCCCGCCACCATGCTGGTCCGCGTCCTGTCGGAGCCCGCCGCCCAACTGGCGCGCGCGACCCAGGCGGTCGGCCAGCAGAAACAGGCGGCCTGAACGGCCCGATTCGTCAGCGTCACGAGTCCACATCAAACAGTCATCCAGGAGTTACCGATCATGTCCCTCAGCAACGAGCAGATCATCGACGCGATCTCCAGCAAGTCCCTCGTCGAGGTGATGGAGCTGGTCAAGGCGATGGAAGAGAAGTTCGGCGTGTCCGCCGCGGCCCCGGTAGCCATGGCTGCCGCACCGGCTGCCGGCGCCGCTGCCCCGGCCGAAGAGAAGACCGAGTTCACCGTGGTGCTCAAGGCCGCGGGCGAGAAGAAGGTCGAGGTCATCAAGGTGGTGCGTGCGATCACCGGTCTGGGCCTGAAGGAGGCCAAGGATCTGGTCGAAGGCGCGCCGAAAGAGGTCAAGGACGCCGTGTCCAAGGCCGATGCCGAGAAGTTCAAGAAGGAACTCGAGGCGGCCGGCGCTGCCGTCGAACTCAAGTAAGCGACGCATTGCGTTGCCGTCTTGAATCGGCGATCGCGAGGCTGGGGGCGCAAGCCCCCGGCCTTTCCCTGCTGCAGGAACCGTGAGAGGTGGGACGTGAGATGTGAGCCGGCGCTCGTGCACCTGCCTGATCTGACGTCTGTCCTCTGATCCTCGCTTACACCCCTGCCGGTGCTGTGCCGGCGTCACACCGACCTAGGCGGTATTTCCCATGACCTACTCGTTTACCGAAAAGAAGCGCATCCGCAAGGATTTCGGCAAGCGTCCGCCGGTGCTGGACGTGCCCAACCTGCTGACGATCCAGACGGAATCCTATCGCGGCTTCCTGCAGGCCGAGACCGCGCCGCGCCAGCGCGGCGACAAGGGCCTGCACGCAGCGCTGAAGTCGGTGTTTCCGATCAGCAGCTATTCGGGCAATGCCGCCCTCGAGTATGTCGACTACCGCCTCGGCGAGCCGCCGTTCGACGAGCGCGAGTGTCGCAACCGCGGCATGACCTACGGCGCGCCGCTGCGCGTGACCGTGCGCCTGGTGATCTACGACAAGGACAGCCCGGCCTCGAAAAAGGCGGTCAAGCTGGTCAAGGAGCAGGAGGTCTACATGGGCGAACTGCCGCTGATGACCGAGACCGGCACCTTCATCATCAACGGTACCGAGCGCGTGATCGTGTCGCAGCTGCACCGTTCGCCGGGCGTGTTCTTCGACCATGATCGCGGCAAGACGCACAGCTCGGGCAAGCTGCTGTATTCCGCACGCATCATCCCCTACCGCGGCTCCTGGCTCGACTTCGAGTTCGATCCCAAGGACTGCCTGTTCACCCGCATCGACCGTCGGCGCAAGCTGCCGGTCACGGTGCTGTTGCGCGCGCTCGGCTACAACAACCAGGAGATGCTGAGCATCTTCTTCGAGCACAACGTGTTCACGCTGGGCAAGAAGGACGGAGCGCGCCTCGAGCTGGTCGCCGAGCGTCTGCGCGGCGAAACGCTGAACTTCGACCTCGTCGCCGACGGCGAAGTGGTGGTCGAAGCTGGCAAGCGCGTCACCGCAGCGCCATGTGCGCCAGCTGGCCAAGGCCGGCATCAAGACCCTCGACGTGCCCGACGAGTATCTGCTCGGCCGCATCCTCGCGCGTGACGTGGTCGACACCAAGACCGGCGAACTGCTGGCCACGGCCAATGACGAGCTCAACGACGACCACCTGGTCAAGTTCCGCAAGGCAGGCGTCGAGCGCATCGAGACGCTGTATGTGAACGATCTCGACCGCGGCCCGTTCATCTCCAGTACGCTGCGCATCGACTCGACCCGCACCCAGCTCGAGGCGCTGGTCGAGATCTATCGCATGATGCGTCCCGGCGAGCCGCCGACCAAGGACGCCGCGCAGAACCTGTTCTACAACCTGTTCTTCACCTTCGAGCGCTATGCGCTGTCCGCGGTCGGACGCATGAAGTTCAACCGCCGCGTCGGTCGCAAGGAAGTCACCGGCGCCGAGGTGCTGTATGACTACCGCTACTTCGGCGAGCGCAGGCGACGAGAACTCGAAGCGTCTGGTCGCCCAGCTTGGCAAGACCTCGGACATCCTCGACGTCGTGCGCACGCTGATCGCGATCCGCAACGGCCAGGGCCAGGTCGATGACATCGATCATCTCGGCAACCGCCGCGTGCGTTCGGTCGGCGAGATGGCCGAGAACGTCTTCCGCGTCGGTCTGGTGCGCGTCGAGCGCGCGGTCAAGGAGCGCCTGTCGCTGGCCGAAGCCGACGATCTCGATCCCGCAGGACCTGATCAATGCCAAGCCGGTGGCCGCCGCAATCAAGGAGTTCTTCGGCTCCTCGCAGCTCAGCCAGTTCATGGACCAGAACAACCCGTTGTCCGAAGTCACCCACAAGCGCCGCGTTTCGGCGCTGGGCCCGGGCGGCCTGACCCGCGAGCGCGCCGGGTTCGAGGTGCGCGACGTGCACCCGACGCATTACGGTCGCGTCTGCACGATCGAGACGCCGGAAGGCCCGAACATCGGCCTGATCAACTCGCTGGCGGTGTACGCGCGGACCAACTCCTACGGCTTCCTGGAGACGCCGTACCGCAAGGTCAACAGCGGCAAGGTCACCAACGACGTCGATTACCTGTCGGCGATCGAGGAGGGTGAGTTCGTGATCGCCCAGGCCAACGCGCCGCTGGACAAGCACGGCATGCTGACCGAGGAATTCGTGTCCTGCCGTTTCCGCGGCGAGTCCGAGCTGCGGCCTGCGGCGGACATCCAGTACATGGACGTCTCGCCGATGCAGACCGTGTCGGTCGCGGCCGCGCTGGTGCCGTTTCTCGAACACGATGACGCCAACCGTGCACTGATGGGCGCCAACATGCAGCGCCAGGCCGTGCCGACGCTTCGCAGCGCAGAAGCCGCTGGTCGGCACCGGCATCGAACGAGCGGTGGCGCGCGATTCCGGCGTCACGGTGGCGGCGCGGCGCGGCGGCGTGATCGACCAGGTCGACGCGGCGCGCATCGTGGTGCGCGCGCACGAGAGCGAGGTCGGCGAGAGCGACGCCGGCGTCGACATCTACACGCTGACCAAGTACACGCGCTCCAACCAGAACACCAACCTCAACCAGCGCCCGCTGGTGAACGTGGGTGACGTGGTGGCGCGCGGCGATGTGCTGGCCGACGGCTCTTCGACCGATCTCGGCGAGCTGGCGCTCGGGCAGAACATGCTGGTCGCGTTCATGCCGTGGAACGGCTACAACTTCGAGGATTCGATCCTGATCTCCGAGCGCGTCGTGCAGGAGGACCGTTACACCTCGATCCACATCGAGGAGCTGACCTGCGTCGCGCGCGACACCAAGCTGGGCCCTGAGGAGATCAGCGCCGACATCCCGAACGTCGGCGAGCAGGCGCTGGCGCGGCTCGACGAGTCGGGCATCGTCTACATCGGCGCCGAGGTCAAGGCTGGCGACATCCTGGTCGGGAAGGTCACGCCCAAGGGCGAGTCGCAGCTGACCCCCGAGGAGAAACTGCTGCGCGCGATCTTCGGCGAGAAGGCGTCCGACGTGAAGGACAGCTCGCTGCGCGTGCCGCCGGGCATGGACGGTACCGTGATCGACGTGCACGTGTTCACCCGCGACGGCATCGAAAAGGACAAGCGCGCGCGCCAGATCGAAGAGATGGAGATCAAGCGCATCCGCAAGGATTTCGATGACCAGTTCCGCATTCTCGAGGGCGCGATCTACAGCCGCATGCGCACGCAACTGGTGGGCAAGACCGCCAACAGCGGTCCGCAGGGCCTCAAGCGCGGCGCCGCGATCACCGACGCCTACCTCAACGGCCTGAAGAAGGACGAGTGGTTCAAGATCAGCGTCAAGGACGAGGAGGTCGCCGAGTTCCTCGAGCGCGCCGCCGAGCAGATCAAGGGCCATCGCGACGCATTCGACAAGCGCTTCAAGGAGAAGCAGGGCAAGATCACCCAGGGTGACGATCTCGCGCCCGGCGTGCTGAAGATGGTCAAGGTGTTCCTGGCCGTCAGAGCGCCGCATCCAGCCCGGCGACAAGATGGCCGGACGCCACGGCAACAAGGGCGTCGTGTCGATGATCGTGCCGGTCGAGGACATGCCGATGATGGCCGATGGCACGCCGATGGACATCGTGCTCAATCCGCTGGGCGTGCCATCGCGCATGAACATCGGCCAGATCCTCGAGATCCATCTCGGCTGGGCTGCCAAGGGTCTGGGCCAGAAGATCGCGCGCATGGTCGATGCCCACGAGAAGACCGCCAAGGTGCGCGAGTTCCTTGACCAGATCTACAACCACGACAAGGTCACCGCCCGCGTCAACCTCAAGCAGTTCAGCGATGCCGAGATCCTCGCCCTGGCGGAGAACCTGCGCAGCGGCGTGCCGATGGCCACGCCGGTATTCGACGGTGCCGAGGAAAGCGAGATCAAGGCCATGCTGAAGCTGGCCGATCTGCCGGAATCGGGGCAGACGCGTCTGTATGACGGCCGTACCGGCGAGGTGTTCGACCGTCCGGTGACGGTGGGTTACATGCACATGCTCAAGCTCAACCATCTGGTTGACGACAAGATGCACGCGCGCTCCACCGGTCCTTACTCGCTGGTCACCCAGCAGCCGCTGGGCGGCAAGGCGCAGTTCGGCGGTCAGCGCTTCGGCGAGATGGAGGTGTGGGCTCTCGAAGCCTACGGTGCGGCATACACCCTGCAGGAAATGCTCACGGTCAAGTCGGACGACGTGCAGGGCCGCAACCAGATGTACAAGAACATCGTCGACGGCAATCTCGAGATGGCAGCCGGCATGCCGGAGTCGTTCAACGTGCTGGTCAAGGAAATCCGCTCGTTGGCGATCAACATCGAGCTGGACGAACACAAGTGATCGGCGCCGGAACCGGAGACTGAACCATGAAAGACCTGCTCAATCTGTTCAACCAGCAGCGCCAGCCGCTGGATTTCGACGCCATCAAGATCGGCCTGTCCTCGCCGGATCTGATCCGTTCCTGGTCATGGGGTGAGGTGAAGAAGCCCGAGACCATCAACTACCGCACCTTCAAGCCCGAGCGCGACGGCCTGTTCTGCGCCGCGATCTTCGGTCCGATCAAGGATTACGAGTGCCTGTGCGGCAAGTACAAGCGCATGAAGCACCGCGGCGTGGTGTGCGAGAAGTGCGGCACCGAGGTCACGCTGGCCAAGGTGCGCCGCGAACGCATGGGTCACATCGAGCTGGCCAGCCCGACCGCGCACATCTGGTTCCTGAAGTCGCTGCCGTCGCGCATCGGTCTCATGCTCGACATGACCCTGCGCGACATCGAGCGCATCCTCTACTTCGAAGCTTACGTCGTGGTCGATCCGGGCCTGACCACGCTGGACCGCGGCCAGATGCTGACCGAGGACCAGTATCTGGCGGCGGTCGAGGAGCACGGCGACGAGTTCGACGCGCGCATGGGCGCCGAGGCGGTATACCAGCTTCTGAAGACGCTGGACCTCAACGCCGACCTGGTACGTCTGCGCGAGGACCTCGGCTCCACCAACTCCGAGACCAAGCTCAAGCGCCTGACCAAGCGCATCAAGCTGATCGAGGCCTTCATCGATTCCGGCAATCGTCCGGAGTGGATGGTCCTGACCGTGCTGCCGGTGCTGCCGCCGGACCTGCGTCCGCTGGTGCCGCTGGACGGTGGTCGCTTCGCGACCTCGGATCTCAATGATCTGTATCGTCGCGTCATCAACCGCAACAACCGCCTCAAGCGTCTGCTCGAGCTCAACGCGCCCGACATCATCGTGCGCAACGAGAAGCGCATGCTGCAGGAGTCGGTGGATGCGCTGCTCGACAACGGCCGCCGCGGCCGCGCCATCACCGGTACCAACAAGCGCCCGCTGAAGTCGCTGGCGGACATGATCAAGGGCAAGCAGGGCCGCTTCCGCCAGAACCTGCTCGGCAAGCGCGTCGACTACTCCGGCCGTTCGGTGATCGTGGTCGGCCCGACCCTGCGCCTGCATCAGTGCGGACTGCCGAAGAAGATGGCGCTGGAGCTGTTCAAGCCGTTCATCTTCGCCAAGCTGCAGAGCCGCGGTTTGGCCACGACGATCAAAGCCGCGAAGAAGCTGGTCGAACGTGAAGAGCCGGTAGTGTGGGACATCCTCGAGGATGTGATCCGTGAACATCCGGTGCTGCTCAACCGCGCACCGACCCTGCATCGCCTCGGCATCCAGGCCTTCGAGCCGGTGCTGATCGAGGGCAAGGCGATCCAGCTGCATCCGCTGGTTTGCACCGCCTTCAATGCCGACTTCGACGGTGACCAGATGGCCGTGCATGTGCCGCTCAGCATCGAGGCGCAGCTGGAAGCTCGCGCACTGATGATGAGTTCCAACAACATCCTGTCGCCGGCCAACGGCGAGCCGATCATCGTGCCGACCCAGGACGTCGTGCTCGGGCTGTACTACATGACCCGCGAGCTCGTCGGCGCCACCGGTGAAGGCATGGCGTTCGCCAATATTTCCGAGGTGCGTCGTGCCTACGACAACCGCGCCGTTCAGCTGCACGCCAAGGTCAAGGTGCGCATCCGCGAAACCGAGATCGGCGCCGAGGGCAAGCGCACGCACCAGACGACCCTGACCGACACCACTGTCGGCCGCGCGCTGCTGGCCGAGATCCTGCCGGAAGGCCTGCCATTCGCACTGGTCAACATCGAGCTGACCAAGAAGGCGATCTCGCGTCTGATCAACGCGAGCTACCGTCGGCTCGGTCTCAAGGACACCGTGGTGTTCGCCGACAAGCTGATGTACACCGGCTTCCGTTTCGCAACCCGCGCCGGTATCTCGATCGGCATCGACGACATGAAGATCCCGGGCGAGAAGAAGGCAATCCTCGAGGAGGCAGAGAAGGAGGTGCTCGAGATCCAGGAGCAGTTCCAGTCCGGCCTGGTCACCGCGGGCGAGCGCTACAACAAAGTGGTTGACATCTGGTCGCGCACGAACGAGCTGGTTGCCAAGGCGATGATCGAGGGCATCGGCAACGAGAAAGCGACCACCCGCGACGGCAAGACCGTCGAGCAGAAGTCGATGAACTCGATCTACATCATGGCCGATTCCGGCGCGCGCGGCTCGACGGCACAGATCCGCCAGCTGGCCGGCATGCGCGGACTGATGGCCAAGCCGGACGGATCGATCATCGAAACTCCGATCAAGGCCAATTTCCGCGAGGGCCTGGACGTGCTGCAGTACTTCATCTCCACCCACGGCGCACGCAAGGGCCTGGCCGATACGGCGCTGAAGACGGCCAATTCCGGCTATCTCACCCGCCGCCTGGTCGATGTGGCGCAGGACGTGGTGGTGACACAGCCCGACTGCGGTACCGAGGACGGCCTGATCATGACCGCCATTGTCGAGGGTGGCGATGTCGTCGAACCGCTTCGCGACCGCGTGCTGGGTCGCGTCGTGGCCGAGGATGTCTACGCTCCCGGCAACGACGACAAGCCGATCGTCACCCGCAACACCCTGCTCGACGAGTTCCTGGTCGATCGTCTTGACCAGGCCAGCGTGCAGTCGGTCAAGGTGCGTTCGCCGATCGCCTGCGAAGCGCCGCACGGCGTCTGCTCGATGTGCTACGGCCGCGATTTGGCACGCGGTCATCTCGTCAACATCGGCGAAGCGATCGGTGTCATCGCCGCGCAATCGATCGGCGAGCCCGGTACCCAGCTGACCATGCGTACCTTCCATATCGGCGGTGCGGCCTCGCGTGCCGCGGCTGTGGACAATGTCACGGTCAAGACCACCGGCGCGGTCAAGTTCAACAACCTCAAGACCGTGCAGCACGCCCAGGGTCATCTGGTCGCAGTGTCGCGCTCCGGCGAAGTCAGCGTGCTCGATGGTCATGGCCGCGAGCGCGAGCGTTACAAAGTCCCTTATGGCGCCACGTTGACGGTCAAGGACGGCGCCCAGGTCAAGGCTGGCCAGACCGTGGCCAACTGGGACCCGCATACCCATCCGATCGTGTCCGAGGTGGCGGGCATGGTGCGTTTCATCGATTTTCTCGATGGCGTCACCGTGCAGTCGCAGACGGACGAATTGACCGGTCTCGAGTCGGCCGTGGTCACCGACCCCAAGCGTCGCGGTGGCGGCGCCAAGGACCTGCGGCCGACCGTGCGTCTGGAAGACAAGAAGGGCAAGGAGCTCAAGCTGCCGGGGACCGACATCCCGGCGCAGTACTTCCTGCCGGCGGGCGCGATTGTCAGCCTGCAGGACGGCGCCGAGGTGGGCGTCGGCGACGTGGTCGCGCGCATTCCGCAGGAAACCTCCAAGACCCGCGACATCACCGGTGGTCTGCCGCGAGTGGCCGACCTGTTCGAGGCTCGCAAGCCGAAGGAGCCGGCGATCCTTGCCGAGCGCTCGGGCATCATCAGTTTCGGCAAGGACACCAAGGGCAAGCAACGCCTGGTGATCAAGGATGCCGATGGCAACGATCACGAGGAGCTGATCCCGAAGTGGCGGCACGTCATCGTGTTCGAGGGCGAGCACGTCGAGAAGGGCGAAACGGTGGTGGACGGCGAGCCGAATCCGCACGACATCCTGCGCCTGTTGGGTGTCGAGCCTCTTGCCGCCTATCTGGTCAAGGAAATCCAGGACGTCTATCGTCTGCAGGGCGTCAAGATCAACGACAAGCACATCGAGGCGATCATTCGTCAGATGCTGCGCAAGGTGGAAGTCGTCGAGCAGGGCGATACCCGCTACCTGCGGGGCGAGCAGGTGGATCGGTTGCGGTCGCTGGCCGAAAACCGCCGCGTCGAAGCGCGCGGCGAGCGGCCGGCCCGATACGAGCCGATGCTGCTCGGCATCACCAAGGCATCGCTGGCGACCGAATCGTTCATCTCCGCCGCGTCGTTCCAGGAAACCACGCGTGTGCTGACCGAGGCGGCAGTGCGCGGAACGCGCGATACCTTGCGTGGCCTGAAGGAGAATGTTATTGTTGGCCGCTTGATTCCCGCCGGAACAGGCCTTGCGTACCATGCGCAACGCCGGGCTCGTGGCGGATTGTCCGCATCTGAACTCGAAACCCTCTCGGGTGGCGCTTCAAGCGTCTTCGAGGAAGTGTCGGCGGGCGACGAAACCGGCGGCGACTGAGCCGCCTCCGGGCCAAGGCCCGGACGACATACGAAATGAGGCGCATGGATGCGCTTCGTGTTCGGGCACAGGGACGGCGCGGTAGCGGGGTTGCTGACCCGGCACGGCGCATGTTAAATTTCCGCTTCTCGGCAGGCCGAGTTTGCTCGGCTTGCCTTTACGTTTCTCAGGACCATCACGGCATGGCGACGATCAATCAGTTGGTGCGTAAACCGCGGCGCGCGAAGAGCTACAAGAGCGCATCACCCGCTCTGCAGAACTGTCCGCAGCGTCGTGGCGTATGTACTCGTGTATATACGACGACACCGAAAAAGCCGAACTCGGCCTTGCGCAAAGTGGCCAAGGTACGTCTGACCAACGGCTACGAGGTGATCAGCTACATCGGCGGCGAAGGTCACAACCTCCAGGAGCACTCGGTGGTTCTGATTCGCGGCGGTCGCGTCAAGGATCTTCCGGGTGTGCGCTATCACACCGTGCGCGGCAGCCTCGATTGTGCGGGCGTGACCAAGCGCCGTCAGAGCCGTTCCAAGTACGGCGCCAAGCGCCCGAAGGGCTAATGGAATTCAAGGACTCTCGTCATGTCGCGTAAAGGTTCACATCCAGCCCGCACCACCTTGCCGGACCCGAAGCACGGCAGCCAGGTCATTGCCCGGTTCATCAACATGGTGATGAAAAGCGGCAAGAAGTCGATTGCCGAGCAGATCGTTTATGGCGCACTGGACCAGCTGGGGCAGAAACATGCCGAGCCAGTCGCGCTGGTGGAAAAGGCGCTGGGCAATGTATCGCCCGCCGTCGAGGTGAAGTCCCGCCGTGTTGGTGGCGCCACCTACCAGGTGCCGGTTGAGGTCCGCCCTTCGCGCCGCCAGGCGCTGGCGATGCGCTGGCTGATCGATTCGGCGCGCAAGCGCGGCGAAAACTCGATGCCGCGCAAGTTGGCCGCGGAGTTGCTGGATGCATCCGAGAACCGCGGTGGAGCGGTCAAGAAGCGCGAAGAGACGCATCGCATGGCGGAGGCCAACAAGGCCTTCTCGCATTACCGCTGGTAAGAATTGAGGCAAGAGCCGTGGCCCGCACCACTCCCATCGATCGCTACCGTAATTTCGGCATCATGGCCCACATCGATGCCGGCAAGACCACGACCACGGAGCGCATCCTTTTTTACACGGGCGTCAATCACAAGATTGGCGAAGTGCACGATGGCGCCGCGACCATGGACTGGATGGAGCAGGAGCAGGAGCGTGGCATCACCATCACCTCCGCGGCGACGACCTGTTTCTGGACGGGCATGGATCGCTCGTTCCCGCAGCACCGCTTCAACATCATCGACACGCCCGGCCACGTCGACTTCACCATCGAGGTCGAGCGCTCGCTGCGCGTGCTCGACGGCGCCGTGTTCGTGCTGTGCGCGGTCGGTGGCGTGCAGCCGCAGTCGGAAACTGTCTGGCGCCAGGCCAACAAGTACGGCGTGCCGCGCCTTGCCTTCGTCAACAAGATGGACCGCACCGGGGCCAACTTCGACAAGGTCGATCGAGCAGCTGAAGAGCCGTCTGGGTGCGCATCCGGTGCCTATGCAGGTGCCGATCGGCGCCGAAGAGAACTTCGATGGCGTGGTCGATCTGGTCAAGATGAAAGCCATTGTCTGGGACATGGCTACCCAAGGCATGAGCTTCGAGTATCAGGATATTCCAGCGCACCTCGCGGAAGTGTGCGCCAAGGCGCGCAACTTCATGGTCGAGGCCGCTGCGGAAACGTCTGAAGAGCTGATGAACCAAGTACCTCGAGGAAGGTGATCTTTCCGAGGCCGACATCATCGCCGGCATCCGCGCCGGCACGGTGGCCAACCAGCTGATTCCGGTGTTCTGCGGCACGGCCTTCAAGAACAAGGGTGTGCAGGCGATGCTCGATGCGGTCGTGCAACTGCTGCCGTCGCCTGCCGATCGTCCGCCGGTCAAGGGCATGGACGAAAATGACAAGGAAGCGCTGCGCAAGGCCGGCGATGACCAGCCGTTTGCGGCGCTTGCGTTCAAGATCATGACCGATCCGTTTGTCGGGTCGCTGACCTTCTTCCGGGTCTACTCGGGCGTGCTGAGCGGCGGGTGATCAGGTCTACAACCCCATCAAGAGCCGCAAGGAGCGCGTTGGCCGCATCCTTCAGATGCATGCCAATCAGCGCGAGGAAATCAAGGAAGTCCGTGCCGGCGATATCGCTGCAGCAGTTGGCCTCAAGGACGTGACCACAGGCGACACGTTGTGCGTCGCAGGATCATCTGATCACGCTCGAGCGCATGGTGTTTCCCGAGCCGGTGATCTCGATGGCCGTGGAGCCGAAGACCAAGAGCGACCAGGAAAAGATGGGCATCGCCTTGTCGCGCCTGGCGCAGGAGGATCCGTCCTTCCGCGTGCGTACCGATGAGGAGTCGGGCCAGACCATCATCGCCGGCATGGGCGAGTTGCACCTCGAGATTCTCGTCGAGCGGATGAAGCGCGAATTCAGCGTCGAAGCCAACGTCGGTCAGCCGCAGGTCGCGTTCCGCGAGACCATCCGCAAGCCGGTACGCGTCGAAGGCAAGTTCGTGCGCCAGTCGGGCGGCAAGGGCCAGTACGGCCATGTCTGGATCGAAATGGAACCACGCGAACGAGGCAGCGGCTACCTGTTCGAGAACGGCATTGTCGGCGGCTCGGTTCCGCGTGAATACATACCCGCGGTGGACAAGGGCATCCAGGAAGCCGTTGCCAACGGTGTCATGGCAGGCTTCCCGGTGGTGGACGTCAAGATTCGCCTGGTCGACGGCTCGTACCACGAGGTCGACTCCAGTGAAATGGCGTTCAAGATCGCCGGCTCGATGGCGTTCAAGGAAGGCTTCAACAAGGCCAATCCCGCCCTGCTCGAGCCGATCATGAAGGTCGAAGTGGTGACGCCCGAGGATTACATGGGCGACGTGATGGGCGATCTGAGCCGGCGGCGCGGTCTGTTGCAGGGTTCCGACGAGTCGCCCTCAGGCAAGGTCATCAATGCGCTGGTGCCCCTGAAGGAAATGTTCGGGTATGCCACCACGCTGCGATCGATGACGTCAGGGCCGTGCGACCTTCACCATGGAATTTGCGCATTACGCCGAAGCGCCCAACAGCATCGCCGAACAGGTCATCAAGAAGTCGGCCTGATCGTTCCCGTCAACCAAGCCATTGTTCTGAGGTTCCGAGTCATGTCCAAGGAAAAGTTTGAGCGAAAGAAGCCGCACGTGAACGTGGGGACGATTGGTCACGTGGATCACGGCAAGACGACGCTGACGGCGGCGCTGACGAAGGTGGGCGCGGAGCGGTTTGGCGGGGAGTTCAAGGCGTACGACCAGATTGACGCGGCGCCGGAAGAGAAGGCGCGCGGGATCACGATCTCGACGGCGCACGTGGAGTACGAGTCGCCGAAGCGGCACTACGCGCACGTGGACTGTCCCGGGCACGCGGATTATGTGAAGAACATGATCACGGGTGCGGCGCAGATGGACGGCGCGATCCTGGTGGTGAGCGCGGCGGATGGTCCGATGCCGCAGACGCGGGAGCACATTCTGCTGGCGCGCCAGGTGGGCGTGCCGTACATCGTGGTGTACATGAACAAGGCGGACATGGTGGACGACGCCGAGTTGCTGGAGCTGGTGGAGATGGAAGTCCGCGAGCTGCTGGGCAAGTACAAGTTTCCGGGCGACGACACGCCGATCATCAAGGGATCGGCGCTGAAGGCGCTGGAAGGCGACCAGAGCGAGATCGGGGTGCCGTCGATCATCAAGCTGGTGGACGCGCTGGACAGTTTCATACCGGAGCCGGTGCGGGCGCTGGACAAGCCGTTTCTGATGCCGGTGGAGGACGTGTTCTCGATTTCCGGACGCGGCACGGTGGTCACGGGGCGCGTGGAGCGCGGCGTGGTCAAGGTGGGCGAGGAAGTGGAGATTGTGGGGCATGAAGCCGACGGTGAAGACGACGGTGACGGGTGTGGAGATGTTCCGCAAGCTGCTCGACCAGGGTCAGGCGGGCGACAACGTGGGCCTGCTGCTGCGGGGCACCAAGCGCGAGGACGTGGAGCGCGGTCAGGTGCTGTGCAAGCCGGGTTCGATCACGCCGCACACGAAGTTCGAGGCGGAGGTGTACGTGCTGAGCAAGGAGGAGGGCGGGCGCCACACGCCGTTCTTCAAGGGCTACCGGCCGCAGTTTTACTTCCGGACCACCGATGTCACCGGCGCCTGTGAGCTGCCGGAGGGCGTGGAGATGGTGATGCCGGGAGACAACGTGAAGATGGTGGTGTCGCTGATTGCGCCGATTGCGATGGAGGAAGGGCTGCGCTTCGCGATCCGCGAGGGCGGCCGCACCGTCGGCGCCGGCGTCGTCGCCAAGATCTTCGAGTAACGGCAACAACAGCAGCGCGCGCGCCGCGAGAAGCGGGGCGCGATCGGTCGCGGTAACGCTCTTTCATACAGGACACGGCAATGGCGAACCAGAAGATTCGCATTCGGCTCAAGGCGTACGATCATCGACTGATCGATCGCTCGGCGAGCGAGATCGTCGAAACGGCCAGGCGTACCGGCGCGCAGGTGCGCGGCCCGATCCCGCTTCCGACCAAGATCGAGCGTTACACCATCCTGGTGTCGCCGCACGTCGACAAGGACGCACGCGACCAGTACGAGACGCGTACCCACAAGCGCGTGCTGGACATCGTCGATCCCAACGACAAGACCGTGGACGCGCTGATGAAGCTGGATCTTGCGGCTGGCGTCGACGTGCAGATCAAGCTCGGCTAAGGCGCTGACAGGACCCCACCATGAGTATCGGATTGGTTGGCCGCAAATGCGGCATGAGCCGACTCTTCACCGAAGACGGCCGCTCGGTGCCGGTGACGCTGATTGAAGCGACACCGAACCGCGTGACCCAGGTGAAAGTCGCGGACAACGACGGCTATACCGCCGTGCAGGTGACTGCGGGCGCCAAGCGCGCATCCCTGCTGAGCAAGGCCCAGAAGGGGCATTACGCCAAGGCCAAGGTCGAACCCGGGCGCGGCCTGTGGGAATTCCGCCTGGCGGCAGCCGACGTCGGAAAATACGCGGTCGGCGCCGAGATCAAGGCCGAGGACGTCTTCAGCGTCGGCCAGATGGTCGATGTCGCCGGCGTGACCAAGGGCAAGGGTTTCCAGGGCACGATCAAGCGCCACAACTTCACCATGGGCGATGCGACGCACGGCAACTCGCTGTCGCATCGCGCGCCCGGTTCCATCGGCCAGCGGCAGACGCCTGGCCGCGTGTTCCCGGGCAAGCGCATGGCTGGACACATGGGCAGCGAGCGACAGTCAGCGATGAACCTTGAAGTGGTCCAGATCGACGCCGAGCGTCATCTGATCGCGATCAAGGGCGCCGTGCCGGGCGCGCCTGGTGGCGACGTGATCATCCGTCCGGCAGCCAAGGCTTGAGGAGCGACGACATGGAACTGAATGTGATCGGCGCTTCCCCGTTGGCGGTTTCGGAAGCAGTGTTCGCCAGCGAATTCCGCGAGGATCTGGTGCATCAGGTGGTGGTGGCCTACCAGGCCGCCGGTCGTGCCGGCACCAAGGCGCAACTTTCGCGAGGCGAGCTTTCCGGAACGACCAAGAAGTTCAAGAAGCAGAAAGGTGGTGGTGCCCGCCACGGTGACTTCCGCGCCCCGATCTTCGTCGGTGGCGGCGTGACTTTCGCCGCCAAGCCCCGCAGCTTCGCGCAGAAGGTCAACCGCAAGATGTACCGCGGCGCCATGCGCGCGATCCTGGCCGAGCTCAATCGCCAGGGCCGGCTGAAGATCGTTGCCGATTTCGCGATCGACGCGCCGAAGACCCGGACACTGGTCGCGCGACTGGCCGCTCTTGAGGCGACGGGACGTGTGCTGCTGGTCGACGAGGGGATCAACCAGGCGCTCTATCTCGCCGCGCGCAACCTGTCGAAAGTGAACGTCGTCGATGTCGCCGCGATGGATCCGGTCAGCCTTGTCGGCGCCGACCAGGTGCTGATGACCGTCGGCTCGGTGAAGAAGGTCGAGGAGTGGCTGGCATGAACAACGAACACATCCTCAGCGTTCTGCGCGCGCCGCACGTGTCCGAAAAAGCGGCGCGACTGCAGGAAATCAACCAGTACGTGTTCGAGGTTGCTGCCGGTGCTACCAAAGCCGACATCAAGGCTGCGGTCGAGCAGATGTTCGACGTCAAGGTCGCCGCGGTCAACCTGGTCAACGTCAAGGGCAAGGTCAAGTCGTTTCGCTTTCGCCCCGGCCATCGGGCCGGGTTGCGCAAGGCTTACGTCCGCCTTGCCGCTGGCCAGACCATCGACATGATGGCCAAGGCCTAAGCCAGGAGCACAATCCCGATGGCACTGATCACACTCAAGCCCACCTCACCCGGCCGTCGCTCGATGGTGCGCGTGGTCACGGCTGGCCTGCACAAGGGCGCGCCGCTGCCGGCGCTGACCGAGGCGCAGAGCAACACCGGTGGCCGCAACCACTACGGTCGCATCACAACGCGGCATCGCGGCGGTGGTCACAAGCAGCATTACCGCATCATCGACTTCAAGCGCGACAAGGAAGGCATCGCCTGCCGCGTCGAGCGCCTGGAGTACGACCCGAACCGCACCGCGCACATCGCTCTTGTCTGTTATGCCGACGGCGAGCGCCGCTACATCATCGCGCCCAAGGGCGTGCAGGTGGGTGACCCGCTGGTCGCTGGCCGCGATGCACCGATCAAGGCCGGCAACTCGTTGCCACTGCGAAACATACCGATCGGCACGACGATCCACTGTGTCGAGATGAAGCCGGGCCGCGGCGCCCAGCTGGCGCGCAGCGCCGGCGCCTCCGTGCAGCTGATCGCGCGTGAGCAGGGATACGCCACGCTGCGCCTGCGTTCGGGCGAGATGCGCAAGGTGCCGGTGGAATGCCACGCGACCATCGGCGAAGTCGGCAATGCCGAACACAGCCTGCGCAAGATCGGCAAGGCCGGTGCGAAGCGCTGGAAGGGCATCCGCCCGACCGTGCGCGGCGTGGCCATGAATCCGGTGGATCATCCGCATGGCGGCGGCGAAGGCCGCACCTCGGGTGGTCGCCATCCGGTCAGCCCATGGGGGCTGCCGACCAAGGGATACAAGACTCGCAACAACAAACGCACGCAGAACATGATCGTGCGTCGTCGCAAGTAACGGGAAGCCGCCATGCCGCGTTCTTTGAAAAAGGGTCCGTTTGTCGACCTGCACCTGATCAAGAAGGTGGAGGCAGCGTCCTCCAGCAATAACAAGCGTCCGATCAAGACCTGGTCGCGGCGTTCCATGATCCTGCCCGAAATGGTGGGCCTTACGATCGCCGTCCACAACGGACGCCAGCACGTGCCGGTGCTGATCAACGAGAACATGGTCGGGCACAAGCTCGGCGAGTTCGCGGTGACGCGCACGTTCAAGGGCCACTCCGCCGACAAGAAGGCAGCCAGCAAGTGACGGAGTCGACGATGGAAGCGAAATCGATCCTGCGCGGCGCCCGCATCTCGGCGCAGAAGGCGCGCCTGGTGGCGGATCTGGTCCGCGGCTTGCCGGTGGGCAGGGCCAGCAACGTGCTGGAGTTCACCGACAAGAAGGCCGCGCATCTGTTGCGCAAGGTGCTGCTCGCGGCCGTCGCCAACGCCGAGAACAATCTCGGCGCCGATGTCGACGAGCTCAAGATCACGCGCGTGTTCGTCGATGAAGGTCCGGTCATGAAGCGCATGCATGCACGCGCCAAGGGCCGCGGTGCCCGCATCCTCAAGCGCTCCAGTCACATCACCGTAGTCGTTGGCAACTGACGGGACGATAACGATGGGTCACAAAGTACATCCCACGGGCATCCGCCTCGGCATCGCCAAGGACTGGAACTCGAAATGGTTCGCGGGCAAGCGCGAGTATGCCCAGTATCTGGTTGCCGACATCAAGGTCCGCGACATGCTGAAGAAGCGCCTCGCGGCGGCCGGCATTTCGCGGATCCAGATCGAGCGTCCGGCCAAGAATGCACGCGTCACCATCCACACGGCGCGGCCCGGCGTGGTGATCGGCAAGAAGGGCGAGGATATCGAAAAGCTGCGCAAGGATGTCTCGGCGATGATGGGCGTTCCCACGCACATCAATGTTTCCGAGGTGCGCAAACCCGAGCTCGATGCGCAGCTGGTGGCCGAGTCGATCGCCCAGCAGCTCGAGCGCCGCATCATGTTCCGCCGTGCCATGAAGCGCGCAGTCGGCAACGCGATGCGCCTCGGTGCGCTTGGCATCAAGGTCAATGTCGGCGGCCGGCTGAATGGCGCCGAGATCGCACGTTCGGAGATGTATCGCGAAGGTCGCGTCCCGCTGCACACTCTGCGTGCCGACATCGACTACGGTTTTGCCGAGGCCAAGACCACCTATGGCGTGATCGGCGTCAAGGTGTGGATCTACAAGGGTGAGATCTTCGACCTCGCTGCCTCACAGCAGCAGGAGGCGAAGGAGGGCGAACGCGAAGGGCGCCGCGAGCGTCCGGCAGCCGCCAAGTAAGGAGCGCATGCATCATGCTTCAACCCAAGCGAACCAAATACCGCAAGGTCCACAAGGGCCGCAACGAGGGTCTCAGCCATTGCTCGAATCTCGTCAGCTTTGGCGAGTTCGGTCTCAAGGCGATCACCCACGGGCATCTGACCGCGCGCCAGATCGAAGCCGCTCGCCGCTGCATCACGCGTTTCGTGAAGCGCGGCGGCAAGCTCTGGATCCGCGTGTTCCCGGACAAGCCGATCACCCGCAAGCCCATCGAGGTGCGCATGGGTTCGGGCAAGGGCAGCGTCGAGTTCTGGGTGGCCCCGGTTCAACCTGGCCGCATGTTGTACGAAATCGAGGGTGTCGACGAAGCCACGGCACGCGAGGCATTCCGCCTGGCCGCGGCCAAGCTTTCCGTGCAGACCCAGTTTGTGACCCGGGCGGTGCTGTGATGGAACTGAATGACCTGCGTGGCAAGTCGGCCCCTGAGCTGAACGAGCATCTTCTCGATCTGCGCAAGGAACAGTTCAACCTGCGCATGCAGAAGGGCTCGGGGCAGCTGACCCAGCCCCAGCAGCTGCGCCGAGTGCGGCGCGAGATTGCCCGCATCAAGACCCTGCTGGGCGAGAAAGTGAGGACCGCGCGATGAGCGAGAACCCGAATCAGGCGCGTACCCTCGAGGGCCGCGTCGTCAGCAACAAGATGAACAAGACGGTGACGGTGCTGATCGAGCGGCAGGTGCAGCACAACCTGTACGGCAAGATCGTGCGCCGTTCGACCAAGCTGCACGCGCATGACGAGGCGGGCCAGTGTCGCGAAGGCGATCTGGTGCGCATCGCCGAGTGCCGGCCGCTGTCGAAGACCAAGCATCACCGCGTGGTCGAAGTCGTCACGCGCGGCAGCGAGTAAGCACAGGAGCGATGTCATGATCCAGATGCAGACCACGCTGGCCGCAGCGGACAACAGCGGAGCACGCGAACTGATGTGCATCAAGGTGCTCGGCGGTTCCAAGCGCCGTTATGCCCGCATCGGTGACGTGATCAAGGTGAGTGTCAGGGACGCGATCCCGCGCGGCAAAGTGAAAAAGGGCGAGGTGTACAGCGCGGTCGTCGTGCGTACATCCAAGGGCGTGCGCCGTCCTGACGGATCCCTGATCCGTTTCGACGGCAACGCCGCCGTGCTCCTCAACAACAAGCTCGAGCCGATCGGCACCCGCATTTTCGGGCCGGTGACCCGCGAGCTGCGCAGCGAGAAGTTCATGAAGATCGTCTCGCTCGCCCCGGAAGTGCTTTGAGCAGAGGCCGCAAACCATGAACCGTATCCGCAAAGGTGATCAGGTGCTTGTGATCACCGGCAAGAACAAGGGTCAGCGAGGCGAAGTGACGCGCGTTGCGGGTGAGCGTGTGTACGTCGCCAACGTCAACCTGGCAAAACGCCACACCAAGCCGAATCCGCAGGCCAACCAGCCGGGCGGTATCGTCGAACGCGAGGCGCCGATCCACATTTCCAACGTGATGCTGTTCAACCCCGCCACGAACAAAGGCGAGCGCGTCGGTTACAAGGCGCTCGACGACGGACGCAAAGTGCGCGTCTACCGTTCGTCCGGCGAGGTCGTGGACGCGTGAGGACCCAGCAATGACGCGCCTTGAGACAATCTACAATGAGCAGGTCGTTCCGAAGCTGATGGAACGATTCGGCTACAAGAACGTGATGGAAGTGCCGCGCATCACCAAGATCACCCTCAACATGGGTGTCGGTGAAGCGGCCGCCAACAAGAAGGTGCTGGAGAACGCGATCGCCGACATGGCCAAGATCGCCGGCCAGAAGCCGGTGGCGACCAAGGCGCGCGTGTCAGTGGCCTCGTTCAAGATACGCGACGGCTGGCCGATTGGCTGCAAGGTCACGCTGCGCCGCGCGCGCATGTACGAGTTCTTCGACCGCCTGATCACGATCGCCCTGCCGCGCGTGCGCGATTTCCGCGGCGTGTCCGGCCGTGCTTTCGACGGCCGAGGCAACTACAACATGGGCATCAAGGAGCAGATCATCTTTCCAGAGATCGACTTCGATCAGATCGACGCGCTGCGCGGCATGGATATCGCCATCGCCACCACCGCGAAGACCGATGCGGAAGCCCGGGCGCTGTTCGAGGCCTTCAGATTCCCGTTCCGCAACTGACCGGAAGCAAAATCCATGGCTAAGACTTCAATGGTCAACCGCGAGATCAAGCGGGCCAAGATCGCCAAGCGGCATGCCGCCAAGCGCTCCCAGCTCAAGACGATCGTGCTGAACCCCAAATCCTCATATGACGAGAAGATGGAGGCCCAGGCGAAGTTGCAGAGACTGCCGCGCGATGCCAGCCCGACCCGTCAGACTACGCGCTGCGCCATCACAGGCCGCGCACATGGTGTGTATCGGAAGTTCGGCCTCGGTCGCAACAAGCTGCGCGAAGCGACGATGCGTGGCGACGTGCCTGGCTTGCGCAAGGCCAGCTGGTAACCCGGCGGATATCGATGCATACGCAAGGAACTGAATCATGAGCATGACTGATCCCATCGCCGATATGTTCACCCGCATCCGCAATGCCCAGGCCACGGGCAAGCCGGCGGTGCGCATGCCGTCCTCGAAGCTGAAGACCGCGTTGGCCGAGCTGCTTAAGGCCGAGGGCTATATCGCGGACTCCAAGATCGCCAAGATCGCCGGCAAGCCCGAGCTCGAACTCAAGCTCAAGTACTTCGAGGGCCGTCCGGCCATCGAGCGCATCGATCGCGTCAGTCGCTCCGGTTTGCGCGTCTACCGCGGCAAGGGCGAGTTGCCCAAGGTGCTGGGCGGGCTTGGCATCTCCATCGTGTCCACCTCCGCCGGCCTGATGACCGACGCGCAGGCCCGAACCAAGGGTCTGGGCGGCGAAGTCATCGGCATCGTCGCCTAAGGAGCACCGTCATGTCGCGAGTTGCCAAAAAGCCGATCGCGCTGCCCAAGGGCGTCGAGTGCAAGATCGACACCGCCGCGATCACCGTCAAGGGATCCCGCGGCATGCTGTCGATGGCTGCAATCGCCGGGGTCAAGGTCGCGATCGCCGATGGCCAGATCCATTGCCAGGCAGATGAAGGAATTGACAGCAAGTTCGCCGGAACCATGCGCGCCCTGCTGGCCAACATGGTCAAGGGTGTGACCGAAGGCTACGAGCGCAAGCTCGAACTGGTCGGGGTCGGCTACCGCGCGGCCATGCAGGGCAAGACCCTGAACCTGTCCCTGGGCTTTTCGCACCCGGTCTCGTTTGCAGCCCCGGATGGCGTCACCCTGGAGACGCCGAGCCAGACCGAGATCCTGATCAAGGGCACCGACAAGCAGTGCGTCGGCCAGGTTGCGGCAAAGATCCGCGCGTTCCGTCCGCCGGAGCCCTACAAGGGCAAGGGTGTGCGCTACGCCGGCGAGAAGATCATCCTGAAGGAAGCAAAGAAGGCTTGATGCGGCACTTGCCGCGTGGAGTCCGGCAACATCGCCAGGCTCTGCAAAAACCTTCCGCTTTCGGAGACATACGATGGACAAGAACATTGCCCGCCTGCGCCGCGCCAAGTCGACGCGCATGCATATTCGCGATCTCGGCGTCGCGCGCCTGACCGTGCATCGCAGCGGCCAGCACCTTTACGCACAGGTCATTGCCCCGACCGGCGACCGCGTGATCGCTGCGGCCTCGACCGTGCAGAAGGACATCCGCGAGGGATTGACCGGCACCAAGAACGTCGCAGCCGCGGCCGTGGTCGGCAGGCTCGTCGCCGAGCGCGCGCGCGCTGCGGGTGTCGAACAGGTCGCGTTCGACCGCTCCGGCTTCCGCTATCACGGGCGCGTCAAGGCGCTGGCCGACGCGGCGCGCGAAGCGGGTCTCAAGTTCTGATTTGGCAGCATCCGATCCACACAACAATTCCAAGCGGCCGATGCCGCAAATTCCGAGTCCGGCCCGGCCGGAGCGAACCAAGGTGATTCATGTCGACGAACGATCGTGAAAATTCAGACGGCATGCTGGAAAAGCTTATTGCCGTCAACCGTGTCGCCAAGACCGTCAAGGGCGGCCGTCAGATGACCTTCACCGCGCTGACCGTGGTCGGCGACGGCGATGGCACGCGTCGGTTTCGGCTACGGCAAGGCACGCGAAGTGCCAGTGGCGATTTCCAAGGCGATGGAGCGCGCGCGCCGCAACATGATCAAGGTGAAGCTGAACAACGGCACCCTGTGGTACGCGGTCAAGGCCCACCATGGCGCGGCTCGGGTGTACATGCAACCGGCTTCCGAGGGTACCGGCGTGATTGCCGGTGGCGCCATGCGCGCCGTGCTCGAGGTGGTCGGCGTGAAGAATGTGCTGGCCAAGGCTGTCGGTTCGCGCAACCCGATCAATCTGGTGCGCGCGACGATCAAGGGCCTGCAGGCGATGGTCACGCCGGAACGTATCGCCGCGAAGCGCGGCAAGACCGTGGCGGAGGTGATGGGTCATGGCTGATACGACCGTCAAGGTGCGTCTCGTGAAGGGCCTGCGTGGCGTCCAGCAGCGGCACCGCCTCAGCGTCAAGGCGCTCGGTCTGAACAAGATCAACGACGTGCGCGAACTGAAGGACAGCCCGCAGGTGCGCGGCCTGATCGCCAAGGTGTACTACCTGGTTCGCGTCGAGCAGTAAGCGCAGCAGCATTCGGGAGTCGAACATGCGTCTGAATACGATCAAGCCGGCCAAGGGTTCCCGTCGCGACCGCGTGCGTGTCGGTCGCGGTATCGGTTCCGGTCTCGGCAAGACCGCTGGCCGTGGCCACAAGGGCCAGCACGCGCGCGCCGGCGGCTATCACAAGGTGGGTTTCGAGGGCGGCCAGATGCCGCTGCAGCGGCGTCTGCCCAAGGTCGGCTTTCGCTCGCAGAAGGCGGCCGAGACCCAGCAGGTGTTCCTGTATCAGCTCGACAGTCTCAAGGATGCCCGTGTGGATCTTGCCCTGCTGCTCAAGGCCGGCCTGGTCGACGGCCATGCCAAGCGGGTCAAGGTGGTCAAGCGCGGCGAGATCAAGCGCGCGCTGAAGCTCAGCGGGCTGCTGGCTACCGCCGGCGCCAAGGCCGCCATCGAGGCGGCCGGCGGCAGCGTGGAGTAGGCGCATGGCGGCAAGCAAGGCCAGCATGCTCGGATCGCTCGGAAAACTGACCGAGCTGCGTCAGCGCATCTTTTTCGTGATCGGCGCGCTGGTCGTGTTCCGGCTGGGTTCGTTCATCCCGGTCCCGGGTGTGAATCCGGAGGCCATGAGCCGCATGATTGAGCAGGGCGGCGGCCTGCTGAACATGTTCAACATGTTCTCCGGTGGCGCACTGGCCCGCTTCTCGGTGTTCGCGCTGGGCGTCGTGCCTTACATTTCCGCCTCGATCGTCGTGCAGATGCTGGGCTCGGTGCTGCCGAGCTGGCAGGCAGCTGCGCAAGGAAGGCGATGGCGGTCGCCGCACACTGACCAAGTACACGCGCTGGGGTACCGTGGGGCTGGCTGCATTCCAGTCTTTCGGCGTTGCCATGGCGTTGCAGAAGCAGGGCGAGATGGGCGGTGTCCAGGTCGTTTACACGCCCGGCTTCGGCTTCATCTTCGCGTCCGTGGTCGGGCTGACCGCCGGCACCATGTTCCTGATGTGGCTGGGCGAGCAGATCACCGAACGCGGCATCGGCAACGGTATCTCGCTGCTGATTTTCGCTGGCATCGTGTCGGGCCTGCCGGGTGCCGTGATGCACACCCTGAGCATGGCCCAGAACGGCGAGCTGTCGGTGCTCAAGGTTCTGCTGGTCATCGCGGTCATCGTTGTGGTTACCGCGTTCGTGGTCTACATGGAACGCGCGCAGCGCCGGATCACGGTCAATTACGCGCGGCGCCAGGGTGGTCCGCGCGCCTACCAGAACCAGACCTCGCACCTGCCGCTGAAGATCAACATGTCGGGCGTGATTCCGCCGATCTTCGCGACCAGCCTGATCATGTTCCCGGCGACTGCCGCCACCTGGTTCAGCAGCGCCAGCCAGATGCACTGGCTGCAGATGTTGACGACCGCGCTGACGCCGGGCGAACCGTCGTACGAAATCATCTTTGCGGTACTGATCATTCTGTTCGCGTTTTTCTATACGGCGATCGTGTTCAACTCGCCGGAGACGGCGGACAACCTGAAGCGTTCTGGCGCGCTGATTCCGGGTATCCGCCCGGGCAAGGCCACTGCGGACTACATCGACGGCGTGCTGACCCGCCTGACCGGCGCGGGTGCGCTGTACCTGGTGGCCGGTATGCCTGGTGCCGACTTTCTTGCAGACAGCCTGGCACGTGCCGTTCTATTTCGGCGGGACCTCGCTGCTGATCGTGGTCGTCGTGGTGATGGACTTCACTGCGCAGGTGCAGGCGCATCTGGTCAGCCACCAGTACGAAAGCCTGCTGAAGAAGGCCAACCTGCGGCGCAGCTGAGGCCGCAGGCTGATACGGGTGGCGGGCGCTGCGATGCGCCCAGGCCCTTTCTGTTTCAGCCGATTTAACTGTAGAATTACGCGTTTACCGCGCGACGCAAAGCATCGGAGACAGCACATCATGGCGCGCATTGCAGGTGTCAATCTGCCGGTCCAGAAGCATGTCTGGGTCGGTCTGCAGAGTATTTTCGGCATTGGCCGTTCCCGGGCGAAGCAAGGTCTGCGTTGATACCGGCGTGGATCCCAATACCCCGATTCAGTTCGCTGAGCGAAGGCGAGGTCGAGAAGATCCTGCGTCGCGAGGTCGGCAAGTACATCATCGAAGGCGATCTGCGTCGCGAGGTCGGCATGTCCATCAAGCGCCTGATGGATCTCGGCTGCTATCGCGGTTTGCGCCATCGTCGCGGCCTGCCGTTGCGCGGCCAGCGCACGCGTACCAATGCGCGTACCCGCAAGGGTCCGCGTCGTCAGATCAAGAAGTAACGGATCCGCCATGTCCACCAAGACCGCAAGCCGGTTCCAAGCCGAAGAAGAAGACCAAGCGCGTCGTCACGGATGCCGTCGCTCACGTGCAGGCTTCGTTCAACAACACCGATCGTCACGATCACCGACCGTCAGGGCAATGCGCTGTCGTGGGCGACGCCGGTGGCGCGGGGTTCCGCGGTTCGCGCAAGTCGACGCCGTTCGCCGCGCAGGTCGCGGCCGAAAAGGCCGGCGCGCGCCGCGCTCGACTACGGCGTCAAGACCGTCGAGGTACGCATCAAGGGCCCGGGTCCGGGCCGCGAGTCGGCGGTGCGCTCGCTGAACGCGCTGGGCTACAAGGTCGTCAACATCATCGACGTCACGCCCATCCCGCACAACGGCTGCCGTCCGCCCAAGAAGCGGCGCGTCTAAGGAGATACCACCATGGCTCGTTATCGCGGTCCCACCTGCAAGCTCGCACGTCGTGAAGGTGCCGATCTCGAGCCTGAAGAGCCCGGCGCGTGCGCTCGATTCCAAGTGCAAGCTCGAGAACAAGCCCGGGCCAGCACGGCGCCAACAAGCGTGCGCGCCTGTCCGACTACGCCGTCCAGCTGCGCGAAAAGCAGAAGGTCAAGCGCATCTACGGCGTGCTCGAGCGCCAGTTCCGCAACTACTACACCAAGGCCTCGACGCCAGAAGGGCAACACCGGCGAGAACCTGCTGCGCCTGCTCGAGAGCCGTCTGGACAATGTCGTCTACCGCATGGGTTTCGCGGTCACCCGCGCCCAGGCGCGCCAGCTGGTCGCCCACAAGTGCGATCGCTGGTCAACGGCAAGAAGGTCAACGTGCCTTCGCTACCAGGTCAAGCCTGGCGATGAGGTCAGCCTCACCGAGCGCGCCAAGAGCCAGCTGCGCGTGCAGGAATCCATGACTCTGTCCGACGGCATGGACCTGCGTCCGGGCTGGGTCGAGAGTCGACGCGAAGAAGTTCAGCGGCGTGTTCAAGACGATGCCGGACCGCGGCGATCTGCCGTCTGACATCAACGAGAACCTGATCGTCGAGCTTTACTCGAAGTAATCACCGGGAGCCTGGTACATGGCAGTGTCGTCAACAAGTGTGCTGCGGCCGCGCGGCCTCAGCGTCGAGCAGCTCGGACGCCAACCGCGCCAAGGTCGTGGTCGAGCCGCTCGAGCGCGGCTTCGGCCACACCCTGGGCAATGCGCTGCGTCGCGTGCTGCTTTCCTCCATCCCCGGCTGCGCGATCGTCGAGGTCGAAATCGACGGCGTGCTGCATGAATACACCACGCTCGAGGGCCTGCAGGAGGACGTCATCGAAGTCCTGCTCAACCTCAAGGACGTGGCGATCCGCATGCACGGCCATGACGAGACCACGCTGACGCTCGCCAAGAAGGGCAAGGGCGTGGTCACGGCGGCCGACATCACGGTCGATCACTCGGTCGAGATCATCAATCCCGATCACGTGATCTGCCATCTGACCAAGGACGTCGCGCCTCAACATGCGATTGAAGGTGCGTCGCGGCGTCGGTTACCAGCCGGCCACCGCGCGCGCTGCTGCCGGACGAAGAGTCGCGTCCGATCGGCCGCCTGCAGCTGGATGCCTCGTTCTGCCCGGTGCGCCGCGTTGCCTACGAGGTCGACAGCGCGCGTGTCGAGCAGCGCACCGAATCTCGACAAGCTGGTGCTTGACGTCGAGACCAACGGCACCATCGACGCCGAGGAAGCGGTGCGCAAGGCCGCCGAGATCGTTGCACGATCAGCTGTCGGTGTTCGGCGACTTCAGCCGCCGCGAGAGCGCGGTCGACAAGGCCGAGAAGAGCGGATTCGATCCGGTGCTGCTGCGCCCGATCGACGACCTCGAGCTGACCGTGCGTTCGGCCAATTGTCTCAAGGCCGAGAGCATCTACTACATCGGCGATCTGGTGCAGAAGACCGAGGTCGAGCTGCTGAAGACGCCGAACCTCGGAAAGAAGTCGCTGACCGAAATCAAGGACGTGCTGGGGGCACGCGGACTGGCGCTCGGCATGAAGCTGGAAAGCTGGCCGCCGGCCGGGCTCGCGCACGGCATGCAGATGGGGTGATTGGCGATCGTCTGATCGCATGCACCGCCGCTGCGAAGCTGCCGCTGCCGCCGTTGCCGTCGAAGAGCCCACTGCCTCGAAAGCGGGAACCGCGGGAACGACATTGCGAGCTTCAAACAGGAAAGAATGCCATGCGCCACCTCAAATCCGGACGCAAACTCAACCGCACCAGCAGTCATCGCGAAGCGATGTTCCGCAACATGGCGGCGTCGCTGATCAAGCATGAGCTGATCCGCACCACGCTGCCCAAGGCCAAGGAACTGCGACGCGTTGCCGAGCCGCTGATCACGCTCGGCAAGATCGACGGCGTGGCCAATCGGCGCCTGGCGTTTGCGCGCCTGCGCGACAAGCAGGCCGTGGGCAAGCTGTTCGTCGAGATCGGACCGCGCTATCGCGAGCGCCCCGGCGGTTACCTGCGCATCCTCAAGTGCGGATTCCGCGATGGTGACAATGCGCCGATGGCCTATGTCGAGCTGGTGGACCGGCCGCAGACGGTGGCCGTCGCCGAATAAGCTGCATCCATGGGACAACTGTGCGGGTCCCGGCCGGGCGACTGGCCGGGATCCGCCGTTTCAGGCCCTGCGTTGCGGCAAGCCGCCGCGCCAGCTGACAAGTGCCGCGCTTGCGATTAACGTGGTGTTTCCGTCGTTCGCGCAGGTTGCCCATGCTGAATCCTTTGCATTGGTCCTACCGTGCGGCCCATGCATCCGGGTTGCTCGCTTGTGTCGCGCTGCTGGCTTACGCCATCCATGTGCAGTTCGACTTGCATATCGAGCCATGCCCGCTGTGCATCCTGCAGCGCATCGTTTTCATGGTGCTCGGACTGCTGTATCTGCTCGCGGCGCTACACGCTCCGCGCGATCGTGGGCGCTGGGTTTACGTGGCGCTGATCGCGATCGCGGCGTTGGCCGGGGTTGCCGTGGCGGCGCGCCAGCTCTGGTTGCAGTCACAGCCACCGGATCCCTTTGCCAGCTGTGGTGCGCCACTGCCCTACCTGCTGCAGACGCTGCCGCTGGGCGAGGTGCTGCGCAAAGTATTCACCGGCAGCGGCGATTGCGCCGTGGTGAACTGGCGTTTTCTCGGACTGGCGATGCCGTTCTGGTCTCTGCTTTGCTACATCGTGCTTGGCGGCTGGGCCGTGCGAGCCGCATCCCATCGTTGAATGATTGCCGAAGATCCCTCCATGCCGAGCCCGGAGCGCCACTTGCAGCCTGTCCACGTCCCGCGAGATTGGAAACCCGATTCCTGGCAGCGACGGGTCGCTGTGCAACAGCCGCACTACGAACAGCCCGGCGAACTGGATACCGCGCTGCGCAGCCTTTCGACGCTGCCGCCGCTGGTCACGTCGTGGGAAATCCTGACGCTGAAAGAGCTGCTGGCGGAGGCGGCCGACGGCAAGCGCTTCCTCCTGCAGGGCGGAGACTGCGCCGAGAGTTTCGCGGACTGCAACAGTGGCCTGATCTCCAACCGGCTCAAGGTGCTGCTGCAGATGAGCCTGGTGCTGGTACACGGACTGCGCAAGCCGATCCTGCGCGTAGGTCGCTTCGCCGGCCAGTACGCCAAGCCGCGTTCGACGGAGACCGAGACGCGTGACGGTGTCACGCTGCCCAGCTATCGCGGCGATCTGATCAACGGTCCCGAGTTCACCGCCGCGTCGCGCCGTGCCGATCCGGCGCGCCTGGTGCAGGGCCATGCGTGCTCGGCGATGACCATGAATTTCGTGCGCGCGCTGATCGACGGCGGCTTTGCCGATCTGCATCACCCCGAGTACTGGGATCTGTCCTGGGTCGAACATTCGCCCTTGGCGGTCGAGTACCGGCGCATGGTCGCCGGCATCGCCGATGCGGTGCGCTTCATGGAGACGCTGGCCGCCCAGCCCATCGCCAGTTTCTCGCGCGTGGACTTTTATACCTCGCATGAGGCCCTGCTGCTTTACTACGAGCAGGCGCTGACGCGGCAGGTGCCGCGGCAATGGGGCTGGTTCAACCTGTCCACACATTTTCCCTGGATCGGCATGCGCACGGCTGCACTCGATGGCGCGCACGTCGAGTACTGCCGCGGCATCCGCAACCCGATCGGGCTCAAGCTCGGTCCCGGAGTCGCTCCGGACGCGCTGTTGCGCGTGCTCGAGGCACTCAATCCCGATGACGAGCCCGGTCGTCTGACCCTGATTCATCGCATGGGCGCAGGCATGATCGCCGAGGCGCTGCCGCCGCTGTTGCAGGCGGTGCGCGCCAGCGGCCGCCGCGTCCTGTGGTGCTGTGATCCGATGCACGGCAATACCGAGACGCTGGGCAGCGGGGTGAAGACCCGACGCTTCGCGAACATCCGCAGCGAGCTCGAGCAGGCATTTGACCTGCACGCCGCGGCAGGGACGCATCTGGGCGGCGTGCATCTGGAGCTGACCGGCGAGGACGTCACCGAGTGCATGGGCGGCGCACGCGATATCACCGAGGCGGGCCTGGCACGTGCCTACAAGTCGACTGTCGACCCGCGCCTGAATTATGAACAGGCGCTGGAACTGGCGATGCTGATCGTGCGCAAGTCCGGCGGCATGCTGCCGACAGGGTGACTGCCGACCGGCGCGATTGCGGCGTACCGACGCCGGGCCGGCGTGGTCACTGGAGTGTTGCGCGAGGCCAGCCTGGACGCGCAATCCTGCCGGATGCCGCTGCCGTGCGGCACCTTGGCAAATCGCGCCCCTGAACGACTATGGGTTTGATCGGCAGCTGCGGCGCTTGGAATGGATTGCCTGTTGCCGCGCCAATCAGTACCATTCCGGTACTGATTGAACAGGCCTCTGCCATGCTGCGCGTCAGCCGTCTCACCGATTACGCCACCGGCGTGATGACCTGCCTTGCCGCGCAGACTGGCGCGGTGCTCAGCGCCGCGCAGGTGGCCGAGGCGGCGCGTCTGGAATTGCCCACGGTCAGCAAGCTGCTCAAGCGGCTGACCCAGGCGCGGCTGGTCGAGTCTTTCCGCGGCGCCAGCGGCGGTTACCGACTGGCGCGCGCCCCGCAGACGATCAGCATCGCCGCGATCGTCGAGGCGGTGGAAGGGCCGCTGGGCATAACCGATTGCAGCGCCGGCAGCACCTGCGAGCGTGAGCGCCACTGCAGCGTGCGCGGCAACTGGCTGCGCATCAGCGACATCGTCGCGGCGGCGCTGCGCGGCATCACCCTTGCGGACCTGCAGCGTCCCGTCCAAGTGCCGCGCGGCCGCGCGTTGCCGGTGCGCGTGGTGCTGGCGGAGGATCTGCGATGAACCGCGAGGCCCTGCGCGTCGAGCCGGCCACGGCGAACCCGGATGCGCTGAGTGCGGCGCTTGAACGCCGCTACAGCGCCGGCTTCGTGACCGACATCGAGACCGACAGCCTGCCGCCTGGCCTCGACGAGGGCGTGGTCCGCGCGATCTCGGCGCGCAAGGGCGAGCCGGCATGGATGACCGACTGGCGTCTGGCCGCCTACCGGCACTGGCTGACGATGACGCCACCGGACTGGGCCAAGCTCGACATCGCGCCGATCGATTTCCAGGCGATCAGCTACTACGCCGCACCGCGGCAGGGGCCGAAGTCGCTGGCCGAGGTCGATCCCAAACTGCTGGAAACCTACGAGAAGCTGGGCGTACCGTTGCACGAGCGCGCCCGGCTGGCCGGCGTCGCCGTGGATGCCGTGTTCGATTCGGTTTCGGTCGGGACCACCTTTCGCAAGGAGCTGGCCGAGGCCGGCGTGATCTTCGGCTCGATGAGCGAGGCGATCCGCGAGCATCCCGAACTCGTGCGCCAGTATCTCGGCAGCGTGGTGCCGGCGGGCGACAACTACTTCGCGGCGCTGAACTCGGCGGTATTTTCCGACGGCAGCTTCGTGTTCATCCCGCGCGGCGTGCGCTGCCCGATGGAGCTCTCCACCTATTTCCGCATCAACGCGCTGAACACCGGGCAGTTCGAGCGCACGCTGATCATCGCCGAGGACGACAGCCAGGTGTCGTATCTCGAGGGCTGCACCGCACCGATGCGCGACGAGAACCAGCTGCACGCGGCGGTGGTCGAACTGGTGGCGCTGGCGCGGGCCTCGATCAAGTATTCGACCGTGCAGAACTGGTATCCGGGCGACGAGAATGGTGTCGGTGGTATCTACAACTTTGTCACCAAGCGCGGCGACTGCCGCGGCGACGACAGCCGGATTTCCTGGACCCAGGTCGAGACCGGCTCGGCGATCACCTGGAAGTACCCCAGCTGCGTGCTGCGCGGCGACCGCTCGAGTGGCGAGTTCCACTCGGTCGCGTTGACCCACCACCGCCAGCAGGCCGACACCGGCACCAAGATGATCCACATCGGCCGCGACACCAAGTCGAAGATCATCAGCAAGGGCATCAGCGCCGGGCGCGGCCAGAACAGCTACCGCGGCCTGGTCAAGGTCGAGCGCACGGCCGCCGGTGCGCGCAATTACACGCAGTGCGACTCGTTGCTGATCGGCAAGCGCTGCGGCGCACACACGTTCCCGTACATCGAGGTCAGGAATCCGACCGCGATCGTCGAGCACGAGGCCACCACCTCGAAGATCTCCGACGACCAGCTGTTCTACTGCCGGGCGCGCGGCATCAGCGAGGAAGACGCGGTGTCGATGATCGTCGACGGCTTCTGCAGGCAGGTGTTTCGCGAGTTGCCGATGGAGTTTGCAGTGGAAGCGAAGAAGCTGCTCGAGGTTTCCCTCGAAGGCGCGATCGGATGAGCCGCAACTGCGGACAGATTCCTGTGGAGACGTGATGGACAAGCAGCAGCACTGGCAGTCGGTCTACACCACCAGGGATGTGGCGCACACCAGCTGGTTCCGCCCGCATCTGGACGAATCGCTGCGTCTGATCGATGCGCTCGATCTGCCGAAGGATGCGCCGATCATCGACGTCGGCGGCGGCCGCGCGACCCTGGTGGACGATCTGCTGGCGCGCGAGTTCGACGATGTCAGCGTGCTGGACCTGTCCGCAGCCGCGCTGGCGGAAGCGCGTGAACGCCTTGGTGCGCGCGGCGACGCGGTGCGCTGGTTGGTCGCCGATGTGACCCTGGCTGCACTGCCGCGGGCGCACTACGGACTCTGGCATGACCGCGCGGTGTTTCATTTTCTCATCGATGCCGATGATCGCGCGCGCTATGTCGCCAACGCCGCACGGTCCGTGCGTGCGCATGGCCATGCGATTGTCGGCTGCTTCTCGCCCGACGGGCCCGAGCGTTGCAGCGGCTTGCCGGTGCGCCGCTACGACGCGCCCGCGCTGGCCCGGGCGTTCGCGCCGGCCTTCGCGGTTTTTCGCCACAGTCACGAGCTGCATGCGACGCCGGCCGGCGCCGTACAGCCATTCACCTACGTCGTGCTGCAGCGCTGTCACGACGCACCGAGCGCCTGAACCATGCTGATCATCGACAACCTCCACGTCCGAGTCGCCGGCAAGGACATCCTCAAGGGCCTCACGCTGAGCGTGAATCCCGGCGAGATGCACGCCATCATGGGCCCCAACGGCGCCGGCAAGTCCACGCTCGGACACGTGCTGGCGGGACGCGACGGCTACGAAGTGACCGCGGGCACGGTCACCTATGACGGCATCGATCTGCTGGCGCTGGCGCCCGAGGAGCGCGCCGCAGCGGGCCTCTTCCTGGCCTTCCAGTACCCGGTCGAGATTCCGGGCGTCAACAACACCTATTTCCTGCGCGCGGCGCTGAACGCGCAGCGCAAGCGTCGCGGCGAAGCCGAACTGGACTCGGTGCAGTTTCTCAAGCTGGTGCGCGAGCGTCTCAAGGTGATGCAGCTGTCGCCCGATCTGCTCAACCGTGGCGTCAACGAGGGCTTCAGCGGCGGCGAGAAGAAGCGCAACGAGATCTTCCAGATGGCCGTGCTGGAACCGAGGCTCGCGATCCTCGACGAAACCGATTCCGGTCTCGACATCGACGCACTCAAGCAGGTCGCCGACGGCGTCAACGCGCTGCGCGCCGCCGACCGCGCCTTCATCGTGGTGACGCACTACCAGCGACTGCTGGATTACATCGTTCCGGACTTCGTGCATGTGCTGGCGGATGGCCGCATCGTCGAGAGCGGAGACCGCACCCTGGCGCTCAAGCTCGAGGAGCACGGTTACGCCTGGATCGCCGGACGCCAGCCGGCTGCGAGCGCTGCATGAGCAGCCCTTTTGCTGTCGCCGTGGGCGAAGCTGCCGGGGCCGCGCTGTCGCGCTTGCCGGGCGCGGGGGTGGCCTGGCTTGACGCCGCGCGCCAGGCGCATCTGGCCGCCTTCCTGAGGGACGGCCTGCCGGCTGCGCGCAACGAGGCATGGAAGTACACCTCGCTGCGCGCGCTGGAGCAGCGCGCCTTTGCGCTCGGCGATCCGGCTGCCGCGACGCGTGCCATTGCGGCGCAGATGCTGGCGCTGCCGGGCGTGGATGGCCCGCGGCTGGTCTTCGTCAACGGGGCGTTCCGTGCCGACCTCTCGCGGCTGGACGATTTGCCGGGCGGACTCGCGTTGCAGCCACTGGCGGTTGCGCTGGCCCTTGACGCGGAGCCGCTGCGCGATGCGTTTTCAACCACCGCGACCGATGCCTTCGATCGGCTCAACGCCACGCTGGCCGGCGACGGTGTCGTGCTGCGGGTGGCGGCAGGCGCGCGCATCGCGGCGCCGGTGCATCTGGTCTACCTCGGCGGGCCGGCGGCGGGCGATCTCGCCTGGCACGACCGCGCCGTGATCGAGCTCGACGAAGGCGCCGAGCTGACGCTGGTCGAGCAGCATGGCGACGCTGGTCCGCATGCCAACCTGGGCACGCTGGTCAGCGACATCCGTCTGCAGCGCGGCGCGCGACTGCACTGGAACGTGCTGCAGGAGGCCGGTGCGGGCGCCACCCTGATCCGGCGCAGCGCGTTCCGGCTGGCGGCCGATGCCGACGTCTCGCTGCATGCGCTCGAGTTGGGCGGCGCGCTGGTGCGGCATGCGATCACGGCGGAGCTGGGAGGCGACCGTGCCCGTTTCGTCAGCCGTGGCGTGTTCGCTCCTGGCGGCCGCCAGCATCTGGAAACCCGTCTTGATATCCGTCACCTTGCGCGCGATACCGTCAGCGATGCGCTCTGGCGCGGCATCGCCGATGGCCGCGGCCGTGGCGTATTGCATGGCGCGATCACCGTCTCCGCGGGCGCCGACGGTGCTGACGCGCGGCTCAGCAACATGAACCTGCTGCTGTCGGCTCAAGCCGAGATCGACACCCAGCCCGTGCTCGAAATCCATGCCGACGAGGTCAAGGCCAGTCATGGTGCCACCGTCGGGCAGCTCGACGAGCGCGCGCTGTTCTATCTGCGCTCGCGCGGCCTTCCGCTGGAACAGGCTCGCGCGTTGCTGACGGCCGCGTTCTGCCGCGCGGCGCTTGATGGACTTGATCCTGCTCGGCTGCGCGAGCATTTCGCCGTGCGGCTGGCGCAGCACCTGCCGCGACTGGCCGGAGAATCCGGGACATGAACCCGCCGCTGCACGAGGCGTCGCCGGCTTTTGACCCGCTGCGCGCGCGCGCGGACTTTCCGCTGCTGACACGCAGCGTGCACGGCAAGCCGCTGGTCTATCTCGACAGCGCCAATACGTCGCAGAAGCCGGTTGCGGTGATCGAGGCGGTGGATCGCTTCTATCGGCAGCACAACGCCAACGTCGCCCGCGCCGTGCACGCGCTCAGCGAGGAGGCCACCACCGCTTACGAAGGAGCGCGCGCGGCGCTGGCTCGCTTCATCGGCGCCGGCTCGCCCGACGAACTGGTGCTGACCTCGGGCACCACCATGGCGATCAATCTGGTCGCCTACAGCGATCTGCAGCCGCGGCTGCAGCCAGGCGACACGGTGCTGGTCACGCAGATGGAGCACCACGCCAACATCGTGCCGTGGCAGCTGGTCTGCGCGCGCAGCGGCGCGACGCTGAAGGTGGCGCCGATCAGCGCGAGCGGCGAGCTGATCGTGGATCGCTTCGTCGAACTGCTGACACCCGAGGTCAAGCTTGCCGGCGTGACGCACGTATCGAACGTGCTCGGCACCGTCAATCCGGTGCGTGAGCTGGCGCGCGAGTGCCGGCGCCGCGGCATTCCGCTGCTGGTGGACGGCTCGCAGGCGGTGCCGCACATGCCGGTGGACGTGCGGGCCATCGGTTGCGACTTTTATGCCTTCACCGGGCACAAGATGTGCGGTCCGACCGGTACCGGCGGGCTGTGGGCGCGAAGCGAGCGGCTGGCTGCGATGCCGCCGTTCTTCGGCGGCGGCGAGATGATCCGCGAGGTGCGCTTCAGCGGCTCGACTTTCGCCGATCCGCCGCACCGCTTCGAGGCCGGTACACCCAACATCGCGGGCTTCGTCGGCCTTGGCGCGGCGGTGCAGTACCTTGAGAGCCTCGGCATGGCGAATGTGTTCGCCCGCGAGCGCGAATTGCTGGCCTATGCCAACGACGCGCTTCGCAGCGTGCCCGGACTGCGTGTGCTCGGCGAGGCACCCGACAAGGCGGCGGTGATCTCGTTCCTGGTCGCGGGCACCCACGCACACGACCTCGCCACCCTGCTCGATCTCGAAGGCATCGCGGTACGCTCGGGTCACCACTGCGCGCACCCGCTGATGCAGTTCTACGGCGTGCCGGCCACCTGCCGCGCCTCGTTCGCGTTCTACAACACCACCGACGAGATCGACCGATTCGTCGCCGCGCTCGACAAGGTGCGCCGGCTTCTGGCCTGAGGCCGGCGACCCGCATCGGAACCGGAATCGCCGCATGAGCGCCAACGGACCCTACCGCGACATCGTGCTCGACCACCATCGCGCGCCACGACACCTCGGCCGACTGGCGCCCCCGGCACAGGCCGCCGATGGCAGCAACACGCTGTGCGGCGATCAGCTGCGCATCGAGGTGCGCGTCGAGCAGGGCCGTGTCGTTGCCTATGCCTTCGAGGGCGAATGCTGCGCGATCGCCACCGCCGCCGCTTCGCTGCTGGGCGACCTCGCGCTTGGCCGCGACATCGGCGACCTGGCTGCACTCGAACGCCGTTTTGCCACGCTGATCGCCGGCGGAATTGCCGAGGCCGCCGAGCTTGGCGCGCTCAACGCGCTGTCCGAGCTTGTCCGCTACCCGTCGCGGCGCAAGTGCGCGCTGCTGCCGTTCGCCACGCTGAGCGCGGCACTGCGTGGCGAGCCGCGCGCCACCACGGAGGTTTCCGCATGAATCCGGTCCACTTTCGCGTCGCCGTCGCCAGCGATGTGGCCGCCATCGTCGCGCTCGTCGAATCGGCCTATCGGGGGGATGTCAGCCGTGCCGGCTGGACCACCGAAGCCGATCTGCTCGACGGCCAGCGCACCGACCCGGTCGAAGTGGGCGAGCTGATCGCGCGCGCCGGCAGCTGCGTAGTGCTGGCGGAGCGTCCTTCCACAGGCTCAGGACAGGTTCCTTCGATGGGCTCGGGACTGGCGGGCGGGCTGCAGGCCTGCTGCCACATCGAGCGCGAGACGGCGGCGCGCTGCTATTTCGGCATGTTCGCGGTCAGTCCGGGTGAACAGGGCAACGGCCTCGGTCGCGCGCTGCTCGCCGAGGCCGAACGTATCGCGTGCATGGAATGGAGCTGCACGGTGATGGCGATGACGGTGATCGACGTTCGCGCCGAGTTGATCGCATGGTACGAACGCCGCGGCTACCATCGCACCGGCGAGTACAAGGCGTTCCCCTACGGCGATCCCCGCTTCGGCTTGCCCAGGCGCGACGACCTGCGTTTCGAGACGCTGGAAAAGCCGCTGCGCGCGAAGGTGACGGCATGAGTGCCGACGCGACGGGCTGGATCCGCGTGGCCAGCCGCGCCGAGCTGCTGCCGGGCGAGTTTCGCGTGGTCTGGGATGGCGATACCTCGATCGCGGTCTACAATCTCGACGGCCAGTTCTATGCGATCGAGGACCGCTGCAGCCACGATGACGGTGAGCTGGCCGGCGGCGATCGTCACGGTTTCGAGGTCGAGTGTCCGCGCCACGGCGCGCGCTTCGATCTGCGGACCGGCGCGGCGCTTTGTGCGCCGGCCTATGTGCCGGTGGCGACGTTCCCGGTCCGCGTCGAGGACGATGTGATCTGGACCCGCGACGACCGCATGGCCTGATCAGGCCGGCCCGAGCCGCACCAGGGCGACCTCGCCGGCGCCATCCAGTGTGACGCGTCCGCGTGCTGCCCCGGCATCGGCCCATGCGCTGCGGCCCTGGGCGATGTCGAGCGTTTCTCCCTCGGCGGCCAGGTGGGCGCTGCCGGCGATGACATGCACGAACCAGCGCACAGCCGGCTCCGGCAGCAGCACCATCGAGCCGACCAGCGGCCGCGCCAGCAGGCGCGCCATCTGGTCCGAGCGCAGCATCAGATTGAAGTCGCGCGTCGGCCCGTCGGGCAGCGCGCAGGTCGGTGCCGGGGCGCCGGCAAATTCGAGCACGCCCAGACGCGGTGCCCGCAGGGCGCGGCCATCGGGGAATGCCAATTCGATGCCGCCGTCCAGCGGCGCCATCCAGCGGCGCACGCCCGGCAGGGTCGAGAAGGCACAGGGCTGATCCACCGTCGCGATGCTGATGCGCCAGCGCCAATCCAATGCATCCGGGCCGACCGCAAGCACGGTGGTGCGTCCGGCACCGTTGGCCCAAGGTTCGTCACGCAGGGCGGGCGCCGGGACGGCAGTCAGGATCGGCATGCTCAGCGTCCCAGCAGCGCGAGCAGGCGCAGGCTGAGGCCGTAGGCCGCCAGCGTTGCCGCGATGCCGATGCCGAGGCTGGGCCAGAAGCCGTGGCCCGCGCGCAGCATCCACGCCAGCACCACGAACAGCGCCAGCGACGGGATCACCAGCCACGGCACGTCGCTGGCAAACGCTGCCAGCCGCGCCGGATCGTGGCTGTCACGCCACAGCCAGATCATCGCCAGCAGCGAGGTCAAGGGCAGCGAGACCAGCAGCGCGCCCGCGGTGGGCGAGCGCTTGCCGAGCTCGGCGGCACCGGCGATCAGCAGAGCCGAGATCAGTGTCTTCAGCAGGAACTGGATCATCGCGATTCCCCCGGCGTGCGTTGACCGCGTCGCCCCGATGGCGGAGCGCACTTCAGGCTTGCGGAGGATGGTACGCAAACACCCGCGCCGGCGCGCCGCCGAAGTCGATCGTATCCACGAGTTCGCCGCCGAGTCGTTTCGCCAGCTGCTCCGAGGCCAGGTTGCCGGGTCGGATCAGGCTGATCGCGCGCGGCATGTGCAGCGTGCGCCAGGCGAAGTCCAGAGCCGCACGTGCGGCCTCGGTAGCGTAACCATGGCCGCGCGCCTCGGGGGTGAGCATCCAGCCCACCTCGAGATCCGGCCAGCCTTCGGGACGCAGCAACCCGGCACGGCCGACGAAGCGGTCATCGGCGCGGGTTTCCAGCGCCCACATCCCGTAGCCGCGCAATTGCCAGTGTCCGAGCAGCATCGCCATCGAGCGCCAGGCGTTGATGCGGTCCAGCGGCTGGCCGTCGCCGACCCAGCGTGTGCTCTCGGGGTCGCCCAGCATCGCCGCATAGGCATCGAAATGGCGCTCTGCGAGGGCGGTCAGGCGCAGGCGCGCGGTTTCGATCAGCGGGATCGCGTTCATGCGTCAGCCCAGCAGTGCGGCGAGTGCCCGCGTCGAGCCAGCGAGGCTGTCGCGCCAGTCGAAGCCGATGATGGCGGTGCCGGTTTCGGCGTCGCGAAAGCTTTCTTCCTGGCCCGGTGCAAGCAGGTGGCGGTAGTCCACGGTCAACTCGACATCGGCCTGGAGGTCGCTGGCGGCGAGGATGAACCCCAGATGCCACAGCCCGGTCGGGGCGAAGCTGTGGTTGACATAGCACTCGTCCGGCCAGTCCGGCGACAGGGTGTAGCGGTCTTCGAACCAGCGCACGCTGGTGTGCAGCAGGGCGGCCAGGTCGGGGGTTCCGTTGATCTCGTCGAAGCTGTAGGTTCGCGGGATCGCGTCCGGGGCCACCACGATGCGCCCGGCACTCACCGGCTGGTCGAGAAACAGGCCTTTGCCAGCGCCGGGGATGGCGGAAGGCGCGATGCGATAACGGGGAAGAATCATCATGGCGACCCGGCTTGCGCGGGGCGCGAGTGTAGCGCGCGACGGGCCACGATGCCGCAGCCCCCGGGATCGTGGCCGGGGGCTGCGCGGGCGGCCTACTTGCGTCCTGCGGCCGGCCTGGCGATCGGCTTGGCGACCGGCTTGGTGGCGACCGCGGCCGGACGCGCACCGTTGAGCAGGATATTGGCGCGGTTGCGCTCGACGGTGCGCGCGCCGATGCCCTTGATCTCGGTCAGCTGGTCGGCGCTCCTGAACGGGCCGTGGGCCTGGCGGTAATCGACGATGGCCTTGGCCTTGGACAGGCCAATCCCGTCCAGCGATACGGCCAGGGTTTGCGCGTCGGCGCGATTGATATCCACCGGTGCTCCGGCGATGACCGGCGTGGCGAGCACGAGGCAGAGGGCGAGAGCGGCGAGCAACGAGCGCATGACGGTTCTCCTGGGTGGGGTGGCCCGCAGCGGGGCCGGGGAGACAGTGTCGTGCGTACCGTGGGCCCGGGCTGCCGGCCACGGCAGGCAGGATTCGTCCGTGCGTCGCAGCATCCACTGTGAGGTACGGCCTACAGGCGCACCGGCGCTAAAATGCTTCGACACGACGGGAGCAAGGCCATGGACCTGCAGCGCCTCGAGAGCGATATCGGCTGCCTGTGGGATGACGAAGTGGTGCCGCAGCTGATCGATTACATTCGCATCCCCAACAAGTCGCCGATGTTCGATCCGCAGTGGGCCGAGCGCGGTTACATGGATGCCGCGGTGGCGCTGCTGGAGCGCTGGGCGCGCGCCAAGCTCGCGGTACTCCCCGGCGCGACGCTGGACGTCGTGCGCCTGCCGGGGCGCACGCCATTGATCTGCATCGAGGTGCCGGCCAGCGCGGACTCGCCGGCGCGCGCGGACGACACCGTGCTGCTTTACGGCCATCTCGACAAGCAGCCGGAGATGAGTGGCTGGGCCGCCGGGACGGGTCCGTGGACGCCGGTGTTCGAAGGCGACAAGCTGTTCGGCCGCGGCGGCGCCGATGACGGCTACGCGCTGTTCGGCGCGCTGTCGGCGCTGCTGGCGTTGCACGGGCAGGGCGTGCCGCACGCGCGCTGCGTGATCCTGATCGAGGCCTGCGAGGAGTCCGGCAGCTACGACTTGCCGCACTATGTCGATCACCTTGCCGAGCGCATCGGCAGGCCGTCGCTGGTGGTGTGCCTGGACTCGGGTTGCGGCAACTACGAGCAGCTGTGGCTGACCACCAGCCTGCGCGGGATGACCGGCGGCGTCCTGCGCGTGCAGGTGCTGGAGGAAGGCGTGCATTCGGGTGACGCTTCCGGCGTGGTGCCGTCGAGCTTTCGCGTGCTGCGGCAGATCCTGTCGCGGCTGGAGGATGAATTGACCGGCGCGATCCGCCCGCGCGAACTGCACGCCGAGATACCCGCCGTGCGCCTGGCGCAGGCACGTGAAGCCGCGGCGGTGCTGGATGCCGACGTGTACGCCAAGTTTCCGTTCCTGCCCGGTATGCGGCCGGTTGCCGATGACCTCGTCGAGCTGGTGCTCAACCGCACCTGGCGGCCGCAGCTCGCGGTCACCGGCGCCGAGGGCCTGCCGCCGCTCGGCAGCGCCGGCAATGTGCTGCGCCCATGCACGGCGCTGAAGCTCAGCCTGCGCCTGCCGCCGACGCTGGATGGCGGCAACGCCGGCGAGCTCGTGAAACGCCTGCTCGAGCGCGACCCGCCTTACGGCTGCAAGATCGATTTCGAGCTGGAAAAGGCCTCCAGCGGCTGGAATGCGCCGCCGCTGTCGCCATGGCTGGCGCAGTCGGTCGCCCAGGCCTCGCAGGCTGCGTTCGGCGCGCCGGCGGCGTTCATGGGCGAGGGCGGGACGATTCCGTTCATGGGCATGCTGGGCGAGAAGTTTCCCGGCGCGCAGTTCCTGATCACCGGCGTGCTCGGTCCGCACTCGAATGCCCACGGTCCCAACGAGTTCCTGCACATCCCCACCGGCAAGCGCGTGTCGCAGGTGGTGGCGCAGGTGCTGGCCGACCACGCCGCCGCCAGCGGTCAGGGGCTGACCCGTGGCGCGGCGGCGCAGGCCGGACGCGCGCAGCATGGCGCGCACGGCTGCTGCTGATGGCGCCTCGCGTCAGGCCGCACAACAGGAAAGCTGCTTGACGTCCTTGCTGACGGTCTGCGCGCAGAGCCTCAATCCCTCGACGAGGGTCAGATACGGAAACTGTTGCGCGGCGAGCTCGGCGACTGTCATGCCGTGATGGACGGCCAGCGCCGCCGTCTGGATCAGCTCGCCGGCGGCGGCGCCGTCGGCGACCACCTGGACGCCGAGAATGCGGCCCGAGCCGGCTGCGGCGACGATCCTGATGAAGCCGCGGGTATCGAAATCGGCGAGCGCACGCGGCAGGTGGTCGAACCTCAGCATGCGGCTGTCGGCGGCGATACCCCGGCGCCGCGCGGGGGCTTCGGTCAGGCCGACGTTGGCAATCTGCGGATCGGTGAAGATCACCGCCGGCATGCTGCGCAGGTCCGGCGCGACGTCGCCGCCGGTCATGTTGTCGGCCGCGCGCGAGCCGCCTGCGGCGGCCACGTAGACGAACTGCGGCAGGCTGGTGCAGTCGCCGGCGGCGCAAATGTGCGGCGCGCGGGTCTGCAGATGATCGTTGACGGTCGCGCCGCCGCTGCCGATGACGGCGAGGATGCCCTTGTCCTGATTGAGCTGCGCCATGCCGGGTTCCTGCCGCCGCGGTGGATTGGGCCAAGCTCGTCCCGTACAGGGGTGCGGAGTCAACATGGCCGCCACCCTCGCCAGCGGTCGCCCGGTCCAGCGGGCCGGCGTCAACGTCGAGAGCGTGCGCTTCCATCAGCGCCGGGGCTTGCTGGCCGAACCCGCCAGGCCTCTGGGCGGGTTTCGCCGCGACGACGATGACGACGCACGCCGTATTCGCTTCATCGGGCAGAGCCAGACGCTCGGATTCACGCTCGATGAAGTGGCCGAATTGCTGGCCCCGAGCGATGGCCGGTTCTGCAGCGAGGCCGAGGCCCCGGGCGCAGGAAAACTGGCCGTCGTGCGCGAGCGCATCGCGCAACGGCGCTGGATCGAACGGCTGCTCGCCGGCCTGGTGGCGCAATGCCAGTGCAACACCGTCGCGGTGCGCTGCCCGCTGATCGAGGGCATGCGCGACCTGTCGCCCCGCAGGCCCCGCGTCGGTCCGGCGTCCGCGCCGACGGCCCCGGACCCCGCGCGCCGCGGGCGTCAGGCAAGCGCCCGCGACACTGATCGTCCGCCGGGCCGCGCCCCTCGCGCGCCGACTCCTACCCGGTTGCGTTCAATCAATGCGATGGGTCGCCCGAATGGAGCTTCATGGGGGCGGAATCCGGGGCCATCGTCCCGCAGCGCGTCGTCGCGGATTTGCTCCCGGATCCCGCTGCGCTGGACGAGAGCCAGATTCTTCGCAGCGCTCGGAATGACAAAGGGGGGGGGGCGCTGCATCCGGCCGACCGCGGCTTTTGCATCTTGATCGCGAACAGGCATCAGGAACTTGTGCGGCACCGTGCAGCGTCCAAGGCCGACACGCCCGCGCTGACGGCGCGGGGCGCGCACGCTACCCTGACCTCCTTTCGCCGCACCGGAAACCGCCATGTACTTCGACCTGCCGCCGATGACCCGTGGCCTGATCATCGCCTGCGTCGCGATCTACCTGCTGCAGCTGGTCACCGGATCGACACTGGATCTGTACTTCGCGCTGTGGCCGCTGGGACACCGCACCTTCATCGGCGGCGATGGTTCCACGATCACGGTCGGCTTCCAGATCTGGCAGCTGGTGACCTTTTCCTTCCTGCACGGCGGCCTGCTGCATCTGTTCTTCAACATGTTCGCGCTGTTCATGTTCGGCGGGCCGATCGAGCGCCTGCTCGGCGGCCGCGAGTTCCTGGTCTACTACTTCGTCTGCACGGTCATCGCGGCGATCGCGCAGCTGCTGGTGATCAAGTATTTCACCGGCGGCTTCTATCCGACCATCGGCGCCTCGGGCGGCATCTTCGGCCTGCTGCTGGCCTACGGCATGATGTATCCGCACACGCGCATCATGCTGCTGTTTCCTCCGATCCCGATGCCGGCATGGCTGTTCGTCACCGGCTATGGCGTGATCGAGCTGGTCCTGGGAGTCACCGGCACCGAGGCCGGGGTGGCGCACTTCGCCCATCTCGGCGGCATGGCCGGCGGCTTTCTGCTGCTGCAGTACTGGCGCGGCAAGCTGCCGATCAAGCCCAGGCGCCGGCTGACGCCCTGACGCGGCCTACTTCAGCACCAGGAAGTCGGTGCTGACCACGAAGCGCACCGCGTCCAGGCGCGGCCGCGCGCCGGCCAGCGCGGCGTCCAGCGCCGCGCGCTCGGCGGCGATGGCCTCGACTTCGGCCGCGGTCACCGCCGGGTTGACCGCGCGCAGCGCCTGCAGGCGCGCGTGCTCGCCATCGAGTTGCGTGCGCATTGCCGTCCGCGCCGTTGCGGCCATGGCGGCGGCCTCGACGGCGGCAAGCCGGGTGGCCTGCTCCAGCATCGGAGGCACCAGCTTGGCCAGGAATCGGCGATAGCGCGCCGGATCGACCGGCCGCTCGCCGGCGCGCGTCAGGGCCTGCGTCGACGGCGCGAAGCCGGGCCGTGGCTGCAGGCGCGTATCGACCGTCAGCGTCAGCGGCGTCGGCGGCAGGAAGCGCTCGACGTCGAGTCGGCGCTCGGCCACGCACTCGAGCAGGAACACGGTTTGCAGCAGTGCCGTGCGTGCCGGCAGCGTCTCGTCGACCAGGAACGCCGCATTGCCCTGCTCGCCGGACAGCAGCAGGTCAAGCGCGCCGGCGATCATCGGATGGTCGAGCCGCAGCAGCGGCAGTTCCTCGCGCGCCAGCGCGGTGGCGCGCTCGAAGGTGACCTGCTGCGGCCCGTCCTTGAGGCCGGGGAAGGCGTCGGTGGCGAGGTACTCGGGATCCAGCAGCACCACACGGCCGCCATCGAGGTCTTCGTGATGCACGCCGAAGCGCTCCAGCAGGCGCAGCACGAAACCGTCGCGGGCGCGATCGGCGTCGTCGTCGGCCAGCGCGTGGCGCAGGGTCTCGGCGGGCGCGACGCGCGCGGCGGCGAGTTCCAGCAGGCGATCGCGGCCGGCGGCGATCGCGGCGGCCAGCTCGGCATGCGCCGCGGCGGTTTCGGCGATCAGCACGTCCAGCTCCTGGTCGGCGTCCACGGCGCCCTGTGCGTGCGCCATTGCGAGTTCGACCAGGGTGTCGCCGAAGCGACGCAGCAGCTCGCGACCATCGGCCGGACTGCTGCGCAGGCCATCCACCCCCTCGGCGTGCCAGCGCGCCAGCGCGTGCTGCGCGGTGCCGCGCAGCACGTGGTGGTGCAGGATGATCGGATGCTGCTGACCGATGCGGTCGAGGCGGCCGATGCGCTGCTCCAGCAGGTCCGGATCAAGCGGCAGATCCCACAGCACGAGCCGGTGCGCGAACTGGAAGTTGCGGCCCTCGGAGCCGATCTCCGAACACAGCAGCAGGCGCGCGCCGGTGGGTGCCGCGAACCAGGCGGCGTTGCGATCGCGCTGGACGATGCTGAGGCTTTCGTGGAAGCGCGCGATGCCGATGCCGGTGCGCGTTCGCAGCGCTTCCTCGAGTGCCAGGACCTTGGATTCGCTGCGCGCGATCAGCAGGAACTTGTCGCGCGGATGTGCCTCCAGCAGGCCGAGCAGCCACGGCAGCCGCGCGTCCTCGGCGTAGTCGAAGGCATGGGTCGGCGCCGGCGTCTGCAGGTCGGCGAGAAACTCGGCCAGCAACGGCTGCCGACGCGACTCGTCGAGATCGGCGTCCACCACCTCGAGCGCGGGTACCCGTGCCGGGAATCCGCCGACTGCCGCACGGCGATTGCGCAGCATCACCCGGCCGGTCCCGTGGCGATCGACCAGCGCGTCAAGCAGGACGTCGGCGGCGCCCGGATCGGGATAGGTCTCCAGCGCGGCACGGGCGATGCCGTCATCGGCGAGCCGGTCCGCCAGTGCGCTGCGCTGCGCGACGTCCAGCGGTGCGCGCGTCGTCAAGGGTTCCGCAAGCGCCGACAGCGCGCGATAGCCGTCGGCCTCGGCGAGGTAGGCGTCGAGGTCCGCGTAGCGCGCCGGATCGAGCAGGCGCAGCCGCGCGAAATGACCGCTGCGCCCGAGCTGCTCGGGTGTGGCGGTCAGCAGGATCACGCCCGGCGTGCGTGCCGCCAGGCGTTCGACCAGCGCATAGCGCGGACTGGCCGCATCCGGCGCCCATTCGAGGTGATGCGCCTCGTCGACCACCAGCAGATCCCAGCCAGCCGCTTCGGCCTGCCCGGCGCGCCGTGCCGAGCCTTCCAGCAGACCCAGCGGCACGATTGCCAGCTGCTCGTCCTCGAACGGGTTGCGGCCATCGCCGGCCATCTCGATCGCCTCGCAGCGCTCCTCGTCGTACAGCGCGAAGGCGAGGTTGAAGCGGCGCAGCAGTTCGATGAACCACTGGTGCACCAGGCTGTCGGGCAGCAGCACCAGCACGCGTTGCGCGCGCCCGGCGGCGAGCAGGCGGGCCATGATCAGGCCGGCCTCGATGGTCTTGCCCAGACCGACCTCGTCGGCCAGCAGCAGGCGCGGCGCGCGGCGCGCGATCGCAGCCTCGGCCACGCGCAGCTGGTGCGGGATCAGGTCCACGCGCGCCGCGGCGACGCCCCAGGCGGGCGAACGCCGAGCGGCCGCGCGACGGTTGAGCGCCTCGAGGCGGAAGTCGAACGCGGCCGGCGCATCGACGCGCCCGGCGATCAGGCGCTCGTCGGCCTGCGACACCGCCTGTTCGTCGTCGAGCTCGCCCTCGCTCATCTCCTTGCCGTCGCCGGCGTAGATCAGCAGGCGGTCGCGGATCTCCACCCGTTCGACCAGGAAGGCGCGGCCCTTGCCGGCGACGCGCTGGCCGGGCCGGAATTCCGCGCGCGCCAGTGGCGCCGATTCCTGCGCGTACTGGCGCAGCACGCCGGCCTTGGCGAACAGCACCTGTACCCCGCGCCCCTCGACGCGCAATACGGCGCCGAGGCCGAGTTCGGGTTCGGCGGTGGAGATCCAGCGTTGACCGGGGTGGAAGTCCATGCACACATCGACGTGGTGGGGACCTTCGATTATCCGCCCCGTTGCCGGCGGCGCCTAGCACGCATCGCGCGTGCCACGCGCCGGCATGCGACGCGACGGATTTGCCGGGCTGCACCGGGCAAGCCGCCTTTTGATGGTGTTGTTGCCGAGCGCAGCAAGGGGTCTGCGTAGCGAAGCATCTCGCTTCGGCTGCGGCGCGCCGCCCGGTTCCGCTCGGCTGCCGCCGAGCGGGTTACTTTCCTTGTGGGGAAAGCAGCCAAAGCCATGTGCGCCCGAAGCGACGGCCGCCGTGCAGGAGCACGGCGGCTGCCCAGCGCGTCTTGCCGGCCGCGTGCCGGCGCGAACTCGCCCATCCCTGGGCTCGAACATGCGCGCCTTGCTCTCGCGTCCGTCTGCGCTGCTCGGCGTCACCCACGGGCTCGGAAGATCAAAAGCGTGGCGTCTCATCCCTCGCGGCGGTGCGGCGCCGGCAGAAAAGTCCGCAGGAGGGGTGCGGCACCGGCCGGCGTCGCACGCACCCGCCGGGCCAACGATCCAGGGGCGCCGCGCGGGGGGGCACCTTATCTTTGGCCTCTTATCTTTGGCGGAGCACTGCGCCGCAGGAAGGCGGGATGCCCGAAGTCAAGAAAGGGACCCGCTCGGCGCGCCGCAGCCGAAGCCGGATGCATCGCTGTGTTCAGCATGACGACGCAGAGGACGTGCGCGGCACAACACGTGCGACATCACCGCGATCCGCTGAAAAAGCAGGGGCGCCTCGCGGCGCCCCCGTATCCACGCGCCTGGTGCGCGAGCACCGTGGGTGCAGTGCGAGGCCTACCAGATCACCACCTGGCGCGCGCCGGAGCGCACCATCGGCTCGCCCGGCTTGCACTGGAACGCGGACCAGAACGCCGGCATGTTCGACGGCGCGCCGTTGGCGCGGAACTGCTGCGGGGAGTGCGGATCGACGTTGAGCAGCAGCTTCTGGAACGCCGGCCGCGTCGAGCCGCGCCAGACGCGCGCCCAGTTCATGAAGAAGCGCTGGTCCTCGGTGTAGCCGTCGATCTTCTCGCTGGCCAGCGCCGGGTCCTGCTTCAGCGCGTTCTGCAGCGCGTCGTAGGCGATGTTGAGGCCGCCGAGGTCGGCGATGTTCTCGCCCAGGGTCAGCTTGCCGTTGACGTGCAGGCCCGGCAGCGGCGAGTAGGCGTCGAACTGCTTGACCAGCTTGGCGGTGCGGGCGTCGAACGCGGCGCGGTCGGCCTTGGTCCACCAGTTGACGTTGTTGCCGTCGGCGTCGAACTGGCTGCCCTCGTCGTCGTAGCCGTGCGACATCTCGTGACCGATCACCGCGCCGATGCCGCCGTAGTTGATGGCGTCGTCGCCGTTCGCGTAGAAGAACGGCGGCTGCAGGATCGCGGCGGGGAAGTTGATCGTGTTGTTGGTCGGGTCGTAGTAGGCGTTGACCGTCTGCGGCGTCATGCCCCACTCGTAGCGATCGGTCGGCTTGTCGATCTTGGACAGGTCGTAGTCGTAGTCGAACTTCATCGCCGCCTCGACGTTGGCGTAGTAGTTGTCGGGCGTGATGCGCAGGCCTTACCAGCTGCGCCACTTGTCGGGATAACCGATCTTGGGCAGCACCGTCTTCCACTTCGCCAGCGCCTTGGCCTTGGTCGCGGGACTCATCCAGGTCGACGTTCTCGATGCGCTCCCTGAGCGCCTCGTGCACGTTGTTGACCAGCTCCAGCGCGCGGGCCTTGGCTTCGGGCGGGAACGCCTTGGCCACGTACAGCTCGCCCAGCGCCATGCCCATCTGGCCGTTGACCGTGCGCAGCACGCGCTTCCAGCGCGGCTCCATCTGCGGCTGGCCGCCGAGCTCCTTCGAGTAGAAATCGAAGCGCGCCTGCTGGAACGGCTGCGACAGATAGGGTGCGGCGCCGCTGGCGGCATGGAAGGCCAGATAAGCCTGCCAGTGGCTGACCGGCACCTCGGCCAGCGCCTTGCCCATGGCGGTGAAGAACGCCGGCTGCGACAGCGAGAAGCCCTGCTCGACGTTCACGCCCTGCGCGGCGAAGAACTTCGGCCAGGAGAAGTTCGGCGTCAACCGGTCGGCCTCGGCGAGGCTGACGAAGTGGTACTGGTTGCTGGGCGTGCGCAGCTCGACCGGTGCCAGCGAGGCCTTGGCCAGGCGCATCTCCAGGTCCATCACCCATTGCGCCTGGATCCTGGCCTGATCCGCGGGCACTCCGACCATGCCCAGCAGCTTGCCGACGTAGGCCAGATAGTCGGCGCGCGTCTTGGCGTACTTGGCGTCGAAGTAGTAGTCCCGGGTCGGCAGGCCGAGTCCGCCCTGGAAGGCATAGCCGATCTGCATCTTGGCGTTCTTGAAGTCGGCGCCGGAACCGAAGGAGAACAGCGGACCGTCACCCTTGGCGAAACTCCGGTCGATGTAGCTGACCAGATCGGGCGTATTCCTGATCGCGGCGATCGCGCTGAGCTGCGGCTGCAGCGGCGTGTAGCCGGCCTTGTCGATCGCCGCCTCGTTCATGCCGCTGAGGTAGAAATCGCCCAGCTGCTGCCTGATCGTGCCGGGCTTGACGGTCGCGGCTTCCTTGGCCGCGGCTTCGATGATGGCGTGCTGGGTGTCGAGGCTCTTCTCGGACAGCTCGTCGAACGCACCCCAGCGCGTCTTGTCGGCCGGGATCGGATGCGTCGCAATCCACTTGGCGTTGACGAACTGGTTGAGGTTGTCGCAGGGGCTGACCTTGGTGTCGAGTTCCCTGACGTTGAAGACGCTGCTGTCCGTGGCGGCCACGGCGCCGAATGACAGCGTCAGGCCGATCGCCAGCGCCAGCGGCTTGAGAAAGTGCTTGTTCATGGGACTCCTTGTGGATGATCAGCCCGCCGCAACGGGGGCTCGGGTCGAACGTGCGCCCGCTGCCTGCGGGACTCGCGAGGCTAGCCAGCGCAGCGTCCGTGCTTACAGTGCCGAAGGTCAGCCTGCGGCCGCAGGTCTGTGCTCGTCGCTGCATCGCAGTAAGGAGGCATGCGGTCAGCTGCGCCGTCCGCGCCCGGATTACGTGCGTTTGCGGAAAATACTACGACTTCGTAATGTTAGGAAGGTCGACGCCGTCAACCAGCACGCGCGAGGCCGGCACGCTGTCCGGCGCCACCGCGCCACCCGAGATCACGAAGGCCATGGCCTGGTCCATGGTCCAGTCGGTGGGTGTCAGTTCCTCGATCGGCACCACCAGCAGGTAGCCGCCGGTCGGGTTGGGAGCGGTCGGCACGAACACGGCCGCCATCTCGCGGCCGCTGCCGGCCTCGGGCATCACCCGGGTGACGAAGCCCAGCGCCTTGATGCCGATGCGCGGAAAGTCCACCAGAACCACGCGCTGGGTGCCGGCCGGCTTCTTGCGCATCACCGCCATCAGCTGCTTGGTGCCGTCGTAGATCGTGCGCACCAGCGGAATGCGCGCCATCAGATCGTCGAACCAGCCGAACAGGCGCCGTCCCAGCACGCGGCTGGCCGTCCAGCCGATCGCGTACAGCGCCAGCAGGGTCAGCAGCAGGGCCACGGCCGGGTTGATCCAGTCACGATCGAGGATCTCGGCCAGATGCGGCGACAGCGTATGCACCGCGCCGACCAATGCCGCGAGCAGCGGGGCCCCGAGTCCGGCAAGCAGGCGCAGCACGAAACTGAAAACCATCCATGTCACCCACAACGGGATGATCGTCAGCAGGCCGGTGATCAGGTAGCGCTGGACCTTCAGGGTGCGCATCGAAAACTCCTCGGCTGAAAGCGATTGTAGCGGCGGCGGCGCAGTGGCGTTGCGGCATGCAGCGGTGTCTCGGCATGACGAGTCGGCGTTCGCAGACCGATCCTTCGGCTTCGTTCTCAGGATGACGGCCGGGATAAAACAGGTTGTCACCCTTGGCGCAGCGAAGGGCTTGGCATTGCAAGACGCCGCGCGCGGCAATGGATCGGGCCATGCGCGGCTCGCGGCGCCCGTGGCGCCCCGCGCTATCATGCCGGCGCCTTCGAGGGGATCGCCGTGCTCAGCATCATCCTGCCCGCCAAGAACGAGGCGCCCGCGCTGGCGGAGCTGTTGCCGCGCCTGCGCGCGGCGCAGCCCGGGGCCGAGATCCTGGTCATCGACGACGGCTCGACCGACGACACCCGGGCCTTGTGCGCGCGGAACGGCGTCACCTGCCTGTCCGCGCCGTATTCGATGGGCAATGGTGCGGCGATCAAGCGCGGTGCCCGTGCCGCACACGGCGACGTGCTGGTGTTCATGGACGCCGACGGCCAGCACGATCCCGCCGACGTCGCGCGCCTCGTCGCACGGCTCGACGAGGGCTATGACATGGTCGTCGGCGCGCGCGACTGGTCCGGCCAGGCCGGCGTCGGCCGCGGCCTGGCCAACGGCCTGTACAACCGGCTTGCCAGCTGGATGACCGGCCATTCCGTAGCCGATCTCACCTCGGGCTTCCGCGCGGTGCGCGCGGACAGGTTCCGCGAATTCGTGCACCTGCTGCCCAACGGCTTCTCCTATCCGACCACCAGCACCATGGCGTTCTTCCGCAGCGCCTACGCGGTGGCCTACGAGCCCATCCACGTCGCGCAGCGCGTCGGCAAGAGCCACATCCGCCCGCTGCGCGATGGCGTGCGCTTCCTGCTGATCATCTTCAAGATCGCCACGCTGTACTCGCCGCTGAAGCTGTTTCTGCCGGCCAGCGCGCTGTTCTTCCTGCTCGGCCTGATCAATTACCTGCACACCTTTCTCGACTCGGGCCGCCTGACCAACATGAGCACGCTGCTGTGGAGCGCCGCGGTGATCGTGTTCCTGATCGGCCTGATCTCCGAGCAGATCACCAACCTGACCTACAAGCGCGATGGGTGAGGCCAGACGCCGCCTGCTGCTCATCACGCGCAATTTTCCGCCGCTGTGGGGCGGGATGGAGCGGCTGAACTGGCATATCGCCGATGAACTGGCGCGCGAGTACGCGGTGACGGTGGTCGGACCTGCGGGCGCGGCGGCGCATGCGCCTGCAGGTGTCAGTGTCATCGAAGCTCCGCTGCGTCCGCTGTGGCGATTCCTGCTGCTGGCGACCTGGCGCGCACTGCGCGCGGCGCGGCGTTCGCGTCCGGCCGTGGTTCTCGCCGGCAGCGGACTGACCGCCCCGCTGGCGTGGCTGGCGGCGCGGCTCAGCGGTGCGCGCTGCGGCGCCTATGTGCATGGACTGGACCTCATCGTATCGCATCCGGTCTACCGCGCGCTTGGCGGCCGGCCTGCGCTACATGGACCGCGTGATCGCCAATAGCCGTGCTACTGCGGGGCTGGCACGGGACACGGCGTCGACCCGGCTCGGGTCTGTCGTGCATCCCGGCGTCGACCTGCCGACGCCCGATTCGGCATGCGCGCGCACGCTTTCGAGCGCGCACGGCTTGGGCGAGCACGCTTCCGTTACTTCTCTCGGTGGGGCGGCTGACCTCGCGCAAGGGTTGCCGAATTCGTCGCCGATGTGCTGCCGCGCATCGTGCGCAGCATGCGGACACGCAGTTGGTGGTGGTCGGGGACGCGCCCGTCGATGCACTGTATGCGCGGCTCGACCGGCGGGCCGCGCGTGTGCGAGCCGCTGCGATGCTCGGGCGCCATGCAGTCGGCATGTGCGATTTCTCGGCACCCGATTCGACGCCGAATTGTCCGACGCGTATCCGCAGCCGACGTGCCGTGTTCTCCGGTGCTGGATCTGCCGGATGACCTCGAGGGCTTCGGCATGGTCGCGGTCGAGGCCGCGGCGCACGGTCTGCCGACCGTCGCCTATGCCGCTGGCGGTGTGCCGATGCGGTGGCGATCGGCACAATGGCCGTCTGGTCCGTCCCGGTGATGGCGATGGCTTTGCGCCGCGCCACGCTGCAGTGGCTTGACCGAATCGCGCGATTCTGCGACCGTGCGTGCATTCGCCGACCGGTTCTCCTGGGCACCGCTTTGGCAGGTGCATGTTGCAGGGCAGGCCCAGGGACCAGGCGCGTGAGAGCTCGGACCCATGACCGCCATCGCCCGCCAACCCCACGCCGTGCTCGATCTGCCCTCGCGCCGGCACAAGGGCCTGAAGATCGAGCGCCTGCTCGGCCTGGCCGAACGCCGGCAACCGATCCGCCTGCTCGAGATCGGCACCGGCTCGGGCGGCATCGCGCACTACTTCGCCAGCCACCCGACCTTGCGGTGCGAAGTCACGGCGGTCGATGTCGTCGATCAGCGGCTGATCCGCGACGGCTACGACTTCCGCCTCGTCCATGACACCGCATTGCCGTTCGCCGACGCCCGCTTCGACGTCGTGCTCAGCAACCACGTCATCGAGCACGTCGGCGAGCGCCCGGCGCAGCTGGCGCACCTGCACGAACTGCGCCGGGTGATGGCACCTGGCGGCGTCGGCTACCTGGCTGTGCCCAACCGCTGGATGCTCATCGAGCCGCACTACCGGCTGGCGTTCCTCAGCTGGCTGCCGCGCTCGCTGCGCACGCCCTACCTGCGCCTGATGCGCCGCGGGCAGCGTTACGACTGCGAGCCGCTGACCGTGCCGCGGCTCGAATCCCTGCTGGCCGAGGCGGGATTCGTCTGGCGCCATCTCGAAGTGGAGGCGCTGCGCGCCACGCTGGCGATCGAGGGCGCGCACGGGCCGGGCGCACGACTGGCCGGCTGGCTGCCCGATCGGTTGCTGGCGCTGGCGCGACGCGCCATCCCGACGCTGATCTGTCGCATCGGATCGCAGGATTCAGGTTTGTCCGGAAACGTGCCGGTCGATCCGAACGAGCCGACTCGGGTCATGAGAGTCGGTATCGATGCGAGCCGCCTGCACGGCGCCATGAGCGGCATCGGCCGCTATCTGCATGGCCTCCTGGCGCCTTTGAATGACTGCATGCCGGATGCGGAGTTTATCCTTTATACCAATACACCACTGTCAATCGCATTGCCGTCGGCACGCTGGTCAGAGCGTGTGGAATACAACGTCATAGGCCGCCGTCTGCCCAGCGTGCTGTGGACGCGCTACCGGTTGGCTGCACTCGCCGGGCGCGACCGGCTCGATGTCTTCTGGGCTGCGAATACGCTCGTTCCGCGTGGCCTGCCAGGACTGCCGATGGTGACGACGGTATACGACCTCAACCATTTGGTCGTTCCGCGGTCGATGCCGCTCGTCAACCGCAGTGCGCACCGGCTCTGGCTTGCAGGTGATGTGCTCAGAGCCGAGAAGGCGGTTGCGATCTCTTGCGGCACGTCAACCCGCATGCAAGCGAGGGTTGGGCGCGCAGCCGATGCCATTGCACCACCCGGTACCCCGCTGGCCGGCATCTCGATGACGCTTGCGGAAGCGGAGTCCAGGCTCGCAGCCATGAAGGTCCGCAGGCCCTATGTGCTGGCTGTCGGAACGCGCGAGCCGCGGAAGAATCTGACGGGTGCACTGCAAGCCATGACACGCCTCAAGCAAGAAGGCGCCTTGGAAAATCACCACCTGGTTCTGGCTGGGTCACCTGGATGGGGCCGCGATGCCGCGGGTGGCGGAACACCCGATTGGGTCGTTCCCGCTGGGCTATGTCGACGACGACCAGCTCGCGGCTCTTTACGTCTGCGCCGAGGTCTTCGTCTTCCCGTCGCTGTACGAGGGATTCGGCATCCCCGTCGTTGAGGCATTGCAATTCGGCTGCCGCGTGGTGACCACCGACCTGGCCGAACTGCGCGAGGCCGGCGGTTCCGATGTCGTCTACGTGCGCCCCGAGCCTGCTGCCATTGCCGACGGCATCAGGTCCGCATTGTCCAGACCCCGGCCTGCGCCGCGACCGCCTCGATCCGATTGGCGGTACTCGGCACGTATCATGGGCGGCGTGCTGCGCAAGGCAGCAGAACGCGGGCCGGCGTCATGAAGATCTGGTTTCCCACGATTCGCGCCGGCAGCGGCAGTGACGTTTATGTCGAGCGGCTGGCCAGCGCATTGCGCGAGCGCGGCGTGGAGGTCTGCCTGCAGTGGTTCGACCGACGCCATGAATTTTTCCCTGCGGCTTTGCGTGGGATCAAGCCACCTGCCGGTACCGACCTGATTCATGCCAACACCTGGAACGGCTTCGCGTTCGCCCGCCATTCCATCCCTTTGGTGGTGACTGCATTCCACTGCGTCTATCGGAATGGATACCCCGAGTGGAAAACACGGGCACAGGCGCTCTACCACGACCACTGGATCGGCCGTTACGAACGCTGGAGCTTTGCGCGTGCCGATGCGGTGATCGCGCTGACGCCGTCCGCTGCCGCCGATTTCGCGGAACGTTTCGGCATGCCGCCGGTCGCCGTGATCCACGGCTGGGTTGATACCGACGTCTTCGCCCCCGGCGAGACTGCAGTTGCGCGTGCCGGCCGTTACCGTGTCCTCATCGTCGGCAATGCCTCCAAGCGGAAAGGTATGGACCTGCTGCCGCAGCTCCGAGACGCGCTCGGCGAGCAGTTCGTCATCACCGTCATCGGCGGCCTACGGGCTAGCGGTTCGGATCGATGTGATGGTGTGGGCTACAAGACCCGACTCTCCCTTCGCGAATTGGTCAGCGAGTACCGGCAGACCGATGTCGTCGTGAGCCTCAGCCGCTACGAGGGCTTCGGCTACACGGCGCTGGAGGCGATGGCTTGCGGCAAGCCTGTAGTTGCGTTCGATGTCACTGGGTTCGTGATGTGGTTGTGCAGGCGAGTCCGGGCTGCTGGCTCAGCCCGGTGACGTCCCTGCACGGCGTGCAAGTGACGGCTGCTGATGGATCGGCCGAGTGCGAGCGATGGGCATCGGCAGGGCGTGGCACGGGCGGCTACAATCTTCGGCGACTGGATGCGTACCTCAAGATCTACGGCGAAAGGACAGCGATCTATGAGTGCTTGAGACTCAGAGATAGCTCGCAGTTTCGAGGGGAGCATCTGGGCACGTAGCGCGTAATAGGGCGGCTATTGGATAAGGCGGGTCACGGTTGCGAGCTGACGAAGCCGCGACCTATCAAGCATTCAGCAATCTCAGCCGGAATGTGAATGCGGATTCACATGATAGCTGTTGAATCTGCATGTTTCAAGATGCAGGACAGCTGCGGATAGCCTGCTCCACATCGATTTTAATACTCCTGTCGTTAGATTATCGAGGCAGAATGCGATGTGAATAGGCTGTCGCCAGTTCAATATTGTGATACATACTATTGAGGCATCTAGAAGCAAACAATTGTTCTCATCTGTAGGATTGAAGGAGCCGTCCTTTTCGGCAAAAATCGAATCTCCATATGAATTGCCCGAGTCTTTAATAAAGCCGCCGCCCCAGATCGTGTTTTGGCACACATAGTAAAACATTTTTGTCTTCGTTACCTGAGCCCAAATGGGTGAATGAAAACATCGCCATTGTTTAATGAAATTGCAGAATGAACTTCCAAAATTTTACAGCAAAGTGGGCTTTGGTTCATACACGTCTACTCGCTTAAAGTTAGCGCCATTTTGACAAGATGTTAATCCGATATTTGCACCTATATCAATTAAAAAATCTCCATTTTATTCTTAGAAAGGTAACTAATTAGACTAGTGACGGCCGGCTCGTAAACTCCAAGCACCTGTGGTGCGGAAGATATTAAACCGCCAGCACGCGGGTTTAAGAATCGAAACGAACACTGCTTGAGCGTAACTCTGCTGAGAAATAACATGCTTTTATGTGCAAAAAATAGTTCGAATGCGAGAAATTCATTCTTTCAAAGGAGGTATCGCGTTCGCCACGCATTCCTGCCTCGTCGAGTGTTCATGGCGCCATGCTCCTTGACGCTGCGTCATCGAGCACCAGCACCCCAATGATAGCCATCGTCCACTCCGCGCAGGCAGAGCGCAATGGGGATACGGCCTGTTGATCCATGCGCGCGCCAAGCAGCGATTGCCACACGTCAGCACCGCCAGACCGCCGACCTCGAATCTGACCCGCATCCATGGCCTGCCCAGCGCCATCAGGGCGCCGCCTGCGCTGATGCGCAGCGCCATGCCGGGCACCGCCAGCGTCAGCCAGCGTATCGTCTCGCCGATGTCCTGATAGCGCGGGCCGAACAGCAGGTCGAACAGCGGGGCCGCGACCCACAAAGCCGCGGCCAGGAGCAGGCTGTAGCCGAGCGTGGCGGCGAACACCCAGCGCAGCAGGCGGGTGCTGCGCGTGTGATCGGTCTGACCTTCGCGGAATAGGCGCGGCAGCGCCGAAAGCATCATCGCGATCACTGGCAGGGTCAGCGCACCGATCACGCGCGCGCCGGCGGCGTACACGCCGGCCGCGGCCAGGGGCAGCAGTTTCAGCGCCAGCGTCTTGTCCAGCTCGGCGGGGCCGGTGGCGGTGAGATTGAGCACGGCATAACCGGCGGCGTGACGCAGTTCGGCCAGGCGCGGCAGCCGCCAGTCGCGCAGCGCCGGCCAGGCCTGGCGCAGGCTGAGCGTGGCGATGAGTAGCGCCAGCGCCGAAGCGCCGAGATAGCCCCAGGCGTAGTCGCGCAGCGGATCGACCGGGTGCAGCAGCCACACCGTTCCCGCGGCCAGCAGGCGCAGCGCCAGTGGCAGGGTGATCAGCAGTTGCGAGGTGGCGATGCGGCCGTGGCCCTGGTGCTCGGCGCCGGGCAGATTGAGCAGCGGCTGCAGGATCAGCTCGGCCAGGCCCAGCGCGATCAGCACGTTCAAGCCGATGCCGGCCTCGCCCAGCAGCGTCGTCGCCAGCAGCAGATACAGCGCGAACAGCAGACTGCCGCAGATCAGGGTGGTGCTGAGCGCGAAGGGCAGCACGGTGGCGCGGCGCTGCGGATCGCGGGACACCTCGGCCAGCAGCACGATATGGGTGCCGAAGGTGGACAGGGTGCCCAGCATCACCGCCAGCGCAGCGACGCCGGCGAAGGCGCCGAAGTCGTGCGGGCCCAGCATGCGCGCGACCAGCAGCAGGGTGCCGGCCTGCACGAACAGCCGGACACCGAGTACCGCACTCGTGCGCAGGGTGGCGCGGGCGATGGGGCCCTTCATGCCGCGGAGCGACGTGGCGATCGGCGCATGGCCCCGGCCCTCAGTGCGCGCGGCGTGGCACGCGGGCCGTTGCCGCCGGCGATGCAACGGATGCGCCACCGGCGGCGCTCGCGGCCTTCGCCGCTTCCGGGATCGCCGGCGCGACCGTCGCCGGCATTGCCTGCACCGCGCGCAGCGTGCGGCGGATGCCGGAGTTGCCGGGCTGGATCTTGACCGCATCGGTCAACAGCCGCTCGGCCAACCCGCGGTCGTGCAGGATGTTGAGCGCGTAGTCGGCATAGATCTGCATCACCCGCGCGGACGGGTGCGGATGCGACAGCGCGGCGACGAAGGCCTCGACCATCGACGAGGGCGGCAGCGGGCAGGCGCCCTGAATCGCGCACTGGGTCAGCGCCGCCAGCGAGCTTTCGTCCTGCACGCCGGGCGGCACCGATCTCAGATGCGCGATCATGCGCTGCCACCACAGCGGCTTCAGCGGCCTGCCCATGCGCGCGTTCATGAAGATCAGCGCCTGCTCGGGCAGGATCGACGAATCCGGCAGGCTCATCGCCCGCTCCAGCGGCGGATAGGCGAGCGCGGTGAACGGCGACTTCGGATCGTATTTCGACAGCACGATGTAGGTGCGGCCCAGTTCGTATTGCGCGCGCGGCGAGGTCGGCGCACGTTCGGCCAGTTCCATCGCCAGCCGCAGCGGGGTGCTCCAGGCGTAAGCGGTCTGCGCGGTTTCGCCGGTCCAGATCAGCAGCAGTCCGGCCAGCAGCACGCCGCGCGCCAGCGGCAGCGGTGCGCCAGACCCGGGCCGAAAACAGCAGCGGCAGCATCGCCAGCAGCACGCCGAAGCTGGCGAAGTAGTTGCGCTGCTCATAGACCAGCTCCAGCGGGATGATGGTGCCGGTGAGCAGCTGCGCGCCGAGAAACAGTGCCAGGCCCAGCGCCACCAGCGGCGCGCGCGCGCGCAGGAAGGCGATCAGCGCGACCAGCAGCGCCAGACCGAGGATCGCCGCCAGCGTGGTCCACGGTGCCAGCAACCCCGTGGAGACGCGGATTTCGTCGTGATAGAACGACAGCGCATGCGGCGTCGGCAGCACGATCCAGCGCAGATAGTCGAACCAGATGCGCGGCTCCGACAGCAGGCGTTCGCCGAGGGTGAAGTTGCGTGCCTGCCACGCCACCGGGTTGAGGACGAGATCGGGCAGCAGCCAGGCCAGCCCGGCGAGGCCCGGCAGCACCAGCACGAGGGCGAACAGCCACAGCACGCGGCGGTCGCGGCGCCGGCCGCGGCCGCTGCGCGCCGAAAACAGCGCCCATTCGATCAGCGCCGCATAGAACGGCGTCATCACCGCGGTTTCCTTGGCGGTCAGGCCGATCGCCGTCCACACCAGCAGCGAGGCCACCGCGCCGGCGAAGCCGCGACCGTCGCGCTGCATGCGCAGGCGCCCGCGCACGTAACCCAGCAGGCCCAGCAGCACGAACAGGTTGGCCAGACTCTCCATGCGCTGCACGACATACAGCACGGCGGTCAGATTGATCGGCAGCAGCAGCCAGCCGGCGGCGATCAGCGCCGCCAGCAGCCCCGCACGCGGTTCCTCGCGACCGCGCGCGGCGGCACACAGCAGCGCCCGCGCCAGCAGATAGACCAGCACGCCGTTGAGCAGGTGGATCACCAGATTGGTGAGCTTCCAGCCGAATGGCGCCAGGCCCGTCGTCATGTAATTGGCGACGAAGGTCAGCGACGACAGCGGGCGGTGGAACTCGCTCGACGGCGAGGACAGGGCGGCGGCCTTGAGCGTCGCCCAGTCGGCGTGCTGCACCTGCAGCGCCGGGTTCTCGATGATGTTCGGGTAGTCGTCGAAGATGTAGCCGCCGGACAGGCCCGGCCAGTACACCAGCGTGGTGACCAGCAGTGCCGCGATCAGGGCAAGGCGACGGGCGAGGGCGGGGCGGCGTTCGACCAGACTCATCGGGGCGACGGTGCGGTGGCGGCAGGCGCGGCAGTATGCGGCCTGCCGACACTCGAGGCGAGGGCGTTGCGCAGATGCGCTTCCTCGTGCGGCCAGTAGTCCTGCAGGCGCAGCACCCAGGCGTGCAGCATCGGCATGCCGAGGCCGGGCGCGATGGCCTGCGCGGCAACGCGGTCGTAGTGATCGAGCAGGGCCAGGCCCGCGCGCGGATGTCCGGCCGTACCCAGCGTCGCCGCGGCCTCCAGAGCGAAGTCGGGGCTGACGCTGGCATCCAGCGCCCGCTCGAAGTCGGCCAGTGCGGCAGCGGGACGCTGCTCGACCAGCGCGATGCGGCCGCGCAGATACAGCAGATCCTGATGGCGTCCGGGCACGTCGAGACGCGGGTTGTCCAGACCGGCCTGGATCAGCCCGCGCAGCGCGGCCAGATCCAGACCTGGACAGCTGCCGTCGGCCGCCACCGGCAGGGTGCGATCGAACCAGCCGGTCAGCAGCGCGCCGGGGTCGCGCGTGGTCGCCATCGCAGTGTGTGCCGCGGCGAGGTCGGCGGCAGCCACGCCACCCAGCGCGCAGCGCGCACCGAGCAGGTTGAAGGCGAGCTGGACCTGATCCGGATGCTGGCGCAGCAGCGGCCGCAGGCGCGCGATCGCGTCCCGGGGCTGGCCGTGCGCCAGCTCGAACTGCGCCGCGTTGGCTTGCGCGCGCGGTGAGTCGGGATTGAGCGTGGCCCAAAGCTCGGCCTGCATGCGGCCGTTGCCCCAGACCTCGGCACGCGCGTGCGTCATCAGGGCCAGGCCCAGCGGCAGCACCAGCATCAGCATCAGCTTGGGCAGCCGCAGCGTGCTCAGGTCGGTCAGCCACCACGCCAGTGGCCAGAACAGCAGCAGCGCCGGCACGTAGTTGCGATGCTCGAAATAGAGTTCCAGCGGAATCGTGGTCGATTCCAGCAGCTGCCCGGCGAAATAGAACAGGATCGCCAGCGCGATCAGCGGTGCACGCCGGTGCAGGGCGAAGCCGGCGCCGATCAGGCCCAGCACCGCGAGCAGCGCCGGCAGCGTCGTCGCCGGCGAAAACAGCGACAGCGAGGCGCGGATCTGGTCGTTGAACAGCCCCGGCGTGAACGGCCGTGGCAGCCACAGCAGGCCGAGATAATCCATCAGCACGCGCGGCTCGCTGAGCAGGCGCTGGCCTTCGGTCCACGGACGGACGGCGACGCCGTGGAACGCGGTGTGGACGCCGACATAGGCCAGATAGGCCAGCAGCAGCGTCGCCGGCAGCACGGCGAAGAGCGCCATCACGCCGCGCCAGACCCGGCGCGCGCGCTCCGTGGTCCAGGGTTGTCGCGGCGCCAGCACGATCCACTCGATCAGCAGCGCATAGAACGGCAGCAGCGCGCCGTTGGCCTTGGCCAGCACGCCGAGCACGGTGCCGCCGCCGAGCCCGAGCACGGTCCACGCCAGCCCGCTGCGCACGCGGTCCGCAGCCAGCAGGTGACGTCCCTGCAGCCACGCCAGCAGGCCCAGCAGCACGCAGGTCGCCGGCAGCATCGCCTCGCGCTGCACGATGTAGAGCGTGGTCGAGACCAGCAACGGATGCAGCAGCCACAGCGCCGCGCCCAGCGCGGCGGCCAGCGCCGCGCGCCGCCCCGCCGGCTCGAACACGCGACCGAGCTGCAGCAGCAGCGCATACAGCAGTGCACCGTTGAGCAGGTGGATGATCAGGTTGGTGCGCTTGAATGCAAACGGATCCGCCGGCCAGTTGCGAGCATCCAGCAGGAATGTCAGCAAGGTCAGCGGGCGGCCGGTCGGGTCGGCGGTGCCCGAGGTGATGTAACGGAAGAACGTCGCCCAGGTGTCGACCGGGCCGGTGGCGCCGATCGCGGGCAGATTGGCGAAGTCGTCGAACAGGAACGGCCCGTGCAGGCCCGGCAGGTAGGCCCACAGCGTCAACGCCAGCGCGGCAAGCAGGATGATCAGTGGCGCCAGCCAGCGCGACGGCAGTCCGGATCGGGCGGGCATGGGCATCGGCGGCACTCGCGACGGGATGGCCGATGATGGCATGCGACACGCGGACGGCGCAGCGGCAGGGCGGCACGGCGAGAATCAGATTCTTCGTGTTGCTCGGGATGACAAGGTGGGAGATGCGATGCCCGGCATCGATGCTCGCGGGAATGACAAGGCAGGGGGGGGCGTGCTCGGCACCCGTGTGCGCAGGATGACAAGACAGGGGGGGGGCGTGCCCGCAGGTTCGGAGGATGACTTCGCAAGGAGCGCGCAAGGCAGGCGGCATCGAATCTTGTCGCCCTATATCGCTTCGCTTTTTGCGAAGGCAGGCATCGAGAGCCGGCGAAGGGTCAGGCGATTGCCGCAGAGCCAGCGCATGGCCGCACGCTAAACTAGCGGTTTGCCGATACGCGCGTCGCGACGGCGCGGCGCCGCGAACCTGCCGACCCGTGAAGAAATCCGATTTCCATTTCGACCTGCCGAACGAGCTGATCGCGCAAGCCCCGCTGGCCGAGCGCAGCGCCAGCCGTCTGCTGCTGCTCGACGTGTCCGCGCACGCCTGGCAGGACCGCCGCTTTCGCGAGCTGCCGCAGCTGCTCGCGCCCGGCGACCTGCTGGTGTTCAACGACACCCGCGTGTTGCCGGCGCGGCTGTTCGGCCGCAAGGACAGCGGCGGCGCGGTCGAGATCCTGATCGAGCGCGTGCTCGGCGCCCGCGAGGCACGGGCGCAGCTGGGCGTCAGCAAGAAGCCGCGCGCCGGCGGCGGCATCGTGCTGGAGGATGGCAGCCGGCTGACGGTGCTGGGTCGCGATGGCGAGTTCTTCGATCTGCGCTTGGAGGGCGGCGAGACCTTCGACAAACTGCTGGCGCGGCTTGGCCGCATGCCGCTGCCGCCTTACATCGATCGCGAAGCGGCTGCTGCGGACGCCGAGCGCTACCAGACCGTGTACGCGCGCCACGCCGGTGCGGTCGCCGCGCCCACCGCCGGCCTGCATTTCGACGCGTCGCTGCTGGAGGCCCTGCGCGAGCGTGGCGTCGAGTTCGGCTATGTCACCCTGCACGTCGGTGCCGGTACCTTCCAGCCGCTGCGTGCCGAGCGGCTCGAAGACCACGTCATGCACCGCGAGTGGCTGAACGTCGGCGCGGGTCTGGTCGAGCAGATCCGCCGAGCGCGCGAGCGCGGCGGGCGCGTGATCGCGGTCGGCACCACGGTGGTGCGCGCGCTGGAGAGCGCCGGCGCCGGCGGAACTCTGGCGCCGTTCGCCGGCGAGACGCAGATCTTCATCATCCCGGGCTATCGCATCACCAGCATCGACGGTCTGATCACCAACTTCCACCTGCCCGAATCGACCCTGCTGATGCTGGTGTCGGCACTGGCCGGGCGCGAGCTGATCCTGGATGCCTACCGCCATGCCATCGCGGAGCGCTATCGCTTTTTCTCCTACGGCGATGCCATGCTGATCTGGCCGTGAGCCGTGAGCCGGGAAAGCAAGAGAACGAGAGGCGCGAGGTGCGAGGTGCGAGGTGCGAGGTGCGAGGTGCGAGGTGCGAGGTGTGAGGTGTGAGGTGCGAGCAGGCAAACGGGCTGTCATCCCGAGCGCAGCGAATGATCTTGCCGCGCGACCACGGTTCGGCACGGTTCCCCCGCGTGCCTGCGCGACAGACCCTTCGCTGCGCTCAGGGCGACAAGCTTGAATCCGAGTCCCGAATCCCGAGTCCCGAATGAAATTCGACCTGCTCGCCACTGACGGTGCCGCCCGGCGCGGCCGTCTGACGTTCGCGCGCGGCACGGTGGAAACGCCGGCGTTCATGCCGGTGGGCACCTATGGCTCGGTCAAGGCCATGACGCCGCGCGACCTGGTCGAGGTCGGCGCCGAGATCATCCTCGGCAACACCTTTCATCTGTGGCTGCGGCCGGGGCTGGACGTGATCGGCGACTTCGGCGGCCTGCATGGATTCATGCGCTGGCAGCGGCCGATCCTGACCGACTCCGGCGGCTTCCAGGTGTTCAGTCTGGCGCACCGGCGCAAGATCACCGAGGAAGGCGTGGCCTTCGCTTCGCCGGTGGACGGCGCGCGGGTGTTCCTGTCGCCGGAGGAGTCGATGCGCATCCAGCGCGTGCTCGACTCCGACATTGCGATGATCTTCGACGAGTGCACGCCGTATCCGGCGACGATGGAGCAGGCGCGGGCGTCGATGGAGCTGTCGCTGCGCTGGGCGGAGCGCTCGCGGCGCGCCTTCGACGAGCTGGGCAATCCCAATGCCCTGTTCGGCATCGTGCAGGGCGGCGTCCATGCCGAGCTGCGCGCGCGCTCGGCGGAAGCCCTGGTCGAAATCGGCTTCGACGGCTACGCGGTCGGCGGCCTCGCGGTCGGCGAGCCCGAAGCCGAGCGCAACCGCACCCTGGACGACACCCTGCCGCGACTGCCGGCGGATCGTCCGCGCTATCTGATGGGCGTCGGCCGGCCCGAGGACATCGTCGAGGCGGTGGCCCGTGGCGTCGATCTGTTCGACTGCGTGATGCCGACGCGCAATGCGCGCAACGGGTTCCTGTTCACCGCCGCCGGCACGCTGCGGATCCGCAACGCCCGCTATGCCCGCGACACCCGTCCGATCGAGGATGGCTGCGACTGTCACGCCTGCGCGCAGGGCTATTCGCGCGCCTATCTGCGCCATCTCGACCGCTGCAACGAGATCCTCGCCAGCGTGCTGGCGACGCAGCACAATCTGCGCTACTACCAGCGCCTGATGAGCGGGCTGCGCGCGGCGATTGCCCAGGGCCGGTTGCCCGCATTCGTCGACGCGTTTCATGCCGCCCGCGCCGCGGCCGTGAAATGAACCCCTTGCGGCGGCCCCGGATGCCCCCATCCACGCGCTGAATCCCTGCAGCGAAGCCTGCAGGGGGCCGAGCCGCATGGCATACTTCAGCGCTTTTTGACGCCGGCCGCGCCGGCCACTGCCGAGATCGACCATGGATTTCCTGATTCCGAATGCCTACGCGCAGGGTGTCGCGGGTGCCGCGCCCGGCAATCCGTTCATCAGCTTCCTGCCGCTGATCGTCCTGTTCGGCATCTTCTACTTCCTGATGATCCGCCCGCAGATGAAGCGGCAGAAGGAATTGCGCAAGATGATCGCCGACCTTGCCAAGGGCGACGAGGTAGTCACCAACGGCGGCCTCGCCGGACGCGTGGATGACATCGGCGACGGCTTCCTGACGCTCGAGATCGCGTCCGGGGTCAAGGTCAAGGTGCAGCGCCAGGCGATCTCCGCCGTGCTGCCGAAAGGCACCCTGAAGGTCTCCTGATGTTCCGCCGCGGCAGCGTCGCGGCCCACCCGGAAGTGCAGGCATGAGTGATTTTCCCCGCTGGAAGTACGCCCTGGTGGCGGTGGTGCTGCTGATCGGCATCGTCTACGCGCTGCCCAACCTGTTTCCGCAGCAGCCGGCCGTGCAGATCCAGGCCAACCGCGGCGGCAAGATCGACAGCGCGCTCGAGCAGCGCGTCGAAGGCCTGTTCGCCAAGGCCGGCGCCCCGGCCGGCAGCCTGGTGCTCAACGGCGACCGCCTGCTGGCGCGCTTCCCCAACACCGATCAGCAGCTCAAGGCCTACACCGCCGCGCGCGACGCGCTGGGCGAGGACTACGTGGTCGCGCTCAACCTCGCTTCCACCGTGCCGCCGTGGCTGCGCGCGATCGGCGCCAATTCGATGCCGCTGGGCCTCGACCTGCAGGGTGGCGTGCACTTCCTGATGCAGGTCGACAACAAGGCGGTGATGAACCAGCAGATGCAGCGTTACACCGATGACATCCGCGACGCGCTGCGCGAGAAGCACATCCCGTATGACGAGGTGCTGCGCATGCCCGCGGGCGTGCGCATCGTGCTGCGTGCCGCCGCCGATCATGATGCGGCGCTGGCGGCGATCACCGCCAGCGATCCCGGCCTGACCCTGACCACGGCCAGCGACGGCGTCACCGTGACCGCGACGCTGAAGTCCGAAAAGCTGCTCGCGATCGAGCAGGGCATTGTCCACCAGAACCTCAGCACCCTGCGCAACCGCGTCAACGCGCTGGGCGTGTCCGAGCCGCTGATCCAGCAGCAGGGCGCGAGTCGCATCGTGGTCGAGCTGCCGGGTGTGCAAGACACCGCCGAGGCAAAGAAGATCCTCGGCGCAACCGCCACCCTCGAATACCACGCGGTCGACGAGAGCGTGAATCCTGCCGAGGCGACCCAGAGCGGCAACGTGCCGCCCGAGGACCGGCTGTACAAGATGCGCGGCGGCGGCTCGATCGTGCTGAAGAAGAAGGTGATCGTCTCCGGCGACGAGCTGGTCGATGCCACCAGCGGCTTCGATCCGCAGAGCGGCGCGCCCTCGGTCAACATCGAGCTGAACTCGGCCGGCGCCAAGAAGATGCTCGACTACACCACCCAGAACGTCGGCAAGCGCATGGCGGTGGTCTATATCGAGCGCATCCCCGAGACCCAGATGGTCAACGGCAAGGAAGTGCACACCTCGCACACCAGTGAAGAGGTGATCAACGCCGCCACCGTCAACGGCGTGTTCGGCAAGCGTTTCACCACGACCGGCCTCGGTTTGCAGGAGGCCAAGGAGCTGGCGCTGCTGCTGAAGTCCGGCTCGCTGGCGGCACCGATGGACATCGTCGAGGAGCGCGTGATCGGGCCCAGCCTGGGCCAGCAGAATATCGTCCAGGGCCTGCGCGCGGTCGGCCTCGGCCTCGGTCTGGTACTGCTGGCCGCGGCGTTCTACTACAAGCTGTTCGGTCTGGTCGCCGACATCGCGCTGGTGTTCAACCTGGTGCTGCTGGTCGCCGTGCTGTCGATCTTCCAGGCCACCCTGACCATGCCCAGCATCGCCGGCATCGTGCTGACGCTGGGCATGGCGATCGACGCCAACGTGCTGATCTGCGAACGCATCCGCGAGGAGCTGCGTGGCGGTTCGACGCCGCTGGCCTCGATCCGCGCCGGCTACCAGAAGGCGTGGGCGACCATTCTCGACGCCAACGTCACCCATCTGATCGCGGCCTTCGGGCTGATGACCTTCGGCTCGGGCTCGATCCGCGGATTCGCGATCACGCTGGCGGTCGGCATCCTGACCTCGATGTTCACCTCGGTCACGGTCACCCACGCGATCACCGCGCTGCTGCACGGCGGACGCAAGCTCAAGACGCTGTCGGTCTGAGGACTAGCCATGGAAATCTTCAACCCGCACAGCAACATCCACTTTCTCAGCCTGCGCCGCTACAGCATCACCGTGTCGGCGCTGCTGATGGTGATCGCGATCGGGCTGATCGCGGTGCGCCACATCAACTACGGTCTCGACTTCACCGGCGGCGTGCTGGTCGAGGTCAGCTACGCCAAGAGCGTGGACACCAACGCGGTGCGCCAGACGCTGGAGTCGGCGGGTTTCCAGCACCCGCTGGTGCAGAGTTTCGGCGGTACCCGCGACTTCACCATCCGCCTGCAGCCGAAGCCCGGCGACAGCAACACCGACCAGACGGCGCGCCTGGTGATGGCGGCCCTGACCGCAAAGAACCCCGACGTGACGATGAAGAGCACCAGCTTCGTCGGACCGCAGGTCGGCGCCGAACTGCGCAACGACGGCGTGGTGGCGGTGGTCTTCGTGATCGTCCTGATCATGCTCTACCTCGGCCTGCGCTTCGAAAAGCGCTTCGCCGTGGCCGCGCTGATCACCGAGGTGCACGACACCGTGCTGACCATCGGTTTCTTCGCGCTGACCCAGCGCGAATTCGATCTCACCGTGCTGGCCTCGCTGATGGCGGTGGTCGGCTACTCGATCAACGACAAGGTGGTGGTGTTCGACCGCGTCCGCGAGCTGTTCCGCAACACGCGCCGCGCCGAGCCGGAGGAGATCCTCAACCGCGCCATCAACTCGACGCTGTCGCGCACCATCATCACCTCGCTGTTCACCGGCATCGCCATGACCGCGCTGTACCTGTTCGGCGGGCCGGTGCTGCACGGCTTCGCGATCACCATGATCATCGGCATCATCATCGGCACGCTGTCGTCGATCTTCGTCTCCAGCCCGCTGCTGCTGTGGCTGGGCGTGTCGAAGAAGGACCTGATGCCGGTGACCAGGGAAAGCGATCCCGAACTGGCGAGGCGGCCGTAGGACGCGCGCCAGCCGCAAGCGGTGCGCGGAACGGCTTGCGCTTTTCTGCGCGGGCTTCAGATTTTTCCCGAGTCCCTTGCGAACCATCCATCCCTGGTGCGTGGCGCCGGCCCGGCCTTCCCTGGCCGTGCGCTCGCCGGCGCGCGCTGCCATGACTCGCGCCTTCCTGGCGCTCTCCCTGCGGGCCGGCTGCGCCGTTCGCGCGTGCACTCCTGCACGCGCAGTCAAGGCAGCGCGCGTCACTTCCCGGCTTGCCCCGGGTCCCGCTTTCAGCCAGCCCCGGCGCGCAGCGCGGCGTCGAGCTCCGCCAGCTGCTGCGGCGTGCCCAGGTTGTGCCAGCGGCCGTCGAAGGCCTCACCGCTGACGCGGCCGTGGCGCAATGCGGCCCGATACAGCGGCAGCAGGCGAAAGCGCGGCGGATCCAGCGCGACACCGGGCTCGTCCGCCGCCGCGATGCGCCAGTCGGAGAACAGCGCGGGCCGGTAGACGGCGATGTTGGCGTAGGTCATGCGCGTGCCGCCCTGCTCGACGATGCGATCGCGCTCGAGTCCGAAGTCGCCGGCCACGTGCCAGTCGGGGTTGCGCACCATCACCAGATGGGCGAGATCGTCGGCGCCGATGCGCAGCCGGGCGAATTCGTAGTCGGTCCACAGGTCGCCGCTGACGGCGATGAAGGGCGCATCGCCCAGCAGCGGCAGCGCCCGGAGGATGCCGCCACCGGTCTCCAGCGGGTGCTCGCCCTCGTGGCTGTAGCGGATGCGCAGGCCCCAGCGCGCGCCGTCGCCCAGCGCGGCGGGGAACTGTTCGCCCCGATGCGCGGTGTTGATCACCACCTCGCGCACGCCGGCCGCGGCCAGGCGTTCGATGTGACGCACGATCAGCGGCTGGCCGGCAACCGTCAGCAGCGGCTTGGGCGTGAGCTGGCTCAGCGGGCGCATGCGTTCACCGCGGCCGGCGGCGAGGATCATCGCCTTCACGGCGCCGGCACCGTCAGGTCGCGGCCGGCCACGGAGCGCTCGAGCAGCACGGCCAGCGGCGCCAGTTCGGGATAGCGTCGCGCCACATCCATGGCATAGGCGTACACGCGTGGCAGGTCGGCGAGATAGCCGCGCTTGCCATCGCGGTACCACAGCCGGCAGAAGATGCCGAGCACCTTGAGGTGCCGTTGCAGGCCCATCAGGTCGAAAGCGCGCAGGAACGACTGCGGGCCGACATGGACGGGCAGCAGGCCGGCGTCGATCAGGCGCAGGCGGTAATCCAGCGCCCAGCGCTCGACCCGTGTCTGTGGCCAGACGATGTAGCAGTCGCGCAGCAGCGAGACGAGGTCGTAGGTCAGCGGCCCGCACACGGCGTCCTGGAAATCGATGATGCCCGGTCCGTCGGCATCGAGCACCAGCAGGTTGCGGCTGTGGAAGTCGCGGTGCACGAATGTGCCCGGCTGCGCCAGCGCGGCGTTGACCAGCTGGCGGAAGGCGATCTCCAGCACATCCCGCGCGCCGCAATCGGGCCGCACGCCGAGATGGCGTTCGAGAAACCAGCGCGGCAGCAGCTCCAGCTCGGCGACCAGATGCGGCTCGTCATAGCGCGGCAGTCCCTGCGCATCGACGTCGCGCTGCATCCGCAGCAGGGCATCGAGCGCATCGGCATAGAGGATGTCGACGCTGGCCTCATTGAGCTCGGGCAGGTAGACGCGGTCGCCCAGATCCTGCATCGCGATGAAGCCGGACCCGGGGTCGGCCGCCAGCACCCGCGGCGCGGCCAGGCCGGCGCGGCACAGGCGCGCATCCACGTCCAGCCACGGGCGGATGTCCTCGTGCTCGGGCGGGGCGTCCATCACGATCACGCTGCTGCCGTCGTTGCGGTCGCCGCGCCAGTAGCTGCGGAAACTGGCGTCGGCCGAGGCCTGCCGCAGTTCCAGTGCGGGCGTGCCGAGGACACGGCGGGTCCAGTGCAGGCGCTGTTCGGCGCGGGCGATCGCGTCAGTCATGCGACAGGCGGTGGTGGCAGTGCCCAGAGGATAACAGCGGCCATCCGCGGTACGGGCGACGTCCGTTACACTGCGCCGAGACATCGCTTGCCGCTGGAGACTGGCCCGCATGAAGCTGATTCCCGTGCTGCTGTCCGGTGGCTCCGGCACGCGCCTGTGGCCGCTGTCGCGCGAGGCGTATCCCAAGCAGTTCCTTCCGCTGGCCGGAGCGCAGACCATGCTGCAGGCGACCTGGGCGCGGGTGCGCGATCTCGGCGGCGCCGCGCCGCTGGTGGTCGCCAACGAAGAGCACCGCTTCATGGTCGCCGAGCAGTTGCGTGAAGTCGGCTGCACGCCGGAGGCGCTGATCCTCGAACCGGTCGGTCGCAACACCGCGCCGGCGATCGCGGTGGCGGCGCTGCAGGCGCTGGCAGGGGGCGAGGATGCGCTGCTGCTGGTGCTGCCCTCCGATCACGTGATCCGCGACGAGGACGGATTTCGCTGCCGCCGTGCGCGCCGCGCTGCCGGCGGCGGAGCAGGGCGCACTGGTGACCTTCGGCATCGTCCCGGACGCGCCCGAGACCGGCTACGGCTACATCAAGGCCGCGGCCGGGCGACGGGCGTGCGCGCGGTCGAACGCTTCGTCGAGAAGCCCGATCGCGCCACCGCCGAGCGCTATCTCGCCGACGGGCGGCTACTACTGGAACAGCGGCATGTTCCTGTTCCGCGCCGGCCGCTTCCTCGAGGAGCTCGAGCGCCTGCAGCCGGCGATGCTGGCGGCCTGCCGCGAGGCACTGGCCAAGGCGCAGGCGCGACATCGATTTCCTGCGCCTCGACAAGGACGCCTTCGGCGCCTGTCGGGCCGACTCGATCGACTACGCGGTGATGGAAAAGACCACGCACGCCGCGGTCCTGCCGGTGGATCTGGGCTGGAGCGACGTCGGCTCCTGGTCGGCGCTGTGGGCGGTGGCGGCGCGCGACGCCGCGGGCAACGCCCATCGCGGCGACGTGATCGCGCTCGACTGCCGCGACACCTATGCCTGGGGCGAACGCCGTCTGATCGCGCTGATCGGCCTCGACGACGTGGTCGTGGTCGATACCGACGACGCCCTGCTGGTCGCGCGCAAGGACCGGGTGCAGCAGGTCAAGGAGATCGTCGAGCGCATCAAGGCCGACAGGCGCAGCGAGGCCACCTGGCACCGCAAGGTGTACCGGCCCTGGGGCGCCTACGACTCGATCGACGCGGCCGAGCGCTTCCAGGTCAAGCGCATCACCGTCAAGCCGGGCGCGACATTGTCGCTGCAGATGCACCACCATCGCGCCGAGCACTGGATCGTGGTCAGCGGCACCGCGCGCGTGACCCGCGGCGACGAGGTGTTCCTGCTCGGCGAGAACGAATCGACCTACATTCCGCTGGGCACCCGCCATCGGCTGGAGAATCCGGGCAAGCTGCCGCTGGAGCTGATCGAGGTGCAGTCCGGCGGCTACCTCGGCGAGGACGACATCGTCCGCTTCGAGGACCGGTATGGCCGTGAGGCCTGAACGCGCCTCCGTGATGGATCACCTCGACCGGCTCGAGTCGGAGAGCATCCACATCCTGCGCGAGGTGGCGGCCACCGCGCGGCATCCGGTGCTGCTGTACTCGATCGGCAAGGACTCCTCGGTGCTGCTGCACCTGCTGCTGAAGGCGTTCCGGCCGGGACGTCCGCCGATCCCGCTGCTGCATGTCGACACCGGCTGGAAGTTCCGCGAGATGATCGAATTCCGCGACCGTCGCGTGGCCGAGGCCGGGGTCGAGCTGATCGTGCACATCAACGAGGAAGGCCGCGCCCAGGGCATCGGTCCGATCAGCCACGGCGCCAGCGTGCACGTGGACGTGATGAAGGTGGCGGCGCTGAAGCAGGCGCTGGATCGCGGCGGCTTCGACATGGCGATCGGCGGCGCGCGCCGCGACGAGGAGAAATCGCGCGCCAAGGAGCGCGTGTTCTCGTTCCGCAGCGCGCAGCATCGCTGGGATCCGCGCAACCAGCGCCCGGAGCTGTGGAACCTCTACAACACCCGCCTCGGTCCGGGCGAGAGCGTGCGCGTGTTCCCGCTGTCGAACTGGACCGAGCTGGACGTCTGGCAGTACATCCGTCGCGAGGCGATCCCGGTGGTGCCGCTGTACTTCGCCGCCGAGCGCCCGATGGTGGAACGCGAAGGCGCGCTGATCATGGTCGATGACGGGCGCCTGCCGCTGCGGCCGGGCGAGACGCCGCGGATGCGCCGCGTGCGCTTTCGTTCGCTGGGCTGCTATCCGCTGACCGCGGCGTTGGAGTCGGCGGCCACCACGCTGGACGCGGTGATCGCCGAGATGCAGGCCAGCCGCCAGTCCGAACGTTCCGGACGCGTGATCGACCACAGCGCCGGCACCTCGCTGGAGGAGAAGAAGCGCGAGGGCCATTTCTGATGGCCGCGCCGCTGACGCAACTGCGCCTGCTCACCTGCGGCAGCGTCGACGACGGCAAGAGCACGCTGATCGGGCGCCTGCTGGCCGACGCCGGGGTGGTCCCCGACGATCTGCTTGAGCAGCTGGCGCGCGACAGCCGCCGCTACGGTACCTGCGGCGACGCGCTCGACTACGCGTTGCTGCTCGACGGCCTGCAGGACGAGCGCGAGCAGGGCATCACCATCGACGTCGCCTGGCGCTACTTCGCCACGCCGCGGCGCAGCTTCATCGTCGCCGACTGCCCCGGTCACGAGCAGTACACCCGCAACATGGCCACCGGCGCCTCGGCCTGCGAGCTGGCGGTGGTGCTGGTCGACGCCGGCGCGGGCCTGAAGACACAGACGCGTCGGCACACCTACATCGCCGCCCTGCTCGGTATCCGTCACGTCGTGCTGGCGGTCAACAAGATGGACCGGGTCGGTTACGCCGAGGAATCCTTCCGCGCGATCGAGGCCGAGTATCGCGCGCTGGCGGCGCGCCTGGGCGTGGCGCAGGTCACCTGCATGCCGGTCGCCGCCGTGCACGGCGACATGCTGGTGCTGCGCGGCGCACGGATGCCGTGGTACCGCGGTCCGACCCTGCTCGAACACCTGGAGACGGTCGTCGTCGATGATCCTTCGGCCAGCGCCGCGTTCCGCCTGCCGGTGCAATGGGTCAATCGCCCCGACGCCGGCTTCCGCGGTTACGCCGGCACGGTCGCCGCCGGCACGGCTGCGGTCGGCGACGCGCTGGTGGTCCTGCCGTCCGGGCGGCGCACCACGCTGGCGCAGGTGCTTGGCCCCGACGGCCCGCAGCAGGCCGCTGCGGCGGGCGAGGCGGTGACCCTGGCGCTGGCTGACGATCTCGACATTGCCCGCGGCGACGTGCTGGCGGCGGCCGGCGATCCACCCGCGCTGGCCGACCAGTTCGCCGCGCACCTGCTGTGGCTGGGCGATGCGCCGCTGCTGCCGGGGCGTCCCTACGAGTTGCGCGTGGGTGCCCGCAGCGCCGTCGCCCAGGTCAGCGAGATCCGCCATCGTGTCGACGTCAACACGCAGGAGCATCTGGCCGCGCGGCGGCTCGAGCTCAACGCGATCGGCGAGGTGCAGCTGAGCCTCGATCAGGCCATTCCGTTCGAGCCGTACGCGGCCAACCGCACCCTGGGCGGCTTCATCCTGGTCGATCGCATCAGCCACGCCACGGTCGCGGCCGGCATGCTGGACTTTGCCCTGCGCCGCGCCGCCAACATCCACTGGCAGCACCTCGATGTCGACAAGGCGGTGCGCGCCGCGCTCAAGGGCCAGCATCCGCGCTGCCTGTGGTTCACCGGGCTGTCGGGCGCCGGCAAGTCGACCATCGCCAATGCCGCCGAGCGGCGCCTGCTGGCGCTGGGCCACCACACCTACCTGCTCGACGGCGACAACATCCGCCACGGTCTCAACCGCGATCTCGGCTTCACCGATGAGGACCGCGTCGAGAACATCCGTCGCGTCGCCGAGGTGGCGCGGCTGATGGTCGACGCCGGCCTGATCGTGCTGGTGTCGTTCATCTCGCCGTTCCGCGCCGAGCGGCGCATGGCGCGCGAGCACTTCGCCGCGGGCGAGTTCATCGAGGTGTTCGTCGATGCGCCGCTGGCGCTGTGCGAGCAGCGCGACGTCAAGGGCCTGTACGCCAAGGCGCGCGCCGGCCAGCTGCAGCACTTCACCGGCATCGACTCGCCCTACGAGGCGCCCGAGGCGCCGGAGCTGCACCTGCACGCCGACCGCGACAGTGCCTTGGCGATGGCCGAGCAGGTCGTGCGCGCGGTGCTGGCCGACGACCGCGCCTGAGGCCGCTGCAGCGCGGCGACCCGGATTCCCGCACGCCCGTCACCCGCCCGCATCGGGTCGTGCGGCGGGCCGGGCGGCTACGGCGTGGCGTGCGCCAGGAACCGCGGATCGCGGCGCGCGTGCGTGGCCTGCTCGAAGCCGTAGGCGATCTCGATCAGGGTCGGCTCGCTCCACTTCGCGCCGAAGAAGCTCACGCCGACCGGAAGCCCGTGCACGAAGCCGGCCGGCACGGTGATGTCGGGATAGCCCGCCACCGCGGCCGGGCTCGAACTCGACACGCCGACATGGTCGCCGTTGACGGGATCGGTGGTCCAGGCCGGGCTGGTGGTCGGTGCCAGCAGCGCGTCGAGATGATCCTTCTTCAGCGCGGCGTCGATGCCCTCGGGGCCGGCGAGACGCTTTTCGTCGGCCAGCGCCTTGAGGTATTCCGGATCCGTCAGCGGGCCGCGCCTTTCGGCTGCGATCATCAGGCCCTGGCCGAACCAGGGCAGCTCCTGCGCCGCATGCGCCTGGTTGAAGGCGATGACATCGGCCAGGGTCCTGACCGGCACGCCGCTGCGGGTGGCGAGGTAGGCGTCGAGGTCGTGCTTGAACTCGTACGACAGCACGATGCTCTCGTCCTTGCCGTAGGCGTCGAGGTGGGGGATCACCACCGGATCGATCACCGTCGCGCCGGCCTTGCGCAGCGCGGCGATCGATTGATCGAGCACGCGCAGCACGTTGGGATCGTCACCAGCCAGCGCGCGCACCACGCCGATGCGCTTGCCCTTGAGGCCGTCGGCCTTGAGGAAGCGTCGTGTAGTCGGTCTTGTGCGCGTTGGCGTCGGCGCTGGCCGGATCGGCCGGATCGCTGCCGGCCATCACCGTCAGCAGGCGCGCCGCGTCGGCGACGTCGCGCGCCATCGGTCCTGCGGTGTCCTGGCTGTGGCTGATCGGCACGATGCCGGTGCGCGGCTGATCAGGCCCAGCGTGGGCTTGATCGCGACGATGCCGTTGACCGAGCCCGGGCAGACCAGCGAGCCGTCGGTTTCGCTGCCGACCGCGACCGTGCGTCAGGCCCGCCGATACGGCCACCGCCGAGCCGGAACTGGAACCGCAGGGATTGCGGCTCAGCACGTAGGGGTTGCGCGTCTGGCCGCCGCGGCCGCTCCAGCCGCTGGTCGAGTGGTTGGAGCGGTAGTTGGCCCACTCGCTGAGGTTGGTCTTGCCGAGGATCACCGCGCCCGCGGCGCGCAGCCGCGCCACCAGGGTGGCGTCGGTCGCGGCCGGTCTGCCGACCAGGGCCAGCGAGCCGGCCGTGGTCTGCATGCGATCGCCGGTGTCGATGTTGTCCTTGAGCAGCACCGGAATGCCGGCCAGCGGACCCAGCGGCTTGCCGGCGCGGCGCTCGGCGTCGATCCTGCGCGCGATGGCCATGGCATCGGGGTTGAGCTCGATCACCGCGTCGAGATGCGGGCCGGCGCGGTCGAGGGTGTCGATGCGATGGATGAACATCGCCGTCAGCTGCGCCGAGGTCAGCGTGCCGGCCTGCATCTTCGTCTCGAGCCGGGCGATGCCGGCGTCATACAGCGGCGCGCTGGCCGCGTGTGCGGCGGGCGCCGCGACGACCGTTGTCGGCGCAGCGGACAGGGCGGACAGCAGGATGAGCGACAGTGGAACGAGCGTGCGGCGCATGGTGATCCCCTCCTGATCAGCTTGCGAAAGCGGGCATTGTGCCGCGGCTTGCAAGCAAACGGGCGCGGCAAGGCCGCACCACCTTTGTCGCGACAAGCGCTTGCGTGCTCGTCGCGGCGGAGCTTTGACCGTTACGCATCCCGTTTCACGGTCAAGGACCGGCCTGTGCCATCCCTGGCTGCGGGGCGCAGCGGGCCGCGGCGGTGCCACGGCTGATTCCGCTGCGCCCCCTGTGCCGGAGCGGCTTTTCGAACCGATCTGCTGAAGATCGGTCGATGATGCCACTGTCGCGTGGCCGCGACGTGAGCGTCAGCGGGGTGCATGCGCCGCCGCCGCCAGATCGCGCCAGGGCCGCTCGTCCCAGAAGCGTCGCGCGTGGCCGGATGGCGAGGGCAGCACCCAAAGTGCGGTCGAGTCCCAGCGGATGGCTTGCGGTCCGTAAGCCACCGCATGCCCGAGCGCCGCCTGCGCCGCGTTCTTGCTGGTGAAGGCCAGCAGTCGCGGCGCGTGGCGCAGGACCTTGTATCGCAGCGCGGCCACGTCGAAGGCGCTCGCGGGCAATTCGTCGTCGTTGCCGACGTGATGCTTGGCCAGATCGGTCAGGCCGATGCCAAACCCGGGCAGGCGGCGGAACTCGCGCGGCGCCAGCGGCCGGGGAATCAGGCCTACGGCATGCACGGTGCGCCAGAAGAAGTTGCCAGGGTTGGCGTAGTAGGCGCCGGCCGCAGCCGAAGCGCGGCCGGCGGCGGTGCCGCAGAAGACCAGATCGAGATCGGGCCGCAGTACATCGGGCAGGACATGGCGGCGGGCGCGCGCGGCGAGCATGCACACGATGATCGCACGCCGTTTCGGTGCGCTGCACGGTGTCGAAACGGGCGCGGTGGAGTAGGGTGCGCGACTTCGGGATGCGCCCTGGTATCCCGTCTCGACGAGAGTCCGCCATGCCGCATCGATTTCGTTCGCTCCTGGCCGCTGCGCTGACGTTCGCGGCCTGCACGCTGCCCGCGTGGGCCGCGCCCGCGCCCGCACCCGCACCGTTACCCGCAAGCCTGATGCCGGCGCTGCACTGGCGCCTGCTCGGCCCGTTCCGCGGCGGCTGGGCGACCATGGCCGCGGGCATTCCCGCCCAGCCCGAGGTCTATTACATCGGCACCGCTGGCGGCGGCGTCTGGCGCAGCGAAAACGCCGGGCGTACATGGGTGCCGCTGACGAACCACATCGGCGCGGCCTCGATCGGGGCGATCGCGATCGCCCCATCCGACCCGCAGGTGATCTACGCCGGCAGCGGCCAGCCCGAGCCACGCTACGACATCGCCGCCGGTGACGGGATGTATCGTTCCGCCGACGGCGGCCGCCACTGGCAGCACGTCGGCCTGGCCGGTACCCGCCACATCGGCGCGATCTGGGTCGACCCGCAGCATCCCGACACCGTGGTCGTGGCCGCGCTGGGCCACGTGTTCGGGTCCAGTCCGGAGCGCGGCATCTACCGCAGCAGCGACGGCGGCAAACACTGGCAGCACGTGCTGTTCGTCGATGACCACACCGGTGGCGTCGATCTTGCCGCCGACCCGAAGGACCCGCGCACGCTCTACGCCTCGTTGTGGAGCATCCGCAACTATCCGTGGCTGAGCTACTTCAAGCCGATCGTCGGCAGCGGCAGCGGCCTGTACGTCTCGCACGACGACGGCGTGCACTGGCGGAAACTGGGCGGCGCGGGCTGGCCCGCGGCTCCGCTGGGGCGCATCGGTCTGGCGGTCACCGACACCGCGGCCGGCACGCGCATCTACGCCGCGATCGACGGCGGCGACGATGCCGCGGCGACCGGCCTGTGGCGCTCGGATGACGGTGGCGGTCACTGGCTGCGCGTCAACGCCGATGCGCCGGTGACCAACTGGTACGCCAGCCGCATGACCGTCGATCCGCGCGATCCCGACACGCTCTACACCACCGGGCAGTCGATCCGCGTCTCGCACGATGCCGGCAAGACTTTCCACGTCGCCAAGGGCGCGCCCGGCGGCGACGACTATCACTATCTGTGGATCAACCCGCTGCATCCCGAGGATCGCATCACCACCAGCGACCAGGGCGCGGTGGTGACCATGGATGGGGGCGAGACCTGGTCGAGCTGGTACAACCAGCCGACCGGGCAGTTCTATCACCTCGCCGCCGACAACCGCTTCCCCTACTGGATCTACTCGGGCCAGCAGGACAGTGGCACCGTCGGCATCGCCAGCCGCAGCGACTACGGTGCGCTGACGTTCCGCGACTGGCATCCGGTCGGCGGTGACGAGCGCGACTACGACGTGCCGTATCCGGCCGATCCCGATATCGTCTTCGGCACCGGGCTGGGCGGTCGCGTCTCGCGTTGGGATGCGCGCACCGGTCAGGTCGAGAACGTCTCGCCGTGGCCGGTGATGAGCTACGGCAAGCGCCCGAGCGGCGTGAAATACCGCTACACCTGGATCACGCCGCTGGTGATCGGCCAGCAGGCGCCATACCCGATCTATCTCGGTGCCCAGGTGCTGTTCCGCTCCGTCGATCAGGGCCGCCACTGGTCGGTGATCAGCCCCGATCTCACCGGCGCGATCGCGGGCAGCAAGGATTGCGGACACACGGTGAACCTGGCCCACGCCAGGGCCTGCGGCTACGGCGTGATCTACAGCATCGGACTGGCGCCGTCCGATCCACAGACGATCTGGATCGGCACCGACGACGGCCTGGTCCAGGTCACCCACGACGGTGGCAGGAACTGGAGCAACGTCACGCCCCGGGGCGTGCCGCAGTGGGCGCGGATCGACAGTGTGGACGTGTCTGCGACCGATCCGGACACCGCCTACATCGCGGTCGACAACCATCGCAACGACGACTTCAAGCCCTATGCATTTCGCACGCACGACGGCGGCAAGACCTGGCAGGCGATCGACGGCGGCCTGCCGCGCGATCACTTCGTCGCCGTGGTGCGCGCCGATCCGGTCAAGCCCGGGCTGCTCTATGCGGGCACCGACACCGGCGTGTATGTGAGCTTCGACGACGGCGGCGCCTGGCAGTCGCTGCAGCTCGACCTGCCGACCGCCTGGGTGCGCGACCTGCTGGTGCACGGCAACGACCTGATCGCGGGCACCCAGGGTCGGGCGATCTGGGTGCTTGATGACGTGACACCGCTGCGCGAGGTGACGGCCGGCATCGCCGATCAGCCGTTGCACCTGTTCGCGCCGGCTGCCGCGGTGCGCGTGCATGCCGACAACAACAAGGACACGCCGCTGCCGCCGGAAACCCCGGCCGGCCAGAACCCGCCCGCCGGCGCGCCGATCGACTACTGGCTGGGGCCCGGCACACGCGGCCCGGTGACGTTGACGATCCGCGATGCCGCCGGTCACGTGGTGCGGCGTTTCATCAGCAACGACACGCCGCGCCCGCGCAACGCGGACCGCTACTTCGCCGCCGGCTGGATCAAGCCGGCGCCGGCGCTGGCGGCGACGCCGGGCATGCACCGCTTTGTCTGGGATCTGCGCGAGCCGCGGCCGCTGGCGATCCGCTACGGCTACAGCATCGCTGCGGTCTGGGGCGAGAACACGCCGATGCTGCCGCGCGGACCGTTCGTGCTGCCCGGCCGTTACAGCGTCGAACTGGGCGTCGGCGGACGCACGCAGAGCGTGCCGCTGACGGTGACCGAGGACCCGAGGGTGACGGCGAGCGCCACTGATCTCGCGCGGCTGCTCGATTTCCAGCATGCCGTGCAGGCGAGCCTGGCGCAGGCCTATGTCGGCACCGGCCAGGTGCAGGCGGTCGCGGCCCAGCTGGCCGCGTTGCAGGCGCGCCCGACGATCGAGCCGCCACTGCGCGCGTCGATCGCCGCGCTGGCGGCGCAGTTGCGGCCCGCCGGAGCGGATGCGTCCGGGGTTGCCGCCTTCGAGCACGCCAGCGGCGAACTGGCGGCGCTGGCGACCGACGCCGGCTATGTCGATGCCGCGCCGACCGCGGCGCAGCGGCAGGTGCTGGGCGAGGCGGCGGCCCGTGTCGACGCGGCGCTGCGACGCTGGCAGGCGCTGCGGAACGGGTCGCTGGCCACGCTCAACACGCGCCTGGCGAAGGCCGGGCTGGCCGCGATTCGCGTGCCCGTGCCCGATCAGGTGCAGGTGCGGCCGCTGCCGGAGGGCCAGGACCTGCCCTGAGGCTGGCGCGCAGGTGGCGCCGGATCAGTCCGGCGCCCAGCCCGGTGCATCGGGATCGCGGCGCCAGCGCGCTTCGCCGAGCGTCACGCCGTCGCGGCCGTAGCGGCGTTCACGCAGGCCGCAGGTGCCATCCGCGCCGACCCGGATCAGGCTCGAGGCGCGGGTGCCGTACTGCGCGCCGCGAATGAAGATCGGCGCCAGCAGGCGTTCGCGCGCGAGTCCGATGCCGGTGTCCGGCAGCGCGGCGTCCGGCGGCTGCGTGGTGTCGGCCAGCAGATCGAGCAGGGCGTCGTCGCTGGCGTCGGCGAGCCGCGCCGCGGCGCTCTCACGCAACCGCTCGGTCTTGGGCCAGCGTGCGTCCCATGGGCCGTTGCTCATCGCGTGCAACCCGGGTTCGAGCACGAAGGCGCGTGCGCTGACGCCGTCGACGCCAAACGCGGTCCCCATGGCATCGCCCAGCAGCAGGTTGAACGGCCCGTATGCGGCGTGCCCGCGCGCCGCCTGCGCGGCGAAATCCGCGGCGTCGAGATGGCCGAGCAGATAGTCGCGCACCAGCACGCCGCGCGAGCGCGACGCCGGTTTCGGTTGCGGCCCCCGGCGGTTGGTGACCAGCGCGAATCGCCCGTCGGCATGCAGGCCCAGCCAGGCGCCGCCGGCCTGAAGGTCGCGTCCGCCGACGATGCGCGGATCCTCCGGCCACGGTGCGGCGGCGGCACTGGGGCGGGCGTGGAACTCGTCGCGATTGCCGAGCAGCAGCAGCGGTCGTCGCGGGTCGACACGATGCGCGAGCAGCACCAGACACATGGCGCTCAGCGCTCCGCGGCTGCCGCGAGCAGGCGATAGTGCGCGTGCAGCGCGGCGACCGCGGCTTCCAGTGCCTGCTCGCCGCCGCTGTTGTCGAGCACGTCGTCGGCCCGTTGCCGGCGCGTGGCATCGCTGGCCTGGGCATCGAGCAGGCGCTGCGCGTCGGCGGCGTCGATGCGGTCGCGCTGCATCAGCCGCGCCCGGCGCAGCGCAAGCGGCGCATCCACCAGCAGCACGCGATCGACCCAGGCATACGCGGGCCATGTTTCCGCCAGCAATGGAATGTCCAGCAGCGCGTACGGCGTGCGGACCCCGTCGAGGCGGTCCTCGAACCATGCGCGCACGCGCGGGTGCACGATGGCTTCCAGGCGGCGGCGCTGCCCGCTGTCGGCGAAGACGCGCTGACGCATCCAGGCGCGGTCGAGGCCGCCGTCGGCGGCGATCGACTCGGATCCGAACATCGCCGCGATCTCGGCCAGCGCCGGCTGCCCAGGCTGGACCACCGCGCGTGCCGCGGCGTCGGCGTCCAGTACCGGCACGCCCAGTGCCGCGAAGTGGCGGGCGACCGTGCTCTTGCCCGCCGCGACACCGCCGGTCAGGGCGACCGTGAACGGGCGCGGGCGGGAGGCGGACATGGCTTCAGTGCACGAACAGGGTCAGATAGGCGTGCAGCAAGGTGTCACCGGCGACGAACCAGATCCAGCCGGCGGCGGCGAGATAGGGTCCGAAGGCGATCGGGACACTGCGGTCGCGGCCGCGCAGGACCAGGATCGCGCTTCCGACTACAGCGCCGACCAGCGACGACAGCAGCACGATCGGCAACAGTGCGCCCGCGCCCATCCAGGCGCCCAGTGCCGCGAGCAGCTTGAAGTCGCCGTAGCCCATGCCTTCCTTGCCGGTCGCCAGCTTGAACAGCCAGTAAATGCTCCACAGGCTGAGATAGCCCAGGATCGCGCCGAGGATGGCCTGCGGCGCGCCGATGAAGACGTGCAACAGTCCCAGCAGCAGGCCCAGCCACAGCAGCGGCAGCGTGATCGAATCGGGCAGCAGCTGCGTGCGCAGGTCGATGCCGGTCAGCGCCACCAGCGCCCAGGTCAGTGCCAGGCCCGCAAGGGTCTGCGCGCCGGGACCGAAGCGCCAGGCGATCGCCGCGCTGAGCAACGCGGTGCAGAGTTCGACCAGCGGGTACTGGATCGAGATCGGTGCGCGGCAGTAGCGGCAGCGGCCGCGCAGGAACAGCCACGACAGCAGCGGAATGTTGTCGCGGGCGGCCAGCGCGTGCTTGCAGTGCGGGCAGTGCGAGGGTTCGCGCACCAGGCCCGGCGGCGGGATGGCGCGCTCGTCGGCCGCAAGCTCCAGTACTTCGCGCGCTTCGCTGCGCCAGGCATGCTCAAGGCGCGCCGGCAGGCGCAGGATGACGACGTTGAGGAAGCTGCCGACCAGCAGGCCGAGCACGCCGACGAGCGCGATCAGCGCAGCAGGGGGGAGCAGAGTGAGGAAGGACATCCGTCGGTACCCTCGTCGGCAACGCCGGCGGCGCGGCTCGTGACAGCAAGGCGCCCGCCGTCGCGCTCGGCGAGGGCGGGCGCGGGACGTGTGCAGCAGCGGATCAGAACGTGCCGGCCAGCTTGAAGATCGGCAGGTACAGTCCGACGACCATGCCGCCGACCATGATGCCGATCACGACCATGATCATCGGCTCGAGCAGGGTGCTCAAGGTGTCGACGGCGTTGTTGACCTCTTCCTCGTAGAACTCGGCGACCTTGAACAGCATCGCGTCCAGCGCGCCGGATTCCTCGCCGATCGCGGTCATCTGCACGACCATGTTGGGGAACAGGCCGGTCTGGCGCATCGCCAGCTGCATCTGATGGCCGACGGCGATGTCATCGCGCATCTGCCGGATCGCCTTGGCATACACCACGCTGCCGGTGGCGCCGGCCACGGCGTCCATCGCTTCGACGAGCGGCACGCCGGCACGGAAGGTGACACCCAGGGTGCGGGCGAAGCGCGCGATTGCCGACTGGCGCAGGATGTTGCCGATCACGGGCATTTTCAGCGACAGCCGGTCGACGGTGTGGGCGAAGCTCTCCGAGCGCTTGTAGGCGCCGACGATGAACACGACGCTGCCGACGACGATGATCAGCAGCAGCCACCAGTACGACTGCATGAATTCCGACATGCTGACGATCATCTGGGTGAATGCCGGCAGGCTGGTGCCGGCGTCCTTGAACACCCCCTGGAAGACCGGCACCACGAAGATCAGCAGGATCACGCTGACCAGGATGGCGACCGCGAACACCATCGCCGGGTAGAACAGCGCTTTCTTGATCTTCGACTTGATCGCCTCCATGCGCTCCTTGTAGGTGGCGACGGTGTCGAGCACGGTGTCGAGCACGCCGGCGGATTCGCCGGCCTTGACCAGGTTGCGGAACAGTTCGTCGAACTGGACCGGATAGAGGGCGAGCGCCTCGTGCAGGGTCGAGCCGCCCTCGATCGCCTGCTTGATCCCGACCAGCATGTTCTTCATGCGCACGTTGCGCTGGCCGCTGGCGATGATGTCGAAGGACTGCACCATCGGCACGCCGGCCGCCATCATGGTCGCGAGCTGGCGGCTGAAGATGGCAATGTCGCGCGGCTTGATGGTGCTGCCGGCGGAACCGAACAGCGGCTTGGATTTCTCCTTGACCGTCTGCGGATTCATGCCCTGCTTGCGCAGTTCGGCCTTGACCAGACTGGCGTTCTTGGCCTGCATTTCGCCATGCATCTTCTGGCCGCGCCGGTCCAGCGCGACCCAGTCGTAGGCAGTCAGCTTGCTGACGTCGGCGCGCGCGGCGCCGACGTCGCGTGTGTTCTTGGCGGTGGCGGCGTTGGCCATGGGAGATCCCCTAGTCCTTGGTGACGCGGTTGATTTCGGCGAGGCTGGTGACGCCGTTGCGCACTTTCATCAGGGCCGATGCGCGCAGGTCGCGGACGCCATCCTTGCGCGCCACCTCGGCGATCTTCAGGGCGCTGCCGCCTTCGAGGATGATGCGCTGGATGTCGTCGGTCATCGGCATCACCTGGTAGATGCCGACGCGGCCCTTGTAACCCTCGGTGCAGCCCGAGCAGCCGACGGCGTCGAAGATGGTGGTCTTGCCGTTGCTGATGTCGGCGATCTCGGCGTCGCTGAAACCTTCGGCCTTCAACGCCGCCGGCGGCAGCAGCAGCGGCTTCTTGCAGTCGTGGAGCCGGCGCGCCAGGCGCTGCGCGATCACCAGCGTCACCGACGAAGTGATGTTGTACGGCGCGATGCCCATGTTCATCAGGCGCGCGATGGTCTGCGAGGCATCATTGGTGTGCAGGGTGGACAGCACCATGTGACCGGTCTGCGCGGCCTTGATCGCGATCTCGGCGGTCTCGAGGTCGCGGATCTCTCCGACCATGATCACGTCGGGATCCTGGCGCAGGAACGAGCGCAATGCGGCGGCGAAGGTCATGCCGCGCTTTTCGTTCTGCTGCACCTGGTTGATGCCGGGAACGCGGATCTCGACCGGGTCCTCGACGGTGGAGATGTTGCGTCCGTCGATGTTGAGGATGTTCAGCGCGGTATACAGCGACACCGTCTTGCCGGAGCCGGTGGGTCCGGTCACCAGCACCATGCCATAAGGTTTCTCGATGGCGTCGAGAAAGAGCTTCTTCTGGTCTTCCTCGTAGCCGAGCTTCTCGATGCCGAGCTTGGCGGCGCCGCCGTCGAGGATGCGCATCACTACCTTTTCGCCGGCCAGCACCGGCAGCGTGCTGACGCGGAAATCCATCGCCTTGGACTTGGAAATCGCCAGCTTCATGCGGCCGTCCTGGGGGATGCGGCGCTCGGCGATGTCGAGGCTGCTCATCACCTTCAGGCGCGAGGCGATGCGCGGCCCGAGCTTGACCGGCGGGTTGGATACCGTGCGCAGCACGCCATCGATGCGGTAGCGCACGCGGTAGGCGGTCTCGTAAGGCTCGAAGTGGATGTCGGAGGCGCCGCGGCGAATGGCATCGACCAGGATCTTGTTGACGAACTTGACGATGGGCGCCTCGTCGGTCGCCGATGCGTCGGGCGTGGTGTCGGTATCGACGTCGCCGGACTCGAGCTGCAGGTTTTCCAGACCCTCGTCGTCATCGAGACCGGTGATGCTGGTGCCCGCCTGCTGCATCGCGAATTCGATCGCGCGCTGCAGCTCGTGCTCCTCGACCAGGATCGGATCGACGTTGTGGTTGGAGTGGAACTTGATCTCCTCCAGCGCGCGCGGGTTGGTGATGTCGGCGACGCCGACGAACAGGCGGTTGCCGCGCTTGAACAGCGGCAGCGCGCTGTGCTTGCGCACCAGTTCCTCGCTCACCAGTTTCAGCGGCATCTGCACCGGGTCGATCGCCGATACGTCAAGCAGCGGCACGCCGAACTCGGCCGACAGCGCCAGCGCCACCACCCGGCCATCCACCAGGCCGCGCTCGGTCAGCAGGGTATGCAGGGAGATCTTTTGCCGGTTGGCCTCGTCGACGGCGCTGCGCGCGTCGGCTTCCGCCAGCACTTTCTCCATCACCAGACGCCGCGCCAGGCCCGGCAGCCCTGCCAGCGGTGGCGGATTCAGCTGAGTTGCCATAAGGAAGTGTGCCTAACCCCCGGATCCGATACCGAATCTACCGCAAAACCCGCACCGATGGGCGCTCCGGGGCCCGGCATGGTCAGGAGTGGCACCGGAGAGGGTGACGGCGGTCACGCCGGGCGCCGGCGCCCGCTGCGCGGAGGCTCCGTCAGTCGCGGGGCGGCTGTCCGGGCATTTGACCGAGTTGCGCTGCTTGCGCACCCGGGCGATCACGCTGCCGTCGGGGCGGTGATTTCGATCTCGAACCGGCGCAACCGAAGGCGCGTGCGCGCACCGCGCCAGTCGCCGCTGATCCGCTCGACGCGGATGCCGGCGAACAGGAAAGGCGGCCACCGGTTGAACAACCGGCGCAGCCGCGGCGTTGTCAGCCCCGGTTTCACGGCTTGCGGCTGGCGGCCTCGCGGTCGAGATGGAAGCGATGCAGCATGCGATGCACGAACGGCCCCAGCAGGATGCCGGCCAGGAAGATCACGACGAGCCCGCAGTAAAGCGCATAGGTGCCCGCGAAGAGCTTGCCGGCCTGCGTCGCCGGCGACTCCAGCGGACCCATGCCCGACAGCAGCATCGCCGCGTTGACGTAGGCGTCGGCCCAGCCCAGATGCTCGAAGCCGTGATAGCCCAGCATGCCCGCCAGCAGAGAGAGCGCGATCACCGCGATCGCGGCCAGCAGGTTGCGCGCGACGCGGTGCAGGAACTGGCGGCGCGGCAGCAGCGGGTCGTTGTGGTGCTCGTACATCAGAACAGCAGCGAGGCCATGCGGCGGCGTGTCCGCGCGACCAGCTCGGCATCGTCGATCACCTGGAACGCGGCCAGCAGGCGCTTTTTCGCCTGGCCCTCGTTCCAGCCGCGGGCGTCGGCCAGCAGGGCCAGCAGGTCATCCAGCGCACCCGCGCCGTCGCCATCGACGAGCTTGTGCACGGCGAGCAGGTCACGTGCGGTGTAGTCGTTGCCGTCGGCGGCGATGCGCGTGCGCAAGGTCGCCACGTCGGGCGCGCCCGCGAGCGCGGCGGCAAGGTCGAGCCGGCTGCGCAGTACCCTGGCGCGGTCGTCGCTGGCGAGATTGACGGGCAGCGCATCGAGTTCGGTCGCGGCGGCCGCGGCATCGCCGGTGCGCATGAAGGCCTGCGCCAGTTCGAGCCTGAGCTCGGCCCTGTCGGGCTCGGACTTCAGGGCCTGCTGCAGACGGTTGACGGCTTCGGCGGGCGTCTCCTGCGGCAGCTCCGCAGCCGGCACGGCTTCCTCGGCCGCCGCGCCGGGCTGGATGCCGTGACGCGCGAGAAATTCGCGCACTCCGCGCTCGGGCAGCGCGCCCATGAAACCGTCCACTGGCTGGCCATCCTTGATCAGCATCACCGTCGGCAGACTGCGCACGCCGAACAGCTGCGCCAGGGCCATTTCCTTGTCGGTGTCCACCTTGACCAGGCGGAAGGCGCCGGCGAACTCGGCGGCGAGCTTCTCGAGGATCGGCCCGAGCTGCTTGCAGGGACCGCACCATCCGGCCCAGAAATCCACCAGGACCGGCTGCTGCAGCGAGGTGTTGAGCACCTCGGCTTCGAAGTTGGCCTGGGTGGCGTCGATCACGTGGGCGGTGGCGGTGGCAGACATGGCAGGGTTCCGCGAAAAGACGGTCGCCCATGATTGGGGTCGCCGCAGGCCGACGCAAGCGGCGGTCACGATGTCGTAACGCGGCGCATGCGTCCGCCTGTCGCGGCAGGCGCTAGCATCGGTGCCGGATTGGTCAGGGAGCTGCAGATGAACACGCTGGCAACATGGTTTCCCGATGGCTGGGTGCACTATCTGGCGGGCGGCGTGCTGATCGGTGCCGGCATCGGCCTGGTGTTCGTCGGTACCGGGCTGGTCGGCGGCGCCAGCAGCTTTTTCAGCGCCACCCTCTCGTGGTTCGATCGCGCGCCGGGATTCCGGGTCGAGGGTCTCGCGGCGTCGCGTCGCTGGCGGCTGGTCTATGCGATCGGCATGCTGCTGGGGGCGGCGCTGTGGTGGGCCGGGCGCGGTGGCGCGGCCTGGCTGACGGCGGTGCCCGTCTGGCAACTCGCGATCGGCGGCGTGATCGGCGGCTTCGGCGCGCGTCTCGGTGGCGGCTGCACGTCAGGGCACGGCGTCTGCGGTCTGGGCAACCTGCAACTGCCCTCGCTGGCCTCGGTCCTGGTGTTCCTGTGCACCGCGGCATTGACCGCGCACCTGCTGGCGGGAGTCCGCTGATGGAACGCATGGACACGGCGTTCACGGCGGGGACCGAGCTGCGCGGACCGGGCTGGTTGTGCATCGCGCTCGGCGGTGGCCTGTTCGGCCTCGGCCTCGCGCTGAGCGGCATGGTGCGGCCCGAGGTGGTGCTCGAGTTCCTGATGTTCCGCGATCTCGGTCTGCTGCTGGTGCTGGGCGCCGCGGCGCTGACCGCGATGCTGGCGTTCCGGCTGGCTCCGCGGTTGCTGCGGCGGCCGCTGCTGGGCGGCTGGTTTCATGCGCATCCGGCGCGCCTGGACCGGCGCAGCATGCTTGGTGCGGCGCTGTTTGGCATCGGCTGGGGCATGAGCGGCGTGTGCCCGGCGCCGGCGATCGCGGGCCTGGGTGCAGGCGACTGGCGCCTGCTGTGGAGCGTGGCGGGGATGTTCCTCGGCGCCTGGATTCAGGGCCGCTGGTTCGCGCGCGCCGAGTGAACCCCGCGCTCAGCCGTGGCGCAGTTTCAGAACCAGGATGATGCCCGCCAGGACCAGGGTCAGGCTGTTGGAAAGAATGATCGGCCACGAGCCCAGCACCAGCCCGTAGCCGAGCCAGAACGCGATGCCGACGGTGAAGATCAGGTACATGCCCAGCGACAGCGCGCGGGTGTCGCGCGAGCGCAGGGCCTTGAGCGCCTGCGGCACGAATGCCGCCGTGGTCAGCGTGGCGGCGATGTAACCCAGCCAGTCGCCGGGCAGCGCGGTCGTGATCATTCGTCCGCGGCGTGGCCGTCACGCTTGAACACGATCCCGTCCTTCATCACGAAGCCGACCTGCTGCAGCCGGCTGACGTCGGCCAGCGGATCACCCGCGACGGCGATCACGTCGGCGTGATAGCCGGGCGCGATGCGGCCGAGTTCGTCCGGGTGCCGCAGCAGGGTTGCCGCGTTGATCGTGGCGGACCGGATCGCCGCCAGCGCCGGGATGCCGGCCTCGACCATGTAGGCGAATTCCTTCGCGTTGTCGCCATGCGGATAGACGCCGGCATCGGTGCCGAAGGCGATCCTCACCCCGGCGCGATACGCGTTGCCCGCGGTGGCCATGATCCGCGGACCGATCGCCGCCGCCTTGGCCGCGACCTGCGGCGGGTAGTAGCCCGGCACCTGTGCTTTTGCGGCCACGAACTCGCCGGCGGTGATGGTCGGCACGTACCAGGTGCCATGCTGCTTCATCAGCACCATGTCGGTGGCGTCCATGTAGGTGCCGTGCTCGATCGAGTCGACCCCGCCCAGCACCGCGCGCCGGATCGCCTCGGCGCCGTGCGCGTGCGCGGCCACCGTGTAGCCGTAGTCGTGCGCGGCGGCGACCACGGCGGTGATCTCGTCCAGCGTCATCTGCGGGTTGTCCCCGCTGGCACTTTCGTCGAGCACGCCGCCCGAAGGCATGATCTTGATCACGTCCACGCCCAGCTTGTAATGCGCGCGCACGGCTTTCCAGGCATCGGCGGGGCTGTCGATGATGCCGTGCAGCGGGCCGGGATCGCCGGCCAGGTCCATGCGATAGCCATCGGTCGGGTCAGCGTGGCCGCCGGTGCTGCCGATCGGCTCGCCGGCGGTATAGATCCGCGGCCCCTCGATCAGGCCGCTGTTGATCGCGTTGCGCAGGGCGACCGATTCGCTGGCGATGTCGCCGAGGTTGCGCACCGTGGTGAACCCGGCCAGCAGGGTACGCCGCGCGTACAGCGTGCCGCGGATCGCGTAGTCGGCGGGGTTGAGGCGGAACTGGTCGCCGTAGGTCGTCGGCCCGAACTGCATCGTCAGATGCACGTGGGCGTCGATCAGGCCCGGAAGGCAGGTGCTGCGGCCGAGATCGATCACGACGGCGCCGGGGCGAACGCTGCGGCCGGGTTCCACCGCGACCACCCGACCCTTCTCGATCACGATCGTGCTGGCGCCCAGGGTGCGGCCCGCGGCGGGGTCGAGCAGATGGCCGCAATGCAGGAGCGTCGTCGCGGGTGGGCGCGTCGCGGCCGGCGCCGGATCGGCGGCAGCCGGCGCGAGCGGCGATACCAGCAGTGCCGTGGCAACGACGGCGATTTGCAGGCGCATGGCGAGCTCCCCCGGTGGCGACCGCGTCAGCATAACCTTGCGCCGCCGCGGACTGCGCTTGGCGCTCGTGTTGCACTGCGATAGTCTGCAAGACCCTTGCCGCGCACGATCCCGGACATGCAGGACCACTACGACCCACAGGCGGTGGAAGCCGCCGCCCAGGCCTACTGGGATCGCACCCGCGCCTTCGAGGTCCGCGAGGTTCCCGGCAAGCCCAAGTTCTACTGCCTGTCGATGCTGCCGTATCCGTCGGGTGCGCTGCATATGGGTCACGTGCGCAACTACACCATCGGCGACGTGATCAGCCGCCACCAGCGCATGCGGGGCCGCAACGTGCTGCAGCCGATGGGCTGGGACGCGTTCGGTCTGCCCGCCGAGAACGCCGCGATCCGCAACCGGACGGCGCCGGCGGCCTGGACCTACGCCAACATCGAGCATATGCGCGGCCAGTTCAAGCGCATGGGCTTCGCCTACGACTGGTCGCGCGAGTTCGCCACCTGCCGGCCCGAGTACTACGTGCACGAGCAGCGCCTGTTCACACGGCTGTTCAGGAAGGGGCTGGTCTATCGCAAGAACAGCGTCGTCAACTGGGATCCGGTGGATCAGACGGTGCTCGCCAACGAACAGGTGATCGACGGCCGCGGCTGGCGCTCGGGCGCGCTGGTCGAGAAGCGCGAGATCCCGCAGTGGTTCCTGCGCATCACCGCCTACGCCGACCAGCTGCTCGCCGGGCTCGACGCGCTGCCGGGCTGGCCAGACGCGGTCAAGACCATGCAGCGCAACTGGATCGGGCGCAGCGAGGGTCTCGAGATCCGCTTCGACGTCGAGGGCGAGGCCGAGCCGATCACCGTGTTCACCACGCGCCCCGACACCCTGATGGGCGCGACCTGCCTGGCCATCGCCGCCGAGCATCCGCTGGCGGGCAAGGCCGCGCTGAGCGACCCGGCGGTGGCCGCGTTCATCGCCAGCTGCCGCCAGGGCGGCGTGTCCGAGGCCGAGCTGGAGACGCAGGAAAAGCGCGGCGTGTTCACCGGCCTGCACGCCATCCATCCGCTCAGCGGCGAGCGTCTGCCGGTGTGGATCGCCAACTTCGTGCTGATGGGCTACGGCACCGGCGCGGTGATGGCGGTGCCCGGTCACGACCAGCGTGACTGGGAATTCGCCACCCGCTACGACCTGCTGATCCGGATGGTGGTGGTCAGCGCCGCGGTGCGCGACGCGATTGCCGGACTGGGACGCGACGCCGAGCGCAACGCCGATCCGATGAGCGCGGCGCTGGGCGAGAGCCGCGCGCTGGAGGTGGTCGAGGCACCCGGATCGCTGGGCATGCTCGAGGCGTTCGAGCGCCGGATCATCGAGGACGGCGCCTGGACCGACTACGGCTATCTGGTGAACTCCGGCGCCTTCGACGGCATGAACTACCGCCAGGCCTTCGATGCGATCGCCGAACGGCTGGAGGCCAGCGGCAAGGGCGCGCGCAAGATCAACTACCGACTGCGCGACTGGGGCGTCAGCCGCCAGCGCTATTGGGGCTGTCCGATTCCGATCATCTATTGCCCGGCCTGCGGAGCGCAGCCGGTGCCCGAGGACCAGCTGCCGGTGATTCTTCCCGAGAACGTCGCCGACGCGTTCGCCCGGGCCGGTGGCGTGCAGTCGCCGATCAAGGCCGATCCGGCCTGGCGCCGGACCACCTGCCCGCACTGCGGCGGCCCGGCCGAGCGCGAGACCGACACCTTCGACACCTTCATGGAATCGAGCTGGTACTACGCGCGCTACTGCTCGCCGGGCGCCACGACCCAGGTCGATGCGCGCGCCGACTACTGGCTGCCGGTCGACCAGTACATCGGCGGCATCGAGCATGCGATCCTGCATCTGCTGTACTTCCGCTTCTATCACAAGCTGCTGCGCGACGAGGGACTGGTCGCCAGCGACGAACCGGCCACGCGTCTGCTCTGCCAGGGGATGGTGGTGGCGGAGACGTATTCGCGCGACGAAGCCGACGGTTCGAAGGTCTGGATCAATCCCGCCGACGTGGAAGTGCAGCGCGACGAGCGTGGGCGGGTGATCGGCGCGCTGCTGAAGGCCGACGGCCGGCCGGTGACCATCGGCGCCATCGAGAAGATGGCCAAGTCGAAGAACAACGGCGTCGATCCCCAGACCATGGTCGATCGCTACGGTGCCGACACCGTACGCCTGTTCTCGATGTTCGCCGCTCCGCCGGACCAGTCGCTGGAGTGGAGCGAGGCCGGCGTCGAGGGCATGGCGCGCTTTCTCAAGCGACTGTGGCGCGAGGCGCATGCGCACGTTGCAGCCGGTCCCGCACCGGCCCTGGACCGTGCCGCGCTGACGCCGGCGCAGCGCGGCCTGCGCCGCCAGCTGCACGAGACGATCGCCAAGGTGTCCGATGACCTCGACCGCCGGCACGCCTTCAACACCGCGATCGCAGCGCTGATGGAGCTGCTCAACGCGCTCGGCCGCTTCGACGACACAAGCGACAACGGCCGCGCGCTGCGCCAGGAGGTGCTGGCCGCGCTGACCTTGCTGCTCAACCCGATCACGCCGCATACCAGCCATGCGCTGTGGCAGGCGCTGGGCCATGCCGAGACCCTGCTCGAGGACCAGCCCTGGCCGGTCGCCGAGGCCGACGCGCGGGTCCGCGACACGCTGACGCTGGCGGTGCAGGTCAACGGCCGGCTGCGCGGCACCATCGAGGTGCCTGCCGACGCCGCCCGCGAAACGATCGAGGCGGCCGCCCTGGCGGAGCCGGGCGTGGCGAAGGTGCTCGAAGACCAGGTACCGAAGAGGCTGATCGTCGTCCCCGGCAAGATCGTCAACATCGTCGTCTGAGCCTACGATGGCGTCGCGTGCCCCCATCCTCCGGAATCCGTCCATGTGCCTGCGCCGTTCCGCCCCGGTCCTGATCGCCGCCCTGGCGTTGCTGCTGGCGGGCTGCGGATTCCACCTGCGTCGCAGCGCCGCGCTGCCCGCGGGCATGCAGACGGTGCATCTCGACATCGCCGGCGGCGGTTCGCTGCAGCGCCAGCTGACGCGCGCCTTGCGATTGTCCGGCGCCACGGTCGTCGCGCATGACGGCAATGGCGTGGCCACCCTGCGCGCGCCGGTGGCGCGGTTCAGCACCAACGCCCTGACCCTGACCGGCTTCGCCCGCGTCAGCGAATACAGCGTGCGCTACCGCGTCGAGTTCGAGGTGCTGGGCGCCGACGGCCGGGTGATCGCGCCGTTGCAGACGATCGAGATGGGGCACGAGTTCACCTTCGACTCCACCCAGGCGATCGGCATCGCCGGGGAGGTCGACGCGATCCAGCGCAGCCTGACCGGCGACATGGTCCAGGCGATCCTGCGCCGCCTCGATGCCATCGCCAAGCATCCGCCGGCGCCGGCGCCGGGCTGAGCATGCTCAACGCGACGCAGTGGCGACGCGAGCTGGCGGCCGACGCGCTGCGGCCGGCGTATCTGCTGGCCGGCGACGAACTGCTGGTGCTGGAGGCCGGCGACGCGCTGCGCGCCCGCGCCCGCGCCCTGGGCTACGACGAGCGTGTGGTGCTGGACGTGGAGTCCGGCTTCGACTGGGATGATCTGGCGCGCGCCGGTGCCGGCCTGTCGCTGTTCGCGGTGCGCCGCCTGTTCGACCTGCGCCTGCCGACCGGCAAGCCCGGCAAGGACGGCAGCGAGGCGATCGGCGCCTGGTGCGCCGCGCCGCCGCCGGACAGCGTGCTGCTGATCAGCTGCATCGCCTGGAGCAAGAGCCACGAGGGCGCGTGGTCGCGCGCGGTCGAGCAGGCCGGCGTCGCCGTGCACCTCGGCGCGCCGCGTCCGCACGAACTGGTCGCCTGGCTGGGCGAGCGCCTCGCCACCCGTGGCCTCAGTGCGGCACCCGAGGCACTGGAGTTGCTGGCGCAGCGCGTCGAGGGCAACTTGCTCGCTGCCGCGCAGGAGGTGGACAAGCTGGCCATCCTGCAGCCCGGCGGCCGGCTCGATCTCGAAACCCTCGAACGGCTGGTCGCCGACAGCGCTCGCTACGACGTGTTCGCGCTGACCGACGCCGCGCTGGGTGGCGATGCCGAACGCGCGCTGCGCGTGCTCGCCGGCCTGCGCGCCGAGGGCGAGGACCTGATCCCGCTGCTCGGCTGGTGGGTCAGCCAGCTCAATATCGCCGCGCGCCTGGCCGCGGCACCGGACTTCGACACCCAGGCCCGCGCCGAACACCTGTGGCAGGCGCGTGAGGCGCTGTTCCGGCGCGCCGTCAAGCGTAGCCCCAACCCGCGTTACTGGCAGCGCTGCCTGGTCTGGGCCGGACGCATCGACCGCATGGCCAAGGGTCGCGAGAGCGGCGAGCCCTGGCGCGAGTTCGAGCGCCTTGCCGTCGCCGTCGCCCTGCCGCGCCACGCCGCCGCGCTGGCGGCGCAGGGGTAGGGCGGGTCAGCGCGCGTCGGGTCGTGGTCTCAGCGGACATACGGGTAGATCTCGTCGGCGATCCAGTAACACTCGAGCACGACCGCGAAGAGCGTGCCCGCGAGCCACAAGATCCACCTTCGACCTTTCCATGTGCTGCGGAAAGAGGAATGTCGTACGGCAATCTCCGCGAAGTAGGCAGAGCAGTAACAGGCATTGGCGATCATTGCGAGGGTGAGCAGTTCCAGCAGCGATCGCCCGCTGAGCGCCGCGCGGAAGTGAGGCCACGTCAGCGCGAGCCAGGCGGACAGGACCGCGGCTAGAACGACGTTGTAGGCGATGCGGCGAGGTTCCCAATACCGCATGGCATCGAGAAATGCTTCTCTTCCTGGCGCGTCCGGCGATCTGCCCGCTGGCGGGGTATCCATGAGTGTCTCCTGCCGTACATGCGATGTTCGATGACATCAGATCCGGGATGCCGGGCTTTCCCGGGCCTTTCCCCGTGCCGACTCGCGGCGTACCGAGGACATTTTCCTGACGCCCCGTGCGCCATCCCGCTGCAACGGCTGCCTCGGCGCGCGTTACCATCGTGCGCCGGTTTCGGAGACCGCCGATGTCCAGAATCGACCGGAGACTGAGAGATCTCGGACTGGTGCTCCCGCTGCCCCTGCAACTGCCACCCGGTGCGGCCCTGCCGTTTCCCTGGATCAGGATCATCGGTACCAGGGCGTTGATCTCGGGTCACGGGCCCACCAACGGGGATGGCTCGCTTGCCGGGCCGCTGGGCAAGGTCGGAAGCGATGTCTCGCTGGAGCAGGCCTGCCATGCCGCCCGCCTCACGGGGCTGGCCATCCTTGGCAGCCTGAAGCGCGAACTGGGTGACCTGGACCGGATCGCCGCCTGGTCCCGTGTATTCGGAATGGTCAACTCGGCTCCGGGCTTCAACAGGCAACCCGCAGTCATCAATGGCTTCAGCGACCTCATGCTCGAGATCTTTGGCCCCGAGCAGGGTGCGCACGCCCGAAGCGCGGTCGGTCTGGCAGAACTTCCATTCAATATTCCTGTGGAGGTGGAAGGCGAGGTCGAGTTGCTTCCGCCATGACGCCCAACGCCTCCCGGAACCGGAGTCCGGAGCCGGGCTCGCGGCACGCTTTCCGGAACCGCACCCTGATCCCGGTTTCACATGGCAACGGTCGTCCTTGCTGCCCTTCGCAGGCGCGACTGGCAACAAAAGCGCCAGACCGATCCGATCGGACACGGGATCGCGAAGGCTGGCCGGATGCCGGGTTTCCCGCGGGCCGGATGCGGAACCTGGTCGAGCAGGTCGGTCCGTCTTGCCAAGGGCGGGGGCATGCTGCATGTTCCGGACACGGACATCGGTTTCGCCGGTTTCGAAAAAAAAGGGGAGCAAACGCTCATGAAGCAGATCATCGTTGTCGTCCTGGCCTTGTTCGCACTGTCGAATGTCCGGGCGGCCGACAGCCAGGTTCGCATCGACGGTCACTCGCAGGATTCGACGGCCGCCAGCATCCAGGCCATGTACGCGGCTCACGACAATCGTGACAAGTGCCTACTGGAGGCGGCCATTCTCCGGATCCAGGTCGGGGACCAGGCGGCGCAGGCGGTCCGGACGGGCGACAAGCATGCACAGGCCACTCCGCTGGGGCCGAAGATCAATGGAATGAGCTATGGCCAGATCCTGCAGTTCTCGCAAAAGTATCCGGACAAGGTAAAGGGGCTGTGTCGGAACTGAAGCCTGGCCATCGGGCAGGCTTGCCGAATCGCCAGGGCCGCGCGCCGGGCCATTGAACCGCCCGATCACGCATCCGCGCAGGCGTGGCGCCAGTCATCCGGGCCGGGCTCGGCCGATCGGCGGCCTGGAGCGTGGTCCGTCCGGCTTCCGGGCCTTGCGCCACGCTGATCCCTGCGCGGACTCGAGGTCCTGCGACCGGTGCCGCGCCGCGGCGGCTGCCGTCTCGGCGCGCGGCTTGCTAAGGTGTCACGGCCATGATCCCTTCCACCGCTACTGCGCTGCGTCCGCTGGCAATCCTCGGCGGTACCTTCGATCCGGTGCATCTGGGGCATCTGCGTGTGGCGTGGGAAGCCGCCGAACAGCTCGACGCTGAAGTGCGCCTGCTGCCGGCGAACCTGCCGCCGCACCGGCCGCCGCCGGTGGCCAGCGCCGCGCAGCGGGTGGCGATGCTGCGTGTCGCGCTGGCCGGGCAGGACCGGCTGACGCTGGACCTGCACGAGATCGAGCGCGCCGGACCGTCATGGACGGTGGACACCCTCATTGCGCTGCGCCATGCGATCGGTCCGTTGCGGCCGCTGGTGCTGCTGATCGGCGCCGACGCCTACGAGGGTCTGACCAGCTGGCATCGCTGGCAGACGCTGTTCGATCTGGCCCACATCGGGGTGCTGACGCGGCCCGGTCCCGGCATGCCGCTGCCTCAGGAACTGGAGGTCGAAACCGCGCCGCGCCGCGCGCATGAACCAGCCGTGCTGCACAGCGCACCGTGCGGACGGGTGCTGGTGATCGCGGTGACCGCGCTGGCGATTTCGGCGACCCGGGTGCGCGCCTTGCTGGCCACCGGGCACGCGCCGCGCTATCTGGTGCCGGACGCGCTGCTGGCCGATCCCGAGCTGCTGGCACCGTATCGGTCCGGTCCGATCGGCTGAGTACCGGCTGCGGGAGCTCGTGAATCGACCGTCCGGACGGTCCGAGCGCCGGCCTCGCGTCGGGTCTGGTGCGCCCGGAGTGCGGGCGTATACTGATTTCGCGCATCCCGCGCGCCCGGCTCCGAGGTGAGCATCGCTTGGCCACGACCGCTGCTGTTTCGACCGCACGCCGCAACAAATCCGCCGTTCCGACCGCCGCCCGCATGCGCGCGCTCGTGCTTGCCGCCCTCGACGAACTCAAGGCCCGCGAGGTCAAGGAAATCGACGTGCGCGGCAAGACCTCGATCACCGACCTGCTGGTGATCGCCTCCGGCACCTCCACCCGCCACGTCAAGTCGATCGCCGACGAAGTCGCGCGCGTGGCCCGCCATGCCGGCGCGCCGCCGATCGGCATCGAAGGCGAGCGCGAAGCCGAGTGGGTGCTGGTGGATCTGGGTGACATCGTGGTGCACGTGATGTTGCCGCGCATCCGCGAGTTCTACGGCCTCGAGCGGCTGTGGACCCTGGGCCCGGACGCCGAGGCCGCGGCCGCGGGCTGAGCGATGCGCGCGCATCTGCTGGCGGTCGGCGAGCGCATGCCCGCCTGGGTGGCCGCCGGCTTCGAGGACTACCGCAAGCGGCTGGCGCACGAGCTGCCGCTGGACCTGGTCGAGATCCGCCCCGGTGCGCGCGGCAAGGGCCGCGACCCGGCACGCGCGATCGCCGACGAGGGCGCGGCGATGCTGGCCGCGCTGCCGCGCGATGCGCGGGTGATCGCGCTGGATGGCCGCGGCGCGGCCTGGAGCAGCGAAACGCTGGCGCAGCAGCTGGCCGACTGGCGCATGCAGGGCCGCGACCTGGCGTTGCTGATCGGCGGCGCCGACGGGCTGGCCGAGGCGGTGCTGGCGCGCGCCGAACTGCGCTGGTCGCTGGGTCCGCTGACGCTGCCGCACATGCTGGTGCGGGTGCTGGTCGCCGAGCAGCTCTATCGCGCGGCCAGTCAACTCGCCGGTCATCCCTACCATCGTGGCTGATCATCCCCGCGCAGGCGCGCGGACTGTTGCCCGCGCCGCGGGCGGCGGCCGGTACTAGACTTTGACGCCGTCCGGAGAGCGCGCCATGTCCGCCCCCACCGATTCGCGGCGTGCGGTGCTGCTGGCACTGGCCGCCAATGCCGCCATCTTCGTCGCCAAGCTGGGCGCGGCGCTGCTGACGCGCTCGGGCTCGATGCTGGCCGAGGCGGTGCATTCGCTGGCCGATTGCGGCAACCAGGGCCTGCTGCTGCTCGGCCTGCGCCAGGCACGGCGGCCGCCGTCGCCGGACTATCCGCTGGGCTGGGGCAAGGCACTGTACTTCTGGTCGTTCCTGGTGGCGCTTCTGCTGTTCAGCGTCGGCGGCATGTTTTCGATCGTCGAAGGTCTGCACAAGCTGGCCGATCCGCAGCCGCTGCGCTGGCCTTGGCTGGCGGTGGCGGTGCTGGCCTTCGGCGTGGTCGCCGAGAGTTTCTCGTTGGCCGGCGCGCTGGCGGCGATCAACATCACGCGCGGCACGCGCAGCCTGTGGCGCTGGTTTCGCGACAGCCGCCAGAGCGAGCTGATCGTGGTGTTCGGCGAGGATCTCGCCGCCCTGCTCGGACTGGCGCTGGCTCTGCTCGCGGTGCTGGCCACGCTGCTGACCGGCGATCCGCGCTGGGATGCGCTGGGCAGCCTGGCCGTCGGCGTGCTGCTGGTGGTGGTTGCGTTGTTCATCGCGGTCGAGGTCAAGGCGCTGCTGATCGGCCAGAGCGTCGAGCCCGCACTGCGCGATGCCCTGCGCGGTTTCATCGCGGAGCGTCCCGAGGTGCTGCGCGTGTTCAGCCTGATCACGCTGCAGCTCGGCCCCGACGTGATGCTGGCGGTCAAGGCCGAGATGGCGCCCGGCGCCGATCCGGTCGCGGCGATCAACGCGGTCGAGCGCGAACTGAAGGCACGCTTTCCCGTCGTGCGCTGGAGCTTCTTCGAGCCCGACGTCGCCGACTGAGACCCCCCTGCCGCCGTGTTCGCATTGCGTCGCCGGCGGTTGATCAGTGCACGCCGATGCCGACGCCCAGGCCGATGCCGATGCTGGGCCGGTTGCTTCGCAGTTCCTCTGCGGTCCACAGGTGGATGGCCTCGACCTTGACCAGCGGGAACACGTAGGGCGCCTCGCCGACCTTGCCGGCGCGGGTGCCGGCGATGCGGCCGCGCAGGGTGACCAGGGCGCCGGCGGGATAGTCGAGCTTCTCGACATAGCCGGACATCACCGCGATGAAGCGGCCGCCGGCGGGCTGGTCCGGCTGCGGGCGCTGGCCGTGATCGAGCGGGTAGCCGAGGATCTCGATCTCGGTATGGTTGGGCAGGTTGTCGACGCTGACCACGCGGCCGCCCCAGATCACGCTGCGATCGCCGAAGCGCTCCGGCGTCTGCGCCACCGTCTCCGGCGGCACCTGCGCGAGGTCGGCGGGCGCGGTGTAGATCGGCTGGCTGCTGCAGCCGGCCAGCGCGAACAGGGCGCCGGCCAACACGACACGAATCGACGCACGCATGGGCAGTCTCCGCAGGCACGTGGAAATGCAGGGTAGCCAGCTTAGCCGTGCCACGGCGGTGCGCAAGGTGGCGCCGGTCAGGCTTCAGTCAGATGTCAGCCACTCCAGGCGCTGGCTGGCGCCGGGACCGTCGGCGAGCAGCGGCTGCAGTGCGGTCAGCAGCGCGGCGAGAGTGGCGTCGATGCGGAATGGCGCATTGACGATCGCCAGGCCGCAGCCGTTCATGCGCAGCGGCGAGTCGTCGCCGCGCACCTGCAGTTCGGCGATCAGCACCTTGCGCGCGCCGCTGGCGGTCAGCCAGCGCTGGAACGGGCGCAGCGTGGCGCGGCGCTTGATCGGATACCACACCGCGTACACGCCCTGCGGCCAGCGCAGCCAGGCAGCGCGCAGCGCGGACTGGATCGCGGCGAACTCGCCGTCCTGCGCCTCGTAGGGCGGGTCGATCAGCACCAGGCCGCGCTTCTCCGGCGGTGGCAGCAGGGCCGGCAGCGCGGCATAGCCGTCGCGCAGATGCACGTGCACGCGGGCATCGTCGCGAAACAGCACGCGCAGCGCGGCGTATTCGTCCGGTTGCAGCTCACACAGCAGCGCGCGATCCTGTTCGCGCAGGCAGGCGGCGGCCAGGAGCGGTGAGCCGGGGTAATGCTGCAGCGTGCCCGTCGGCGCATCGGGATCGAGCCGGCGCAGCAGATCGAGATAGCGCCGCAGCGGCGCGACGTGCGCCGCGGCCAGCAGGCGCCGCACGCCGCCGGCCTGCTCGCCGGTGCGCGCGGCTTCGCCGGCCCCGAGGTCGTAGCGGCCGCGGCCGGCGTGGGTGTCGACATAGCACATCGGCGTCGGCTTCTGCGCCAGCGCGTCGAGCAGCGCGACCAGCGCGGTGTGCTTGAAGACGTCGGCGAAGTTGCCGGCATGGAAGGCGTGGCGGTAGTTCATCGCGGGACTCGACAGGCGGCGCATGCAGTGTACGCGGCGCCAGGTCCGCAGCGGCTCCGGAGTTGAGTCGCGACCATCGCGCACCTATGCTCGCGCCATGCGCCCCGTCGCCATCCGCTTCCGTTGGCTGCTCGCGCTTGCCTTGCTGGCGTGGTCGGCCATGGTGTTCGCGCAGCCGCTGCCTGTCATGCAGAGCGCGCCGGCGATGACGCATGTCGCGCCGATGCTGCACGCCGGCCAACCCATGGCCGCGCACCGCGCCAACTCATCCGCGGCCGGGCACGACTGTTGCGGCCACGCGCGGCATGCCTGCGACGGAGGTCACTGCTGCGGCTGCATCGGCGCGTACGCGATCGCGGTCCTGCCGGTTGCTGCGCTGCCGATGCAAGTGCCGCGTGCCGGGAATGACCGGTTGCGACCGCGCCAGGCCGCCATCGCGGCCATGTTCACCACGCCGCCGCTGCGGCCGCCAGCCGCCTGATCGCGCCGCGTCGTCTCGCGCGACGCCCCCTGCCTCGACCGATTGACGCCGCGCCGCGCAGCGCGCGGCCCGTTCTCGCGTTCCGGAGTCGCCATGTCCCGCATCCTGCTTCCGTCCTTCCGCACTCCCGTGCCCGATCCGGCCCGCCGCCGCTTCGTGCAGGGGCTCGCGCTCGGTGGCGCCGCGCTCGGCGTCGGCCTGCTGCCGCGCTTCGCGCTGGCTGCGCCTGCCGTCACGACGTATCCAGCCGTCCTCAGCGGCACCGAGTTCGATCTGACCATCGGTGCGATGCCGGTCGATTTCACCGGCCGCGCGCGCAGCGCGATCGTGGTCAACCGGCAATTGCCGGCGCCGATCCTGCGCTGGCGCGAAGGCGATACCGTCACCCTGCGCGTGCACAACACCCTGCCGGTGACGAGCTCGATCCACTGGCACGGCATCCTGCTGCCGTTCCGGATGGACGGCGTACCGGGCTTGAGCTTTCCCGGCATCGCGCCGGGCGAGACGTTCACTTACCGCTTCCCGGTGCGCCAGACCGGTACCTACTGGTACCACTCGCATTCGGGTTTCCAGGAGCAGCAGGGGCTGTACGGGCCGATCGTGGTCGAGGCGCGCGACGGCGCCGGGATACACGCCGATCGCGATTACGTGCTGATGCTCAGCGACTGGACCGACCAGAATCCCGACACCATTCTCGCCACGCTCAAGCGCCAGAGTGACTACTACAACGTCCACCAACCGACCGCGCTCGATTTCATGCGCGACGTCGAGCGCACGGGCATCCGCGCGGCGCTGTCCAGGCGGCGCATGTGGAACCGGATGCGCATGAATCCGACCGACCTCAGCGACGTGTCGGCCTGTACCTATACCTATCTGCTCAACGGCACCGCGCCGGCCGGCAACTGGACGGGATTGTTCAAGCCCGGCGAGCGGGTGCGTCTGCGCATCATCAACGGCTCCAGCATGACTTATTTCGATCTGCGCATCCCGGGGCTGAAGATGACCGTGGTCAGTGCCGACGGCCAGGACGTGGAGCCGGTGACGGTGGACGAGTTCCGCATCGGCGTCGCCGAGACCTATGACGTGATCGTCGATCCGGGCGACGCCGCGTACACGATCTTCGCCCAATCGATGGACCGCAGCGGCTACGCGCGCGGCACGCTGGCGCCGCGCGCCGGCATGGAAGCGCCGGTCCCGCCGCTCGATCCGGTGCCGTGGCTGAGCATGACCGACATGATGGGGGCGATGGGCGGCGTGGACCACGCCGCGCACGGCGGCAAGGTCATGCCCGGGATGCCCGGCACAGGCGCGTTGCAGGGCAAGACGGGCATGCCGGCGATGCAAGGCATGCGGGGGATGGCCGGGATGTCCGGCATGGCGCACGCCGGCCCCGCGGCGACGTCCACCCGGGAAAGCACCTCGCCCTTCGCCTTCCCGCCGTCCTGGCACTGTCGCACCGGCCCCAGCGTGGACATGTGCGTGACCGATCCGCGCACCAGTCTCGACGATCCCGGCATCGGCCTGCGCGACAACGGCCGGCGCGTGCTGAGCTATGCCGACCTGCACACGATCGGCGGGCCGCTTGATCCGCGCGAGCCCGGGCGCACGCTGACCCTGCACCTCACCGGCAACATGGAACGCTACGTGTGGGGCTTCGACGGCGTGAAGTTTTCCGATGCCAAACCGATCGCGTTCCGCTACGGCGAGCGCCTGCGCATCACCCTGATCAACGACACCATGATGAACCACCCGATCCACCTGCACGGCATGTGGAGCGAGGTCGAGGCGCCGAGCGGCGGCTTCCAGGTGCGCAAGCACACCGTCAGCGTGCAACCGGCGCAGCAGGTCAGCTGTCGGGTCAGCGCCGACGCGCTGGGGCGCTGGGCCTATCACTGCCACATGCTCTATCACATGGAGGCGGGCATGTTCCGCGAGGTGATCGTGGCATGAGCACGCAGACGCTGCCTCCTCGTGGCACACGCTTGGTCTCGCTGTGGATGCTGTGCGCAACCGCGCTGACGGCACCGGTGTTCGCGCAGATGGCGCCGGCATCGTCCGCGTCGTCCATGGGCGACATGTCCGACATGACGATGGGCGTTGTGCCCGACACGGGCATCGCGCACGAAAGGCACGGCACGCATGGCGCCCCGCCCGCAAAACCGGCGGCTCCGGCACGGGCGACTTCGGCGCAACCGGTTGCCGCTTCGTCCTCGATGGGCAGCATGTCCGGCATGGACATGGGCTCGATGCCCGGAATGGACATGAGCGGCACGTCGGGCTTGCCCGGGGTGCAAACATCGCACGGTCAGCGCAGTGCGCCCGCCGCATCCTTCACCTCGACGCGTGCGGCGCCCGCGCTGCCGCCCGGTCCGGCCGATCCCGTGGCCTGTCTGGCCAGGCTCGAAGCAATGCCGATGACCGGCATGGACATGGCCGATAACCAGCGGTTCGGCAAGGTGCTGATCAACCAGCTCGAGGCGACGCGCGCCAACGGAGTCTCCGGCCAGGCGTGGGACGTCTCCGCCTCGTACGGTAGCGACTTCAACAGGCTCGCGATCCGCGGCGAGGGCGATCGCGCCGGCGGCCGCGTCGAGGCGGCCGACATCGAGGCGCTCTGGAGCCATGCGATCAGCGCGTTCTGGGACACCGAACTGGGTGTGCGCCGCGACTTCGGCATCGGCCCGGGTCGCGACTGGGCGGCGTTCGGCGCGCAGGGCATTGCGCCATACTGGTTTGACGTCGAGGCCACCGGCTACGCCGGTGCGGGTGGGCGCACCGCGGCGCGCTTCAAGGTCGAGTACGAACTCTTGTTCACCCAGCGCCTGATCCTGCAGCCGGAGTTCGAGGCCAACCTCTACGGCAGGCCCGATCCGGCCCGGCGCCTGGGCAGCGGACTGTCCGACGCCAGTCTCGGCCTGCGCCTGCGCTACGAAATCCGTCGCGAATTTGCGCCCTACATCGGCGTGGTCTGGCAGCGCGTGTTCGGCGCTACCGCGGGCTTCCGCCGTGCCGAAAGCAAGCCCGTGCTCGACCGGCAGCTGGTCGCCGGCGCGCGCATCAGGTTCTGAGGACGAGGGCATGATGAACACGGTGATCGCTCTGTTCGGGCAACGCGTGACGGCCGGCAGTGCGAATGAGGCTGCGCTGGATGAAGCGATCACGCGGGCGCGGTGCTGCGCGTGCGGCCCATCGCGATGACCGTCGCGGTGATCCTGGCCGGCCTGTTCCCGATCATGCTCGGCAGCGGCGCCGGCTCGGAGGTGATGCGCAGCATCGCCGCGCCGATGGTCGGCGGCATGATCACCGCGCCGCTGCTGTCGATGCTGGTGATCCCGGTGGTGTTCCGCTTGCTGGAGCGGCGGCGTTTGCGCGCCGGCCGGCTGCCGGGCGCGGAGCCGGAGGTGGCGTCGATGCGGGCATCGCCTGCGGAGTCGCCATGAGGAGCCTGGGCCTACCGCGATCCGAGCCCGTGCCGGGGACCCATGCGGCGCTTGGGCGCAGCCGCTTGACTCAGGACCATGCTCAAGGGTTTAGGCTCGGACCATGAGCACCCGACGCCCATCCGCCGCGGGGATCCCGCACCTGACCATCGGCCGTGTGGCGCGTGCCGCCGGCGTGGCCATCGACACCATCCGCTACTACGAACGCGAGGGCCTGCTGCCCGAGCCCGAGCGGCGCCTGTCGGGCTATCGCGACTACACTCCGGATGCGGTCACGCGTCTGCGCTTCATCCGCCGCGCCAAGGAACTGGGGTTCACGCTCGAGGAGATCCGCGAACTGCTGGCGCTGTCGGCCGATCGCGAACGCGGTGTGCGCGGCGTCAGGCAGCGTGCCGAGGCGCGGCTGGTCGAGATCGAACGGCGCATCCGCGAACTGAAACGCGTGCAGCGCGGCCTCAAGAACCTGATCGAAGCCTGTCCGGGTCATGGCGCGCCGGAAAGGTGCCCGATCCTGACCGCACTGAGCCACGAGGAAGCTTGATGAACACCCACGAGCATCGCCGCGATCATCCGAATCAACCCGATGACGGGGCGCACGAGGTCAGTCGCCACGACGCGCAAGCCCGGACACCGGACAGCTGTTGTGGAGGTGCCACGGCAGCGGCTTCGGCAGCGCCGACCGCAGACCCGTGCTGCGGCGGCGAGCAGGCCAGCGTCGATCCCGTGCCGGCCCGGGGCGGGTCATGCTGCGGTGGGGGAGATCGCCACGACGCGCATGACCCGCACGCCGGTCATGCGCAGGGTGACCACGCCCACGGCGTGGCCGCGGCCGATACCAGGACGGCGATCGATCCGGTCTGCGGCATGCGTGTCGATCCGGCCGCCGCGAAGCACCGCAGCGAGTACGCCGGCGCAACGTATTTTTTCTGCAATCCGCGCTGCAAGGACAAGTTCGACGCCGACCCCGCGCACTACCTGCGTCCCGCGGAAGCCGCGGCAGCAGCGGCTTCCGCGCCGGCCGGCACGATCTGGACCTGCCCGATGCATCCCGAGATTCGCCAGGACCATCCCGGCAGCTGCCCCAGGTGCGGCATGGCGCTGGAGCCGCTGCTGCCGACGCTGGACGCGGATGACGGCGGCGAGCTGGCGCATCTCGTGCGGCGCTTCTGGATCTGTGTCGCGCTGACGCTGCCGGTGTTTGCGGTGGCGATGGGTCCGCATCTGTTCGGCGTGCATCTGCCGGCGCCGTGGGACTCGCTCGCCGCCTGGACCGAGGCGCTGCTGGGCAGCGCGGTGGTGCTGTGGGGAGGAGCCGGCTTCTTCGTGCGCGGCTGGCGTTCCCTGCGTCCGTGGTCGCCGAACATGTACACACTGATCGCGCTGGGCACCGGCGTGGCCTGGACCTACAGCGTGATCGCGTTCGCCGCGCCCGGGCTGTTTCCGCCGGCGATGCGCGTGGCCGACGGCCGCGTGCCGGTGTACTTCGAGGCCGCCGCGGTGATCGTCACCCTGGTGTTGCTGGGCGATTTCCTCGAGCTGCGCGCGCGTCGCCGCACCGGCACGGCGCTGAAGGCCCTGCTGGGGCTGGCGCCGAAGACCGCGCATCGCGTCGGGCCCGATGGCGGCGAAGCCGATGTGCCGCTGGCGGAGGTGCGCGTGGGTGACACGCTGCGCGTGCGCCCGGGCGAGAAGATTCCCGTCGATGGCGTGATCCTGGAAGGCGCCAGCAGCGTCGACGAGTCGATGCTGACCGGCGAGCCGCTGCCGGTGGACAAGCGCGCCGGTGATCGCGTCACCGGCGCCACCCTCAACCAGATTGGCACGCTGCTGCTGCGCGCGGACAAGGTCGGCGCCGACACTCTGCTGGCGCAGATCGTCAGTCTGGTCGCGCAGGCGCAGCGCAGCAAGGCGCCGCTGCAGCGCGTGGCCGATCGCGTCGCCGCCTGGTTCGTGCCGACGGTGGTGGCGGTGGCGGTGCTGGCCTTCGTCGCCTGGGCGGCGCTCGGTCCCGATCCGCGCTACGCCAACGCGCTGATCGCTGCGGTGGCAGTGCTGATCATCGCCTGTCCTTGTGCGCTGGGGCTGGCCACGCCGATCTCGATCATGGTCGCGACCGGGCGCGGCGCGCAGGCCGGCGTGCTGTTCCGCGACGCCGCCGCGATCGAGGCGCTGCGCGAGGTCGACACTCTGGTGGTGGACAAGACCGGCACATTGACCGAGGGCAAGCCGGCGCTGCGCGAAGTGATCGCGTTCGGCGCCATCGACCGCGCCGCTGCGCTGGCGCTGGCTGCGGCGCTGGAGCGCTCCAGCGAGCATCCGCTGGCGCGTGCGATCGTCGATGCCGCCGAGCGGGAAAAGCTGGCCCTCGCCGACGTGGCCGGCTTCATGTCACTGACCGGCCGCGGCGTGCGCGCGCGCGTCGGCGATCGCGACGCGGCGCTCGGCAATCTCGCGCTGATGGACGAACTGGGCGTTCCGGTGGATGCCGCGGCGCGCGCGCGCGCCGATGCCCTGCGCGGCGAGGGCGCGACGGTGATGTTTCTCGCCGTCGACGTGGTGCTGGCCGCGCTGGTCGCGGTCGCCGATCGCATCAAGCCGACGACGCCCGAGGCCATTCGCCACCTGCACGCGATCGGCCTGCGCATCGTGATGCTGACCGGCGACCACGTCACCACCGCGCAGGCGGTGGCGAAAACGCTCGGCATCGATGCGGTGCATGCCGAGGTGTCACCCGTGGACAAGGCGGCGGTGATCGTCGCGCTCAAGGCCGAGGGCCGGCGCGTGGCGATGGCCGGCGACGGCATCAACGACGCGCCGGCACTGGCCGCGGCCGACGTCGGCATCGCCATGGGCAGCGGTACGGATATCGCCATGGAGAGCGCGCAGGTCGTGCTGGTCAAGGGTGATCTCGGCGGCATCCTGCGCGCCCGCGCGCTGTCGCAGGCCACCGTGCGCAACATCCGCCAGAACCTGTTCTTCGCCTTCGTCTACAACAGCATCGGCATTCCGGTCGCGGCCGGGGTGCTGTATCCGTTCTTCGGCGTGCTGCTGTCGCCGGCGCTGGCGGCGGCGGCGATGAGCCTGAGCTCGGTGTCGGTGGTCAGCAACGCGCTGCGCCTGCGCAAGGCTCCGCTCGGCGGCTGAAGCGGCCGTTCAGAAGCGCCCGTCGACGCGCACCCCGATCACGAGTGCGTAATCGCGGGTCGGCGCCAGCGCCGGATGCGCGATGTACTGCAGGTCGGGCTGCACGCTGAGATGCGTGTTGATGCGCTGGCGCCAGGTGACCTCGTAGGCGGTCTCGGTCGCGGCGGCTGCAGGATGACCGGCACGAAAGGCCGCGCTCAGGGCGGCACGCGCGATCCCGAGGCTCAGTCGACCATGCGCGCTGGCCGTGGGCGTCCAGCGCAGCCCGGCGCCGCGGTAACGACCGACGGCGCTCGAGCCGGGCCGGGTCCGGCCCCACTGCAGGAAGCCGCTCAGCCGGCTCCCGCGCGCGCCCTCGAACAGGCGCGCGTCGGCCAGTGCGTAGGTGCCGCGATGAGCCTGGCCGGCCGCGCCCGGGCGATGCAGGGCCCAGGCGCCGACTGCCAGCTTGTAGCGGCCGATGCGGTCCAGGCCCAGCTCCAGTGCCTGCAGACCGCCGTCGCCGCGCCGCGGCAGGTTCCAGTCCTGCGGCAGACCCGGGTCGCGCGGCGTGCCGCTCCACAACCCCGCCTGCAGGTACAGGGCGCCGGGATGCCAGCGTGCGCTGATGCCAGGCGCGGTCTGTGGCCAGATCGGCATGCCGGCCTCTGAACCGGTCGGCATCTGTCCGAACGACGAATTGATCAGGTTGCTGCCTGCGGGGACCAGACCGAAGCTCTCGTCGTAGCCCTGCCAGCCGAGGCGCAGCGCCCAGTGCCGGCGCGGATCGCCCAATTGCCAGAAAGCGCGATACAGGCGCCACGCGTGATGCGCAGCCAGGTTGTCCAGCACTTGCGCATCGCCGGCATCGCGCGAGGGATTGCTGCCGAGGATGCGGATCAGATCGATGTGCCAGCGGCTGTCGAGTCCGGACCGCAGATGCTGATGCCGGGTCAGGCGCAGATCGATCACGCCCGGCGCCTTCCAGCCGCGCGCGCGGCCGCCGGCCGCAGTATCCATCAGGTCAAAGGTCCACATCAGTTGCAGGTGCCAGGGGTGAGCGGAACCTGCCAGGACCATGGGCAGCGGCGCGCGCACGCCCGCATCCTGCGCGGTATGCGCGCAGGCGGCCGATGGCGCGGCAAGCATGACGGCCGCCAGCAGCGCCCACAGCAGGACGCATGGCCGGTCCGGCGGACGATCGCCGCAGGCAGGCGGCGTGCCCTGATCGAGACCTGCGGGTTGCCACAATCCGGACCGACGGCGCACTGTCATCGCAGGCTCCTCGCAGCCGTGCCGAGGCCGGGCATCGTGATCCCCGCGGCTTGCGGTTTGCTTAGCGCTCGATGCAGCGCAGCGATCAGGCTCCGGCGACCACGACGGTTTCGATGTCGTGTATGTTGGCCCGCGCCGATCAGGGCGCAGGTACTCCTGGTGTGCTTCGGGCGCCCGGATCGGACCGCTGCAATGCGCGTGTCCACATGGTGCGTTGAGGGGGGGGATCGGGTCATGACCTATCGCATCCAGTTCGATCGTCTCGGTGGCCCCGAGGTCCTGACGCGTGTCGACTGCGAGCCCGGCGCGCCCGGCGCCGGCGAGCTGCGCCTGCGCCAGCACGCGGTCGGGCTCAACTTCATCGACGTCTACGTGCGCACCGGGCTTTATCCGGTGCCGGCGTTGCCGTCCACGCTGGGCAGCGAGGGCGCGGGCGTGGTCGAGGCGGTCGGCTCCGGCGTCAGCGACTTCAAGCCGGGCGATCGCGTCGCCTACGGAAGCGGCCCGCTGGGCGCCTACAGCGACGTGCGCGTGATGCCCGCGGCGCAGGTGGTCCACCTGCCCGACGGCATCAGCTTCGAGCAGGGCGCGGCGATCATGCTCAAGGGCCTGACCGTGTGGTACCTGCTGCGCAAGACGCATCGCGCGCAGGCCGGCGAGACGGTGCTGTGGCACGCCGCGGCCGGCGGCGTCGGCCTGCTGGCCTGCCAGTGGGCCAGGGCGCTGGGCGTGCGCCTGATCGGCGTCGCCGGCTCCGCCGCCAAGGCCGAGCTGGCGCGCACGCACGGCGCCTGGGCAACGATCGACTCCAGCCGCGAGAACGTCGTCCAGCGCGTGCTGGATCTGACCGAGGGCCGCAAGCTGCCGGTGGTCTACGACTCGGTCGGCAAGGCGACGTGGGAGACCTCGCTCGACTGCCTCGCGCCGCTCGGGCTGATGGTCAGCTTCGGCAACGCCTCCGGCCCGGTCAGCGGCGTCAACCTCGGCATCCTCGCGCAGAAGGGCTCGCTCTACGTCACCCGGCCCACGCTGGGCACCTACGTTGCCCGCCGCGACCAGCTCGAGGAAGGCAGCCGCGAACTGTTCGCGCAGGTGCTGTCGGGCGCGATCAAGATCGAGATCGGCCAGCGCTTCGCGCTCGCCGACGCCGGCAAGGCGCATGCCGCGCTGGAGTCGCGGGCCACCACCGGGTCGACGGTGCTGGTGCCGTGAGGCCACGCGGGACAGGACGCTGACATGACCACCCGTCGCTGGATCAGCTCGGGATCGCGCTACGAGCAGGAGGTCGGTTACGCCCGCGCGGTGGTGGACGGCGACTGGATCTTCGTCTCCGGCACCGACCGGTTTCGACTATCGCAGGATGACGATCGCGACGGGCATCGTCGAGCAGACGCGGCAGTGCCTGGCCAACATCGCCGCGGCGCTGACCGAGGCCGGCGCGTCGCTGGATGACGTGGTGCGGGTGACCTACATCCTGCCCGACGCGGCGGAGTTCGAGGCCTGCTGGCCGCTGTTGCGCGAGGCGTTCGGCCGGGCGCGGCCGGCGGCGACGATGCTCTCGGCGGGACTGCTCGATCCGCGCATGCGCATCGAGATCGAGGTGACCGCGCGCCACCACGTGGAAGGTTGAGCATCGCAGGCCGGGCTGGCACGCCCGGCGTTTGCTTTTGCGGAGCGCTGACTTGTCGGCAGAGCGCCGGGCGTGTCGGCCCAGCCTGTGGCGCATCGACCTCGACCCGGCGCCGAGCCGGCGTTCTACTTCAGCAGCGAGCGCAGCATCCAGGCGGTCTTCTCGTGCGCTTCCATGCGCTGGGTGACCAGGTCGGCGGTCGGCTGGTCGTCGGCCTTGTCGGCGGCGCGGAAGGTTTCGCGCGCGGTGCGCGCCGGCGGTTTCGTGGCCCTCGACCAGCTGCTCGACCATGGCCTTCCACTCCGGCACGCCGGTCTCTTCCTTGATCGCGGTCAGCTTGCCGAACTGCGAGTAGGAGCCGGGCGCGACCACGTCCAGCGCGCGGATGCGCTCGGCGATCAGGTCGGCGGCGGTCCACAGCTCGATGTACTGGGTCTCGAACATCAGGTGCAGGGTGTTGAACATCGGCCCGGTGACGTTCCAGTGGAAGCTGTGGGTCTTCAGATACAGCGAGTAGGTGTCGGCCAGCAGGCGCGAGAGCTGCCTGGCGATGGCTTCGCGATCCTTCCTGGCAATGCCGATATCGATGGCCATGGCGATGCTCCTGGGATGGGAGCCGCAAGCGTAACCCCGGCCTGTGCCGGGGGAAATCGCCTGCGGCCGATACCGGCGACAGCGCGCCGCTATGATGCGCTGCTGCATGCACGATCCCGATTCCACGATGGCACCACCCGACGCGGCGCTGACGACGCTGCGCGCGGCGCTGGACGGCGTTTGCAGCCGCGATCACGCGCGCCTGCTGGGACGCTGGCGCGGACTGGCGCGTGCTCCCGATCACGCGCGGCTGACTGCACTCGCCGCCGATGTCGCGGCCTCGGCGGCACGCCGCGCCGCGCGCGTCGCCGCCAAGCCCGTGATCCGTCTCGACGAGGGCCTGCCGATCACCGCGCGTGCGCAGGAGATCATCGGGCTGATCCGCAGCCATCAAGTGCTGGTGATCGCCGGCGAGACCGGTTCCGGCAAGACCACCCAGCTGCCCAAGCTGTGCCTGGCGGCGGGCCGCGGCGAGGCCGGGCTGATCGGCTGCACCCAGCCGCGGCGGCTGGCCGCGCGCGCGGTGGCGCGCCGTGTCGCTGCGGAGCTCGGCAGCGAGATCGGCGGCCTGGTCGGTTTCCAGGTGCGCTTCAGCGAGCAGGTCGGTGAACGCGCCCTGGTCAAGTTCATGACCGACGGCATCCTGCTGGCGGAGACGCAGTCGGACCGCGGGCTGTCAGCCTACGACACGATCATTCTCGACGAGGCGCACGAGCGCAGCCTCAACATCGATTTCCTGCTCGGTTACCTCAAGCAGCTGCTGGCGCGACGGCGCGACCTCAAGCTGATCATCACCTCGGCCACGCTCGACACCGCGCGCTTCGCCGCGCACTTCGGTGGCGCGCCGGTGCTGGCGGTGGAGGGCCGCGCGCATCCGGTCGAGCTGCGCTGGCGACCGCCGCCCGAGCGCGGCGAGGCCAACCTCGCCGAGCAGATCGTCGGCGTGCTGGACGAGATCAGCCGCGACGACCCGCGCGGCGACGTGCTGGTGTTCCTGCCCGGCGAGCGCGAGATCCGCGACGCGCATCTGGCGCTGGCGCGGCGCAAATACCGCGAGACCGAGATTCTGCCGCTGTACGCCCGACTGTCGGCCGCCGAGCAGGATCGCGTGTTCCGGCCCGGCCCGCAGCGGCGCGTGGTGCTGGCGACCAATGTCGCCGAGACTTCGCTGACGGTGCCGCGCATCCGCTACGTGGTCGACACCGGCAGCGCGCGGGTCAAGCGCTACAGCCCGCGCAGCCAGATCGAGCGCCTGCACGTCGAGCCGATCGCGCAATCCGCCGCCGACCAGCGCAAGGGTCGCTGCGGCCGCGTCGGCCCCGGCATCTGCTACCGCCTGTATGGCGAGGACGACTACGCGCGGCGACCGCTCTACGCCGATCCGGAGATCGCGCGTTCGTCGCTGGCCGGTGTGATCCTGCGCATGCTGGCGCTGGGACTGGGCGCGGTCGAAGCGTTTCCGTTTCTCGATCCGCCGGAGCCGCGCGCGATCGCCGACGGCTACCGGCGCCTCGACGAATTGGGCGCGATCGACGCCGAGCGGCGCCTGACCGGCAACGGCCGGTTGATGGCGCGACTGCCGATCGACGTGCAGCTGGCGCGCATGCTGGTCGAGGCCAGCGTGCGCGGCACGCTGCGCGAGTTGACCACGATCGTCGCCTTCCTCAGCACCCAGGACCCGCGCGAACGTCCCGCTGATGCGCGTCCCCAGGCCGACGCCGCGCACGCCGCATTTGCCGACCCGAAGTCGGACTTCGTCGGCGTGCTCAAGCTCTGGCAAGCCTACGGCGCCGCGCACGAAGAGCTCACGCAGTCGCAGCTGCGCGACTGGTGCGCGCGGCACTTCCTCAGCTTTCTGCGCATGCGCGAGTGGCGCGAGCTGCATCGGCAGCTGCTGCTGGTGACAGCGGAGACGGGGCTCGACAAGCCGGGCCCCGGGGGCAAGCTGGAAGGCGCGACACGAGAACAGGCTGGCAATGGCGAGGGCGCCGGGACACCCGAGTCCATTGCCGGGAGCAGCGCAAGAAGCGTGAAGGCTGGAGGCGCCTCGATCCCGGGTTCCGGGTCTGACGCCAGACCGCGCGGCGCACGGGCAGCCCTCGCCAGGACATCGATGCCGTCCAGCCAGGAAGACGTGACCCGCGTTCCCGGGTCCGGGGTCCCGGGTCCCGAGTCCCGGCCTTCCTCTGAGTCTCGGCACTCCCCCGAGTCCCGGCTCTTCGAGGCCATCCACCGCTGCATCCTCGCCGGACTGCCGACCCAGGTCGGGCGCAAGGACGAGCGCGGCGGCTATCGCGGCACGCGCGAGCGCAAGTTCCAGGTCTTTCCCGGCTCGGCGCTGGCCAAGGCGCCGCCGCAGTGGCTGCTGGCGGCGCAGATCCTCGATCTCGGCGGCAAGGTCTGGGGCCTGATGTGCGCGCGCGTGGAGCCGGCGTGGATCGAGCAGCAGGCCGCGCATCTGGTCAGACGCAGCTGGCGCGACGCGCGCTGGTCGCGCCCGCGCGGCGCGGTGATCGCCGACGAGCAGGTGACCCTGTTCGGCCTGAGCCTGGTCGAGAAGCGCACGGTGACGTTCCAGCGCCAGGACCCGGCGCAGGCGCATGCGATCTTCGTGCGCGAGGCGCTGCTGCCCGGCGCCATCGACTGCCGCGCCGATTTCGTTCACGCCAATCGCCGCGTGCTGGAACAGGCGCGGGAAATCGAGGCGCGCCAGCGTCGCCAGGGGTTGCTGAAATCCGACGCGGCGCTGGAAGGATTCTTCGCCGGCAAGCTGCCCGCCGACATCGCCGGCACGGCGGCGCTGGATGCCTGGTACCGCAAGGCGGCACCGGCCGCGCAGGCGGCCCTGCGCTGGTCGCTGGCCGACGTGCTCGAGGGTCCTGATGCGCTCGATGCCGGCGCCTATCCGGCGGCGCTGGAGCTGGCCGGCCAGCGCCTGCGCCTGGACTATCGGTTCGTGCCCGGCGACGCCGCCGACGGCGTCACCCTCAACCTGCCGCTGGCGCTGCTCAACGCGGTCTCCGCGGCGCGCTGCGAATGGCTGGTGCCGGGCCTGCTGGCGGAGAAGACGGCCGAACTGATCCGCGGGTTGCCCAAGGCGCTGCGGCGCAACTTCGTGCCGGCACCGGACTTCGCGCGCGCCTTCGCCGAGGCCGAAGCCGCGCGCGACGAGCCGCTGGCCTCGGCGCTGGCGGCGTTTCTCGCCCGCGCCACCGGGGTCGCCGTGAGTGCGGCCGACTTCGTCGCCGACGAGTTGCCGACGCATCTGCGCATGCGCTTTTGCGTGCACGACGAGCACGGCGCGACGCTGGCCGAGGGACGCGATCTGCAGGCGATCCGCGCCGAATGGGCGGCCTGCCGCGCGAGCGGCGTTCGCGCGCCGCAGCGACGCCGAACTGGTGCGCGAGGATGTCGCCGGGTTCGACTTCGACGACATTCCCGCCGCGGTGCAGGGTACCGGTGGCCTGACCGCCTATCCGGCACTGGTGGATCTGGGCGACGCGGTGGCGCTGCGCGTGTTCGAGCATGCCGCCGATGCCGACGTCGAGCACCGGCACGGCGTCGAGCGGCTTCTGCGGCGGGCGCTGGCGGTGGAGTTCAAGCGCGCGCGCCGGCAATTGCCGATCGCCAATGCGCTGGCGCTGAAGTACGCGGCGCTGGGCAGCCTCGAGGGCCTGCGCGAGGACCTGGTCGAGGGCGGTTTCGCCGACCTGCGCGCCACGCAGGATTTCGATGTGCGCACGCGCATGGCGTTCGCGGCGCTGCAGGCCGCCTGCACTCGCGAGCTTTTCGCCGCCGCGATGGCGCGACTCAAGCTCGCCGAGCCGATCATCGTCGCCCAGGCCGAGCTGACGCCGTGGCTGGAGCCGCCCCTGCTCGGCTTCGCGCGCGCCAGCTACGACGACCTGCGCGAACAGCGCGAGCACCTGCTGGCGCCGGGTTTCCTGCGCGAGCTGGCGCCGGCACGACTGGCGCACTACCCGCGTTATCTGAAGGCGCTGCGTCTGCGCGGCGAACGCCTGCGTCTCGATCCGGCGCGCGACCAGTCGCGGATGCTGCAGGTGCTCCCGTACTGGCGCGCGTGGCTCAGGGCGCGCACCGGCGGCGTCGATCCCGCCGCGCTGGACGCACTGCGCTGGCTGATCGAGGAACTGCGGGTGTCGTTGTTCGCGCAGGAGCTGGGCACCGCCGAGCCGGTGTCGCCCAAGCGCATGCAGCGCGCACTGCAGGCACTGGAGGCGTCCGCCGCGGAAGGCGCGAAGCCGTAGCGGGAGTCTTTAGCCGTGCTCGAGGTGGCCTGTCGCTGTGCGCGCAGCGCCGCAGGAAACCGGGATCCGAGGAACCGTGCCTTGGCTCGCCGTGAATCAGCGCGATGGATGCCGGCGTTGGCGAGGCTTGCCAGCCCGGGCTGAGCCATGCGCCTCCCCGCGCGAACGTTACGCTTTCGCCCGGCGGCGTTGCCAGAGCAGGAGCGGCAGCCCGGCCAGCAGCAGCGCGGCGCCCCACAGCAGCGTCACGGCGCCGGTGCCGATCAGCGCCCACAGGCTGTAGACCAGCGCGCCCGCGGCGACCAGCTTGCGGCCCCGGCGCGCGGACGCATCGATGCGCCACCAGGCCAGCACGGTGACGGCATAGGGCAGCAGGGTGGCCGCGGTAGCCAGCAGGATGGCGAACGTGAACAGCGCGACCAGCGACTGGCTGTAGTGGGTGCTGATCAATGCGCTGGTCAGCACGCTGCTGAGCAGCAGCCCCAGCCAGGGTGTGCCGTGCCGGTCGAGCCGTGCGAAGAACCCCGGAAACAATCCGTCCTGCGCCGCGGCCAGCGGGGTCTGCGCCTGCAGCAGCACCCAGCCGTTGAGCGCGCCGAAGCAGGAGATCGTCGCCACCACGCCGATGCCGATCCCCGCGGCCGGGCCCCACAGATGGCTGGCCGCGGCCGCCATCGGCGCCGGCGAGTCGCGCAGCACCGCGGCGGGCAGCAGGCCGATCACCACGGTGCAGGCCAGCATGGTCGCGACGCCGGCGATCAGCATGCCGATCACGGTGGCGCGCGGCACCGTGCGTTCGGGGTCGCGCACCACGCCGGTGGGCACGGTGGCGGATTCCAGTCCGAGCATCGACCACAGGGTCAGCGCGGCCACGGTGGTCACCACCGGGATCAACGGCTGACCGCTGGGGTTGAAGGGCTGGTAGGCGCCGGCGTGAATGCAGCCGAGGCCGATCACGCCGAACAGCAGCAGCGGCACCAGCTTGAGCAGGGTCAGCAGCACTTGCAGATGGCCGGCCTCGCGCACGCCGGCCAGATTCACCGCGGTGAGCAGCCACAGCGCGCCCTGTGCCGCGATGGCGCCATGCAACGGCGTGGCGGTCGCGGCCGGCCAGACCGCACCGAGGCTGCCGGCAAAGGCCACCGCCAGCGCGGCGTTGCCGACCCAGGTGCTGATCCAGTAACTCCACGCCACCACGAAACCGGTGCTGTCGCCGAAGGCGCGGCGCGCATACGCATAGGCGCCGCCGTGGTTGCGGATGGTCTGTGCCAGCCAGGCGTAGACCAGCGCCAGCATCAGCGCGCCACCCAGGGTCAGCGCCCAGCCGAGCAGGCTGGCCGCGCCGTAGGGGGCCAGCGTCGCCGGCAGCAGGAACACGCCGGAGCCGATCATGTTGCCGACCACCAGCGCGATCAGCGTCCACAGGCCCAGCGTGCGCGCGGGTGCGTTCATGCGTCGCCGGCGGATGCGTGACGGTAGGCCTGGCGCAGCAGTTCGTGGAAGTGGTGCACGGCGTTCTCGCGCAGCGGATTCAGGCGCCCGGCGCGGTACGAGCCCGAGGCCAGCCCGCGCTGCACCTGCTCGCACATGTCCACGTCCTCCTGCTGCACCTCGTCGCTGAAGGCCAGATCGCGCGCGCGCCGTGCCTGCGCCTCGGCACCGGCATCGGGTGAGTAGTAGAAATCGAACTCCACGCGGCAGCGGTCCACGCCCAGCGGCAGCACGCGATTGGTCTGCAGGCGGCCGGGCAGGATGTTGAGCATGGTGTTCGGATACAGGAAGTAGTACAGCGCCTCGCCATTGCCGTAGAGGTCGGGGGTGCTTTCCAGCGGGCTGTACTGCAGCGAATGCCACGCCGCGGTCTCGGTCACGTAGCTGCGATAGTCGAGCAGGCGGTTCAGACCCGGGTGGATCTGCGGGACGTGGTAGCCCTCGAGGTAATTGTCAACGTATACCTTCCAGTTGCAGACGATGTCGTAACCGGTCCGATGATGAAACTCGAACTCGGCCAGGTTGCGCTGCGCCCCGAGGCGGGCGTCGATGCCGGCGATGCATTCGCGAAATGGGGGCGCGGCGCCGACGGCCACGAACACCAGCCCCTGCCAGACCTGCACGCTGACCTCGGGCAGGCGGATGTCGGCCGGTTTGAAGTCGGGCGCGCGACCCATTTCCGGCGCGCCGCGCAGCACGCCATCCAGTCCGTAGGTCCAGCCGTGGTAATGGCAGCGCAGCGCGCTGGCGCCGCGTCCGGCGCAGGTGGCCAGCGGTCCGGCGCGGTGCCGGCAGACATTGTGGAACGCGCGGATCGTGGTCGCGTCGCTGCGCACGACCAGCAGCGGCAGGCCGGCGACCTCGGTCACCAGATGGTCGCCGACGCCGCTCAGTTGCGCGGCATGACCTGCCAGCTGCCAGCTGCGCGCGAACACGGCGGCGGCATCCAGCGCCGGCAGGCGCGGATCGGTGTAGTACGGCGCCGGCAGTGCCAGCGCGTGATCAAGCGGCTGCGGCGCGAGATCGGCGGGCGAGAGCAGGGTGGTCATGCGCGGCAACCGGTCGGGGCGGATGCCGCAGTATGGTGCTCAGTTCCAGCTGCATACCACCTTGCCGCACTGGCCGGCTTCCATCAGGTCGAAGCCCTTCTGGAAGTCGTCGATCGCGACCTGATGGGTCAGCACCTTCTGCAGCGGAAAGCCGGTCAGCACCATCTGCGTCATCTTGTACCAGGTCTCGTACATGCGCCGGCCATAGATGCCCTGCAGGGTCAGGCCCTTGAAGATCACCTTGTCCCAGTCGATGCCCGCGCCCCGGGGCAGGATGCCGAGCAGGGCGATCTTGCCGCCGTGGTACATGCACCTCGAGCATGTCGCTGAAGGCGCGCGGGTTGCCGCTCATCTCCAGACCGACGTCGAAGCCTTCCATGTGCAGGTCGTTGACCACGTCCTTCAGCGACTGCTTGGACACGTTGACCACCCGCGTGGCGCCCATGTCGGCGGCCAGCTTGAGCCGGTAGTCGTTGACGTCGGTGACCACCACGTTGCGCGCGCCGACGTGCTTGGCGATGCCGGCGGCGATGATGCCGATCGGGCCGGCGCCGGTGATCAGCACGTCCTCGCCGATCAGGTCGAACTCGAGCGCGCAGTGCGCGGCGTTGCCGTAGGGGTCGAAGAACGCGGCCAGTTCGGACGGGATCTGATCCGGGATCGGCCACAGGTTGCTGGCCGGCATGGTCATGTACTCGGCGAAGGCGCCATTGCGGTTGACGCCGATGCCGACGGTGTGCGGGCACAGGTGCTGACGGCCGGCGCGGCAGTTGCGGCAGTGCCCGCAGACGATGTGGCCCTCGGCGCTGACGCGGTCGCCGAGCGCGTAGCCGGTGACGCCAGGGCCGATCTCGACGATGCGGCCGACGAACTCGTGGCCGATGGTCAGGCCGGGCTTGATCGTGCGCTGGCTCCACTCGTCCCACAGGTAGATGTGCAGGTCGGTGCCGCAGATCGCGGTCTTCTCCAGCTTGATCAGCACCTCGTTGGGGCCGAGGTCGGCACCGGCACCTGCTCCATCCAGATGCCCCTGGCGGCTTCACGCTTGACCAGGGCTTTCATCAGCTGCGGCATGGACGCGGCTCCGGCGATCGGGAAAGCGCCGATTATAGGCGCGCGCGGCCGTGCGTCGGAGTGGACGCGCCGCGCGCCTACAATCGGCGCATGCCCGAACCCGATCGCCGACCTCGCGCCGTGTTCCTGATGGGCCCGACCGCGGCGGGCAAGACCGCGCTGGCGTGTCTGCTCGCCGGGCGCCATCCGCTGGGCCTGGTCAGCGTCGATTCGGCGCTGGTCTATCGCGGCCTCGACATCGGTACCGCCAAGCCGGACGCAGCGACGCTGCGGCGGTTTCCGCATGCCCTGATCGACATCCGCGATCCGGCCGCGCCGTACTCGGCGGCCGATTTCCGCGGCGACGCGCTGGCGGCCATGCAGCGGATCGTCGAGGAAGGCAGGACCCCGCTGCTGGTCGGCGGAACCGGGCTCTACTTCAGGGCGCTGGAGCACGGGCTGTCGGCGCTGCCCGGGGCCGATCCGGGGCTGCGCGCGCGGCTGGCCGCCGAGGCGGCGGAGTGCGGCTGGGCGGCGCTGCACGCGCGGCTGGCGCGGCTCGACCCGCCGGCGGCGGCGCGCATCCGCCCCACTGACCCGCAGCGCATCCAGCGCGCGCTGGAAGTGATCGAACTCAGCGGTCGCCCGCTCAGCGCGCAGCAGGGCGCGGCGCCGATGCGCCTGCCGTATCGCGTGCTCAAGCTGGCGCTGATCCCGGCCGATCGCGCGCCGCTGCACACGCGCATCGCGACGCGCTTTGACGCCATGCTCGCCGCCGGCTTCCTCGACGAGGTGCGCACGTTGCGCGCACGCGGCGACCTGCATCCGGCGCTGCCGGCGCTGCGCGCGGTCGGTTATCGCCAGGCCTGGGCACATCTCGAGGGTGCCAGTGATGCCGCCGGTTTCCGCGAACGGTCGATCGCGGCCACCCGCCAGCTGGCCAAGCGCCAGATCACCTGGCTGCGCGGCGAGATGGACGCGCGGGTGCTCGACCCCGAGGAGGATGGCAGCGCGGATCGTGCGCTGCGCGCCCTTGACGATTTCCTCACGGATTGAGGTTTGGTCGCCTGCGGGCCAGCCGCTAAGATGCAGGGACTTGGACCGGGCGGCTGTGCCCCCATGTCCTGCGTTGCGTGATCGAGCCGGCCACAACAACAAGGGGAATACCCATGTCGAAGGGACAATCGCTGCAGGACCCGTTTCTCAACGCGCTGCGTCGCGAGCGGGTGCCGGTATCCATCTATCTGGTCAACGGCATCAAGCTGCAGGGTACGGTCGAGTCCTTCGACCAGTTTGTCGTGCTGTTGCGCAATCAGGTCAGCCAGATGGTCTACAAGCACGCCATCTCCACCGTGGTGCCGGCGCGCAACGTGCGCGTGGCCGGAGTCGATGCCGTCGATGGCGGGACCACCGATGCGACGGCCGAGCCTGCCGAGCACGGGGAAGGCTGAGACCCTGTTCGATCGCGAGAAAAAGGGCGAACGCGCGCTGCTTGTGCTGCCGCAGGGTCGCGGCGTGGTCGACCCCGAACGCCGCGGCAGCGAGTTCGCCGATCTCGCGCGCTCGGCCGGCGCCCAGGTGATCGAGGTGATCGAGGCGCGCGTCGATGCGCCCAGTCCGCGCTACTACATCGGCAGCGGCAAGGCCGCGATGATCGCCGAGCGGGTCAAGGCGCTGGATGCCGACCTGGTGCTGGTCGATCACACGCTTTCGCCGGTGCAGGAGCGCAACCTTGAAAAGCTGGTCGGCGCGCGGGTGGTCGACCGCACCAGCCTGATCCTCGACATCTTCGCCCTGCGCGCGCGCTCGCACGAGGGCAAGCTCGAGGTCGAGCTGGCGCAGCTCAAGCACCTTGCCACCCGGCTGGTACGCGGCTGGACCCATCTGGAGCGCCAGCGCGGCGGCATCGGCCTGCGCGGCCCCGGCGAAACCCAGCTCGAGACCGACCGCCGCCTGCTCGGCGAGCGCGTCAAGCTGCTCAACCGCCGGATCGAGCGGGTGCAGACCCAGCGTGACCAGCAGCGTCGTGCGCGCCTGCGCGCGATCCTGCCGCGGGTGGCCCTGGTCGGTTACACCAACGCCGGCAAGTCCACCCTGTTCAACGCCTTGACCGATTCGGCGGTGTATGTCGCCGACCAGCTGTTTGCCACCCTCGACCCGACCGTGCGCCGCATCGACGGCCTGACCAGCGGACCGGCGGTGCTGGCCGACACCGTCGGCTTCGTGCGCGAGCTGCCGCATGACCTGGTCGCGGCCTTCCGCGCCACCCTGGCCGAAGCCCGCGACGCCGACTTGCTGCTGCACGTCATCGATGCCTCCGATCCCGAGCGCGAACGGCTGATTGCGGTCGTCGACGCGGTGCTCGAGGAGATCGGTGCCGGCGCCGTGCCGCAGCTGCGGGTGTTCAACAAGATCGACCTGGCCGGTCGCGGGCCGGCGCTGGAGCGCGACGGCAGCGGCCGCGTCGAGCGGGTCTGGGTGTCGGCCGCCAGCGGTGCCGGGCTTGACGGCCTGCGCCAGGCGCTGGCCGAACGCCTGGGCGGTTCGCGGGTGCGCGGTGAGCTGCGTTTGCCCGCCGCGGCCGGACGCCTGCACGCGCGCCTGCGTGCGCTGGGCGTATTGTCCGCCGAGCGCTTCGAGGAGGACGGCTGGCATCTGGACGTGGATGCGCCGCGCGGCCTGCTCGAGCCGCTGCTGGGAGATGGCGGCGAATCCGCGCCATTGCGCGCGCTGCTTGCCGCTGCCGAATGAGCGCACCTACAATTCGCGTCTGGCTGCCGGCTTCGTGCCGGCAGCGTGTGGCCCGTCATCCCACGGTTGGGCGCCGGATGCACCGCCCACCCCGTCTGCGCCGGCCGTTTGCCGCCGCGCCAGGCTCCGCAGGAGATCCGAATCATGGCCTGGAATGAACCCGGCGGCGGCCAGCGCGACCCTTGGGGCCGCAGCGGCGGCAAGGGCCCGGACCTGGATGCGCTGTTGAAGCGCCTGCGTGCCCGTTTCGGCCACAGCGGCACGCCCGGCGGGGTCGGTGTCATCGTGCTGGCGATCGTGCTGGCATGGCTGGCGCTGGATTCGTGGACGGTGATCAATGCGCGCCAGGTCGGCGTGGTCACCCGCTTCGGCGCCTATGACCGCACCCTGGCGCCGGGCTTCCACTTCGTGCTGCCGCGGCCGATCGAATCGGTGGACAAGGTCGACATGACCTCGGTGCGCTCGGTCTCCGACAAGATGCAGATGCTGACCAAGGACGAGAACATCGTCCAGGTCGATTTCAACATCCAGTACCAGGTCAACAACGCCGAGCAGTATCTGTTCTCGATGCAGAACCCCGACGATGCGGTGCGCCAGGCCGCCGAGGCTTCGGTACGCCGCGTGGTCGGTGCCAGCACCATGGACACCATCCTGTCCGGCGAGGGCGCGGCGATGGTCGCGGCCACGCAGCAGTCGCTGCAGCGGCTGCTCGACAGCTACAGCGCAGGCATCACCATCACCGAGGTCAATTTCCAGAACATATCGCCGCCGGCCGAGGTCAAGGCCGCGTTCGATGACGTCAACAAGGCGCGCGAGGACAAGCAGCGCATCGAGAACGAGGCCAAGGCCTACGCCAGCAAGGTCCTGCCCGAGGCGCGCGGCAACGCCGCCCGCATCCTCGCCGAGGCACAGGCCTACGAGGCCACGCGCGTTGCGCGCGCCCAGGGCGACTCGCAGCGTTTCCTGCTGATGCTCAAGGAATACCGGCTGGCGCCGGAGGTCACGCGCAAGCGCCTGTGGCTGGAGACGATCGAGCAGGTGCTGGAAGCCAATACCAAGGTGCTCGACGAGAGCCATGGCCGCAACCTGATCTACCTGCCCTTGCCGCACTCGGGCAGCCCGGCGCCGGCCACGCCCAGGATGGTGCTGCCGGGCGTCGGCGCCGAACTGCGGACGCCGGCCGATGACAGCGGTGCCGGCACGACGCCAGCCCCGAGCGCACCCGCCAGTGCGACCAGTAGCGCGCCGGGAGCCCAGTCATGAAGGTCATCATCATTGCCCTTGCCGTGTTGCTGGCGCTGGCCGGCTTCAACAGCGTGTTCAGCGTGCGCCAGGATCAGAGCGCGCTGCTGCTGCAGTTCGGGCGCATCGTGCGCAGCAACTACCAGCCCGGCCTGCACTTCATGCTGCCGTTCGTGCAGCAGGACGTGAAGTTCGACAAGCGCATCCTCACCCTCGATGCCCGTCCGGAGCGCTACTTCACCGCCGAAAAGAAGGTCGTCAACGTCGACTTCTACGTCAAGTGGCGCATCGCCAATCCGGCGCTGTACTACCAGGCCACCGGCGCCGACGAGGCCCAGGCTGCGGCGCGCCTGAGCCCGATGATCAAGGATGCGCTGCGCTTCGAGTTCAGCGCGCGACCGCTGGAGGAGCTGGTTTCCGGCGGCCGCAATGATGTCACCCGGCGCGTGCGCGAGCAGGCCAACGTGTCGGCGATGCGCACGCTCGGCGTGCAGATCGTCGATGTCCGCATCAAGCAGATCAACCTGCCCGAGTCGGTCAGCGAATCGGTCTTCAAGCGCATGCGGGCCGAGCGCATGAACCTGGCCAATGCGTTGCGTTCCAGCGGCGAGGAGGCCGCCACCAAGATCCGCGCCGACGCCGATCGCCAGGCGCAGGTGCTGCTGGCGCAGGCCGACAGCCAGTCCAGCGTGATTCGCGGACAGGGCGACGCCAATGCGGCCACCATCTACGCCCAGGCCTACGGTCAGGACGCGCGGTTTTTCGCCTTCTACCGCAGCCTCGAGGCATACCGGCGCAGCTTCGGCCAGGGTCATGGCGTGATGCTGCTGCAACCGGGCTCGGAGTTCCTGCGCTACTTCGACGACGGCGGCAAGAAATGATCGTCCAGCGCGGCGACTTCGGTACCGCGCTGTGCCTGGTGGCGGTCATCGAGGGCCTGATCCTGTTCACGGCGCCACGCGGCTGGCAGCGCATGGCCGCCGAAGCGCAGAAACTGCCGCCGCAGCGGTTGCGCCTGGTCGGCGCGGTCGCGATCGCGCTGGGACTGGTCGGATTGCAGCTGCTGCGCCATTGAGCGGGCATCGATGGCCGGATGCCCTGCCGGCAAGGGTCGGCGCTCGCGAACCGCGTAAAGCAGTTCGCGCTGATGCGAGCGCCGCAGGCAGGATGCCAGCGGCGGGGTGACTTGCCGGGCAAGGGCTTGCGAGGCTGGTCACCGCCGTCGCCCCATCCGAACATCGAATCGAAGCGAGAACATCCATGGGCAAGTCCGTAGTCATCCTTGGTGCTCAATGGGGCGACGAAGGCAAGGGCAAGATCGTCGATCTGCTGACCGAGCAGGTCGGTGCGGTCGCGCGCTTCCAGGGTGGCCACAATGCCGGCCACACGCTGGTGATCGGCGGCAAGAAGACCGTGCTGCATCTGATCCCCTCGGGCATCCTGCGGCGACGGCGTGCTGTGCCTGATCGGCAACGGCGTGGTGCTGTCGCCGGCGGCGCTGCAAGCAGGAGATCGAGGAACTGGAGGGGCAGGGTGTCGACGTGCGCCCGCGCCTGAAGATCAGCCCGGCGACGCCGCTGATCATGCCGTATCACATCGCCCTCGATCAGGCGCGCGAGAAGGCCTCCGGCGCCAAGGCCATCGGCACCACCGGCCGCGGCATCGGCCCGGCCTACGAGGACAAGGTCGCGCGCCGCGGCGTGCGCGTCGCCGACCTGATGTATCCGGGCGAGCTGCCCGACAAGCTGCGCTCGCGTGCTCGACTACCACAACTTCGTGCTCAGCCACTGGCTCAAGGCCGCGCCGGTCGACTACCAGCAGGTACTCGACGAGGCGCTGGCCTACGGCGAATACATGAAGCCGATGGTCGACGACGTCAGCCACCATGCTGCACGATCTGCGCCACGCCGGCGGCAGCGTGTGCTGTTCGAGGGCGCGCAGGGCTCGCTGCTGGACATCGATCACGGCACCTATCCCTACGTCACCTCGTCCAACACCACGGTCGGCGGCGCCTGCGCCGGCACCGGCGTTGGCGCGCGCGACATCGACTACGTGCTCGGCATCTGCAAGGCCTACGCGACGCGTGTCGGTGGCGGACCGTTCCCGACCGAACTGATCGACGACATCGGCGAACTGCTGCGCCAGCGCGGCAACGAGTTCGGCGCCACCACCGGGCGCCCGCGCCGCTGCGGCTGGATCGATCTGGTGGCGCTCAAGCGCGCGGTGCAGATCAACGGCATCGACGGCCTGGCGATCACCAAGCTCGACGTGCTCGACGGCCTGCCGACACATCAAGGTCTGCATCGCCTACGAATACCGCGGCAAGCGCCGCGAACTGGCGCCGCTCGACGCGGCCGGCTGGGACGAATGCAAGCCGGTGTACCTGGAGTTCCCGGGCTGGGAGGAGCCGACCTGCGGCGTGCGCCGAGTGGCACAGGCTGCCGGCGGCGGCGCGCGCCTATCTGCGCGCGGTCGAGGAGCTGGCCGAGTGCCCGCTGGCACTGGTCGCGACCGGTGCCGACCGCGACGACACCATCGTGCTGCGCGATCCGTTCGCCTGAGTCCGCGGCAGCGCCTCCGTGACCTCCCGTCTGCATACGCTGGAGCTTCCGCGCATCGCGCTGGTGACGGGCGGCAGCCGCGGTCTGGGGCGAGCCATCGCGCTGGGCCTGGCCGAGCTTGGCTGCACGGTGGCGATCAACTATCGCGCGGACGCGGCGGCGGCGGAGGCCACGCTGGCCGCGCTCGCCGACCGCGGCGTGCAGGCGCAGGCGTTCCGTGCCGACGTGTCGCGCGAAGACGATGTGCGCGCGCTGGTGGCGGCGGTCGAGACCGAACTGGGTGCGATCGACATCCTGGTCAACAACGCCGGGATCGGTCCGCCGTGCGGCGTGTTCGAGGCCGATCTCGCGCACTGGGACGCCGTGCAGGGCGCCAACCTGCGCTCGGCGTTCCTCGTCTCGCAGGCGGTGATCGCCGGCATGGCCGCGCGCGGCTGGGGCCGGCTGCTGTTCCTGTCCTCGATCGCCGCCCACGTCGGCGGCGTGGTGTCGCCGGCCTATGCGGCGTCCAAGGCCGGGATGGAAGGGCTGATGCACTTCTACGCGCTGCACCTGCGCGAGCGTGGCGTCACCGTCAACGCGATCGCGCCAGCGCTGATCGAGAGTGACATGGTGCACGCTCTGAACATCGATCCGGCCCAGCAGCCGCTGGGCCGCTTCGGACGTCCCGAGGAAGTGGCGATGCTGGTGCAGACGCTGGTCTGCAACGGCTTTCTCACCGGCCAGACCCTGCATCTCAATGCCGGCCGCTACATGACCTGAGGTGCTGCGTCAGTCGGCGTTCGCGACGACGCGGTTGCGTCCCGTCTGTTTGGCTCGGTACAACGCCGCGTCGGCGGCCGCAACCAGCACGCGCGGTGTCGACGTCGCCGCCGGATGCATGCTGGCAACGCCGATGCTGACGGTGACATGGGCGCTGGCCGCGGAATGTGCGTGCGGCATGTGTCGGACTTCGATCGCGGCACGGATGCGTTCGGCCACGCGCGACGCGACACCGGCGTCGGCGCCCGGCAGTACCACGGCAAACTCCTCGCCGCCGTAGCGGGCGAACATGCTGTCGGTTCCGCGCAGGCTGCCGCGTATGACGTCGCCGATGGCGCGCAGGCAGGCATCGCCCGCCGGATGACCGTAGTGGTCGTTGTAGGCCTTGAAAAAGTCCACATCGAGCAGCAGCAGGGCGACCCGGCTGTCGTTGCCGCGTGCGGCGCGCCAGGCGAGGCGCAGGGCGCGCTCGAAGCCGCGGCGGTTGCTGGCGCCGGTGAGGGCATCCTGGCTGCTCAGGCGCTCCAGCTTGAGGTTGGCGCGGTTGAGCTTGTGGTTGACCGTATGCAGTTCGGCCAGCACCGCCTGCGCGGCGCTGTGCACCTCCTGCAGACGCTGGCGCAGCAGATGCAGATGCAGCACGCCGCCGATCTGATCGGCCAGCAGTTCCAGCACCGCGCGAGTGTCGGTCGAAAAACTCTCGACGGCCGGACTCTCGAGATTGAGAAAGCCGAGCAGGCCGCCGGCGTGTTTGATCGGCACCACCAGTTCGGCGCGCGTCAGCGCATTGCCCTCGACGTAATCGGGATCGGCCTGCACGTCGGCCACGAACACCGTGCCTCGCTGGCGCAGGGCACGCCCGGTCAGGCCGCGTTCGGCCGGCCAGATCACGCCGGAATGCAAATCCACGCGCGAGCTGCCCGCGTACGCACGCAGCACCAGATTGCGGCCATCCGCCTCCATCAGCGCGATCGTCGCCAGCGACAGGCCGAAGCGCTCGCGCAAGTAGGCGACGATGCCCTGCAGCATGACGTCGATGTCCTCCTCGAACAGCAGGATGTAGGACAGGTCGAGCAGCAGATCGGCGATGCCGGCGCGGCTGCGGTAGTGCTCCAGCGCCAGCCGGCGCTCGAGCAGGGGCAGGAATGCTCGAATGCCGGCAGAGAGCGTCTTGCGCTGCAGGCCCAGGCTGCCATGCGGCGGCCAGACGAGCAGCGTGCCCAGCGCGTGATCGTCGGTGTCGGCCAGCGGAAAGGCGAGCGTTCCGCGCGGCCGCGGCGCGGCCGCGGCGACGACCTGCGCCTCGAGCGTGGGCGCGCGCTGCAACTCGACCCGCGTGCCGGGCAGGTACCGCATCAGGGCCTTTTCGAGGTGCATCACCCACTGCGCGATGTCCTCGCTGTCCGCCAGCGATGCCAGCACGTCGGCGTCGGGCCAGGCATGCGCGGGTGCGACGGTGTGCTGCGAGCGATGGGAGGAAGGCGAACGTGGCATGGCCGGATCGGGGCTGGACACGATCATCATGCCTCAGTGGGCGCGAGGGCGGCGGAGCTGCCGGAGCTTTGGCCCGGCGGTTAGACTGGCAGCATCGCGCGGATGCGGGGATGAGAGCGGGCATGCGTCAATTCGTCGCCCTGCGGGGCCTGCTGGGTCTCCTGCTGCTGGGTCTGCTGCCGGCCGGGGCGCCGCGTGCGGCGACGGTGCTGCGCGTGGCCTATGCCGGCTCGATGGGCGTGGTGATGGATCGCCATCTCGGCCCGGCGTTCGCGCAGGCCGAGGGCATCGACTACCAGGGCATCGGCCAGGGCGCGTATGGTCTGGCGCGACTGCTGTCCGCCAAAGCCCTGCGGGCGGATGTATTCGTGTCGATCACGCCGGGGCCGATCGCGGTGTTGCAAAACGCCGGGCTGGTCGATCATGCGGTCGCGGTCGCCAGCACACAGATGGTGATCGCCTACAGCCCGCGCAGCCGTTTCGCGCCCGCGCTGCGGGCGGCGGCGCAAGGTCGGCGCCCGTGGTGGCAGGTGCTTGAAACGCCCGGGCTGCGCTTCGGCCGTACCGATCCGGCGGTGGATCCGCAGGGCCAGAACATCGTGTTCACCCTGCTGCTGGCCGGGCGTTATTACCACCAACCGCATCTGGTCGGGCGCATCCTCGGCGCGGTGCAGAACCCGGCGCAGATCTTCACCGAGCCCTCGCTGCTGAGCCGGCTGCAGGCCGGCCAGCTGGATGCGGCGTCCGGTTACCGCAGCGCGGCGATCTCGCACCATCTGCCGTACATCTCCTTGCCGGATGCGATCAATCTCAGCGATCCGGCGCGGTCGGCGGATCCCGGTGTGCAACTGCAGCTGCGCCTGCCCGATGGCAAGCCCGAGACATTGCATCCGCAGCCGCTGGTGTTCTACGCCGCGGTCCTGAAGAACGCGGCGCAGCCGCTGCTGGCGCAGAAGTTCGTGGCGTATCTGCGCAGCGCGCGCGGGCAGGCGCTGCTGCGCGCCCAGGGTTACGGGCCTGCACCGGATCATGCGCGCTGACGCCGCACCGGGTGTGCCGGACGCGCAGCGCAGCCGCTGGCGGGGTGTCGCGGTGTGGAGCGCCGGCTTGCTGGCGCTGCTTTTTCTGACGGCACCGTTCGTCACCCTGGCCGCGTTCACCCGCTGGGATCATCTGGCGCTGGCGCCCGGCGATCTCGGCGCGGTCGGGGTATCGCTGCTGTACAGCCTGATCGCGCTGCCGCTGGTGATCGCGCTGGGCACGCCGCTGGCATGGTGGCTGGCGCGAAGCACGTTTCGCGGCAAGGGCCTGATCGACGCGCTGGTGCTGCTGCCGCTGCTGACGCCGCCGCTGGCCCTGGGACTGCTGCTGACGTCGCTGTATGGGCCCTACAGCCCGATCGGTGCCGCCTTCGAGCGCATCGGCGTGATGCTGACCAACAGCGCGCCGGCGTTCCTGCTGGCACAGGTGTACGGGGCGATGCCGTACTACGTGATCAGCGCGCGCGCCGCGTTCGAAGGCGTGCCGCGCGAGCTGGAGCAGATCGCTATTGACGCTGGGCAAGTCACCGTGGCAGGTGTTCGTGCGCGTGACCCTGCCGCTGGCGCGACTGGGGCTGAGCGCCGGCCTGGCGCTGGCCTGGGTGCGCGCGCTGGGCGAGTTCGGCATCGTGCTGATCGTGGCCTACTATCCGCAGGGCATGCCGGTGAAGCTGTGGGTCAATCTGCAGGACATCGGCCTGCCGGCGGTGTATCCGCTGCTGTGGCTGTTCCTGCTGGTGGCGCTGCCGCTGCCGTTGTGGCTGGGCTTGCGCGCGCGGCGCCGGCTGGCGTTCTGACGCGTGCACATCGATCTGCAGCTGCGGCATCCGATTGCACTGGCGGTGCAGTTCGAGCTGCGCGGCTTCAGCGTCCTGCTCGGCCGCAGCGGCGAGGGCAAGTCGATCCTGCTCAAGGCGCTGGCCGGCCTGCTGCCGGCGCAGGGCGGCCCCTACGCCGGACTGGCACCGCAGCATCGGCCGGTGGGTTATCTGCCGCAGGGCTACGCGCTGTTTCCGCATCTGACGGTTTGGCAGAACGTGGCCTTCGCGCTGCCGGGGCGAGCAGGCGCGGCAGGCGCGGGCCTGCGCGCTGCTGGAAACGCTGGGGGTATCCGGGCTGGCGTCGCGCCATCCGCGGACGCTCTCCGGCGGTCAGCAGCAGCGGGTGGCGCTGGCACGCGCGCTGGCGCGCCAGCCGCAACTGTTGCTGCTGGACGAACCCACGGCGGCTCTGGATCCGGCCACCCGCGAGGACGTCTTCGCCGAGCTGATCGCGCAGGTGCGCCTGCTCGGCCTGCCGGCGCTGGCGGTGACGCACGACCCGCATCTGGCGCTGATGGCCGACTGGATGGCGGTGATGGTCGCGCGCCGCATCGTCCAGCAGGGCACGCCGCGCCAGGTGCTGGCGGCCCCGGCCAGCATGGCGGTGGCGCGGCTGCTCGGCATCCGCAACCGCCTGCGCGGCGTGGTGGTCGATGCGGGCCACGTCGCCGTGGACGGCGTGCTGCTGGCCGCCAGCGCCGCGGCGGAGCTGGCTCGCGGTCAGCCGGTGGGCGTGCTGCTGCGCGCGGAGGATATCGAGCTGATGCCTGCCACGACGGACACCGGATCGATCACGGCCGATCCGCTCTGGACGCTGGCCTCGCTGCGCGAGGAAGGACTGTCCACGCGCGTCATCACCGCCGCGCCGATTCGGCTGGAAGCGCTGCTGCCGCGCGATCGCACCGAGGCCATCGCGCTGCATGCGGATCAATCGGTGCGGCTGCGGATCGATCCGCGCCATGTGCAGCTGTGCGCGCTGGATCCGGCGACGGAGGCGGAATAAGCGCGGGCGCACCTGCGCCGCGGCGCGATGCGTGCGGTATCCGGGTCGGTGGAAGGCTGCGGCTGTCGTGCTGGTAGCGGACGCGCTTTGAACTGCGTCTCACGCGAGACGACCATGGCGCGCGCCCGGCAGGCATGTGTGTTGCACCAGGGTTCTGGCGGCGGGATGATCGATTCGGAGTCAGGGGTGTTCGATGAAGCGCGGATGGGTCGCTGTTTGTCTGCTGGGCCTTTCGGTGGCGGCGATTGCCGGACAACCGGATGCGCTCAGCGCAGGCACGACGGCCTACGAGGCGCACGACTTTGCAACGGCGCTTGCGGATTTCCGGCTCGCTGCGGGCAGGGGTGACGCCAGGGCCCAATTCGCCCTCGGCACCATGTATTCGCATGGACAAGGTGCGCCGCGAGACGACGCCGAAGCAGCAAAGTGGATTCGACTGTCGGCGCAAGGGGGCTTTGCGCCGGCACAGTTCCTGTTCGGCTTGATGACCGAACTCGGCGATGGTGTGCACGGAAATTCAGCCGCCGGAGCCGGGTGGATGCGACTCGCGGCGCAGCATGGCTATGCGCCGGCGCAGTTCCAACTGGGGCTCATGTACTCCGAGACCGGTCAAGGTGTCGAGCACAGTTCCACCAAGGCGATCAAATGGTATCGGCTGGCAGCGCAGCACGGGTACCCCTCGGCGCAACTTCAACTTGGTTCCGCGTATTACAGCGGCCAAGGCGTTCCGCAGAGTTATATCAAAGCAGGGATGTGGTGGGCGGCGACCTTTGTCTCCGCGGTACGCGTCATTTTCAATGACGCCCGGCATGAAACCTCGGCATGGTGGGCGGCGCAGCACCGGCGCGGCAACTGATCACACTCGATCACTGACGGATGGGCAATTGGCAACGCGCGACGGCCCTCATTGAGCGAGGCTTCCACGAGAATCTTAAGCCGCGGATCTCCCCGGAAGAGGGCTCGCATTTTTGCGGCTTGCTCGGTCGGAAGAGGGCTCGAAATGACATTGCAGTCCATTGATATCCTTGCATTTATGCGAACTGTAGACTTCGAGCCATTGCAAAGATAGGCGCTTGCATTAGTCTGCAGGCCTGCAACTCAGGAGAACGACGATGCGCGCGATCCTTGCAGCTTGCCTACTGTGCCTTTCGGCGGCGGCCTTTGCTGGGCAGTTGAGTGTGTACAGCCCGGATCTGGCAGTGATGCTGGCCGGCGCCAATTCACCGGCCTTTGCGGATTTCAGTCTTGCTGCACAGCCAAGGGACAATGCGAAGGAGCTGAAGTGGAATCAGCTTGCCGCGCGGCAGGGTCAGGCCATCGCGCAATACAACCTCGGCACCATGTACCAGCAAGGCTTGGGCGTGCCGGTGAACTACACCAAAGCCGTGAAGTGGTTACGGCTTGCTGCGGATCATGGATTTGCGCTCGCGCAGGCGAAGCTCGGTGGCATGTACGAACTCGGCCAAGGCGTGCCGCAGGACTATGCCAAGGCGCAGAAATGGAATCGGCTTGCGGCCCAGCAAGGTAATGCAATTGCTCAAGTCAACCTCGGCTTCGCGTACGGCAAGGGCCAGGGTGTGCCGCAGAACTATGTAGCGGCCTATAAGTGGAATGAGGCGGCCAAAGGCGCCACCAAGCCAGCGAGCGAGACATACAAAGTCGCGAGCGAGAACATGACGATCCTTTCCAGGACGATGACCACCGCCCAGATTGCGCAAGCCCAGCAGGAAGCCTCGGCATGGCGGGCTGTGCACCACAATGGCAGCTGATAGCGCCAGCTAACTCACTCGCGCCTGCGTGTAGTCCTACGCGGAGTGACGTTGAAGGGTTGCTGGCCGCGTCAGTAGGAGAAATCCTAAGCCTTTCGGTCTCGACGACGAACTAGGCGGGACACTTTTGGTCGCGGCGCTTGCGGGCAGCGATCAGGCGCTCACGTCGGAATGGACACCAAGGCCCAGCATCTTTTCCCTGCCGTCTGGGCGGTAGCGTGGCCGCCCGTAGCGCGCACCGGTCGGATGGACCTCGATGCACAGCCCGAGCGCATTGGCCACGCGATACAGCACCGCGCGCGCGCAAAGCCTTGAGCTTGGTATCGGTCAAGATGAGGGAACTGGGACTCGAAGAGAGTCGAGTTACCCCGAAAATTGCTCCACCCGCAGCCGGCCGCAAGCGGACAGCCCCGGACCGCCCCGGATGGGGAATGCTCGTGTTTTCGCGGCTTTCGGGGTGATTCTCGGACTTCGCCGGACGTGCCCGGAAGTGCCGATGGTGCCCAGGAGAGGACTCGAACCTCCACGGTTTTACCCGCTAGTACCTGAAACTAGTGCGTCTACCAATTCCGCCACCTGGGCCGGTGGCCCGCGGGCAGGCCGCGGGAGCCGCGTAATCTATGCGGGCGCTCGCGCCGTGTCAACGCCGCGGTTGCAATTCGGCGCCCTGTCGGCGAGGCTGCCGGCAATCATCGAGAGAGTCCACGTGTCCCCACGATCTCCGCGCGGTCCCCGTTCCGGTCGCCGTCGTCCCGCGACTACCCCCTCCGCCGCGATCCCGTCGGCCGATCCGCACGCCGCGCGCGAGGCCCGGCGTTACGCCAACCCGATCCCCAGCCGCGAGGCGATCCTGGCCCTGCTGGCCGAGCGCGGCGCGCCGCTGGCCGCCGACGCGATCGCAACCGCGCTGCAGCTGGCCGAGGATGCACCGCGCGAGGCGCTGGACAAGCGCCTGGCGGCGATGTTGCGCGACGGCCAGCTGCTGCAGGATCGCCGCGGCCGCTACGCGCCGGCGCAGAAACTCGATCTGATCGCGGGCAGCGTGCTGGCCAATGCGGAAGGTTTCGGCTTCCTGCGCCCGGATGCGGGCGGCGAGGATCTGTACCTGTCGCCCGCGGAAATGCGTCGCGTGCTGCACGGCGATCGCGTGCTGGCGAGCGTGGTCGGCGTCGACCGCCGCGGCCGCCGGCAGGGCGCGATCGTCGAGGTGCTGGAGCGCCGGCCGGCGCGACTGGTGGGCCGCGCCCTGGTCGAGAACGGCGTCACCCTCGTGGTGCCGGACGACCGCCGCATCCATCAGCACCTGCTGATCCCGCCGGGCGGCGGGCACGCGCTGCGTTCCGGACAGATCGTGGTCGCCGAGATCACCGATCCGCCCAGTGCCGGCCGCGGGCCGATCGGACGCGTGCTGGCGGTGCTGGGCGAACGCCTGACGCCGTCGCTGATCGTGCGCATGGCGATCGCCGATCGCGACCTGAAGGAGGAATGGCCCGACGCCGTGCTGCGCGAGGCGGCGCTGGTGGCGCCAACGGTGCGCGCCGCCGAGCATGCCGATCGCCTCGACCTGCGCGCGCTGCCGCTGGTGACCATCGACGGCGCCGATGCCCGTGACTTCGACGACGCGGTGTACGCCGAACCGCTGGCCGACGGCGGCTTCCGCCTGGTGGTGGCGGTCGCCGACGTCTCGCACTACGTGCCGGCCGGCAGCGCGCTCGACGTCGAGGCTTACCGCCGCGGCACCTCGGTGTATTTCCCGGGCTATGTCATCCCGATGCTGCCCGAGACGCTGTCCAACGGCATCTGTTCGCTGAACCCCGACGTCGAGCGGATGTGCATGGTCTGCGACATGCGGGTGGACGCCACGGGCGAAGTCACGCGCGCGCGCTTCCATGCCGGGCTGATGCGTTCGCACGCGCGGCTGACCTACGACCGCGTCTGGCAGGCGATTGGCGAGCGCGACGCCGACGCCCGCGCCGAACTGGCCGACGTGCTGCCGCAGCTCGAGAACCTGCATCGCCTGTATCAGGCATTGGCGCGCCAGCGCAGCCGGCGCGGGGCGATCGACTTCGACGGCCACGAGGTCAGCTTCCGGCTCGACGCCGATGGCATGGTCCAGGCGCTGGGCGGACGGCCGCGCAACGACGCCCACCGGCTGATCGAGGAGTGCATGATCGCCGCCAACGTGCAGGCCGCGAAGTTCCTCGTCCGCAAGCGCATTCCGGCGCTGTACCGCGTGCACGCGCCACCGCCGGCCGAGAAGTACGAGGACCTGCTGGGCTTCCTCAAGGAGTTCAAGCTCAGGCTGCCGCCCGCCGGCGAGGTGACGCCGGCCGATTTCTCCGCGCTGCTGACGCGCGTACGCAAGCGCCCGGATGCGGCGCTGCTGGAATCGGTGCTGCTGCGTGCGCAGAGCCTGGCCGTCTATCACGCCGCCAACGAGGGTCATTTCGGGCTGGCGCTGGACGCCTATGGCCACTTCACCTCGCCGATCCGCCGCTATCCGGACCTGCTGGTGCACCGCGCGATCCGGCATGCGCTCGCCAATGGCACGCCCGGCGATTATCTGTACACGCCCGAGCGCATGGTCGAGATGGCGCTGCACTGCTCGCAGACCGAGCGCCGCGCCGAGGAGGCCGAACGCGACGTCGACGAACGCTACAAGTGCGCGTGGATGGAGCGCCACGTCGGTTCCGAGTTCGACGGCGTGGTCACCGGCGTGACCTCGTTCGGGCTGTTCGTCGAACTGACCGAGTCGCGCGTCAGCGGGCTCATCCATGTCACCCAGCTGCCGGCCGACTACTACCACTTCGACCCCGTGCGCCGGCTGCTGGCGGGCGAGCGCACGCGGCACAGCTTCCGTCTGGGCGATGCGGTGCGTGTGCAGGTGCTGCGCGCCAGCCTTGAAGATCGCAAGATCGACTTTCGTCTGGTGCAGCCGCGGAAGCCCGCATGAGCGAGTGCTGGATCGTCGGCATCCATCCGGTCGAGGCCGTGTTGAGTCACGATCCCGCACGGTTGCTCGAAGTGCTGGTCGAACAGGGCGCGCACAATCCGCGCGTGGCCGAGCTGGCGGCGCGCGCGCGCGCGCAGGGCATCGCCGTGCATGCGCGGGCGCGCGAAGCGCTGGAACGCGCGGCCGGCGAGGCGCGCCACCAGGGCGTTGCGGCGCGCTGCCGCGAGGCCGCGCCGCTGGGTGAGGCGGCGATTCCCGCCCTGGCCGAGCGCGCCGGATCCGCGGCGCTGTTCCTGGCGCTGGACGGCGTCACCGATCCGCACAACCTCGGCGCCTGCCTGCGCAGCGCCGCCGCCGCCGCGGTGACCGCGGTGATCGTGCCGAAGGATCGCGCCAGCGGCATCACCCCGGTGGTGCGCCGTGCCGCGGCCGGTGCCGCCGACCGCGTGCCGCTGGTCGCGGTCAGCAATCTGGCGCGCGGCCTGCGCGCGCTTCGCGACGCCGGCGTGTGGCTGGTCGGGCTGGCAGGCGACGGCGAGCACTCGCTGTATGCGCTCGACCTCAAGGGACCGCTCGGTCTGGTGCTGGGCGGCGAGGGCGAAGGGCTGCGCCGGCTCAGTCGCGAAGGCTGCGACTATCTGGCGCGTATCCCGATGCCGGGCGCGATGGAATCGCTCAACGTATCGGTGGCGACCGGTGTGGCACTGTTCGAGGCCGTACGGCAGCGCGGAGGCGGCGCATGAGCAGCCTGCATTGGTACGACATCGCCGGCTTCACCGGCGTGATCCTGATCGTGCTGGCGTTCTTGCTGCAGCAGATGGGACGCATGCGCGGCGACGGTTTGCCGAACCAGCTGCTGAATGCGCTCGGCGCGCTCGGCGTGCTGCTGTCTCTGCTGTTCGGCGCCTTCAACCTGGCGGCATTCGTGCTGGAGGCGGTGTGGTTGGCGATCAGTGTCTACGGCATGGTCCGTGGCGCGCGGCGGCGCGCCGGCTGAGTCGGGTCACGGGGATCACAGGCCCGACAGCCAGGCGTCGTCCGAGCCCTCGTTGACGCCCTCGAACAGGAACGTCGACAGGTAGCGCTCGCCGGTGTCCGGCAGCATCGCCAGGATCACCGCGCCGGGTTCGGCGTCGCGCGCGACCTCCAGCGCGGCGGCGAAGGTGCCGCCGCAGGAGATGCCGCACAGGATGCCCTCCTGCTCCGCCAGCTGGCGCGCGGTGTCGCGCGCCAGCGTCTCGCCGACCGGGACGATGCGGTGCGACACGCCGCGATTGAGTACCGCCGGTACGAAGTCGGGCGTCCAGCCCTGGATCTTGTGCGGATGCCAGGTCTCGCCCTTGAGCAGCGCGGCGGTTTCCGGTTCGGTGGCGATGATCCGCACTTCGGGGCGGGTCAGCCGCAGCACCTCGCCGACGCCGGTGAGCGTGCCGCCGGTGCCCCAGCCGGAGACGAAGTAATCGAGCCGTCGCCCGGCGAAGTCCTGCACGATCTCGGCGGCAGTGGTGTTGCGGTGCCAGGCGGGGTTGGCCGGATTCTCGAACTGGCGCGCGAGAAAGGCGCCGTGCTCGGCGGCGAACGCCTCGGCGCGCTTGACCATGCCGGTGCCGCGTTCCGCGGCCGGGGTCAGGATCACCTTGGCGCCGTAGGCGCGCATCAGCTTGCGCCGCTCGACCGAGAACGTCTCGGACATGAAGGCGACGAACGGATAGCCGCGCGCCGCGCACACCATCGCCAGCGCGATGCCGGTGTTGCCCGAGGTCGCCTCGACCACGGTCTGTCCCGGCTTGAGCGCGCCGCTGCGCTCGGCGTCGAGGATGATGGCGATGGCCAGCCGGTCCTTGACCGAGCCGCCGGGGTTGAAGGACTCGACCTTGACGTACATCGTGACGCCCTTCGGCGCGAGACGGTTGATGCGCACGATCGGGGTGCGGCCGATGGTGTCGGTGATGCTGTCGTGGATCATGGCGGTCTCCCTTGCGGCGGAAGCGATGCCGCGGCATGCGCGCGGCGGATCAGGGACGGATGACGGCAGGGCAGGGCGCGCATTCAGCGCGCGCGGCGACATCGTGCGGGGATGGCGGCGTCGAATGCCGGGTCGCGAAGGCAGGCCATGACCAAGCCTAACCCGCCCGCGCGCGCGGGCGCAAGGGGAGATACGGACGTTTAGCCATCCAAATGGCCGTATCCGCCCGGATCAGGCGTGCGGCTGCAACTCCGGGCTGGCCGTGAGATCGCCCTTCTGGCGCGCCTCGGTCAGCGGTTCGCCGGTGGCGAGGAACCAGACGTTCTCTGCGATGTTGGTGGCGTGGTCGCCGATGCGCTCGAAATTCTTGGCCATGAACAGCAGATGGGTCGCGGAAGTGATGTTGCGCGGATCCTCCATCATGTAGGTAAGCAGTTCACGAAACAGCGCGGTGTACAGCGCATCCAGATCGGCGTCGCGTTCCCAGACCTTCCTGGCCAGTTCGGAGTCGCCGTCGCGATAGGCCTTGAGCACGTCGGCAAGCAGGCCGGAAGCGACCTCAGCGAGCGCCGGCAGGCTGTGCACCGGCGCAATCGGCGCATTGATGTTGAGCGCCATCGAGCGCTTGGCGACATTGGCAGCATAGTCGCCGATGCGCTCGATGTCTGCGGCGATGCGCAGGGCGGCGAGGATCTCGCGGAGGTCACGCGCCATCGGCTGGCGGCGGGCCAGCAGCAGGAGCACGTCATGGCTGACGCTGGCCTCGAGCTGGTCGATGGCATCGTCATTGGCGACCACGCGCTCGGCGGCGCGGGAGTCGCGGCGTTCGACGACATCGACGGCCCCCTCGATCTGGGCGATGGCGATCTCGCCCATGCGCACGATTTCGCCGGTGAGGCGCTTCAGCTCGTCGTCGTAGCTTCGGATGATGTGATCGCTGGGGGTGTTCATGGGCCTGGTCCTGAATGGCGGATACGGTACGTTGAAGGGGTCGGCACAGCGGGTTCGCACAACGGCCCTTGTCTTCCGGCCGGGCGCCGGCAGCATCCTGTCGCGGACGTTCGCCTCGGCGCGCGATGACCGAAAGGCATCGCGCCAGCGCCAAGTCTCAGCCAAACCGTCCGGTGATGTAGTCCTCGGTCTGCTTCTTGGTCGGTTTGGTGAAGATGCCCTCGGTCGGACCGTATTCCACCAGCTCGCCCATGTACATGAAGGCGGTGCGGTCGGAGACGCGCGCCGCCTGCTGCATGTTGTGGGTGACGATCACCACGGTGTAGTCGTTCTTCAGCTCCTCGATCAGTTCCTCCACCTTGGCGGTGGAAATCGGGTCGAGCGCCGAGCAGGGCTCGTCGAGCAGGATGATCTCGGGTCGGATCGCAACCGCGCGCGCGATGCACAGGCGCTGCTGCTGGCCGCCGGACAGGCTGGTGCCGGTCTGCTGCAGCTTGTCCTTGACTTCGTCCCAGAGCGCCGCGCGCGTCAGCGCGCTCTCGACGCGCACCGCGATCTCGGCCTTCGACAGCTTTTCGTAGAGGCGGATGCCGAACGCGATGTTCTCGTGGATCGACATCGGGAACGGTGTCGGCTTCTGGAACACCATGCCGATGCGGGCGCGGATCAGCGCCACGTCGCGTCGGGATTTGAGGATGTCCTCGCCGTCGACCACGATCTGGCCTTCGGCACGCTGGTCCGGATAGATCTCGAACATGCGGTTGAACGTGCGCAGCAGCGTGGATTTGCCGCAGCCCGAGGGTCCGATGAAGGCGGTGACCTGCCGTTCGGGGATCTCGATGGAGACGTTCTTCAGGGCGTGGAATCGGCCGTAGTAGAAGTTCAGCGCGCGGACGTCGATCTTGACCGCGCCGATGCCTCTGACCGCGACGGTCTCGCCCGATTCGGATCGCGTGTGGATGCGTGGCGTGGCGGACATGATCGAACTCCGGAACGGTGATGCGGAATGCTGGGAGGCTAGACCTTGGGGCGCCGCCGACCCAGCAGCATGCGCGCGGCCAGGTTGAGCAGGAGGATGAAGGCCACCGCGATGAAGGCGCCCGCCCAGGCCATCGACTGCCAGTTCGAGTAGGGGCTCATCGCGAACTGGAAGATCACCACCGGCAGGTTGGCGATCGGATGGCCGAGGTCGGTGCTCCAGTACTGGTTGTTGAGCGCCGTGAACAGCAGCGGCGCGGTCTCGCCGCTGATGCGGGCGATGCCGAGCAGGATGCCGGTCAGGATGCCCGATGCGGCCGCCTTCCAGGTGATGCGCGTCACCAGTTTCCAGTAGGGCGTGCCCAGGGCGATCGCCGCCTCGCGCAGCGAACCCGGCACCAGACGCAGCATCTCGTCGGTGGTGCGCACCACCACCGGAATCAGGATCAGCGCCAGCGCCACGCCGCCCGAGTAGGCCGAGAAGCGGCCGCTCGGATCGACGATGATGGCGTAGGCGAACAGGCCGATCACGATCGAGGGTGCGCTGAGCAGGATGTCGTTGAGAAAGCGCACCACGGCGCCAAGCCGGCGGCGCGCCGCGAACTCGGCCAGCCAGGTGCCGGCCAGCACGCCGACCGGGGCGCCGATCGCGACCGCCATGCCGAGCAGGATCAGGCTGCCGACGAAGGCGTTGCGCAGGCCGCCGCCGCTGGCGCCGGGCGCCGGAGTGTCCTGGGTGAACAGGGCCACATTCACCGCGCCGGCGCCGAAGCGGATCGTGGTCCACAGGATCCACACCAGCCAGAACACGCCGAACACGGTGGCCAGCACGGCCATGGTCAGATTGAAGGCGTTGAGCAGCCGGCGACGGCGGTAACGCGAGATCATGCCCGGCGTCCTTCCATGCGATCGAGCCGCAGCAGCAGCAGCTTGGCCAGCACCAGCACCACGAAGGTGATCACGAACAGGATCAGACCCAGCGCCAGCAGCGCGGATTTGTACAGGTGCGTGGTGGCCTCGGTGAATTCGTTGGCGATGACCGAGGCGATCGAACTGCCGGGCATCAGCAGGCTGGCGCTGAGATTGTTGGCGTTGCCGATGATGAAGGTCACCGCCATGGTCTCGCCCAGCGCGCGCCCAAGGCCGAGGAAGATGCCGCCGGTCACGGCGGTGCGTGTATAGGGCAGGATCACGTAGCGCGCCACCTCCCAGGTCGTGGCGCCCATCGCGTAGGCCGACTCCTTGAGCGCCTGCGGCGTGACCAGGAACACGTCGCGCATGATGGCGGCGATGAAGGGGATGATCATCACCCCGAGCACGATGCCCGCGGCGAGCATGCCGATGCCCATCGGCGGCCCCTGGAACAGCGCGCCGATCCACGGGATCGCGCCCAGGTGATCGTTGATCCACGGTTCGAGGTTGCCGAACCACGGCGCGAACACCAGCAGACCCCACATGCCGTAGATGATGCTGGGGATCGCCGCCAGCAACTCGACGGCAGCCGAGACCGGCTCGCGCAGCCAGCGCGGCGCCATTTCGGAAATGAACAGGGCGATGCCGAAGCTGACCGGGATGGCCAGCAGCAGCGCGATCACCGAACTGACCACGGTGCCGACGATGAAGACCAGGGCCCCGTAGTTGTCACTGACCGGATCCCATGCGGTGGATACCAGGAAATGCCATCCGAACCGGTGCAGCGCGGGCCATGACTCCCGGGTGAGCGCGATCAGGATGCCGGCCAGCGAGAGGGTCACCAGCAGCGCGATGGCTCCGGTGAATTTGCGGAACAGCGCATCCAGCGTAAGGCGGCTTCCGCCTGCCGATGCGGTGCGCTGCGCGGTGGCGTTCACGGGCGTCGGCTCAGGCAAAGGACTTGCACGGCGGTCATGGCAGATCGTCTCAGCGGAACGTGCAAGCCGTCCAGGGCGCGGATGCGGCCTGTCCGCAGGGTCTCAAAAGGCGAGTCCGGACCAGGGCCCGGACTCGCTGTCGCACATGCGGGGCGCGCCATGATCTGGCAGACACGACCGCCGGGCAAGGGCGCCGGAGCCGGCGCCCCGGGTCATCAGATACCCAGGTTGGCCTTCCAGTAGGCCTTGATGGCGTCGACCGTGGTCGGCGGCAGCGGGCCGAAGGCAATGGACTCGGCCATCGACTGTCCCTTGTCGAAGCCCCAGAGGAAGAACGTGGTGACCGACTCGTTGGTCGCCTTGGGCGCCTTCTTGCTCAGGATCTGCCAGGTGCAGCCGGAGATCGGCCAGGTTCCGGGGCCGGGCTGGTCGGTCAGGATCACGTAGAAATCCTTGGCTTTGGTGAAGTCCACGTGCGAGGCGGCATCCTGGAAGCCCTTGAGGCTGGGGCTGACCAGCTTGCCGGCACGGTTGTACATGCGCGCGTAGTCCAGCTTGCTCTCGAGGATGTAGGCGTACTCGACGTAGCCGATGGAGCCCTTGATGCGCTGCACGTAGGAGGCCACGCCGGCGTTGCCCTTGCCGCCCACGCCGACCGGCCAGGCCAGCGAGGTGTTCGCGCCGATCTTTGCCTTCCACTCCGGGCTGACCTTGGACAGGTAGTTGGCGAAGGTGAAGGTGGTGCCGGAACCATCCGAACGATGGACCGTGGTGATGGCCATGTCCGGCAGCTTCAGACCGGGGTTGAGCCGGGCGATCGCCGGGTCGTTCCACTGCTTGATCTTGCCGAGGTAGATGTCGGCCACGACCGGACCGCTGAGGATCAGCTGGCCGGCCTTGATGCCGGGCAGGTTGTAGACCAGGTCCTCGCCCGCGATGGCGGTCGGGAACTGGATCAGGTCGGACTGGGCGAGTTCCTCGGGGGTCAGCGGCATGTCGCTGGCGCCGAACGCCACGGTGCCGGCCTTGATCTGGGCGATGCCGCCGCCGGAGCCGATGCCCTGGTAGTTGACCTGGATTCCGGTCTCCTTGGCGTAGGCCTCGGACCACTTGGCCACCAGCGGATAGACCCAGGTGCTGCCGGCGCCGGTGATCTGCGCGGCATGGGCGGCACCCAGGCTGAACATTGATGCCACGGCCAACGCGGCCAGGCGGGATTTGACGGAGGTGAGCATGGGAACTCCTCGAAGGGCAGGGTCGGGCGCATTCCGCCCGCCGCTCTTTGTAGAGCGTGGCTGTTGCACGTTTATGACAGCGTCGCCGCGCCGTCGTCATGGCAGGGCCGGCCGGCCTCCGCCGCAGGCCATGTCACGCCTGCCTGCAGGGCATGCCAGCGGTTGACCACGGCGCAGAACAGCTCGGCCGTGCGCTCGGCATCGTACACGGCCGAATGCGCCTCGTTGGCGTCCCAGTCGAGGCCCGCGGCCTGAACGGCGCGCGCCAGTACAGTCTGGCCGTAGGCGAGGCCGCCCAAGGTCACCGTATCAAAGCAGCTGAAGGGATGGAACGGGTTGCGCTTGTAGCCGCAGCGACGCACTGTGGCATTGAGGAAGCCGAGATCGAAGGCCGCATTGTGGCCGACCAGAATCGCGCGCTGGCAGCCGCTGCTGCGCAAAGCATGGCGCACGGGCGCGAACACGTGATCGAGTGCGGCGCGCTCGGTGATCGCGCCACGCAGCGGATGGCCGGGATCGATGCCGGTGATTTCCAGCGCCTTGGGATCGAGGACCGCGCCCGGGAATGGCTCCACGTGCGTGGAGACGGTGGCTTCGGTCCGCAAATGGCCGCTGTCATCCATGGCGATGATCACGGCCGCGATTTCCAGCAGGGCATGGCGTTCGCAGTCGAAACCGCCGGTCTCGACGTCCACCACTACGGGCAGATAGCCGCGAAACCGCCGCGCGATCGGAGCAACCGAGGCATCAACCATGCTTGGAAGCATAGCAGCGGCTGTCCGCGCGCCCGTTCCGCCAGCCTCGACGACGGCGCGCATCCGGCGCTGTCATCGCTCTGTCATCGAACGCACACACGAGTGTCAATTCCGGTCGACATGATGATGGCGCCTAACCGCAGCTTAACTTTTCATTAAATTAGATTATACTTAAATACTTTGCAGCCTTGCATGCCATTTCCAACCCCAGGCCGGAGCCCATCCATGCGCAACAAACTTCTCACCGCCGCCATCGCCGTCGTGCTGGGCACGATCAGCCTCGCTGCGCAGGCCGACTCGCTCAGTGACATCTTCACCCAGGGTCACGTCGATGGTGAACTGCGGACCTACTACTTCAGTCGCCTGTACGGCGCCCCCAACACCACCGACGCCAACGCGCTCGGAGTTGCGGCGCTGATCAACTTCCGCAGCGGCACCTTCGCCAACGGTTTCAGCCTCGGCGGCAGCTTCCTCACCGCCAACTCGCTGGGCACCCAATCGGGCAACCCGGCTGCGATCGACACCACCCTGATGGGGCCGACCAACTCGATCAGCTCGCTGGGCCAGGCCTACCTGCAGTACCAGAATGACTGGATGCAGGTGCGCGCCGGCTACCAGTACCTCAACACACCGTGGATGGGCAGCAGCGACTCGCGCGTTCTGCCTGCCTCCTACAACGCCGTCTCGGCAGTGTTCAAGCCGATGAAGGGCTGGGACATCTTTGCCCTGCGCAGCTTCGAGTGGAAGGGGCGCACCGCCAGCGGCTACTACAACGACAACCTGTATTACCCGCCGACCTACCGTGGCGATTCGTCCTACGGCGGCATCGGCGGCCTGCCGGCCACGGCCACCCAGGCCAACGGCGCCTACGCGCTGGGCACCGCCTACGCCACCGGCGGCTTCAAGGCGCAGGCGTGGTACTACGACTTCCGCCAGTTCGCGCGCATGGGCTACGTCGACGGCAGCTACACCTTCAAGACCGGTACCGGCTTCGATCCCTTCATCGCCGCGCAGTACGTCACCGAGAGCGGCGGTTCGAACAACAAGCTGGTCAGCAACAACGTGGCGCTGTTCGGCGTCACCGGCACCCGTGTCAAGAACAACACCTGGGGCACCGACGTAGGCGTCAACATTCCCAATGGCAAATTCGAGGTCGGCTACAACAAGATCGCGCAGGAGGCCGGCGCGGTCGGCAACGGCGCGCTGATCTCGCCCTACACCGCAGCGTATGCCACCGATCCGCTGTACACCACCTCGATGATCCGCGGACTGGTCGAGCAGGGCCCCGGCCACGCCTGGAAGGCCAAGCTGACCTACAGCTTCCTCGACAACCACCTGGTGTTGATGACCTCCTACGCCAAGTACACGACGATCCAGCGCGGCAACAGCCACGACCTCTACGTCGACCTGACCTACAACTTCGACGGTTATCTCAAGGGCCTGTCGGTACGCGACCGCTGGGAGCGTGCGATCGGCGGCATCGGCCTCAATCCCGGCAACGGCTCGTTCACCTACAACCGCGTGATGATCGCCTACAAGTTCTGAGACGTATCCGCGCAACACCCATCGCAAGGGAGCCACGCTCCACGGATGGCGGAACGGCGGGCGCAAGCCCGCCGTTTGTCTTCATCCCGCCACCACGGTCTTGGTCCTGAAGCTGCACAGGTCGCGGATCATGCACTGCGGGCAGGCCGGCTTGCGTGCCTTGCACACATGGCGGCCGTGCAGGATCAGCCAGTGGTGCGCGTTCTGGCGAAACTCCGGCGGCACGACCTTCATCAGCCGCGCCTCGACCGCGGCCACGTTCTTGCCGGGGGCGAGCCCGGTGCGATTGGCGACGCGGAAGATGTGCGTGTCCACGGCGATGGTCGGTTCGCCGAAAGCGGTGTTGAGCACCACGTTGGCGGTCTTGCGGCCGACGCCGGGCAGCGCCTCCAGCGCGGCCCGCTCATGCGGCACTTCGCCGGCGTGACGTTCGAGCAGCAGCCTGCAGGTGGCGAGGATGTTCTTCGCCTTGGTGTTGTAAAGACCGATGCTGCTGATGTGGCGCTTCAGCCCGTCCTCGCCCAGCTCCAGCATCGCGGCGGGCTTGCCGGCGACGGCGAACAGCCGGCGCGTGGCCTTGTTGACGCCGACGTCGGTCGCCTGCGCCGACAGCACCACGGCGACCAGCAGCTCGAACGGTGTGCGGTACTCGAGTTCGGTGCGCGGCTGCGGATCGATCTCTCGCAGGCGTTCGAAAAGCTGCCGGACGTGTTCGCGGTTCATCGCGCGGATTATGCCGCGCGCGCGTGACGGTGCGGACCGGGACAGCAGGAACGCCTCCCGGAACGACGGCCATGGACCTTCAGAAGGCGCCCCAGCCCGGTGCCGGCAGCAACGCCAGCGCCGCGCCGCCCAGCAGCAGTCCGATTGCGATCGCCGCCAGCACGTCGCTCGGATAGTGCAGGCCCAGCACCACGCGCGAGGCCGCGACCAGCAGGGTGAACGTCAGCAGCAGCGGAGCCAGCAGCGGGAACCAGGCCAGTGCGACGACGCTGAAGCTGACCGCATGCAGGGTATGACCGGAGGGAAAGCTGAACTCGTCCAGCGGCGGGACGCGGGCGATGACGCCGGCGCAACCGCGATACGGGCGCGGTCGCCGCGTCCAGCGCTTGAGCATGCGGTACAGGAGCAGCGCCACCAGCCCGGTCACGGCCATCTGCAGCACGGCGGCCGCGCCGCGGACGCCGCCGACCAGCGCGAGGACGGTCATCAGCGCGTACCAGAACAGGCCGTCGCCAAGCCTGCTGATGGTGGCGAAAAACAGCCCGACCGCGCGCCGCGCGCCCCAGCGGTTGGCGGCGAGGCAGAGGCGCCCGTCAAGGGCGATGCGCTCAGGTGCCGGCTGTGGCGAGAGGGCCATGCAGGGATTCCTCCGCGAGTGATCGCAGCAATGCCGCGAACTCGGCGACGACCGTATCCGGCGCCAGCGCGGCGACACTGGCGCGCGCGTTGTGGCCGAGTCGCGCGCGGTGCGGTGCGTCCAGCGCCAGTTCGAGGGCGGCGGCGATGAAGCCAGCGCGGTCGCTGGTGTCGATGCGGCGACCGTTGAAGTCGTCGATGACGTGTTCGCGCGTGGCACCGTGGTCAAAGGCGACCACCGCCAGTCCGCTGGCCATGGCCTCCAGTGTCACGTTGCCGAAGGTCTCGCTCAGACTCGGAAACAGGAACAGGTCGGCGCTGGCGTAATGGCGCGCCAGCGCGGCGCCACGCTGGATGCCGGCGAAGATGAGGTCCGGGTGGGTCGCGGCCAGTTCGGCGCGCAGCGGGCCGTCGCCCACCCAGACATAGCGCGCCGCGGGCAAACGCGCCTGCAGGGTCCGGAATGCGCCGATCGCGAGATCAAGATTCTTCTCGGCGGCGATGCGGCCCACGTACAGCACGACCGGAGCGTCGGTGTGCGCCCGCCAGGCCGCACGCAGCGCCGGATCGCGCCGCGCCGGCTGGAACAGTGCCGTGTCCACGGCGCGCCGCAGCAGGTGCGCATTGGTCACGCCCAGTGCCAGCAGCTCGTCGTGCAGCGCCTGGGTGGGCACCAGGGTGGCGGCACTGCGGCGATGGAAACGGCGCAAGTGGGCCAGCACCAGCGGCGTCAGGAAACCCAGTCCGTAATGCGCCGCGTAGTCGTCGAACCGGGTGTGAAAGCCGCTGGCGACGGGGATGCCGAGCCGACGTGCGGCATTCAGCGCCGAATTGCCGAGCGGGCCTTCGGTGGCGATGTAAACGGCATCTGGCCGCTGCGCGCGCCAATGGCGCAGCAGCCGGCTGCCGGCCGGCAGACCGAAGCGCAGGCCGGGATAGCGCGGCAACGCCGCGCCACGAACCAGCAGCGAAGCCACGCGGTCATCGTTGCCTTCGGTGCGCTGCCGCGGGCGGACCACCTCGACCTGGTGGCCGCTGGCGGCCAGCCCTTCGGCCAGCCCCTGCACGGTCAGGGCGACGCCATTGATTTCCGGCGGGTAGGTCTCGGTGACGATGCCGATGCGCATGGGCCGCTCCACGGCGAGCTGGCATCAGCATGAGCGCGCTGCATTGCATGCGCTTGATCGGCAGGTGACGACGCGATGACGCCGCGCGCTGCGTATCCGTCGCGCGCGGACCCGCGGGTCAGCGCGAGAACGGCCTGACCCGGCGCATCAGGCTGCGCTCGATCGGGGTGGACGTGGCGGCGACGAAAATATGGCCCAGCGCGTGATAGCCGCGCACGAAGTCCGCGACATCGGCCTCGCTGGCGCCGGATGCCGCGGCGATGGCCGCGATCGTGCCAGGCTGCTTCATCATCGCCGTGGCGATGCGGAAGTGGCGCGGATACTCGCGTTCGATCTGCGGCCAGCGCAACAGACGCAGCTCGCTCCCGGCACCGATGCCCGGCGGCAGCGCGCCGGGTGTGGCGCAGACGGCGGCGTACCAGCGCAATCGCGCCAGCGGTTGCATCGGCTGTGAGGCACGCGCGGCGTTCAGGGCCGCCGCGTCGAGCGGCTGCAGCGCCTGTACGGGCAGCGCCAGCAGCGGCGCCAGCGCTTTCAGGCTGGCGTCACCGTGGTAGGCATCCCGCGCCGGATCGAGCACCAGGCTGATGTCGCCCTCACGGGCTTGCAGGGGGGCCTCCACGCCGCCGCTGCGCAACAGCTCACCAAGCGTGCGCGGAGCGTGAATCGGCGTCGGTCCACTGGAGGATAGGGGCGCGGCGGTTGCCGGCGCCGATGCATGGCCCGTCGCGGCGTCGGGCTCGGGCCGCGACTGCCGCGGGCCGATGGCGGATTCCAGCGGTCGCAGGACGCCGGCCAGCGCGACCGTGGTCAGCGGCTTGCCGAGCAGCGGACCACCCTCGCGTGGCGCGCCGTTGTCGCTGTAGACCACCGCATGCTTGCCGGCATTGCCGGCCTTGAGCCAGGCCATGTGGCCCCAGACGCTGTCGATGTCGACCAGCACCACATCGGCGGCCGCTTCGTCGGCCAGCGTCCAGCGATCGGCCAGCGCGTGTTCGCGGTCACCCAGACAGCGGAGCACGGCGGCGGTATCGACGTCGGAAAAGCACGAAAGCGCGAGTGTGTAGTGCGTCATGACGATCTCCCTGACGGGCATGGCCCGTTTCCCCTGACCATGCAATCTCGCCGCCATTGTCGCGGCCCATCGGGCGTGGTCAATCAGATTGACGCGTTTTCGCCGTCAACAATTGCAACCGGGCGGCGGCGGGCGCCGCGCAGGCATCCGTTAAACTGGTGCTCCGCCCCTGTCGACCGGCGCTCATGACCGTACGTACCCGCTTCGCCCCCAGTCCGACCGGTTACCTGCATATCGGTGGCGCACGCACCGCGCTCTACTGCTGGCTGCAGGCGCGCCACCGCGGCGGGCAGTTCATCCTGCGGGTCGAGGACACCGATCGCGAACGATCCACGGATGCCGCGGTGCAGGCCATCCTCGACGGCATGCAGTGGCTGGGCCTGGCCTGGGATGAAGGCCCGGTGTTCCAGACAGCGCGCATGGACCGCTATCGCGAGGTCGCCGAGGGCCTGATTGCCGCCGGCAAGGCCTACCGTTGCTGGTGTTCTCGCGAGCGCCTGGACGCCCTGCGCGCCCAGGCGCTGGCCTCGGGGGCGAAGCCGCGCTACGACGGCCATTGCCGCACGCACACTGAGCCGGTGCCCGGGATCACGCCGGTGATCCGCTTCCGCAACCCGGATGCCGGTACGGTGGTGTTCGATGACCGCGTCAAGGGCCGCATCGAATGGAGCAACAGCGAGCTCGACGACCTCGTGATCTTCCGTTCGGACGGCTACCCGACGTACAACTTCGCGGTGGTGGTCGACGACATCGATATGCGCATCACCGACGTGATCCGCGGCGATGACCACGTCAACAACACGCCGCGCCAGATCAACATCTATGCTGCGCTGGGCGCGCCGGTGCCGGACTTCGCGCACCTGCCGATGATCCTCGGCGCCGACGGCCAGAAGCTGAGCAAGCGCCACGGCGCGCTCGGCGTGATGCAGTACCGCGATGACGGCTACCTGCCGCACGCGCTGCTGAACTATCTGGTGCGGCTGGGCTGGTCGCACGGCGACCAGGAGATCTTCTCGATCGCCGAGATGATCGCGCTGTTCGACATCGCCGACGTCAACAAGGCCGCCTCGCGTTTCGATCTGGCCAAGCTGGGCTGGCTCAACCAGCATTACCTCAAGACCGATGACCCGGCCGCGCTGGCGCCGGAGTTTGCGTGGCACCTGCGCGCGGCCGGCATCGATCCGGCCACCGGGCCGGCGCCGGCCGAGGTCATCGTCGCCCTGCGCGATCGCGTGCAGACGCTGAAGGAGATGGCCGAGCGAGCGCGCATCTGGTACGCGCCGATCGCGCAGTGGGACGTCAAGGCCGTCGAGAAGCATCTCAAGGCCGACGGCGCGGCGGTGCTGCTGGCCGCGGCGCACGCGGCTTTCGCGGCGCTGCCGGCATGGAGTCCGCAAGCCGTGCATGGCGCGATCGAGCAGGTCGCCTTGGCACAGGGCGTCGGCATGGGCAAGGTGGCGCAGCCGCTGCGCGTGGCGATCACCGGCACCGCGGTGTCGCCCTCGATCGAGCACACGATCTACCTCGCCGGCCGCGACGAGGCCCTGCGCCGCATTGACGACGCCCTGGCGCGGGCTGCATCCCCGGGCTGACCGCACCGACCCGGCGGCGCTTCCGCGACGCGCCGATGCGGGAGGTCTCGCCACCTCGCCGCGACGGCTGTGCGAACGGGTCGCGGTGATACCCTGCGAGCAGGACATTCCGCATGAGCCTTGCCAGCGCCCGTCACGTTCATTCCCGGGTACGTCGCGCCGATCGTTATCTGCGCGAGGTCGAGGACGCCTGCCGCGCGCGCGCGCTGCGGCTGACGCCATCGCGGCGGGAAGTGCTGGTGCTGGTTGCCGCGGCCGGCCGCCCGGTGAAGGCCTACGATCTGCTGGAGAGCTTGCGCGAACGGAACGCCTCGGCGGCGCCGCCCACGGTCTATCGCGCGCTCGATTTCCTGCTCGATCACGGATTCATCCATCGTCTGGAATCGATCAACGCCTTCGTTTCCTGCCACCATCCGGCCGAGGCGCATCAGGTGCCGTTCCTGATCTGCGATGTCTGCGGGGATGCCGAGGAGCTGTGCGACGGCGGTACCGTTGCCGGATTGATCGAGACCGAGGCCGATCGCCGCGGATTCCGCCCGCGATCGCAGACCCTCGAGGTGCACGGGCTGTGCGCCCGTTGCGACGCGAACGCTGTAGAGCCGGCCGCCTGAGTGCTTCGGATGACGGCTGTGGCGGCCGGATGATGGCGCGGCATGCTGCGCCGGCAGATGCCATGGCAGCCGCGGATGCCGGTGGGGCGCGGGTTCCGCGACGGCTGTGACCGCGGTGCGCGGATGGCCGTGGCCCCGGCCGCCTGACGGGTGATTGTGTAACGCGTGCGTGACCGTGAAGAATGCGCGGCATGACCTCGGCCCACCCGCATCCCCACGCCGCTGCAAGCCATGACCATGACCACGACGGCGCGCCCGTGATCGCCATGGGCGATCGCCGCGGCCTGCGTCTGGGCATCGCCCTGGCGCTGACCCTGCTGATGCTGGCGGTGGAGGCCACGGGCGGTCTGTTTTCCGGCTCGCTGGCGCTGCTGGCCGACGCCGGACACATGCTGATCGACTCGCTGGCGCTGGGGCTGGCCTGGGCCAGCGCCGGCATGGCCCTGCGCCAGGCCGATCCGCGCCGCAGCTTCGGCTACGCGCGCTTCGAGGTGCTGGCCGGCTTCGTCAATGCGTTGACGCAGTTCCTGCTGGTCGGCTGGATCGCCTGGGAGGCCGTGCAGCGGCTGCTGGTTCCGCGACCGATCCTTTCCGGGGTGATGCTCGCGGTAGCTGTCGTCGGTCTGCTCGTCAACGCGCTGGTGCTGCGGCTGTTGCATGAGCACGATCACGACGACGTCAACATGGCGGCGGCCAACCTGCATGTGCTGGGTGACCTGCTGGGATCGGTCGCCACCGTGGTGGCGGCGCTGCTGGTGCGCTGGGAGCACTGGCTGTGGGCGGATCCGGCATTGTCGCTGCTGGTCTGCGTACTGCTGCTGCGCAGCGCGATCGTGCTGCTGCGCCGTTCGACGCACATCCTGCTCGAAGGCACGCCCGAGGGCCTTGATCCGGAAGCGATGGCGCTGGCGCTGCGTGATGCCGATGCCGCGATCCGCGACGTGCACCATCTGCACATCTGGCAGATCGCCAGTGGTCAGCGCTTGGCCACGCTGCATGTGCGCGTCGACGCCGCCGCGGATGCCGATCGCGCGTTGCGCGCGGTCAAGATCATGCTGCATGACCGCTATGCGATCGGCCATGCCACCGTCGAGATCGAGAGCGGCACCTGCAGTGATCCGAGCGGGCACGGCTGCGCGTCCGGCTAGGCGCTGGCACGCGCCGGCTGGTATCCTGCCGCCACCCGAATCACGCATTCTCCGAGGATCCATCCATGGGCAAGGGCGATCGCAAGACCACCCGCGGCAAGACATCTCGCGGCAGCTACGGCAACAGCCGCCCGCACAAGGAAAAGACGGTCGTCGTGACCAAGGCCGTGGTGACCGGCAAACCGGCCGCGAAGAAGGCGGCGCCGAGGAAAAAGACCGCCGTCTGACCGGTGACCGGTTGCCGGCGTGAGACGAGGCCCCCGCACTGCGGGGGCTTCGCGCTTCAGGGCGCGGCGTTGTCGCCGGGGACACGTCCGCCGGCGATCACCCGGCGCGCGCGCGGCCCGGCGATCCAGTACGCCAAGTCGGTCACGCTCTCGACGTCCCACAGCACCAGATCGGCGCGCTGTCCCGGCGCCAGCCGGCCGCGGTCGGCCAGGCCCAGCGCACGCGCGGCGTTCACCGTCGCGCCGCGCAGCGCTTCGGTCGGCGTCAGCCGGAACAGCGTGCAGGCCATGTTCATCGCCAGCCGCAGCGAGGCCAGCGGCGAGGTGCCCGGGTTGAGATCGGTGGCGATCGCGATCGCCACGCCCCGCGCGCGCAGCGCCGCCACGGGCGGCAGGCGTGTCTCGCCCAGTGCATAGAACGCGCCCGGCAGCAGCACGGCGACGGTGCCCGCGGCGGCCATGGCGGCGATACCGGCCGCACTCGCATATTCGATGTGATCGGCCGAACGCGCCGCGAACTCCGCCGCCAGCGCCGCGCCCGCAGTATCGGAGAGCTGATCGGCGTGCAGCTTGACCGCGAGGCGGTGCGTGCGCGCCGCGATGAACAGCCGCCGCACCTCGGCCGGCGTGAACGCGATGCCCTCGCAGAAGGCGTCCACGGCATCGGCCAGTCCGGCCCTGGCGGCGGCGGGCAGCAGGACGTCGCAGGCGAAATCGATCCAGCCGCTGCGGTCGTGCACGAACTCGGGCGGCAATGCATGCAGCGCCAGCAGGGTGGTGGATACCGTGATGCCCAGCGTCTCGCCCACCCGGCGTGCGACCCGCAGCATCGCCAGTTCGGTGGCGAGATCCAGCCCGTAGCCCGACTTGATCTCCAGCGTGGTCACGCCGTCGGCGATCAGCGCTCGTGCGCGCGGCAGCGATGCCGCCAGCAATGCGTCTTCGCTGGCCGCGCGGGTCGCGCGCACGGTGGCCATGATGCCGCCCCCGGACGCCGCGATCGCGGTGTAGCTCTCGCCCTGCAGCCGCCGCTCGAATTCGTCGGCCCGGGAGCCGGCGAAGACCAGATGCGTGTGGCAGTCGATCAGGCCCGGCGTGACCAGCGCGTTCCCGGCATCGATCGCCGTGTCACGCAGGTCATCGAATTCGCGCGGCAGGGCGGCGACGGGTCCTGCCCAGGCGATGCGGCCGTCGCGCCAGGCCAGCGCACCGTCGGCTAGCAGACCGCAATCGTCGCCTTCGAGTGTGGCCAGGCGCGCGTGCAGCAGCAGGCCGCAGGCGGCGTTCACGCGGCGGTTCCGGAGTCGGCGGCGCGCTGGCGCTCGTAATCGGCCACCAGGCGGTCGGCGAAGGCGCTGTAGACCGGCTTCTTGCACAGCAGCGCCGAACTGGCGCGCGCCAGCAGACACACCGCCATGATCGGCAGCACCAGACCCTGGTTGTTGGTCAGCTCCAGCGAGATCACCGCCGCGGTCAGCGGCGTCTGGGTCACGCCGGCGAGGTAGCCGGCCATCCCCAGCAGCATCACTGCCGCCGGATCGACATGCGGAAACAGCGGCGCGATGTTGTGACCCAGACCCGTACCCACGGCCAGCGCCGGCGAGAACAGGCCACCGGGAATCCAGGCCCAGTAGGAGACGATGTTGGCCAGCAGCTTGAGCGCGCCGAAACTTTCGCCGGGCGTATGCGCCTCGTGTTGCAGCAGGGCACGCGCCTGATCGTAGCCGGTACCGTAGACGCTGCCGTGACTGAGCAGACCCAGGCCCACCAGCGCCAGTCCGCAGGCGGCGGCGAACCACACCGGAAAGCGCGTGCGCAGCGCCGCGAGTTTCGGCAGCGGGCCGGCGTCGAGCAGGATCGCGCGCGCGAACGCGCCGCCGAGCAGGCCGCCGAGGATGCCCAGCGCCAGCACCGCCAGCCAGCCTTCGCCCAGCGGCAGGCTGGCGTGCACGGTACCGAAGTAGCTGTAGTTGCCAATCAGGCCCAGCGAGACCACGCCGGAAAAGAACACCGCGGCGATGATGATGCCGCTGACGCGATGCTCGAAGGCGCCCGCCAGCTCCTCGATCGCGAACACCACGCCGGCCAGCGGCGTGTTGAAGGCGGCGGCCAGGCCCGCACCGCCGCCGGCGAGGATGAAGCGCGCGGCCAGCTTCGGATCATCGAAACCGAAGCGCTTGCCCAGCGCGTACATCACGCCGCTGCCGACGTGCACGGTCGGACCCTCGCGACCGATCGAGGCACCGACCAGCAGGCCGAGCAGGGTCAGACTCATCTTGCCGGCGACCACCGGCAGGCCGAGCAGACGGTCGTTGAGGCTGCGATCCTCGACCTGCAATGAGGCGATCACCTCGGGGATGCCGCTGCCACGCGCGCCCGGCACCTTGCGCGAGGTGATCCAGCCCATCGCCGCGAACACCGGCGGCGTGATCAGCAGCGCGACCCACGCGCGGCCGGTGATCATGCGCACGAACCCGTCATAGGCCCAGGTCGTGGCCTCGGCGAAGAACACCGCCGCCAGGCCCATCAGGATGGCGCCGCCCCACAGCACCGCGCGACGTTTCCACGGGGTTCGTTCGATCTCGGCTTGATGGGCCATGAACGGTCTCGGTCGTGATCAGCAGCTTGTCATTATTGCAGGATGACGGCGCGCCGAACCGGTCCGTGCGGCGTCTGGCATGCATCGCGCGCGCCGGGTAGCCTGCGCCATCGCCGATCGAGGAGCTCCGATGTCATCCGACCTGCCGGTTCACCGTGCCTGGTTGCCCACCGGCTGGTGCGACGCGCGGCTGCACGTCGAGGCGGGTGATTTTGCTCTCGAGCCGCTGGCGATCTCCGGGCCGGGCGACTCCGGCATCCTGCTGCCGGGCCTGCCCAACCTGCATTCGCACGCCTTCCAGCGCGCGATGGCGGGTCTGACTGAACGCCGCGGCGCGGGCGAAGACAGCTTCTGGAGCTGGCGCGAGACGATGTACGCCTTCGCCGCGCGCATCGACCCCGACGCGCTGCACGCGATCGCCGCGCAGCTCTACGTCGAGATGCTGGAGGCCGGCTACACCCGGGTCTGCGAGTTCCACTATCTGCACCATGCGCCGGACGGCCGCCCGTATGCGGATGTCACGGCAATGGCGCAGGCGCTGATCGAGGCCGCACGCGAGACCGGCATCGGCCTGACCCTGCTGCCGACGCTGTACCTGCGCGGCGGCTTCGACGGCCGCCCGCTGGCGCCGCGGCAGCGGCGCTTTGCGCATACGGTCGATGGGTTTCTCGATCTCGTCGCGGCGTTGCGAGCGCTGGAGCAACCGGGCATCGACGTCGGCCTCGCGCTGCATTCGTTGCGCGCGGTGCCGGCGGATGCGCTCCGCGCCGTGCTCGCCGCGGAGCTGGCGACGAAGGGGCCGATCCACATTCACATCGCCGAGCAGACCGCCGAGGTCGACGACTGCCTTGCCGCGACCGGCCAGCGCCCGCTGGCCTGGCTGCTCGACCACGCGCCGGTGGATGCGCGCTGGTGCCTGGTGCACGCCACCCACATGGACGTCGACGAGACCGCGCGGCTGGCGCGATCCGGCGCCGTCGCCGGCCTGTGTCCGACCACCGAGGCCAATCTCGGCGATGGCTTCTTTCCGCTGGTCGAATATCTGGAGCAGGGCGGGCGCATCGGCATCGGCTCCGACAGCCAGATCTCGGTATCGCCGGTCGAGGAACTGCGCTGGCTGGAGTACGGCCAGCGGCTGACGCGCCGCGCGCGCAACCTGGTCGCGACGGCGGCCCGGCCGCATGTCGGCGCGCGCCTGTTCGCAGCGGCGCTCGCCGGCGGACTGGCGGCCAGCGGGCTCGATCCGGCCCGACCGCATGCCGCCGGCGTGCTCATGCTGGACGCCGCGCATCCGCTGCTGGCCGCGCGCGCGGACGACGAACTGCTCGACAGCTGGATCTTCGCCGGCAATGCGCCGCTGGTGCGCGCGGTGTGGACTCACGCCGGCCAGGTGGTCACCGACGCTCGCCATCGCCAGCGCGAACCGGTGGCCGCGCGCTATCGCGCCACCCTGCGTCGCCTGCGCGGCGCGAACTGATTCCGCGTGGCCGCAAGGGCCGCCTGGAGTCAGCCGCTGAGCCGAAGGCCGGCGGCAAGCATCCGAGGGTGCCTCGCCCGGGACGCGATCAGCTCCACCCGCCCGGGACGCAGCACCCGGAGTCGCGGCATCGGCTACGCGTTGCAATCGGCGTCTGTGCCCAGGGTGGCCTTGCGATAGGCGGCGAGCCGACGGGCGAGGGCACCGGGACGCTCGGCGAAGACCCGGGCGCCCAGCGCCCATGCCTGCACCTGCAGTGCCATGCGCTCGTTGGCGATGCGGGCGGCGAGCGTGGCATTGCCGGGGCGTGCGACCAGCGGCGCGCGCAGCCGCGCGAACACCGTTTCCAGCAATTGCAGATCGCGTTCCGCTCCCAGCAGCCGCGCGAGCCGGCGCGCTTCCCCGACCTGGGCGCCGATCACCTCGGGCCAGGCCATGTGCAGCAACTCGAGTTGCTGCCGGTGCTCGCGCACCCGTTGCCGCCAGCGGTGCAGGTGGCTGGACGGATCGCGTCGTGCGCGGCGCAGCGCGCGGGCGGCGAGCGCGTAACCGCGACGCAGCCCCTTCAGGACGTCGGCGTCGCTGGCGTCACCGGTCCAGGAGGCGACCGTCGTGTGCGCGGCGGCGAGCAGCGCGTCGACCCGGTCCAGCACTTCGGACTGCTGCCGGCAGGCTGCGTTGCGCCGGCGCCGCAATCGCCGCAGCAGCGCGGCACGGGCGTTCTCCGCAAACAGCGGCGGCTGGCGCCTTGCCAGTTGCTCGACCGCCTCGATCACCGCCTGCGCATCGCGCAACGAGGACAGCGCGGCGCCGGCATCCCGCAAGGGCTTTGCCAGCGGTTCGTAGTGTTCGCCGAGCGCCGGCCGCAGCATCTGCAGGATCGCCCGGGCTCGGCGCATGGCGCGGCGCGCTTCATGGATCGCGTCGTGCATCGCCGGCGTGCGCTGATTCAGCAGCACTTGCGCGGCGTCGATCTGTCCAAGTGCCAGCCGCTGCAGTTCCCGGCCTGCCGGCTGGCGGCAATCGAGTGCGAAGTCCAAGGTGCGGTTCCTCCTGCAGAAGATGACGGCGCCCGGGTGACGCAACCCTCGGGATCGGTCCGCTTGCCGCAGCAAGGGCAGGCATGCGATCGCGGCGCGGGTGGTCGCCACTCTAGCGCAGCGATCCGGACCGGGGATGCCGCGCGGTGGGGAGTATCGGCACGGATGCCATAATGAGCTGGTCCAGCCGGCCGGAGTCCGCCATGAATGCCCCCACCCGCAGCGACCCGTCGCGCGTGATCCGCGCGCCGCGTGGCGCCGAGCGAACCTGCAGGAACTGGGTCATCGAGGCGGCCTACCGCATGATCCAGAACAACCTCGATGCCGAGGTCGCCGAGAATCCGGCCGAGCTGGTGGTATACGGCGGCATCGGCCGTGCCGCGCGCAACTGGGAATGCTACGACGCGATTCTGCAATCGCTGCGCGAGTTGCACGAGGACGAGACGCTGCTGATCCAGTCGGGCAAGCCGGTGGGCGTATTCCGCACGCACACCGATGCGCCGCGCGTGCTGATCGCCAATTCCAACCTGGTGCCGCACTGGGCGACCTGGGAGCACTTCCACGAACTCGACCGCAAGGGCCTGATGATGTTCGGGCAGATGACCGCGGGCTCATGGATTTACATCGCCTCGCAGGGCATCGTGCAGGGCACCTATGAAACCTTCGTCGAGCTGGGCAACCAGCACTACGACGGCAGCCTCAAGGGGCGCTGGATTCTCACCGCCGGCCTCGGCGGCATGGGCGGCGCGCAGCCGCTGGCAGCGAGCATGGCCGGCGCGTGCAGCCTGACCATCGAATGCCAGCAGTCGCGCATCGACTTCCGCCTGAAGACGCGCTACGTGGACGAGCAGGCGACCGACCTCGACGACGCGCTGGCGCGCGTCGCCCGGTACACGAAGGCTGGCGAGGCCAAGTCGATCGCCTTGCTGGGCAACGCCGCCGAGTTGCTGCCCGAGCTGGTGCGTCGTGGCGTCAAACCCGATGCCGTCACCGACCAGACCAGTGCGCACGATCCGCTCAACGGCTACCTGCCGATCGGCTGGACGCTGGCGCAATGGGCGGAACGCCGCGCCTCCGACCCCGAGGGCGTGCGCGATGCGGCCAAGCGATCCATGCGCGTGCATGTCGAGGCGATGCTTGCGTTCAAGGATGCCGGCGTGCCGACCTTCGACTACGGCAACAACATCCGCCAGATGGCACTGGACGAAGGCTGTGCGCGCGCCTTCGATTTTCCCGGTTTCGTGCCGGCCTACATGCGCCACCTGTTCTGTCGCGGCAAGGGGCCGTTCCGCTGGGTGGCGCTGTCGGGCGACCCGGACGACATCCGCAAGACCGACGCCAAGGTGCGAGAGCTGCTGCCTGACGACGCGCACCTGCATCACTGGCTGGACATGGCCGGGCAACGCATCGCGTTCCAGGGCCTGCCGGCGCGCATCTGCTGGGTCGGGCTGGGCGATCGTCACCGGCTGGGACTGGCGTTCAATGAAATGGTGCGCACGGGTGAATTGAAGGCGCCGATCGTGATCGGCCGCGACCATCTGGATTCCGGCAGCGTGGCCAGCCCCAATCGCGAGACCGAGGCCATGCGCGATGGCTCCGATGCCGTGTCCGACTGGCCGATCCTCAACTGCCTGCTCAACGCCGTCAGTGGCGCCAGCTGGGTGAGTTTCCACCACGGCGGCGGCGTCGGCATGGGCTACGCCCAGCACGCCGGCGTGGTGATCGTCTGCGATGGCACCGTGGAGGCCGATGCGCGCATCGCGCGCGTGCTGTGGAACGATCCCGGCACCGGCGTGATGCGCCATGCCGACGCCGGCTATCCCGATGCCATCGCCTGCGCGCGCGAGAAGGGCCTCAGGCTGCCGATGGTGTGAGTGATGGCCGGCCGTCCTTGCGGACCGCCCGGCGTTGATCGGTCGTCCGTGGCGGCCCGCAATCGGGCGGGGAATCCGTTGTGCGACATCCGGCCGCGAGCAGGCCTGCCCGACGTCAGTGCACGCGCGGCGGGGCGTAGTGCCGGCCCGGTTCCAGCGTGTGCACGTAGGGCCCGTTCCAGTCGCGGTCGAAGATCGCCGTGAGCGTGCGCGCGGGCTCGCTGCCGGCGATGAACAGCGAGGCATCGACGGTGGTGGCGAAGTAGCTCCAGCCCCAGTTGCCGGTGCCGATGAAGCTGACGCGGCTGTCGGCCACGGCGTACTTGCAGTGCTCGACGCGCGCATAGGGGATGAAGCCCTGCGGCGCCTCGGGCAGGGCGCTGTACCTGACCGCGATGCCGGGCATCAGGGCCAGCGATTTCAGGTATGCCTGCATCGGCTCGCGCAGCGACCAGTCGGCGACGATGATGCGCACCCGGACGCCGCGCGCGGCGGCATCGCGCAGTGCGCTGTCCAGCGCCGGCCACCAGCCGCGGGGGCCGTAGTCCTTGAACGCGCTGAGGGTCATCACCTGGATGTCCAGCGTGCGCTGCGCGCCGTCGATGAAGCGCACCAGTTGCGGTTGCTCCTGATCCAGCCAGGCCGGGCTCAGCGCGGGCGGGCTGAAGGCCGGGAACAGGCTGATCGGCGCGCTTCCGGGTTGTTCGAGGATCACCGGATCCTGCGCCGTCACCGGCGCGAAGCCCGGTGGTTGCACGGCGCGCCTGGCCGCCGCGGGCAGATCGGGATCGGCGGCCAGGGTCCAGTCGAACCCGAACGCGGCCTCGAAGGTCCGCGCCAGGCGCGTGTCGCTCACCATGGCACCGATCTCGTGGATCTGGCTCAGCGCGCGCCAGTCCCAGTTCTGCGAGCCGACGAACACGGTGTGGTCATCGACGATGAAGTACTTGGCGTGCAGCACCCCGCCGGTGAGCTGGTTCACCGGCAGGATGCGGATGTCGATGCCTGGCTTGCCCTTGAGCAGGTCGTAGGCCGCGCGACTTTCCTTCATGAAACCGGCATCGAGCAGGATGCGCACCTTGACGCCGTCGGCGGCACGCCGGATCAGCGCATCCAGCACCGGCTGCAGTGCCTGGCCCGGTTCGCTGCTGATGTAGAACGCGGCGATGTCGATGTGCCTGCGCGCGTGGTCGATCAGTTCCAGCCACGCGGCCTGCGTGCGCGGCACGCCGGGCTGGCCGTAGCCGGTGGCCACCGGCACGCTCTCGACGATCCGGAATGGCGGCGCTGCGGCAGGCGGGGACTGTGCCGGCGCGGGTCCGGATGCCAGCAGGGCCGCCAGCAGGACGAGGACGCGCGGGCGCGTGCCGGTCGCGATGTGCGGCGCCTGCGCCGGGGACGATTTCGAGTTCATGGGTGATGGCCTTGCCCGGTGCCTGCGGCTGGTGGCACGGTACGCCGGACAGATGTCGTCGCGGCGGACGTCGCGATCAGGCGCACGACGGCATCCAGATCCCGGGTCGGATATGGCGGCGCCCAATCGCCGTTGGGCTCGATCGGACGCTGGTAGTTGTTGAGCATGACGCTGAAGGCGAGGTGCCGACCCTCGCGGGTCAGCAGATAACCCGACAACGTGTAGATGTGCGCCAGGGTGCCGGTCTTGGCATGCACCGCATCCCCTTGGGGCAGATTCTGCAGGCGTCGATCCAGGGTGCCGTCCCGGCCGGCGACGGGCAGCGCCTCGGTGAGCACGGCGGCCCAGGGCTGCCGGGAGATCCACGCCAGCAGCGTGATGGTGGCGCGTGGCGTGACCAGGTCCTGCCGCGACAGTCCGCTGCCCTCGCTGAAGTGCGCCTGTTCGCGCGTGATGCCGATCTCGCCGAGCAGCGTGCGCATCGCGCACAGCCCCCATTGCTCGGTCCAGTGCAGCATCCGACCACAGGAACCCCTCCCGCCGTGTTGCCAGAGCAGGCCCGACTGCAGCAGCAGGATCTGCGCGTAGAAGTTGTCGGAGTGCTTGAGCATGTGCCGCACCAGTTGCGACAGCGGCGGCGAGGCCACGCTGGTGATGCGCACGCGATGCGCACTGGCCATGGCCGGATCGGTTTCGGGCCAGCGCAGCACACGCAGGCTGCCGTCGAAGGCGATGCCGGTGTCCGCGATCGCCTGCAGCAACTGCCGGCCCGCCATGCGCGCCGGGTCGGGTGCGGCGAGCGCATAGTCGCGCTGCTGCACACCCGGCGGCAGGCTGCCGCTGACGTAGAGCGTGTCGTGGCCGAGCGGGCGGTAGAGGCCGAGGCTGGTGGGGTCGTCGGGCGTGGCGTCCGTGGTGAGGTTGACCACGCGCACGCCGGCGGCGGCGGGCTCCACGCTGACCGTGCAGCAGTGCGCGGCGTCGCGGCGTACGCTCACCTCGATGCGGCCGGCATTGCTGGTCAGCGCGCTGACCGCGGGTGCGTCGTCGGCAAAGAGGTCGTCGGCCTCCCAGCCGGTGCCGAAAGGCGGACCGCGGAACCGCGTGGCGTCGGCGATCAGGTCGCCGCGGATGCGCGTGACGCCTTGCGCGACCAGCGCTGCGGCGAAGCGCCCGGCCCAGTCGGCCGAGGTCGATCCGGCGTCGGTCGTGCCGAGTGTCGGATCGCCGCCGCCGAGCAGGATCAGATCGCCATGCAGCACGCCGCGGCCGTCGGGCTTTTCGGTGGCGTACAGCGTGGTGGTGAAGTGCGCCTGCGGCCCGAGCCGATGCAGCGCCAGCGCGGCGGTGTAGAGCTTGGCGTTGGACGCCGGCACGAACAGCTTGTCGGCGGCATGCTGGTAGAGCGTGCGGCCATCAGCGAGATCGATCACGTCGATGCCCCAGCGCGCGCTGGCAAAGCGCGGTTGCGCGAGGTAGGCGGCGATGCGCGCGCCCGGGGTTGACGCAGCGGCTGCGGGTTGCGGTGGCGTCGCGCCTGTCGACCGTGCCGGTGTCGGCGACGATGCCGCCGCCGCGCCGCCGGTGGCGGCCGAGGCGGGATGCAGCGGCGCCGCGCCGCAGCCCGCGATCAGCAGGACAACCGGCAGGGCGCGTGGCAGGACGGAAGGGAGACGCTTGCAGATCATGCGCGGCCTGTCGACGGCGCCGGTATGCGGCAGCCACAGCCTACCCGAGCGCCACTGTCGCGTGCGGCGCCCAATCGCGCATCGATGACCCATGGGGCACATCCGTGCTCAAGATCCTCCTCCGGAGGGACCGGGCTCGCATCCTGCCTGCTGCATCGCGCATCGGTCGGGATGCCGTGGATGCGCATGGCGTGCAATCGGGCTGGTGCATGCCGAGGAGTTCACGCAACAGCAGCAACGGATGTGGTTCACTCGCACCCTGGCCCTGGTTGATTCCGATCGTGATGACCCGTACCCGACGCACGTTGGATCTGCTCACGGCCCTGCTGGCCTGGAGTGCGCTGCTGCTGCAGTTTGCGCTGATGCAGGAGCATGCGCACAAGGTCAGCCACATCTGGATGACGCTGCGCTACTTCAGCTACTTCACCATCCTCAGCAATCTCGGCGTGGCGCTGGCCTGCAGCCTGGCCTGGGTCGGATGCGACACGCACGCAGGCCGGTTTGCCGCCCGGCACGCGGTGCGCGCCGCGCTGACGCTGTACATCCTGGTGACCGCGGGCGTGTACCACCTGTTGCTGGCCGGGCTGTGGCGACCGCAGGGTATGGAAGTGCTGGCCGACAGCCTGCTGCACACCACGGTGCCGGCGCTGTATGCCGGCGGCTGGCTGCTGCTGGCGCCGCTGCGCACGTTGCGCTGGCGGCAGACGCTCTACTGGCTGCCGTTTCCGGGCGTCTATCTGGCGTGGGCACTGCTGCTGGGCGCGATGTTGCGCGTCTATCCCTATCCCTTCATCGACCTCAACCGGCTGGATCTGGCCATGGTGCTTCGAAACGCCGCCGCGCTGGGCCTGCTGTTCCTGGCCCTGGGCGCGCTGTTGATCGCCTGGAACCGCCGCCCGGCGTGGGGTCGCGGCTCGTCCGCCACCGTCTCCGAGCCGCAGGGTTGAGCGCGGCCTGCTGATCGCCGGCATGAAGGCCGCGTACCTGCAGGCTTCGGATTTGCTCGCCTTGGCGCGCCTGGCGACCGAGGCCACGCTAGGCGCCACCGACCTGGTCGAGGCAATACATGCCGGCATCGGATGCCCCTGGGGAGTTGCCGTGCTGCGCCGGACGCCGAGCGCACGCGCGGCATCGCCGCGCTGGTGCAGACCGGCATTCGCGGCCTGACCCGACGCATCGGCGGCGGCGCGCGCGGTTGCACTGGAGCGGCTCGTACCGCCTGCCGATGCGATCGAGCCCACGCCGGCGCGCCTCACCGCGCTGGCGACACTGAACGCCGTGCTCGGCGATCGTCTCGCCGGCGCCGGCAATCCCGCTGGCGTTGCCGATGCAGCTGTTCCGCACTGGCGGCCGCCCGCTGCGGCTGCGAACGCAGGCGCTGGCCACAGCTTGGCCGCTGGCCGGTTGCTGATGCTGGTTCACGGGCTTGGCGAAACGCCGTGACAGGGAGCAGGCGCGGGGCGGGCGGGACCACGGGGTGCACCTTGGCGCTGCCTGCGCCGGCGTCGACTGCGGATGCCAACGGCGGCACCGAACCGGCTGTGACCCGGACGGTATGCGGGCTGCTCCGCATGCGCACCGACGCCGGGGTGCATGCTAGCCTCGTCGGCGCAGAGCCGGAGGATGCCGGCGACGAGGGAAAGCATCGATGAGTCGCGGGGTGCGTTGGTCCGAGCGCTGGTTCCAGCGCGCACTGTGGCTGGTGGCGGTGCTGTTTGCCCTGTTTCTCAATGGCCTCGGCGGGCTGATCGTCAACGACCTGCCGCGGGTCGAGGGCACCTTGACGCGCGAGCAGTTCATCGACCCGCAGGCGCTGGCACGCATCCGCGCCGCGCAGCAGTCGCAGCAGGACGCGCTGCAGGCCAATGCCGACGCGCTGCAGCGAGCGCGGCTGCAGTTCAAGGTGGCGCAGAGCAACACCGCCACCGCGATGCAGACCTTCTCCAACTGGCTGGCGACACGGCACGCCACCGCGCAGGCGGCGCAGGATACGGAGCTGGTCCGCCGCACGCGGGAACTGGATGCGCTCAAGGCCACCGAGCTGGCGGCGCGACAGCGCACGCTGACGCTGGAGCAGCAGGTGCTGCAGCTCCGGCAATCGATGGCAGCCAGCCAGCGCGAGCTGGCGCGGTTGCAGGACAGCGCCGATACCCGACTGCACGCCGCGCGCCGGCATCGCGAGCTGGTGGTGTTCCTGTACCGGCTCGTGCTGCTGCTGCCGCTGCTGCTGCTCGCGGCGTGGCTGTTCGCGCGTAAGCGCGGCAGCCTGTACTGGCCGTTCGTGTGGGGCTTCATTTTCTTCGCCCTGTTCGCGTTTTTCTTCGAACTGGTGCCGTACCTGCCCAGCTACGGCGGCTATGTGCGCTATCTGGTCGGCATCCTGCTGACGGTGGCGATCGGCGTGTACGCGATCCGCGCCCTGCAGCGCTATCTCGAGCATCAGCGCGCGCAGGAGCAGATGCCGGACCCGCAGCGGCGCGAGCAGCTCAGCTACGACCTGGTGCTGACGCGACTGGCGAAAAAGCTCTGCCCGGGTTGCGAGCGGACGATCGATCCCGGCGCCAGCGGCAACAATTTCTGCGAGCATTGCGGCATCGGCCTGTTCGACACCTGCGGGCAATGCCATGCGCGCAAGAGCGCCTTCGTCCATTTCTGTCCCGGCTGCGGCACACCCGCGCAGCCGTCCGTCCGTTGATCCACCCCCGCCACCCGGAGAGCACGCCATGAGCAAGGGCATGAACCAGAAGAAGGACGCCAAGAAAAAGCCGCTGAAGACATTGAAGGAAAAGCGCGCGGAGAAGCACGCCAAGAGCGAAGGCAAGACCTTCATGCCGAAGTGAGCGGGCGCGGTGCGCGCGCGGCGCGGCGAGGACGCTCGCGGCTGGCATGCTGAGGACGCGCTGGCCGCCCGCGCGGCGGTGCTGCGCGCGGTCCGGCGCGGCGCTGCGCTGACGATGCCATGAGCGCGACGGGCGTGGAGGTGGACGTCGCCATCATCGGTGGCGGCGCGGCCGGGCTGATGTGCGCGCTGACGGCCGGTCGCCGCGGCCGCCGCGTGCGGGTGATCGAGCACGCCGAGCGCGTCGGCAAGAAGATCCTGATGTCCGGCGGCGGGCGCTGCAATTTCACCAACACCGGCACCGCGGCCGCCAACTTCATCTCGGCCAATCCGCACTTCTGCAAGTCGGCACTGGCACGCTACACGCCGGGCGATTTCATCGCCCTGGTCGATCGCCACGGCATCGCCTGGCACGAGAAGGAACTCGGGCAGCTGTTCTGCGACGACTCGTCCAAGCCGATCGTGCGCATGCTGCTGGACGAGTGCGCGGCGGCCGGCGTGCGCATCGAGACACGCTGCAGCATCGAGGACGTGCAGCACCGCGATGGCGGCTTCGTGCTGGCGACGACCTTGGGCACCCTGCGGGCCGCGTCGCTGGTGGTAGCGACGGGCGGACTGTCGATCCCGAGCATGGGCGCGACCGGTTTTGGCTACGCGCTGGCGCGCCGGTTCGGTCACGCCGTGCGACCGACGCGCGCCGGACTGGTGCCGCTGACGCTCAGTGGCACGCACCAGCAGCACTATCAGGATCTCAGCGGCGTGGCGCTGCCGGTGGAGGCGCGCTGCAACGGCCAGCGGTTTCGTGCCGGCCTGCTGTTCACCCATCGCGGCATCAGCGGCCCGGCGATCCTGCAGATCTCCTCGTACTGGCAGCCGGGCGATGATCTGCGTCTGGATCTGCTGCCGGATCATGATGCGTTTGCAGCTCTTCGCGAGCAGCAACGCGCGCATCCCGATGCCGAGCTGCGCACCGCGCTGGGCGAGCTGCTGCCGCGGCGGCTGGCGTCACGCCTGTGCGAGATCGCGCTGCCCAGCCGTCCGCTGCGCCAGTTCCGCGAAGCCGAATTGCGCGCCGTCGCCGCGCAGCTGGAATCCTGGCCGCTGGTCGCCAGCGGCACCGAGGGCTACCGCACCGCCGAGGTCACCGTGGGCGGGGTCGACACCGATGCGCTGTCATCGACCACGATGGAATCGCGCCACGTGCGGGGGCTGTATTTCATCGGCGAGGTGGTGGACGTCAGCGGTCATCTCGGCGGTTACAACTTCCAGTGGGCGTGGGCTTCGGGGAGCGCCGCGGGTGAGGCCGCCTGATGCCCGGTTGCGTTGCATCGATACGACGGGTACCGCGATCGAGCTTCATCGGGACGCGATCCGGGACCCTCGTCGCGCGCTGCATCGTCGCCGGTTTGATCCCGGATTCCGCTGCACCGGGCGAAGGTCGGATTCTCTGCTGCGCTCGCAATGACCGGGGGCGCTGCCTCGGGGCGATGCGGTGTGCGTGGCCTGATCGCGCGCGGGCTTGAGCAAAGGCAAAGCCACGCTGCGCCCCACTCACTCCCGAAGGCGACCAGCGCAAGTTCCGGAGACCCGGGGTTCAGGGCGCGACCGCTGATGCGCACAGCGCCCGCTTGGCTGCCGGCGACAGCTGCTTGATCGCGTACTCGGCCTTCAGCGCGGCCGAGCGATCGGGATATTCGAACCGCGCCAGCAGTCGCGCCGGCGGATGCGCGCGGGTGTAGCGCGCGCCCTTGCCGCGCGCGTGCACGGCATAGCGCGCATCGACGTCGACGGCGATGCCGGTGTACAGGCTGCCGTCGCTGCATTCGATCAGATACACGAACCAGGCCATGCGTCGCGCCTCGCGGCTCAGGCCAGGCTGGCGGCGATGCGGCGCCAGCTCGCGCGTTCGGCGCGGCAGTCGCTGCCGCCCATCGCGAACTCGCGGCAGACCCTTGGACGCTGCGCGTGGATCGTGCAGCGGAGGGTGTCGCGGTCGAGCGCCACGCACCAGCCATCGTCGAGCTGGCGCATCACCTCCATGCCGTGCACGTCGGTGGCGATCAGCGACTCCGGCACCGCGTCATCCGCCATCACCAGTACGGTCAGCTGGCAGCAGCAAGCCTGGCAGCGGCTGCAGTGGATCGTGGCGGGATCTTCGGGTTCGGTGTCGTGCGGCATGCGCGCAGTGTCCCACAGCAGGCCGCGGCGCTGATCCAGGCTAGTCCGCCACGCCCTTAGCTTCGGCGGTGGCGAGCAGCTCCGGTTGCGCCTCATGCGGCGACTTGCGTGCCAGCAGCGGATGCGCGAACACCGCCGCGAGAATGATCGCGACGCCCAGATAGAAGCGCGGCTCCAGCACGCGCTGCTCGTGCAGCAGCAGGATCGCCAGCACGATCGCGTACACCGGTTCGAGGTTGGTGATCAGCTGCATGCTGAACGCGCTGACGCGGCGCAGCGCCACCAGCGCCAGCGAGAACGGCAGCAGCGTGCAGGCGAAGGCCAGCAGCGCCAGCAGGATCGCATCGTGCAGATCGGGCAGCACGAATGCCGCGCCCGCATGCGGCAGCAGCGGCGCCAGCAGGGTGAGAAAAGCCGCGCCGGCGCCCAGCTCCAGCGCGGTCACCGCCAGCGGCTCGGCGTGTTCGACGAAGCGCTTGTTGAGCGCGCTGAACACCGCCACGAACAGCGCCGACAGCACGCCCACCGCCACGCCGAGGCGCATGCCCGAGGGCACGCCGTCCACCACCAGCGCCACCCCGGGCACGATCGCCACCGCCAGCAGCAGCTCGCGCGGATCGAAGCGGCGGCGCGCGATCCACGGCTCGACCACGGCCAGGAACACCGGCGCGATCGCGATGCAGGTCGCCGCCACCGAGGCGTTGGCCAGCTTGATTGCGCCGTAGAACGTCAGCCAGTGCAGCGCCACCAGCACGCCGATGCCGGCGTAGGCCAGGCGCAGCCGCGCCGTCATCGCCGCCAGCGCGCGCCAGACCCGCGGCACCAGCAGCAGCGAGGCGCTGACCAGCAGCATGCGCCACCACACCAGCGGCAGCGCCGCCAGCGTGATCAGTTTTCCAAGGATGGCGGTGAAGCCCCACAGCAGAACGCAGAAGTGGATCTGCAGGCGGGCCTTGGCGGTGGGTGACATGGTCGATCGGGGGGGCGCAGGAGTCACCTAGCGTGCGGGCTTTTGCGCCGGCTGGGAAGGGGGTCGTTGCAAGCGGTCATGCGCAGCGGGATGATCATGAGCATGGTTGGCGGGCGCAACGGTTCAGTCGACCTGATCAAGGCTATTCCTCAGCCATGAAAATTGCTCGCCATGCGCGGAACCGGCTCGGGATGGGGCTTGCACAGCATCATCGCTGGATCTGTCGCGGCAGCCTCTCGTGCAGGCGGAACCGGCGATCGAACCGGCATGCAGCTTGCGCCGGATGCGGACGCGCGTGCGGGTCCTGGCGGATCGCGTGGCAGCTGCCGCTGATCGCACGCGTGATGCTGCCCGGCAGCATGTTGACCCGGCGTGCATCCTTCACCTCGCAGACAGCGCGCCCGCCTGTGGTCTGCGGCACTGTCCCCTTGGGGACTTCCGTTGGTCGCCCCGGTTGCGGTCAACGGAGGGTCGCCAGCCGCCAGGCCCGCAGTGGCAGCGAACTCGCCCCGAACAGGATGCGTGCGGCGGGGGCGTCGGATGCCGACCGGCCCGACTCTGGCAGCAGACCTGCCGGTCGCGGCGAAAGCGCGAACGTCGGCGGTCGTTGCAAGCCGTGCGGCCGGCGCGCCTCGTGCAGGGCACGGCAGACCTTCGCCTCGGTGCCGTACTGCTGCATGAACTCCATCGTCGGCCGAACCTTCTGGAACTGCACGAGATTGATCGTCATGGCGCGTGCCCCGGACGGTGGGGAGGGTGCCATCGTCATCCGGCGACGTCGCAAATCGCGCGACGGAGGGCTGAGGTTCGGGGCTGATCAAGACCGGCGACGCAATGAGGTGCCTTCATGAAAAGCATGAAGATCAGCAAGGCTTTCACCCTGCTGGAGCCCGGACCGGTCGTCCTTGTCACGACCAACGATGGCAAGAAGAACAACATCATGACGATCTCATGGACGATGGTCCTTGATTTCACGCCGGCATTTGCCATTGCCACGGGCGAATGGAATCACTCCTTCACGGCCCTGCGAAAAACAAGGGAATGCGTCATTGCAGTCCCGACCGTTGACATGCTTGACAAAATAATCGGAATAGGAACGTGCAGTGGTTCCGGAGCGGACAAATTCGAAAAATTCAAGCTGACCCCGATGGCGGGCAGGGCGGTCAAGGCGCCATTGATAAAGGAATGCCTGGCCAATATCGAGTGCCGCGTCACCGACATCATCAAAAGGCACCATATTGTCGTTCTGGAAGCCGTTGCGGCGTGCTTTGACTCGGTTCGCAAGGAGAAGCGAACCATTCACGCCGTGGGAGACGGCACTTTTGTCGTCGATGGGCGCAGGCTGGACCGAAGAAAGATGATGGCATCCAGGATTCCGTATGGCCTTTGATCCTGGATTGCATGGAACGGCTTGTGGCTTGATTGACCGTGTCCACCGGGCCGGCGTCACCGGCACCAGGTACCGGACAGGCAGTGCAGGCGTGTTCCGTCGTCCATCGTGCTTCGGAGTGCCAGGTCCGGTTCATTGGCCGGCCTGAGGCCCCCTTCATCACGTGGGCAGGGACTTCTCCGGATTCGAGGCTGGCGCAATGTGGGATGACGCGAGATTGGGGCTGAAGCATCTCTCGGGCTGGGCAAGAATTGCCGTCGTGTCTGACATCGACTGGATCCGGGCAACGATCCGTGCCTTCGGCTTCGCGATGCCGGGACATACAAGAGTCTTTCGCGACAGCGCGTTGTCCGAGGCCATGCGATGGGTCGCCGAGTAGCAGCTGGTTGATTCACGACAAGTACCGGGACCTTCCATGAAGCGGCCCGTAGGGTGGGGCGAAGGTCACCCTTCGGGTGCCGTCACCCGCCTGCAGGGCGACTCCGCGTTGATCGCACCCATTCGCAGTAGGCTCAGTGATGCGAGTGCGGGCTGCTCCCGCGCGACGGAGAGGTGGCACGATGTCCATGAACAGCATCCCGACCATCGCGCTGGGCACGTTGCTGGTGCTGTCGGGCACGATCGCAACGTCGGCGTGTTCGCAGTCCGGCACGTCCCAGACCATCCAGGGCGCCCACGCCGGAATGTCCGGCCAGATGATGCATGGCGGCGGCAAGATGGGTCGCGCGCAGCCGGCGCCCGCCGCGACGACCGGCCTGTCGCCGGATCTGGCCGAAGGCGCGAGGATCTATGTGGGCTCTTGCGCGTCGTGCCATGGCACCGACGGCCGCGGCGCGGTGCCTGGTGCACCCGACTTCACCATTCCCGGCGGTGTGCTTGACCAGACCGACACGCTGCTGGAACAGCGGATCACCCAGGGCTACAGCACTCCAAACGTGCCGTTGGCGATGCCGCCCAAGGGCGGCAATCCCGGCCTGAGCGCGATCGAGATCCGCCAGGTGCTGCGCTATATGCACCACGCCTTCGGTGGTCGGGCTGCCCCGGGCGCAGGCTCGACCCAGCGCTGACGGCCTGCGGAGAGGCGGGGCCAGGGCACCAAGGGGGCGCCACCGCCGGCAATTGCGGGGTGAGGCTGCCGGGAGGCCGGCGCACACGATGCTCCGCGGGCACGATCGGCGCGATCAATACAGCCGCGTCTCGTGGTGCTTGCGCCACCAGGTCTCGGCATTGCGCTGCGCGGCGGCCAGCTGAGCCGGACTCATCGTCGCGCCCAGCGCGGCCATGGCCTGGTCGGTGCAGAGCGCACCAGCGCCCTGGGGCCGCGATGCTGCCTTGGCCAGCGCATCCCAGGTGTAGGCGGCGACCGCGTTGCGCGCGATGCCGTGACCGCCCGCATACAGCACGCCCAGCGCGCGCTGCGCGGGAACGAATCCCTGCCCGGCGGCGCGCAGGTACCAGGTCAAGGCGCGCGCCGGGTCCGCGGGCACGCCGCGGCCGAACTCGAAGGTCACGCCGAGATTGAATTGCGCCGGCGCAAAGGCGCGGGCGGCGGCGGCAAACCAGTCCTCGGCCCTGTCGTAGCTCTGCGGCACGCCGCGCCCCTGCGCGTACATCACGCCGAGATCGTTCTCGGCGCCGACGTCGCCCTGCAGCGCGGCGCGGTCGAACCACTGCACGGCCCGGGCGTCGTCCTGAGGCACGTCCCGGCCCAGCGCATACAGCATGCCCAGCTGGTGCTGGGCGGCGGGATTGCCGTGCGCGGCGTGCAGCCGGATCCAGTGCACGCTGGCCCAACGGGCCGCATGTCCGAACAGCTGCATCACGCCGTGACCGACGCCGTAGAGGTCGAGCAGCGTCTGGGCATCCGACGGGCCATGCACGGGTGCCGGACGGGCTGGCGCGAAGGTCATCGCGTAGGCCGGCCTGGTGGCGGCCGGGCACGCTGGCACGGCCGCGTGCGCCGCGATCGGCAGCAGCATGCCGGCGAGGATGGCCGGCGGAGCGAGCCGGAGCGGAAGACGGAGCGGATGCATTTCAGGGTTGGCCCCGCGGCAGGGACGCGACGATACGGTGTTCGCGTGTCGCGCGGAAGGGTCGTCGGATCACGGTTTCGGCGCCGGCATCGTGCGCACCGGCAGCGGCACGTTGCAGACGCTGATCCGGCCGGCCGGGCGCACGAACCAGGATTCGCTGCGATCGCGTCGGGACTGCACCAGTGCGGCGAAGGTGGCCGTGCCGGTGCGCAGCACTTCGAGTCGCGGGCGTTCGGCGATGGGCAACTCGCTGGCGAGGCGCACGCTGAGGATGCGCGTGCGGTGGGCGGGGTCGCGGTAAAAACCCAGGTCACCGCTGCCGCGCGGCAGTGCCGCCAGCAGATGCATGCCCTGGACCACGCGGCCGACCACGGTGATGTTGCGATCGAGCTGGCGCGGTGCCTGGCCGATCACGGCGTACAGCTCGGCGCCGCTGCCGTTGTCGGGCGGATTGTCGCGGCCCACGCCGACCATGCCGTAGCAGTGCAGCAGCCAGGCCGTGCGCGTGCGCGGATCGCGGCCGACCGGGAAGCCGGCGACGAACCCCACCTGAGGTGCATAGACATCGCCATCGGGAAGGCGCGTGAAGTCCAGTCCTGCGGCGCTGCGCTGGTATTCGGCGGGCAGCGCGGCGCGCGCGTCCGCGGGCAGCGGTCGTGCCTTGGCCGGGAGGTCCGAATCGGCATCGCCCCATTGGGTGACGAAGTCGTCCTGCACACGGTTGATGGTCAGGCCGTCGAAGAAATGCGCGCGCGCCAGCGCCTCGATGTTGGCGGCATGGCGCGGCGCGAATTGCGGCGCCAGCTCGATCACCACGCGACCCTGCGGCAAGGTCATCACCAGCGTCTGCGCCGGATCGAGCGCGCGCCAGTCGGACGGTCTGGAGGCGGCCAGCACCTGCTGCATCGTGGCGTGCGGATGGGCAGCCAGAGCCGGCACCGCACCGGCATGCGCGGCGATCGCAACCAGCGCCAGGCACAGTGCCGGTGTTGCGCGGCGCTGCGCGCCGGATCGGGAATGCTGGATGTGCATGTGCAGGTTCCGGGGGGACGGTGCCGCAGGATAGCGCCGGTGCGTTCGAACACCGGGGGCGCGACCTCCTGCCCCAGCCCTCTCCCCCGGCGCGGTTGGAGCGGCGAGCCGGGCGACGGGAGGCGACCGCGTCCGCCGGGGTTCGCGGCCGAGTGGATTTGCCGCCGCTCAGTCGAACGGCCGGATCACGTCCTCGCCCTGCTCCTCGGTGCCGTCGCTGCGGTCGCCGCCGAGGCGCCGCACGACCACGTAGAACACCGGGATCATGAAGATGCCGATCAGGGTCGCACCGAGCATGCCGCCGATCACGCCGGTGGCGAGCGAGTGTCGTGCGTTGGCCCCGGCTCCTGACGTTACCGCGAGCGGGAGCACGCCGAATATGAAGGCGATCGACGTCATCAGGATCGGACGCAGGCGCAGGCGCGCGGCTTCAAGCGTGGATGCAATCAGGCCCTTGCCTTCCTTCTGATGCAGCTCATGCGCGAACTGGATGATCAGGATCGCGTTCTTGGCCGACAGGCCGATGATCGCGATCAGTCCGACCTTGAAGAAGATGTCGTCGGTCAGCCCGCGCAGCGTGGTCAGCAGCACCGAACCGAGGACGCCCAGCGGCACCACCAGCAGGACCGCAACCGGAATCGACCAGCTCTCGTACAACGCCGCCAGCGCCAGGAACACCACGATCAGCGAAAACGCATAGAGGATCGGTGCTTGCTGGCCGGAGAGGATTTCCTGATACGACTGCCCGGTCCACTCGTAGCTGATGCCGCGCGGCAGGTCATTCGTGACAATGCTCGCCATGGCCGACGTGGCCTGGCCCGAGCTGTATCCGGGCGCGGCGTTGCCGACGACCTCGATCGAGCCATAGCCGTTGTAGCGCGCAAGGCTCGGTGAGCCAAGCTGCCACCTGGTGTGGACCACGGTGGACAGCGGCACCATCGCCCCGCTGCTGCTGGCGGTATAGATGTCCCTAAGCGCCTGCGGGCCCATGCGGTAGGGCGCATCGGCTTCCAGCAGCACGCGCAGCACGCGACCGTCATAGTTGAAGTCGTCGACATATACCGGAGCCAGCATCAGCTGCAGCGCGGTATAGACATCCGAGACCGAGAGACCCATCGCAGACGCCTGGACACGGTCAACCGTCATGTCGATCTGCGGCGAGGGCATCAGGGTGTTCGGGCGCACGCCGGCCAGCGCCGGATTCTGCGCCGCCTTCTGCAGGAGCAGGCTCTGCGCCTCGAGCAGCTTCTGATGCCCGAGACCTGCGCGGTCCTCCAGTTCCATGTCGAAGCCGCCAAACTGGCTGAGGCCGCGGATTGTCGGCAGGTTGACGACGAAGATTTGCGCATCCTTGATGCCATACAGGGCCTTGTTGGCCCACTGCATGAAAGGTCCGATCTGCTCGGAGTTCCTGGTGCGATCACTCCAGGGCTTGAGGCGGACGAACCCCATGCCCACGTTCTCGCCCGAGCCGACGAAGCTGAAACCGGCGATTTCCATCATGCCGTCAACCGCCGGATTCTTGACGATGATGTTCTTGACCTGGTTCAGGACGCCGACCGTGCGATCGATCGTCGCTCCGGGAGGCAGCTGCACGATGGCCAGTGCGTAGCCTTGATCCTCGTCGGGAAGAAAACTCGAAGGCAGTCGCATGAACAGCCAGACCAGCGCCAGCAGCATCACGCCATAGATCAGCATCCACTGCGGCGTGTGGCGCACGAGGCTGTGGATTCGCCCTATATAGCCGCGCTGAGTGCGGTCAAACAGCCTGTTGAACCAGCCCAGCATGCGGCTGGGTGATTGATTGGGCTTGATCAGCTGGGCGCACAGCGATGGCGTGAACCACAACGCGAGGAATGCCGAGATGCCCATGGCGATGGCGATGGTCAGCGCGAACTGGCGGTAGATCACACCGACGCGCCACCCATCAGCGCCGGACGGCAGGAACACCGCCGCCAGCACCAGGGTGATGGCGATGATCGCGCCGGTGATCTGCTCCATCGCCTTGCGATGGTGGCTTCACGCGGCGTCATTCCTTCCTCGCTCATGATGCGTTCGACGTTTTCGATCACCACGATGGCGTCATCCACCACGAGGCCGATGGCAAGCACCATGGCCGAGCAGGGTGAGGATGTTGATCGAGAATCCGGCGACGTAGAGTCCGGCAAAGGTACCGAGCAGTGCTACCGGCATCACCAGGGTCGGGATCAGCGTGGCGCGCAGATTCTGCAGGAACAGGAAGCATCACCAGGAACACCAGCACGATCGCCTCGAACAGCGTCTTGACCACCTCATCGATCGAGATGTTGACGAAGGTGGTGCTGTCATACGGAGTGAACCAGGTGACGCCCTCGGGGAAACTCTGTTGCAGCTGATCCATCCGCGCACGCACGGCCTTGGCGACCTGCAGCGCGTTGGCGCCGGGAAGCAGCTGCAGACCGATACCCGCCACCGGCTTGCCGTTGTAGAGGCTCATGAAGCCGTAGCTGTAGGGGGCAAGCTGCACCCGTGCGACATCCTTCAGGCGCACCGTGGTGCCGTTGCTGTTGCTGCGCAGGATGATGTTCTCGAACTGTTCGGGGGTGCTGAAGCGGCTCTCGCCGTTGACCGGCACCGTCAGCGCCTGGCCCGCCACCGCGGGCGCCGCGCCAAGCGAGCCCGCCGCGGTCTGGATGTTCTGGCCGTTGATCGCGCTGAGCACGTCGGTAGCCGACAACCCGTAGCCTTGCAGCTGTCAGCGGATTGAGCCAGATGCGCATCGCGTATTCGGAGCCGAACTGGTTGGCGCTGCCGATGCCCGGAATGCGCTCGATCGGATCCAGGATCTGGGACGCCACCAGGTTGTTGAGTGCGTAGCTGTCAAGCTGCGCATTGGTCGAGCGCAGCGCCACCACCATCAGGAAGCCCGCATTGGCCTTGTTCACCTGCACGCCGAGATTGCGCACCTCCAGAGGCAGGCGCGGCTCGGCCACGGTGACCCGGTTCTGCACCTGCACGGCGGCGATATCGAGGTTGGTGCCGCTGTCGAAGGTAACGGTGATGTTGGCCGATCCGTTGGCGCTGGAGCTGGAACTGAAATACAGCAGATGGTCGAGTCCGGTCAGCTGCTGCTCGATCACCTGGGTGACCGCCTGCTGCACGACCTGGGCGCTCGCGCCAGGATAGCTGGCCGAGATCACCACGCTGGGCGGGGCGATATCGGGATAGGCCTCAATGGGCAGGCGGAACACCGCCACCAGTCCCGCCAGCGAGATCAGGATCGCGATCACCCAGGCGAACACCGGGCGATCGATGAAAAACTTCGGCATGGCGCGGTCTCCTCAGCGAGCCGCAGCGGTGGCCGGCGCTACCGCACGGGCGGTGATGCCCGCATGCACCTTCTGAATTCCGGAAACGATGACCCGCTGGCCATTCCGGACGCCGCCGGTTATGACCCAGTCGGCGCCATGCATTTCGCCGAGCTGCACCGTCTGCTGCACGACCTTGTCGTCGGTGCCGAGCACGAACACGAACGCGCTCGTTGCATTGCGCTGTACGGCGGCTTGCGGCAACAGGAACACGTGATCGAGGGTGCCGACATGCAGGCGCACGGTGACGAACAGCCCCGGCAGCAGGCTGCGGTCAGGGTTGGGAATCAGCGCCCTCAGCTGCACGGCGCCGGTCTGCGGGTCCACCGCCATGTCGGAAAAGTCCAGCGAGCCGGTGTGCGCGTAAAGGCTGCCGTCGGGCAGCACCAGTTGCACCGCGGGCGCGCCGCCGGCGGTCGGCCTGAGCTGGCCTGCCGCCTGCGCGGTGCGCAGCTTCTCGACCTCGGAATACGGTTCGCTGAAATTGGCGTAGATCGGATCGATGCGCTCGACCGTGGTCATCGGCGTGCCTGCGGAGGCGCTGACCAGCGCGCCGACGGTGACCAGGGCGATGCCGGCGCGGCCGGCGATCGGCGACGTCACCGTGGCGTAGGAGAGGTTGAGCCGAGCAGCTTCGACGTTGGCGGCGGCCTGCCGCACGGCGGCGGCGCTGCTGCGCGCGGTGGCCTCGGCGTCGTCGTAGGTCTGGCGCGCGAGCAGGCCGCGCTGGGCCAGATCGGCATAACGGCTGGCGGTCTGCGCGGCGTTGGCGGCGGTGGCGCGCGCTTGCGCCAGCGCGGCGCGTTGCGCGTCCAGTGCGGCCTGCAGCGGTGCCGGATCGATGCGAAACAGTACTTGGCCGGCCTTGACGTCGCTGCCTTCGGTGTACACGCGTTGCAGCACGTTGCCGGTGACGCGCGCATTGACCTGCGCCGTCAGCGTCGGTGTCAGCCGGCCGACCAGGTCACGCGTCAGTGGCAGATTCACGGCGCGCGCGATGACCACATCCACTTCCGGTGGCGGCGGCGTGAAGCTGGGCGCCTTGCTGCAGGCAGCCACCAGCAGGATGCCGGCGGCGAGCAGGAGCTGGCGCGGGAAAGGGCGGATCATGGGGTGGCTCCGGGGGCGATCTGAGGCAGGTGGACGGCGATCGGGCGGGGAATGCGGCAGCTGCAAGCAGCTGACCCGCAAGGCATGAGCCGGCAACCCGCGCAGGCCTCGCAAAGAGGCGGATGCGTTGGATGCAATGCTGCCGTCGTTCAAGTGCACCACCCAGTTTAGTTATTTGTGCGAGCCATGGTCAAGCGTGACGAGGGCCGACTGGATGCAGTGGCCGGCAGCGCCGTTTTGTGCTTGCGATCGTCGACGCGGAAGGTCGCGCGGACCCCTGAACCATGACGGAAAGCGGTTGCACCCGGTCCCGGCTGGCGTGGATCAGGGTGTGACCGAAGCGATATGCTTATCCGATTTCTCCATTCGCAATTGGACTTCCCATGCCATCGAACCACGCGCTTCAGGCATCCACGCCGGCCTCGCGGCTGCTTGAAGAGGTCATCGCCCGCCTGCCCGGCACCCGCAGCGCCGAGGCGCAGGTGCTGGTGCCGGCACTGCTGGCTCGGGCGCCGGCCGAGGAGCTGGCGCTGCGCGATGCCGCCGACTGGGCCGCGTTGACGCTGGATCTGCTCGACTTCCTGCGGGTGCGCCGCAGCGGTCATGCCGCGGTGCGCGCCTTCAATCCCGTCCGTGCCAGGCATGGCTGGGAGAGCCCGTACACGGTGGTGCAGATCATCACCGACGACATGCCGTTCCTGGTCGATTCGGTCGGGATGGTCCTGCAGGCGGCCGGCCTGGAGATCCATGCCCTGTTGCACCCGGTGCTGGCGAGCAGGCGTGATGCCAGCGGGAATCTGCTGGCGTTGCGTGACGGCACGCCCGAGTCGCTGACCCATGTCGAGGTGGATCGTCTTGCCGATGCCGCAGAGATCGCGCGCGTGACCAGGGCGATCGAGAGCGCGCTCGAGGACGTACGCCTGGCGGTCAGCGACTGGCCGGCGATCCGCACGCGCATGCTGGCGATCGCGGACGAGCTGCCCGCGCGCACCGGATCGCTGTCGCTGCAGGATCGGGTCGAAGCGCAGGAATTCCTGCGCTGGGTCGCGGACGACCACTTCACCTTTCTCGGCTATCGCGAATACGAGGTCGCCGCCAAGGGCGGCGACGAGGTGCTGGACGCGCGCGCCGGATCCGGTCTCGGCATCCTGCGCAACCCCGAGCGGCGGCTGACGCCGCGCTCGCTGAAATCGCTGGTGGCCAACAGCCTGCCGCAGTCGGGCGCGGTCGACGCGATCATCCTGACCAAGACCAACGCCCGCGCCACCGTGCACCGCCCCGGCTACATGGACTACATCGGCGTGCTGCGGTTCGATGCCGCCGGCAAGCCGGCGGCCGAGCAGCGCTTCCTCGGACTGTTCACCTCCGGCGCCTACATGCGCCGGCCGCAGGACGTGCCGCTGATGCGGCGGAAGTTCGAGGCGGTGATGGAGCGCTCGGGGCTGCGCCGCGATTCGCATTCCGGCAAGGCGCTGCGGCACATTCTCGAGACCCTGCCGCGCGACGAGTTGTTCCAGTCCAGCGAGGACGAGCTGTACGCCATCGCCACCGGCATCCTCGAGCTGGGCGAACGGGCCCGCACGCGGCTGTTCGTGCGCGCCGACCGCTTCGGCCGGTTCTATTCGTGTCTGGTGTTTCTGCCGCGCGAGCGCTTCACCGCGGGCGTGCGCGAGAAGATCGAGCAGATGCTGCGCGGAGCGCTGGATGGCGAGCAGGTGGATGCCACGGTGCTGCTGGACGAATCGGCGCTGGCGCGGCTGCACGTGGTCGTGCGGCTGCGCGCCGGCGCCCGCCCGCAGGTCGATGCGGCCGCGCTCGAGCTGCGCCTGACCGAGCTGGTGCGCAACTGGCAGGACGATCTGCGCGAATGCCTGGTGCGTCGGCTCGGCGAAGAGCGCGGCCTGCGTCTGGCCGCGCGCTACGGGCGGGCGCTGCCGGCCGGCTACATCGAGGAAGTCACGCCCGAGATCGCGGCCGCCGACGTCGAGCATCTGGCCGCGCTGGCCGGACCCGACGATTTGCGCATGTCGCTGTATCGTGCGCCGCGCGGCGGCGGTCTGCGCTTCAAGCTGATCCATTTCGGTGCACCGATCGCGCTGTCGCTGGCGTTGCCGTTGCTGGAGAACATGGGTGTGCGCATGCTCGCCGAGCACATCTATCCGTTGTCACTGCAGGGCTCCGAGCTGACCATCCACGATTTCGAGCTGGAAGCGCCGCCGGTGCTGGCCTTCGAGCTCGGCGAGCTGGCCGACGGCTTCGAGCGTGCCTTCGCGGCGGTCTATCGCGGCCAGGCCGAGAGCGACACCTTCAACCGGCTGGTGCTGACCGCGCGGCTCGACTGGCGCCAGGTCGCGCTGCTGCGCGGCTACTGCAAGTACCTGCTGCAGGTCGGCGTGCCGTTCTCGCAGGCGTACATGGAGGAAACCCTCAACCGCTATCCGCTGATCGCCGGCCTGCTGGTGGAGCTGTTTTTGGCCAAGTTCGATCCGCGTCGCGAGGCGCTGCCCGCGGCCGAGCTGGAGGCCGCACGCGCGCGCCTGACCGCCGAGCTCGACGCGCTGCTGCCGGGCGATGTCTCGCGCGCGTATCCGCAGCTGGCGGCGGATCTGGTGGATGCGCTGGGTGCGCCGCGCGCGGCGCAGATCGAGGCGGTGATCGCCACGCTCAAGGTGCTGTTCGACGGCGTCGCCAGCCTCGACGAGGACCGCATCCTGCGCAGCTTCATGGGCGTGATACGCGCCACCCTGCGCACCGGTTTCTTCCAGACCCGCGATGGTCGCCTGCGCGATTACATCGCCTGCAAGTTCGACAGCGCGCAAGTGCCCGATCTGCCCAAGCCGCGGCCCTATCGCGAAATCTTCGTCTACAGCCCGCGCGTCGAGGGCGTGCACCTGCGCTTCGGACCGGTGGCGCGCGGCGGCCTGCGTTGGTCGGACCGGCGCGAGGATTTCCGCACCGAGGTGCTGGGCCTGGTCAAGGCGCAAATGGTCAAGAACACGGTGATCGTGCCGGTCGGTTCCAAGGGCGGCTTCTTCGTCAAGCGCCCGCCGGTCGGGGGCGATCGGGAAGCGCAGCTGGCCGAGGGCATCGCCTGCTACCGCCTGTTCATCAACGGGCTGCTCGATCTCACCGACAACCTCGTCGACGGCCGCGTCGTGCCGCCGGCCGACGTGGTGCGTCAAGATGGCGATGACCCCTACCTGGTGGTCGCCGCCGACAAGGGCACCGCGACGTTTTCCGACATCGCCAACAGCATCGCGCTCGAATACGACTACTGGCTGGGCGATGCCTTCGCTTCGGGCGGCTCCCACGGCTACGACCACAAGGGCATGGCGATCACCGCGCGCGGCGGCTGGGAATCGGTGAAACGCCACTTCCGCGCGCTGGGACGCGACTGCCAGAACGAGGCTTTCAGCTGCGTCGGCATCGGGGACATGTCCGGCGACGTGTTCGGCAACGGCATGCTCCTGTCGCGCCACACGCGCCTGCTCGCCGCGTTCGATCACCGCGACATCTTTCTCGATCCCGATCCCGACGCGGCGGTTTCGTTCGCCGAGCGCGAACGGCTGTTCAAGCTGTCGCGCTCGTCGTGGCAGGACTACGACAGGAACGCGATTTCCGCGGGCGGCGGCGTCTGGCCGCGTTCGGCCAAGAGCATCCCGGTCTCGCCCGCCGTGCGCGCGGCGCTGGGCATCGAGGAAGCGGTTGAGCAGATGAGCCCGGCCGAGCTGTTGCGCGCGATCCTGCGCGCGCCGGTCGATCTTCTCTGGAACGGCGGCATCGGTACCTACGTCAAGGCCGGCTCCGAAACCAACGCCGACGCCGGCGACCGCGCCAACAACGCCATCCGCCTCAACGGCAGCGAGCTGCGATGCCGGATCGTAGGCGAGGGCGGCAACCTCGGTCTGACCCAGCGCGGCCGCATCGAGGCCGCCTTCAACGGCGTGCTGCTGAACACCGACTTCATCGACAACTCGGCCGGCGTCGACACCTCCGACCACGAGGTCAACATCAAGATCCTGCTCAACGACGCCGTGCAGCGCGGCGGGCTGAGTTTCGAGGAGCGCAATCGCCTGCTGGCCTCGATGACCGATGAGGTGGCGCGGCTGGTGCTGTGGGACAACTATCGCCAGAACCAGGCGATCAGCCTGATGGAACGCATGGCGGTCAAGCGCCTGGGTTCGATGGCGCACCTGATCCGCACGCTGGAGGCCGAGGGCGTGCTGGATCGCGTGATCGAGTTCCTGCCCAGTGATGCCGAGCTCGTCGAGCGCAAGGCGCGCGGACTGGGCCTGACGCGACCCGAGCTGGCGATCCTGCTGTCCTACGACAAGATCAAGATCTACCAGCAGCTGCTCGATTCCGATGTGCCCGAGGACCCGTACCTGTCCAGGGAGCTGATGCGCTATTTTCCCGAACCGCTGCACGAGCCCTACGCCGGGCACATGCAACGCCACCGGCTGAAGCGCGAGATCATCGCAACCGCGGTGACCAACACCATGGTCAACCGCATGGGCGCCAGCTTCATGCTGCGCATGCAGGAGGACACCGGCCAGAGCCCGGCCGCCGTGGCCAAGGCCTTCACCATTGCCCGTGAGGTGCTGGACGCCCGCGCGCTGTGGGCCGAGATCGAAGCCCTGGACGGCAAGGTCAGCGATGCCGCGCAGATCGAGGCGGTGCTGGCGGTGTGGGAACTGCTGCGTGGACTGACCCGCTGGCTGCTCGGCCGGCCGGCGCACCGGACTCGACATCGCCGTGCATGTCGAGCGCTACGCGCCCGGCGTGCAGCGCCTGCGTGCCGCGCTGCCACGGATCCTGCCGGAGGCCGCGCGAACCGTGTTTGTCGCGGCTGGTGAGCGCTGGGTCGCGCAGGGCTTGCCCGCCACGCTGGCGCAGGCTCTGGCGGGATTGCCGGATCTGGCCATGGCGCTGGACGTGGTCGAGGTCGCCAGCAGCAGCCAGCATGACGTGGAGGAGGTTGCTGCGGTGTTCTACCAGATGGGCGCCGCACTCGAGCTCGACTGGCTGCGGGAGCGCATCGAGGAGCTTCCGGTGGAAAGCCGCTGGCATGCGCAGGCGCGCGGTTCGCTGCGCGACGAACTGGCCGCGCAGCACCGGACGCTGGCGATGCAGGTGATCGCAGCGGCGCGCAAGGGTGATGCGACGCCGGTGCAGACCTGGCTGGGTCGTGATGACGCGCAGCTCAGATACACGCTGGGCATGCTGGCCGAGATCCGCGGCCAGAGCATGGACTATCCGATCGCCTCGGTGGCGCTGCGCCGGCTGGCGCAGTTGGCCCACGCCAGCTGAGCGCGGCGCGCGCGCGGATTGCCGAGCGACATCCCCGGCCGGACCATGCGATCCGGCCCGGGCGATGATCCGGCTCAGCGCGGACTGGGCATCCGGCCGTTGCGATTGCCGCTCTGGCTGCGCGGCCGCCGCGCATGGTGCTGCGGCGTGCGTGCGTTGTCGCTGGCCGGAGTGGCACCGCGGCGCGGCGCATCGGCGGCGGCCTTCTGCGGTCCGCGCGATCGCGGTTTGGCGTGTCGTGGCGCCGCAACTTCGGCGCGCTCCTGAGCGCTGGCCGTACCGGGCTCGAAGCCGGGCACCACGCTGGACGGCAGCGTGCGCTTGAGCAGCTTCTCGATGTCGCGCAGCAGGCCGCGCTCGTCGCCGCTGACCAGCGAGATCGCCTCGCCTGCGGCAGCCGGCGCGGCCGGTGCGGCCGATGCGGTGCACGTAGTCCTCGGGCACGTTGGGCAGCTCGAAGTTGATCACGTGCGGCAGCTGGTCGATGTCCAGCCCGCGCGCGGCGATGTCGGTGGCGACCAGCACGCGCACGCGGCCGGCCTTGAAATCGGCCAGCGCCTTGGTGCGTGCGCCTTGCGACTTGTTGCCGTGGATCGCCGAGCTGACCAGGCCGGCGCGCTCGAGCTGCTCGGCCAGGCGGTTGGCACCGTGCTTGGTGCGGGTGAACACCAGCACCTGGCGCCAGTCGCCGCTGGATACCAGATGTGCCAGCAGCGCTGCCTTGCGCGCCTTGTCGACCGGATAGCGCACGCTGCTCGACGAGCTCGGCGGCGGTGTTGCGCGGCGCCACCTCGACGCGTGCCGGATCGTTGCAGCAGACCGGCGACCAGCGTGCGGATGGCATCGCGGAAGGTCGCCGAGAACAGCAGGGTCTGGCGCTGCTTCGGCAGCACCGCCGATGCATGCGGCGGATGTCGCGGATGAAGCCCATGTCGAGCATGCGGTCGGCCTCGTCGAGCACCAGGGTCTCGATGCCGGACAGGTCGACGCTGCGTCGCTGCATGTGATCGAGCAGGCGGCCGGGCGTGGCGACGACGATGTCGACGCCGCGGCGCAGCTGCTCGACCTGCGGGCCGAGGCCGACGCCGCCGAAGATCACGGCGCAGCGCACGCGCAGATGGCGACCGTAGGTGCGCGACCGATTCGGCGACCTGCGCCGCCAGCTCGCGGGTCGGCACCAGTACCAGCACGCGCGGTCGCGGCGACAGCGCCGGCGCACCGAGCAGACGCTGCAGGATCGGCAGGGCGAAGGCGGCGGTCTTGCCGGTGCCGGTTTGCGCCGCGGCCAGCAGATCGCGGCCGGCCAGCACCAGCGGAATCGCCTGCTGCTGGATCGGGGTGGGCGTGACGTAGCCTTCGTCCTCGACGGCACGCAGCAGTTCGGGCGCAAGGCCCAGTTCGGAAAACAGCATCAACATGACTCCTGAAGCCGCCTCACCACGCGGACGCGATACCGGTTCAGGCAGAAATGAAGGGGGAGGGCGGGCGCCGACGGCGCTGCCGGGTTTGCTGCGGAAGAAGACTGAATCGACAGCAGGGGCGCAACCGGAGCGCCACGACAAACGCGGCCATGATAGCCGAAGATGGCCGCCGGCGTCGGTCCGGCGTGCCGGTGTCCCGGCTCACGCCGTGCTTACCGATCGTTGAGGTGGATCGCGAAGGCTCCCGTGAAGGGCACAATGACGGCTCCGCCCGCGCCTGCCGCGCGGACGATCCATAACCGGGAGGACCGTCATGAGGTCGCATGCTGCCGCGCCGTCGCGCCATCCACTCTTGCTCGTCGCCGCCATACTGGCCCTCACGATCACTTCCGCCGCCAGCGCCGGCACCACGCTGCTGCGGATTCCCGGCGGCACGCATGGCCTCGGCTTCGACGATCTCGGCTATGCACCCGCGCTCGGGCGCGTGCTGGTGCCGGCGGCGCAAAGCGGCGCGCTGGTGCTGGTGGATCCCGCCAATGATTCGCTGCGGGTGCTGGCGCATGTCGCGCCTGTCGGCGGAGTGGTCAGCGGCCACGACGCCGGCACCACCTCGGCCGATTACGGCGAGGGTCTGCTGTTCGCCAGCGATCATCAGCAGCAGGCGGTGGTGGCGATCGATCCGGGGACCGGCGCGGTGGTCGCGCGCGCGCCGCTCGCCGGCGGTCCCGATTACGTGCGCTACGTGGCGCCGCTGCATCAGGTATGGGTCAGCGAGCCGCACCTGAAGCAGATCGAGCGCTTCGCGGTGACCGCGGGCGCGCACCCGGCACTGACGCGCGTCGGCGCGGTCAGCGTGCCGGGCGGTCCCGAGTCACTGGTGATCGACGCCGCGCGAGGGCAGGCCTACAGCAACGAATGGAAGGACCACACGGTGACGATTTCGCTGCGCGATCCCCGTGTCACCGCGCGCTGGGCCAACGGCTGCGAGGGCAGTCGCGGCCTGGCGCTGGATGCCGCCGGCCACACCCTGTTGGTCGGCTGCAAGGAGGGCAAGGTGGTGGCGCTCGATCTCGATCACTCCGGCAGGATCGAAGCCAGTGCCAAGGTCGGCGCGGGCGTCGACATCATCGCCTGGAATCCGGCGCTGCATCACGTGTATGCGCCCGGCGCGGTCAGCGCGACGATGAGCGTGCTCGACTTCCAGGATGGCACGCTGAAGCCGGTCGCGATCGTGCCCACGGCAGCGCATGCGCACTGCGTCGCGACCGATGGCAAGTCGGTGGCCTATGTGTGCGATCCCGGCGCGGGCGCATTGATCGTCTATCGCGATCACGCCTGAGCGCGATACCTCGCGCCATCCGCCGTCGCAAGCATCGGCGCGGATGGCGCGCTCAGGCCGTCCGGCGCGCCAGTCGCAGCCAGGTATCGACCACGGTGTCGGGATTGAGCGATATCGACTCGATGCCCTGGTCCATCAGCCAGTCGGCGAGATCGGGGTGATCCGACGGCCCCTGACCACAGATGCCGACATACTTGCCCTTGGCGCGCGCGGCGCGGATCGCCATCGCCAGCAGCTTCTTGACCGCCGGATCGCGCTCGTCGAACAGGTGGCGCCACGATGGCGGAATCGCGGTCGAGTCCGAGGGTCAGCTGGGTGAGATCGTTGGAGCCGATCGAGAAGCCGTCGAAGATATCCAGGAACTCGTCGGCGAGCATGGCGTTGGACGGCACCTCGCACATCATGATGATCTTGAGGCCGTCCTTGCCGCGCTCGAGGCCGTTCTTGGCCAGCACCTCGATCACCTTGCGGCCCTCGTCCAGCGTGCGCACGAACGGGAATCATCACCCAGGCGTTGGTCGAGGCCCATCGTCTCGCGCACCTTGCTTCACGGCCCGGCATTCCAGCGCGAAGGCGTCGGCGAAGCTCGGATCGACGTAGCGGCTGGCGCCGCGGAAGCCGATCATCGGATTTTCTTCGTGCGGCTCGTAGCGCGCGCCGCCGATCAGGTTGGCGTATTCGTTGGACTTGAAGTCGCGACAGGCGCACGATCACCGGATGTCGGCGCGAACGCCGCGGTGATGGTGGCGATGCCTTCGGCCAGGCGGTCGACGTAGAAATCGACCGGACTGGCGTAGCCGGCGATGCGCGTCGTCGATCCGCGCCTGCGTCTGCGGCGTCCTGCTGGTCGTATTCGAGCAGGGCCCTCGGATGCACGCCGATGTGGCTGGCGATGATCATCTCCAGCCGCGCCAGGCCGACGCCGGCGTTGGGCAGCATGCGCGAAGTCGAACGCGCGCTCGGGGTTGGCGACGTTCATCATGATCTTCAGCGGCGCCGGCGGCATCTGCGCCAGGTCGGCGACGATGCGTTCGAACGCCAGCAGGCCGCGCGTAGATGGTGCCGGTGTCGCCCTCGGCGCAGGATACGGTGACCTCGCTGCCGTCGGGGATCGTGTCCAGCGCGTCGCCGGTGCCGACCACCGCGGGCACGCCCAGCTCGCGGGCGATGATCGCGGCGTGACAGGTGCGCCCGCCGCGGTTGGTGACGATGGCCGCGGCGCGCTTCATCACCGGCTCCCAGTCGGGATCGGTCATGTCGGCGACCAGCACGTCGCCCGGGCTGCACCCGGCTCATGTCGGCAAGCGAGCGCACCACGCGCGCCACGCCGCTGCCGATCTTCTGGCCGATGGCGCGTCCCTCGGCCAGCACCTCGCCGCGGGCCTTCAACGTGTAGCGCTCGATCTGCGTGGCGCGTGCGCGCGACTTCACGGTTTCCGGGCGCGCCTGCACGATGTAGACCCTGCCGCTGATCGCCGTCCTTCGCCCACTCGATGTCCATCGGGCGGCCGTAGTGCTGTTCGATGGTCAGCGCCTGGCGCGCCAGTTCCTGCGACATCGGCGTCGTCGATGGCGAGAACGGGCTGCGCAACGCGGCCGGCGTCTCCTCGATGCGCACGCGCTCGCCGGGCTCGCTGGCATAGACCATTCGCTGCTGCTTGGCATCCGAGCTGCCGGCGCAGGATCGCCGGCTTGCCGGCGCGCAACGTCGGCTTGTAGACGTAGAACTCGTCGGGGTTGACCGCGCCCTGCACCACCATTTCGCCCAGCCCGTAACTGGCGGTGATGAACACCACGTCGCGGAAGCCCGACTCGGTGTCGAGGGTGAACAGCACGCCGGAGGCGCCGACGTCCGAGCGCACCATCAGCTGCACGCCCGCGGAGAGGAACACCTCCTCGTGCGCGAAACCGTGGTGCACGCGGTAGGCGATCGCGCGATCGTTGTACAGCGAGGCGAAGACTTCCTTGACCTTGCGCAGACCGTCGTCGACGCCGGTGACGTTGAGGAAGGTCTCCTGCTGGCCGGCGAACGACGCATCCGGCAGGTCCTCCGCGGTGGCCGAGGAGCGCACCGCCACCGCGACATCGCCGCCGCCAGCCTGAGCGCACAGCTGCGCATAGGCCTCGCGCACGGCGCGGTCGAGTTCGGGCAGACAGCGGCGTTTCGATCGAGCCAGCCGCGGATTTCCTTCCCGGCCGCCGTCAAGGCAGCCACGTCCTCGACGTCGACCGCGATCAGACGCTGCCGGATGCGCTCGGCCAGGCCGCTCTGGGCGATGAACTGCTGGAACGCATGCGCAGTGGTGGCGAAACCGCCGGGCACCGAAACGCCGAGGCCCGCGAGATGGCCGATCATCTCGCCCAGCGAGGCGTTCTTGCCGCCGACACGGCCGAGATCGGACATGCGCAATTCGTGCAGCCAAAGCACCAGGTCGTTCAAGGGGATCTCCGGTCGCGGCGGGCTGGAAAGCAGGCTATTGTCCGGCCCGCGGCAGGGCGAGACAAGCGCGCATGGCACCGCTCGAGTCATTCCCTGCTTCACCAGGAGGTGTCCATGCGGCGCACGGTGTTCTACGTTTCCGATTCCACCGGCATCACCGCCGAGACGATCGGTCACAGCATCCTGACCCAGTTCGACGGCATCAAGTTCGACACCCACCGCATTCCCTTCGTCGACAGCATCGACAAGGCGCAGGCCGCCGCGTTGCGGATCAAGTCCGAGTATGCGCGCTCGGGCCAGCGGCCGGTGGTGATCAACACCGCGGTCGATCAGGCGCTGAGCGAGATTCTGGCCGGCAGCGGCGCCTTGATGCTGGACGTGTTCGCGCCGTTCGTCGGCCCGCTGGAAGCCGAGCTCGGCTCCAAGCGGCGGCCGGCGGTCAATCGCGCGCACGGGCTGGTGGACTTCGCCAGGTACGAAGCGCGAATCAACGCCACCAACTACGCCCTGACCCACGACGACGGGCTGGACGTGAACTATGCCGAGGCCGATCTGATCCTGGTCGGCGTGTCGCGCTCGGGCAAGACGCCGACCTGCCTGTACATGGCGCTGCACTTCGGCGTCAGTGCCGGCAATTATCCACTGACCGAGGACGACCTCGACAAGCTCGAGTTGCCGGCGCGGCTGCGGCCCTATCGCGCACGCCTGTTCGGGCTGACCATCGAGGCTGGCCGGCTGGCGCAGATCCGCGAGCAGCGTCGCCCGGGCAGCACCTACGCCACGCTGGCGCAGTGTCGCAAGGAACTGGCGCAGGCCGACCAGCTGTTCCGGCGCGAGAACATCCCGGTCCTCAATACCACCCACACCTCGATCGAGGAGATCGCAAGCAAGATCTTTGCCCAGCTCGGCATCGAACGGCACCTGTTCTGAGCCGCCGTCCGACGCCGGGCCGACGGTCAGTGGCCGGCCGCGCCGATGCTAAGCTCGGGTCATGCTGGCCGATCGCATGACCGCCGCCGCGCTGCTGCCCGGACGCTTCGAGCTGCTGATGGGGCTGTACGCGGAGAACTACCACCGCCTGGCGCGGCTGTTCGCGCCGCAGCAGCTTGCGGTTGGGCGTTACGTATCCGACGTCGACGACGGCCTCGACGTGCACCTCGAGGTGCAGGTGCGGCATCCCTACACGATCGAGCTGGAACTGACCTACGATCTGCGCGACGCCGACACCGGCCTGCGTGCGCCCTCGGCGCAGCTCCGGATGTACACCGACGCGCACGTCGCCGAGGTGCTGCACTGCCATCCCGGACGCCGGCTGTGGCAGGTGCTGGGCCCGTTTCCCGCGCCGCGCTCGGTATTGCAGCACCGCATGCGCATGGCGAGTTTTCTCAGCCGCTGGCTGGAGTATCTGGCCGGGCAGGGCCACTCGGCGGGCACGCTGGTGTCAGCCGTTGGCGTCACGGCCGGTTCCTGAAATGAACAAGCCCGCTCGCGGCGGGCTCGGGGTGGATGGCGGAGCGGACGGGACTCGAACCCGCGACCTCCGGCGTGACAGGCCAGCATTCTAACCAGCTGAACTACCGCTCCGCGTTTTGACGACTGCTCGTGTTGCCTTGCAACTCCGTCCGGCATCTGCCGCCGCGACGACCACGTGGCGTCCCCACGGGGATTCGAACCCCGGTCGCCACCGTGAAAGGGTGATGTCCTAGGCCTCTAGACGATGGGGACTTGAAGGGTGGTGGAGCCAGCCGGGATCGAACCGGCGACCTCTACAATGCCATTGTAGCGCTCTCCCAGCTGAGCTATGGCCCCCACGCTGGAAGCCGGAAAGGTTACGGTGGGGGCGCGAAGCCGTCAAGCGTTATCGTCCATGGTCACGGCCGCCGGGCGCATGAATCGCGGCTGCACGGCGGTCTGCCGACGGCACGCTGCCGTTTGCCAAGCGTAAGGTGGTCCAGCACAATGGGCGTCCGCGTTCGCGCACTGCGTGTCGCGCGAGCGCCCATCCACATGAGGAATATCGAATGTCGAAGATTCTGCGTCCCACGCTGCTCGCGGCGGTCATGTCCGCGACGCTGGGCCTGACCGCGGTCGCGCACGCGGCCGGGCCGGCGCTGACCACCGAGAAGGCCAAGAACAGCTACGTCGTCGGCATGGATCTCGGCAGCTCGTTGCCGCCGATCGTGCGCGAGGAACTCGACCCCGCCATCGTGGCGCGTGCGCTGCAGACCGTGCTGTCGGGCCAGAAGCCGGCGATGAGCGAAGCCGAGGCCAAGACCGTGCGCGAGGCATTCATGGTCAAGCTTCAAGCCAAGAACAAGATCGAAGTGGCCAAGATGGCGGCCAAGAACGAGGCCGATGGCGCGGCATTTCTCGCCAAGAACAAGACCCGCCCGGGCGTGAAGACCCTGCCCGACGGTCTGCAGTACGAAGTGATGCAGATGGGTACCGGCGCCAAGCCGACCGCCAATGACACGGTGCAGGTCAACTACACCGGCACCTTCATCAACGGGCAGAAGTTCGACGCTTCCGCCGATCACGGCGGTCCGGCCTCGATCCCGTTGGGCAACGTCATTCCGGGCTTCCGCGAGGGCGTGATGCTGATGCCGGTGGGCAGCAAGTTCAAGCTGTTCATCCCGGGCAACCTGGCTTACGGCGCCACGCCGCCGCCAAACACGCTGCCGCCGAACATGACCCTGGTGTTCGACATCGACCTGCTGAAGGCGGTGCCGACGCCGGTCGCGCCGGCGGCACCTGCCGGCAAGTAGGCCGGTCGTACCCCAGCAGCGGGGCGTGGAGTGATCCGCGCCCCGTTTCCTTTTGCGCGACGGCCACCGGCCGCGCTGGTCGCGGCTCGAGGCCGCGCCTAGAATCGCCATTCGGATTCGCCCCCCTGTCCCGCGCATTCCGGAGCGTTCATGCGTGTCACCCTGTTCGGCACCGGATACGTCGGCCTGGTCACCGGAACCTGTCTCGCCGAGATGGGCAACGACGTGCTCTGCGTCGATGTCGACGCGGTCAAGGTCGCGCGCCTGGAACGCGGTGAAACGCCGATCTTCGAACCGGGTCTGGCGCCGCTGGTGGCGCGCAACCGTGCCGCCGGACGGCTGCGTTTCGGCACCGACGCGGCGGCCGGCGTGGGTCACGGCGAGTTGCTCTTCATCGCGGTCGGCACGCCGCCGGACGAGGACGGCAGCGCGGATCTCAGCCACGTGCTGGCGGTGGCGCGCAGCATCGGTCGCCATCTCGACGGGTATGCCGTGGTGGTCAACAAGTCGACGGTGCCGGTCGGCACCGCCGATCGGGTGCGCGCCGCCATTGACGAAGAGCTGGCCGCGCGCGGCATGCGCGTCGAATTCGACGTCGTCTCCAATCCCGAGTTCCTGAAGGAGGGTGATGCGGTCAACGACTGCATGCGCCCCGATCGCATCATCGTCGGCAGCGACAGCGCGCGCGCGGCGGTGTTGCTGAAGGCGCTCTATGCGCCGTTCAACCGCAATCATGAGCGGATCGTGCTGATGGACGCGCGCTCGGCCGAGCTGACCAAGTACGCCGCCAACGCCATGCTGGCGACCAAGATCAGCTTCATGAACGAGATCGCCAACATTGCCGAGCAGGTAGGCGCCGATATCGAGCTGGTGCGCCAGGGGATCGGTGCCGATCCGCGTATCGGCCACCACTTCATCTATCCCGGCGCCGGCTACGGCGGCTCGTGCTTTCCGAAGGACGTGCGGGCGCTGGAGCGCACCGCGCACGCGCACGGCTATCCGGCGCGGCTGCTGGCCGCGGTCGAGGCGGTCAATGCCGATCAGAAAGGCAAACTGTTCGCGCTGATCACGCGGCACTTCGGCGAAGCGCTGCGCGGCTGCACGATCGCGGTCTGGGGGCTGGCCTTCAAGCCCGATACCGACGACCTGCGCGAGGCGCCCAGTCAGCGCCTGCTGGAGCAGCTGTGGGCAGCCGGCGCGCGCGTGCGTGCCTTCGATCCCGAGGCGATGACGGCGGCGCGGCAGCTGTATGGCGCGCGCGCCGATCTCGAGTTGTGCGCCGATCCGCAAGCGGCGTTGGCTGGTGCCGATGCGCTGGCCCTGGTCACCGAGTGGAAGGCCTTTCGCAGCCCCGACTTCGCGTGGATGCGCGCCCAGCTGCGCGCAGCGGTGGTCTTCGATGGCCGCAATATCTGGGATCCGGCGATGGTCGAGGCGGCGGGGCTGGCTTACTACGGCATCGGTCGTGGCCGTTCGCTGGCGCGGTTCTGATCATGGACGTGCTGGATCGCCTGGCGGAGCTGGAGGTGCGCATGACCTTTCTGGACGAGGCGGTGGGCGGCCTGCTGCGTGCCGACGCCGAGCGCAGCGTGCGGCTGGACCTGCTCGAGCGCACCGTGCGCGAATTGCGCGCCGATCTGGCCGCGGCCCGTGTTGCGCTGGGTGCTGACGCGCATCTGGAACCACCGCCGCCACATTACTGAGAGCCGGGCATGAGCGAATCCCTGCGAGACCAGCTGCTGAAGAGCGGATTGGTCCAGACCCGGCGCGACGACAAGCGACGTGACAGCACATCGCGGGAAGGACAATCGCGTGGCGCTCAGCCGCGTGAGGATCGGCCGCGCGAGGATCGGCCGCGCGAGGACAAGCCGCGCGAGCAGCGCCCTGCATGGCAAGGCGAACCGGCATCCGGCTCTCCCCGGCGCAAGACCGCCGCGCGCGCCGCGTCGGCGGAGATCGATCTGGCCAGGGCCTACGCCCTGCGCGCCGAGCAGGAGCGCGCCGAGCGTGTGCGCGCCGAACGCGAGGCTGCCGCCAGGGCGGCGGCGCGCAAGGCGCAGCGGCAGCAACTGCTCGCGCTGCTCGACGGCCGCGCGCTCAACCGCGAGGATGCCGAGCACGTGCGGCATTTCGAATACGGGGGCAAGATCCGCCGCGTCTATGTCAGCGCCGAACAGCTGCGCGAGGTGAACGACGGCGTGCTCGGCGTGATCCAGTGCGAGGGCCGCTACCTGCTGGTGCCGCGCGCATTGGCCGAGCAGGTGCGCGTCTTCGCGCCCGCGGCGGTGGCGCTGCTGGCCGAGCCGGGCAGTGCCGAGGACGATCTTCCGCCCGGTGCCGGCTAGCCGCCTCCGCTCGTCGTCAGCCGTCGCCGTCGCTCGCGTGCAGTGCGGGATTGTCCCAGCCGCGCCCGGGCGCGAAGCGCGGACCATGGCGCGAGGCCAGTTGCTCCAGCCGTGATCGCAGCGTGTCCGCGCCGACGCTGCGGATGTGGGCGATCGGGCCGCCGCGGAACGGCGCGAAGCCGGTGCCGAAGATCACGCCGGCATCGAGCAGGTCGGAATCCGCCACCACGCCGTCGGCGAGGCAGGCGACGGCCTCGTTGAGCAGCGGCAGGATCATGCGGTCCTCGAGATCGTCGGGTGCCCGATATTTCGGATCCGGCGCCGGCTTGACCGGCTTGCCGCGCGCCAGACATAGAGACCCTGGCCGTCCTTCTTGCCGCGCTTGCCGGCGGCCAGCAGCGGCTCCAGGCCAGCGGGAACTTCGAGGCCGAGGAACGGCCCCAGTTCCTTGCCGACGGATGCGGCGACGTCGAGACCGACGGTGTCGGCCAGCTCGATCGGGCCCATCGGCATCCCGAAGCCGCGCGCGGCCTTGTCCAGTACCGGGCCCGGCACGCCCTCGGCGTAACAGCGCATGGCCTCGAGCAGATAGGGCATCAGGATGCGGTTGACCAGAAACCCCGGCGTGCCGGCGACCGGCACCGGCAGCTTGTCGATGGCGCGCACGAAAGCCAGCGCGCGCCTTTCCGCCGACGCATCGAGCCGATCATGGCGCACCAGTTCGACCAGCGGCATCTGCGCGACCGGGTTGAAGAAGTGCAGGCCGAGGAAACGTCCGGGCGCGGCCAGCTTCGCGCGCAATTCGTCGAGCGGGATGCTCGAGGTATTGGTCGCCAGCAGGCCGCCGTCGCGCAGCTTCGGTTCGATTTGCGCGTACAGCGCTTCCTTGGCCGCGGGGTTCTCGAAGATCGCCTCGATGGCCAGTTCGGCATCGACGGCACCGCGGCCTTCGACGTCCGCGCTCAGTCGCGCCGCGGCCGCGGCGATGCGTTCGGGCGTTTTCAGGCGCTTCTCGAACAGCACCCTGGCGCGCGCCAGGGCCGGCTCGATGAATTTCAGCTCGCGATCCTGCAGGGTCACGTCGAAGCCGCGATAGCGCGCACCATGCCGCGATGTCGCCGCCCATCACGCCGGCGCCGACGACATGCACGTGCTGGATGCCGTGCTCGACCCCGGCACCGAGGCCCTTCAGGCGCTCCTGCAGGAAGAACACGCGGATCAGGTTGCGTGCGGTCGCTGTCTCGGCCAGCCGCGCCACCGAGCGCGCCTCGAGTTCCAGGCGCCGCTGGATGTCGCTGCCGCCGCGCCGCCAGACATCGATCAGCGCGAACGGCGCCGGGTAATGTCGCTGCGCGCACCTTGGCCGCGGTCTGCCTGCGCAACAGTGGCGCGAGCAGCTGCCGCGCGATCCAGGTATTGCTGGCCCACGCGCGCAGCCGCTGCGCCAGCGGACGCGACGGCGGCTGCCGCAGCACGGCCAGTGCGGCATCGAGCAGCTTCTCGACGGGCACCACCCGCTCGACCAGCCCCAGCCCGCGCGCGGCAGTCGCTGAAACCGTCTTGCCGGTGAGCATCAGCGCCAGCGCCTGCAGGGCGCCGATCAGGCGCGGCAGTCGCGCGGTACCACCCCAGCCGGGGTGGATGCCCAGCATCACCTCGGGCAGGCCGATGCGGGTCCTGGCGTCGTCGCTGGCCACACGATGGCGACAGGCCAGCGCCAGTTCGGTGCCGCCGCCCATGCAGTGGCCGTGGATCGCGGCCACGGTGGGACAGGGCAGCTCGGCCAGGCGCTGGAGCACGCGCTGGCCGTACCGGATCGTCGCCAGCACGCCGCCGTTGCGCTCGTAGGTGGCGAACTCGCGGATATCGGCGCCGACGATGAAGCCGGCCGGCTTGGCCGAACGGATCAACACGCCGGCCGGCGGCTCGATGGCGAGGCGCTCGACGATCGCGGCGAGCTCGTCCAGCACCGCGCGCGCGAGCGCATTGACGCTGCTGTCCGCGCGATCGAGCGCGAGCACCACGATGCCGTCTTCGCGCTGCTGCACCTGCCAGTGCCTGAACCGCAGACCCTCGAACATGATGCGGTCGCTCCGTGTTTGCGTCAGAGTAATGATCACACGACAACCAGCGGCTGCGAGCAAGGCCGCGCGAGCGCCGGGGAATGCCTGAACTGCAGGTCGAGGTCGTTGCCACCACCACCGAGCTGCTGGCGCGCGTGCTTGCCGGCGAGCAGGCGCTGACCCTGCTGGATACCGGTGACGCAGCAGCGCTGATCGACGAGTTTCGCCGCCAGGCGCTGCTGGGCGGCCAATCGCTGTATCTGTGGGATGCCGAAGAAGGCCTGTGCAGCCTGCGCGAGGCCGGCGTGCGGGTGCCGGCGACGTACCGTCTGGGCGATGCCCTGCGCTATGTGCTGCAGAGCATGCATTTCGGCATTTATCTGATCCCGTTGCCGCTGCAGGACCTGCCCGCGGTGCTGCCACTGCTGCATCAGATCCTGCGGCAGCGCGCAGGCTACGCCCGCCGAGTGGTGCTGCTGGCGCCCCTGGATGCACTGCCGCCCGCCTTGGCCGAGCAGGCGCTGCGCCTGCGTCTGGCCGCGAGCGGACAGGTCCGTTTGCGCTTGCGCAGCGGTCGCTGGGTGCGCTGAGCATGCCCGGCCATGACGCTCCCGCCCTGCTGATCGTGGCCGCAGACCGCGGCGAGCGACGCGTCCTTTACGATGCGCTGGAACAGGCCGGTTTCGAAACCCTGTATACCGCGCGTGACGTGGCGCAGGCGCGGGCCCTGCTGGCGCAGGTTCCCGTGCTGGATCTGGTGCTGCTCGAATTCAACGGCGAGGCCGGCGAGGCCGTGTCGTTCTGTGCCCAGCTCGCCGAACGCCGGGGTCCGGCCGTGCTCGGGCTGCTGGCCGGCGAATCCGCGCAGCGGGTCTGGGGTTTTCACCGCGCCGTGCCGGGCGTCAGCGACTGGCTGGCGGCGCCGTTCGCCGCCGGCGAAGTCTGCGCACGCGTCAACACCGCGCTGGGCCGGCGCCCCGCGGCCGCCGCCGTCGGCGGCGAGGCGGACGATGCGCTGCGGCTGTTTTTCGATACCAGCAGCGACGAGCTGCTGGTCAGCGACAGCGATGACCGCGTTCTCGCCTGCAATGACGCGTTCGCACGCGCCAGCGGCTTGACCGCCGCGGCATGGCGCGGACGCCGACCTGGATCCGATCACCCTGTGCGCGGATGCCGAGCGCCAGCAGGCGCTGCGGCGCCAGCTGCAGCTGGAGGGTGCGGTGCAATTCCGCTGCGAACGGCCGCGCCGGGATGGCCGCAGCGATCCCGTCGAGATCAGCCTGCGGCTGGCGCTGCGCGACGGCGTGCCGGTGCACTGCAGCCGCATCCGCGCGCTCGACGATCAGCGCCGTGCCCGCGATGCGCTGGCGCTGCTGGCACGGGTGAACGCGGCCGGCCGCGGCGATGCCGCGCTGGAGGACGCGGCGCACTTGCTGGCCGATGCACTCGATCTGGACTTTCTGGCGGTTTATGCCGCCGCTGCCGATGGCGCGGCGTTGCCGCTGGCCATCGTGCAGCGTGTGCCGGCGCCGGCCGATGCGCCCGATCCGGTCCAGCAGCCGACGCTGGCGTTGGCGCTGGCTGGCGAGGAGGTGATGCATCTCGACGGCGCGCGCCGGCTGGCCGCGGCCGACGGCTTTCTTGCCGCGATCGCGGCATCGGTTTGCGCCTGCCTGCCGCTGACCGATCCGCACGGCAACGTGCTCGGCGCCTTGCTGGCCTGCGCGCGTGCGCCGCGCGGCTCCGATCTGCTGCTGGCCGACACCCTGCGGGTGGCGGCGGGCCGCTTCGCGGCCGAACTGGCCCTGCGCCGCGCCCGCGAGCAGGGTCGCGCGCGCGGTCTCGAGGACGCCCTCACCGGTCTGCCCAACCGGCTGTTGTTCAACGACCGGTTGCAGAACGTGCTGCTGGAGGCGGAACGCAGCGGCGAGAGCTTCGCCGTGCTGTTCGTCGATCTCGATCGTTTCAAGAGCATCAATGATGCGCTGGGGCACGCCACCGGCGACCAGGTGCTGCAGGCCGCCGGACGGCGCCTGCGCGCCAGCGTGCGCGCCTACGACACCGTTGCCCGCTATGCCGGCGACGAGTTCACCGTGATCCTGCGCCAGATCGTGCAGCGCGACGACGTGCATCGCATCGCCGACAAGATCGTGCGGCTGATGGAAGCGCCGCTGGCCCTGCCCGATGGCAGCGAGATTGCCGTCACCGCGTCGATCGGACTCAGCGTCTATCCTGACGACGCCGCCAACGCCGAGCAGCTGCTGCAGCACGCCGACATGGCGATGTACAGCGCCAAGGGCCTGGGCCGCAATACCTGGCAGGCTTACGTGGCGATGCCGCAGGAGGCGCACCGCCAGCGCGTGGCTCTGGAGGGGCGGCTGCGCCAGGCCGAGCGCAACGGCGAGCTGCGCCTGCACTATCAGCCGCAGGTGGATGCCGCCAGCGAGGACATCGTGGGCATGGAGGCGTTGATCCGCTGGGAGCATCCCGATCTCGGCATGATCAGTCCGGCGTTCTTCATTCCGCTGGCCGAGGAGACCGGCCTGATCCTGCCGATCGGCGAGTGGGTTCTGCGCACCGCCTGTGCCGATGCGGTGCGTTGGCAGCACCGTTTCGGCCTCGGCCTGCGGGTGGGCGTCAATCTCTCGGCGCTGCAGCTGCGCCACCCCGGGCTGGTGGAAACGGTGCGCGCGGTCCTGGCCGAGAGCGGCATCGACCCGGGCCAGCTCGAACTCGAGGTCACCGAGAGCGTCAGTCTGAAGTCCGCCGGCGGGCTTCCGGAAGCGTTGCGGGCGCTGCGCGCGCTGGGCTGCCGCATCGCCATCGACGACTTCGGCACCGGTCAGGCGTCACTCGACTACCTGCGCCGGTTTCCCGCCGATCGCATCAAGATCGACCAGAGTTTCGTGCGCCACATCGGTATCGATCCGGATGACGAGGCGATCGTGCGCGCCACCGTGTCGATGGCACACAGCCTGGGCCGGGCGGTGGTCGCCGAGGGCGTGGAAACCGAGCAGCAGTTCGAGTTCCTGCGCATGCTCGGTTGCGAGGAGCTGCAGGGTTATCTGTTCTGCCGGCCGCTGGCGCACGAGGCGTTCGAGCGCCTGCTGGCGGCACGTGTGCAGTTGCACCCCGGGTCTTCCGAGCCGGGGATCTGAGTCCGCGCCGCGATTCACGTCGTCGCTTCGGGACGCCTCAGGGCGCGTGCACGCGGCCAGCAGCGGCTCGCCGGCACGTCGCTTCGGGTACTCTAGAAGGACACGCACCGGGGCGTGTGGCGATCCTGCGCCCGCCGGGTGTGTCCTGCGCAAGAACACTGCCGGCGATCCGTCGCCGTCGAGGGAGATCAGCCCGGATGGGCGAGCCAGAAACCGATCGTGCGCTGGTCGAGCAGGTGCAGAAAGGCGATAGCCGCGCATTCGACCTGCTGGTGCGCAAGTACCAGCATCGGGTGATCGGCCTGATCTCCCGCTACATCCAGGACTGGAGCGAGTGCGAGGACGTCGCCCAGGAGGCGTTCATCCGCGCCTACCGGGCGATCGGTTCGTTTCGCGGCGACAGCCAGTTCTACACCTGGATGTACAAGATCGCCGTCAATACCGCCAAGAATCATCTGGTCTCGCTGGGCCGGCGCCCGCCGACCGAGGACGTAGCGATCGAGGATGCTCTCTACGCCGAGAGCGCCAACGGCCTGCGCGACGGTGATACTCCGGAGCACGAACTGTTGCGGCAGGAGATTGAACAAACCGTGTTTTCCACGGTCCAAGCCTTGCCCGAGGATTTGCGCACCGCGATCACGCTGCGCGAGGTCGACGGGCTGAGTTACGAGGAAATTGCCGAAGCGATGAACTGCCCGATCGGCACCGTGCGTTCACGGATCTTCCGCGCCCGAGAGGCGATCGACACCAGCCTGCGGCCGCTGATCACGGACAGTTGAGAGTTGAGGGTTGCAGCCATGAGCGACACGACGATCCGCGAGCACCTTTCCGCACTGATGGATGGCGAGCTGTCGCGCGAGCAGGCCAGCTTCCTGCTGCGTCGCCTCGGCCACGATCGCGAAGCCATTGCCTGCTGGACGCGGATGCACGCCGCCCGCGATTGCCTCAAGGGCGCCACGCCGCGCCTGGCCGGCCCGGGCTTTGCCGCGCGCGTCAGCCGCGCGCTGATCGGCGGACCGTCGCCGGTGCACGGCCGCTGGCTGCGCTGGTCGGCGGGCGGCGTCATCGCCGCGGCGGTGGCAGTGGCCGCGCTGCTGATGGTGCAGCCGCTGCCGCGCTCCGAGCCCGACATGGCGGCAGTGGCGGCGCCGACTCCCGCCCCGGCGTGGCTCAACGATCCCGGCGTCGCTGCCCAACCTGCCGCCGCGTTCGCGCAGGCGCCGGTGGCCATCGACGACGTGCAGACCGCCGCCTACTCGCCGCAACTTGACGCCTACACCCTGCGTCATTACCAGTCCGGCGACGCGGCGGCGGGTGGCCTGGTGCCCTATGTGCTGCTGATGTCGCCGCCGCGGGACGCGACCCCGGTGCGCGGAGGCGTCGCGGAGCAGCGCTGATGCGTGCCCGGCGCGGCGCGCTGCTGCTGCTGCTGGGGCTGCCCGGACTGGCCGCGGCGGCGCAACCGCTGGCCACGGCCGCGTGGCAGCGCATGCGCAGGTCGCTGGTGGGACTCGACTACAGCGGCACCCTGGTGCTGCGCCAGGGCAGTGACCTGCAGACGCTGGCGATCGAGCACCGCGCCGGCAGCCCTGACCGCGATCTGCTGACCAGCCTCGACGGCCGCGCGCTGCAGATCACGCGCAGCGGCACCCGCGTGCAGTGGACGCTGGCCGGCGCGCCGGCGTTGCGGCTCGATCCCGGCCGCCTGCATACGCTGCTGCCGCTGGTGCCCGACGTGTCGCTGGCCGCGCTGCATCCCAGCTACACGCTGACCTTGCAGACGGGCGAACGCATCGCCGCGCGGGCGACCGCGCTGCTGCGGATCCAGCCGCGCGACAGCTATCGCTACGGCTACCGCCTGTGGCTCGATCGCGCCAGCGGATTGCCGCTGCGCGTGCAGCTGACGCTCGACGGCCGTCCGCTGCCGGAGGAATTCCGCTTCGTCGCGCTGCGGGTGGGCACGCGGGCCGATCTCGCGGCCCTGGATCACGCCGTGCCGGCGACCGCGACGACGCTCGCGGCGCGCCTGCCCGCGCAACCCGCGCAGTGGCGCGTGATCAATGCGCCACCGGGGTTCCATGTACGCGTGTGCGTAGGCGATGGCACGCCCGGCAGCGAGCATCTGGTGCTCAGCGACGGCGTCGCCAGCGTGTCGGTCTATGTCCAGCGCGGCCCGGTGTCGTTGCCGCAGGGCACCGGCGTGCGCGGGGCGCTGAGTTTTGTCAGCGAGACCCATGACGGCGAGCGGGTCACCGTGCTCGGTGACGTGCCGGTGCCGACGGTGCAGCGGATCGCCGACTCCGTGGCGCGGTCGACGGGCCGCTGAGCGCGCCGGCGGTGCCCGGCGGCCCCCCGCCGGCGGCGCGTTCGCGCGGATTCCGCTTCGCGCTCCGCGGCGTTGCCTGTCCGCCCGGCGGATGCCGCCGGCCTGAACGGATGCCCACCGGCACTTGAACTTCGCGGCCCGCGCTGGCATCGAAGGCCTCGTTGGCGCCGCGTGCGTCGTTCTCCCATCCGTCCAGCTGGAGGTAATCCCGTGATGAGCAAAACCTGGAAGCGACTGGCGGCCATGGCCGTGCTGCTGCTGGCGGCTGCCGGTACCGCGGCCGCCACCTCGTTGCCGGACTTCACCGGCATTGTCGAGCAGAACGGCCCGGCGGTCGTCAACGTGCAGGCAGTGATCAGCCAGCCCGAAGGATCGATGCCGGCCGGCGCGCAGGGCATGCCGCCGGACTTCTTCCGCTTCTTCGGCATTCCCATGCCGCGCCAGCAGCCCGGCGCCGGTGAGGAGATGTCGCTGGGTTCGGGCTTCATCATCTCCACCGACGGCTACATCCTCACCAACAACCACGTCGTCGGAAGGCGCCAGCAAGGTCACGGTCAAGCTGTCGGATCGCCGCGACTACACGGCCAAGGTCGTCGGCACCGACGCCGCCTACCGACATCGCGCGTGCTCAAGATCGACGCCAAAGACCTGCCCACGGTCAGCATCGGCGACTCCAACCACGCTCAAGGTCGGGCCAGTGGGTGCTGGCGATCGGCTCGCCCTACGGCCTGGAGCGCATACCGTCACCGCCGGCATCGTCAGCGCGGTCGGCCGCAGCCCTGCCGCGACGATCAACTTACGTGCCCTTCATCCAGACCGACGTGCCGATCAACCGCGGCAATTCCGGCGGGCCGCTGTTCGAACCGCACGGCCAGGTGGTCGGCATCAACTCCCAGATCTTCAGCAACAGCGGCGGCTACATGGGCCTGTCCTTCGCGATCCCGATCGACATCGCCATGAGCCGTGGCCAGCAGATCAAGACCAAGGGCTACGTCAGCCACGGAATCATCGGCGTCTTTGTGCAGCCGCTGACCCAGAGCCAGGCCAAGAGCCTCAAGCTCGACAGCGAGAGCGGTGCACTGGTGGCCAAGCTCGTGCCCGGCGGCGCGGCGGAAAAGGCCGGCGTGCACGTGGGTGACCTGATCACCGCCTTCAACGGTCAGCCGGTCTACACCAGCTCGGACCTGCCGCCGATGGTCGGCCTGGCGCCGATCGGCAGCATCGCCAAGCTGACCGTCCTGCGTGACGGCAAGTCGCGGACGCTGGACGTCCGGATCAAGGCCGCTCCGCGCAATGCCGCGGACCTGGCGGCGGTGCAGGCGTCGCGCCGAATCCGGCAACAACCTCGGCCTGGTGGTGGAGAACATCACCCCGGAGCAGCGCAGCCAGCTCGGCCTGAAGAACGGCGAGGGCGTGCTGATCACGCGCGTGCTGGGTCCTGCGGCGATGCAGGCCGGCCTGCATGCAGGCGACGTGATCCTGATGGTCGGGCAGCGTCCGGTCGGCAGCGCCAAGGCCTTCGACCAGGCCCTGCAGGGTTACAAGCCGGGCGATGACGTGATGCTGCTGGTGCGCCGTGACAACGTCACCCAGTTCGTCGCCATCCCGGTGCCCAAGCAGGGTTGAGCGCGGCAGGCCGGGGCCGCGGCGGACCCCGGCTTCTGCCATAATCCGCGCCTCGCGCCGCCTCCGGGCGGCGCGCGGCCATGCGGACCGCGCATTGCCGTTGCCCCTGCGCGTTGGCCATGGATCACATCCGCAACTTCTCCATCATCGCCCACATCGACCACGGCAAGTCCACGCTCGCCGACCGCATCATCCAGCTCTGCGGTGGTCTCGAGGCGCGTGAAATGGAGGCGCAGGTGCTGGACTCGAATCCGATCGAGCGCGAACGCGGCATCACGATCAAGGCACAGTCGGTGTCGCTGCCGTACACGGCGCGCGACGGCCGCACCTACAGCTCAACTTCATCGACACCCCCGGCCATGTCGACTTCAGCTACGAGGTCAGCCGCTCGCTGGCCGCCTGCGAGGGCGCGCTGCTGGTGGTCGACGCCGCGCAGGGCGTCGAGGCGCAGTCGGTTGCCAACTGCTACACCGCGGTCGAGCAGGGCCTGACAGTGGTGCCGGTGCTGAACAAGATCGACCTGCCGACCGCCGACATCGAGCGCGCCAAGGCCGAGATCGAGGCGGTGATCGGCATCGACGCCGACGACGCCATCGCGATCAGCGCCAAGACCGGACAGAACGTGATCGAGGTGCTGGAGGCGATCGTCGCCCGCATCCCGCCGCCGCGCCCGCGCGATACCGATCGCCTGCAGGCGCTGATCATCGACTCCTGGTTCGACAACTACCTCGGCGTCGTCTCGCTGGTGCGCGTGATGCAGGGCGAGATCAAGCCGCGCGACAAGTTGCTGGTGATGTCCACCGGGCGTGCGCACGAGGTCGAATCGGTCGGCGTGTTCACGCCCAAGCGCAAGGTCAAGGACCGGCTCGGCGCGGGCGAGGTGGGCTGGGTCACCGCCTCGATCAAGGACGTGCACGGCGCGCCGGTAGGCGACACCCTGACGCTTGCCGCCAGTCCGGCCGCGCACGCGCTGCCGGGCTTCCAGCAGATGCAGCCGCGCGTGTTCGCCGGCCTGTTCCCGGTCGCGGCCGAGGATTACCCGGCCCTGCGCGAGGCGCTGGACAAGCTGCGCCTGAACGACGCCGCGCTGTTCTTCGAGCCGGAATCCTCCGAGGCGATGGGATTCGGCTTCCGCTGCGGCTTCCTCGGCCTGCTGCACATGGAGATCGTGCAGGAGCGCCTGGAGCGCGAGTACGACCTCAACCTGGTGACCACCGCGCCGACGGTGATCTACGAGGTGCTGCTGACCGATGGCCGCGTGCTGAAACTGGACAATCCGGCCAAGCTGCCACCGGTACAGAACATCGCCGAGATCCGCGAGCCGATCATCGTCGCCACCATCCTCACGCCGCCGGACTACGTCGGCAACGTGATCACGCTGTGCGAGGAGAAGCGCGGCGTGCAGCGTTCGATCCACTACCTGGCCACCCAGGTGCAGATCAGCTACGAGCTGCCGCTGGCCGAGGTCGTGCTGGACTTCTTCGACAGGCTGAAGTCGGTCAGCCGCGGCTACGCCTCGATGGACTACCACTTCGAGCGCTTCCAGGCCGGGCCGTTCGTGCGCATCGACGTGCTGATCAACGGCGACCGCGTCGACGCGCTCAGCCTGATCATGCATCGCGCCGCGCCGACCGCCGCGGCCGCGAACTGGTCGAGCGCATGAAGGACCTGATCCCGCGGCAGATGTTCGACGTCGCGATCCAGGCCGCGGTCGGCGCGCAGGTGATCGCGCGCTCGACGGTCAAGGCACTGCGCAAGAACGTGCTGGCCAAGTGCTACGGTGGCGACGTCAGCCGCAAGAAGAAGCTGCTGGAAAAGCAGAAGGAAGGCAAGAAGCGCATGAAGCAGGTCGGCCGCGTGGAAATTCCGCAGGAAGCCTTCCTCGCCGTGCTGAAGATGGACGCCAAGTGATCCGGCCCGCCGCGGCCGCATGGGAGTGAACATGGAATTCGATTTTGCTGCGGTGCTGCTGGCCCTGACCGTGTTCACCGGCGTGATCTGGGCGGTGGATGCGCTGTTCTTCCGCAAGGCGCGGGTGGCGCGCGCCGCCGCCGCCGGCGAGAAGCCGCACGAGCCGACCCTGGTCGACTACTCGCGCTCGCTGTTTCCGGTGATCCTGGCGGTGCTGGTTTTCCGCTCGTTCATCGCCGAGCCCTTCCGCATCCCGTCCGGCTCGATGATGCCGACACTGCGCGTGGGCGACTTCATCCTGGTCAACAAGTTCGCCTATGGCCTGCGTCTGCCGGCCTTCAACACCAAGATCCTCGATACCGGCGAACCCCGGCGCGGCGACGTGGTGGTGTTCCGCTTTCCGCTCGATCCGAAGCAGGACTACATCAAGCGCGTGATCGGCCTGCCCGGCGATACCGTGATCGGTCCGCAACGAGCAGGCTCTACATCAACGGCAAGCTGATTCCGACCGCGCTGGTCGGGCCCTACGATGACGGCAGCGGCAAGGAAAGCACTCTGGTCGAGGCCAACGCCGGGCAGCTCTATCGCGAGAATCTCGGCCGTGTGCAGAACGACCTGATCGAAATGCCCGACCTCAGCCGCGCGCCGCAGGGCAGCTGGAAGGTGCCCCCCCACTGCTATTTCGCAATGGGCGACAATCGCGACAACAGCTACGACAGCCGCTTCTGGGGCTGCGTGCCGGAGCAAAACCTGGTCGGGCGCGCGTTCTTCATCTGGTTCAGCTGGCGAGGCGAGTCGCGCGGCATCGATCTCAAGCGCATCGGCACCATCATCCATTGACTTCCCGCGCGGCGGGGCACGAGGGGGCGACATGAAAACGAGGCAGTCGGGCATCACCCTGCTGGGGTTCCTGTTCATCCTGATCATCTTCGGCTTCTTCGCCTTCATGGCGATGAAGCTGGTACCGGCCTATGCCGAGTACATGGGCGTGGTCAAGACCCTGAAGGAAGTCGCGGCCGAGCCCGGTGTGGTCAACAAGCCGCTCGACCAGATCAAGCGCGACATGTCCTTCAAGGGCGACTTCCAGTACGTCGACAGCAGCACGCTCAACAACGCGCGTATCCGCATCCTGACCGGCAACGGGACGCCGCAACTGTCGATCAAGTACGAACGCGACATCCCGTTCATCTACAACATCGACTTCCTGCTGCACTTCGAGAAGACGGTGCCGATGAACGCGCAGTCCACCGGCGGCTGAGGCGTGCGACTCGACTACGCCTTTCGCGATCCTCAGCTGGCCACCCTGGCGCTGACCCATCGCAGCGCCGGTCGGCCAAACAACGAGCGCCTGGAGTTTCTCGGCGATGCGCTGCTCAACATGCTCGTCGCCGAGCTGCTGTTCGAGCTGCATCCGCGCGCCGACGAGGGCGAATTGTCGCGATTGCGCGCGCAGCTGGTCAGCGGCGTCGCGCTGGCCGATGTCGCGCGCGGACTCGAGATCGGCGGCGGACTGCGGCTGGGCCCCGGTGAGCTGAAGAGCGGCGGTTTCCGCCGCGACTCCATTCTCGCCGACGCTTTCGAGGCGCTGCTGGCCGCGGTCTATCTCGATGGCGGCTTCGAAGCCTGCCGCGGAGTCGTGCGCGGCCTGTTCGTGGCGCGCGCCGCGGCGCTGCCGCGGCCGGACAAGGACCCCAAGACGCGTCTGCAGGAGCTGCTGCAGGCGCGCGGCCAGCCGTTGCCGCGCTATGAGCTGGGTGCCGCCCTCGGTGAAGAGCATGCGCGCGTATTCGCGGTGACCTGCGTGATCGAAACGCCCTTGCCGGCCTGCTTCGCCGGCAGCGGCAGCAGCCGTCGCGCCGCCGAGCAGGACGCCGCCCAGATGGCACTTGCCGCACTCGCGGCGCAGGACGCCGCGTGAGCGACGACGCCCCGCGCTGCGGTTTTGCCGCCCTGGTCGGCCGTCCCAACGTCGGCAAGTCCACGCTGCTCAACGCGCTGGTCGGTGCCCACCTGAGCATCGTCAGCCCCAAGCCGCAGACCACGCGGCACCGCATTCTCGGCATTGCCACCCGACCGACGGGGCAGATCCTCTACGTCGACACGCCCGGCTTGCATCGCGGTGCGCGACGCGCGCTCAATCACAGCCTCAACCGCGCCGCGCACGCCGCGATCGCCGAGGTCGACGTGGTGGTCCAGGTGGTCGAAGCCGGTCACTGGACCGACGAGGACAGCAGCGTGCATGCGGCGCTGGCCGAGCACGCACGGCCGCGGATGCTGGCGGTCAACAAGATCGACCGGCAGAAGGACAAGCGCGCGTTGCTGCCGTATGTCGCCGAGGTCACCGCACGGCATCCATTTGACGCCGTGTTCTATGTCTCGGCTCTGCGCAACGAGGGGCTGGCCGAACTGGAACTCGCGATCCTGGAACGCCTGCCCGTGCGCGAACCGCTGTACGCCGAGGACGAGCTGACCGATCGCAGCGAGCGCTTTCTTGCGGCCGAGCTGGTGCGCGAGCAGCTGATGCTGCGGCTGGCGCAGGAGCTGCCCTACGCGACCACGGTCGAGATCGAGCAGTTCGTCGAGCGCGAGGACGGCATGGCCGAGATCCACGCGGCCATCTGGGTCGAACGCGAGGGCCAGAAGGCGATCGTGATCGGTGAGGGCGGTGCCATGCTGAAAGCCGTCGGCAGCGCCGCGCGACGCGGGATGGAGCGGCTGTTCGCGCGCCGTGTCCACCTGCGCCTGTGGGTCAAGGTCCGCGCCGGCTGGTCGGACGATACCAGTGCGTTGCGTCGCCTCGGCCTGACCGACTAGCGCGCGTCGGCGTGCGTGCCCAGCAGCAACCCGCCTACGTCCTGCACGCGCGCCCCTGGCGCGAGACCTCGCTGCTGCTGGAATGCCTGACGCGTGATCACGGCCGCATCGGCCTGGTGGCGCGCGGCGTACGCGGCGCGCGATCCCGCGGCGGCGGTCGCGCGGCATTGGAACCGTTTCGTCTGCTGGCGCTGGATTTCCTGCTGCGTGGCGAATTGGGTACCCTGACCGCGGTCGAGGTCGGCGTACCGCTGCCGCTGGCTGGCGACGCCCTGCTCGCCGGCCTCTACCTCAACGAGCTGACGGTGCGTCTGGGCGAACGCCAGGATCCGCACCCGGCGCTGTTTGCCGCCTACGGCGAGGCCTTGGTGCGGTTGAGCGCCGGCGCTGCCCTGGGCTGGACGCTGCGGCGCTTCGAACGCGACCTGCTGGGCACCCTCGGTTATGCGCCGCAACTGCGGCGCGAAGCCGACGACGGCATGCCGGTGACGCCGGAGCAGGTCTACGTCTATGTCCCCGAGCACGGTCCGCAGCGCTGGCACGGCCAGCCCGGCGTGCGCGTGTCCGGCAGCGCGCTGCTGGCACTGGCGGACGACCGCGAGCCCGACGCGGCGGCACAAGCCGAGCTGCGGCGGCTGTTGCGCAGCCTGATCAGCGCGGTGCTGGGCGGTGGCGAGTTGCGCAGCCGGCGCGTGCTGGGCGATGCGCTCAGGGGGCGCTGACCGCCGCGCTGCCGGTATTGTCCAGCGCGCTGCGAGTGGCAGCGAGCAGTGCGCCAAAACGCGCCGCCGCCGGCGTCGCACCGTCATGGTGCTGCCGCAGATCGCGCTCCAGCGCCGCGGCGGCGATCGCCAGCGTCGGGACGCCGCAGAAGCCGCATGCCGCCTGCAGGCGGTGCAGCGGTTCGACCAAACTGGCAGGATCTCGATGCAGCCGGTACTCGAGATCGCCGGCCAGTTCCGTCAGCTCCGCGGCCAGCAGACCTCGCAGCGCGTTCATGCTGTCGCGGCTGCGCCCCAGTGCGTGCAACGCGGCGGCGTCATCGAGCAGGGCATGACCGAGGCGCAGGCGCTGCGCCTGGACCAGTGCCTCGAGTGTGGCCAGCGTGACCGGCTTGGGCACGATGCCGGCGAAACCGGCCGTGAGCAGGCGGCGCCGCTGCGCAAGATCCGGCGCCGCGCTGCTGGCCAGCGCGACGCTGGTGCGTGAGACGGCCTGCGCATCGGCGCGCAGCGCTGCCAGCAGATCGGCGCCGCCGAGTCCGGGCAGGCGCACGTCGAGCAGCAGCAGTTCGTAAGGCCGCGTGCGTGCCAGTTGCAGCGCCTCGTCGCCGCGGCCGCAGGCATCCACGGCGCAGCCGAGGGCGGCGAGCGCCGCGGCGAAAAAGCGCTGGCTGACCGCATCATCCTCGGCCAGCAGCACGTGCAGGAGTGTGTCGGGAGCACTGTCGTTCATGCCCCGTTCTCCTGGCGGAGCCGTTCCTTCTGTCAGAATCCCCAATCATGAGGCCGTCCGCAAGGGTGCATGTCGGGCTGCTCGCGATCGCTCTGGCGCTCGTGGCGGGAACCGCGCAGGCCGCGCTCCGCGCCAGCGCGACGCGCATCGCCGGCAGCGGTTTCGTGTTGCAGCAGGTGACGCTGACGCTGGACCCGGCATCAGCGCCGGCCGGCGCCCTGGCGCTGCACCTGGCGATTGCGCATGCCGACGTGCCGGCGCTGGGCTGGCGCGATGTCGCACTGGCACTGGACGGCAGCCTGCTGCGTGGCGCCGACGGACGCTGGCACCTGGACGGACCACTGCAGGTCCGCGGTGCGCCGGGCGGCGCCCTCGCCGCGGCGCGGCTGGGTCTGCTACTCGATCCGGCCGAGGACACGCTCGAGGCCGTGATCGACCAGCGTGGCGTGCGCCTGGCCGCCGCAGTGCCGCTGGACACGCCGACCCATGTCGAGCTGCGCATGGTCGGGCTGCCGCTGGGCTGGCTGCAGGGCGCGCTGGCGCAGGCCTGGCAAGGCGCCAGCGTGACCGCCGGCACCCTCGACGGCACGCTGGCGGTGGATCTTGATCCGGCGCGCACGCGCGTGTCGGGGCGCCTCAGTCTCGCCGGGTTCGGCTTTTCCGCCGCGCAGGGCGCGACCGCCGCGCAGCAGTTCGGCGCGCGCGGCGATATCGGTTTCGAGCGTGCCGCCAGCGGCAGCCGCTTCAGCTTTGACGGCACGTTGCGCGGCGGCCAACTGCTGGCCGGGCGCCTTTACGTCGCCCTGCCGGCCCGCAATGCCGAGCTGCATCTCAGCGGCGCGCGCGCGGCCGACGGCGCGCTGAGCGTGCCGCGGCTGCGTTACGACGACGTCGACGGGCTGCAAGTGGATGCCGCGCTGAGCACCAATGCCGCGGGCACGCTGACCGCGCTGCGTGTCGACCGCTTCGATGCGCGCCTGCCGCAGGCGCTGAAGCGCTATGGCCAGGGTCTGCTGGGCGCGATCGGCTATCCCAAGCTGGAGGCGGTCGGGCGCGTGCAGGGACAGTTCGCCTATGCGCAGGGGGCATTGACGCGCCTGCAGCTCAATTTCGACCGGGTCGACATCGCTGATGGCGGCAACCGCTTCGCGGTCGCCGGCCTGAACGGAGGCGTTGACTGGCGGAAAGGTGCTGCGGCGCCTGCGACCACGCTGATGTGGAGCGCCGCCAGCCTGTACCGGGTGCCGCTGGGCGCGGCGACGCTGCGCTGGCGTGCCGACGGCGCGGCCCTGGCGCTGAGCGCGCCGGCGTCGATCCCGTTGCTGGGTGGCAATCTGCTGCTGCAGCATCTGGCGCTGTATCCGGGTGCCGGCAAGGGCGCCAGGCTGGTGGCGTCGCTGGCGCTCGCCGGGGTCGATCTTGGCCAACTCTCGGGCGCACTGGGGTGGCCGGCGTTTCGCGGCACGCTGGGCGGCGCGCTGCCCGACCTGCGCGTCGGCCAGGGCCGCATCGCGCTTGACGGCGGGCTCACTCTCAACGTGTTCGGCGGCTTCGTCGATGTCACCCGACTGGCGTTGGCGCATCCGTTCGGACCCGCGCCCGAACTGGCCGCCGATCTCAGCCTGAAGGGCATCGATCTGGCGCCGTTGACCGGCGTGTTCGATTTCGGCCGGATCACCGGTCCCCTGGATGGCTCCATTGACGGTCTGCGCATGGTCGCCTGGAAGCCGGTGGCGTTCGACGCGACCTTGCACGCCGATCATGGCGGCCGCATCAGCCAGCGCGCGGTCAAGAACCTGACCGAAGTCGGCGGCGGCGGTCTGGCCGGTGGACTGCAGGCCGCCGTGCTCGGCATCTTCAGCAGCTTCCCCTACAGTCGCATCGGTCTCAGCTGCACGCTGGTCGGCAACGTCTGTACGATGGGCGGCATCGCATCGGCCGACGGTGGCGGCTACACCATTGTCGAAGGCGGCGGACTGCCTTACATCAAGGTGATCGGTCACCAGACGCGCGTGGACTGGCCGACGCTGTTGTCACGGCTGAAGGCCGCCACGTCGGGTCAGGCCCCGGTGATCCGCTGAGTCCGTCATTTCACAAGGAGAACCGCATGCGTATCCGCGCTTCGCTCGTGCTCACCGCGCTGCTCGCCGTGTTGGTGACGGGCTGCGTCACCATCAATGTCTATTTCCCCGCTGCGGCGGCGCAGAAGGCGGCGCAGCAGATCGTTCAGGACGTGATCGGGCCGGCCCCGTCCGCTTCGGCGCCGGCGCCTGCGCCTGCTGCCAGCGCGGCTCCCGCCAAGTCCGGTGGCGGCATGGCCGCCGTGCTCGACCTGCTGATCCCCGCCGCACAGGCCGCCACGCCCGACATGGACATCAGCACGCCCGAGATCCAGTCCATCCGTGCCAGCATGCACAGCGGATTCGAGAGTCAGGTCGAGCCGCTGCTGACGTCGGGTGCGGTCGGGTTCACCGCCAACGGCAATATCGGCGTGCGTGATCTCGCCGCGGTGCCGCTGGCGCAGCGTCCGCAGGTCAACCAGATCGTCGCCAGCGCCAACGACCAGCGGGCGCGGCTGTACGCCGCGATCGCGAATGCCAACGGTCATCCGGAGTGGGAGGCGCGCATCCGTGCCGTGTTCGCGCAAACCTGGATCCAGGAAGCGCGACCCGGCTGGTATTATCAGGACAGTTCCGGCGCGTGGAAGAAGAAGTAGCGCGCGACCCCGTCGATTCCTGCCAGCCCGGGCCGCAAGCCCGGGCTTCGCTTCAGCGCATGACCGCGACCGAAGTCTCCATCGCCGATCTCAGCCATGACGGCCGCGGTGTCGCCCGCCTCGGCGGCAAGGCGTTGTTCGTCGCCGGCGCGCTGCCCGGCGAGCGCGTGCGCGTGCGCATTACCCGCCGGCACCGGCATTACGACGAGGCGGCCGTGGTCGAGTTGCTGGACGCGGCACCGGATCGCGTCGCCCCGCGCTGCGCGCATTATGACGTCTGCGCCGGCTGCAGCCTGCAGCATCTGGCACCGGCGGCACAGATCGCCGCCAAGCAGCGTGTGCTGGCGGACAATTTCGAACGCATCGGCAGGCTGCAGCCGCAGCGCTGGCTGCCGCCGCTCAGTGCCGAACCGTGGGGTTACCGGCGCAAGGGCCGGTTGTCGGTGCGCTGGGTCGAGAAGAAGGGTCGCGTGGTGGTGGGCTTTCGCGAGACCAATCCGCAGTTCGTCGCCGACATGCACCGTTGCGAGGTGCTGGATCCGGCGCTGGGGCCGAAGCTGGGCGCGCTGGGCGAACTGCTGGGCACGCTGGATGCCGCGCGCAGCATTCCGCAGATCGAGTTCGCCGCCGGTGACACCGCGCTGGTGCTGGTGTTGCGTCACCTGCAGCCGCTGTCCGACCGCGGATCGGCGCGCGTCTTGCCGCGTTTGCGCGCGAGCGTGGCTTGGCGATCTAGCTGCAGCCCGGCGGCATCGACAGCGTGCATCCGCTGCAGGCGGCCGACGCCGTCGAGCTGAGCTACGCGCTGCCCGACTGGGATGTCGCGCTGGAATTCCGGCCGCTGGACTTCGTGCAGGTCAATGCCGCGATCAACCGGGCGATGGTCGCGCGCGCCCTGGAGCTGCTCGATCCGCAGCCGCATCAGCGCGTGCTCGACCTGTTCGCCGGGCTGGGCAACTTCACCCTGCCGATCGCGCGCCGGGTGGCCGAGGTCACCGGCGTCGAGGGCGACACGGGTCTGGTGCAGCGGGCTGCCGACAACGCCACGCGCAACGGATCGACAATGCGCGCTTCCAGGTTGCCGACCTGTTCGACGACCAGCGCGACGCGGCGTGGGCGCGCCGAACCGTGGGACACGATCCTGCTCGATCCGCCGCGCGCCGGCGCGCGAGCAAGGTGCTGGAGTATCTGCCACAGGCATTGACGCGACGCGTCGTATACGTTTCCTGCCACCCCGGCTCGCTGGCGCGCGATGCCGGCATCCTGGCACGAGCACGGATTCACGCTGAGCGCGGCCGGCGTGATGGACATGTTCCCGCATACCGCGCATGTCGAATCGATCGCGCTGTTCGAGCGGCCATGACCGCGGTCACGCGTCGGCTGAGCGACTGATGGCCATCGAGATCGAGCGCAAGTTCCTGTTGCGCGACGCTCGCTGGCGCGCCGGGGCCGTGCGCAGCCGTCGCCTGGCTCAAGGCTATCTGGTCGGCACTGCCGCGCATGCGATGGGCGCGGCGCGCGCCTCGGTGCGCGTGCGCGTCGCCGATGCCGACGCCTGGCTCAACATCAAGTCCGCGCGCTCGACGATCGAACGCGAGGAGTACGAGTATCCGATCCCGCGCGCGGACGCCGAGCGGATGCTCACGCGATTGTGCGGTCCGATCGTCGAGAAGATCCGCCATGACGTGCCGGTCGACGGCTTCGTGTTCGAGGTGGACGAGTTTCTCGGCGCCAACGCCGGGCTGGTCGTCGCCGAGATCGAGCTGCCGGCCGTGGATGCTGCGTTTCCGCGGCCCGTCTGGCTGGGCCGCGAGGTCAGTCGTGACGAGCGTTATCTAAACGTGCATCTGATCGGAATATCCTTACTCGACATGGAGCCTCGCGCAGAGGCAGGAGCAGACCTGATGCTGGTGGTCGGTTTCGACGGCATGGAGCTGGGCACGCGTGAACGCGCTCTGCTGGCGGCAGAGGAGATCAGCGGCGTGATCCTGTTCGCCCGCAATTTTCGCGATCGCGCGCCAGGTGACTGACGCTGATCGATGCGATGCGCGCGCTGCGCGGCGACGAATTCCTGGTCAGCGTCGACCAGGAGGGCGGCCCGGTGCAGCGCTTCCGCGAGGGCTTCACCCGCTTGCCGGCGCTGGCGCGCATCGGCGCGCTGTACGACCGCGATCCCGTCGCCGCGATCGCGCGCGCCGAGGAACACGCCTGGGTGATGGCCAGCGAGATGCGTGCCTGCGGTGTGGACTTTCAGCTTCGCGCCGGTCGCCGACCTCGCGCGCGGCAATCGCGGCGATCGGCGTGCGCGCCTTCCACGCCGACCCGCGATGCCTGCGCCGAGCTGGCGCAGGCCTACGTGCGCGGCATGCACCTGGCCGGCATGGCGGCGACGGCTCAAGCATTTCCCCGGTCACGGCTCGGTGCGCCGAGGACACGCATGTCGCCGCCGCCATCGATCCGCGCGCGCTGGAGCGGATTGCCGCCGCGACGACCTGCTGCCGTTCGCGACCGCATTCGAGGCGCGGCGCCGAGGCGGTGATGATGGCGCACGTGACCTACCCGGCGGTCGATCCGCAGCCGGCCGGCTACTCGCGGGTGTGGATCGAGGACATCCTGCGCGGCGAGCTGGGCTTCAACGGCGTCGTCTTCAGCGACGATATCGGCATGGCCGCCGCGCAGTCGGCGGGCGGCATCGGTGCGCGCATTCAGGCGCATCTCGATGCCGGCTGCGATCTGGTGCTGGTGTGCGCGCCGGCATTGGTCGACGAGGCGATGGCCGCGCGTGCGCGGTCGCACACCCTGCGATCCGGTGCGCCTGGCCAGCCTGCGCGGCGCGGCGGCGGGCAGCTGGGCCAGCCTCGACGACAATCCGCAGCGCGCGGCTTTCATCGCGCCGTCTGCAGGACCTGCCCGCGGTGGACGGGGATTGCGCATGAGCCTGCCCGCGACGCTGGCCGATGCCCTGGCCGAGGCCGAACTCGTGCACGACCGTGCCGCGATCGAGGTCGCGATCGCGCGCATGGGCCGCGAACTCGACGCGCTGCTGGCCGGCGAGCGCGCGGTATTCCTCACCGTGATGAACGGTGCGCTGATGTTCGCCGGTGCAGCTGGCGCTGGCCATTCGCACCGATCTCGAATTCGACTACGTGCACGCCACGCGTTATCGCGGCGCCACCCGCGGCGGCGACCTGCACTGGCTGCGCCGGCCGGTCGCTGACCTGCGCGGGCGCACGGTGCTGCTCGTCGATGACATCCTCGACGAGGGCCACACCCTGGCCGCGGTGCGCGACGCCTGCCGTGCCGCCGGCGCCGGCCGCGTGCTGATCGCGGCGTTGTGCGTCAAGCGCCATGACCGCTGCGTGCCGGGACTCGCCGCCGACTTCAACGGCGTCGAGGTTCCCGATCGCTACGTGTTTGGCTACGGCATGGACTACCACGAACAGGGCCGCAACCTGCCGGCCATCTACGCCCTGCCGGAGGGTGCATGAGCGAGTCCATTGCGCTGGCCCTGATCGGCGGCACCGGCCTGTACGCCTTGCCGGCACTCGAGGTGATCGATCGGCGCGTGCTGGATACGCCGTGGGGAGCGCCCTCGGCGCCACTGGTGCTGGGACGGTTCCGGGGGCGCACCGTCGCCTTCCTCGCCCGCCACGGCGAGGGGCATCAGCTCGCCCCGCATCGGATCAACTACCGCGCCAACCTGTGGGCGTTGCATGCGCTGGGCGCGCGCCGCGTGCTCGCCGTCAACGCGGTCGGCGGCATCCGCGCCGACCTGGCGCCGCGCGCGCTGGCGCTGCCGGACCAGCTGATCGACTACACCTGGGGCCGCGCCGCAAGCTACAGCGACGCCGACGGCGCCGCGGTGACGCATATCGACTTCGGGGAGCCCTACGGGGCGGACCTGCGCCGCGACGTGCTGCAGGCCGCCCGCCGTGCCGGGGTCGCCCTGATCGACGGCGGCTGCTACGGCGCCACCCAGGGGCCGCGGCTGGAGACCATCGCCGAGATCGCGCGCCTGCGCCGCGACGGCTGCGATCTGGTCGGCATGACCGGCATGCCTGAGGCCGCGCTGGCGCGCGAGCTGGATCTGGACTACGCCTGCCTGGCGGTGGTCGCCAACTGGGCGGCCGGCTGCGATCCCGAGCCGCGCGCGATCACGATGGACGAGGTGCAGGCAAACGTCGCCGCCGCCAGTGCCGGCATCCCGGCCCTGCTGGCCGCGCTGTTGGCCATGGTCTGAACCCGGTCCGGACCGGCCGGCCGCTTCCGGTCCGGGATCATCGGTCGCGATCGACCCGCCGCAGTCTGCGGCGGTCAGCGGGGTGCGCTTGCGGATTTGCCGCCATCGTGACGATACTCCGCGCCGTGCGGGGATCCGGGGCGTCGCGCGGGGGACAGCCCGACACCTTTGCCGGACCTGCACTTCTTCCATCGCAAGGGGTGAAGGCAATGTTGCTCGGTACCGTTAAGTGGTTCAACGACGCCAAGGGCTTCGGCTTCATCGCGCCCGAAGACGGCAGTGAGGACGTGTTCGTGCATTACTCGGCGATCAATGCCGAGGGTTTCCGCTCCCTGCAACAGGGGCAGCGGGTGAGTTTCGAGGTCGTGCAGGGCCCCAAGGGCGCCCAGGCTTCGGGCGTGCAGATCGCAACCTGATCGATTGTCTCCTGACCGGATGACGGTACCCCGTGCGCGGCGCGCGGGGTTTTTTCATCGATGGCGCAAGGCCGCGGGAATCAGCTGAGAAACTGCAACCGGGCGAGATCGGCATACAGCCCGCCTGTTGCGAGCAGCTGCTCGTGCGTGCCCTCGGCGACGATGCGGCCAGCGTCCATCACCACGATGCGGTCGGCGCGCTGCACGGTGGCCAGGCGGTGCGCGATCACCAGCGTGGTCTGGCCGTGATGCAGGCGCGCCAGTGCTTTCTGGATGGCCGCCTCGGATTGCGCGTCGAGACTGGCGGTGGCCTCGTCCAGAAGCAGTACCGGGGCGTGCTTGAGCAGGGCGCGGGCGATTGCGATGCGCTGCTTTTGGCCGCCGGACAGACGCACGCCGCGCTCGCCCAGCGGCATCGCATAGGCCTCGGGCAGCGCGCGGATGAACCCATCGGCCTCGGCGGCCTGCGCGGCGGCGATGACGGCCGCATCGTCGGCTTCGGCACGGCCGAAGCGGATGTTGTCGGCCGCGCTGGCATGGAAGATCACCGGCTCCTGCGGCACCAGCGCCAGCGCGCGGCGCAGCACTCCGGGGTCCAGCTCACGCAGATCCACGCCATCGAGCGTGATGCGTCCCTGCTGCGGGTCGTAGAAGCGCAACAGCAGCTGCAGCACGGTCGTCTTGCCGGCGCCCGAGGGGCCGACCAGCGCGACCGTCTCGCCCGGACGCACGTGCAGGCTGAAGTCCGCCAGGGCCTGGGTATCGGGACGCGTCGGGTAGTGGAATCCCACCTGTTCGAACGCTATTTCGCCACGCATCGGCTGCGGCAGCGTGCGTGGATGCGCGGGCGCGACCAGCTGCGGCTGTTCGGCGAGCAGTTCATCGATGCGTTCCATCGCGCCGGCGGCACGCTGAACCTCGCCCCAGGTTTCGGCCAGCGCGCCGATGGCGCCCGCGGCGAACACCGCATACAGCACGAACTGGCCGAGCACGCCGGGGCTCAGCTGGCCTGCAACGACCTCGCGCGCGCCGGTCCACAGCACCAGCGTCACCGCGCCGAACACCAGCACGATGACGGTCGCGGTCAGGCCGGCGCGCGTGCCGATGCGTCGCTGCGCCATGCGCAGCGCCTGCGCCAGCGCGCCGCGATAGCGGCCGACCTCGACTCCCTCGCGTGCGTAGGCCTTGACTGTGCTGGCGGCATTGAGCGTCTCGTTGGCGATCGCCGCGGTGTCGGCGATGCGGTCCTGGTTGCTGCGCGAGAGCTTCTGCACGCGCCGCCCGAACAGCAGGATCGGCAGGATCACGCCGGGGATCACCAGCGCGGTCATGCCGGCCAGGCGTGGCTGGGTCCACGCCATCAGCGCGGCCGCGCCGATCAGGGTCACCGTGCTGCGCAGCGCCACCGAGACGCCCGAGCCGAGCATGTCCTGCACCACCTGGGTGTCGGTGCCGAGGCGCGAGATCACCTCGCCGACGCGCAGGCGCTCGAAAAAGGCCACGTCCTGGCCGATCAGGTGCGCATACAGTCGGCCACGCAGCGCGGTGATCGCGCGTTCGCCCAGCAGCGAGATGCAGAAATAGCGGCCCGCGGTCGCCAGCGCCAGCACCAGGGCGATCGCGAACAGCAGCAGGAAACTGCGGTTGAGCGCGGCCGGATCGTTGCGGCTGAAGCCGTGGTCGATCATCAGCCGCACGCCGTAGGGCAGCGCCAGCGTGGAGCTCGAGGACAGCGCCAGAAACGCCACCCAGCCCAGCGCCAGCGCGCGATACGGCCGCACATAGGGCCACAGGCTGGTCAGCGCGCGCAGGTTGCGGCCGCGTGGTCGCGGGGCATCGGTCGTCATGGGTTGGCGCAGGTCGGCAGGGAGTCGCGATTGTAGAGGGCGACCTGTTGCCGTGTGGCGACCGGGGGCTCACACACTCAACGATCGCGGTCCCGGTTGGTTGTGCAGCGCCCCTGGCCACGGGTCTGGTCGGCCAGCCAGCGCTCCAGCGCGGGCAGCTGCTCGGCGGGCAGGCGCAGGGCCAGCGCGGTGTCGCCGATGGTGGCAGGGTCGAGCATGGCCTCGAACCGCGGCAGGCGCCCGCGCAGTCGCGCCAGGGCGGCCGGGGTGGCCTGCACGGTGGCCGAAACCAGCACTCGCAGCGGCTGCCGTGGTGCCGTGCGCAGGCATTCCGCCGCGGTGCCGCCATAGGCGCGCACCAGGCCGCCGGTGCCGAGCTTGACGCCACCGAACCAGCGCGACACCAGCACCGCGACGTGATCCAGCCCCTGGCCGTCGATCGCTTGCAGGATCGGACGCCCCGCCGTGCCCGCCGGTTCGCCGTCATCGCTGAAGCGGCAGGCGTCGCCGACGCGATACGCCCAGCCGTTGTGGCTGGCCTCGGCATCGGCGCGGGCGGCGATCCAGGCGGTTGCGGCGGCGGTGTCGTCCACGGGTGAGGCCAGGGCCAGGAAACGGCTGTGGCGCACGCGCTGTTCGAAGCGGGCGGGGGCGGCGAGGGTGCTCGACACGGCGAGTGTGCCCTTCAGACCTCGTCGGCCGCCACGCGCAGCCGCAGGCTGCCATCGGCCAGGCGGGCCTGCAGACGGTCGCCGGCACGGGCCTCCGCCGCCCGTCGCAGCACGCGGCCCTCGGCGTCGAGCAGGATCGCGTAGCCGCGCTCCAGCGTGGCCAGCGGGCTGACCGTCTGCAGCGCCCGCGCCAGCGCCAGCAGCGACTGCCGGCGACGTGGCACCAGCGTGCCGAGCGACGCCACAAGTCGCTCCCGTGCCGCCGCCAGCCGGCGCCGCGCTTCCGCCAGCGCGCGGCGTGGATCATGCGATTGCAGCCGCACTGCAAGAATATCCAGGCGTGCGCGCGCAGCGGCCAGGCGTGTTGCCGGTGCGCTGCGCAGCCGCGCCGTCAGCATGACCAGGCGCGCGGCAGCAGCGCCAGGCGCGCCTGCGGACGCTGTGTCTGCAGGCGCGCCTGGCGCTGATCCAGGCCCTGCGCGATCGCGTCGAGGCGTCGCCGCAGCGCGCGTGCCGAGCGCTGGCGCAGGGCCGCCAGCCGCACCGCCAGTTCCTGTGCATCGGGCACCAGCAGCTCGGCGGCGGCGGACGGCGTCGGCGCGCGCAGGTCGGCGACGAAGTCGGCGATGGTGAAGTCGGTCTCGTGGCCGATCGCCGAGAGCACCGGGACCGCGCTGGCGGCGATGGCGCGCGCCACGCTCTCGTCGTTGAATGCCCACAGGTCCTCGAGCGCGCCGCCGCCGCGGGTCAGCAGCAGCACGTCGTAGCGGCCGCTGGTGGCGGCGCGCGCCAGCATCGCCGCGATCGCCGCGCGGCGCCTCCCGGCCCTGCACCGGCACCGGCAGCAGTTCGGCCTCGACCAGCGGGAAGCGGCGCGCGAGCACGCTCAGCACGTCGCGCACGGCCGCACCGCTGGCCGAGGTGATCACGCCGATGCGCCGCGGCAGCATCGGCAGCGGCCGTTTGCGCGCCGTGTCGAACAGGCCCTCGGCGGCGAGTCTGGCGCGCAGCTCCTCGTATGCGCGCTGCAGCGCACCCGGCGCCGGCGTCCTGCAGGTGCTCGACGACCAGTTGGAACTCGCCGCGCGGCTCATACAGGGTCACCCGTGCCCGCAGCAGCACGTGCTGGCCGTCGGCGGGGCGGAAGCGCAGCAGCTGCGCGCGCGGCCGGAACATCGCGCAACGCACCTGCGCGCGGGCATCCTTGAGGGTGAAATACAGATGCCCGGAGGCCGGGCGGGCGAGGTTGGACAGCTCGCCTTCGATCCACAGCAGCGGCAGCGCGTCGTCGAGCAGATCGCGCACCAGCCGGGTCAACACGCTCGGCGTGAGCGGGCTGCGGTCGGATGTGGCGGATTCGGCGGGCGGCGCGGCCATCGGACCGCAAAGGCTAGCACGCCGATCCGCAAGGCCATCAGCGCGGCGGTCGCCGTCGCCGCAGGCGCAGGCGCTTGCGCAGCAGGCTGGCGCCGATCCATCCGCACAGCAGCGCCAGCGGCCACGCCAGCAGCTGCGGAAGCAGCACCGCGAGGATCGCCATCGCGAGCAACAGCAGGCCGCCGGCCAGCAGGGCGCCACCCTCCGAGGGTCCCAGCACGCGGCGGTTGGACAGCGCCGCGCCGACCGTGTTGGCCAGGCGCAGCGCGCCGGCCGCCGCGCGGCTGGAGCTGCCGCCGGCGCGTCGCGGGCGCGGCGGTACCGCGCGACTGGGGCGCGGCCGCCGGCCACCAGTGAGCACGATCTCGGTGGCGTTGGCGAGGTCGCGTTCGTACTGTTCGGCCATCAGGCCGGCGAAGCCTTCGTCGTCGATTGCGGCGTCGAGTTCGAGATTGGCCAGCCAGCTCGACAGATTGAGGTTGGACGATCCCACCCGCGCCCAGCGGTCGTCGGCGACCGCGGTCTTGGCGTGCAGCATGCTGCCGTTCCACTCGAACACGCGGATGCCGGCCTCGAGCAGGGGCCGATAGCCGGCGCGCGACAGCGCCGCGACCGCGAGCAGGTCGCTGCTGCCGGGTACCAGCAGGCGCACGTCGACACCGTCGCGCGCGGCCGACACCAGCCCCTGCACGTAGGTCGGGATGCCGACGAAGTAGGCGTCGGTCAGCCACAGCGTGCGCTGCGCCATCGCCGCCACCAGCTGGTCCAACCGGTACAGCCCGGCGGTCTGCGGGTGGGTGGCGATCACCCGCAGCGCGATGCTGCCGGCCGGTTCGGGTACCGGCGCGACAGGCAGGTCCAGCGGCGCACCGAGGCCGGCCCAGGAGTCGCGGTACGCCTGCTCCAGATCGCCCAGCGCGGGCCCGCGGATCACCAGTCCGGTGTCGCGCCACGGCGGCACGCCGTGCGCCGGATCGCCCAGCCACTTGGCGGCAGCGCAGACGCCCGACAGCGAACCCCAGACGCCGTCGACCAGTACCAGCTTGCGGTGGTCGCGGCTGATCCAGCCGAACGGGCTGTCGGCGCGCGGGCGGTTGTAGACGCGCACCTCGCCGCCAGCGGCGCGCAGCGGCAGCCAGAATGCGGCACGCGCATTGCCGAGGTTGCCCAGCCAGTCGTGGATCACGCACACGCGCACGCCGCGTTGCGTCGCGGCGACCAGCGCCGCGCGCAGGCCGCGCCCGACAGCGTCGTCGGCGATGATGTAATTCTCGACGAAGACATGCGAACGCGCCGACTCGATCGCCGCCTGCCACGCGGCAAAATGCGCGGCACCATCGATCAACAGCTCGACCGCGTTCCCGGCGACCAGCGGCGCGCCCGCCGCGCGACTGAGCGCCTGCTCGGCGAGCAGGCGCGCGTGCAGGGTCGGGCGCGGCAGCGGAGCGGCGGCATTCACGGCCCGAGTGTAGCTGCCCGTCGCATCGGCCCGGGTGCATCTGCGAAGATCAGACCATGAGCGCGCCCGAACGCTGCGACGATCTCGACACTCTCGCCGAACGCATCCTCGCGCGTGTCGGCCCGGACCTGGTGGTGGCAACGCCACTGGGGCTGGGCAAGCCCAATGCGCTGCTGAACGCGCTGTACCGGCGGGTCGTCGCCGATACGGGGCTTTCGCTGACGATCTACACCGCGCTGTCGCTGCAGCGGCCGCGCGCGCGCAGCGACCTCGAGGCGCGTTTCCTCGAACCTTTTCTCGAGCGCCAGTTCGGCGCCGATTACGCCGACCTCGACTACGCCATCGCGCAGACCTCCGATCGCCTGCCGCCGAACGTGCGCGTGCACGAGTTCTACCTGCAGTCCGGCGCACTGCTTTCCAGTCGCAGCTCGCAGGGTGACTACATCAGCCAGAACTACACCCACGTCGCCCGCGATCTCGCCACGCGCGGCGTCAACCTGATCGTGCAGCTGGTGGCGCTGCGCGACGGCGCGGGTACGCCGCGCATCAGTCTTTCGTGCAACCCCGACCTGACCCTCGAACTGCTCGAGCGCATGGCCGCCAGTGGCGTGCCGCGTCCGCTGTGCGTGGCGGTGGCGCATCCGCAGCTGCCCTTCCTCGGCCACGCCGCCGAGGTGCCGGCGACGCTGTTCGATCTGCTGCAGGTAGCACCGGCGCTGCCCACCCTGTTCGCGCTGCCGCGTGAGCCCGTGGACGACGCCGAGCACGCGATCGGCCTGCACGCCAGTGCGCTGGTCCTCGACGGCGGCACCCTGCAGATCGGCATCGGCGCGCTGTCCGACGCGCTGGTGTACGCGTTGGGACTGCGGCACGCCGACAACGCGCGCTGGCGCGACGCGCTCGGCGCGCTCGACGCCGGCGGCGGCACGCGCGCGCTGGCGGCGCGGGTCGGCGGCCTCGATCCGCTGGCGCACGGCCTGCACGGCTCCAGCGAGATGGTGATGGACGGCTTCATGCACTTGCGCCGCGTCGGCATCCTGAGCCGCGAGGTGTACGACGATCTGGCGCTGGAGCATGCGCTGGCGCAAGGCTCGATCACGGCGAGCCTTGGCGCCGGTGATGCGCGGCGACTGCGTGCCGCCGGCGTGCTGCCGGCGCGGGTGGATGCCGCGCAGCTGGAGCGGTTGCGGACATTCGGACTGCTGCCGGATGCGTGCGTGCTGGAAGGCGACACGCTGGTCTGGCCGGATGGCCGGCGCCTGCCCGCCGAGCTCGACCATGCCGAGACCCGCGCGGCGTTGGAGTCCTGGCTGCCGGGCCGGCGCCTGCGCGGCGGCCGTTATCTGCGCGGCGCGTTCTTCCTCGGTTCGCGCGATCTCTATGGCTGGCTGCGCGGGCTGGACGCGGCCGACTGGGACGGCCTGGAGATGACCCGGGTGGCGCGGCTCAACCAGATCGCCGGACCCGCTGCCGCGCTCGATGCCCTGCAGCGCCGCGGCGGCCGCTTTTTCAATATCTGCATGATGATGACGCCGCTGGGCGCCGCGGTGTCCGATGCGCTGGCCGACGAGCGCGTGGTCAGCGGTGTCGGCGGCCAGTACAACTTCGTCGCCATGGCGCATGTCCTGCCGGATGCGCGCTCGATCCTGATGCTGCGTGCGACCCGCGACGCGCACGGCCGCAGCGACGGCAACATCCGCTGGTCCTATGGGCACACCACGATTCCGCGCCATCTGCGCGACGTGGTGATCACCGAATACGGTGTCGCCGACCTGCGCGGACGCAGCGACGACGAGTGCGCGCGGGCGATGCTCGCGATCAGTGATGCCCGCTTCCTCGACGGGCTGGTCGCGGACGCGCAGCGCGCCCGCAAGCTGCCGCGCGATTTCCGCGTCCCCGACGCTTGGCGCGCCAATACCCCGCAGCGTCTGCGCGCCGCACTGGCGGCCGCACGTCGGGCGGGACTTTTCCCCGCGTTTCCCCTGGGCAGCGATTTCGACGCTGCCGAGCAGGGCCTGCTGCCTGCGCTCGGCTTGCTGCAAGGGTGGGCGACGCGCGGCCTGCGCGGCTGGCCGGCACTGGCCTGGGCGTTGCTGGCGCCAGGACGGGCGATCGATACCGAGGCGGCGCTGGCGCGCATGCGGCTGGCCGCGCCGCGCGGTCCGCGCGAGCGCCTGCTGGCGCGGCTGCTGCGCGGCGCCCTGGTACGAGCGCCGCGGCGCCCGTGATCCCGGCGGCTGGCTGGCGCGGCGCTCGTCCAATTTTCGCGCGGTCGTGCGTGATCGTGGCCCCGGTTCCTTGCGTCGTGGTGTCATGCGCGCATTGAGGCGGCTTTGACCGCCGCATCGGCGCTCCGCTTGGCTTACACTGGCGTCGCCGCCATGGTCGGCGGTGCTGCAGCGGCACGAGGAACGCCATGCAATCGGCTTATGCCCGACTGATCGAAGGACTTCCCGCGCGCAGCCCGGCCGCCGCCGGCGCGCCCGCCCGCCCGCGGGAAGTGCAGCAGCGCGTCGCGCAACTGCCCCTTGCCAGCCCCGAGTTGGCCGCGCGCGAGTTGTCGCGTCTGCTGGGTGAGATGCGTGCCAACCTTTGGTCCGGCGGCGATCGGCTGGACGCGCTCGAACTGCTGCGTGCGCCCGCCGAGCAGCTGAGCAGCGCCTTCGAGCGACCGTTGATGGCCGAGAGCTTTCCGCTGCCGCCGATCAAGGCGCGCATGGCCGACTTGGCGCGCGAAGTGCATCAGCGTCTCGGTGAAGGCTATGCGCTGGCGGTCCATGAGTTGTGCGCGCCGGCTGGCAAGGTGCCGATGCTGCGCGGCAAGGCGGTCACCCTCGCCCTGCTGCGTGCGCAGCAGCACCTGGGCCTGGCCCTGCTGTGGAGTTACCGCCTCTATCGCACGCCTCCGGCCGGTGTCTGGAGTCGCCTGCATGCGGTTTACGCCTTTGCGCTGGACGCCGGGCTGGCCACCAGGGCAGTCAATGCAAGTGGTCACGAGGGTGAGCGTGATGTCCGCGGCGCCTATCTGCACACGCTGCTGCTGGCCCTGTGCAACCCCTATCGGCTGACCCTGCGCGAGATGGGCGATGCCTATGCGCTGACCCAGGCGCTGGCTCCGCATTGCGAGCTCGCCCGCGGCGGCCAGTCGGGTTTCGCGATGCGCGCCGATGCCGACAGCGGCCCGGGCTATGTGCCCGAGGAACGCGAGCAGGCGCAGGGCGATCTGCTGGCGCTGGACGTCGAGCCGGTGATGCATCTGCTGGAGCAGAATGCGGCGCTGCTGCCGCCCGGCGCGGACAAGCTCGGCTTCCGTACCGATCGTGGCAATCTGGAGGTGCCGCGAGTGTTTGTCGAACGCTTGCGCGTTGCCTGGATCGGTGCCGCCGCGCGCGGCCATGCGCGGATCGGCGCCCAGCACGTGCTGGACACGGTCATCGGACTGCACGGGCTGCACTACCTGCTGGCGGGTGGACAGGACTTCCAGACCTTCCTCGCGCGAGTGCGCGGCGCCGGTATCACCTTGAGCAGCAGCGAGAATGCCGCCGCCTGGGCCAGCGGCGGCGAGCCGCTGCGTGCCGCGGTCCTCAGTGCGCGTGTGCTCGACCAGAGCCTCGGCGGATACCGGCTGCTCTGGGAGCCCGGTGCGGCGGTGCGGCTGAAAGTCGGCGAGCTGGTCGGAATGGCCCTGCCGGCCGAGCGCGGCGACGTCCAGGACTGGATGGTCGGCCTGATCCGCTGGCTGCGCGTGGACGACGACGGGCGGCTGGATGCCGGTATCGAGCTGCTGGCGCGGCATGCGCTGGCGGTCGCGGTGCGCACCCCGGACGCGCAGGGCCAGCTGCGGTCGCCTTTGCGTGCGATCCTGCTGCGTCTGGACGATGGCGAGTCGCTGCTGGTGCCCAGCCTGTTTGATCGCGCGGCCAGCGCGGTCGAGCTCAGCCGCCCGGCCGATCCGCGCGACTGGCATCCGCAGGCGCCGGTGCAGCTGCTGCTTCCGACCGCGATCGCCGAGACCAGCGCCGCCTATTGGCGCATCGCGCTGAGTCCGATGCAGTCGGTCAAGACCGTGCCGCTGGCCAGCGTCGCGGCCGGCTGAACATGGGCAATTCGAAACCTTCCGCGCCGTTGTCGCGTCGCGCCAGCGTGGCTGTCACCATCGGCGGCGTCAGCGTCGGCGGCAGCGCCCCGGTGGTGGTGCAGTCGATGACCAACACCGATACCGCCGATATCGCCGGCACCGCGCAGACAGGTGGCCGATCTGGCCCGCGCCGGCTCCGAGCTGGTGCGCATCACCGTCGAACACGCCGCAGGCCGCGGCGGCCGTGCCGCGCATCCGCGAGCGTCTGGACATGATGGGTGTCGCGGTGCCGCTGATCGGCGACTTCCACTACAACGGCCATCAGTTGCTGGCGGCCGAGCCGGCCTGCGCCGAGGCGCTGGCGAAGTACCGCATCAATCCCGGCAATGTCGGCTTCGGCAAGAAGCACGACACCCAGTTCGCGGCCATCGATCGACATCGCGCTGCGCTACGACAAGCCGGTGCGCATCGGCGTCAACTGGGGTTCGCTGGACCAGTCATGGTGGCGCGCCTGATGGACGAGAATCACGCGCCGCACCGAGCCGTGGGATGCGGCGCGTGTGGCGCGCGAGGCGCTGATCCGTTCGGCGCTCGACTCCGCCGCGCAGGCCGAGGGCATCGGGCATGGCCGCGCGAACGCATCATTCTGTCGTGCAAGGTCTCGGGCGTGCAGGAGCTGATCGCGGTCTATCGCGACCTCGCCGCGCGTTGCGACTATGCGCTGCACCTCGGCCTCACCGAGGCCGGCATGGGCAGCAAGGGCATCGTCGCCTCGACCGCGGCGTTGGCGGTGCTGCTGCAGGAAGGCATCGGCGACACCATCCGCATCTCGCTCACGCCAGAGCCCGGCGAATCGCGCACGCGCGAGGTGATCGTCGCCCAGGAGCTGCTGCAGACCATGGGCCTGCGTGCTTTCACGCCGCTGGTCACCGCGTGCCCCGGCTGCGGCCGCACCACCAGCACGCTGTTCCAGGAGTTGGCGTAGCGGGTGCAGGAGCACGTGCGCGCGAAAATGCCGGAATGGCGCATCAAGTACGACGGCGTCGAGAACCTGACCCTCGCGGTGATGGGCTGCGTGGTGAACGGGCCGGGCGAGAGCAAGCATGCCAACATCGGCATCTCGTTGCCCGGCACCGGCGAAGCGCCTGCGGCACCGGTGTTCGTCGACGGTGTCCGGACCGTGACCCTGCGCGGCGAGCACATCGCCGAGGAGTTCGTGGCGATCGTCGAGGATTACGTCGGCCGGCGCTACGCGGCGCGCGGCTGAGCGGCGCCGGGCACGACCGGCGGCCGGGTACAATGGCGGTTTGCCGCCCGGACGCCCCCGCATGACGCGCTCGCCCGTACCCGTGCTGACCATCGACGGCCCGTCCGGTTCGGGCAAGGGCACCATCAGCCGTCTGCTGGCGCAGGCACTGGGCTGGCATCTGCTCGATTCCGGCGCCCTTTACCGTGCCGTCGGCTACGCCGCGTCGATGGCCGGCATCGACCTTTCCGACGCCGAAGCGGTGACCCGTTGCGCCGAGGCCACGCGCATACGCTTTCGCGACCCTGGCGACGGCGGCGAGACGCGGGTGATCGTCAACGGTCACGACGCCACCGACGAGATCCGCACCGAAACCTGCGGCGCCGCCGCGTCGGCGATCGCCGCCATCCCCAGCGTCCGCACGGCGCTGCTCGACCTGCAGCGAGGGTTTCGCAGGGCGCCTGGCCTGGTCGCCGACGGTCGCGACATGGGCACGGTGATCTTTCCCGATGCCGCGACCAAGGTCTTCCTTACGGCCAGTGCGGCCGAGCGTGCGCGGCGCCGCTATAAGCAGTTGAAGGCAAAGGGGCTCGACGTTACACTTGCAGCCCTTTTGCACGAGATTGAAGCGCGCGACGCACGTGACGCGTCGCGCGCGGTCGCGCCGCTGCGAGCGGCGCAGGACGCCATGGTGATCGACACCACCGGGCATGCCGGCGCGAGGCGGCGGCCGACAAGGTATTGACGCTGGTGCGCGGCTGTCGAGGCGGCATCCGGCGTCGGGTCCCGCACCGCGAGGTGCGGTTTTGCAACGGTGCCTCGGCGACCCCTCGACCCGGCGTGGCCGCCGACACGCAATCCGATCGGCCCGAGTTTCAACCTGGAATTCCACATGACCGAAAGTTTTGCCGAACTGTTTGAACAGAGCCAGACCGCTCTCCAAGCTGAAGCCCGGCTCCATCGTCTCCGGCATCGTCGTCGAGATCCGCAGCGACGTCGTCGTGATCAACGCCGGCCTGAAGAGCGAAGGCATCGTCCCGATCGAGCAGTTCCGCAACGAAGCGCGGCGAGCTCGAGGTGCAGGTGGGCGACGAGGTCAAGGTCGCTCTCGACGCCATCGAGGACGGCTTCGGCGAAACCAAGCTGTCGCGCGAGAAGGCCAAGCGCTCGCTGGTGTGGGACGAGCTGGAGGAGGCGTTCGAGAAGAGCGTCGCCATCACCGGCAGGATTTCCGGCAAGGTCAAGGGCGGCTTCACCGTCGACATCAAGGACGTGCGCGCATTCCTGCCCGGCTCGCTGGTCGACGTGCGCCCGGTGCGCGACCCGGTCTACCTCGAGGGCAAGGATCTCGACTTCAAGATCATCAAGCTCGACCGCAAGCGCAACAACGTCGTGGTCAGCCGCCGCGCGGTCGTCGAGAGCGAGTTCTCCGCCGAGCGCGAGCAGCTGCTCGAGCGTCTGCAAGGAAGGCGCGGTGATCAAGGGCGTGGTCAAGAACCTCACCGATTACGGCGCCTTCGTGGACCTGGGCGGCATCGACGGCCTGCTGCACATCACCGACATGGCATGGAAGCGCGTGCGTCATCCGTCCGAAGTGGTCAACGTCGGCGACGAGCTGGAAGTGCGCGTGCTGAAGTTCGACCGCGAGCGCAATCGCGTTTCGCCTCGGCCTGAAGCAGCTCGGCGACGATCCGTGGGTCGACATCGCACGTCGCTATCCGGTCGGCAGCCGCCTGTTCGGCAAGGTCACCAACGTCACCGACTACGGCTGCTTCGTCGAGATCGAGCCGGGCGTCGAGGGTCTGGTGCACGTCTCCGAGATGGACTGGACCAACAAGAACGTCAATCCGGCCAAGGTGGTGCAGGTCGGTGACGAGTGCGAGGTGATGGTGCTCGACGTCGACGAGGAGCGTCGCCGCATCTCGCTCGGCATCAAGCAGACCCACTCCAATCCGTGGGAAGCCTTCGCCGCCATGCACAAGAAGAACGACCGTGTCAGCGGCAGCATCAAGTCGATCACCGATTTCGGCATCTTCATCGGGCTTGAAGGCGGCATCGACGGCCTGGTTCACCTGTCCGACATTTCCTGGCAGACCACCGGCGAAGATCTGGTGCGCAACTTCAAGAAGGGCGACGAGATCGAGGCCGTGGTGCTGGCGGTCGACCCGGAGCGCGAGCGCATCAGTCTTGGCATCAAACAGCTCGAGCAGGACCCGTTCGGCCAGTTCATGGCCGGCAATCCGCGCGGCAGCGTGCTGACCGGCGTGGTCAAGGAAGTGGACGCCAAGGGTGCGCTGGTCGCGCTCGAGGATGGTGTCGAGGGCTATATGCGTGCCAGCGACATTGCCAAGGAGCGCATCGACGACGCCACCCAGCACCTCAAGGTCGGCGACACGGTCGAGGCCAAGTTCATCGGCATGGATCGCAAGGGTCGCCTGTTGCAGCTTTCGATCCGCGCCAAGGACGAGGAAGACCTGCAGGAGGCGCTGACCGATTACCAGTCGGCCGCCGGCGGTACCACCAAGCTGGGCGCGCTGCTGAAAGAGCAGATGAAGAAGGCCTGACGGAACCGGGCATGGCGCAGTCCGCAGATTCCGCCATGCCATCCGCGGCGACCCCATCGTGACCATGACCAAATCCGACCTGATCGAGACCCTGGCGCGTCGCCAGGGTCATCTGGCTTTTACCGACGTCGAGTTCGGCGTGCGCAGCGTGCTCGAGCAGATGACCGCCGCGCTGGCTTCCGGCCAGCGCATCGAGGTACGCGGCTTCGGCAGCTTTGCCCTGCATTTCCGTCCGCCGCGCATGGGCCGCAACCCCAAGACCGGGACAGCCGTGGCGCTGCCCGGCAAGCATGTCCCCCATTTCAAGCCCGGCAAGGAGCTGCGCGAACGCGTCAACGCTGCCGTGGCGTGAGCGTTTCGGCTACAGTCCTGGGCTGAGGGATCCGGCCATGCGTCTGCTGATCGTCTTCCTGCTGCTGCTGTTCGTGCTGCTGGGTGCGGCGTTCGGTGCGCTCAATGGCGGGCTGGTGCAGTACGACCTGCTGGTCTTCCAGACCGAGCTGCCCAAGGGCGCGGCCCTGCTGCTGGCCCTGGTTGTCGGCTGGTTGCTGGGCGGACTGACCGCCTGGATCGGGCTCAGCCTGCGCCAGCGTCGTCGCGAGCGGGTGCAGCGCACGGTGGCCACCTCCGGCAACGGCAGCGCATGAACCTGCCGGTTCTGCTGATCCTGCTGCTGCCGCTTGCATACCTGTCGGGCTGGTGGACGGCGCGACGCTACATCGTGCGTCATTCCGGTGCGCGGGTCAGCGAGTTGTCGTCGAGCTATTTTCGCGGGCTGAACTATCTGCTCAACGAGCAGCCCGACAAGGCCATCGAGGTTTTTCTCAAGCTCGCCGAGCTGAACCGCGACACGGTCGAGACGCATCTGGCGCTGGGCAACCTGTTCCGCCGCCGCGGCGAGGTTGATCGCGCGATCCGCGTGCATCAGCACCTGATCGCGCGGCCCAATCTGTCCGAGGACATGAAGACCATCGCGCTGCTCGAGCTCGGCGAGGATTACATGCGTGCCGGTCTGCTCGATCGCGCCGAGACCCTGTTTGCCGATCTGGTGGCCATGAATGCACACGCGCCCTCGGCGCTGCGCCATCTGATCGGCATCTGCCAGCATGAGCGTGACTGGCACGAGGCCATTGCCTATGCCCGCCGGCTGGAGGAGATGACCGGGGAGTCGCAGGCGCAGCAGATTGCCCATTTCTGCTGCGAGCTGGCCGAGCGCTCGCACGTGCACGGCGCCCGTGACGAGGCGCAACTGTATCTCGAACAGGCGTTCGAATGCTTGCCGGATTTCGTGCGCGCGCACCTGCTGGCGGGCCAGTTTCTCGCCGCCGAAGGCCGTTATGCCGAAGCGGTCGAAGCCTTCGAAAGTGCGGTGCGTGCCGACGTCGAGTTCGTGCCGGAGATCCTGCCGCCGCTGCTGGACAGCTATGCGCGCTCGCAGCAGATGGAGCGTGCCGAGCGCTTTCTGACCGATGTACTGGCGCGCTACCAAGGCATCTCGCCGGTGCTGGCACTGGCGCGCATCTATGCCGGTCGCGGTGGCGAACGGCAGGCGGTGGATTTCCTCACCCGGCAGCTGCGCCAGCGGCCCTCGGTGCGCGGCCTGATGGCGCTGATCGACGTCACCATCGACCGCAGCAGCGGCGAGGCGCGCGAGAACTTCCTGCTGCTGCGGGGGCTTACCCGCACGCTGCTGGAAGGGCAGGCGATGCACCGCTGCAGCCGCTGCGGCTTCGGCGCCAAGGCACATCACTGGCAGTGCCCGAGTTGCAAGAGCTGGGGCACGCTGCGGCCGATCCATGGTGTGGCCAGCGAGTGAGGCGTCGATGTCCGTGATCCTGCCACCGCTGGTTGCGCTGCTGATCGCCGCCGCGACGGTGGCCACGGGCACGGTCTATGCACGCTGGCGCGGCTTGCTCGACATCCCCGGCCGGCGTCGTCTGCATCGGGCGCCGACGCCGCGCGGTGGCGGCGTCGGCATCGTGCTGGCCGCGCTGGTCGTGGTGCTGATCCCGGCGGCGCGCGGCGACTGGGGTCTGGCGCCGGAGCTCGGGCGCGCCTGGCTGATCGGTACCCTGTTGGTGGCCGGGGTCGGTTTTGCCGACGACCACCGGCATCTGCCGGCGTGGCTGCGGCTGCTGGCGCACCTGGCGGCAGCCCTGCTGTTGGCCATTGCGCTGGGGCCACCGACGCTGTTCGCCGCCGTGCCGCTGCTGTGGCGTGCCGGCGTGCTGCTGGCCACGGTGTGGTCGATCAATCTGCACAACTTCATGGACGGCAGCAATGGATTGCTGGCGCTGCAGGCGGTGTTCGCGCTGGCCGCGATCGCGGCACTGACGTCTGCTGGCGGGGCACCCGGCCTGGCTCTCGTCGCGCTGGCCCTTGCTGCCGCCACGCTGGGGTTCCTGCCGTTCAACTTTCCGCGCGCGCGCGTGTTCATGGGCGACGTCGGCAGCGGTGCACTCGGCTTTCTGATCGCGGCGGTCGCGCTCACCGCGATCGCCCGCGGAGTGCTCGGTATCGCCGAGGCGGCGGTCGTGGTGAGCGCGTTCGCCGTCGATGCCAGCTGCACCTTGCTGTCGCGCCTGCTGTGCGGTCGCCGCTGGTACCGGCCGCATCGCGAGCATCTGTACCAGTGGATCGCGCGGGTGTCGCATTCGCATGTGCGCGCCGCTTCGTTCTACGCAGCCTGGAATCTGCTGCTGGTGGCGCCTGCACTGCTGCTGATGCATGTACGGCCGGCATGGGCATGGCCGCTGGCTGCCACCGTGCTGATCACCGCCATGCTGGCGTGGTGGTTCGGCAGGCGCGCCTGTCTGCGCGCGGGGAAGAATGCGAAACTGCGTCATGCGCCTGCGTAACCTGGTCGGTTTCATCCATCCGCGCGCGGCGGTCGTGCTGCACGATCTCGCCATGGTGACGTTGGCATGGTGGCTGGCCAAGGTGTTGCGCTACGCATTGATGGGTGACATGTCCGGCGCGCCGTTCGTGGCGGCCGAGTTCGCGATCGTGCTGGCGGTGCAGGGCGCGACATTCGTCTGGACCGGGCTTTATCGCGGACTGTGGCGTTTTGCCAGCCTGCCGGATCTGTGGAATATCGTGCGTGCCGCGGTGATCGGCGCGCTGACCATCGGCGTGCTTCTGTTCCTGTACAACCGCCTGGCCACCGTTCCGCGCTCGGTGCTGGTGATCTATCCGCTGCTGCTGATCCTGCTGCTGGGGTTGCCACGGCTGGCTTTCCGCTTCTGGAAGGACAGCCGGCTGGACCTGTTCCAGGCCGCGCCGGCGCAGCGTGTGCTGGTGCTGGGTGCCGGTCGCGCCGGCGAGGCGCTGGCGCGCGATCTGCGCCGGGACAGCCGTTACCGCGTGGTCGGCTTCATCGACGACAGCAGCGCTCTGCGCGGCGCGCGTCTGCACGATATCCCGGTGCTGGGCGACAGCGGGCAATTGGCCGAGATCGCCCGCGAGTCCGCGGCGCAGATGCTGCTGATCGCGATGCCTTCGGCGAGCAGCGCGCAGATGCGCCGCCTCGTGGCGCTTTGCGAGGACTGCGGGCTGCCGTTCCGGACCATACCGCGGCTGCAGGACGTGGTCGCCGGTCGCGCGCAGCGCAATGAGTTGAAGGAGGTCGCGATCGAGGACCTGCTCGGCCGCGACGCGGTGCAGCTCGACTGGACGGCGATCCGCGAGGGGATTGCCGGACGCAGCGTGCTGATCACCGGAGGAGGCGGTTCGATCGGATCCGAACTCTGCCGGCAGGTTGCTCGCCTCGGCGCCGCGTCGCTGACCATCCTGGATGCCTGCGAATTCAATCTCTACCGCATCGCCCACGAGATCGGCGCCAGCGATCCCGCCCTGCGCTTGCGGCCGTTGCTGGGCGACTGCGGCGACGCCGTGGCGGTCGAGCGCGCCTTCGCGCAGGCGGGGCCCGATGTGGTCTTTCATGCCGCTGCCTACAAGCACGTGCCGCTGCTGGAAGAGCAGCTGCGCGAGGCCGTGCGCAACAATGTGCTGGCCACCGAAACCGTGGCCGCCGCCGCCGATCGCCATCGCTGCGCCGGGCTGGTGCTGATCTCCACGGACAAGGCGGTCAACCCGACCAGCGTGATGGGCGCCTGCAAGCGCCTTGCCGAGCTGGTGGTGCAGGCGCACGCGGCGCGCTCGGCCACGCGCTACATCACTGTCCGCTTCGGCAACGTGCTGGACTCGGCCGGCTCGGTGGTGCCGCTGTTTCGCGAGCAGATCGCGCGCGGTGGGCCGCTGACTGTCACCCATCCCGAGGTCACGCGCTATTTCATGACCATTCCCGAGGCCTGCCAGCTGATCCTGCAGGCGGCGCTGCAGGGCCGCGGCGGCGAGATCTTTGCGCTCGATATGGGGGATCCGCTACGCATCCGCGACCTCGCCGAACAGATGATCCGTCTGGCCGGCAAGCAGCCGGGCCGGGACATTGCCATCGTCTACACTGGCTTGCGGCCCGGTGAGAAGCTGTTCGAGGAGCTGTTCCATCCGCAGGAACAGTACGCGCCGACCGCGCACGCCAAATTGTTCCTGGCGCAACCCCGTGCGCTGGAGCCGCAGCAAATCGACGCCGCGCTGCGCGAGGCGCGCGTCGCGGTGGACGTCTTCGACGAGGAGGCCCTGCGGCGCATGCTGGGACAGCTGCTGCCGGCGTTCCAGCCCGGACATGCCGACGCGCCGCCTTCCCCGCTTCCAGCAACGATCCTGCAAGGAGATTCAGCATGAGCCGCCCCCTGCGCAAGGTGGTGTTCCCGGTCGCCGGACTCGGCACGCGCTTCCTGCCGGCCACCAAGGTGATCGCCAAGGAGATGCTTCCGGTGCTCGACCGCCCGCTGATCCAGTATGCCGTCGACGAGGCGGTGGAGGCCGGCGCCGACACCCTGGTGTTCGTCACCAACCGCTACAAGCACGCCATCGCAGATTACTTCGACAAGGCCTACGAGCTGGAAACCAAGCTGGCCGAAGCCGGCAAGGTCGATCTGCTCGAGATCGTGCGCAGCGTGTTGCCGGCGCACGTGCGCTGCGTCTTCGTCACCCAGCCCGAGGCGCTGGGGCTTGGCCATGCCGTGCTCTGCGCGCGTGCCGTGGTCGGAGACGAGCCGTTCGGCGTGATCCTGCCCGATGACCTTATCCGCGCCCGCGGCGCCGGCGTGATGCGACAGATGGCCGAGATGGCGGCCACCCATGGCAGCGGCGTGGTCGCGGTCGAGGAGGTGCCCGCGGACCAGACGCATCGTTACGGTATTGTCGCCGTCGATCCGGTCGGCGGGCGCGCCGGGCGCATTCGTCACCTGGTCGAGAAGCCGAAACCCGAGGCCGCGCCTTCCAGGCTCGCCATCGTCGGCCGCTATCTGCTGCCGCCACGCATCTTCGATCTGCTGGAATCCACGCGACCGGGCCTGGGTGGCGAGATCCAGCTGACCGATGCGCTGGAGACCCTGGCCCAGGAGCAGGAGCTGCTGGCCTATCGTTTCGCCGGCGAGCGTTTCGATTGCGGCAACAAGCTGGGTCTGGTGCGCGCGACATTGCATCTGGCAATGGACGATCCGCAGCTGGCGGCCGCGGTGCGCGAGTTTGTCGCGGCGCATGGCTGACCTGCGCCCCACAGCAGCCGACAGCGTTTACGCCGCGCAGGCGCCGCTCAGCTACGGCTATCCCAGTCTCGGCGGTCACATCAAGGCCGAAGTGGCGGTCGTCGGCGGCGGTTATGCCGGTCTGTCCACCGCGCTGGGTCTTGCTGAGCGCGGGGTCAAGGGCGTGGTGCTGCTGGAAGCCGAGCGCGTCGGCTTTGGCGCCTCCGGCCGCAACGGCGGCTTCGTCTTCGGCGGCTATTCGCTGGCCGGCGAAGAGCTGGTGCGACGTCTCGGCCGGGAGCGCGCGCGTGCGCTGTATCTGTCCACCCAGCATGCGGTCCGGCTGATCCGTGCGCGCATCCAGCGCTATGGGATTGCCTGCGCGGCGAACAATGCCGGCGTTCTGTGCGCCAACTGGTTTCGCGATCCCGAGGTGCTGCGTCGCCGCCAGCGCCAGCTGGCCGAGGATTTCGGCATCGAGTGGGAGTGGGTCGAGCCGGATGCGCTGCGCGAGATCGTGCGCAGTGATCGCTATCACGGTGCGCTGTACGAGCGCGACGCGCTGCATCTGGATCCGCTGGCCTTTGCGCGCGGACTTGCGCAGGCGGCGACTGCGCAGGGCGTGATGCTGCGCGAGGCTTCGCGGGTATTGCGCCTGGAGCGCAGTGGGGGTGGCTTTCGTCTGCACACCGGCGGCGGGCGCGTCGATGCGCCCAAGGTGGTCCTGGCCACCGGCGGCTATCTGGCCGGGCTCGATCCGCAGGCCGATCGCGCGGTATTGCCGATCGCCACCTATGTCATGGCGACCGAACCGCTGGGCGGGCGCCTGGCCGATTGCGTGCGCAGCGCGGCGGCCGTCTACGACACCCGCTTCGCCTTCGATTACTGGCGGCCGCTGGCCGACACGCGTCTGCTGTGGGGTGGGCGCATCTCGGTGCGCGATCGACGGCCCGAGGACGTGCGGCGGCTGCTTTATCGCGACATGCTGAAGGTGTTTCCGCAGCTCGAGGGCAGTCGCGTCGAATACGGATGGTCCGGTCTGATGAGCTACGCCCGCCACCAGATGCCGCAGATCGGCGGCGACGGCCGCGGGCTGTGGTGGGCGCAGGCCTTCGGCGGCCATGGCCTGGCGCCGACCACGCTGGCGGGCGAGCTGCTGGCCGCGGCGATCAGCCGCGACGATGACGCCTGGCGCCTGTTCGAGCCGTTCGGCCTGGTTTCGGCGCAGCGACCCCTGGGCTATCTGGCGGCGCAGGCGCGTTACGCCTGGCTGCAGCATCTGGATGCGCGCAGGGAGCGGCGGGGATCCTGATCGTGGCCGCCCATCGGGGCGCCGGGACAGTCGCCGTTCGCTACGCGGCGGCCCGCGCTTCGCAATCGCCGTTGATGTGCAGCCCGGCAACCGCATGGCAAGATGCCGAGCCGCCTTCGCGCCGCGGTATGCGTGAGCAATGAATCCTCCAATGTCTTCGAATCAGCCCGCACAGGCCACCCCCATGGCCGCCTTGCCAGGCGCTTCCGCACCCGCCGACTGGGTGCGCGGGCTCACCGCGCCGCTGCAGCGGCGGCGCTGGTGGTGTTGGGCTTTCGCCGTGCTGCTGCTGGGTTTCGGGGTACTCAAGCTCTGGCACGGCAGCTGGCTGGATGCGCTGGTCGCGCTGAGTGGAGCGCTGTCGGCGTGGTTCCTGTTCCGCGCCGCCTCGGTGTTCAGCACGGCGCATGCCGGCATGCTTCCGGCGGATGCCCAGGCCGGGTTTGCCGCACTGGCGCGCTACTTCATGCTGTCGGCGCTGACCAGCGCGCTGGGATTGCTGCTGTTGATCGGCGCCATCATCGATGCCGTTGCGCAGGCGGCCCATGGCCTCTGAGACCGCACCGGTTCCGGCGCCCGTGCCTGCAGTACTGACTGCAGGCGAGGCTGCCCTGTTCGCAGCCACCATCGCACCGCTGGCGCGCACCACTTTCTGGATCCGCGCCTGCGGCGTCTTCAACAGCGTGCTGGCGGCATTGCTGGGGCTGACCATCGTCGGCCTGCCGTTCGGCGCCGCGCTGGCCTGGGTGGCGTTCCTCGAATTCCGCGCCGCGTCGCGTCTCGACGCCGTGCGCCGGCAACCCGCCGCGCCCGACAGTTTCGACAAGGCTGTAGCCGCGGTCAACGACATCGCCTTGCACTACATCGCCCAGGCGGTAATCACCACGCTGATGATCGCGGCCGCATTGGTGGCGCTTGCCCTGTTCGCCCCGTTGCTTGGAAGTGCGCTGCAGATGTGAGCGACAGCTCCTGACATCACCTGCCGGCTTCAAGGCCGCGATGGAAGCCCCTGGCAGATCGAGGATGCAGCCGGTTCACACCGCCTCGAGCACCATCGCGTAGCCCATGCCGGTACCGATGCACATGGTGACCATGCCGTATTTCTGCTTGCGCCGGCGCAAGCCGTGCACGACGGTCGCGGTCAATTTGGCGCCGGTGGCACCCAGCGGATGGCCCAACGCGATCGCTCCACCCAGCGGGTTCACCCGGGCCGGATCGAGGCCGATGTCGCGGATCACCGCAAGCGATTGCGCAGCGAAGGCCTCGTTGAGCTCGATCCAGTCGAGCTGGTCGCGGCCGATGCCTGCGAGCTTGAGCGCGCGCGGGATTGCCTCCTTGGGGCCGATACCCATGATCTCCGGTGGCACGCCGGCGACCGCGGATCCGACGAAGCGCGCCAGCGGCGTCAGGCCATAGTCCTTGACCGCCTGCGCGCTTGCCAGCAGCACCGCGCCCGCGCCGTCCGACATCTGCGAGCTGTTGCCTGCGGTGACGCTGCCGCCGGCGCGAAAGACCGTCTTCAGCTTCGAGAGGCCTTCAAGGCTGGTGTCCTTGCGCGGACCTTCGTCGGTGTCGACGCGGCGCTGGTCAGTCTTGATCGCATGCGTGGCCAGATCGGGGTAACGGTCATCCAGCGTGTAGGGTGCGATCTCCTCGGCGAACTCGCCCGAGGCGATCGCCGCCAGCGCGCGCTGGTGGCTCTGCAGGGCGAAGGCATCCTGGTCCTCGCGGCTGACCTTCCAGCGCTCGGCGACCTTCTCGGCGGTGATGCCCATGCCGTAGGCGATGGCGACGTGTTCGTTGTCGAACACCGCCGGGTTGATCGCCGGGCGGTGGCCCATCATCGGCACCATGCTCATGCTCTCGGTGCCGCAGGCCAGCATCAGGTCGGCCTCGCCGAGGCGGATCCGGTCGGCGGCCATCGACACCGCCTGCGCGCCTGAAGCGCAGAAGCGATTGACGGTCACGCCCGGTACCGTGTCCGGCAGTCCGGCGAGCAGCAGGCCGATGCGCGCCACGTTCATGCCCTGCTCGGCCTCGGGCATGGCGCAGCCGACGATCACGTCGCTGATCCGCTGCGGATCGACACCCGGCGCACTTGCCAGCGCGGCGTGGATAACGTGCGCCAGCAGATCGTCGGGGCGAGTATTGCGGAACACGCCACGCGGCGCCTTGCCGATCGGCGTGCGCACCGCGGCGACGATGTAGGCATCCTGGATTTGCTTGCTCATGGTTCGATCCTCGATCTCTTGGGAAGCGGCGGGGCGTGAGACGTCAGACGGGAAGGGGGAGCTCTGAAGCAAGTTCATCGGGTAGCCGGAAGCTTTGCCGTCCCCCGTCCTGCATCGCACGTTTCACGTCTAACCTCCGCGGTCTCACTCAGTTCCTCAGCGGCTTGCCGGTGGTCATGGTGTGCTGGATGCGCGCCTGCGTCTTCGGCATCTGCGCCAGCGCCACGAAGTGCTTGCGTTCAAGGCGCAGCAGCCACTCCTCGTCGACGGCCGCGCCGCGCTCGATCGCGCCGCCGCAGAGGGTGTCGGCGATGCGCGTGGCGATCTCGTAGTCATGCTCGGAGATGAAACGACCTTCCAGCATGTTGACCAGCAGCATCTTCAGGCTGGCGGTGCCGACGTCGCCAGCGACCGCGATCGCGCGCGCCGGAAGTGGTGGGCGCCAGCCGGACTCGGCCAGCGAGGCGGCGACGTTCTGCGCAACGTACAGCAGCTCGAAGGCGTTGAACACCACCACGTCGCTGTCGCGCAACAGGCCCATCTGCTTGGCTTCCAGCGCGGAGCCCGAGACCTTGGCCATGGCGACGGTCTCGAAGTAGCGCTTGACACCCTCGAAGGGGTCGCCGGACTGGCCGCAGCGGGCGGCGATTTCCTTCAATCCGCCGCCGGCTGGCAGCAGGCCCACGCCGGCCTCGACCAGACCGATGTAGCTTTCCAGCGCGGCGACCGTGCGTGCCGAGTGCATCTGGAATTCGCAACCGCCGCCCAGCGCCATGCCGCGCACTGCGGCGACCACCGGCACCAGCGCGTACTTGATGCGCATGCTGGTGGCCTGGAAATTGCCGATCATCGCCTCGAATTCGGCGATCTTGCCGGTCTGCAGCAAGCCCATAGCACCTTTGAGATCGGCGCCGGCCGAGAACGGCTCGCCGGATTGCCAGATCACCAGCGCCTTGAACCGGCGTTCGGACTCCTCGACCGCACGCTGCAGGCCGTCGAGCACCGCATCATTGACGGTGTTCATCTTGGTCTTGAACGAGACGATGCCGACTTCGTCGCCGAGATGCCACAGGCGCACGCCGTCGTTCTCGAACGCGGTGGTGCCGCGCTCGAAGCGCTCGCCCAGCAGCGGGTCGGGGTAGATCTGGCGCTTGTAAACCGGGTGCAGCGAGCGCGGCAGGGGTTTGCCCGCCTTCGGTGCGAACGAACCGTCGGGGCCGTGCACGCCGCTGCGTCCGTCGGTCACCCATGCCGGCAGCGGCGCATCGCTCATGGCCTTGCCGGCCTTGATGTCCTCGTCGATCCAGCCGGCGACCTGCTGCCAGCCGGCGGCCTGCCAGGTCTCGAACGGGCCCAGTTTCCAGCCGTAGCCCCAGCGGATGGCGAAGTCGATGTCGCGGCGGTTTCGGCGATGTCGGCGACGTGATAGGCGGTGTAGTGGAACAGGTCACGGAAGGTCGCCCACAGGAACTGCGCCTGCGGGTCGGCGCTGGCGCGCAGCTGCGCGAACTTCTCCGCAGGATCCTTGATGGCGAGGATCGCGGCGACCGTCGTCGGCAGCCTTCTGCGTGGAGGCGCGATAGTCCTGCGCCTTGACGTCGAGCACCAGGATGTCCTTGCCGGCCTTGCGATAGAACCCGGCGCCGGTCTTCTGGCCCAGCGCGCCCTTGGCGATCAGCGCCGACAGCCATTCCGGCGCCCTGAAGTAGCGGTGCCACGGATCGTCCGGCAGGGTGTCGGCCATGGTCTTGATCACGTGCGCCATGGTGTCCAGCCCGACGACGTCGGCGGTGCGGTAGGTCGCGCTCTTGGGCCGCCCGATCGCCGGGCCGGTCAGCGCATCGACCACGTCGAAGCCGAGACCGAACTGCCGCGGTGTGGTGCATCGTCGCCAGCATCGAGAACACGCCGATGCGGTTGCCGATGAAATTCGGTGTGTCCTTGGCGCGCACCACGCCCTTGCCCAGCGTGGTGGTCAGGAAGCGCCTCGAGCGCGTCCAGGACCGCAGGATCGGTCGCGCGGTCGGGGATCAGCTCGACCAGATGCATGTAGCGTGGCGGGTTGAAGAAATGGATGCCGCAGAAGCGCGCGCGCAATGCCGCGGGCAGCGCCTCGGCCATCGCGTTGATCGACAGCCCCGAGGTGTTGGAGGCGACGATGGCGCGTGGATTCAAATGCGGCGCGATCTTCGCGTAGAGGTCCAGTTTCCAGTCGAGGCGCTCGGCGATCGCCTCGATGACCAGGTCGCAATCGGCGAGCAGTGCCAGATGTTCGTCGTAGTTCGGCCGCCACGATCGTCTGCGCACGCGTCTTGTCGGCCAGCGGCGCCGGCGACAGCTTGGCGAGGTTCTGGATCGCCTTTGCGGCGATGCCGTTTTTCGGGGCCTCCCTCGGCGGCGAGGTCGAACAGCAATGTCTCGACGTCGGCGTTGACGAGATGGGCGGCGATCTGCGCGCCCATCACGCCGGCGCCGAGCACGGCGGCCTTGCGGATGCGGAGAGGGGTGGGGTTCATGGGCACTCCGGGATGGGGAAACGGAAGCGTGACGCCCAGCCGCGACCGCGACAGGGCAGGTCGGCGTTCAGGGCGCGCGCAGGCCCGCGGCGGCGAAACGCACCAGATGCTCGGCGGCGCGCTCGCGATGGCTCTGCTCGCTGGTGCCGCCCTTGCGCTTGATGACGCCGAAGTCGGCCATCGCGTACGTCAGCGCGCCGGTGACGATGTCCAGCCGCCAGTACAGCTCTTCCTTGTCGAGGTGCGGCAGCATGTGATGAAAGACCACCACGAACTCGCGCAGCACGTGGCCGTAGTTGTCGGACAGAAAACGGCGCAGGCGGTCGTCATGTTCGGCATAGGCGCGCGCCAGCACGCGCATGAAGGCGCCTCCGCCGCTGCGATCCAGCGACAGCTGCAGTGCCGGCCGGATGAAGGCGTCGAGCGCGTCCTCGAGCGTGGCGTCCGCGCGCTTTTCGACCTTGGTCAGCGCGGCCTGGCGGCGCGCGTTGAGGTCGTCGAGGCGGCGGCGGAACACCTCCTCGATCAGGTTTTCCTTGGATCCGAAATGGTAGTTGACGGCGGCCAGATTGACATTGGCGGCGGCGGTCACCTGGCGCAGCGAAGCGCCGGCAAAACCGTAGCGGGCGAACAGCACTTCCGCGGCGCCGAGAATGCGCTGCTTGGTGGAAAACTGGGAAGCATTCACGGCAGCCGGCACTCGATCAAACGACCGTTTGAAGGATACGGGCGCTTTGCGGTGCGGTCAAACCGTTTGCCGGAGCGGACAAAGGGCTTGCCGCGGGCCTCGAAAACGTCAACAATCCGTGATCTAAGCCCGCAATTTGACGCAAGTTTGGCCCCATCATCGCCGGTACTCGACGATTTTCTCCCACCCACTTCCGGAGCACCGCCGCATGGCGCTGGAGCGCACCCTTTCCATCATCAAGCCCGACGCCGTCGCCAAGAACGTCGGTCGGCGCGATCTTGCCCGTTTCGAAAAGGCCGGCCTGCGCATCGTCGCGGCGAAGATGAAGCATCTCGTCGCGTCGCGAGGCCGAGGGCTTTTACGCGGTGCATCGGGAGCGGCCGTTCTTCAAGGCGCTGGTCGAGTTCATGATCTCCGGCCCGGTGATGATCCAGGTCCTGGAGGGCGACGCCGCCGTGGCCCGCAACCGCGACCTGATGGGCGCGACCGACCCGAAGAAGGCGGCGCCGGGCACCATCCGCGCCGACTTCGCCGAGAGCATCGACGCCAACGCCGTGCATGGATCCGACGCTGCCGACACCGCGGCGGTCGAGATCGCCTATTTTTTCGCCACCACCGAGATCTGCCCGCGGGGCTGAGGACGATGACGTGACCGCGGCGACGAAGGTCAACCTGCTCGACTTCGACCGCGAGGGTCTGCGCGCGCTGTTCGCGCAGATCGGCGAGAAGCCTTATCGCGCCGACCAGGTGATGAAGTGGATCTATCATCGCCACGTCGACGATTTCGAGCAGATGACCGATCGTCGGCAAGGCGCTGCGCGACAAGCTCGCAGCGACGTCGCCGAGATCGCGCCGGCAGGTACGCTGCTCGACAAGCATTCGGCCGACGGTACACGCAAGTGGCTGCTGGGCATGGAAGGCGGCAATGCGATCGAAACCGTGTACATCCCCGAGCCGACGCCGCGGCACGCTGTGCGTGTCCTCGCAGGTCGGCTGCGGCCTCAACTGCCGTTTCTGCTCCACCGCCACCCAGGGCTTCAACCGCAATCTTGCCGCCAGCGAGATCATCGGCCAGGTGTGGGTGGCGGCGAAAGCGCTGGGCAACCAGCCGCACCAGCAGCGACGCATCACCAACGTGGTGATGATGGGCATGGGCGAACCGCTGCTGAATTTCGACAATGTCGTGCGCGCGATGAGCGTGATGCGCGATGACCTCGGGTTCGGGCTGGCCAACAAGCGCGTCACGCTGTCCACCGCCGGCCTGGTGCCGATGATCGACCGGTTGTCCGAAGTCAGTGACGTGTCACTGGCGGTGTCGCTGCATGCGCCCAATGACGAACTGCGCACCGAACTGGTGCCGCTCAACAAGCGCTATCCGATCGCCGAGCTGCTGGCGGCTTGCGCGCGCTATGCCGCAAGACGTCCGCGCACGTCGATCACCTTCGAATACACCATGATGAAGGATGTCAACGACAGCCCCGTACTGGCGCGTCAACTGGTCAGGCTGATGCGGCGGCTGCCGGCCAAGGTCAACCTGATCCCGTTCAACCCGTTTCCGGGCGCGGGCTACCAGCGCTCCGGGCCGGAGGCGATCGCCGCGTTCCAGAAGATCCTGCTCGAGGCCGGACGTGATGACCATGGTGCGGCGCACGCGCGGTGACGACATCGACGCCGCCTGCGGGCAGCTCAAGGGCCAGGTGCTCGACCGTACCCGGCGTCAGGCCGAATTCCGCAAGCGCATCGAGGAGGCCACGGCTCATGCGGCATAGCACGATGATGCTGGCGGCGGTGTGCTGCCTCGCGCTTGCCGGCTGCCAGTCGGTGGGCGGGCTGCGTGGCGAGACTTCACAGCAGAAGGCGCGCCAGGCTGCAGCGGTCCACACCGAGCTGGGCCAGCAATACCTGCAGCGCGGTGACCTGCAGACCGCCCTGCAGAAACTGCTGCTGGCGGAAAAGTATGACGACAGTTATGCGCCCGAACATACCGTGCTGGGCGTGCTCTACGAGCGGATCAAGGAATATCCCAAGGCCGAGCGGGAATACAAGCGCGCCTACGCGCTGGAACCGACCAGCGGTGATGCCAACAACAATCTCGGCGCGTTCCTGTGCCGCATCGGCAAGGTCGACGAGGCGCTGCCCTATTTCAAGCGCGCGCTGGCCGATCCGTTCTACCACACGCCGGATGTCGCCTACGCCAACGAGGGGACCTGCCTGCTCAAGGTGGGCCGGCTGCAGCCGGCGCTGGCAGATTTCAAGCAGGCGCTGGTGCTCAATCCGAAGAATCCCGATGCCCTGTACCAGGCTGCCGTCATTCTGTACAAACAGGGCGACGACTTCCACGCGAGCGCCTTCGTGCAGCGTTTCGAGGCGCTGGGGCTGGCAAGCCCCGCTGTACTCAAGCTCGGCTACGAGATCGAGACGAAACTGGGTGACCAGGAGGCTGCCCGTTCCTACGCCCGTCGGCTGCGCGACCAGTTCCCGGACTCGGAACAGGCCCGCAGTCTTCCCTCCGGTTCACCGCCATGACTTCCGCTGACATCCCCGAGTCGTCCGCCCGCCATCACGAAGCTGCTGTCGGATCTGTCGAGATGCGCCTCGCCGTCCCCGGGACGCCGCCGGATACCGCACTGGGAGAGCGGCTGATGGCCGCGCGCCAGGCGCGTGGCTTGAGCCTGGGGAGCTGTGCGCAGAAACTGCGGTTGCCGACCGTGGTGCTGCAACGGATCGAACAGCACGGCATCGGCTCTGGCGATTCGCCGATCTATCTGCGCAGCCAGCTGCACGGCTACGCGCGATTGTTGGGCGTGCCGGCGGCCGAGGTCGACGCCGCTCTGGCCCAGTTGGCAACACGCGAGCCGCCGCTGGTGATGACCGGCCATGGGCCGCATCTGCGCTTGGCCATCGAGCGCTATGCAACCGCGGCCACCTACATCGTGCTGACGGCGGTGATTGCAGTGCCGGTGGTCTGGATCGGCCTGCGCGGTGGCCTTGATCGCGATCTGGTCCGTATCGAGCCGCTGGACGCACCGGCTCTGGCGCAGGTGCAGCCAGTGCCGAGGCAGACGGTACGCGCCCACAGCCGCGCACGGACGCGGACCGCAGCGGCAGCCGGCAGCGAGCAGCCGCTGCTGGCATCGATCGCGGCATTTCCCGCGTTGGAGTCGGGCGCGAAAACCCAGGCACCGCCGGCGCCGGCCACGGATGCCGCGGACCACCTGCTGCAGATCAGTCTGTCGGCGCCAAGCTGGGTCGAGGTTACCGATGCCGATGGCAAGCACCTCGAGTACGCGCTGCTGCCGGCGGGCACCACCCGCACTTATCGCAGCGCGCAGGCGTTGCAGGTGCGCATCGGCAACGCTGACGCTGCCAGTGTCGAACTCGACGGCAAGCCTTACCCGCTCGACGATCATCGTCACGCCAGCGTCGCCAGCTTCAGCATCGACGCGCCGTCGGGCCGCGCCTGAGCGGCATTTTGCGCTATCCTCCGCGCTCCCCGCGCGGCGCTTGCGACGTGCGTGTTTCCCCTCGTTGCCGGTGACCTGATGGCCTTCGACGCATACGACGATTATGAGCAGGGCGAGCAGGTTCGCCAGTGGCTCCGTGCCAACGCCGCCTCGATTCTGGTGGGCATCGTGCTCGGTCTGCTGCTGATTTTCGGCTGGCAACAGTGGCGTGCGCATCAGCAGCGCTACCGGATGGCGGCGGCCGCGCAGTATCAGGTGCTGCAGCAGGCGCTGCAGGACAAGAACGACGCCCTTGCGACGGCGGCTACCGAGCGCCTGATGAAGGACTATCCGGACACGGTCTTCGCGACCTTCGCGGCTGCGGGGCGCGCCGAACACGCTGCCACCGCGGGGCAGTATGCGCAGGCGGTCACCGCGCTGGACTGGGCCGAGCAGCATGCCGGTGACACCGCGCTCAAGCGTTTGTTCGAGCTGCGCCTGGTCCAGCTGGAGCTGGCACAAGGCCAGCCCGCCGCGGCACTGGCGCGTCTGGACAAGCTGCCGACCGGCGCTTACGTCGGCATGACCCAGTCTTTGCGTGGCGACGCGCTGCTGGCGTTGAAACGCCCCGCCGAGGCTCGCACCGCCTACGCCGCCGCGCTGGCGGCTTTCAAGCCGGATGCGCCCGAGCGCGCTCTGGTGCAGATGAAGTTTGATGATCTGGCCGCCGGGAAGCAGGGTTCATGATGCGCAAATTCGTTGTGGTGATGCTCGGCACGCTGGCGCTGTCCGGCTGCGGCCTGTTCAAGACCAAGGACAATATCCAGCCGCCGACGCCGCTGGCCAAATTCACGCCGACCTTGACCGTCAAGCGTCTGTGGGAGACCGGCGTCGGCAACGGTGCCGGCAATTCCGGCGTGCGCCTGGAGCCCGCGGTTGTCGACGGCGTGGTCTACGCGGTCAGCGCGAACGGTGATATCGAGGCGCTGACACTTGCCAGCGGCAAGCGGCTGTGGTCGGTCGGCACCCACTGGCGGGAAAAGCGCGACACCCGCTACAGCAGCGGGCCGGCCGTGGTCGGCGATCTGCTGGTGGTGGGCACCCTCGACGGTCACGTCTACGCTTTTGACGCCAAGACCGGAAAGCCGCGCTGGCAGGTCACCGTTTCGTCCGAAGTGATCAGCCCGCCGGTCATCGTCGGTGATCGCGTGCTGGTGCGATGCAACGACAGTCACATCTATGCGCTGGCGGCCAGCGACGGCAAGCAGCTCTGGCTTTACGACCGCGGCAGCGTTCCGGCGCTGAGCCTGCGCGGAAACGGCACCTTGCTGGTCGCGGGCGGCGCGGTGTTCTTCGGCAGCGACGACGGCAAGCTGGTGGCGCTCAACCTCGCCGATGGCAGTTCACTGTGGGAGCAGCGCCTGGCGACCGGCGAGGGGCGCACGGAAATCCAGCGTCTCGACGATTCCGACGGCAGCCTGGTGCTCGATGACGGCGTGCTGTACGCCAACGCCTATCACGGCAGCGTTGCCGCGGTGCAGGCCGAGGGCGGGCGCATCCTGTGGTCGCGGCCGCTGTCGGGGTATTCCGGCGTTGCCGTCAGCGGCGGCACCGTGATTGCGATCGACGATGCCTCCAATGTCTGGGCGCTGGACAAGACCAGTGGTGCGGATGTGTGGAAGCAGAACGCGCTCGACTGGCGCTGGCTGTCCGCGCCGGCGATCCAGGGCAAGTACGTGGTGGTTGGCGATCTGCAGGGCTATGTGCACTGGCTGGATCTTGCCAGCGGCCAGTTCGCGGCCCGCGAGCACCTTTCCGGCAACGCGATCCGTGCGCGGCCGCTGATCGTGGGCGATATCGCCGTGGTCGCGGATGACGTCGGCCACATCGCCGCCTACCGCATCCAGGCGCGATGACGCCCCGCCGCCGCCGATGCTGCCTGTTGTCGCCCTGGTCGGACGTCCCAACGTCGGCAAATCCACCCTCTTCAATGCGCTGACCCGCAGCCGAGACGCGCTGGTTGCGGATCGACCCGGTGTCACCCGCGATCGCCACTATGGCGTCTGCCGACTCGGTGACGTCCCGTTCGTGGTGGTGGATACCGGCGGCCTTTCGGGTCGCGACGTGGACATCGACCTGCTGACCGCGCGCCAGGTGCGCCTCGCGATCGCCGAGGCGACAGTGCTGGTGCTGGTCACCGATGCCCGTGAAGGCCTGCTGCCGCAGGATCGCAGCGTACTCGACGAGCTGCGCCGCAGCGGCAAGCCGCTGCTGATCGCGGTCAACAAGACCGACGGCCTCGATGAACAGGACGCCTTGGCCGAGTTCGCCGCGCTCGGCATCGCCGCCACCCTGCCGTTGGCGGCGACGCACGGGCGCGGTCTGGACGGGTTGCTTGAGGCCCTCGCGGCGTATCTGCCGCCCGCTGCCGGAGCAGTGGCCGAGACATCCGTCGACGAAGGGGTGCGCGTCGCCATTCTCGGACGTCCCAACGTTGGCAAGTCCACCCTGGTCAACCGGCTGCTCGGCGAGGACCGCCTGGTGGTGTCGGCCGTCGCCGGGACCACCCGCGATCCGATCCGCGTGCCGCTCGAGCGCGACGGGCGCCACTACGTGCTGATCGATACCGCTGGCGTGCGACGTCGCGGCCGGGTCGAGGATGCGCTGGAAAAATTCAGCGTGATCAAAACCTTGCAGTCACTCGAGGCGGCCGAGGTGGCGGTGCTGCTGATCGACGCCAGCGAGGGCGTCACGGACCAGGATCTGGCCCTGATCGGCCATGTTCTCGATGCCGGCCGCGCACTGGTGATCGCCGCCAACAAGTGGGACGGACTCGATGCCTACCAGCGCCAGCAGTGTCGCAGCGGGCTCGAGCGGCGGCTTGATTTCGTGGCTTGGTCGAAGACCCTCTTTGTCTCCGCACTGCACGGATCGGGATTGCGCGAGCTGATGCGTGCCGTCGACCGCGCGCATGTCGCGTCCACCCGCGAGCTGACCGCCTCGGCGCTCACCCGCGCGCTCGAGCAGGCGTACGCCGGCCACCAGCCGCCGCTGGTGCGCGGCCACGCGCCCAAGCTGCGCTATGCGCATCCGGGCGGGCGCAACCCGCCGACGATTGTGATCCACGGTTCGCGAACCGCTCACATCGCCGACAGCTACCGGCGCTATCTGGAGAATTTCTTCCGCAAGCGCTTCAAGCTGGAAGGCACGCCAGTGCGCATCGAATTCCATGACGGCGAAAATCCGTACGCGGGCCGCCGCAACGTGCTGAGCGAACGACAACAGCAGAAGCGTCGCCGCCTGTTGCAGCATGTGCGCGGCAAGCACTGACGACGTCGCCGCCGCGCCGCGCTAGGCTTGTCTCCATGAGCGCAACGATGCCCGTCAACACGCCCCAACACATCGGCCTCGCCGAGGCGCGTGCAATCGTGCAGACGCTGGCGGCGTCGCGTGCGCGGCCGATCGAGCGCATCAGCGCCGGGATTGCTGCCGGCCGCATCCTGGCGCAGCCGCTGCGCGCGCCCTGCGCGCTGCCTGCTTTCGCCAATTCGGCGATGGACGGCTATGCGCTGCGCGCCGCGGACCTGCCGTCGACGGGCGAGCGCACGCTGAGCCTGATCGGCCGACAGCTGGCCGGAAGGGCACCGGCACCGGAGGTGGCGCCCGGCACCTGCGTGCGCATCACCACCGGCGCGCCATTGCCTGCGGGCGCCGATACCGTGGTGATCCAGGAGCGAGTGCGTCTCGCGGGTGATGCCGTGATCGTCAGCGCGGGAACCGCGGCAGGCGCCAACGTGCGCGCGATTGGCGAGGACTTCGCAGCGGATGCCGAGGTGCTGGCGGCCGGACGCGTGCTGGACCCCGGTGCGCTGGCGCTGCTGGCAAGTTTTGGCGTGCTCGAGATCAGCGTGCATCGGCGCCCGCGGGTGGCGATCCTGACCACCGGGGACGAACTGGTGCCCGCGACCGCCGTGCCCGGCTTTGGCCAGCTGCGCGACAGCAACGGACCGATGCTGGCCGCGCTCGCGGCGGCAAGCGGCGCGGAGGTCGTGGCGGTGCGCCACGTCGGAGATGACGCACAGGCCACGGAGCAGTCGCTGCGAGCGCTGGCGGCGGTGGCCGACGTGCTGCTGACCAGCGGTGGCGCTTCGGTCGGCGATGCGGATCTGCTGCCGCAGCTGGCGCAGCATCATGGCCGGGTGCATTTCTGGAAGGTGCGCATCAAGCCGGGCATGCCGGTACTTGCCGCCGAGATGGAGTCGGCGCTGTGGTTCGCGCTGCCCGGCAACCCGGTGTCCACGGCGGCGACATTTCTCAGCCTGGTGCGCCCGGCGCTTGAGCAACTGGGCGGTCGGGCGCCTTCACCCGTGCTGTACGCGATACTGGCGCATGCGGTAGGCAAGTCCCACGACCGCGCCGAATTCCTGCGCGGCAGCCTGCGCTGCGGCGCCGATGCCCGCCTGGTGTTCGCGGCACATGCGCGGCAGGGGTCCGCCCAGCTCTCGGGCCTGGCGGCATCCGCCGCGCTCGGTCTGATCCCCGATGTGGCGCATGAGCTGGCAGCGGGCAGCGTGATCGAGGTGCTGCCGTTGCCGGAGCTCTGGCCATGAGCACGGCGGATGCCCCGGCCGCACCCATTCCGCAAATCGGGGTGGTCGAGGCACGTCGTCGGCAGCTGGCCGGCGCGCTGCTGATCGACGTGCGTGATGAGGGAGAGCGTGCGGCTGGCAGTCCGGACGGGGCCATCGGCATGTCGTGCGCACAGTTGCCGCAGGCGATCGCCACGCTGGCGTCGCCCGGGCGCGAGGTCCTGCTGATCTGCCTGAGCGGATCGCGCTCGTTGCAGGCTGCGCAGGATCTGCGTGCGCGGGGCTATCAGCGGATTGCCTCGGTCGCAGGTGGCTACGGGCACTGGCTGGCCGCCGGGCTGCCGCTGCAGGCTGGCGGGCTTGATGCCGATGCCCAGGACCGCTACGCGCGCCAGCTGTGCCTGCCCGAGATCGGTGGTGCGGGGCAGGCACGGCTTGCCGCGGCGCGCGTGGCGCTGATCGGTGCCGGCGGACTGGGTGCGCCGGCAGCGATGTATCTCGCCGCCGCCGGCGTCGGCACACTGACGCTGATCGATGACGACCGCGTCGAGCGTTCCAACCTGCAGCGTCAGGTGCTGCACACCGATGCCCGCGTGGGCCTGGCCAAGGTCGAGTCGGCGCGCATGACGCTGGCGGCGCTCAACCCCAGGGTGCAGATCGTGACGCACGCAGTGCGCGTGCAGGCGGACAATGTCGAAGCGTTGCTTGGCGGATACGACGTGGTGATCGACGGCGCCGACAATTTTCCGACGCGCTATCTGCTGGCGGCGGCAAGCCTTCGGCTGCAATGGCCGCTGGTGTACGGTGCGGTCGAGCGCTTCAGCGGCCAGGTCAGCGTGTTCGACCCGCGACGCGCCGATTCGCCCTGCTATCGCTGCCTGTTTCCCGAGCCGCCCGCGGCGGCGGATGCGCCCAATTGCGCCGAGGCTGGCGTGCTCGGTGTGCTGCCCGGCGTGATCGGCCTGCTGCAGGCGACCGAGGCACTCAAGCTGCTGCTCGGCATCGGCAGGCCGCTGGTCGGACGCCTGTTGCTGTTCGACGCGCTGACCATGCGCTTTCGCGAGCTTCTGCTGCCGCGCGACGCCGCCTGTCCGGGCTGCGGTACCACTGCGCATTTCAGCGGCTATGAGGACCTGGCCCGTCTCTGCGCTGCCGCCGGCTGAGCGCGGACCCGCGCCGCTCGGCGGCGCGGGTCCGCGGGATCACGGATGCGGCGTGCCGCTGCTGCTGCCGGTGCCGTGATCCGGGTCGGCGGCCGCCGCGGGCGCCGCGGATGGCGTCGGCATCGTGGACGCGGGTTGCACGGGCACCGGCCTGGGTGCTTCGGGCAGCAAACTCGACTGCTGCGGCGACGGGGTGGACGGAGCACCGGTCGCGGCGGTCGGGACCGGCGGCTCGCGGCGAGGCGCAACGACCGTCGGCAATGGCCCGCCGGCCGCCGGGAGCATGGGTGCTGGTGACACCGGCGCGCCAGCTATCGCCATCGATGGCGTCACCGCTGTGGCCGCGGGCGTTGCAGGCGTCGGCTGAACACGCACGGGAACCGGAGGCGGCGTGGTGGCGACGGACGTTGGTGCAGCGGGTGGCGACGTGGAAACGGCGGCCCCTTGGACTGCTTCACGAGGCGTTGGAATCGAGGTTGTCGCAGGCGCGGCGGGTGCCGTGGCAATCGTCGCGGCGGCGAGCGGTGACACGGGGCCGGGGGTCGTTACGATCGCAGCCGCCGGTGCGATGGCTTCCGGCCGAGGCATATTCTCGGCGGCGGGGCGGGCAGCGGATGCGAGACCGACCACGGTGCTCGCCGACGGCATCGCATCATCTTCCTCGTCGTCGAAGTCGTGCGTGACGACCGGGCTGGTGCCGCTATCGAGCGCGGCCGCATTGCCTTCGTCGTGACGGCGGCGGCGGCGGCCGCCGCGGCGGCCACGGCGGCGTGCACGCGCGCTCTCGCCAGCGGCGTCGGTGCGAGCGTCGCTGCCTGCGGGCGCCTGCGTGGCATCGGATTGGATCGCCGGTTCGGTGGCTGTCGCCGGTTTCGGTTCCGGGCTGGCGGCCGGTGCACGTGCCGCTGGCTGCGCCGGCCGAGCTGCGGGGGCGGGTCGCTCGCCACGCGGTTCGCGTGGCGGTGACGGTTCGCCGCGCGGCTTGGCCTGCGGCAACGGCGTGGCCGTGACGCCGCGGGCGCGTTCGCCGCCGCGTTCGCCACCGGGCCTGCCGGCGCGCGCGGGTTGCGCCCTGCCGGAGCCCGCGGGCCGCCGCTCTTCGCGTGGCGGACGCGGTGCCGGGCGCTCCTCGCGCGTTGGGCGCGGCGGGCGTGGCGGGCGTGGCACTGCACGCGGTGCAGCCGGCGCCGCCGTCGCGTTGCCGCCGAACCAGCCGAACAGGCGCTTGAGCAGACCACCGGGTGCGGCGGATGTCGCGGCTGCCGTCGGCGCCGGTGCCGGTCGCCGGTGCGATGCGCGGCGCCGGTGCACGCGCGGCAACAGGCTCCACGTCGGGCCGCGATGGTGCCGGCGTGGCGGGCGTGACGCCTGACACGGCCGGCTCCTCGCCCTGCACGTCGATCTGGCCCATCTTGGGAAGCGCGGTCGGCGCGGCGACGGTCATGCGCTCGTAGCTGGGCTTGGCTGTGCTCGCCCATGTCCGCTTCGCGGATGCGGCTGGATTTCGAGGTGCGGCGTCTCGCAGCTTGTCGTCGGCGACGATCACCACGTGCACCTTGTGGCGCAGCTCGATCTCGACCACGCTGGCGCGTTTTTCGTTGAGCAGGAAGTTGGCGACATCGGGCGGCGCCTGCACCAGCACCTGGCCGGTGTTGTCCTTCATGGCGTGCTCTTCGATCAGACGCAGGGTCGACAGCGACAGCGATTCGACGCCGCGGATGTGGCCGTGGCCGTCGCAGCGCGGGCAGACGATCTGGGTCGCTTCGCCCAGGCGACGGACGCAGGCGCTGGCGCGACATTTCCAGCAGGCCGAAGCGCGAGATGCGGCCGACCTGCACGCGGGCGCGGTCGAGCTTGCAGCGCGTCCTTGAGACGTTCTCTTCCACGTCGCGCTGGTGCTTGCGGGCTGTCCATGTCGATGAAGTCGATCACGATCAGGCCGCCGGCGTCGCGGATGCGCAGCTGGCGGGCGATTTCGACCGCCGCTTCGCAGGTTGGTGTTGAACGCGGTTTCTTCGATGTCGCTGCCCTTGGTGGCCTTCGCCGAGTTGATGTCGATGGCGGTCAGGGCTTCGGTCTGGTCGATCACGATCGAGCCGCCGGAAGGCAGGCGCACCTGGCGCTCGAAGGCGGTCTCGATCTGGGTTTCGATCTGGAAACGCGAGAACAGCGGCGTGTGTCGTTGTACAGCTTGAGCTTGCGCAGGCGTGTTGCGGCATCACCTGCTGCATGAAGTCGCGGGCTTCGTTGTACAGCGATTCCTCGTCGATCAGGATTTCGCCGATGTCGTTGCGCAGGTAGTCGCGCAGGGCGCGGATGATCAGCTTGCGATTCCTGGTAGATCAGGAACGGGGCTGCTGCGCGACTGCGCGGCGCTCGGAGATCGCCTTCCACAGCTGCAGCAGGTAGTCGAGGTCCCACTGCAGTTCTTCGGCGTCGCGGCCCAGGCCGGCGGTGCGCACGATCAGGCCCATGTCGTCGGGCACGGCTGAGGTGCTCCAGCGCTTCCTTCAGCGCCTGGCGGTCTTCGCCCTCGATGCGACGCGAGACGCCGCCGGCCTGCGGGTTGTTCGGCATCAGCACCATGTAGCGGCCGGCGAGGCTGATGAAGGTGGTCAGGGCCGCGCCCTTGTTGCCGCGTTCTTCCTTCTCGACCTGGACGATCGACTTCCTGGCCTTCGTTCAGCAGGTCGCGGATGCCGGCCTTGTGCGGGTCGACGCCCGGCGTGAAGTACTCGCGGGAGATTTCCTTCAGCGGCAGGAAGCCGTGGCGTTCGGCGCCGTAGTCGACGAAGCAGGCCTCCAGCGATGGCTCGACGCGAGTGATGCGGCCCTTGTAGATGTTGGCCTTCTTCTGCTCGCGTGGAGGGGATTTCGATGTCGAGATCGTAGAGGGTCTGGCCATCGACGATTGCCACACGCAACTCTTCACGCTGAGTTGCGTTGATCAGCATGCGCTTCATTGTAGTTGTTCCTCGGCTCGCCCGCGCGTCGCGTGCCGCGACGGCGCCGCAAGGCGGCCGGCCGGGGATCGCGCCGCGCGTACGCGGCAATCATGCCGCAGCGATCCGCTGCTGCGGCGGTGTATGTCAGGGTCCTTGCGCCATCGCCGCCGCCTGCCGCCATGAGGGTGGCAGGCCGGTATGCGACCCGAACCGGTACGATGGGAGGGAGACGGCCGGCTGCCGGTCAGGACGTCCGGCGCGTTCCTCGCCGACGTGCCCGGCGGGGTGCAGTCCGCCGGGCCGAACCCGGCGTGCACTGCAAGACGCCCGCCAAGTTTATCCGCCAATGACCGGATTTATTCAATGCAGACGGCTACTTCGCGTGACGCACGGCCCCGGTGTGCGGCTGGTCACGGTCGGCCCCGAGCGCGAGGGCCAGCGTATCGACAACTGCCTGGCAGCGCTGCTCAAGGGCGTTCCACGCAGTCTGATCTATCGTCTCCTGCGCACCGGCCAGGTACGCGTCAACGGCAAGCGCGCCAAGCCCGACACGCGCCTGTCCGACGGCGATCAGCTGCGTATACCGCCCGTGCGCACCGCGGCCGAGAGCGAGCCCGGACTGCCGCCGCAAGCGTTGGCAGACAGCGTCGCCCGGGCGGTGATCTACGAGGATCAGCGACTTCCTGGTGGTCGACAAGCCGGCCGGAGTCGCCAGCCATGGCGGCAGCGGGGTGCGCCTGGCGCTGATCGAGTTGCTGCGCGCAGCGCGTCCGCAGGAGCACCTCGAGCTGGTGCACCGGCTGGATCGCGATACCCGCGGCGTGATGGTGCTGGCGCGCACCCGCGCCGGCCTGACCGGTCTGCAACGGCTGATCCGCGAGGGTCGGGTGACCAAGCAGTACCTGTGCCTCCTCGCCGGCGAGCCGCGGCGGGCGAAGTTCGATGTCAACGTGCCGTTGCGCAAGTTCGAGCTGCAGGGCGGCGAGCGCATGGTGCGGGTGTCCGAGGATGGCAAGCCGGCCCTGACCTTTTTCCGCGAGATGCAGCGCTACACCGGCGCCCGCCTGTGCCGAGGCCACGCTCGGTACCGGGCGTACCCATCAGATCCGCGTTCACGCCGCGCATGCCGGGCATCCCCTGGCCGGCGACGACAAGTATGGCGATCGCGAGTCCAACCGGCGCCTGCGCGACACGGCCGGCCTGAAGCGACTGTTCCTGCACGCCGCGCGCTTCGAGTTCGACCTCGACGGCCGCGGCTACGCGTTCTCGGCGCCGCTGCCGGCGGATCTGGCCGCGGTTCTGGACCGGCTTCAGCGCAGATAGCGCGCGCCCACCTCGAACGAGCGCAGCCAGGTGTCGGGCGCCACCAGGCCGCCGATCAGCAGCGCCGCGGCCGCGTGCGCCAGCGCCACCGGCAACAGCGCGCGCCGGCGCAGGAACCACGCCGTCCACAGCAATCCGCCGGCGAAGGTGAGCAGCATCAGCGGCGTGTTGGGTGCATGCAGCAGGGCAAACAGTGCCGCCGTGGCCAGCGTGGCTGTTTCGCGGTTGCCGGCGCGCTCCAGACGCCGCGCGACGATGACCTGCAACATGAACTGTTGCAGCAATGCCCAGCCGACGTAGCGCAGTGCAGGCAGCGGTTCCGGCGTCGTGCCGCGCAGGACGGCCCAGGCCGCCAGCGCCGCCAGCGCCGGCAGCAGTGGCACGATCCAGGCCCGCGCGGGGGCCAGCAGGGTCCAGTCGCGCGGTCGCCCGCGCCACTCCAGCACGGCGGCATAGGCCAGCCCGACCGCGATCATCGCGGCATCGACGCGATCGATGCGGCCGTCATAGTGCATGCCGATGATCAACCAGGCGGCGGGCACCAGCGCCACGGCCGCCTCGATCAGCGCACGCAGGCGGGCCTGTCGCGGCGGCCGCAACAGGACGGCCAGGGCCAGCAAGGCCAGTGCCGGCGGCAGCAGCGGGGAGATTGCGGTTGCCGGCGCGGGTGGCCCGGCGACGGTGGCCGCGCGAATGGCACCGAGATCGCCGGGCGGAACGATCACCGCCGCCGGCACCTTCGCCCTGACCCGGTCGCGCGCCGCCAGCAGGCCGCTGGCGTCCAGACCCCCCGGCAGCATGACCACCGGCAGCGCGGTCGCCGACGGCGGCGATGGCGTAGCCATGAATCCCTGATAGGACTGCGCGGCCGCCAACGCAGCGGGCCCAAGCGGTAATGCCTGTGGTGGCAGCAGTTCGATCTCTCGCAGTGTCACCCGTGAACCAGGCGCGCCCTGCAGGGTCAGTCGCAGCATCGCGAAACGGGCAGGCGCCGGCACCGGCCGATCGGCGATCACCCACGGCAAGGTGCTGATCAGCAGATCGAGCGTCGTCGTGCCCGGCTTCAGTACGGCGGCCGGCGCGTAGTAGGCCGGTCCGTCCAGCGTCTGCCGGCCCGCCAGCGCCAGCCGGATCGGCGCATCGGCGTCGACCCGCAGCCGCAGTCGCGGCAGGCGCGCGAAATCCATCGGCACGTCCAGTGGCAGCCCGATCTGGACCGGCCGTGCCGAGGCCAGTTGCAGTCGCAGGCCGGTCGTCGTCGGCGTCAGCGTGCCGGCGCCGAACACGCGTTGCGCGACCACATCCCGCGCCCGGCGCGGCGCCCATTGCCAGGGTGACCGGCCCCGGGCATACGTGGCCGCCGCGCGTTCGGCCTGCTGCTCCAGGGCGTGTGCCGTCAGGGCGTTGCCGGTCCACGCAAGCGCCGCCGGGAGCAGCAGCGCGGACAGGACGAACAGCAGCGACGCGATCCCCTTCGGCGCGTGCACGGCAGCTTCAGATCGCCAGCAGGCGCTCGCAGCGCGCGGCGCAGATGAAGTCGTTCATCGACAGCCCGCCGCAGTCGTGGGTGGACCAGCGCACGCGGCAGTGGCCGTAACCGGCCTCGAGGTCGGGGTGATGGTCGGCTTGGTTGGCCATGAACCCCACGGCATTGATGAAACCCAGGGTGTGATGGAAATCGGCGAAACGGAAATCCCTGGCGATCGCGGCGCCTTCGTCGACCAGCGCCCATCCGGGCAGCGCGTGCAGCAGCTCCTCGGCGCGCACGCGGTCGATGCGGTGGCCGCTGCCTTGGCGCGGCTGGCAGGGCAGGGCAGCAAGCTCTTGCGGCGTCATTGCGGTGTCCTCGGCTCGATCGTGAAGTATAGCGATGCCACGGATCGGCAAATCCGGACTAAAATGGTCCCGATTGAATCGGGATGAGCGACCATGATCGAGATCAGTGAACGCGCGCAGGCCCATTTCCGGCACTTGCTGGCCACCCAGGGTGGTCCGGGCTGGGGGGTGCGCATCCGCGCCCGCGACGGCGGCACGCCGCGCGGCGAATGCGAATTGGCGTTCTGCGAGCCCGGCGACGTCGATGGTGGCGAGGTGGTGATCGCGTGCGACGGCTTCAGCGTCTATGTGGATGGTCCCAGCGCGCGCTGGTTCGAGGGCGCCGCGATCGACTACGACGTGACGGCCACCGGCGGCGAGCTGGCCGTGCGCGCACCGCATTTGCGCAGTGCCCCGCCGGATGCTGATGCCGGGCTGGTCGCGCAGGTCGGCTATGTGCTGGAGACTGAGATCAACCCGCGCCTGGCTGCGCACCGCGGAAACGTCAGCCTGCGCGAGGTCGAGGCCGACGGCACGGTCGTGCTGCAGTTCGGCGGCGGCTGCCACGGCTGCGGTGCGGTCGATGCCACGCTGCGCCAAGGCGTCGAGAAGACCCTGCGCGAGCGCATTCCCGCGATCACCGCGGTGCGCGACGCGACCGACCACAGTCGCGGTGAGGATCCCTACTACCGAGGCAGCAAGGGCGCCTCGGCGCTGGGCGGCTGAAAACAAAAACCCGACGCGAGGCCGGGTCTTGTGTTTATCCGGAGCAGGGCCGGGCAGAGGTCACAACCCCTTGCCGCTGCCCTGGATGTCGCCCTTGAGGTTGTAGAGCACCGGCGGCAACGCGTGAAAGTAGGCGGCGATGTCTTCGCGGTCCTGTTCCGTCAGCTGCGAGGCAAAGCCCCGCATGATCGGATTCTTGCGCTGGCCGTCCTTGTACTCCTTGAGCGCCTGCACGATGTAGCCGGAATACTGCCCGGCCAGGCGCGGGTACTGCGGGTCGGTGGAATTGCCATTGGCACCGTGGCAGGCGAAGCAGACCACGGCTTTTTTCTTGCCGGCCACCGCGCTGCCTTCGGCACGCGCGACCACGGGTAGCGCCAGTGCGGCGGCGAGAAGGAACGGAAGTGCAACTCGAACGGTCATCGGCAGGGATCCTTGCACGGCATCACTTCTTGAGGCTGGACAGGTAGGCGGCGATATTCGCGATGTCCGCCTCGGAAAGGCTCTCGGCCTGCGTGCGCATGGTCGGATGGGCGCGATCGCCGCTGCGGTATTCGTTCAATGCCGTCACCAGGTACTGATAATGCTGACCGGCGATCTTCGGCACCGGGTAGTTGGGATAGGCGTTGCGGTAGCCGGGAATGCCGTGGCAGCCATGGCAGGTGTAGACCATGATGCGGCCGACCGCGGGATCGCCCGGGTGGGTCGTGGCCGCGGCGGCGGGGCCGGTGACTCCGGCCGTGAGGGCCAGTACGGCAAGCAGGGCAAGCGATCGGGTCATCGGCTGGATTCCACGGTGCAGGAAAGGCCGGAACGCGTCCGGCAAAGCGCGCATTGTAGCTGCCGTGGCACGCCGGACAAGCCCCGCGGAACCGGCGAACGACTGCGCGGCATCGGCCGGTCGAAGGCCGCCACCGCGCCCGGATCGGGCTCGTGCGCGGTCCGGTTGCCGGAGATCACGGTGCTTCCCGAGCCTGGTGCGGGCCGGTTCGGGTGGCACGGGCAGGGGGGCTTCCGGGCACGCACAGCGGTCGATGCGGCGACAGGTCGGCAGGCCCGACTGCGCGTCATGCTCGTGATCTTTCGCGCTGAAACCGTCGCTGACCATGATGATCGGAGATGAAGAAGGAGGCAGAATGTAGCGTAGTGGTTTTGTTGGACACCAATGCTGCACTGGCGCAACCGACCTGCGCCCGTTCCCTGCCGTTTGCCGGCGTTGGCCTTTGTGCCGGTCCTGTGGCTCGCGGGCTGCGCCGGCAAGCTCACCGGCGCCGAGGTGCCGCTGCTGTCGACGGTCAGCCTCTCGACCCGGGCCTCGGCCGGCGCCATTCGCCGCACCCACTGCCAGGCTGCGCTGCCGATCCGCGCCAACCTTGCGTCCGGCCACAACACGTTGAAGCGGACGCGCGGCGAGATCGGGCGCGCGCTGGCCGCGCCGACCCTGCCGGCGGGTCGCCGCCGGAGCTTCGGCGAGGCTTCGACGAGTCACGGCACGCCCGCGACCAGATGCTGTTCAACGCTCTGATCGCGCTGGTGCTTGTGTACGTGGTGATGCGCGCGATGTTCGGGCCGCTGATCTCCCCGGCGGTCATCCTCACCACCATCGCATTCCCGGTGTTCGGCGTGCCCTGCAGTTCGGGCTGACCGGCACCACCTTCTCGATCATGGCCTTGATCGGAATCCTGATCCGGATGGGCGTGGTGGTGCACAACGGCATCGTCATGATCGCGTGCATCAACCAGCTGCGGCAGGGCGGCATGGGCCGCGCCGAAGCGCTGGTCACCGGCGCCCGTGATCGCCTGCGCCCATGCCTGATGACCATGGGCACCGCCATCATCGACATGCTGCCGCTGTGCTTCAGCACTTCCACGCTCGGCGGCGACGGTCCGCCATACTGCCCGATGGCGTGCGCCATCGCCGGCAGCCTGCTGTTCACCACCGTGGTCACCCTGCTGGCGTGCCGCTGATCGACGCGCTGCCGGACGACGCGCGCATGACCGTGCGCCTGCGGCCGGCGCGGATCTGGGCGCGCATTCCGCCGCGCGCGCCGGGCTGGCACACTGCCAGCATGAGCGACATCCTCGATCTCACCATGGCGCTGATCCGCCGGCCGTCGCTGACCCCCGACGACGCCGGTTGCCAGGCGCTGCTGGCGGCGCGACTGGCGGCCAGCGGCTTTCGCTGCGAATCCCTGCGCTATGGCGAGGTCGACAACCTGTGGGCGACGCATGGCCAGGGCGCTCCGGTGCTGGTGCTGCTTGGCCATACCGACGTGGTGCCCAGCGGGCCGCTGGAGACCTGGGCCAGCGACCCGTTCGAGCCCGACGTGCGCGACGGACGCCTTTACGGCCGTGGCGCGGCGGACATGAAGTCCGGCGTCGCCGCGATGACGCTGGCGCTGCAGCACCACGTTGCCACCTGTCCGGATCATCCCGGCACGCTGGCGTTGCTGCTGACCAGCGACGAGGAGGGCCCCTCGCGCGACGGCGTCAAGCGTGTTGCCGAGCATTTCCGCGCCAGCGGCCAGCGCGTGGACTACTGCGTGGTCGGCGAGCCGTCGTCGCGGCGCCGCCTCGGCGACCTGATCCGCGTCGGTCGCCGCGGCTCGCTGTCCGGCACGCTGAGCGTGCGCGGCGTGCAGGGCCATGTCGCCTATCCCGATCTCGCGCTGAATCCGATCCATGCCCTGGCGCCGGCGTTGGCGGAACTGGTGGCGACGCGCTGGGATGACGGCAACGGGGCGTTTCCGCCGACCTCGCTGCAGGTGTCGAACCTGCGCGCCGGCACCGGCGCCGGCAACGTGATTCCGGGCACGCTCGCGGCGCAGTTCAATTTCCGTTTCGGCACCGCCAGCCCGGCGGACAAGCTGATCGCGCGGGTCGAGGGTATCCTGCGACGGCATGGGCTCGACTTCGCCATCGACTGGAATCTGTCCGGCGAACCGTTCCTGACGCCGCCCGGACGGTTGCGCGGGATCGTGGCGGCGGTGTGCCGCGAGATCTGCGGCTGCGAGCCCGAACCGAGCACCGGCGGCGGAACCTCGGATGCGCGCTTCATCGCCCCGCTCGGCGCCGAGGTGGTCGAGATCGGACCGGTCAATGCCAGCATCCACAAGGTCGACGAGCACATCGCGCTGGACGAGCTCGAGCAGCTGCCGGGGCTGTATCAAGCGATCATCGCCCGGTTGCTCGACGAGGTCGCGCACGCGGCGGCTGGCGGCCCGCGCTAAGCTCGCGCCACCGCGCCGGGGCGCGCGGAGGAAACGCACGATGGCGCAACGCATGGCTTTCATCGCCAACCCCACCGTCGAGGCGCAGGCCGCGCAGACCGCGCTCAGCCACCGCTACCGCGGCGTCAACGTGGGCGAGGCGGACGTGATCGTGGCGCTGGGGGGCGACGGATTCATGCTGCGCACCCTGCACGCCCACCTGGCGCGCGGCATACCGGTCTACGGCATGAAATTCGGCCGCGTGGGTTTTCTGATGAACCAGTACGCCGACCGCGATCTGCCCGAACGCATCGCGGCGGCGCACCCCGCTGTCCTGCACCCGCTCTCCATGCGCGCCCGCGACGCTGCCGGCAACCACTGCGAGGCCCTGGCTTTCAACGAGGTATCGCTGCTGCGGCAGACCAACCAGGCGGCGCATCTCGAGCTCGCGCTCGATGGCGCGGTCAAGCTGCATGAGCTGGTCTGCGACGGCGTGCTGCTGGCCACCCCGGCCGGATCCACCGCCTACAACCTCTCCGCGCACGGTCCGATCCTGCCGCTGGACGCCAACGTGCTGGCGCTGACCCCGATCAGCCCGTTCCGGCCGCGACGCTGGCGCGGCGCGATCCTGCCGGCGACGACCGACGTGCGCATCCGCGTGCGCATGACCGAGGAGCGCCCGGTCAGCGCTACCGCCGATTTCATCGAGGTTCGCGATGTGACCGAGGTGGCGATCAGCGTCGACCGCGCACGACCGGTCACTCTGTTGTTCGATCCCGACCATCGACTCGAACAGCGCATTCTCGACGAGCAGTTCGCGCTCTGAGGCCGGGACTCGGACTCGGGGCAAGCCGGGAGGTGACGCGCGCTGCCTTGACTGCGCGTGCAGGAGTGCACGCGCGAACGGCGCAGCCGGCCCGCAGGGAGAGCGCCGGGGAGGCGCGCGTCATGGCGGCGCGCGCCGGCAGGCGCCCGGCCAGAGCGGACCGGGCAGGTGCCACGCACCAGGGATGGATGGTTCGCAAGGGACTCGGGACAAAGCTTGCGCCTTGAGCGAACGGGGTTATGTGCTTCCCGGCTCCCGGCTCCCGGCTCCCGGCTCCCGGCTCATCTACACTTCCGCCATGAGCACGCCGAACGCCCACGACCCGCACGCCGCTGTCGATGATCGCCTGGTGGTGGCGATCTCGTCGCGCGCGCTGTTCGATCTGGGCGAGAGCCACGCGCTGTTCGAGCGCGAGGGGCTGGATGCCTACCGCCGTTACCAGATCGCGCACGAGGAGCAGCCGCTGGCGCCGGGCGTCGCGTTTCCGCTGGTGCGCAAGCTGCTGCATCTGAATGCGCAGGCACCGCAGGCGCCGCAGGTGGAGGTGATCCTGCTGTCGCGCAACTCCGGCGACACCGGGTTGCGCATCTTCAATTCGATCCAGCACCACGGGCTCGACATCGCGCGCGCCGCTTTCACCAGCGGCGCGCCGACCTCGGACTACGTGCATCCGTTCGGCGCCGACTTGTTCCTCTCGGCCAACGCCGAGGACGTCAGCCGCGCGCTGGAGGCCGGCGTGGCGGCGGCGACCATCCTGCCGTCGACGGCGGCCGACGGCCAGGCGGAGCAGCTGCGCATCGCTTTCGACGGCGACGCCGTGCTGTTCGCCGACGAATCCGAACGGGTGTCGCAGGAACAGGGCCTGGATGCCTTTCACCGCAACGAGCACGAGCGCGCGACCGAGCCGCTGGCGGGCGGGCCATTCCGCGGCTTTCTCGCCGCGCTGCAGCGGCTGCAGGCGGCATTCCCGGCGGAGACCTCGCCGATCCGCATCGCGCTGGTCACGGCCCGCTCGGCGCCAGCGCACAAGCGTGTGATCCTGACCCTGCGCCAGTGGGGCGTGCGCATCGACGAGGCGCTGTTCCTCGGTGGCCGCGACAAGGGGCCGTTTCTCAAAGCCTTCGCCGCCGACATCTTCTTCGACGACTCGCGCGCCAATGTCGAATCGGCGCGCCGTCACGTCGCCACCGGCCACGTCCCGCACGGTATCGCCAATCGCTGAGGGCGCCGCGCGCCCGCAGTCCGGTGTCGGGCCGAGCCGGGCCGCGGTGACCGGGCATTCACGCCGCGCTGCTAGAATCGCGGAGTTTGCCGACCCGCTGGAAGCCCTCATGGCCGCCTCGCTCGATCCCCACGACCTCTATGACGTTCGTTCGCTGCTCAGCGACGAGGAACGCATGGTGCAGGACAGTGTCGCCCGCTTCACCGACGAACGCGTGCTGCCAATCATCGGCGACTGCTTCGACCGGGGCGTATTTCCCGTGGACCTGATCCACGAGATCGCCGAACTGGGTCTGCTGGGCTCGTCGCTGCCGACCGAGTATGGCGGCGGCGGCATGAACGCGGTCAGTTACGGCTTGATCTGCCAGGAGCTCGAGCGCGGCGACTCCGGCATCCGCAGCTTCGTCTCGGTGCAGAGCTCGCTGTGCATGTATCCGATCTTCGCCTACGGCAGCGAGGAGCAGAAGCGCCGCTTCCTGCCCGACATGGCGGCCGGCAAGGTGATCGGCTGCTTCGGGCTGACCGAGCCGCACGGTGGCTCCGATCCCGGCAACATGAAGACGCATGCCAGGCGCGACGGCGGTGACTGGATCATCAATGGCGCCAAGATGTGGATCACCAACGGCGGTCTGGCGCACATCGCGATCGTCTGGGCGATGACCGACGAGGGCATCCAGGGCTTCATCGTCGAGCGCGGGATGAAGGGCTTCGAAACCCGCGACATCCATCGCAAGATGTCGCTGCGCGCCTCGGTGACCAGCGAGCTGTTCTTTGACCAGGTGCGCGTGCCGGATGCCAGCCGCCTGCCCGGCGTCAAGGGCCTCAAAGGCCCGCTGGGCTGCCTGACGCAGGCGCGCTACGGCATCACCTGGGGCCCCATCGGCGCCGCCATCGCCTGCTACAGCCAGGCGATCGACTACGCCAAGGAGCGCATCATCTTCGGCAAGCCCATCGCCGCCACCCAGGCCGTGCAGTTGAAATTGGCCGACATGGCCCGCCGCATCACGCTCGCCCAATTGCTGTCGCTGCAACTGGGACGTCTGAAGGATGCCGGCCGGATGCAGCCGACACAGGTCAGCCTCGCCAAGTGGAACAATGTGCGCATGGCCATCGACATCGCCCGCGAGGCGCGCGATATCCTTGGCGGCGCCGGCATCACCGTCGAGTACGTGCCGATCCGGCACGCGCTCAATCTCGAGTCGGTGATCACCTACGAGGGCACCGAGACCGTGCATCAGCTGGTCGTCGGCCGCGAAATCACCGGCATCAACGCATTCTGAGGACGCGCCATGCAATTCCGTCGCAGTGTCATCGCCGTTTCCCTGCTGGTTCTCGCGTCCGCCGCGCAAGCCCAGAGTCCGGCCACGCCGGTCGGCCCGCCGATCAACCCCAACGCGCTGCACGTGGCGCTCAGCTCGCTGCTGCTGGCCTCGGTCAAGGCGGCGGTCGCCAATGCCATGATCGCCAGCGGCAGCGCGCCGGCCAGCAATGCCGCCGCCAAGGTCGGCGCGCCCGACTACCTCACCAGCAACGAGATCAGCCATATCGTGGTCGGTCCCGGCGGCGTGCTGAGCGTCGGTTTCACCGGTGCGGTCAGCCCCGACGCGGTTGGCGTGACGCTGACGCCGAAGCTCGACGCCAGCCGCCACGCGGTAAGCTGGAGCTGCGTCAGCAACAGCATTCCCGAGATCGCCAAGGTCGAGTCCAGGTGTCGCTACGTGCCCGCCGCGGTCCACTGAGCATCACGGGCGGTCGCCGTCCATCGCGGCCTTGATCCAGGACAAGGCGGCCAGAGCTGCACCGCGGTATCAAGGCGGCGGAGGTTCCGCCCATGCCGCCTGCATTGCCCTTGCCCCTTGCGGGCCATCGTTTCCTGATCGACCGGATCGATGACGCCCTGGTTGATGGCCTCGCGTTGCGTCAGCGCCTGGTGGCGTCGCTGACCGCACGCAAGCGGCGCGATGGGCTGCCGCTGCGCGATCCCGTCCGCGAGGAGCAGGTGCAGGAGCGCGCCCGCCAACGTGCGGCGCGTCGTCATCTCGATCCCGCCGACGGCGCGCGGCTGATGCACAGCGCGATCGACTGCGCCGTGGCGCAACAGCAGCGTACGGGCACGACGGAGTCATCGGCCGCGGATCGGGCGCCGATGGTTGCGGACGCCTGGCGCCGGCGCCTGATGGGCTTGCTGCCGCCGCCAAGGCGCCTGGCGCTGCCGCTGCGCGCGGTGCCTGACGCTTGGCAGCGACGCCTGCTGGAGTCGGTCAGCCGGCGGGTGCTGCAGGCCCCGCTGCGGGCCGGGAAGCTGGCGTTTCTGGTCGATCGCCGCATCGCCATCGAGGTGACCGATCTCGATCTGCGCTGGGTGCTCACGGCGCAGGCCGATCGCCTGAATACCTGTGCAGGTGACGCACCGGCCGAAGCCGCCGTGCGCGGTCGCGCGCTGGAGTTCCTGCTGCTGGCCAGCCGTCTGGAAGACGCCGACACGCTGTTTTTCCAGCGCCGGCTTGCGCTGACCGGCGACACCGAACTCGGCCTGACCGCGCGCAACCTGCTCGATCAGCTGCCCTGGGAGTCGGTTCCGCTGGCGCTGCGTATCGCGCTGCATCGCGCCGCACGCTTCGCCGCGGCGGCGCGCGATGCCCATGCCGCACGCAGTGCGCCCGTCGCGGGCGTGCGCACGCTGGCGGTCGAACCGGTATCGCTGCACCCGCTGTCGCGAGTCGCGGCTTTGGAGTGAATGGTTCACGAGGCCAGCGGAAGCGGGGAGCAAGGTTCGGCGACAGCCAAACGGCATCAGGCGGGGTACTGGCCGCCGGTCCGCCAGTTCCGGCGTGACCCCCGGTGGCCCCCTTTCCCAACCGGCTCGGGGGAGAGTGGCCGGGGGAAGCAAGCATCAGGCCCGGTGCAGCAGGCACCCGCTCTGTTGCCGAGCAGCGCTGGTTCCGCCCGCCGGCGGCAGGGGGCACCTCGGCGCGCGACGGGGACGCCGTCGCAATCTATGCGGCAAGGGCCCGTCAACGCGCGGCGGGCGACGCCACGGCATCCTGATGCGTCGGAGCCATCGCGCGCATGCCCGCCTCGCCGTGCCAGTAGCCATTGCAGTCGCCGCGGCGCTGCGTCGGTGGCCGTGCCAGCGCGGCGCGGAAATACGCGACCGTCTCGGCCATGCCCTGCGGCTGCGGATACAGTCGCAACAGGTTGACGCCGGCCGCACGCAGCTGATCGATCTCGGGCGCCAGATCGCAGACGGCCTCGCTCTGCACCTGGATGCCGTTGATGCGCAGGAACGGTGCCCCCTCGCGCGTCGCCAGCGCCAGTCCGTCGGGATCGTCGAGGCAACGGAAGCCGCAGTCGTCCTTGGCCAGGTCGTGCGCGCGCGCCGTGAAGCAGCGCGCCGACCAGGCCAGCGGCAGGCGGCCCCAGGCGATCAGCTCGATTTCCGGCAGCATGCCCGCATCCGCAGCCAGACGGATCTCCGCAAGCTGCTCGCGACCCTGCTCCACCCCGGGCACCCAGCGTGTCATGCCGGCCCGGCGCAGCAGTGCAAGCGCGCGCTGGTTGTAGAGGTTGATGCCGGGCCCGGCGACGAATGGCAGACCGCGTTCGCGCAGCAGCTGCACGGCGGACATGTCGTTGGCCTCGACCGCGAACTCGCCGTTGCCGACGAGGCGCTTCACGCTTGCCAGCTCCGACTCGGCCTCGATCAGCGTCAGCGTCGACAGCACCACCTCGCGCCCGCTCGCGGCCAGCTCGCGCGCCAGCGCCAGCCAGTCGCCGCCGCGCAGCTCGCGGCGCTTGCTGCACACCGTTTCGCCGAGGTAGATCACGTCCAGCGGCAACTCCGCCATCGCGGCATAGAAATCGAGTACCCGCTGGCGCGGCCAGAAGTACGGCAGGGGTCCGAGGGTCAGGCGCATGGGCGGGCTCAGTGCCAGGAACGGTGGTAAGGGCCGAGGGTGGTCTGCGCGCCTTCGGCGACGCGCGCGAGCACGGTCTGCCAGGACGGATCGGCGCGGTAACCGGTCGGGTCGGACTGCACGCGATCGATCGCCTGGCGCCAGACCCCGGCGACCGCGCCGACATAGGCCGGACTGCGCTGGCGGCCCTCGATCTTGAGCGCGGCGATGCCGCAGGCGGCGAGTCGCGGCAGCAGGTCCAGCGTGTTGAGGCTGGTCGGCTCCTCCAGCGCGTGGAAGCTATCGCCGCGCACCTGGTAGCGGCCCTTGCATACGGTCGGATAGCCGGCTGCCTCGCCGTCGGCGTAGCGGTCGATCAGCACGTCGTTGAGGCGCACGCTGCGTCCGTCCGGGGTTTCGTCCCAGCGCACGAATTTCGCCGGCGAACAGACGCCGTGGCGGTTGGGTGAGGCGCCGGTGACATAGCTCGACAGCTGGCAGCGGCCCTCGACCATGATGCACAGGCTGCCGAAGGCGAAGGTCTCCAGTGGCACCGGCGACTGCTCGGCCAGGCGCTCGACCTGCTGCATCGCCAGCACCCGCGGCAGTACCGCACGGCTGATGCCGAACTCCTCGACGTAGTACCGCAGCGCGGCGTGGGTGGTGGCTGAACTCTGCACCGAAAGGTGCCGCGGCAGTGCGGGATAGCGTCGCGCGGCGTAATCGAGGACGGCCAGCTCGGCGATGATCAGCGCGTCCACGGCCAGGTCCGCGGCGCGCTCGACCGCGGCTTCCCAGTGCCCGAGCTGCGCCGGGGTCGGGTAGGTGTTCAGCGCGACATAGATCTTGCGCCCGCGCGCATGGGCATAGGCGATGCCGCTGCGCAGATCGGCCTCGTCGAAATTGAGGCCGGGGAAGGCGCGCGCATTGGTGGCGTCGCGGAAACCCACGTATACCGCATCGGCGCCGTGATCCACGGCCGCTTGCAGCGAGGGCAGGCTGCCGGCGGGGCAGACGAGTTGCATGCGTTCTCCTCGGGCAATGGGGTGGCAGGCGTCAGGTTGAGCGCTCCGCCGCGCCGGTTCACTGATCTGGGTCAGATGCGCTGCCGAACACCTGGGTCCACAGCGCATCGACGCGGTGCTCGACGGCGGGGTCGGGCCGGATCGGCCGGCCCCAGGTACGGGTAGTCTCGCCCGGCCACTTGCTGGTGGCGTCGATGCCGAGCTTGCTGCCGAGGTGGGCCTGCGGGCTGGCGAAGTCGAGATAATCGACCGGCGTGTTTTCGACGATCTGGCAGTCGCGCGCCGGATCGACGCGCGTCGATACCGCCCACAGCACGTCGTCCCAGTTGCGCACGTCGATGTCGTCGTCGGTGATGATCACGAACTTGGTATAGGTGAACTGGCGCAGGTACGACCAGACTGCGAACATCACGCGCCGCGCGTGGCCGGGGTAGCGCTTGCGGATGCTGACCACGGCCAGTCGGTAGGAGCAGGCCGCCGCCGGCAAATGGAAATCGACGACCTCGGGAAAGATCCGGCGCAGGATCGGCACGAACAGGTCGTTCAGCGCCATCGCCAGCATCGACGGCTCGTCGTGTGGCGAGCGCCCCATCCAGCTGCCCTGGTAGATCGCGTCCTCGCGCCGGCAGATGCGCTCGATGGTGAACACCGGAAAGCGGTCGATGGCGTTGTAGTAGCCGGTGTGGTCGCCGAACGGGCCTTCCAGCGCGCTGTCGCCGGGCTGGATGTGGCCCTCGAACACGATTTCGGCGCCGGCCGGCAGGTCGAGCCCGGTCAGCCGGCTGCGCAGCACGTGCCCGCGCGCACCGCGCAGCAGCCCGGCGAATTCGAACTCCGACAGGGTGTCCGGCAGCGGTGCCACCGCCGCCAGCGTGGTCGCCGGGTCGACGCCGATCGCGACCGCCAGCGGGAACGGTTCGCGCGGATGCAATTCGCACCACTCGGCATAATCCTGCGCGCCGCCGCGATGCGCCAGCCAGCGCATGATCACGCGGTTGCGGCCAATCACCTGCATGCGGTAGACGCCGATGTTCTGGCGATCCAGCCGCTGGCTGCGCGTGATCACCAGGCCGAGCGTGACCAGCGGGCCGGCGTCTTCGGGCCAGCAGGTCTGGATCGGCAGCTCGCCGAGATCGACCTCCTCGCCATGCCGGCAGTCGGCGAGGAACGGCGCCGTGGTCACCGCGCGCGGTGCCACCAGCGCCAGCTGGCCGTAGGCGGGCAGGGCCGATACGGCTTCGCGCAGCGAACCCGGCCAGCGCGGTTCCTTGAGCGCCGCGAGCAATTCGCCCAGTTCGCGCATCGAGGCCACCGGTCGCCGTCCGAGCGCCAGCTGGATGCGCTCGGCGCTGCCGAACACGTTGCCGAGAAAGCGGTGCCTGCTCGCGCCCGCCCGATCGAACAGCAGGGCGGGGCCGCCGTTGCGCTGCGCACGCTGGCAGAACGCGGTGATCTCGAGATGCGGATCGACCGGCGCGGCGACGCGGCGCAGCTCGCCGTGTGCATCCAGCGCTTCGATGAACTCGCGCAGATCGTGGTAACTCATGCCGGCATCCGCTGCGGATCTGGCGCATCCTCGCCGGTGCCTGCCGCGGACGCCCTGTCCCAGATCAAGCCGGCGCCTTTTGGCAGTGACGCGCCGGCGCTATCCTTGTCGGCTCGCCCGCCGCAGCGCCCGCCGCCCATGAACGCCATTCCCGCGCCGATTCCCGCCCGCCGCAAGGGTTTCAACCGCGCCGAGATCGTCGACCGGAACTTCATCGAGTTCGTGCGCGAGTGGCGCGGCGAGCCGCGGCCCGCGTCGTTCCCCGATGCGCCGGTGCGGCCCGGCAGCGCGCTCGATGCGCAGGGCTTCCGCGAGCTGTTCGAGTCGCAGCTGATCTCGCGGCACCTGGACCTGATGGCACGCGTGCTGCGGGTGCAGAACAAGGTGTTCTACACCATCGGATCCAGCGGGCACGAGGGCAACGCCATGCTGGCGCGCCTGACGCGGCATACGGACCCTGCGTTCCTGCACTACCGTTCCGGCGCGTTCATGGCCGAGCGGTTTCGCAAGCTCCCGGACATGGACCCGGTGATGGACTCGGCGCTGAGTTTCGCCGCCAGCAAGGACGACCCGGCCTCGGGCGGACGCCACAAGGTGTGGGGCAGCAAGCCGCTGTGGGTGCTGCCGCAGACCTCGACCATTGCCTCGCACCTGCCCAAGGCGCTCGGCACCGCGATCGCCATCGAGCAGGCGCAGCGCATCGGCCGGGCATTGCCGATCCCCGACGACAGCATCGTGATCTGCTCCTTCGGCGATGCGTCGGCCAACCACGCCACGGCGCAGACCGCCTTCAACGCCGCGGCGTGGACGGCCTACCAGAAGCTGCCGGCACCGGTGCTGTTCGTGTGCGAGGACAACGGCATCGGCATCTCGGTCAAGACGCCGGCCGACTGGATCGCGGCCAGCTTCGGCGGGCGCCGCGATCTCGATTACTTCCGCGCCGATGGCCTGGATCTGGCGGCGGGTTACGCCGATGTCGCGCGCGCCGTCGAGCACTGCCGCCACACGCGCCGGCCGACCTTCCTGCACCTGCGCACCACGCGCGTGATGGGCCATGCCGGCACCGATTTCGAGATCGAGTGGCGCAGCATCGAGGAACTGTGCGCGGTGGAAGCTTGCGATCCGCTGCTGCGCAGCGCTGCGATCGCGCTGGAGTCCGGCATGTACACGCCGCAGTCGCTGCTGGAACTGTATGAAGCCACGCGCAAACGCTGCTTCGCCGCCGCCGAGGAGGCTGACCGCCGCCCCAAGCTCGACACCCTGGCCGAGGTGATCGCGCCGCTGGCGCCTTGCACGCCGGCAGCCGTGGCCGCAGATGCCGCACGTACGCCTGACCCCGCGCAACGCCTCGCCGTGTTCGGCGGTGTCGACCGGCTGCCCGAGAACCTGCCGCCGCGGCACCTGGCGCTGCAGATCAACGCCGCGCTGCACGACCTGCTCGTCAAGTACCCCGAGGCCTTGCTGTTCGGCGAGGACGTGGCGCAGAAGGGCGGCGTGTACACGGTGACCAAGGGGCTGTTCAAGGCATTCTCCGGCAAGCGCGTGTTCAACACGCTGCTCGATGAAACCATGATCCTCGGTCTGGCCCAGGGCTACGCCAACGTGGGCCTGCTGCCGATACCCGAGATCCAGTACCTCGCGTATTTCCACAACGCCTGCGACCAGATCCGCGGCGAGGCTGCCAGCCTGCAGTTCTTCAGCAACGCCCAGTACCGGAACCCGATGTTGCTGCGCGTCGCCGGTCTCGGCTATCAGCGCGGCTTCGGTGGTCACTTCCACAACGACAACTCGATCACCGCGCTGCGTGACATCCCGGGTCTGATCGTCGGCTGTCCTTCGCGCGGCGACGATGCCGCCACCATGCTGCGCACGCTGATGGCCCTGGCCAAGGTCGATGGGCGCGTATGCATGTTCCTGGAACCGATTGCGCTTTACATGACCAAGGACCTGTACGCGCCCGGCGATGGCGCATGGCAGTTCGCCTATCCCGCGCCCGATCAGGCCATGGCGCTGGGCGAGGGCAGAGTGTACGGAGCAGGCGATGACCTGCTGATCATCACCTACGGCAACGGCGTGCCGATGAGCCTGCGTGCCGCGCGCGAAATCGAGAAGCAGCACCGCTGGAAGATCCGCGTGGTTGATCTGCGCTGGCTGGTGCCGCTCCATGAGGCCTATATCACCGCGCAGGCCGGAGGCGCCAAGCGCATCCTCATCGTCGATGAGGGCCGCCACAGTGCCGGCGTGGGCGAAGGTGTCATCACCGCGCTGGTCGAGGCCGGTCTTGGCGCCACGCCGCTCAGGCGCGTGGTTGGCGCCGACACCTACACCCCGCTGGCGGGAGCGGCATTCCTCGTGCTGCCGGGCGAAGCCGACATCATCGCGGCGGCGGACGCCCTGGCCTGAACGCTCAGTGCGGCACGCGATAGCCGCCGCGCACGCCGCCCGGACTGAGCGTCAGCTGCCAGAGCTGGTCGCGACGCGCGCGAAACACCGCCGCCGAACTGGACAGGTAGAACCGCCACATGCGCCGGAAACGCTCGTCGTAGCCCACCGCGAGCTGCGGCCAGGCCGCATCGAAATTGGCGCGCCATGCCATCAGCGTGCGGTCGTAGTCCGCACCGAAGTTGTGCCAGTCCTCGATCACGAACAGACCCTCCAGCGCCGCTGCCATCTGGCTGGCTGCGGGGACCATGGAATTCGGGAAGATGTATTTCTCGATCCACGGATCGGGCCGGCTGGGTTCCTCGTTGCTGCCGATGCTGTGCAGCAGGCTCAGACCGTCCGCGCGCAGGCAGCGGCGGACGGTCTCGAAATAGGTGCGGTAGTTCCGGGCACCGACGTGCTCGAACATGCCGATCGAGAAAATCGCGTCGAACGGTTCGTCGATCTCGCGGTAGTCCTGCAGGCGGATCTCCACCGGCAAGCCGGTGCAGAGTACGCGCGCGAATTCGGCCTGCTCCTGCGACACGGTGATGCCGACGCCGGTCACGCCGTAACGTTCGGTGGCGAACTTCAGCGCCTCGCCCCAGCCGCAGCCGATGTCGAGCACGCGCATGCCGGGTTGCAGGCGCAGCTTGCGGCAGACCAGATCGAGCTTGGCCTCCTGCGCGGCATCGAGATTGTCCGCATCCTTCCAGTAGCCGCAGCTGTAAACCAGGCGCCGGCCCAGCATCGCGCGGAACAGATCGTTGCCGAGGTCGTAGTGGGCCTTGCCGATCGTCCAGGCGCGTTCGCCGCGCTGCAGGTTGATGAAGCGCGCCTTGAAGTGCGCGAGCAGGGTGTCGAGCGTCTTCAGGTGATCGTCAATGTGCGCGTCGATGACCTTGAACAGGAATCCGTCGAGATCGTCGGCATCCCAGCAGCCGTCCATGTAGGCCTCTCCGAAGCCGAGCGTGCCGTGCGCGAACACGCGCGCGTAGACCTGCCTGTCGTGCACGCGCAGGTCGGTGGCCGCTTCGCCGCCGATGCGGATGCCCGCATGCGCCAGCAGTTCTGCGGCACGGGCCTGCAGTCCGTCCTCTCCTCTCATCGCGTGCCTCCGGCTCAAGGTTGCGAAGCGGTCTCCAGCACGCCGTAGTCAACGGGGGAGCGGGCGTAGACCAGGACAGCGCCGGACGCACGCACGAGCGACAGCAGGCGCTCGGCCTCGGTCTCGCCGAGGATGAACTCGACCTTCAGCGGCAGGTCCCCGGCCAGCTCGAAGAAGCTCTCCTCGTGCAGGATGCCGTGGCGCCCGAAACCGGCGATGGCGCGGAAGACCGAGCCGCCGGCGAGCCCCTCGCGCTTGGCCTGCTCGAGAATCCACTCATGCAGCAGCATGCCGCGGTGCTTGGCATTGGCATGCATGAAAAATCGCAGATAGACGCCGGTATGCATCATTTCGCGGGTGGCACTCATGGCGGCATTCCCATTCAAGCGCGCAGCAGCGTGCGGATCAAGGCGATGCCGGCGAGCGTCGCCGTCAGCGAGCCGGCGACATGCAGCAGCACGTGCGCGGCGAACCAGGCGTACTGCTGGCGCAGCAGCAGGGTGCTGGCCTCGGCGGAGAAGGTCGAAAACGTGGTCAGGCCGCCGAGAAAGCCGGTGGTGATGAACAACCGGATCTCCGGTGACAGCGCCTGGTAGTGCGCGAACGCGCCCATCGCCAGTCCCATCAGCAGGCCGCCGGCCAGGTTGGCGGCCAGCGTGCCCAGCGGAAGGGTCGGAAACAGCGGATTGAGCACGATGCCCAGCCCCCAGCGCAGCCAGGCACCGAGCGCGGCGCCGACGCCGACGGACACGAACGTTGACGGGCCCATGCAGCCTCCTTGTGATGCGGTGCGGCAGACCGGTGCCCGAGCGCACGCGACCTGCCCCCGCCGTTGCCGGGGGTGCAGGCATCATCAGCCGCAAGGCGGTTCGCCCGTCACGGGCGGGAGGCATGCCATCTCCCTGGTGCGGACCTAGGGTAGGCGATGCCCCCGGGTGCGCGTCAAGCCGAAAGCAGGGCCTTGCTCAGTCGGCCCCGGGGCCCAGCAGCGCCCGCGTCAGGGCCATGATCTCCGCGTGCGTGCCGGTGATGGAGAGCTGTCGCTCGCGGGGGATGTCGGTGCCGATGGAGACGACGTAGCCGGCGCCGAGATCATTGCCATCCTCGTCCAGGCGCGGGTAACTCTCCACCTTGCCCACATAGGCGATGCGATTGGCGTCGATGTGGCGGCCGTCGGGTAGCTTGATCCAGCGCTGCATGGGCGGGTCCTCGTGGTCGAGCGGTGACTGCAGTCTAGCCGCAGGCGCGGGGCCGGTCTGCGGCGCGGGCTCAGGCCGGCAGCAATCCGCGCGCGACCAGCAGCGCACGGGCTTCCGCGGCGTCGCATTCGAACCAGGCGCGCGCCGAGCCGAGGCGAAACGAATAACCCCAGGCATCCATGTCGGCCATCAGGCGCTCGCGGCCGACGCCGGTCAGGCTGTCGGCGAGCACGATCTGCAGATAGCAGGTGGCGTCCTCCTCCTCGATCGAATCGGTGGCGTCGGTATGCACCGCGGCACGCCGATCCGGCGGCAGCACCAGCAGATGGCAGGTCTCGTGCAGCAGCGAGTGCACCGGCGTGTCCATGCGTGCGTGGACGCTGTGGCCGATCACGCCGGCTTCGTCGTCGCCCCAGTAGCTGCCCGGGATCGGGGCGCCGTCGGCCACCGCGATCAGTGCGAGGCCGTGGCGCGCGAGCAGGGCGGCTGCGTCGTCGAGGCCGATGTCGGCGAGGCGCAGAACGTCGGCGGCGAGTGGCGTTGGAGTCATGGGCGACGTGGATGCTGCAGTGTGTCGGGCATGCACACCGGGCCCAGGAAGCTTTGCTGTTCCCGACTCCCGACTGCTAGCCGCCGTCCTTGCCCTCAGGCAGCGCCACCGACAGTTCCAGCACCTCGTGCTCGCCGTCGCGTTCCAGGTTGATGACCACGGCTTCGGGATCGACGTTCACGTACTTGCGGATCACTTCCAGCAGTTCGCGGCGCAGCAGCGGCAGGTAGTCCGGACCGCCGCGTGCGCCGCGCTCCTGGGCGACGATGATGCGCAGGCGCTCTTTGGCCACCTGGCGCCGACGGCGGGCTGGCGGCGAAAAAAATCGAGATAGGCCCATGCTCAACCTCCAAACAGGCGAGCGAAGAAGCCCTCTCTTGGGTTCATCGATGAACCGCAGCGGCACGCGTCTCGCCCAGCAGCCGCGCCACGGCGTCCGTGTAGGCGCCTGGCCAGCGTCGGAGTCCTCGTTCGAGGATCACCGGCGTGCCGGCGTTGGATGCCGACGAGCACGTCGGTCGGATTCCGGGATCGACGCCGACCACGTCGAGGCCGAGGATCTCCTTGACGTCCTCGACGCCCATCATCTCGCCGGCCGCCACGCCGTCTCGGGTTGTAGCGGGTGAGCAGCAGATGTTCCTGCACGCGGCCGTTGCCGCGCTTCGCGCGCCGGGTCTTGCTGGCCAGCAGGCCGAGGATGCGGTCGGAGTCGCGCACCGAGGAGACTTCGGGGTTGACCACGACGATGGCGCGGTCGGCGAAGTACATCGCCAGGTGCGCGCCCTTCTCGATGCCGGCCGGCGAATCGCACAGCACGTAGTCGAAGCCGTCGGCGCGCAGCTCGTCGAGCACGCGCTCGACGCCCTCCGGCGGTCAGCGCGTCCTTGTCGCGCGTCTGCGAGGCCGCCAGCACGAACAGCGTCTCGAGCCGCTTGTCCTTGATCAGCGCCTGCTTGCAGCGTGCACTCGCCGTTGATGACGTTGACGAAGTCGTACACCACGCGTCGCTCGCAGCCCATGATCAGGTCGAGGTTGCGCAGGCCGATGTCGAAGTCGATCACGGCGACCTTCTTGCCGCGGCTGCGCCAGTCCGCACGCGATGCTGGCGCTGACGTCGTGGTCTTGCCGACGCCGCCCTTGCCGGAAGTGACGACGATGATTTCAGTCAAGACGTGATCTCCCGTGAGGTGCAGTGACGGGTCATAGCGGTCGAGCGCGCGATCAGCAGCGCATCACCCTTCCAGCCAGCACCTGCACGGGCTTGCCGGCGAGTTCCGGCGGCATGGTCTCGAACACGCGGTAGCACCCCGGCGATCGACACCAGTTCGGCGTGGAACTCCTGGCAGAAGATGCGCGCGCTGTCGTCGCCGCGCGCGCCGGCCATGACGCGGCCGCGCAGCGCGCCGTAGACGTGGATCGAGCCGTCGGCGATCACCTCGGCGCCGTTGGCGACCGCGGCCGTCACCACCAGGTCGCGGCCGCGGGCATAGACCTGCTGGCCGGATCGTACCGGCTTGGCGTGATGCAGGCCGGGCAGCGTGGCTGCAGCGGGCGGCGGCGTGCGCTCCGCCGGAAGCTCGGCCGCGGTCGCTGGCGCGCCGGGGGCGGCCGCGGCGCCGTCCTCGCGCTCATAGGCGGTGCGGAACTTTGCGATCAGCGGCAGTTCGAGGCGTTCGGCCAACGCTTCGGTGGCGCGTGTGCCGTAGGCCAGGCCGACCGGCAGCAGGCCGGCCGCGCGCACCGCGGCGAGCAGGGCGCGGGTGGTGGCCTCGTCCGCCACCTCCGGAAGGCGGCTGAGATCGAGCACGACCGCCGCGCGCGCAAACAGCTGCGGCGCCTGGCGCACGCGCTGGGCAAGTTCCGTGCGCAGCGCTTCGGCATCGGCGCGATGGACACGGACATTGGCGATGCCGACCTGGCCAAAGCGCAGCTCGCAGGCCGCGACGGCGGTTTCGGTGCGGGCGCTCATGCGCCGCCGGCTGCGCTGCGTTGCGGGGCCGGGACCGGGCGCGCGCGCGCGGCCAGCCACGGTTGCGCTGGCAGACCGCCCTGGGCGAGGTAGGTATCGCGCACGAAGGCATAACTGCACAGGTCCTTCGAAAGCATCGCCACGCGCCGCTCCACGCCGGGCATCACCTGCTGGCCGACCTCGCGGAAGCCGTAGGTTCCGTGGAACAGCACCGCGACATCGTCGCGCGGCTCCAGGAACACTTCGCAGGCGAGCTGCGGCACGCGCACCTCGGCGTAGCTCTGCACGTCGGCGTAGAACACACGGCCGAGGCCGTGGCCGCGCGCGGCGCTGGCGATCACGATGCGGTCGATGTAGACGAACGCCGGCTGGCGCAGGCGGAACCACTCGAAATTGGGACTGTCGTGATCGACGTCGTGACCCATGGCGATCAGGAAGCCGGCCACACGGCCGTCCACCTCGGCGATGCGGAAGTAGTCCGCGATGGCATTCAGGCGGGCGAGCCGCGCGCCGTCGAGGGGCAGAATGCCCTCACCCGCGGCGTTGTTGATGGCCTGCACGCTGTCGAGGTCGCTTGCGCGCACGTCGCGGATGATCAACGGCATTCCGGTCTCCGCTCGGATGCTGGACCCGGCATGCCCCAGCCGGGTGGATGCCGGGATTATCGCATGGTGATCGCGACGACCGCACGCCCGCTACCGTGACTTCGGTCCGGGTTGCCCGGCGCATCCGGCGCGACCATCATGCCGACATGCGCGCGATCGCCCTCGACCATGTCCGCCTGCTGCGTTACGCGGGCCTGTTCACCTACCTGTGCGCGGGGACCCCGCTGCTGCGGGTGGACTGGGCACGCGAGCGTCTGAGTCTGCTCGACCATCCCCATCTCGGCCTGCTGCTGCTCGCCGCCAGCTACATCACCTTCGGCGTGGTGTACTGGCTGCTGACCTGGCGCTTCGACGCGCGCCGGCACCTGTCGCTGAAGATTCTAGGCCTGGTGGTGCTGACGCTGGCCGCCATCGGTGTCGGCTGGCTCAGCAAGAGCGGTTTGTCGGGATTGCTGCTGGTGGTCGTCGCCGTGGTCCTGCCCTGGCTGCTGCCGGTCAAGCAGGGCCTCGCCTGGCTGGTGCTGCAGAATCTGGCCCTGGTGCCGATGTTCCACAGCTTTCCCGATTTCCACATGAGCTACTTCGCGGCCTTCCTGCAGGCCAGCCTGTACCTCGGTTTCGCCGTGCTGACCTTTGTCGCCTCGATGGTCGCGAGTCAGCAGGTCGAGGCGCGCGAGGAGCAGCGGCGGCTGAATTCGGAACTGCGTGCCACCCGCGCGCTGCTGGCCGATTCCAGCCGTATCGCCGAGCGCATGCGCATTGCCCGCGAACTGCATGATCTGGTCGGCCATCACCTGACCGCGCTCAGCCTCAACCTCGAGGTCGCCAGCCATCGCGTCGCCAGCCCGGCCGCGGACCCCGTGCGTCAGGCGCAGGCGATCGCCAAGCAGCTGCTGGTCGACGTGCGCGAGGTGGTCAGCGAGCTGCGCGAGGACGACTCGCTGGACCTGACGCTGGCACTGCAAACGCTGATCGAGGGGGTGCCGGGGCTGGAGGTGCACCTCGATCTGCCGCCGCGCTTCAGCGTCGAGGACCCGCGCCGCGCCCAGGTGATCGTGCGCTGCGTGCAGGAGATCCTGACCAACACCGCGCGCCATTCCGGAGCGCGCAACCTGTGGCTGGCCTTCGCCCGTACCGGCGAAGGCGAGCTGCGGCTGGAGGCGCATGACGACGGCCGCGGTGCGATCGGATTCCGCCCCGGCAACGGCCTCAGCGGCATGCGCGAGCGGCTGGCCGAATATGGCGGACGCCTGAGCGTCGACGCCGCATGCGAGCGCGGTTTCGCGCTGGCGGCCTGGTTGCCCCTGGAGAAGCCCGCATGATCAACGTCTGCCTGGTGGACGACCAGACCCTGGTGCGCCAGGGCATCCGCTCGCTGCTGGATCTGGCCGCGGACATCCGCGTGGTCGCCGAATGCGTCGACGGCGCCCAGGCAGTGGCGACGATTCCTCGACTGAGACCCGATGTGGTGTTGCTGGACATGCGCATGCCGGGGATGAACGGCATCGAGGTGCTGCAGGCGCTGGCGCAGCAGGAGGCACTGCCGCCGACCGTGATCCTGACCACCTTCGACGACGACCAGCTGGTGCTGGCCGGACTGAAGGCCGGCGCGCGCGGTTATCTGCTCAAGGACGTTTCCCTGGATCAACTGGTCGAGGCGGTGCGCACGGTGGCCGCCGGCGGCTCGCTGGTGGCGCCGGCGGTGACCCAGCGCCTACTGGCGGGCGTCGAACGCATGCAGAACCAGTTCACCAGCCTCGACCAGCCCGATCCGCTGACCGAGCGCGAGACCGAGATCCTGCGTCTGATGGCCAGCGGTTACAGCAACAAGGAAATCGCCAACTCGCTGCGGGTTGCCGAGGGCACGGTCAAGAATCACGTCTCCAACATCCTGTCCAAGCTGGGTGTGCGCGACCGCACCCGCGCGGTGCTCAAGGCGCTGGAGATCGGCATCGTCTGAGGCGGCGCGGCGCCTGCGGCGGCGCGCATCGGGCACGCCGGCCGGCCCTGATTCCGGCAGCGGTTCCGGGGCGGCGTCGGGTCGTGGCGCTCGCGCAGGCGAGTCGCTACCATGAACGCTTCGGCCTGCGCCCGCGGGGTGGATGGCCGTGCAGGGGGTTCCTGCCCCACGGTGCTACCCGGCACTGGTCCCCAGGTCTGGAGAATCGTTAATGACGCGTGTTATCGAATTGATCGTTGCCGTGCTGATGGTCGCGGTGCTCGGCCTGGTGGTCGCCCTGCTGTTGCCCGATGAAGGCAGCACCTCGCGCTCGATCGAGGTCAGCCATGACCTGCGCCACGTCTACGACATCCTCAACAATTACCGTCGTTTTCCCGATTACGGCGTGCTGCGCGCCTATGATCCGAAGACCCAGTTCACCTTTTCCGGTCCTGCCTATGGCCCGGGTGCCGCGGTCAGCTGGACGAGCAGCAACCCGAAGGTACTGGATGGCTCGCTGGACATCGTGTCGGCCCAGCCGACGGCGAGCGACGTCAGCACCCAGGGCAGTGCCGCCATCGTCTGGAAGCTCAGGCATCGGGGCGGCTTCCTCAACGGGTGGTACGGTCACGACCAGCGCATCGAGATCCATCTCGAGCGCGCCGGCAGCAGCCAGAAACTGGTGCGCATCACCATGCGCTACAAGGTCAATTACGGCTGGAATCTGATCGACCGCCTGTCGCAGCTGTATATCCACGGCGAACCCGCGGCCTTCATCCAGTACACGCTGAACAACCTGCAGAACACCCTGGCATCGATTCCCAACATCAGCTATGACGGGGTCCGGCCGCAGCTGGTGAATACGCCCCAGCAGCCGGTCCTTTTCGTTTCGACCAAGGCCAAGCGCACCCTGGATGATGTCGATGCGGCGACTGCCAAGGCCATGACCGAAATCGATGCGGCGATGAAGAAGCTCGGCGTCAGTGCCGCCGGTCAGCCCACCACCTTCACCACCGATTGGGGCGACGAGTATTACCGCTTCGACGTCGCCGTGCCGATCAACAGCAGCACGCTGACGGTCGCCGGCCAGAGCGATGACCTGACCCAGCCGGGCGCGCCCGCCGCCTCGACTGCCGCCGATCAGACCGGGGGCAGCATGGCGGCTCCGGGCACCTGGCTTGCCAAGGGCGCGCTGGAGGTCGAGGGTCCGGTCAAGGCACGCATGGCCTTCGGTGGCCGCGCGCTGACGGCGACCTGGAACGGTTCGCCGGCCGGCGTGCCGCTGACACGCCTGCAGCTCAAGGCCTACGCGTTGACTCACGGTTATGCGTTCGATGACGGCGCGCACCGCTTCTACGACGCGCTCATGACCGATCCGGCCACCACCGCCTACGACCAGCAGACCTTCAACGTCTATCTGCCGGTCTTCGGCGCTCCCGCGCAGACACCGGAGCAGGCACCCGCCGGCGCCGCGCCTGCCGAGGCTTCCAGCGCACCCGCCCCCTCGGCGCCGGCGTCGGCAGGCTCGGCGCCGGCGGCCGCGGCCAGCTCCGGCTGAAACCCGCGCCCTGAGGCTGCACGGCAGGCCCTTCCCGCTGATCCGGGAAGGGCTTGTCGCTTTCGTGTCCGGGAACTTCCGGGCCAGCCTGCGGTAGATTGGCATGTCGTCCCCAGGCCGCCATGCGAGCCATGATCGAAGCCGAGAACCTTTCGCGTCGCTACGGCGGGATACTGGCGGTGGATGCGCTGAGTCTGCGCGTGCGCGCCGGCGAGGTGGTTGGTCTGCTGGGTCCCAACGGCGCCGGCAAGACCACCAGTCTGCGCATGCTGGCCGGCTTTCTGGCGCCCAGCAGCGGGCGCGCGCGCATCGCTGGCCACGACGTCGAGCGACAGCCCCATGCGGCCCGTTGTGCTCTGGGCTACCTGCCGGAGGGCGCGCCCAGCTACGGCGAGATGAGCGTGCTGGGGTTCCTGCAGTTCATCGCGCGGGTGCGCCGGCTGTCTGGCGAGCGCCAGCGCAGCCGCCTCGATGCAGTGATCCAGCAGCTGGAACTGGACGACGTGCTGGCGCTGCCGATCGAAACGCTGTCGAAGGGCTACCGGCGCCGGGTCGGGCTGGCGCAGGCGATCTTGCACGATCCGCCGGTGCTGATCCTCGACGAGCCCACCGACGGCCTCGATCCCAACCAGAAGCAGGCGGCGCGCGCGCTGATCCGCGGACTGGCCCGGGATCGCGCCATTCTGATCTCGACCCATCTGCTGGACGAGGTGCCTGCGATCTGCAGCCGCGTCGCGGTGATCGCGCGTGGACGCCTGCTTGCCGACGCCACCCCGGCCGAACTGGAGCGCCGCTCGCGCTATCACGGCGCGGTGTCCTTCAGCGCTGCCGGCGCGGGGCCTGCGCGCGCCGCGATCAGCCTGCTGCCCGGGGTGGACACCGTCGAGGTGGAGTCGCTGGGCGGCCGGGTGACGGTCTTTCCCAAGCCGGGTCGCGCGATTCTTGCCGAAGTGCAGGGCATCCTTGCCGCCCAGCGTGTCGAGATCAGCGAGCTGGCCCTCGAGCGCGGCCGTCTTGATGACGTGTTCCGCTGCCTGACGGCCGATCCCGCGGAGGCGGCATGAGCGCCTTGCTGGCGGTCCTGCGACGCGAACTCGCGGCATACCTGGTGACGCCGGTCGCCTATGTCTTCATCGTGATCTTTCTCGCCCTGGCCGGCGCGTTCACGTTTTATCTGGGTGACTTCTATCGTCGCGGCCAGGCCGATCTGACCCCGTTCTTCAGCTACCTGCCTTGGCTGTTCCTGGTTCTGGTGCCGGCGGTGGCGATGCGCCTGTGGGCCGAGGAGCGCCGCAGCGGCACGCTGGAGTTGCTGTTGACGTTGCCGATCGGCCGCGGTGCGGCGATGCTCGGCAAGTTCCTGGCGGCATGGGTCTTCATCGCGCTGGCGCTGGCATTGACGTTCCCGCTCTGGCTGACGGTCAATTACCTCGGCCATCCGGACAACGGCGCGATCCTCGCCGCTTACTGCGGCGGCCTTCTGCTCGCCGGTGCGTTGCTTGCGATCGGTACCGGGCTGTCCGCCGCGACCCGCAGCCAGGTGGTGGCCTTCATCCTGACCGAGCTGGTCGGTCTGGGCTATCTGCTGGCCGGGCATCGGCTCGTGCTGGGCCTGGTGCAGGGCTGGCTGCCGCCCGGCGTGGCGGATGCGCTGGCCGGCTTCAGCTTCACCGACCATTACGAGGCGATCGCGCGCGGCGTTCTCAACGCCGATGACATCACATTTTTCGTGCTGACCATCGCCTGCTGGCTGGGCGCCGGCGTGCTGCTGCTCGAACTGACCGAGACCGGCTGAGATGCGCCTGTCGCGTCGCCTTGCCGCCCTGATCGCGCTGCTGACGCTGGCTGTCCTGTATGTCTCGCTGGTGCTGATCGACGCGCGCATGCTGCGCGGCGTGCAGGCGGATCTGACCGCGGGCCACGTCTACACGCTGGCGCCGGGCACGTTGCGCATCGCCGGCTCGCTGCATGAGCCGGTGGACCTGTACCTGTATTTTTCACGGCGCGCCGCGCGGGATCTGCCGCAATTGCGCGCCTATGCCCAGCGCGTCGAACTGCTGCTCCATGATATTGCCGCACACGCGCACGGGCGCATCCGCATCCGGGTGATCGATCCGGCGCCCTATTCGGACGCCGAGGAGCGTGCGCAGGCACTGGGGTTGACGCCCGCGCCAGGCGGCGTCAATGGAGAGCGCATCTTTTTCGGCATCGCCGGCACCAACGCCATCGATGGTGTGCAGGTGATTCCGTTCCTGCAGCGCGACAAGGAGTCGTTTCTCGAATACGACGTCGCGCGCATGATCCAGCAGCTCAACCAGCGCCAGCGCCCGGTGATCGGACTGATCAGCAGCCTGCCGGTGCTGGGCGGCGGCCCCGACGCGGCGGCACCGTGGACGGCATTCCGCCAGCTCGGCCAGCTGTTTCGCCTGCGCGCGCTGGACGCGGCGACGCTGCGCGCGGTACCCGCCGACGTCAAGGTGCTGCTGCTGGTCCAGCCGGCCGGGCTGACACCGTCCGCGCAGCGTGCGATCGACCGTTATGTGCAGCAGGGCGGCCATGTGGCGCTGTTCATGGATCCCGATCCCGAGAGCATCGCGCCGGCTGCCGCGCAGGCCAGTGCGCGGGCCACGGCGGCGGCCATGGCGCCGCTGCTGACCGCGTGGGGGATCGCCTGGAATCCTGATCGCGTGGTGCTCGACAGCAGTCTGGCGCAGGCCATCAGCATCGATCCCGCCGGCGCGCCGGTGCGCGATCCGGCGGTGCTCGGACTGGGCCGTGGCGAGTTGAATCGCGATGACGTGATTACCGCGGGGCTCAGCAGCATCAACGTCTCCACGGCCGGCAGCCTGGAGTTGGGCGAACATGCGCGCACCCGGCTGGAGCCGCTGCTGCAGTCCAGCGGCGAATCGGAACAGGCGCCGGTAGCGGCGGTGCTGGCCGCCGGCGATCCGTCGACGCTGCTGGACCGTTTCCAGCCCGGCGGCGAACGCTATGTGATCGCCGCCCGTCTGATCGGGACACTGCCGGCGGCCTTTGCCGGCGATGCTCCCGCCGCGAATGCGCCCCCGCGGCCCGGAGAGGTGCTGCTGGTCGCCGACACCGATCTGCTCAGTGATCGCCTGTGGGTGCAGCTGATGCCTCTGCTCGGCCAGACGATTACCAATCCCTTCGCCAACAATGGCGATTTCTTCCTCAATGCCATGGACAATCTGGCCGGGTCTTCGGCGCTGATCTCGATTCGCGGTCGCGCGCTCGCGGCCCGACCGTTCACCCGGGTCGAGGCCTTGCGCCGGCAAGCCGAGGCAGCCTTCAGCGCCAAGCAGTTCGAGCTGCAGCAGCAGCTCGACGACACCGAGCGCCGGCTGGCCGATCTTGAGCAGGCGCGCAACTCGGGCGGCACGCCCATGCTGACAGCGGCCCAGCGCGGCGAGATCGCGTCCTTCACGCGCCGTCGTGCCGAGATCCGGCGCCAGTTGCGCGAGGTGCAGCGTTCGCTGGACGCGCGCATCGACCGCCTCGGGGAGCGCCTCAAGCTGATCAACATCGTGCTGATGCCGATTCTGGTGAGCCTGTTCGCGCTGGCCTGGGCGCTGCTGCGCGCCTGGCATCGTCGCCGTTGGCGGAGCGACGGGCGATGAGGCCGCGCGCCCTGCTGGCGCTGATCGCCGTCACCTTGCTGGCGCTGATCGCCGCGGCGGTTCTCGAGCACGCGTCATCGCGGCGCCACCAGCCCGGAGTCGACGGTACCCGGCTGCTGCCGGGATTGGAATCCTCGATCAACGCCGTCTCCGGCCTGCAGCTGGTGGGTGCCGGCGCACGGGCGCTGGTCACCCTGCGGCGCACCCCGAGAGGCTGGGAGGTGGCGGAAACCGCGGCACCGGCGGATCCGGCGCGGGTGCGCAGCTATCTGCTGCGACTGGCGCGTGCGCGCATCATCGCCAGCAAGACCCGCGACCCGTCGCTGTATCCACTGATCGGAGTGGCCGCCATCGATCACGCCGATGCGAGTGGCGTGGAAGCACGGTTGTCCGGTCTCATGCCGGAACCGGCGTTGCTGATCGGGCGCTACGACGCGCGTCTGGACGGCACCTTTGTCCGCCTCGCCGGCCACGCCGGGAGTCTGCTCGTCGCGGGCGATCTGACGCCGCCGCGCGCGCCGGCGGACTGGATGCCCCATCCGCTGCTCAGCATCGCGTCGGACGCCGTGCAGGCGGTCACCGTGAGTGATGCGAGCGGCACCCGCTATGTCGTCGCCCGCGAGGCCGACGGCCGCTTGCGTGTGCAGCATGCACCGCCGGGCGTGCAGGCGGCGGCGCGTCGCGATCTGGTGGCTGACGTGCTCGACGGCATCGATTACATCGCCGTCGAGCCGGGCGCGGCGCCGCCTGCGAATGCGCTGCGGGCGCGGGTGGAACTGCGCGACGGCATCATCATCGAACTGCACCTGTGGCGGCCAGCGGGGGCGGCGGCGCCGACCCGCGCCCAGTTGACGGTGCAGGCGCCGCGCGGCAGAGCGCCAGTACCTGCGGTGCGTGCCGCCGCACTGGCAGCGTGGCTGCAGGGACGCACCTGGGTGCTGGCGCCCGGCACCTGGTCACTGCTCAGCGGGTCGCTGCAACCCGGTGTGCCGATGCCCGCGTCGGCGGCGTCGGCTGCGGCACCCCCCCCCGCGAGCAGCAGCGCTGCGGAAGCATCGGGCATCAACGACGGAGGACGCCGATGAAATCCGTCAACGCAGTGCCTGCCGCTGTCGCCGTCGCGGGTGGCACGGCCGTTTTGCTGGGGGCCTTCGGCGCGCATGCGCTCAGCGGGCATCTCGCCACGCAGGCCATGAGCATCTGGCATACGGCAGTCGACTACCAGTTCTGGCATGCGCTGGCATTGGCCCTGGCCGCGTTTGCGGCGCCGCCGGGGCGCGCGCGCGAGCTTGCCCTGCGCGCGTTCGCCATCGGCATCGTGCTTTTTTCCGGAAGTCTTTACGCGCTCGCGCTGGGCGCGCCGCACTGGATCGGCGTGATCACTCCGCTGGGCGGGATTGCCTTCATCATCGGCTGGATCGCGCTGGGTCTGGCGCTGCGCGCACGCGTGGTCCGTTGAGCCGTCTGGCGGCAGCGCCGGTCCGCCGCCACAATCGCGCATCCGCCGGGGATCTGCCATGCCTGCCAACGCTGTCATCACGCGCGGCTTCGATGTCGATGCCGCGCGCCTTCATCTTGCGCGATGCGATCGCCGCCTGGCGCCATGGATGCGCCGCATCGGCCCGCTTGCACTCGATTTCCGCAAGCCGTTCGACCCGGTCGATGCGCTGGCGCGCTCGATCCTGCACCAGCAGCTGGCTGGCAAGGCGGCGGCGACGATCACCGCGCGCGTGGTCGCACTCATGCCGCGGCGCGGGCGCATCGATCCGGACGGCATCACCCGGCTGGCGGATGAGGCGTTGCGCACGGCCGGCGTGTCGCGCAACAAGATCAGCGCCCTGCGCGACCTGGCGGCCAAGGCCGAAGCCGGCATCGTGCCGACGCCGCGCCAGCTGGCACGCATGTCCGATAGGGCGATCATCGAGCATCTGACCCAGGTGCGCGGCATCGGCCGCTGGACCGTGGAGATGATGCTGATGTTCCGCCTTGGCCGGCCGGACGTGTTGCCGGCTGACGATCTCGGCGTGCGCATGGGCGCGCAAATCGTTCACGGATTCGAGGACCTGCCCGCGCCGCGCGCGCTGGCCGTGTTCGGCGAGCGCTGGGCGCCGTATCGCACGCTGGCGGGCTTCTACCTCTGGCGGGTGGTCGAGGCGACCCGCACCGCCGCGCGCGCCGGCGCGGGCGCATGAACGTCGAGGCACTGCTCGATGATTTTCGCGCCCGTGCCGCCAGTGCCGGCACGGCGGTCGCCTATGACGGCCTGCAGCGCGCGCTCGGGAGCGCGCCGCTGACGGCCGACGACTGGCTGCGGCTGGGCGAAGGCCTGATGCGCGCCGGCGTGCCCGGGATCGCGGCGACGGTTGCCGAGCAGGGCCTCGACCGGCATGTACATGCGCATGCCCTGCGTGTGCTGTTCGGCAACGCGCTGCGCATGGTCGGCGAACGCGCCGCCGCCGAGCGTGAACTGCGTGCCGTGCTGGCCGCCGAGCCCGGTCACCGCCAGGCGGCGGTCTCGCTGGCGCATCTGCTGCGCGAACTGGGTCGGCATCAGGCTGCCGGCGAGGCGATGCTGCTGCCATGGCGCGACGAGGCGCCGTCGCGCGAGGACGCGCTGGCGACGATCGGCTTTCTGCGCGAATGCGGCCTGGCGGCGCGCGCCTTCGAGATTGCCGGAAAGGCGCTGAAGGCGCATCCGGGCGATGCGTTGCTGCATGCGCAGATGGGCGAACTGGCTCTGGAGCTGGGCCGCTTCGAGCAGGCACGCGCGCATCTGCGCGCCAGTCTCGACCTCGATTCCGCGCAGCCCGGATTGTGGGTGCGGTTGGCTACGGCGCATCGCTTCCAGCAGCGTGCCGAGGCGGATGCCGTGCGCATCACCGCCTTCGCGGCGCGGCGCGGGACCGCCGACACTGTCGGCATCGCCGCGCATTTCGCGCTGGGCAAGATCGAGGCCGACCTCGGCGACATCGCTTCCGCCGTGCGCGCGCTGCGCGCGGGCAACGCCGCGCTGCGCGCGCGACTGGACTGGTCGCGCGCCGGCTGGCAGGCCTTCGTCGATCGCCAGCGCAGGCTGCCGTCGCCGCAACCGGTGGCGACGCCGCCGGAACCCGGCTTCATGCCGGTGCTGATCGTCGGGTTGCCGCGATCGGGCACCACGCTGGCGGCAACGCTGCTCGCGCGACACCCGGCGGTGCGCGGACGCGGCGAGTTGAACTGGCTGGCGCATCTGGCCACCCATATCGATGGTGCGGGCCGCACGAGCACGGCGCTGAATCATGCGGCGGCGTTGTATGCGGCGCAGTTGCGCGGCGATGACGGGCCGGCGCGCTGCTACATCGACAAGAACCCGCTCAATTTCCGCCATCTCGGGCACGCCGTCGCACTGCTGCCGGGCCTGCGCGTGATCCACTGTCGGCGTGACCTGCGTGACACCGCGCTGTCGCTGTGGCAACAGATGTTTGCGCATGAGGACAACACCTACGCCTACGACTTCGCCGACATCGCCGCCTACGCAGCGGGTTACCGGCAGCTGATGGATCACTGGCGCGAGGTGCTGGAGGTTCCGCTGTTCGAACTCGACTACGAGGCCCTGGCTGCCGACAGCGAGGCCACGCTGGCACGGCTGCACGCGTTCCTCGGGCTGGATCCCGCTGCGGGCGGCGCGCCGTCGCCGCAGTCGATAAGGACCGCCAGCGTCTGGCAGGCGCGACAGAAAATCCATGCCGACTCGATCGGTCGCTGGCGCGCCTGGGCGCCGCACCTGCCGGAACTCGAAGCCGCGATCAACGCGCCGTAAGCGGGCGTCGTTTGCTGAACAGGAGTCGGACCGTCCGGCGCACTCCTCCGCCTCAGCCGCCAGACAGATCACCGAGACCGTCCGCTTTCGCTTCTGGGACGCAGCCAGTTTCCGGCCGCATGATTTTTCCGGGGCGAAATGCGCGATGCGATTTCATCGGCTCGTCGCGGTGGCGCTGATCGCTCTCAGCGCCGAGGTCCGCGCCGCGCAATCCGTGCAAACGCTGCCGGTGGTCGAGATCACGACTTCGAAGATGCCCGAGCCGGTCGATCAGATGCCCGCGACGATCACCGTCGTCACCGGCGCCGAGTTGAACAGCCGCGGCGCGTCGAACAGGGCCTCCGCCCTTGAGCTGGTTCCGGGCGTCGAGGTACCGGCGGGCGGTGACGCCGGGCTGTCAGGCGCCGTGTCTTCGTTTGACGTCGAGCGCATTCGGCAGCGCGTCGTTCTGTCTGCTCGATAGCCGCACGGTGTGGTTGAAACGGGGCTGTTGCCTTGATGGAAAGAGGTGCGGGCAACACGCAGGGGTCACCATGCCGCCGCCCGGGCCAGCAGGCGTGCAGTGGCTCGTCTCAGGTCATGCCGACGCGTCGATGTCCGTGCCGCTGACCCTCCGTGAGGGTGCTTCATGCGCGTCTGGATCGAGCCCGCAAGCGTGCGGTCAACGAAGGCCGGCCGGCTGCCACGCGCAGGGGGAGTCCGGGCCGCGTTCAGCGTGCGTGCCAGCACCAGTGCCACGGCTCATACGCGATCCCGTGCACATTGCCGCGCGGGTATGACAGCCGGAAGCCGAAGTCCGCCGCGTGCTGCTGCAGCCAGGCGAACGCCGGCGAGTGCTCGAAGTCCTCTTCCAGCGGCGCGTATCCGGGGGAGGTCAGGTCGACGGCGCGGCCCGAATGGTGCTCGCTGTAACCGGGTGCGGCGCTGACGCGCAGGATCTCGTCGATCGATTGTCCGCGTGCGCATTTGCGTTCGAGGATGTCGAGCTGATGCTCGATGGTGCGAAATGCCGACACCAGGTCGATCGTGACCGTGTCCGCCGCGGACGCACCGAGCAGGCGTCGCAGCGCCGCGGCCGCGCGCGGTGCCAGCCACTGCGGGCGGCCATGGACATCATGGCCGATGAAGCTCAATCGCTGCGGCTCGCGCACCGGCGGCAGCCTGCGCGCGTGGCCGTAGTTGGCCGGCACGCCGAGTGCACGCGCCCGTCGCAGCAGCACCGTTCGATCGGCGCTGCGCGGCGGCGGGGCAGGGTGGGAATGATCCATGGACCGCGGTAAGCCCGGCATCAGCCGGGCGGGCTCAGGTCGGCGGCGGGACCAGATGCAGGCCGGCGACCGCGCCCTGGGCGTCATAGCTGAACTGCATCCCGACCACCTGCTTGCCGAAGGTCACCGGCACGACCACGTTGCGGTAGGGCACCGGTGCCGGCAGGTCGCTGGCGACGCCGTGGCCCCGGTAGGGCCCGTACTGGGCGAGCAGTTGCTGCCAGATTTTCTCCAGCGCGGCCGGCGGAGCCGCTTGTTGCATGGCGGCGTTGAAACCCCTGCCGGCTGCGGCCCACTGGCCGGCGGCCATGGCCGCGACCGCGGCTCCCGCCGCACCGTGTTCGGCGGCCATGCCCGTGCCCGTCGTGACAGCGGCATGGGCATTGGCATCGGCCGCCTGCGATGTTGCCGATATCGGCTTCGCGGGGCGGGTCGCCATGGCCGGAGCGCTCGCCAGCAAAACTGCACCGAGACCGAGCGCGGATATCAGCATGGATCGTGCGTTCATTGTCTTTCCTCCGGGATTGGACCCGCAGCGGGCCACTCGTGCCCGCTCAGCGCGGGCGCTTGAAGAACAGGGTAGCGCCAATATAGGGCGGTTCGTTGTGCACGCTGACCAGCTCCCAGCCCAGGGCGCCCAGATCGCGCATTTCCTTGATCATGGGGTCGTCGTCAGAGAGTGCACCCGGTTCCAGTCGACCCATCAACGAGATCTTCTTCACTATCGTCAGATTGACGACTTTGTAGTCCCATGCGGTCACGGTCGGTTTCCTGTTAAAGGGGTCGGATCAATCGCCGCCGCGCTTGCGCAAGGCACTGGCTGGCAAGCGTCCGGTCTTGCGCAGCGCCTCGCGCAGCACGTATTCGATCTGCGCGTTGAGGCTGCGCAGTTCGTCGTCGGCCCAGCGCTGCACCGCGTTCAGCACCTCGGCGTTGATGCGCATCGGATAGGCTTTCTTTTCAGTCACCCGGATCAGCCCGAATACAGCGTGCCGGTATTGACCACCGGCTGGGTACCGCGTTCGCCGCACAGCACGACCAGCAGGTTGGAGACCATCGCCGCCTTGCGCTCTTCGTCGAGCTTGATCTGGCCGCCCTGTTCCAGCCGCTGCAGGGCCATCTCGACCATGCTGACCGCGCCTTCGACGATGAGCATGCGCGCGGCGATGATGGCGCCGGCCTGCTGGCGCTGCAGCATGGCCTGGGCGATCTCCTGCGCATAAGCGAGGTGACTGATGCGCGCCTCGACCACCTGCACGCCGGCCTTGCCCAGCCGGGTCTGGATCTCGTCGCGCAAGTGCGTGTTGATCACCTCGCCGTGGCTGCGCAGCGAGGGCTTGCTGTCGTCATGGGCATCGTAGGGGTAGCTCTGCGCCATCTGCCGCAGCGCGGACTCGGACTGGATCTGCACGTAGTTCTCGTAGTTGTCGACCTGGAATACCGCCTCGTAGGTGTCGATCACCTGCCAGACCACCACGGCGGCGATCTCGATCGGATTGCCGTCGAAATCGTTGACCTTGAGCTTGGACGATTCGAAGTTGCGCACGCGCAGGCTCAGGGACCGCTTGGCGTAGAAGGGATTGGTCCAGCGCAGCCCCTCGTCGCGCGCGGTGCCGGCATAGCGGCCGAACAGCTGCAGCACCTGGCCCTGGTTGGGCTGCACCTGGAAGAATCCCTTGTTGAGGAACATCCACAGAGCAAACAGCACCGCCGCCGTGATGCCGGCTCCGGCGTCCTGGCGGTTGAGTCCGTCGATCAACAGCGCGGCGATTCCGAGCAGGGCCAGCAGCGAAACCAGCAGCATCGGAATGCCCGACAGCGAAAGTCCCTTGCGTTCGTTCATGGCGGATACCCGGGTCGTGAAGGACAATTGTGCAAGGAAGATATCATAAAGATATCACATTGACATTAGTGCCGGAATCCGGACTGGCCGCAGAATCCGCCCATCACCGGCTGCGGCCTGGCGCGAGCGGAAACTTCCCCGTCAGGACTTGCCGTAGCGCTTTTCGTACTGGCCGCCGCTGAAGCCGAGACCGATGCGGCCATCGTCGGACCACGCCAGCGGATGCAGCAGCACGGCGGGGTGTTCGCGGATCAGCAGGGTCCATTCGGGATCGCCGGCGGGATGGCGGCGTGCCGGCAGCAAGCGCTGCCAGGCCGACCCACCGCGATCCACCAGCGCCTCCCAGCCGCCCGCGGCGGCAGCCCAGGCAAGCAGGGTGCCGACATCCGGGCGCACGGCCTGGAGATCGACGAAGTCGTGTTCGTGCCCGAAGCGTTGCAGCCAGCGCTGCGCCTTGGCGCAGGTGTCGCAGGAGGCGAGTCCGTACAACGTCAGCCGCACGCGCCAAGGCCCCCGAACTCTTCGGCGAACGCCTGCACGCTGAAGCCGACGCTCACCGCGCCATTGCGGACCAGCACCGGCCGCTTGACCAGTGTCGGAAAGGCCTCGATCAGCGCGAGCCACTCGGCATCGCTCGACGCCGCCTTCTGTGCATCGCCGAGACCGCGCCAGGTGGTGCTGGCGCGGTTGATCAGCTTTCCCCAGCCGAGCGTCTGCGCCCAGGCCCTGAGCGTGGCCGGCGGGATCGGATGGTCGCGATAATCCGTGAAGCGGAATTCGATCTTGCGCGCGCTCAGCCAGTCGCGGGCCTTGGCGCAGGTGCCGCAGCGTTCCAGCCCGTACAGTTCGATGGTCATGGCCGTGCCCCGGATGGTACCGGGATGTGTCCTTGTCGACGCATCCTCAATCGCCCCGCAGAAGTTCGTTGATGGCGGTCTTGGCGCGGGTCCTGGCATCCACGCGCTTGACGATCACCGCCGCGTACAGACTGTGGCTGCCGTCCGCCGCGGGCAGGCTGCCGGCCACGACCACGCTGCCGGCGGGCACGCGGCCGTGGCTGACCGCGCCGCTGGCGCGATCGTAGATGCGCGTGGACTGGCCGAGGAACACACCCATGCCGATCACGCTGCCGCGTTCGACGACCACTCCTTCGACGACTTCCGAGCGCGCGCCGATGAAGCAATCGTCCTCGATGATGGTGGGTGCGGCCTGCAAGGGCTCCAGCACGCCGCCGATGCCGACGCCGCCGGACAGGTGCACTCGCGCGCCGATCTGCGCGCAGGAGCCGACCGTGGCCCAGGTGTCGACCATCGTTCCCGGCCCGACATGGGCGCCGATGTTGACGTAGCTCGGCATCAGGACCGCGTCGCGGCCAATGTGCGCGCCGCGGCGTACCAGCGCCCCCGGCACCACGCGCGCGCCGAGTTCGCGGAACGCGGACGCGTCGGCGCCGGCGAAGCGCAGCGGGACCTTGTCGAACGCCGCCATCGCGCCTCCGTCCATCAGGGCGCCGGGGCTGCTGCGAAAGTAGAGCAGCACCGCCATCTTCAGCCACTCGTGCACGTGCCATGCGCCATCGCCATCGGGCGCGGCGACCCGCAGCTCGCCGTGTTCGAGCCGGTCGAGCACATGCTCCACGGCAGGGAGGACCTCGTCGGCCAGCTGCTGCGGGCTGAGCGTGTCGCGCCGCTGCCACGCGTTGCGGATCTGGGTTTCAATCGTGGTCATGGCCAGGGCTCGGGATGACGGAGGGATCAAGGCGCTCGTGCAGTGCCGCGTGCAATGCACGCTTCCTGGCGGCATCGAGCGCGCGGTCGGCGGCATCGGTCAGTTCGAAGAAATCCTCCGCGCGCTCGCCGAACGTCGCGATGCGCGCATCATGCACGCGGACCCCGGCGGCGCGGAAGGCCTGGGCGATGTCCGCCAGCAGGCCCGGGCGGTCGGTGCACACCAGCGCCAGCTGCGTGCGTCCTCCAGCGGTGGCGTTGAATTCGATGCGCGGTGTGCGCTGGAAATGGCGCAGCCGCCGCTGCGGCGCGTGTCGCGGCGCGCGCACCCGTTGCGGATCGGCGAGCGTGCCCAGCAGCCGTCGGCGCAGCTCCTCGGCGCGCTCCGGAGTCGCCGCCGCCTGGGTATCGCTGTCGAGCAGCAGAAAACTGTCCAGTGCCAGCCCGTCGCGGGTGCCGAGCACGCGCGCCTCCTGGACGCCGAAGCGCAGGCGCTCGAAGGTGGCGGTGATCGCCGCGAACAGGCCGTCCCGGTCGGGCGCGCAGACAAAGGCCTCGCTGGCTCCGCGCACCGAATGCGGCAGGACCGCCACCACCGGCAGCGAACCGCCAGCGTGCAGCAGTGCCTGCGTCTGCCAGGCGATCTGCTCCGGTCGCTGACGCAGAAAGCTCGCCGCCGGCCACTGCGCCCAGATGTCGGCAACGGCCGCCTCGGTGGCGCCCGCGGCCGCCAGCATGGTACGCGCCCGGGCCTGTGCGTCGCGCGTGCCGGCGTCATCGTCGACCGGTGCCGATTCCTCGCCGCGCAGTCGATCGCGTGCGGCGAGATAGAGATCGGCCAGCAGGCGGTCCTTCCATGCGTTCCACAGCTTCGGGCTGGTGCCGATGATGTCGGCGACGGTCAGCACGTAGAGTTCGTCGAGACGCTCGCTGTTGCCGACCTGAGCGGCGAAGCGGCGCACCACCTCGGGGTCGCCGATGTCCTGGCGCTGCGCGGTGACACTCAGCAGCAGGTGATGGCGCACCAGCCAGACGACGCGCTCGATCTCGCCGTCGGGCAGCCCCAGGCGCGCGCCGAAGGCGCGCGCCTCGTCGGCGCCAAGCTGGCTGTGATCGCCGCCGCGGCCCTTGGCGATGTCGTGGAACAGTGCCGCGAGCAGCAGCAGGTCGGCACGCTCCAGCACGGCGTAACGCTCGCAGGCCAGCGGGAATTCGCTGCGCGCTCCCGGGTCGGCAAAGCGCGCGAGATGGCGCAGCACCCGCAGCGTGTGCTCGTCCACGGTATAGACATGGAACAGGTCGTACTGCATGCGTCCGGCGACGCGTGCGAACGCCGGCAGCAGCGCGCCGAGCACGCGCTGGCGGTTCATCTCGATCAGTGCCGGCACGGCGGCCGCCCCGCGGCCCAGCAGGGCGCGGAACGCCGCCAGCGCACCGGCATGCGCGGGCAGGGCAGCACCATGAGTCGCCAGCGCGCGTTGCACGGCACGCATCGCGTCCGCGCTGCAGCCATCGATGGCCTTGTGTTCGATTGCGACCGCGAACAGGCGTACCAGCGCCGACGGATCGCGTTCGAACAGCGCCGGGTCGCGTGGTTCGAGGCGCGTGCCGCGGCGCTGGAACTCGGCATCCAGCGACTGCGCGGGCGGCAGCGGATGCAGGCGCTCGTCCATGCGCTCGATGATTTGTGCGCCCAGCCGCTCGATGCTGCCGGCGGCGCGATAGTAGGCCTGCATGAACTGCTCGACGGCGAGGTTTCCGGCATGCTCCTCGCGAAAGCCGAGGCGCTCCGCCAGCGCGCGCTGGTAATCGAACAGCAGACGCTCCTCGGCGCGCCCGGCGGCAAGATGCAGCGCGGTGCGGTCGCGGCGCAGGACCGCCTCGGCGGCTTCCAGCGCGGCGCCTTCGGCCGGATCGAGCAGGCCCGCCGCGATCATCGCGGAAAAGTCCGGTGCGCAGGCGAGACGCGCGCCCAGCCAGCGCAGCAGGTCCAGCGTGCGCAGTCCGCCCGGACCATCTTTCAGATCGGGCTCCAGGTTCTGCACCGTGTCGCCGCGGCGTGCGTGGCGGTCGGCCTGTTCGGCGCGCTTGGCGGCGAGAAAGGTTGCCGGCGGCCACAGTGCGGGGTCGTCGCGCAGGATCTGCAGGGCGGCATCGAGGCGCGCATCGCCGGCGATGCGGCGCGCATCCAGCAGGCTGCTGTACACGCTGACGTCAGCGGCTGCCAGCGCCCGGCACTGGGCCGGATCGCGCAGCGCGTGGCCGGGCTTGAGGCCGATGTCCCACAGGCAGGCGATCAGGGCCTCGATGCCGCGCGCATGCGGCGCGACGGCATCGCCGGCCAGCGCCAGCAGATCGACGTCGGAGCAGGGAAACAGCAGGCCGCGGCCGAAGCCGCCGACCGCATACAGCGCCAGCGAGGCAGGCTCGCCGAGACAGGCGGTCCACGCGTGCGCGACCACCTGTTCGATCAGCCGGGCGCGGCGTGCCGCCAAGGCCGTGGCATCGGCGCCGTGATCAAAGCTGGCTGCCAGGTCGCGGGCGTCATCCGCCAGCAGCTGGCGCAGCGCGAGGCGCGCCTGCGTCGAGACGCCGGAGCGCGGAACCGCGGCCGGCAGGCGCGGCAGGGGCGGCAGCGTCGCGCGTGCCGCGGGGTCCATCGTCGTCAGGCCGCGTCGGGCCAGGGCGTGAGGATCTCGAAGCCGCTGTCGGTGACCGCCACGGTGTGTTCCCACTGCGCCGACAGCGAGTGGTCCTTGGTCACCACGGTCCAGCCGTCGGGCAGCAGGCGCGTGTGCGGCTTGCCGGCGTTGATCATCGGCTCGACCGTGAACACCATGCCCTTCTCGATGCGCATCCCGGTGCCGGGCTTGCCGTAGTGCAGCACCTGCGGATCCTCGTGATAGACACGGCCGATGCCGTGGCCGCAGTACTCGCGCACCACCGAGAAGCCCGCGCCCTCGGCGTGCCTCTGGATGGCATGGCCGATGTCGCCCAGGGTCGCACCCGGGCGCACTTCGGCGATGCCCAGCATCATCGCCTCGTAGGCGTTGTCCATCAGCCGCCGCGCCAGGGTCGGCGGCTGGCCGACGCAGTACATGCGGCTGGTGTCGCCGTGGAAGCCGTCCTTGATCACGGTGACGTCGATGTTGACGATGTCGCCGTCCTTGAGCGTCTTGCCGGGACTGGGGATGCCGTGGCAGATGACGTGGTTGACCGAGGTGCACAGGGTCTTGGGAAAACCGCGATAGCCGACGTTGGCCGGCACCGCGCCCTGCACGTTGACAATGTGGTCGTAGGCGATGCGATCGATGTCCTCGGTGGTCACGCCGGGACGCACGTGCGGGACCAGCATCGCCAGCACCTCGGCGGCGAGGCGTCCGGCGGTGCGCATCTTCTCGATCTCTTCGGCGGTCTTGAAGGTGACGGGCATAAGGCGGTTTCCGTTGCGGCAGCTTGTCCGGACTGGGCCCGGCAGGCTATCATTTCAAGGATTTGCGAAGACGGGACGATACCCGCCATCGCGAAGCACACGCGATTGTAACCGCGCCGCGGCACGATCGCGGGGGGCATTCCGCCCCAATCCGCACACGCATCGGCACCGTTTCCGGGGTGCCTTGCCGCCGTTCCGGTTCGCCGTACCTCGCCTCGCGAGCACGGTGCCCGGATGCCGCGGCGGGGTCGGCGACGGGGATGCGTGGAGGTCCCAACCCCCGGATCCCAGGGATCCAGCAAGGAGTTCACCATGCCTCAGGTCACCATGCGTCAGATGCTCGAAGCGGGCGTCCATTTCGGTCACCAGACCCGTTACTGGAATCCGAAGATGGCACCGTACATCTTCGGCGCGCGCGGCAGGATTCACATCATCAATCTCGAGAAGACGCTGCCGCTGTTCGGCGACGCCATGAACTATCTCTCCGGCCTGGCCCAGAAGCGCGGGTCGGTGCTGTTCGTCGGCACCAAGCGCTCGGCGCGCGAGGCGATCGAGGTCGAGGCGCAGCGCTGCGGCATGCCCTACGTCTCGCAGCGCTGGCTGGGCGGCATGCTCACCAATTTCCGTACCGTCAAGCAGTCGGTGTCGCGGCTGAAGGAACTCGAGGCCGCGGAGACCGACGGCAGCTTCGACAAGCTGGTCAAGCACGAGGTGCTGGCGCGTCGCCGCGAGCGCGACAAGCTGCAGAAATCCCTGGGCGGAATCAAGAACATGAATCGGCTGCCCGACGCCTTGTTCGTGATCGACATCGGTCACGAAAACATCGCCGTGCTGGAAGCCAAGAAGCTGGGCATTCCGGTGGTGGCGGTGGTCGACACCAATTACGACCCGGCGCTGGTGGACTACGCCATTCCGGGCAACGATGACGCCATCCGCGCCGTGCAGCTTTATGCCCGCGCCGCCGCCGATGCCGTACTCGAGGGCAAGGCCGCCTCGCCGGCCGCCGCCCAGGGTGATGGCGACGAGTTCGTCGAGCTGGATGCCGAGGGCAACCCGGTGGCCAGGGACGAGGAGGGCTCGCGCCGCAAGGCGCCGTCGCGGCGCGCGCCGGGCAAGAAGGACGCCCCGCGCGGTGCCCGCCCGCCACGCGCCAGTGGCGGCGGTCACGGCCGTGATGCCGCAGCTGCCGGCTCCGGCCCGGTCGCCGGCCCCGCTTCCGAAGCGAGCGAGTAGGCATCCGTATCCGGCTCGCCGCCCGGCGGCGCGTCGTCACGCATGAGGATTCACGCAATGCAGATTTCCGCACCGATGGTCAAAGAACTGCGTGAGCGCTCCGGCGCCGGCATGATGGAATGCAAGAAGGCGCTCACCGAGGTCGGTGGCGAGATGGACGCCGCGATCGAGTGGCTGCGCAAGCAGGGTCTGGCCAAGGCTGACAAGAAGGCCGGCCGCATCGCTGCCGAGGGCCGCATCGTGGTCGCCGCCGCGGGTGGTCGCGCGGTGCTGGTCGAGATCAACTCCGAGACGGACTTCGTTGCCAAGGATGACAACTTTCTCGCCTTCGCCGCAGCCGTCGCCGAGGCGGCCCTGGCCAGTGGCGTCGCGGGTGCCGAGGCGCTGAAAGCGGTCAAGCTGGCTTCCGGCGAGACGGTCGAGGAAGCGCGTGCCGCGGTCATCGCCAAGGTCGGCGAGAACGTGCAGGTGCGGCGCATGGCGCGCATCGACAGCCCGAACACCCTGGCGGCCTACGTGCACGGTGGGCGCATCGGCGTGCTGGTCGAACTCAAGGGTGGCAGCGAGGAGCTGGCGCGTGGCGTGGCCATGCATGTGGCCGCCATGAATCCGCCCTACAACAAGGCCGCCGACGTACCCGCGGCGTTCGTCGCCAAGGAAAAGGAAATCGAGCTGGCCAAGATGCCGGAAAAGGACAAGGCCAAGCCGGCCGCGATCCTCGAGAAGATCATCGCCGGCAAGATCGCCAAGATTGTCAACGAGAACACGCTCTACGGTCAGCCTTATGTTCTCAACACCGAGCAGACGGTCGAGGCGGCGATGAAGGCTGCCGGTGCCGAGGTGATCGGATTCCAGCGGCTCGCGGTCGGCGAAGGCATCGAGAAGCGGGAAGAGGACTTCGCCGCCGAGGTGATGAAGCAGGCCGGCCTGGCCTGAGCTTCGCTGGCGCGGGATCGGGAGGTCGCGCATCGTCGCGGCCTTTGCGCTTCCGGCTCGGTCGATGTAGTCATCGGATGACACGTTTTGCCGACCGCTGCCGGCAGACGCAGGTCGGCATGTCAGCCATGGTGTCGAGGCCACGAGCAGCACGCCGCAGGACGCGGCAGGCAGGATGCCACGCCGCACGGGGTTCGTCGGGCCGCACGGGATTGCGGCCCGATTCCGTTTCGGCCCAGGGTTTTGGTCGCGCGCGCCCCACTCGCGGGTCAGAGCTGGCGGACGACGCGGAAGCCGACGCGCGCGCTTCGGGTCGTCGCCGGGGCATCAATGCGATAGGCCGAGCGGTCCTGCTCGGGCGAGCTGGCCCAGGAGCCGCCACGCACGACATGCTGCGTGCAACCCGGATTGATCCAGGCAGCGCCGTCGCGCGGTGCCCGCACGTAGTTGTCGTGCCAGCAATCCGCGGTCCACTCCGAGACGTTGCCATCGATGTCGTACAGCCCGAACCGGTTGGGCTGGAAATGCATCACCGGTGCCGGCCCCCAGTAACCGTCGCCGTAACCCTTGAAGGCATTCGCCCAGGATCGGCCGGTCGGCGAGTGGTCGCGGGAACCGGCCAGATTCTCGACCACTCCGGCGGGGCTTCCGTTGCCCCACCAGTAGGCGGTACCGGTGCCGCCGCGCATCGCGTACTCGTACTCGGCCTCGCTGGGCAGGCGATAGATCTTGCCGGTGACCTGCGAGAGCCAGTGCACATAGGCTTCGGCGTCGTTCCAGGACACGTTGACCACGGGTAGATCGGCAGCCGCGGGCCGGCCCTGATAATCGTCGCGCCAGCTGGCCTGCGCGTCGTTGTGCATGCGCCCGCTGGCGTCGTCGTAGATGTTGGCGCCGCCGAGGCGCTCGGAATCGGTGACATAGCCGGTCGCGCGCACGAACTGGCGGAACTGGCCCACCGTGATCTCGCTGCGGCTGAGCGCGAAGCCGGTGGCGAAACGGACCTCGTGCTGCGGTGCCTCGGCGCTGCGGAATCCGCTGCTGCCATCGGGTGCGCCCATCTCGAAGCTGCCGGTGGGGATCACCACCATCGCCGGCGCGCTGCCGGACGTGTCGAGGAAATTGTCGGCAAACAACTGGCCCGGTTTGTAACTGGCGTACAGGCGCGCGTCGCGCAGGCGCCGGGCGAGATCGCCCAGCCCCGGCGCATCCGCACTGATGGACTGCGCCTGTTGCGCCAGCCGTTGGGCCAACGCCGGATCGCCGGCATCGATCGCCGAATTGGCCCGCGTCAGCAGCGTCTGCGCCCGTTGCTGGCGCAGCCCCTCGATCTGACCCTGCACGTTCTGCAGCTGCTGCGAGCCGGGAAGGATCGCCGCCGCTTGCGCCAGCACGCTGGCGGCGGCGGCGAAATCGTCCTGCGCCACCGCGGAAAGGGCACGATCCAGCAGGCCGCGCTGGATGCGCTCGAGGCCGCGCCGCGCCACGCTGTTCTGCGGATCGATCCCAAGCACCTGGCGATACAGGTCGAGCGCGCTGCTGCCGGCGGGCGTAGTGCTGTCGCCGGCCTTGCTGCGTTCGGCAGCGGCGACCAGCAGCGGCCGCACCTTTCGCAGCAGCGCCAGACGTTGCAGCAGCCGTTCGACATCGGCGGACGTGTCGGGAATCTGGCGCAGCGCGTTGATATTGGCTATTGCCGCATCGCCGTCGCCGGCATCGAGGGCGCTGCCGGCATCGCTGGTCAGACGATCGGCCAGTGCATCGAGGCCCGCCTGGGCGGTGGCATCGTGTGGCGCCAGCTTCAGCACCTCGAGGAAATACGCCGCCGCGCTGTCGCTGCCGGTGACGCGGCCGGCACGCCGGGCCCGCTCGGCACGATCGAGCAGTGCCTTGACCTGCGGCGTTTCGGCGCCGGGTTTGGCGCCACCCAGTTGCGCGAGGCGTTCGGCGGCGATCACCTGCTCGGGCGCCAGCGACAGCGGGGGGCCGGCATTGAGCTGGCTGCTGTCGGAGCGGTCCGGGCGGCGATCAAAACCGAGTGGTGTCCCGGCAGTCGCGCTTGCAGCTGTGCTGCCGGTGTCGCGCACCGGCGTGGCGGGATGCAGGTACAGCAGCTCCGGGTAGAAGCGATAGACCAGCGCGAACAGCAGCAGTGCGATGCCCAGCATGCCGCCGAAGGCGCGTTGGCGGCTGACGGTGTCGGAACTCGGCATGCTCGGGACTCGTGGCGGTCGCTGCTATTGTGCGCGTCCACCATAGGCAATCGCGCGCGACGGAGCAACGTCGACGCGGGAGACTCCCGGCATGACCCCATCCGACACGGCGACATGGATCGCTGACGCGCCCTCGCTGCAGCGTTGGCTTGATACCTGCGCGGGCGCCAGCGTGCTCGGACTCGACACCGAGTTCATGCGCCGCAATACCTTCCATGCGCGACTGGCGCTGGTGCAGCTGGCCGCTGCCGGACGCAGCGCGCTGCTCGATCCGCTGGCCTTCGACGCCGGTCCGGTCTTGCGCGCTTATCTCGATCCGGCGGCTGTCGCCTGCGTGATGCACAGCCCCAGCGAAGACATCGAGGTGCTGGCACCGCTGTTGCCGCTGGGTCCGCCGCACCTGTTCGACACCCAGCTGGCGGCCGCCTATGCAGGCTTCGGCGTCGGCCTGAGCTATCAGCGGCTGGTAGCCGAGCTGACCGGCGTGGCGCTGCCCAAGGACGAGACGCGCTCGGACTGGCTGCAGCGCCCGCTGAGTGCCGCCCAGTGCGCCTATGCCGCGCTGGACGTGGCCTATCTGGCGCCGCTGCACGCCGAGCTGACGCTGCGGCTGGCGGCCCGTGGCGCCAGTGACTGGTTCGCGGAGGACTGCGCGCGCCTGCTGGCGCGGATCGGTGACGGGGATGATCCGCAGCCGCAACGGGCGATCCGCAGCGCAGCCGACTGGCCGCGTGACCGCGTGGCGCTGCTGCGGCGCCTGCTGCTGTGGCGCGAACGCATGGCCCGCTCGCTCGACACACCGCGCGGCTGGCTGCTGGATGATGCCAATGCGGCACAGCTGGCACTGGATCCTCCATCCACGCTCGAGGCCCTGCACCAGCGCACGCGTGGTCAGCGCACGCTGCGCGGTGCGGCGCGCGCGGACCTGCTTGAGCAGCTGCGGCGCCCGTTGACGGCGGATGAGATCGATGCCACCGCGGCGGTACCGGCCGCGCTCGACCATGCCGGCAAGCGCGCTCTGGCGGCAATGAAGGCGGCGGTGGACGCGCTCGCTCTCGAGCTCGATCTGCCGGCGCCGCTGCTGGCGGCGAGGCGCTCGCTGGAGGCATATCTGGAAACCCGGCAGTGGCCGGCGCGCCTGCAGGGCTGGCGTCGCGCCCAGCTCGAGCCGCGTCTGGCACCGCTGCTGCCCGACTGAAATGGCGAACGTCGCAATCGCCAGCGCGCCTGCCTGCGTCGGCAACGTTGCCGTCGGCTTCGACGTGCTCGGCCATACCCTCGAAGGCCCTGGTGATCGCGTCAGCGTGCGCCGTGACGCTGGGCGCACGATCCGCGTCGAAGCCATCCGCGGGGAGGTCACCGAGCTGCCGCGCGACGCGGGCAACACCGCCGTCGCCGCATTGATCTCGCTGCGCGATGCGCTCGGTCTCGATCACGGTTTCGTGCTGGAGATCGACAAGGGTATCCCGCTGGGGTCGGGGCTGGCCGGCTCCGCCGCCAGCGCGGTCGCCGCGGTGGTCGCCGCCGACGCGCTGCTGGGTACGCGACTGCCGCCCGCTGCGCTGTTCGTGCACGCCCTGGCCGGCGAGCGCGTCGCCAGCGGCGGTGCCAACGGCGACAACATCGGCCCGCCTCTGCTCGGTGGCCTGGTGCTCGCGGCAGAAGGCCACCTGCTGCGCGTGCCGGTACCGGCCGCCTGGCGTTGCGTGGTGGTGCGTCCGCACCTTGCCTTGCTGACACGCGACGCACGCGCGGTGCTGACGGCGCCCTATGCGCTGGCCGATGTGGTGGCTCAGTGCGGCCGTCTGGCCCTGCTGCTCGCGGGCTGCGAGCGCGGTGACGTCGCGCTGGTGCGCAGCGCGCTGCGCGATACGCTGATCGAGCCGCGCCGCGCGCCGCTGGTGCCGGGCTTTGCCGCGGTCAAGACGGCGGCGCTGGAGAGCGGCGCGCTGGGCGCCAGCCTCTCCGGCGCCGGACCCGGCGTGTTCGCCTGGTACGAGAGCGCGGCCGAAGCCGCGCGCGGCGCCGCGGCGATGCAGGCCGCCTTCGGCGGCGCGGGAATGTCCAGCGACCAGCGGGTGTCGTCGATCAACGGTCCGGCCGCGATGGTCGTCGCGCTGGACTGATGCCGCGCACGGGATTCCGGCCGTTGCGTGCGCTGCCCGCGCCGGGCCGACACTTGGCGCGCCCGGGGCGTGCCGGTATGATTCGCGACCTGTGTGGGGCGGTAGCTCAGCTGGGAGAGCGTCGCGTTCGCAATGCGAAGGTCGGGAGTTCGATCCTCCTCCGCTCCACCAAAATCAAGGACGTGCGATAGGCCGACGTGTGGGTAAGTCGGCCTTTTTCGTTCCTTGTTGGCCATGTAGTGGTTACAGCACGTCTGTTGACCGTCCGGTGGACATCTATTTGTCGCTGTCTGGACGACGCGTTTGGTTACCCAGTGGCGACGGCGGCCTCCTGTGCCGCCGGCCATGCGCCGAGCCATCCGGGCGCGTGGCGCGCCAAATAGACGTCTAAACGCCTATGCGGCGCGGGTAGCCTGGTGCACCCTGACCCGCGACCCTCAATTTCGACCCGTGCCGCGCAATCGAAGTTGGTGCGTTTAGCTGGCATTTATTTTTCTCGCAAGGCCAGATAATCATTGGCTTGCAGGCATTTTCGGTCTTTCCGCCTTTTTGCGTGAGATGGCTGTTCGGCGGGCAGCGGTCAATCAAGACTCACCAGCGGAATCCCGCTGCGGCAGCTCGCAACAAGCCGCAGGAGGCGACCCGAACCCGCCCTTCCTGGCTTGGTGATCCTGCCATCGTCGCGCTGCGGCCGGGTCGATTTCAGACAGGCGGCCTGCCCGCACCCGCGCCGTTATCACACCCAATTGATCGTAGTCAAGTCGCCTGCTGGTGAGTTGATCTAGCATCCCTAGCGGGTCTCGGGCCTATCAGGAGGAATCGGCATCTGGTGGCCATCATGAGATGACAACAACAGCGATTCATCCGACAGGAGATAAGACGATGCGTTCCGCGATTCTTGCCGCAGCGATACTCCTTTGCCCTGCAATCTCGATTCAAGCCCACGCCCAGACTCAGATGAGCATCAGCATCGGAGACCGAGGCCTCAGCATCGGGTTCGTCATGTCGACGTACCCAACGCTGGTGGCGATCCCGGGCTATCCCGTTTACTACGATCCGCGCCTGGATTCGAACTACTTCTTCTACGATGGCTTGTACTGGGTATTTCAGGACGACAACTGGTATTCGAGCACCTGGTACGACGGTCCATGGGACCTGATTTCGCCCGCCTATGTGCCCCTGTTCATCCTCCGCATCCCCGTGCGCTACTACCGTCGACCGCCCGCTTACTTTCGAGGCTGGAGTTCCGACGCTCCCCCACGCTGGGGTGAACACTGGGGTCAAAACTGGGAACGGCAGCGCAGTGGCTGGGATCGCTGGAACCGTCGCGACGTGCCAAGGCCGGCGCCGTTGCCGACATATCAGCGGGATTACACGGGTAGTCGCTATCCCAGGCAGTTGGATCAACAGCGCTCGATCGAGACCAGTCGTTATCGCTACCAGCCACGCGACCCCGTGAGCCGGCAGATTTTCGATCAGCGTCGCCAAGGCACGGAATTCCGTAACCGGCAGCAACAACAGCAACAGCAACAGAGCATCCAACAACAGAACGTCCGGCAACAGGAAGCCGCCCGGCTGCAGCAGCAGCAGAACGTCCGGCAACAGGAAGCCACCCGGCTGCAGCAGCAGCAGAACGTCCGGCAACAGGAAGCGGCCCGGCAGCAGCAACAGCAGAACGTCCGGCAACAGGAAGCGGCCCGGCAGCAGCAACAGCAGAACGTCCGGCAACAGGAGGCCACCCGGCTGCAGCAACAGCAGAACGCCCGGCAACAGGAAGCGGCCCGGCAGCAGCAACAGCAGAACGTCCGGCAACAGGAGGCCACCCGGCTGCAGCAACAGCAGAACGCCCGGCAGCAGGAAGCCGTCCGGCAGAAGCAGCAGAATGTCCGGCAACAGGAAGCCGCCCGGCAGAAGCAGCAGAACGTCCGGCAGAAGCAGCCCCAACGTTCACGTCCTGCACGCTCAGGCACCTCAGGTGGTGCAGCCTCAGGTATCTGATTGCATAAGCTTGACATCCTCCCCGGCATGAGTGGCCGGGGATTTCCACGGCGCTCAGGCCCGGCATTGAGCCGCGCCTGAGTCGCTTCGGTGGGTTCCTGCTGCGGGCGGCGTCACCGCACCGTTCACTTCCAAAGGCGCGTCGGGGTCGTCCCGCCCTGAGCATCTTGATCGCGCTGAGTGCCGGCCTTGGTTCGGACCGGGTCAAGAATCCGGTAGGCGAGCAATTTCACGGGGTCCGTGATGAAGAACCACAGCAGCGCATAGCCCCAGACGAAGCCGGCCCAGCCCCAGCCCAGCGGGGGCATCAGGAACCCGTAGACGGCGATCAGCGTCGCCACGATCTGCGTGCCCAGCACCGCCAGCCACAACACCCGGGCCGGGCGAATCGACCAGAACGGACCGCGCGTGCGGGTCTGGAAGATGGTCAGATGCCCGGCCACCGACAGCATCAGATACATCATCGGCTGCAGGTGCGCATGGTCGAGGTGGAACACGCGGTCGCCGAGATAGAACAGACCGAAGGCGGCAATCGGCCCGACCAGGCCCAGCACGGTGGCGATACCCAGCACCAGACGCATGTTCCATGCTTCGGGCCGGTCCTTGTAATGGACGTTGTCGTACGCGATCGACAGGATCGCGCCGTCGTTGAGCAAGGCCAGCATCACGATCATCACGGCCGTCAGCGGATAGAAGTTCAAGATCAGGATGGCCGCGGTCATGAACAGCAGTACCCGCAATGTTTCGGCGATGCGGTATATCGCGTAGCTGTTCATGCGCTGGAAGATGCGCCGGCTTTCCTTGATCGCGTCGATGATCACCGACAGGCCCGGTGTCGTCAGCACGATCGAGGCGGCCGCGCGTGCCGCATCGGTGGCGCCCGATACGGCGATGCCGCAGTCGGCCTTCTTCAAGGCCGGCGCGTCGTTGACGCCGTCGCCGGTCATGCCGACGATGTGACCATGCTTCTGCAGCACGTCGACGATGTGGAACTTGTGCTCCGGAAATACCTGGGCAAAACCGTCGGCGTTCTCGATCGATGCGGTGACGGTCGCGCTTTCGTCCTTCTTCGCGTCTCCCAGGCTGCCGGCATCGAGAATATTCGTGCCCATGTCCAGCTTCTTCGCGGTCTCCCTGGCGATGGCCAGGGCATCGCCGGTGACCATCTTGACCTTCACCCCCATCGCCTGCGCCGTGGCGATGGTGGCCTTGGCATCATCCCGCGGCGGATCGAACAGGGGCAGCACGCCAACCATCTGCCACTTGCCATCGGCCTCGACGCGCGCGACCCCGAGCGCGCGAAAGCCGCGCATGGCGAAGTCATTGACCGCCTTGTCGACCGCCGTCTTGACCTCAGCGGCGTTCGTCGACAGGTCCAGGATCACCTGCGGCGCGCCCTTGGTCACCTTGAACGCCTTGCCGTCCTTGTCCTTGACGCTGGCTTCGGTCCGCTTGTGCACCGGGTCGAACGGCGTGAAATGCAGGACCTGGTAACTCTTCAGCGCCTGCTTGTCCTTCAGGCCGCCAAGAACCGCCCGATCGATGGTGTCGTCGTTGTCGGCGCGCGAGGCCAGCGCGGCATCCAGGATCACCTGCGCGGCGGTGACGCCGCCCACGCAGAACGGATCGCCCAGGCTCAGCTTGTTCTGGGTCAGCGTGCCGGTCTTGTCCGCGCACAGCACGTCCACGCCGGCCAGTTCCTCGATCGCCACCAGCCGGCTGACGATCGCCTTCTTCTTCGAAAGCAGGCGTGCTCCGACCGCCATTGTCACCGACAGCACCGTCGGCATCGCCACCGGAATTGCCGCCACGGTCAGTACCAGGGCGAACTGCAGCGTGGTGAGGATCGGGTCGCCGCGGAAGATCGACACGGTGATGATCACCGCCACCATCGCCATCGCCAAGATGATCAGGTAGTTGCCGATTTTCAGTACCGCCTTCTGGAAATGGCTGACGGTCTGCGCCTGTTCGACCAGCTGCGCGGTCTTGCCGAAGTAGGTGTTCTTGCCCGTGACATAGACCAGGGCGCTGCTCTGGCCGCGACGCACGATCGAACCGGAAAACACCGCATCCCCGGGCTTGCGCGTGGCCGGCATGGACTCCCCGGTCAGCGCTGATTGATCGACCGACATCGGATCGCCGTCCAGCAGGCGGGCATCCGCCGGCACGATATCGCCCAGCCGAAGTTGGATCACGTCGCCCGGAACCAGCTCGCGCGCCGGCGGGCTTGCCCAGGCGCCATCACGCTTCACCCGGGTCTTGGTTGCCAACTTGGCTTTAAGCGCGGCAATGGCATTGCCCGCTGAGTGTTCTTCCCAGAAACCCACCACGGCGTTGGACAGCAGCAGCAACAGGATGATGAAGAAATCCGGCCAATGCCGAACCACGCCCGACAGGATCACCGCCGCCTCGATCATCCACGGGATCGGGCCCCAGAAATAGCTGAGGAACTTGAGGATCGGATTGGTCCTAATTTCCGCGATTTCGTTCGGCCCATCCGCGGCCAGACGTCTGTTTGCCTCCGCTTGCGTGAGGCCTGCGGGCGAGGAGTGCAGCTTCGTTTCCAGCTCCGGCAGCGGCAAAATGTTCAGGCCATCCTTTGCCACGGGCTGCGCTGCCGGCTTGGCAGCGGCAGGTTTGCCCGTATTGGCGTCCGGTTTCATGGCCATTTCCTTGTGTCGCGCCTGGACATCGGCGCGCTCATCGCGGATTGCCCCACGTCCAGTTGCGGATTTCGGGCATGTCCTGGCCATGCTCGTTGATGTAGCGCTTGTGCTCGATCAGCTTGTCCTCAAGTTGCTGCTTCAGGTACATGCCCTGGTCGCCGGTCTGCGGCAGGCGAGCGATCACGTCCATCACCAGATGAAAGCGATCCAGATCATTCAGTACCGTCATGTCGAACGGCGTGGTGACGGTGCCTTCTTCCTTGTAGCCACGGACATGGATGTTGTGGTGGTTGGTGCGGCGATAGGTCAGCCGATGGATCAGCCACGGGTAGGCGTGGAAGGCGAAGATGACCGGCTTGTCCGCGCTGAACAGCGCGTCGAAATCGATGTCGCTCAAGCCATGCGGGTGCTCGCTTTGCGGTTGCAGGCGCATCAGGTCGACAACATTGACCACGCGGACTTTCAGCGCGGGCAAGTGCTCGCGCAGGATCGATACGGCGGCCAGCGTCTCCAGCGTGGGCACGTCGCCGCAGCAGGCCATCACCACGTCCGGCGCGGCTCCCTGCTGATCGTTGCTGGCCCATTGCCAGATGCCGATACCCTCGGCGCAATGCTTGACCGCGGCCTCCATGTCCAGCCACTGCGGCGCCGGATGCTTGCCCGCGACCACCACGTTGACGTAGTGGCGACTGCGCAGACAGTGATCCATCACTGACAACAGACAGTTGGCATCCGGCGGGAAGTACACGCGCACGACACTGGCTTTCTTGTTCACGACCACATCGATGAAGCCGGGATCCTGATGCGTGAAGCCGTTGTGGTCCTGCCGCCAGACATGCGAGGCCAGCAGATAATTGAGCGAGGCGATCTTGCGTCGCCAGGGCAGGTGCGAGGTGACTTCAAGCCACTTGGCGTGCTGGTTGAACATCGAATCGACGATGTGGATGAAAGCCTCATAGCAATTGAACAGGCCGTGGCGGCCGGTCAGCAGGTAACCCTCCAGCCAACCCTCGCACTGGTGTTCGCTGAGCATCGAGTCCAGCACGCGTCCGCTGGGTGCCAGCCATTCGTCGCTCGTCACGGTGGCAGCGTCCCACTGGCGCGCGGTGACCTCGAACAGGGACTCCAGCCCGTTGGAGAGCGTCTCGTCCGGGCCGAACACACGGAAATTGCGCTGTGCGGCATTGCGCTTCGCCACGTCACGCAGGAATGGACCAAGCACGCGGGTATCGCCGATGCCGCGCGCTCCCGGTTGCGGCACGGCGCAGGCGTAGTCGCGGAAATCGGGCATGCGCAGATCGCGCAGCAGGATGCCGCCGTTGGCATGCGGGTTGGCACCCATGCGCCGCGCGCCCTCGGGCGCCAGTTCGGCCAGTTCCGGCCGCAACCGGCCGTGCGTGTCGAACAGTTCCTCGGGGCGGTAGCTCTTCAGCCAATCTTCCAATTGCCGCAGATGTTCGGGCGGCGACGTGGCCGATATCGCGATCGGCACCTGATGCGCGCGGAAGGTGCCTTCGATCTGCAGTCCATCGACCACCTTCGGCCCGGTCCAGCCCTTGGGCGACCTGAGCACGATCATCGGCCAGTGCGCGCGCGTGAAATTGCCGTTTTCACGGGCGTCGCGCTGGATCGCCCTGATCTGCTCCAGCGCCGCATCCAGCGCGGCCGCCATCGCGGCATGCATCAGCGCCGGTTCGTGGCCTTCGACGAAGATCGGCACCCAGCCGTAGCCGCGCAGCAATTGCTCCAGCTCCGCGTGGCTGATGCGTGCAAGCACGGTCGGGTTGGAAATCTTGTAACCGTTCAGATGCAGGATCGGCAACACCGCGCCATCAGTCGCCGCATCGAGAAACTTGTTGGAATGCCACGACGTGGCCAGCGGCCCGGTTTCGGCCTCGCCATCGCCAATGACGCAAGCGACGATCAGGCCGGGGTTGTCGAACACCGCGCCGAACGAGTGGCTGAGCGAGTAGCCCAGTTCACCGCCTTCGTGGATCGAGCCGGGGCACTCCGGCGAGGCGTGGCTGGGTATGCCGCCAGGAAATGAAAATTGCTTGAACAGCCTCTGCAGACCGGCTTCGTCCTGGCTGATGTCGGGGTAGATCTCGCTGTAGGTGCCTTCCAGATAGGTGTTGCCGACCACCGCCGGGCCGCCGTGACCGGGGCCGGAGACATAGATCATGTCGAGGTCGTTTTGCTTGATGAGCCGATTCAGGTGCACGTAGATGAAGTTCTGTCCCGGGGTCGTGCCCCAGTGGCCGAGCAGCATGTGCTTCACGTCCCCCAGCACCAGCGGCCGTTTCAGCAGCGGGTTGTCGCACAGGAATATCTGGCCGACCGCCAGGTAATTGGCGGCACGCCAATAGGCGTCCATGCGCTGCAGCAAATCGCTTGAGAGCGGGGGTGCATTCATGGCTCGGGTTCCCGTAAGTAGCCGGATTGGATGGCATGAGCGACACACTGCGTGAGCGCGCTGCTGGCGCCACTGCGGGTGTCGGCCGTCGATGCGTGCCCGGCATTGAATGCGATCGGCCAGATGGAAATGCCACGAATTCCATGCGCCGCGCAACACGACACGCAGGAAGCCGGGAATGGCAAGTGCCGCGCGCACTGTGCCGAGAAGCGTCGCGTGCGTCTGTGCGCTAGCGTGCGCTGAGTGCTCAACCCCGAGGCGCCCGTCTGCGATGTGGCGCTGCCGAAGCCGCTGGCTGGCACCACCGCCGAGATGGCCTTCGTGCGCGGCCGCGAAGGCCCGGTCGAGATTGGTGACAGGGATGCCGGCTTTGCTTGCGACCATGAGCGGCCGCGACAGGGCCAGTGGCTGCATCCGCACGCGCTGGCCGTGCGTCCGATGAGCAACACCGCTTACCGCGAATTCATCCGCGGCGGCGGCCACCGCACGCCGGCACTGAGGCTGGCGGGGGGGGGCAGCGTGCAGGACGCGACTGGCAGCCCCCGTTGGACCGGGAGCACGACGTGCACGGCGAGTTCAACCTGGGCGGCCGGCGCGTAATCGATCCGCATCCTGGATCAGCGGCCGGAATCGAACGCGATCCTCGACGAGGTGTGTCATGGATGGCGGCAGCGGCCCGGGCGCCTGGTTTCCAGGCATTTTTGCGACGCGGCCGGTTCGGCGCCATTCGAGCGCATCTTTGCGCAGCCCGAGTACGACCTCACCCGCAGCGAACGGGCGATCCTGCGTGGACAGGTCGCGGCGATGGCGGCCTATGTGCTTTCGCAACGACGGGTGCGGAGCCGATCGCGCACTGCGTTGAACTTCGGTTGCTGCCGCCGGTCCGAGCTTCGTAGCGTAGACTGCGTCACGCGATTTGACGCACCACGACCCAGGGAGAGCTTCGATGGCTTCAGGCAATCCGGTCCTGCGACCCAGCAGCTTCGGCGGTCTCGCCGTCGGCGACGAGCGCATGACGATCAACGGCACCATCGGCAAGACCGGCATCCTGCTGACGTTGCTGGTGATCACCGCTGGTTGGACCTGGCAGCAGTTCGCCACCGTGCTGGCGGCGTCCGGCGCCAACGCGGCGCAAGCGGCGGTCGCGCCGTACATGATCGGTGGCCTGATCATCGGCTTCGTGCTGGCACTGCTGTCGGTGTTCGCCAAGCGCTGGATCGCGGTCACCGCGCCGCTGTATGCGCTGGCCCAGGGTTTCGCGATGGGCGGTATCTCGGCGACCTTCGAGCTGCGCTATCCCGGCATCGTGCTGCAGGCGGTCGCGCTCACCATTGGCACGCTGGCGGTGATGCTGCTGGTCTACCGCAGCGGCCTGATCAAGGTCACCGACAGGCTGCGCATGGGCATCGTCGCGGCCACCGGAGGCATCATGCTGGTGTACCTCGCCGACATGGCGATGGGTTTCTTCGGCGCGCACATCCCGGTGATCAACGGCGGCGGCCTGTTCGGCATCGGCTTCAGCCTCCTGGTGGTCGGCATCGCCGCGTTCAACCTGCTGCTCGATTTCGACATGATCGATCGCGCCGCCGCCGAGGGCGCACCGCGCAACATGGAGTGGTACGGGGCATTCGGCCTGATTGTCACCCTGGTCTGGCTGTATCTGGAACTGCTGCGCCTGCTGTCGAAGCTGCAGCGGCGCTGAGCCGGCTCGCACGGCCCGGAACGGCCATGACGAAGGATCAGGCGTCGTTCGCGACTGGCCTCTGCGATGCACATGCGCGCGCGCGCGGATCCATCACCCGTCGCCACAGCGGCGGGATCAGCGCCAGCACGAACATCGTCGCGTAACCGGCGGGCAGTTGCGGACTGTCCTCGTGGTGCCGCAGCGCAGGGTAGCGGCGGCGCGCGTGTGCGTGGTGATCGGAGTGGCGTTGCAGCTCGAACAGCAGCCAGTTGGTGTAGCGCTGCGAGGCATTCCACGAGTGCAGGTGGGTGACGCGTTCGAAGCGGCCGGGTGCCAGGTTGCGCCGCTCCAGTCCGTAGTGCTCGACGTAATTGATCACCTCCAGCGAGCCGGCCGCGATCAGGCCGATCGCGATGAATTCCAGCAGGCCGCGCGCGCCGAAGAACGCTGCGGCGGCTGCGTCGAAGCCCAGCCAGAGCAGCACCCAGCACAGCAGCTCGTTGTGCCATGACCAAGTTGCCAGGCCGCGCGCACGCAGGCGCTCGACTTCCAGTTGCCATGCGGCCTGCGCATTGCCGAGCAGAGCCCTCGGCAGAAAGCGCCACACGCTCATGCCCAGCGGCGCCGAAGAGCGATCGCGCGGCGTCGACACGTGCACGTGATGGCCGCGCAGGTGTTCGATCTTGAAACCGGGATAGCCGACGCTGGTCAGCAGGATGCCGCCCAATGCGGGCTCGAAGCGGCCAGGCTTGTGGATCAGCTCGTGGGCGACATTGATCGCCAGCGTGCCTCCGATCACGCCGGCGCCCAGCAGCCAGCCCAGCAGGCCCGGCGGCCTGAAGGGCAGGGTGACCGCAATGTGCAGGCACCATGCCAGCGCGCCCAGCCACAGCGGGACGCAAAGCCAGGTCAGCACCCGGAAGTACAGCGCATGCTCACGCGCCGCGGCCTCGTCGGCATCGGCCGGATTGTGGCGATCCAGCCCGCAAACGAGGTCGATCAGCGGCACCACGCCGAACACGAAAACCAGCGGAAACCACGCGGCGAGATCCAGCGGAAGGCCGAGCCGATGCAATCCCAGCGCGCCCCAGGGCAGCAGCGCGGTGCCGGGGGCGAGCAGGTAGCCGAGATCATGCAGGCGCAGGCGCATGGAGCGAACTCTACGCGGGCCCTGTACACGCGCACGCTGCGCTGCGCAACCGCTGGCGTCGGGTGCTGCGGCGGTTCAGATGATGCGCGGCTCCGGTTCCAGCTCGATGCCGAAACGTTCCCGCACGCCGGTCCGCACACGTTGCGCTAGTGCCCACAGTTCGTCGCCGCGGGCCTGGCCGTGGTTGACCAGCACCAGCGCGTGGCGGTTCGAAATGCCCGCGTCGCCTTCTCGCAAGCCCTTGAAACCGCATGCTTCGATCAGCCATGCCGCCGAAAGCTTGGCGAGACCTTCGGAGCCCGGCCACGAAGGCAACGCAGGATGTTCACGCTTCAGGGCCTCGGCCTGGGCCAGCGGCACGACCGGATTCTTGAAGAAGCTGCCGGCATTGCCGATCACCGCGGGATCGGGAAGCTTGCGCGTGCGCAGGCGCAGTACCGCCTCGGCGACATGGAAAGGCGCCGGTTGCGTCACGCCCATCGCCGCAAGCTCCTCGCGCACGCCGGCATAGTCGAGGCGCAGCGTGTGCACGCGCGGCAGGGCGAACACGACCGCCGTGATCAGCCAGCGGTCGGGCGCGCGCTTGAAGACCGAATCGCGATAGGCGAAACCGCAGGCGCCGCGATCGAGGGTGACCGCGCGCAGCGACTCCCGGTCCCAGGCCTCGACGGCATCGATGAACTCGCCCACCTCGACGCCGTAGGCGCCGATGTTCTGCAACGGTGCGGCACCGACGGTGCCGGGGATCAGGATCAGGTTTTCCAGGCCGGAATGGCCGCGGCCCAGCGACCAGCGCACGAAGTCGTCCCAGCGTTCGCCGGCGGCGACGCGGATCAGCGCGCGCGTGCCATCGTCGTCCAGCACCTCGACGCCACGCGTCGCCATCGCGATCACGGTGCCCTGGTAATCGCCGGTGAACAGCACGTTGCTGCCCTCGCCCAGGACCAGCACGTGGCCCTCGCGAATGGCAGGAAAGTCGAACAGACGCGGAAGTGCCACGGCGTCATGCACTTCGGCCAGCAGCGCCGCGTGCGCGGCGACCCGCAAGGTGTTGCGCGTGGCCAGCGGCGCGTCCTCGATCAGGGTGCAGCCCTCGAGGGTGATGCGTTCAGGTGGCATGCGGGCGCTCCCGCAGGTCGCGGATGGCATCCACGCATTGGCCGATCAGCGCCGGGCCGCGGTAGATCAGGCCGGTGTAGAACTGCACCAGCGTCGCGCCGGCCGCGATCTTGTCCGCCGCGTCCGTGCCGCGCGTGATGCCGCCGACACCGACCAGCGGAACGCGCCCTGCAAGACGCTGCGCCATGCCGTGCAACACGGCGGTTGCGCGCGCGCGCAACGGTGCACCGGACAGGCCGCCGGTCTCGCTTGCGTGGGGTTGCCCGGCCACCGCTGCGCGGTCCAGGGTGGTATTGGTGCAGATCAGTCCGTCGATGCCGCTGTCGATCGCCGCTCGCGCGATGGCGTCCATCGTGGTCTCGTCGAGGTCGGGTGCGATCTTCAGCAGCATCGGGGTGTGCTTGCCGTGGATCGCATCGAGCCGCAGCTGCGCCTCGCGCAGCGTACCCAGCAGGCGCTTCAGCGCCGCGTCCGCCTGCAGGTCGCGCAGTCCCTGCGTGTTGGGCGAGGACACGTTGACGGTGACGTAGCCGGCGCGCGCATGCACGCGCTCGAGGCAGTACACGTAGTCGTCCGCCGCGCGCTCGATGGGGGTGTCCTTGTTCTTGCCGATGTTGATGCCGAGCACGCCGGTGTAGCGCGCGCGTTCGACGTTGCGCAGCAGCGCCTCCACGCCGTCGTTGTTGAAGCCCAGCCGATTGATCACCGCCTCGCGCCCGGGCAGGCGGAACATCCGTGGCTTCGGATTGCCGGGTTGCGGACGCGGCGTGGTGGTGCCGATTTCGATGAAGCCGAAACCCAGCGCCGCCAGCGCGTCGATGTGCGCGCCGTTCTTGTCGAGACCGGCGGCGAGACCGACCGGGTTGTCGAATTGCAACCCGAACGCCGTGACCGGCAGGGGCGCGGGACGCGAGGCCAGCAGCGCATTCAGGCCGCCGCGGTAGGCCACCTCGATCGCCTTCAGTCCGAGATCGTGCGCGCGCTCGGCATCAAGGCAGAACAGCAGCGGGCGCGCGAGGCCGTACATGCTCAGAAATGGCTGGCGAAGAACGCGACGCCGCCGAGCACGAAGAACACCAGCATCAGGACCAGCACCAGGAAGGCCAGATGCACGTAGCCCAGCACCAGTCCGGCGATGGCCATGCCGTCGCCATCCAGCGTGCCCGGCGCGGCGCGGCGGATCTCGCCACGGGCGACGTGGCCGCAGATGATCGCGACCAGCGCGCCGATCAGCGGCAACATGACCCAGGTGAGGACACCGAAGACGAGGCTGACCACGGCGGTGCTGCTGGTACGCACATAGATGGTATTCATGCGGCGATGCTCCCCTGGCATGCTGGTGGTCGACGCGTTCCCGTCAGCTCCGGCAGCGCCCGCGTCGCAGGGCGTTCCCTGGTGGAACACGATACGCCAGACGCCATCCTCGTTGCGCCACAGCGAGCTGCGCAGGCTGTGCCGTTCGCGGCCATCGCGCCGCAGGCTGACGCGGAAGGTAACCAGCGCCTGCGTCGCATCGAGCGGGCGCACGCGAAAGTCAGTCGCATGTGCTGCTTCGAGCCGCGATCCGCGCAGCGCATGCAATACGGAGGCGTGGTCGTAACGTCGGCCGCTGCTGCCGAACTCCTCGAAGTCTGCGGCCAGGTGCCCGGCGATCGCATCGATGTCGCCACGGCACTGCGCATCGAGCATGGCCTGCTCGGCCGCGACCAGCGCACTCGCGATCTCGCCCGCGTCGGCCATGCCGGAACGCTCAGAACTCGAACTTGATGCCCTGCGCCAGCGGCAGCGCGTCGGAGTAGTTGATGGTGTTGGTCTGCCGACGCATGTAGGCGCGCCAGGCGTCCGAGCCGGATTCGCGACCGCCGCCGGTTTCCTTCTCGCCGCCGAAGGCGCCGCCGATCTCGGCGCCCGAGGTGCCGATGTTGACGTTGGCGATGCCGCAGTCCGAACCGGCCGCCGACAGGAAGCGCTCGGCCGCCCGGAGATCGTTGGTGAAGATCGACGAACTGAGGCCCTGCGGCACGCCGTTCTGCAGGGCGATCGCCTCGTCGATGGAGTCGAACGGCATCACGTAGAGGATCGGCGCGAAGGTTTCGGTCTGCACGACCGCGTCGCTGTTCTTCAGGCCGGTGACGATGGTCGGCAGCACGAAGTGGCCGGGGCGATCGGTCAGCGCTTCGCCGCCGCAGACGATGCGTGCCGCCGGCGGCCTTGGCCTGGTCGATCGCAGCGAGATAACGCTGCACGGCGCCGGCTCGTTGAGCGGGCCCATCAGCGTCGTCGGCAGGGTCGGATCGCCGATCTTCGTCTCGACCTGGTTGTAGGCCGTCGACGCAGCTTGCTCGAGCACGTCGTCGAAGATCGACTCGTGCACGAACAGGCGGCGCGTGGTGGTGCAGCGCTGGCCGGCGGTGCCGACCGCGCCGAACACGATCGCCGGAATCGCCAGCTTCAGGTCGGCGCGTCTGGTCGACGATGATCGCGTTGTTGCCGCCGAGTTCGAGCAGCGAGCGGCCCATGCGCCGCGCGACGCGCTCGCCGACCATGCGCCCGACCCTCGTCGAGCCGGTGAAGCTGATCAGCGGAATGCGGTGGTCGTCGACGAACGTCTCGCGCCAGCTCGGGGCCGGCGTCGTTGAACAGGAAGAACAGGTCCGGGAAACCGCCGGCCTTGAGCGCGTCGTTGCAGATCTTCATCGTGGCGATCGCCGACAGCGGTATCTTCGGCGACGGCTTCCAGATGCAGATGTCGCCGCAGACCGCGGCCACGAACGCATTCCAGGCCCACACCGCGACCGGAAAGTTGAACGCCGAGATGATGCCGACCAGGCCGAGCGGATGCCACTGCTCGTACATCCGATGGCCCGGCCGCTCCGAGTGCATGCGTCAGGCCGTACAGCTGCCGCGACAGGCCCACCGCGAAATCGGCGATGTCGATCATCTCCTGCACTTCGCCGTCGCCTTCGGGCTTGATCTTGCCCATTTCCAGCGCGACCAGCGAGCCGAGCGCGTCCTTGTGCGTGCGCAGCGCTTCGCCGCACAGGCGGATCGCTTCGCCGCGGCGCGGTGCCGGCGTCGTGCGCCAGGTCTTGAACGCGGCCTGCGCGCGTTCGACGATCAGCGCATAGTCGGCCGCCGAGCTGGCGTAAACCGTCGCCAGCACTTCGCCGCTGGCCGGGTTGGCGGGCCTGATCTCGCCCGCATCCGTGGTTCCGGACCATTCACCGTGGCCAAGGTAGCCGCCGGAATGGGTCTCGGCGAAGCCGAGCGCCTTCAGTATCGGGTGGGACATGGGGACTCCTGCGCGGCTGCCGCCGGGACGCCGCGGATCAACGGGCTGGCCGACAAGTTTAACAGAGGCATGCGGTGACCCCGGTGCATGCGGGGCTCCGGCGTTGCAGCGCAGCGCGCGACGCACGCTCGCCGCAGCAATCGGCCGCCGGCTCCGTGGCCCAGTGCCCGGCTGCGCGCGTGGCCGTGATGGGAAGCCGCGCCATGGAAGGTTATGCGAAAATCGGACTTCGTCACGGCCCCGTAGCTCAGCTGGATAGAGCATCCCCCTCCTAAGGGGAAGGTCGCCCGTTCGAATCGGGCCGGGGTCGCCATTCCGCACCCGCATCGCCAGCGTCAGGCTTCATGACGTTGCCGCCGCGGCACACCTACTCTGGAGCCGGCCCATGAACCCACTGATGTACGACGCTTCGGTCAGCGTCTTCAACCGCACGCTCACGGCCCTGTCCGCGATCCTCGACAAGGCCGCGGCGCACGCCGAAGCCAAGGGCTTCGATCCGGCGATTCTGCTCAACGACCGTCTCGCTCCCGACATGTTCACGCTGACGCGGCAGGTGCAGATCGCCTGCGACACCGCCAAGGGTGCCAGTGCGCGCCTCGCCGGCCTCGAGGTACCCAAGCACGAGGACAGCGAAGTCACGGTGGCCGAGCTCAAGGCGCGCATCGCGAAGACGCTCGCGTTCGTCAACGGCATACCGGCTGCAGCGTTCGCGGGCAGCGAGGACCGCACCGTGGTGCTGCCGATGCGCATGCGGACGTTGGAGTTCCCCGGTCGTACCTATCTGTTCGAGCACGCGCTGCCGAACCTGTTTTTCCACGTCACCACCGCGTACGCGATCCTGCGCCACAACGGCGTCGAGGTCGGCAAGGGCGATTACCTCGGCCCGCGCTGAGCGGCGCCTGCGCATTCGATCGCGTCGCCCCGGCATGGCTCCGCCATGGCCGGGCGATGCGAGTGCGCTGGAACTGCCGAAGGAGGGACTCGAACCCTCACGCTTTTAAGGGCGGCGGATTTTGAGTCCGCTGCGTCTACCGATTCCGCCACTTCGGCGCGGGCGCGAAGTATGCGGCAATCGCCGCGGACGGTCGAGGTTGCGGCAAAGTCCGCGGCGGCGACCGGTGCGATCGCCGGTGGAGCGTGCTGGCCGCGTGGCCGGCTTCCGCTGGTGTTCAGTCCGAGGCCAGGAAGCGCGCGATCGCTGCGCCGAAGCGCGCGGTATCGACCAGAAACGCATCGTGACCCTGTGGCGAGTCGAGTGCGACGAACTCGACGGCGGCACCGGACGCCGACAGGCCGTCCGCGATTTGCTGCTGCTGCTGGAGCGGAAACAGGATATCGGTGTCGACACCGATCACCAGCGCGCGTTCGACGCGGATGCGCCGCAATCCGGCCAGCACGTCGCCGGCGCCGTACTCGGCCATGTCGAACCAGTCGCTGGCGCGCGACAGATACAGGTAGCTGTTGGGGTCGTAACTGCGCGCAAAACGGCGCGCGTGACCCTCGAGGTAAGACTCGACCTGGAACTCGAAACCGAACGGATCGTCCTCGCGGCGGTCGGCATCGAGGCGGATGCGCCCGAAACGGCCGCCCCATTCGATCGCCGATCGGTAGGTAATCACGCCCAGCTTGCGCGCGATCTGCATGCCGTGCTCGGGATAATGTGCTTCATCGTAGCGACCTTCGTTCCAGTTCGGGTCGAGGCGGATCGCCTCGCGCTGCAGCGAACGGATGGCGATTGCGAACGGTTGCGCCTGCGGCGCGGTCGAGATGCTGATGTGCGCGCGCACGCTGTCCGGGTGCAGCAGCATGTAGGCCAGCGCGCCCATGCCCCCCATCGAGCAGCCGACCAGACAGGCCAGTCGTTCGATGCCCAGCCCCAATGCCAGTGCGTGCGACGCGTTGGCGACGTCTTCCAGCGTCAGCTCGGGAAAGTCGAGTCGATAGGGGCTGCCGGTTTCCGGGTTGATCGAGGCCGGCCCGGTCGAGCCCTTGCAGCTGCCCAAGGCGTTGACGCAGATCACGAACCAACGACCGGTGTCGAGCGCCTTGCCCGGACCGACGATCGCCTCCCACCAGCCGGGGTCGGGGTCCTCGGCGCTGGACGCCGCATGCGCACTCGGCGACAGGCCGGTCAGGATCAGCACGGCGTTGTCGCGCGCCGGCGACAGCCGGCCCCAGGTCTCGTAGGCCAGCCGGGCGCCATGCAGGCGCCCGCCGCGTTTCATGGCAAAGGGCGAGGGCAGATCGTGATAGCGGCGGGCGTCGGGCATGGGCAGCTCGGTGCTGAAGTCAGGCCAGACTAGCGGCCGGAGCGTCCCGGTCCAAGCGTGACGCGCAGGGCCGGACGTGCCTGCCGCAGGGGCAGCGTAGCCGCGATCAATCGCCGCGATGGCAACAGGCGTTTGGCCAAGGCTGTGCGCTGTGATCCGTGTTGGCGCACCTGGTACGGGGCGCATCCTGTCGATTCACGAGTTCCGCCGTCTGGCGGCGGTTGCCGACCGCCTGAACTTTCACGAGGTCGCGCGGCACTGCCATGCCAGCCAGTCCGCCATCAGCCTTCAATTGCGCAGGCAGGAGGCGCATCCCGATGCCGGCTGCTGCGATCGCCGTCGCGGCGGCGTGGGCATCAGCGGCAAGGGCGTGCATGCATGCGCCTGGTGCGAATCCTGCCGGCTGGCTCCGACGCCATGCGCGCCTTTGCCGCGCGGCGTGGGGATGGACCCGCAGCCATCATCGGTCAGGGACGGCAGAGCGCGTTTTCGCTGCGCCGTCCCGAGGGCGCGCAATAGATCCCGTGCAACGCGATGATCAGCGTCTGCGCCGGGCCCTTGGCCAGCGAATAGAAGATGGTCTGCGCCGCGCGCCGGGTGTGCACCAGGCCTTCCTCGCGCAGCACCGCCAGGTGTTGCGAAAGCGCCGACTGGCTTAGCGCGACGCGCTCGTTGATCTGGCCGACCGACAGCTCACTGCCCACCAGCAGGCACAGTACGCGCAGGCGTTGCGGATTGGCCAGTGCGCGCAGCAGGCGCGCGGCCTCGTCGGCATTCTGTTCCATCGCCTTGATGTCGATCGCGTTTCGCGACGTGGCGGTTCGTGTAGCCATCGGCGGTTCTCCGGATCATGCTGGTGATGCGGCCACGGGCGGGCAGGATGCGTTTGGGTGGATATTGTGTCATGCAACAACTCGAGGTTGTTTTTTAAATAAGATACAACTAAATTAGCGGAAGTTGCGGTGACGCGATTTTGCGCATCGCTGATCGCATACTGCAGCGTCCCGGTCCGTGACGCTGCGACGTCCTTCATCCGGGCCTAACGGGAGAGGAGTCATGGCACATATCGTCGTTCTGGGCGCCGGCGTGGGCGGCATGCCGGCGGCATACGAGTTGCGTGCTGCGCTGGGCAAGGAACACCGGGTCAGCATCGTGGGCGACGGCCCCTACTTTGCCTTTACGCCATCGAATCCCTGGGTGGCAGTGGGCTGGCGCAAGCCCGACGACATCCAGTTCGAGGCCGGTCCCTGCCTGGCCCGCAAGGGGGTGGATTTCCATGGCCAGCCCGCGGTCGAGATCAAGGCGACTGAAAACACCCTGGTGCTCAAGGACGGCAGCACGATCAGCTACGACTACCTGGTGATCGCTACCGGACCGCGTCTGGCGTTCGACGAGATTCCCGGCTTCGGACCCGCCGCCAACACCCATTCGATTTGCACGACACCGCATGCGGCCGAGGCGTGGCGTCGCCTACCAGCAGTTTCTCAAGGACCCGGGCCCGATCGTGGTCGGCGCGGTGCCGGGGGCCAGCTGTTTCGGGCCGGCCTACGAGTTCGCCGCGATCCTCGACGCCGACCTGCGCAAGCGCAAGCTGCGCGATCGCGTGCCGATCACCTTCGTCACCAGCGAACCCTACATCGGCCATATGGGCCTGGGCGGCGTCGGCGACTCCAAGGGACTGATGGAATCGGAGTTCCGGCAGCGCCACATCAAGTGGATCACCAACGCCAAGCCCACCGACATCCATCCCGGCGAGATGAGCGTCACGGAGATGGACGCCAAGGGCCAGCCGCTGACCGAGCACAAGCTGCCATTCAAGTACTGCATGATGCTGCCGGCGTTCACCGGCGTGGAGGCCGTGCGCAAGGTCGAGGGTCTGTGCAATCCGCGCGGGTTCGTGCTGATCGACAAACATCAGCGCAATCCAAAATACCTCAACATCTATTCCGCCGGCGTCTGCGTGGCGATTCCGCCGGTGGAACCGACTCCGGTGCCGACCGGCGCGCCGAAGACCGGCTACATGATCGAGTCGATGGTCGCCGCGCTGGTGCACAACATCCAGTCGGAGCTGGCGGGACAGGCGCCGCGCGAGGTGGCCACCTGGAACGCGATCTGCCTCGCCGATCTCGGCGACACCGGTGCCGCCTTCGTGGCCTTGCCGCAGATTCCGCCGCGCAACGTCACCTGGGCCAAGATCGGCAAGTGGGTGCATCTGGCCAAGGTCGTGTTCGAGAAGTACTTCATCCGCAAGATGAAGACGGGCAACACCGATCCGGTGTACGAGAAGTATGTGCTGCGTGCGCTGGGCATCTCGCGGCTGAAAGCCGGGCAGAACGTGGTCGAATCCTGATGCAATGCGCATCCTTCAACCAGTGGAGCATCGAGTCATGAACGTGGATCGTGCGGTGATGGCGTTTGCGGGAGCCGTCGTATTGCTGAGCGTGCTGCTGGCACATCTGGTATCGCCATGGTGGCTGCTGCTGACGGCGTTCGTCGGCCTCAATCTGCTGCAGGCCTCGTTCACCGGCTTCTGTCCTCTGGCGATGATCCTGCGCAAGTTCGGCCTGGCGCCGGGCTGCGCGTTCCGCTGAGGGGTCTTGCGTGATGTCCAGCGTCCACCCGTTGCGCGCGGCACTGCTGCTTGGCGCCGCCGCGCTGGCTCTCGGCGCCTGCAGTCATCCGCAGGCGGTTGCCCCGGCGGCGCGGCCGCCGCTGGCCACGATCGATCTGCACGAACAGGTCGCGCCACGCGAACGCATCTGGGACGGCACGGTCGAGGCGGTGCACCAGGCCACGCTTTCGGCACAGACGGCCGGTCGTGTCCTCGAGCTGCCCTTCGACGTCAACGACTACGTGCCGCAGGGCGCGGTCGTGGTGCGCTTCACCGCGGTCGAGCAGGGCGCGGCGGTAAACGCGGCGCAGGCGCAGGTCCGCTCGGCGCAGGCGGCCTATACCAATGCCGAGGCCCAGGACCGGCGCATCGCCGCGGTGTATGCGCGCAAGCTGGTCTCGCAGACGCAGATGGACCAGACCCGGGCCCAGCGCGACGCTGCCAAGGCCGCACTCGATGCCGCCCAGGCCAACCTGCGCCAGGCCGCCCAGAGTGCCGACTACACCGTGGTGCGGGCGCCCTATTCGGGCATTCTCACCAAGCGTTTCGTGCAGGTCGGCGAGGCGGTGCAGCCGGGGCAGCCGCTGATCGCCGGGCTCTCGCTGGACCAGCTGCGGGTCGAGGCGCAGGTGCCGCAGAGCGATGTCAACGTGATCCGCAAGTTCAGTCGCGCCTGGGTGCTCTACGACGGTGGCAGCAAGCGCGTCGAGGCGGCCAAGGTGATCGTGTTCCCCTACGCTGATGCGACCACCCACACCTTCACCGTCCGCCTCGAGCTGCCGACGGCGAAAACCGGGCTCAATCCCGGCGAGGTGGTCAAGGTAGCCTTCATGATCGGATCGCGGCCGCGGCTGCTGCTGCCCGACAGCGTGATCGTCCGCCGTGGCGAGATCGTCGGGGTCTATGTGATCAGGGGCGATGCCGTGATGTTGCGCCAGGTGCGGCTGGGCTACCGCTTCGGCAATGACTATGAGGTGCTGGCGGGACTGGCACCGGGCGAGCAGGTGGCTGCCGACCCAGGAGCCGCGATGAAGTGGCTGATTGCGCAGCACGCCGAGGGGGCGGCCGCGCATGACTGAGCCGGCCAAGCTGGGCATTTCCGGGCGCATTGCGCGCGCGTTCCAGGCCTCGCAGATCACGCCTCTGCTGGCGCTGGCCGGACTGCTGCTGGGCATCACCGCGGCGATCATCACGCCGCGCGAGGAAGATCCCCAGATCGAGGTCACGGTCGCCAACGTGATCGTGCCGTTCGCCGGCGCCAATGTGCGCGACGTCGAAAACCTGGTGGCGTTCCCGCTCGAGCAGAAGCTGGCCGAGATCAAGGGCATCAAGCACGTCTATTCGGTCAGCCAGCCAGGGCTGGCGCTGGTGACGGTGGAGTTCCAGGTGGGCGTGCCGCGCCAGCAGGCGCTGGTCAGTCTTTACAACAAGGTCTATTCCAATGCCGATTGGTCGCCGCCAGGCCTCGGCGTCGGTCAGCCGCTGATCAAGCCCTACGGTATCGATGACGTGCCGGTGATGGGGCTGACGCTGTGGTCCGATCGCGCCGATGTCAGCAGCGTGCAACTGGCCGAGATCGCGCACACGCTGGAGGCCGACCTCAAGCGCGTGCCTGGCACCCGCGACGTCTACACCATCGGCGCGCCGGAACGCGCGGTGATGGTCGAACTCGATCCCGGCAAGCTGGCCGCCTACAACCTCACGGTCAGCGATCTGGCCGGGGCACTCAAGGCGGCCAACGTCGCCGCCGATGCCGGCGACGAGATCAGCGGCAACCGCGACATGCCGGTCAAGGCCGGCACCCTGCTGATGAACGCCGGCGAGGTATCGCAGATGGTGATCGGACTGTCCGGCGGAAAGCCGATCTACCTGTCCGATGTCGCCCGCGTCCTCCCCGGTGCCGATTATCCAAGCCGCATGGCGTGGTACGGCACACCCGCCGGCAAGGGCGGTCCGGTGACCGGACTGGCACCCGCCGTGACGCTGGCGATCGCCAAGAAGGCCGGCAGCAATGCCTATGACATCGCCGAGGCGGTCAAGGCGCGGATCGCCGAGCTGCGGGGCGTGGATATTCCGCAGGGCGTGCATGTCACCGTCACCCGCAACTATGGCCAGACCGCCAACGACAAGGCCGACGAGCTGCTGCAGCACCTGTTCCTCGCGGCCACGGCGGTGGTGCTGCTGGTGCTGCTCACGCTGGGCTGGCGCGAGGCGATCGTGGTCGGCACCGCGGTCGTGGTGACGCTGGCGATCACGCTGTTCGCCTCATGGGCGGTTGGCTTCACCATCAATCGCGTGTCGCTGTTTGCGCTGATCTTCTCGATCGGCATCCTGGTTGATGATGCCATCGTCGTGGTCGAGAATATCCACCGGCATATGGCGCTGGGCGCCAAGCGCCTGTTCGATGCCATTCCCGCCGCGGTTGACGAGGTCGGCGGTCCGACCATTCTGGCGACGTTCACCGTGATCGCGGCGCTGCTGCCGATGGCTTTCGTCGGCGGGCTGATGGGGCCGTACATGCGCCCGATCCCGATCAACGCCAGCATCGGCATGCTGATCTCGCTGGCGGTGGCGTTCGTGGTCACGCCGTGGCTGGCCTATCGCCTGCTGCGCAACCAGATCGGCCACGGCGATGCGCATGGCGGCCCCGGTCATGCGCAGCAATCGAAACTCGACCAGCGCCTGTACCGGCTGTTCACCCGGGTCATGACGCCCTTCATCAGCGGCGAGCGTGCGCCGCGGCGCCGGCGCAACCTGTTCCTCGGCATCGGCGTGCTGGTGCTGCTGGCGGTGGGGTTGGTGCTGGTCAAGGCGGTGATCCTGAAGATGCTGCCGTTCGACAACAAGTCCGAGTTCCAGGTGGTGCTGAACATGCCCGAGAGTTCCACCCTCGAGCAGACCAATCGCGCGCTGCTGGACATGACCACGGTGCTGGACAAGGTGCCCGAAGTCAGCAACTACCAGGTGTACGTGGGCACTTCGGCGCCGATGAACTTCAACGGGCTGGTGCGCCAGTACTACCTGCGCACGATGCCGTATCAGGGCGATATCCAGGTCAACCTGGTCGACAAGGACGCGCGCAGGCGCCAGAGCCACCAGATCGCGCTGGCGGTGCGTCCGGCACTGGCGGCGATCGCGCAGCGTTTCGGCGCCCATCTGGTGGTGGCCGAGGTGCCGCCCGGGCCGCCGGTGCAGGCGCCGATCGTGGCCGAGATCTACGGTCCCGATTACAGGACTCAGCGGGCGATCGCCCTGTCGATGGAGAAGCTGTTCGACAAGACGCCCGGCATCGTCGACGTCAACAGCAGCGTCGAGAATCCGCACGCCACGCGCAAACTGATCGTGGTCGACCGCACCCGCGCGGCGACGCTGGGCGTCAGCCAGGCGCAGATCGTGGCCGCGATCCAGGCCGGTGTCGGCGGCGATCCGGTCACCTATCTGCAGGATGGCAACGCCAAGTACGCGGTGCCGGTGATGCTGCGCCTGCCGCAGGCCGATCTCGGCTCGATGGACTCGATCCTGACCCTGCGCGTGCGCTCGCAGACCGGTCAGCTGATCCCGCTGTCGGAAGTGGTCAGGGTCGTCAACGAACCGCTGGACGACGCGGTCTATCACAAGGACCTGCTGCCCTACACCTTCGTCACCGGCGACGACGCCGGCCGCGAGGACAGCCCGCTGTACGGCATGTTCCGCATGGTCGGCGCCATCAGCGGTCGTACCTTCGACGGCCATCATCTCGACCAGCACTTCATCGCGCCGCCGGCCAACGGGTCGAGCTACTCGATCAAGTGGGACGGCGAATGGCAGATCACCTACGAGACCTTCCGCGACATGGGCATCGCCTATTCGGTCGGCCTGGTGCTGATCTATTTCCTGGTGGTGGGGCAGTTCCGCAGCTATATCGTGCCGCTGGTGATCATGGCGCCGATCCCGCTGACGGTGATCGGCGTGATGCCCGGGCACTGGCTGATGGGCGCGCAGTTCACCGCGACCTCCATGATCGGCATGATCGCGCTGGCCGGCATCATCGTGCGCAACTCGATCCTGCTGGTGGACTTCATCAACCATGCTCTCGCCAGCGGCCGCTCGCTGGAGCAGGCGGTGATCGAGTCCGGTGCCGTGCGCGCCAAACCGATCGTGCTGACCGCGCTGGCAGCGATGCTGGGAGCGTTCTTCATTCTCGGCGACCCGATCTTCCAGGGCCTGGCCGTGTCGCTGGTGTTCGGTATCCTGGTATCGACGGTGCTCACCCTGGTGGTGATCCCGCTGCTGTATTTCGTCTATTTGCAGCGCCGCGGCGGCCGCATCGGGGCCGAGCCCGTGGTCTGAATTCCAGCCGCTGCGGCCGCAGCGGCCGTATCGACCGCCGAGGTGCGATGGCGTGAGACCGCAGTGCGCCGAAACCGGTTCAGCGCGGTCCGAACGGCAGTCCCGACGCCGCCCAGGCGGCGACGCCGCCGATCACCGAAGCAGCCTTGGCTCCGGCCTGGCGCAGTGCGTGTGCCGCCATCTGCGAGCGACCCCCGCTGGCGCAGATGCAGAGCACTTCCTGCAGGCCGGGGTCGATGCCCGCGCGTCGCAGCGCGGCGGCCGGATCGCCGCCCAGCATGGCCAGCGGCAGATGTACGCTGCCGGGCACCATGCCGCGCGCGACTTCGGGCTGTTCGCGTACATCAATCAGGGTCGCGCCCTGCTGCAGACGCCGCTGCGCCTCGGCGCAGCTGATATTCAGCGGTTCGCCGCCGTTGCCACCGATCCCGAACATCATCGATTCCTGTCAGCCTCGCAGATCGCATCATATTAGCAAATGCACATATAGAGCGTGTCCCCGTTCAGCGGACAGACGGGCGGGGCCGCCTAGTTGCGCCGACCGGCCCATGGGCCCGACGGCGGCGAGGTCACTCCGCCGCGTCGACGGGAGGGATCAGCGGCACCTTGAGATAGGCGATGCCGTTGGACTCGGGGGGCGGCAGGTGGCCGGCGCGCACATTCACCTGCACGGCCGGGTAGAGCAGCGCCGGCATGCCGAGGGTCTGGTCACGCGCATGGCGCAGGGCAATGAATGCATCGCGCGTGATGCCGTCGCGGACGTGGATATTGGCCTGCCGCTGATCCGTGACCGTGGTTTCACAGCGGTGCTCGCGTCCGCCCGGAGCATAGTCGTGGCAGACGAACAGGCGGGTGGATCGTGGCAGCTCGAACAGGCGGTGCACGGAATCGTACAGTGTGCCGGCATCGCCGCCGGGGAAGTCGCAGCGTGCGGTGCCGGAGTCGGGCATGAACAGCGTATCGCCGACGAACAGGGCATTGCCGATCCGGTAGCTGACGCTGTCGCGGGTGTGGCCGGGGGTGGCGATCACGTCGGCGGGAATGCCGCCGACCGAGAAGGCATCGCCGTCATTGAACAGATGGTCGAAGGGCGCGCCATCGGCGGCGAAGTCCGCTTCGAGGTGAAGTGCCTGCTTGAAATGCGACTGCACGGTGCGGATTCCGCTGCCGATCGCGATGCGGCCACCCAGAGCCCGCTGCAGCCGTGGCGCGGCCGAAAGATGATCGGCATGGGCATGCGTTTCGAGGATCCACTCGAGGTGCAGGCCAGCGCCGCGCACATGGGCAATGATGGCCTCGACCGAGGTGGTCGCCAACGCTCCGGAGGGGTAGTCGAAATCGAGTACCGGATCGATCACCGCGGCACCTCGGCTGTCGGGATCGCTGACCACATAGCTCCAGGTCGAGCTGGCAGCATGGAAGAACGGGGTGACGTGCGGATGCATCGGGATGCTCCGGCAGATGCGCGGTTATATATTAGACTATACTAACATTAAGGCCAGGGTGGCCGGTGCCATTCATACGCCTCCATGCCTTACCCTGCCACGATTGCCGGCACGGCGCGCGGACAGGGCCATCCCGCCAAGGAGTCTTTCTTGATCGCAGCATTGCTGGGCGCGCTGACCATCGGCATCAGCCTGGGACTGTTGGGCTCGGGCGGTTCCATCCTGACCGTGCCGGTGCTGCATTATCTGCTGCAGCAGCCGGACAAGCAGGCGGTGGTCGGCTCGCTGCTGGTGGTCGGCACGATCAGTGCGGCGGCGGCGGTGCAGCGGGGTTTGCGGCGGCAGATCGACTGGCGCAGCACGCTTTACTTCGGCATTCCGGGTGCGGGGGGCGCGATGCTCGGTGCGCTGATCGGCAACCGCATGCAGGGCGTGCTGCAACTGTTCCTGTTTGCGCTGATCATGCTGATCGCCGGGATCGCCATGCTGCGTCAGCGTTTGCCGAAACACGACCCGGATCATCACGTGCATGCGTTGCGGCTGATCCTGCTGGGCGCTGCCGTCGGCGTGCTGACCGGCATTGTCGGGATCGGCGGCGGATTTCTGATCGTGCCGGCGCTGGTGCTGTTCGGTGGCCTCGATCTGCTGCGCGGCACCGGTACCAGCCTGGTCATCATCGCGCTCAATTCCTTTGCCGGTTATTTCCAGTATGTGCGGGTCTATGACGGGCCGCTGGACTATCGCGAACTGCTGATCGTCGCCGCGATCGGAGCCGTCGGCGGGCTGCTCGGCAATCATCTCGCCGCGCGCCTGCCGCAAACACTGGTCAAGCGCATCTTCGCCATCGGCCTGTTGCTGCTCGCGGTGTTCATGATCGGCGACTTCGGGCGCCAGATCCTCGCCGCGCGCGCCTGAAGGATGTCGTGGCCGCAGACGACGGCGAGGTGGCTCGGCGTCACGCCACCTGCGTGGCCGCCGCACCCGCCTGCGGGTGCAGCCTGGTGTTGACCTTGACGAGGTTGGTCGAATCGATGCCCGATGATGAACCGTGCGCTGTCATGTTTGATTGCGGCGACGCCGGGTGACGGGTGCTGCGGTTGACCGGCGCCGGTCAACCGCAGTCGCGTGGCGACCGGCTCGTCGTCGACGCGGGGATTCCGGCGACTGATGCCGCCGGGTTTGATCGGCGGCGCCATGAGCACGGTTTCCGCAGCGGACGGCCGCATGCGCTGAACTCGACGCGGCACCCCGGTGCGCATCACGATGCCGGTGCATGGGTTCCTGCACCCGGTGCGCGGCCGAAGGGCCGGACGCTCACGCGAGATCGAATCGATCCAGATTCATGACCTTGTGCCAGGCGGCCGCGAAGTCAATCACGAATTTCGCCTGTGCATCCCTGCAGGCATAGACCTCGGCCAGAGCCCTCAGCTCGGAGTTCGAACCGAAAACCAGATCAACCACGGTGCCGGTCCACTTGAGATCGCCACTGGCGCGGTCGCGTCCCTCCAGCACGCCATCCGTCGCCGAGCGCTGCCACTTCGTGCCCATGTCGAGCAGGTTGACGAAGAAGTCGTTGCTCAGGACGCCTGGACGCCGGGTGAACACGCCGTGCTTGCTGTGGCCGAAGTTGGCGTCCAGTGCGCGCAAGCCGCCGACCAGCACGGTCATCTCCGGCGGCGTGAGGTTGAGCAACTGCGCCTTGTCCACCAGGAGTTCGGCAGCCGCGCCCTCCAGTCCCTTGCGCGTGTAGTTGCGGAATCCGTCGGCGCGCGGTTCGAGCACGGCGAAGGAGTCGACGTCGGTCTGCTCCTGCGCGGCGTCCATGCGGCCCGGCGAGAACGCTACCTTGACCTCGAAGCCGGCTTTCTTCGCCGCGTCCTCGACCGCCGCGCAGCCGCCGAGCACGACCAGGTCGGCCAGCGACACCTGCTTGCCGCCGGTGGTATTGGCGTTGAACTCGCGCTGGATGCCCTCCAGCGCCTGCAGCACCCTGGCCAGTTGCGCCGGTTCGCTGACCTCCCAGTCCTTCTGCGGCGCCAGGCGGATGCGCGCGCCGTTGGCGCCGCCGCGTTTGTCCGAACCGCGGAAGGTAGAGGCCGCCGACCATGCGGTATAGACGAGCTCGCGCGTCGTCAGACCGCTCGCCAGGATTCTGCCCTTGAGCGCGGCCATGTCCTGGTCATCGACAAGCTTGTGCGTGACCGCAGGGATCGGGTCCTGCCAGATCAGCTCGTCCTTGGGCACTTCGGGGCCGAGGTAGCGCGTGCGCGGGCCCATGTCACGGTGGGTGAGCTTGAACCAGGCGCGGGCGAAGGCGTCGGCGAACTGCTCGGGGTGCTCATGGAAGCGCCTGGATATCGGCCCGTAGATCGGGTCGAAGCGCAGCGACAGATCGGTGGTGAGCATCGTGGGCTGGTGCTTCTTGTCCGGGTCGAACGCATCGGGCGTGATCGCCGGGGCGTCCTTGGCCACCCACTGATGGGCGCCCGCGGGACTCCTGGTCAGCTCCCACTCGTAGCCAAACAGGAGATCGAAGAAGCTGTTGTCCCACCGGGTCGGCGTAGTGGTCCAGGTGACTTCGAGACCGCTGCCGATCTGGTCGCTGCCCATGCCGCTGCGGAAACTGCTGACCCAGCCCAGGCCCTGCTGCTCGATCGGCGCCGCCTCGGGCGCGGGGCCGACGTGCTCGACGGGGCCGGCGCCGTGGGTCTTGCCGAAGGTGTGGCCGCCGGCGATCAGCGCCACCGTCTCCTCGTCGTTCATGGCCATGCGCGCGAAGGTCTCGCGGATATCCTTGGCCGCGGCCAGCGGATCGGGCTTGCCGCCGGGGCCTTCGGGGTTGACGTAGATCAGCCCCATCTGCACCGCGGCCAGCGGGTTTTGCAGGTCGCGCTCGCCGCTATAGCGCTTGTCATCGCCGAGCCAGGTTTTTTCCGAGCCCCAGTACACGGCTTCGTCGGGCTCCCATACGTCGGTACGGCCGCCGCCGTAGCCGAAGGTCTTGAAACCCATCGACTCCAGCGCGACGTTGCCGGCCAGGATCATCAGGTCGGCCCAGGAGATCCTGCGGCCATACTTCTGCTTGATCGGCCACAGCAGGCGTCGCGCCTTGTCGAGGTTGACGTTGTCCGGCCAGCTGTTGAGCGGGGCGAATCGTTGCTGGCCGCTGCCCGCGCCGCCGCGCCCATCACCGATGCGGTAGGTACCGGCGCCATGCCAGGCCATGCGGATCAGCAGCGGGCCGTAGTGGCCGAAGTCGGCCGGCCACCAGTCCTGCGAGTCGGTCATCAGCGTGCGCAGATCGGCCTTGACCTTGGCCAGGTCAAGGCTCTTGAACTCACGGGGATAATCGAAGTCCTTGTCCATCGGGTCGGACCTGGACGAGTTCTGGCGCAGGATGTCGAGATTGAGTTGCTCGGGCCACCATTCACGGATGGTCGGACTGCTGGCGGCGGTGTGGGCGAACGGGCATTGGGTTTCGGTCGGCATGGTCTTTCGGCCTCGGTTCGGTTGCATTCGGCGGGACGCGCCGGCGTGGGGTCAGGTCGCGATGGATGGCAAGGCTTCGCCTAGCATGCGCCCGCCAGCTGCCGGGCCGGGCCGGCAGGATCTTGCGGCTCATGCCGGGCTCCAGCAGCCGCTCCGTCCGCATCGGCGGGGCGTGGACGCAAGTCTGTGCCTGCGTCGTTCGCGATGAAAATTGATTGTTTGGACCGATTCGATAGCGCGAGTCAATCGAAATCAGCACCGCAGCCGACCGCAGCCAGCCGGCACGAGCGGGAATCAGCGTGACCGGCGCGGTCGCCATCGCCAGGATCGCGATCTCGCGCAGGCTGGCGGGCAGTCGGTCAGCATCGACGCCAGCTGCATCGAGCGGATGGTGGGGGCCATGCGGCCGCCCGCAGCTGCCATGCGTGCAAGCGTCGTTCCGGTGGCGCGTGCCGCCACAGCGCGTGACGCGATGCTAGCGCGGTCGCTGCGCCAGCAGGCGCACGATGCGCCCGGGCCCGGCATGGCCGCGACCCTCGGCCAGCCGTACCTCGCCACTGAGCAGTTCGAGGAGGTCCAGCCCCGGGAAGTCACCGCGCAGCAGTTCCGCGGTATAGAGCAGGGCAGGATCCCGCGGGCCGCCTGAACGGCATTGCATCTGCTCCGGGGTGAAGGCCTCGAGGATCAGCAGGCCGCCGGGCCTCAGCGCCTGGGCACAGCCGGCGTGGGTACGGAGACGCAAGGCCGCCGGCAGGTGCACATAAATGCTGGCAATGACGTCGTACGCGGCATGCGGCCATTCGAAATGCGCGAGATCCGCCTGCAGCGTCGCCAGGTTCACGCCGCGCTGTTGCGCCAGGGCGCGCGCCTTGTCCAGGCCCTTGACCGACTGGTCGAGGCTGGTGGTCGCCAGTCCCTGCTGCGCCAGCCAGACGCCGTTGCGGCCTTCGCCGTCGGCAATGGCCAGGGCATCGCCCGCACGCGGCAGGCGCCATCCCTGGCTGGCCAGCCAGGCATTGGGCGCGGTGCCATAGTGGTAGGCGTCGTCGCTGTAGCGTTCGTTCCAGAGCGTTGCGGTCATGGCCGGCCGTGGACTCAAAGCACCTTGTCGATGGTGATCGCGACCGGTGTCGTCTGCCGCACCGGTACCGGCGCGCTGCGGCCTTCGAAGTCACCGGCCTGCGGCAGCGGCTGCCCGGACGCGGAAATGCGCGCGGTGATCACCACGTCGGGGACCGACGACAGGTTCATCGTCGGCGCCATGCCCATGCCGTCGGTCAGGACCACGGTCGCCGGCAGCCGCGCGGGAAGCTTCTGCACCGCCAACGGCATCGGCGGGCCGCCCGGCGCGCGTGCAAACACGAACAGCACCGCCCCGGCGGGAATCCTCGCGGCCAGTGCCGGTGTGATCCCAACCTGCACCTGCAGGCGCGGCGCGACGACCGCGGCGGAGGCGCTCGCCGCGACGGAGGGCGCGACCATCGGAGCGGTCACTGGGAGGCCGCCGCGCGTTTGTGCAAGCGCCACCTGCTGGCTGACCGCCTGGGCGATCTGCGAGCCCGCCGGCAGCAGCGGCAGGAGGCGCTGCCAGACCGCCACCGCATCGGCGTAGCGGCCGCGCTGGAAATCGCTGATGCCCAGCAGCCACAGGCCGCGCTGGTGTTCGGGGTTGATCATCACCGCGCGTTGCAGGCGCGAGCGGGCGAGATCGTTGATGTGGTGCTGCGGGCTGGCCATGGAATCGGCTTCGGCCCAGGCCACCAGCAGGTCGGCGTCGTCGGGTCGCAGCTTGAGCGCATGCGCGAACGCATCGGCCGCCGCGGCCGGCTGCTGCATCGTGGCGTAGGCCTGACCGAGCGTCGACCAGCCATCGGCGTCGTTCGGGTGCGCTTCCAGTTCGCGGTGCAGGTCGGCGATCGCCTGCTGCGGGGTGATGTCGCGCGCGATCTCGGCACCCGGAACCAGCGCGGCCGGCGTGCCCAGCAGCCGGTACAGACCCAGCGTCGCCAGCGGCAGCACGAAGGCCAGCCCCAGTGCCAGCACATACAGGCCGCGGTGTTTCGGCAGCCTGCGGGAAGCTCGCACCAGCGGGATCAGCACGAAGGCCAGGCCCAGCGCGATCAATGCCGCGCAGGCAGCAAGAAAGGGGACATTCACCAGTCTTCGTCTCCGCTGTCGGCCGGGGTCGCGTCGGCGCGACTGCGCCGGCGCAGGTACAGTGCTGCGCCCGCGGCGCCGGCCAGCAGCACCACGAACGGCCCGAACCACAGCACATAGTTCGAAGGTTTCAGCGGCGGGTCGTAAAGCACATAGTCGGAGTAGCGCGCGACCAGGTACTGCTTGATCTGGGCATCGGTCTTGCCGGCCTGCATCTGCTGGAACACCTGCAGGCGAAGATCCTTGGCCAGGCCGGCATTGGAATCGGCCAGGCTCTCGTTCTGGCAGACCAGACAGCGCAACTGGCCGGTGAGGTGCTGGAAGCGCTGCTCCTGGGCGACATTCTTGAACGGCAAGGCGTCGATCGCGCTGTCGGCCCGAGCCGCGGATGCAGTCAACAGCAGGATGAAGGCCAGCAGCAGGAGGCGCATGTCAGAGTCCCGGCGCCGGTTGCACACCCAGCTTGCGAAGTTGCGGCGCCAGCTGGTCGCGGATCACGCCGGGTGTCAGCGGGCCGATGTGCTTGTAGCGGATGATGCCGTCGGCATCGATCAGGAAGGTTTCCGGCGCGCCGTAGACGCCGAAGTTGATCGCGGTCCGGCCACTGGTGTCGGCGATCACCAGCGCATAGGGATCGCCGTGCGCGGCCAGCCAGGCCTTCGCGTCGGCCGACTTGTCCTTGTAGTCGTAGCCGATCACGGGCAGCCCCAGCTCGCGTGCCTCGGCCATCAGCACCGGATGCTCGTCGGCGCAGGCAAAGCACCAGCTGGCGAACACGTTGAGCAGGTAGGGCTTGCCGAGCAGATCGGCCCTGGTCACGCGCAGGGCCGGATCATGCAGTCGCGGCAGGTCGAACGCCGGCGCCGGCTTGCCGATCAGCGGCGAAGGCACTGCGGTGACGTCGTGGTGGGCGTTCCACCACAGGCCGTAGCCGAACAGCGCGACCAGCAGCAGAAAGCCGGCCAGCGGCAACAGCCGGTTCATGCGACGGACTCGCGCGGCGCCAGCGTGGCGGTGCCGGGGACGGGCATGGCGCGCGTGCTGCGCGCGCGGAAACGGCGATCACCGGAGGTGATGAAGCCGCCCAGCATCATCAGCACGCCGCCGAACCACAGCCAGCGCACGAACGGCTTGTCGTACAGGCGCAGCGCCCAGGCGCCGTGATCGCCGAGCGGTTCGCCCAGCGCGACGTAGAGATCGCGCATCACGCCGGCACTGACCGAAGCCTTGGTCTGCACCTGGCCCCCGCTGTAGACGCGTTTCTGCGGATGCATCACCGCCACCACCGCGCCGTCGCGCAGCACGGTCAGCTTGCCCTGCTGCGCCGTCCAGTTGGGGCCACGCACCTCGCGCACGCCGTCGAAACGGAAATCGTAGGCACCGATGCGCTGGCTCTGGCCGGGATCGAGGCGCACGTCGCGCTCGACGCTGAGCGCCGTGGTCAGCAGCGCGCCGGCCAGGAACACGCCGACACCGGCGTGGGCGATCAGCATGCCGGTCATCTCGGCGGGATAGCGGCGGCCCGCCGGGGCCTCGCGCCAGCGCTTGCGCGCATAGAGCACGACGCCGGCGCCGACGTAGCACGCCGCCACCGTGCCCAGGACCGCGCGCGCATCGCCACCGAGCACGAAGGCGAGCACGCCGCCGAGCAGCGCGGCCGCGCCGGCGAACAGCAGCACCCGCCACAGCGCGGTGCCGTCGGCCTTGCCCCAGCGCGCGAACGGCCCGAACGGAATCAGCAACACCACCGGCGCCATCAGCAGGATGAACAGCGAGCCGAAGTAGGGCGGCCCGACCGACACCCGGCCCAGGTGGAAGGCGTCGCCGACCAGCGGATACAGCGTACCGATCAGCACCATCGCCGCCGCCGCGGTCAGCATCAGGTTGCCGATCACGATCAGGGTCTCGCGCGAGAGCAGGGCGAACGGCTTGCCTCCGGCGACCTTGGGTGCGCGCAGGGCATAGATCAGCAGCGAGCCGCCGACTACCACGCCGAGGAAGATCAGGATGTACACGCCGCGGCGCGGGTCGCTGGCGAACGCGTGCACACTGGTCAGCACGCCCGAGCGCACCAGGAAGGTGCCCAGCAGCGACAGCGAGAAGGCGAAGATCGACAGCAGCAGGGTCCAGGCGCGCAGACCGCCGCGCTTTTCGGTGACCGCCTGGGCGTGGATCAGCGCGGTGCCGATCAGCCAGGGCATGAACGAGGCGTTCTCGACCGGGTCCCAGAACCACCAGCCGCCCCAGCCCAGTTCGGCATACGACCACCAGCTGCCGAGCACGATCCCGGCGGTCAGGAAGGCCCAGGCGAAGTTGGTCCACGGTCGCGCCCAGCGCACCCAGTCGTCGTCGAGCGCGCCGCCCAGCAGCGCGGCGATGGCGAATGCGAACGCCACCGAGAAGCCCACGTAGCCCATGTACAGCATCGGCGGATGGATGATCAGGCCCGGATCCTGCAGCACCGGGTTGAGATCCATGCCGTTGCCAGGTGCCGGCAGCAGGCGGCCGAACGGACTCGAGGTGAACAGGGTGAACAGCAGGAAGCCGACGCTGACAAAGCCGAGCACGCCGAGCACGCGCGCGGCGAACTTCGGCGGCAGATGGCCGGAAAACGCCGCCAGCGCCACCGTCCACACATTGAGGATCAGGATCCAGAGCAGCAACGAGCCCTCGTGTGCGCCCCACACCGCCGAGAAACGGTAGTACCAGGGCAGGCTGAGGTTGGAGTTCTGCGCCACGTAGGCGACCGAGAAGTCCTGGGTCATGAAGGCCCAGGTCAGGACCGCGAACGACAGTGCGACGAAGATGAACTGCCCCGCGGCGGCGGGCCGCGCCACCGCCATCAGCGCGGCGTTGTTGCGCCAGGCGCCCAGCAGCGGCAGCACGCACTGCACCAGCGCCAGCAGCAGCGCGAGGATCAGCGCGACTTCGCCCAGCTCGGGGATCACGGTGCGCCTCCGGTTGTTGCCGGCATGACGACGTGGTGTTTGGCGTGCGCCTTGGCCATCGCCTCGGCCAGTTCCTTGGGCATATAGGTCGCGCTGTGTTTGGCCAGCACCTCGCTGGCGACAAAGGTGCCGCCCTGCATGCGACCGGTGGTGATCACCGCCTGGTTGGCGCGGAACAGGTCGGGGAGGATGCCGGTGTATTCGACCGGCAGCGTGCGGTCACCGTCGGTGACGGTGAAGTCCACTTTCAGCGAATGCGGATCGCGCACGATGCGAGCCGTTCTCGACCATGCCGCCGAGCCGGAAGGTGTGGTAGTCGGCGGCCCTGCCGGCCAGCACCTGGCTGGGCGTGAACAGGTAGTTCATGTTCTTCTGCAGACCGTAGACGACGGCACCGGTGGCCATGGCCACGGCGCCGAGAATCAGGCCGACGAAGATCAGGCGACGCTTGCGGACGGGATGCATGGTTATGGACTCCTGCGCGCGCTTTGACGGGCGATGCGGGCGCGAAGTTCCTTCAGGACCCTGCGACGGCGGGTCGCAGTGGCGATCAGGTCGGCGGCGAACACCACGAAGAACGCCGCATAGGCGGGCCAGACGTAGACGGCATAACCGCCCATGGCCAGGAACTTATCCATGCGGCGCGTCCTCCAGCGCGATCGCACGCGCCCAGTCCTTGCCACCCTCGAGCTCGAGCAGCGCGACCCGCGCGCGTCCGAGCAGGCTCCAGCCGAGATAAAGATGGGTCGACAGGGCCATCGTCAGCAGCGGCCACAGCATCGACCAGGTGATGCGCGACGGTCCGAACAGGCGCACGGTGGTGCCCTGGTGCAGGGTGTTCCACCACACCACCGAGTAATGCACGATCGGCAGGTTGACCACGCCGATCAGGGCCAGGAACGCCGCCGCGCGGGCGCCTTGGCGGGTGTCTTCGAAGGCGTGATAGAGACCGATCACGCCCAGATACAGAAACAGCAGCACCAGCTCCGAGGTCAGCCGCGCGTCCCAGGTCCACCACGCGCCCCACATCGGCTTGCCCCACAGCGAGCCTGTGACCAGGGTGACGAAGGTGAACGCCGCGCCGATCGGCGCCGCCTCCATGGCCAGGATCTCGGCCAGCTTGACCCGCCACACCAGCCCGACCAAGCCGCAGCCGGCCATGAAGGCATAGGTGAACAGGCTCATCCAGGCGCAGGGCACGTGAATGAAGATGATGCGGTAAGCATCGCCCTGCTGGTAGTCGGGTGGAGCCAGCACCAGGCCGCCATAGAGGCCGATCGCGGCGGTGATCAGGGTCGCGGCGATGAACCACGGCCGCCAGCGGCCGGCGAAAGCATAGAAATAAGGCGGCGAACCCATCTGGTGATACCACAGTACCAGTCGGTTCCAGAGGGTGGGCGAGGCGTGGGCGTTCATGCGTCAAGGGCAATCCGGAGCGCGGCGGCGCAGGCGGCAGGCGCCAGCACCAGGGCAAGCACGAGGGCTGCGCCCAACCAGGCGAGCGGTGCGATGAAGGGAAGGCCTTGCTGGGCGGCCGCGACCGCACCCGCGGCAAAGATCACCGCAGGTACCATCAGCGGCAGCAGCATCAGAGCCAGCAGCATACCAGAGCGGCGGGTGCCGACGGTCAGCGCGACGACCAGCGCGCCGAGCAGACTCATCAGCGGCGTCGCCAGTGCCAGCGCGATCAGCAGCACCGGCAGCACCGCCACCGGCAGATGCAGCATCGCCGCCAGCAATGGGCTGGCCAGCAGCAACGGCAGCGCCGTGGTCAGCCAGTGGGCGAGGATCTTGGCCGCCAGCAGCAGCCCCAGCGGCTGCGGTGCCAGCAGCAGCTGTTCGAGGCTGCCGTCCTCGTAATCGGGCCGGAACAGTCCATCCAGCGACAGCAGCATTGCCAGCAGCACGGTGACCAGCACCACGCCAGCGGCGATCCGCGCGAGCAGGGCGCCCTCAGGGCCCAGCGCAAACGGGAACAGGGTCGCGACGATCAGTGCATACAGCACCGGAAAAGCCGCTTCGCCGCGCCGCCGCCAGGCCAGCAGCAGATCGCGGCGCAGGACCGCGACATAACCGGCGCGTGCCGACGGTGCGCTCACGACAGGACGATCCGGCGCGTGGCGTGGTCGCGGAAGGACACCGCGCCATGCGTGGTCACCAGCGCCGCGCCGCCGCCGGCGACATGCATATCGAGCAGCCGGTTGACCAGCGCAATGCCGGCGCGATCGAGATTGGCGAACGGCTCGTCGAGCAGCCACAGCCTCGCCGGCAGCAGGCGCAGGCGCGCCAGCGCGGCGCGCTTTTTCTGGCCCGCGGACAGCTGCCGCACCGGCTCGTCGGCGTAGCCGTCGAGGCCGACCTCGACGATGGTGTCGGTGACGCCGCAGCCATCACGCTGGCCGTACAGACCCGCCGCAGTGGCGAGATTTTCGCGCACGCTGAGATCCGCCTTGAGGCCCAGCTGATGCCCCAGCAGCAGCGCCGTGCCGGCGGCGGCAGGATCGCCGGGAGCGAGTCCGTCCACGCGCGCGCTACCCGAGCCGGCGCGCAGCAGCCCGGCCAGGATGCGCAGCAGCGTGGTCTTGCCGCTGCCGTTGTCGCCTTCGATCAGGCCGATCTCGCCATCCTCGAGATCGAAGTCGAGCGGTCCGAACACCGGCTCGTCACGGCGCGCGAAGGCGAGTTCGCGAACCTCGAGCAAGGCCGCGGTGGCGGGGGGGGACGAGGATTCATGCGCGGGCGGACTCCACCGGCCATTCTGCCCATTCGCAGCCCGCAGTGTCCACGTGACCGAGCGCCGCAGCCCAATCCGCGCGATACAGCCGCAGCCGCGCCGGCGCCGTCCCATGACCGGCGAGCAGCGCGTTCTGTTCGAAGCGTCGCGCCAGCGCGTCGGTGATCCCGGGGTCGAGTCCGATGACCAGCAGGCCGGGCTCGACCCAACTGCGATCCGGCGCGCATCCCGCCGCGTCGAACACGCGCTGCGGATCGACGGCGACCAGTGCCCGCGCCAGCGCACGCATGCGCAAGGCGTTGTCGCGGGCCGGGCAGGGCTGCGAATGCGGATTGCATGCGGTGATCAACACCCAGAAACGGCCGGGTTGCAGCAGTGCTCGCAGTGCCGGTGGCGGTGCGGCACCGACACGGATCCGCACGTCCCGATCCGCCAGTTGCACCGTGTAGCGGGTGTCCCGGTAGGCGGTGAGCAGATCACGAATCGCCAGCGGGGTCAGCACCGCCGCCGGCTCAGGGCGGCGCGTCGTCATAGCTCACTTCCAGCACGCAGTAGCACTGCCGTCCGCCAGGCAACTCGGCTTCGACCTCGTCGGCGATGCGCTTTTTCAGCAGCGCGCGTGCCAACGGCGAATCCACGCTGATGCAGCCGCGCCGGGCATCGGTCTCGTCGGGGCCGACGATGCGATAGCAATGCACGTCACCGCGTCCATCCTCAAGCCGGACCCTGGCGCCGAAATACACCGCATCGCGGTCGCCGGGGGCGCCTTGCGCCACCTTCAGCAGCGGCAGCCGTTTGCTCAGATAGCGCACACGCCGGTCGATCTCGCCGAGCTGCTTCTTGCGGTAGGTGTACTCGGCATTCTCCGAGCGATCACCCTCCGCAGCGGCTGCAGCCAGCGCGCGCACGACCTCGGGCCGCACGCGCAGCCACAACTCGTCGAGCTCGGCCTTCAGGCGCGCGTGGCCGTCGCGGGTGATGATCGCCGTGGACGCCGGCGCCGGTGGTCGCCAGCGGCCCATCAGTGCACGTCGTGCCCACGCCGCGCGGGCGCTCGCGATGAGGCTTGACGCGAGGGATCGGATCGGAATCGACTCATGGTGGCTCCGCCGGCAGCCGCGATTCTACGCAGCACGCTGCCGCGGTGTGGCTCCGGCGTTGCGTACGCGACGGATATGGCCGATATTCATCGCGCCCGGCGCTGTGCTGCCGGCGGCATGGTTGCCGCCGTGGTCGCTGCCGACTGACCGAGGTTGCCCCGCCCGTGTCTTTTCATCCCGTCCTGTCTCGTGTGACCGTGGCGCTGGCTGTCGCCGTCACCATCGCCCTGTCCGGCTGTTCAGCCGTGCCCGCGCGTCCGCCGGCTGCCGCGGCCGTTGCATCCGCCAACACCGAATTGTATGCGCGACTGAAGGCCGACGTCCGCCAGTACAACGACGCCCAGAACCAGCTCGAGGCCGGCGATCCCGCCGCCGCTGCCGCCCGCAGCCAGGCTCTGGCTGATCTTCGAATCGCCGCCATCGCCTGCGCCGCCCGCAGCGGCTGCGACGACGCGCGCTTCATCACCGCCTACGATCGACTGCTGCGTGTCGAAGCCGGGGAAAGCGACACCGGGACCACCGATGCCGACGACGCCACCACCGAGAATGGTGAGCCCTCGCCGGTGCTGCAGGCCGTACCGGAAGCGCAACGCTCGGTGGCCCTGTTGCGCAACCATCAGCTCTCCGAGCTGATCGCCAGCAACGGTCCGATCAAGGCCGCGCTGGAGGAATGGCTGACGCAGATGCGACCGCAGCTGATCAATGCGTACATCAACTATCAGTATCTGCGCTATCAGATGGAGCCGGCCTATCGCAAGGCAGGTCTGCCCGAGGCGCTGCTGTTCGGCATCATGGCCAAGGAGTCGGGCGGACGTGTGCATGCGGTCTCGCGCTCGGGTGCGGCGGGTCCGCTGCAGTTCATGCCGGCGACCGGCCAGCGTTTCGGTCTCGGTGTCGTGGATGGCTTCGACCAGCGCTTTGACCCACGCCTCGAGGCGAAGGCCAACGCCGCCTATATCAACGAGCAGTTGAAAGCCTTCAACGACAATCTGGAGCTGACCATCGCCGCTTACAACGGCGGCGAGGGTTTCGTCAGCCGTCTGGCCGCAGCGCACGCGGCCGATGCCAGCTTCTGGAATCCGAAGATCTATTTCACCCTGTCGCCCGAGACCCGCGAGTACGTGCCGATGGTGCTGGCCGCGGCGTGGCTGTTCCTGCACCCCGAGCGCTACAACCTGCATTTCCCGCGCGTGGACGGGGCGCCGGGGCACGTCGATCTGCTGGTTCCGACGTCACTGGCCGAGCTGACCGTCTGCCTGGGCCAGGCCGGCGGCATGACCGACGGCTGGTTCCGCACGTTGCGCAACCTCAATCCCCGGCTCGATCCGCAGACCGAACAGCCGGCGGGCACCCGCATCGCCGTCCCGGACGTACTGGAAAAGCCCTATGTGCGTTCGTGCGCCAGCGGCGGTCCCTGGATGAAGCTGGCCTCCGACCTGCACGATGCCGTGTTGCCGACGCCGCCCGCGGCATTCGTCGCCGTGCGCCGCGAGTTGAGGCAGCGCCGCTACACCGTCCGGCGTGGCGATACCCTGTTCGGCATCGCCCATCGCTTCGGCTGCGACAATCTGCACGAGCTGGCGTCCGCCAATCGTCTGCAGGCGCCGCACTACGAGCTCAGGCCGGGGATGGAACTGCGCATGCCGATGTGCCGGCGCGGCTGAGCTGGTGCGCCCGCTGCGCGTCGCGGCGTCCGCCCTTCGCGGACCCACGTTCCGCGCCTTGCCGCCGAAGCCGATCCGGTCCTTCAAGGACGCGACGATTGCAAAGTCCGGGGTCGGACGATTCGCGATTCAAGCCGCTTCGGTATGGGTTGCCCAGGGTGCGACCGGATCGCCCGCAGCGCTGGCGGCGTTTTCCTTGAGCTGGCGCATCACCCGCAGCAGATTGCGATGCAGCAGCTGCAGGTCGCGGGTCGGCGCATCGCGGGTCTCGTGGAACGCCACCGCCAGCCACAGCGCGATGCCACGCATGCGCATCTGCGGATTGTCCGAGCGCGCCCGCTCGTGACCGATGTCGGTGCCGCCGCCCCAGGGCAGGTATTTCATTTCCGGCGGGGAACCATACAGATGCGGGAACTCGCAGCGCGAGGCATTGGCGAACTCTTTCATCGCCAACAGGGCCAGCTGGCGCCGGGCACCGAGCGGCAGGGCATGCATCGCGGTTTCGATGTCGCGCAGCTGCCGCGCCAGACGGATGGCGCGGCTCTTGGCGACGATGCGGGTAACCAGACGCATGATCCTCCCCCTTGATGGCTGCTCCTGCGACAGCGGCGCAGTCGATTCTCGCGGCGTGTCCAGCATAGCCTCCCCCGGGGATGTTTCCGCATGGGTGGCGTCATGAAATGACGCTCCACATCACATTGTGGATGCTTGCCCAGGGGTTGGGAAGATGGTTTCCGACAGGCGGCCGATACCCTCGCCGACCCGAACCAGGCGCTGCGGGGCCAGGTGGCTGACCAGTCTGGCGCTGCCCGGGGGCAGCAGCAGGATCACTGTCGAGCCCATGTGGAAGCGGGCCATCTCGGCGCCGCGCGCCAGGCGGATGCCCTGGCCGCGCCAGTCCCTGCGCACGATCCGGTGCGCATAGGGCGGAATCTGCCATCCGCCCCAGACCGTCTCCACGCCCGATACCAGCAGGGCGCCGACCATGACCACCGCGAACGGCCCGACTGATCCATCGAAGTGGCAGACCAGCCGCTCGTTGCGCGCGAACAGGCGGGGGACCGTGGCGACCGCGGAAGGCGCCACGCTGAACAGGCGCCCGGGCACGTGCACGGTCTCGAGCAGGGCTCCATCGAGCGGCATGTGCACGCGATGGTAGTCGCGGGGTGACAGGTACACGGTGACGAATACACCGTCACGGTAGGCCGCCGCGGCCCGGTCGTCGGCCAGCAGTTCGGCGGCGGTGAAATCGCGACCCTTGGCCTGCAGCAGACGACCCGCATCGATCGGCCCGGCCTGGCTGATGCGTCCGTCGGCCGGGCAGAGCAGGGCGGCGGGGTCGGAGTCGATCGGTCGCGCGCCGGGTTTCAGGGCGCGTGTGAAGAAGGCATCGAAATGCGCATAGCCGCCGGGTTCGGCGGGTGGCGCGGCTTCGTCGAGATCGACGCGATAGCGTTGCACGACTTGCCGGATGAGCAGGGTCTTCCACGGCGACCAGGTCCAGCGCGTGGCGCGGCGGATGATCGCGCTGAGGGCGCGATGCGGCAGCAGGATCTGCAACGCGGCCAGACGCATCAGCGATGCCAGGCGATCAGGCGGGAAAGATCCTCGGCGATGGCCGCAGCGCGCAGCGGCGGCAGGAACACCGCCAGTTCGCGTCCCTGCGGATCGATCAGCACGACCGCGCCGCTGTGGTCGATGCGCTCGCCGCCGTGCCCGTCGGGGGTGCGTGCATAGGCAACGCCCAGCGCGCGCGTCAGCGGTTGCAGCTGGCTATCGGGACCGGTGGCGCCGACAAAGCGCGGATCGAAGGCGCGCACGTAGGCCGTCAGGCGGGAGGGGGTGTCGCGCCGCGGGTCCACCGAAATGAAATCGACCCGCACCTGCGCACCCAGTCCCTGCGCACGCAGCTGCTGCAGCGCCCGGTGCAGGGTCGCCAGGGTGGTCGGGCAGATATCCGGGCACAGGGTGTAGCCGAAGAACACCAGCGTGTAGTGACCCCGCCAGTCGACGGCGGTCAGGGGCCGGCCGTCGCTTTGCGTCAGCGCAAAAGCCGGCAGCGGGCGTGGTTGCGGATAGACCTGCGCGGAGTGCATCTGTGGTGGCTGCGGTGGTGCATGACCGCGCAGGCCCAGCCACAGGCCCAGCCCGGCGGCGATGGCCGCCACCACGACCAGCAGAAAGACCGGTACGCGGCCGGCATCGCGACGAATAGGCATCGTCCGATTATAGCCGTCACGGATCGCTATACTTCACGCTTTGCCCGGCCCGTTCCGTGACCGACGCCCTCGCCAGCCTCCTCGATTTCATCCGTTACGGCGCGACCCGGTTCGCTGCCAGCGGACTGAGCTTCGGGCACAGTCACGACAACCCGCTGGACGAAGCCACGCATCTGGTGCTTTCCAGTCTGCACCTGCCGCCCGATCTGCCGCCGGCTTACGGCGTGGCGCGCCTCACGCAGGCCGAGCGCATGCGCGTGCTGGCGCTGATCGAGCGCCGCATCAGCGAGCGTGTGCCGACGGCCTATCTGGTCGGCGAGGCATGGTTCGCGGGGCTCAAGTTCAAATCCGACCCGCGCGCACTGGTACCGCGTTCGCCGATCGCCGAGCTGGTCGAAGCCGGATTCTCGCCCTGGCTTGATGGCCGCGAGATCGGGCGTGCGCTGGATCTGTGCACCGGCTCCGGCTGCATCGGCATCGCCATGGCCGTGCACCAGCCGGCGTGGCGGGTGGACCTCGCCGACATCAGCACCGACGCACTCGCGCTGGCGCACGAGAACATCGCTTTCCAGCACGTCGAGGAGCGCGTGCGCGCGCTGCAGTCGGACCTGTTCGCGGCTTTGGCCGGCGAACGTTACGACCTGATCGTTTCCAACCCGCCTTACGTCACCGAAGCCGAGTACACGGCGATGCCGGCCGAATACGCGCACGAACCCCGGCTCGGGCTGACCGCGGGCCACGACGGCCTCGACCTAGCGCTGCGCATCCTGCGCGATGCCGCCGACCATCTGACCGGCGACGGTCTGCTGATCGTCGAAGTCGGGGAGAGCGAGCGGGCACTGGCTGCGCTGTTGCCCGCGGTTCCGTTCGTCTGGCTGGAATTCAAGGTCGGGCCGATGGGCGTGTTCCTGATCGATCGCGCGACGTTGCTCGATCACGCGGCGGCGATCCGCGCCGCAGCGGCAGGCCGCTGAGGAGCGCGCGACATGGCCGGGAACACCTCGGGTACGCTGTTTGCGGTCACCACCTTCGGCGAGAGCCACGGTCCGGCCATCGGTTGCGTGATCGACGGCTGCCCGCCGGGGCTGGCCCTGGGCGAGCAGGACTTTGTCGCCGACCTCGCGCGCCGCGCCACCGGGCGTACCCGCCACACCTCGCAGCGGCACGAGACCGACGCCGTCGAGATCCTTTCCGGCCTGTACGAGGGGCGCACCACCGGCACCCCGATCGCGCTGCTGATCCGCAACACCGACGCGCGCTCGCGCGACTACGACGACCTGCTCGACACCTTCCGACCGGCACACGCCGACTACACCTACTGGCAGAAATACGGCATCCGCGATCCGCGCGGCGGCGGCCGCAGCTCGGCGCGCGAAACGACGATGCGCGTGGCCGCCGGCGTGATCGCCAAGAAGTGGCTGGCCGAGCGCCACGGCGTGCGCGTGCGCGGCTACCTCGCGCAACTGGGCACGATCACTCCGCGTCGGCCGACCGATGATGCGATCGACTGGGAGACGGTCGAGCAGAACGCCTTTTTCTGGCCCGATGCGGCGCAGGTGCCCGCGCTCGAAGCCGCCATGGACGCGCTGCGCAAGGCCGGCGACTCGGTCGGCGCGCGTGTGACCGTGGTCGCGGAGGGCGTGCCGCCGGGCTGGGGCGAGCCGATCTACGGCAAGCTCGACGCCGAGCTGGCCGCCGCGCTGATGAGCATCAACGCGGTCAAGGGCGTGGAAATCGGCGACGGTTTCGCCAGCGTGGCGCAGCGCGGCAGCCAGCATCGCGACGAGATGACTCCGGATGGCTTTCTGTCCAATCATGCCGGCGGCATCCTCGGCGGCATCAGCAGCGGCCAGCCGGTGATCTGCTCGATCGCGCTGAAGCCGACGTCCAGCATCCGTATCCCCGGGCGCAGCGTGAACCGGCAGGGCGAGCCGGTCGAGGTCGTCACCACCGGCCGCCACGACCCCTGCGTCGGCATCCGGGCCACGCCGATCGCCGAGGCGATGGTGGCGCTGGTGCTGATGGACCAGGCATTGCGGCATCGTGCGCAGTGCGGCGATGTGGGTCCGGTCGCGCCGCGCATTCCGGGCGGCTGAGCGCAGCGCCGGCGTTCCTGCCCGTACCGGACCGGCCCGTGCCCCGATTCGGGTCCATCATCCGTTGCATCCCGAACCCGCCATCCGCCGAACCCGAGCCCCGCATGAGCAAGAAAGACCACTACACCGTCGCCATGGTCGGAGCCACCGGAGCCGTCGGCGAGACCTTGCTGCAGATCCTCGCCGAGCGCGCGTTTCCGGTCGGCGAACTGCTGCCGCTGGCCAGCGCGCGTTCGGCCGGCGAGACGATCAGCTTCGGCGGCCGGCGCATCACGGTGCGTGATCTCGCCGGGTGCGATTTCGCCGGCGTCGACATCGCGTTCTTCTCGGCCGGCGCTGCGGTCAGCCGCGAGCATGCGCCGCGCGCGGCCGCGAGCGGTGCGGTGGTGATCGACAACACTTCCGAGTTCCGCTATCGCGACGACATCCCGCTGGTGGTCAGCGAGGTCAACCCGCACGCGATCGCGCAGTACCCGCGCCACGGCATCATCGCCAACCCCAATTGCTCGACCATGCAGATGCTGGTGGCGCTGGCGCCGATCCATCGCGCGGTCGGCATCGAGCGCATCAACGTCGCCACCTACCAGTCGGTTTCCGGCGCCGGGCGCTCGGGCATGGAAGAGCTGGGCCGCCAGACCGCGGCGATGCTCAGCTTCAAGAGTGTCGAGCCGGTCAAGTTTCCGCTGCAGATCGCCTTCAACCTGATCCCGCACATCGATGCCTTCCAGGATAACGGCTACACCAAGGAAGAGATGAAGATGGTCTGGGAGACGCGCAAGATCCTCGAGGACGATTCGATCCAGGTGAACCCGACCGCGGTCCGCGTGCCGGTGTTCTACGGCCACGCCGAGGCGGTGCACATCGAGACCCGCGACAAGATCAGTGCCGCCCGTGCCCGCGAGCTGCTGCTGGCCGCGCCCGGTGTGGTGCTGGTCGACGAGCGCATCGCGGGCGGCTACCCCACGCCGGTGACCCACGCCGCCGGCACCGACCCCGTCTATGTCGGCCGTGTGCGCGAGGATATTTCGCACCCGCGCGGACTGGATCTGTGGGTCGTGGCCGACAACATCCGCAAAGGAGCCGCCCTGAACGCGGTCCAGGTGGCGGAACTCTTGGTGAAATCCTATTTGTGAACTAAAGTTGCGGCATCGTCCTGAGGTCGCGTCGAGTTCCGGCGTGGCCGCGGTGGCGGCCACTGCCTTGGGGGGCTCGACGCGATGAACCGTACGCACAAGCTGTCGCTGGCGATTGCTCTGGCCTTGACCAGTTCGCCGCTGCTGGCCATGGGTCTGGGTCAGATCCAGGTCCACTCGCAACTGGGCCAGCCGCTGGTGGCGGAAATCCCGTTGTCGGTGGACAGCCCCGCCGAAGCCGCCAGCCTGCAGGTGAGCATGGCACCGGCCAAGGATTTCACGCGCGCCGGGATCAGCCTCAACCAGATGGCGACGCCACTGCAGTTCACGGTCACCACCAATGCCCGCGGCGAGCACGTGATTCGCGTGACCACCGTCGATCCGGTGCGTGCGCCCTACCTCGACTTCCTGCTGCAGGTGAACTGGACCAACGGACGCCTGCTGCGCGAATACACCGTGTTGCTGGATCCACCCGATTACGCGCCGGCCGCGCCGGCCATCACCGCGGCGCCCGCGGCCGCCACGCGCACGGCCCGGGTCGCGGCGGCGGTGCCCGCGGCTGCGCCGGCGACCACGGAGGCCATGCCCGCGGCCGCCGCGCGCAGCGCCGGCGACACCTACGGTCCGGTCAAGAGCGGACAAACCCTGACCCAGGTCGCCCGCGCCGTGTTGCCGGACAGCAAGGTCAGCCTGGATCAGGTGATGGTCGCGCTGCTGGCGGCCAACCCCAACGCGTTCGTGCGCGGCAATATCAATGGACTCAAGCGCGGCGCCATCCTGCGCATTCCCAGCACCCAGCAGATCAGCAACCGAAGCGCGACCGACGCCGCTGCCGAAGTGCGCCGGCAGATCGAGGACTGGCGTGGCGCCGCGCCAAGGCCGACGCTGCTGGCCGGTGCCGGGCAAACCCGAGCGTCGCAATCCCCCGTGGTGACATCCGCAACGACGGCCGGCGGGCGCCTGCAACTGGTGCCTCCGGCGAGCGCCGGACAAAGCGCGGCCACCCGCGTGGGCGTGGCCGGGGGTACCGGCAGTGCGGCCATTGCCGGATTGAAGGCCGATCTGGCCCGCAGCCAGGAGTCGCTGGCCAGCCAGCGCCAGCAGAGCGATGACTTGAAAGCGCGACTGAAGGCGGTCGAGGGCATCAACAGCAAGAACCAGCAACTGCTGGCGCTCAAGAACGACGAGATCGCCGAGCTGCAGCGCAAGCTCGCGCAGGTTGCCAAGGCCGGCCCGGCGACGGTTGCCGTGGCGGCCGCGCCAGTCAAGCCCGTCCCGGGGGCGAAATCGAATCCGGCGCCGGCCGCCAGCGCCGGCAAGCCTGCCGCGGCCGTCTCGGTGGCCGCCCCGGCGTCGAGCGTCGCCGCGGCATCCAGCGTGCCCGCCGTCGCCGCCAGTGCCAGGCCTGCGGCGGCCGCCAGTGCCCGCAAGCCCGCTGCGATCAAGCCGAAGCCCGTTGCGGCTTCCGTGCCCCCTGCGGCCGAAGTTGCCAAGCCCTGGTATCTGCAGGTGTGGGCACTGATGACCGCGGGCGTGGTCGTGCTGCTCCTGCTGGTGCTCGCGTTGCGCGGCCGTCGCAGCGCACAGTCCCCTGCGGCCGGAACGAGCTCGATCGCCGACCAGTTTGGCGACGAGCCCTTTGACAGCGGCCATGATTCCGACCACGAAGGCGATGCCGAGGTCCGGTCGTTGCGGGCACAGATGGCCGAATATCCGGGCGATCCCGGTCTGCACCTGGAGCTGGTGAGCCTGTACTACGCGCGCAATGACGTGTCCGGTTTCGAGGCCGCCGCCGAAGCGATGCATGCCGAGGTCGATCCCGCGTCGACCGAATGGCAGGCCGTCGAGGCCATGGGCGAGGAGCTCAGCCCGCATCATCCGCTGTTCGAGCGGGTCGCATCGGAGACTGATTCGGTACCCGACCCGTACGTCGAGCCCGAGATGGCGGAGCCTGCCGGCGACCATGCGCCCCGCGCCGTTGCCGGCTACAGCTTCGATTTCGACCTGTCGCCGCCGCATGACGATATCGCCGCGCCGGGCATGCACGCACCGCAGCCGCCGCTGGCCGGCCATGACCTGCCCGATGGTCCCGAGCTGCCATCCGTGGACTTCGACGACGAGGACGCCTTGCGTCGTGCCGCGGAGGAGGATCGGTCCGCCGCACCGATGCACCCGACCTTCAGCGAAGATCCGGCGGACACCAAGCTCGATCTGGCGCGGGCCTATCTCGACATGGGCGATCGCGACGGCGCCCGTGCCATGCTCGAGGAAGTTCTCGCCGAGGGCAGTCAGACCCAGAAGGACGAGGCCCACCGCCTGCTGGGCGAGCTGCGCTAGGAGTCGGGACCGGGGCCCGGCCAAGGCCGGAGACCCCGAAGCGCGGCGCATCGTGCCGATGCCGCTGCCGCGCGATCCGCTTGCAAGCCTTTCGGTCATTCGTTCGCATTCAGTTGCGCATGCGCAGCCGAACGACTCTCGATTCGCTGCTCGACTTCGGGCCCACGGTCCCGGTTCCTGACACCATCGCCGCTTCTCGATATCCGGCTCAGCCCGCATGCGCATCGCCATCGGCATCGAATATGACGGCCGCGACTTTCTCGGCTGGCAGCGCCTGGGTCATGGACCCAGCGTGCAGGCGGCCATCGAGGCGGCGCTGTCGAAAGTTGCCGCGCATGCGGTCGAGGTCAGCTGCGCCGGGCGGACCGATGCCGGCGTGCATGCGCGCTGCCAGGTGGCGCATTTCGATTCCGACGCGGTTCGAGCGCCGCGAGCCTGGACGCTGGGCGCCAACAGCCTGCTGCCGGCGAGTGTCGCGGTGCTGTGGGCGCAGCCGGTGGCCGCCGATTTCCATGCCCGCCATGCGGCCCGCGCACGGCGCTATCGCTATCGCATCCTGAATCGCGCGGTGCGGCCCGCGCTGGAGGCGGGCCGGGTCACCTGGGAGCGCCGGCCGCTGGATACCGCGGCCATGCATGCCGCCGCACAGGCCCTGGTCGGACGTCATGACTTTTCCGCGTTCCGGGCGATTTCCTGCCAGGCCCCCAGCGCGGTGCGCGAGGTGCGCGAGGTCAGTGTGCGTCGCGACGATGCCTGCATCGACATCGACATCGTGGCCAATGCTTTCCTGCATCACATGGTGCGCAACATCGTCGGCTCGCTGCTGCCGGTCGGGCGTGGCGAGCGGCCGCCGGAATGGGTCGCCGAACTGCTGGCCGGGCGCGACCGCGAGGTGGCCGGCCCGACCGCTCCGCCCGATGGCCTCACCTTTCTGGGGCCCCTGTATCCGGCACAATGGGTCCTTCCGGCCGAGGTGACCCTGTGAACGCGTGGGCTCGATTGCGCGTCAAATGCTGCGGCATCACCCGGGTCGAGGACGGAACGCTCGCGGCGGCGCTGGGAGCCGACGCCATCGGTCTGGTGTTCACCCGGCGCAGCCCGCGTTGCGTCGGACTGGAGCAGGCGCTGGCCATCCGCGCGGCGCTGCCGCCGCTGGTCGCCGCGGTCGCGCTGTTCATGGACGACGATGCCGGCTGGGTGCGCGAGATCGTCGAGCGCATCCAGCCGGACCTGTTGCAGTTCCATGGCGACGAGGATGCCGACTACGCGCAGCAGTTCGGCCGCCGCTATCTGAAGGCGATCGCGATGGCCGGGACCGGAGACCCGACGGCGCGGATGGCCGCGCATCCGCACGCCGCGGGCTTCCTGCTCGACGGTCATGCACGCGGCGAGGCCGGCGGTCGCGGGCGTGCGTTCGACTGGACGCTCGTGCCGCGGCACACTGGGCGCCCCTGGCTGCTGGCCGGCGGACTGGAAGCGGACAACGTGGCGGCAGCGATCCGCGCCGCGCGGCCTTATGGAGTGGATGTCTCCAGCGGCATCGAATCCGCGCCGGGCATCAAGGACCCCTTGCGCATGCAGCGCTTCATCGCCGCCGTGCGCGCGAGCGAGCGCGACGCGACGGCATCGCATCACGGCACGGCCCAGCCGCGGAACTGAGCCTGCCGGCCCATCACGCCACACGGACATCACCATGGCTGCACGACTGGACTCACCCGTGACCATCGACTATCACGCCTGGCCGGATGCGCGCGGCCGTTTCGGCGCCTACGGCGGCAGCTATGTCGCCGAGACCCTGATGGCGCCGCTGGCCGAGCTGACCGCCGCCTATCTCGCCGCGCGCGGGGACGCCGCGTTCCAGGCCGAATTCGAGCGCGATCTCAAGCACTACGTCGGCCGGCCCAGCCCGATCTATCACGCCGAGCGGCTGTCGCGCGACGTCGGCGGCGCGCGGATCCTGCTCAAGCGCGAGGACCTGAACCATACCGGCGCGCACAAGATCAACAACACCATCGGTCAGGCGCTGATGGCGCGACGGATGGGCAAGCGCCGCATCATCGCCGAGACCGGCGCCGGCCAGCACGGCGTCGCCACCGCGACGGTGTGCGCGCGCTTCGGGCTGGAGTGCGTCGTCTACATGGGCGCGACCGACATCGCGCGCCAGTCGATCAACGTCTTCCGCATGAAGCTGCTGGGCGCGACGGTGGTGCCGGTGACCTCGGGCTCGAAGACGCTCAAGGACGCGCTCAACGAGGCGCTGCGCGACTGGGTCACCAACGTCGCACGACACCTTCTACATCATCGGTACCGTGGCCGGCCCGCATCCCTATCCGATGATGGTGCGCGACTTCAACGCCGTGGTCGGCCGCGAGGCGCGCGCGCAGATGCTGGCAGCAATATGGCCGTCTGCCCGACGTGCTCACCGCCTGCGTCGGCGGCGGCTCCAACGCGATCGGCCTGTTCCACGCCTTCCTCAACGATCGCGACGTGCGCATCGTCGGCGCCGAGGCGGCGGGCGAAGGCATCGCCACGGGGCATCATGCCGCTTCGCTGGCGGCCGGCCGGCCCGGCGTGCTGCATGGCAACCGCACCTACGTGATTTGCGACGACGACGGCCAGATCACCGAGACGCATTCGATCTCGGCCGGCCTCGACTATCCCGGCGTCGGTCCGGAGCATGCCTTCCTCAAGGACACCGGCCGTGCCGAATACGTCGGCATCACCGACGACGAGGCGCATGCAGGCCTTCCATCGCTGGCGCGCAGCGAGGGTATCCTCGCCGCCCTGGAGTCCGCGCATGCTGTCGCCCAGGCGATCAAGCTGGCGCGCGAATTGCCGCGCGACGCGCTGGTGCTGTGCAATCTCTCGGGGCGTGGCGACAAGGACGTGCAGACGATCGCCGCACGCGAGGGGATCAGCCTGTGAGCAATCGCATCGACCAGTGCTTCGCGCAGCTCAAGGCCGCCGGCCGCACTGGCCTGATCCCGTTTGTCACCGCCGGCGATCCGCTGCCCGGCGCCACCGTGCCGCTGCTGCATTCGCTGGTGGCGGCCGGTGCCGACCTGATCGAGATCGGGCGTGCCGTTTTCCGATCCGATGGCCGACGGCCCGGTGATCCAGCACGCCAATGAGCGCGCGCTGGGGCGCGGCGTGGGCCTGGGGCAGGTCCTGGGCTGGGTGCGCGGGTTCCGCCGCGACGATGCGCGCACCCCGCTGGTGCTGATGGGCTATCTCAACCCGATCGAGATCTACGGGTACGCGCGATTCGCCGCCGACGCGGTCGCGGCCGGCGTGGACGGCGTGCTGCTGGTCGACTGCCCGCTGGAGGAGGACGACACCGCGCATGCGATCCGCGACGCCGGGCTGCGGCAGATCCACCTCGCCGCACCGACCACCGCGCCGGAACGGCTGGAGCAGCTGTGCCGGCGCGCCGAAGGGTTTCTCTATTACGTCAGCTTTGCCGGCATCACCGGCGCCCAGCGCCTGAGCACCGCGGACATCGCCCAGCGCGTGGCGGCGATCCGTGCCGCGTCGCGCGCGCCGGTCGCGGTTGGCTTCGGCGTGCGCGATGCCGACAGCGCGGTGGCGATCGCCGGCTACGCCGATGCGGTGGTGATCGGCAGCGCCCTGGTCGAGCGGATCGCAGGCAGCGCGGATGCCGACGAGGCCTGCGCGCGGGCGCGGGGGTTTTTGGCGCCGATCCGCGCCGCGCTCAATGCGCGCGCGGCGGCCTGAAGCAGACGACGGCACGCGCAGCGGGCGCGGAACCGGTACGGGAGAGGATGACGATGAGCTGGCTGAACCGATTGCTTCCGGGTACCCGCGAGCGCAAGCCGCGTGCACTGGCCAAGGGCAAGGTGCCGGAGGGTGTGTGGGAAAAGTGCGCCGGCTGCGGCTCGGCGCTTTACCGGCCCGAGCTGGAACGCAACCTGATGGTGTGCCCCAAGTGCGGCCATCATCATCCGGTCGGCGCGCGCGCGCGACTGGCCGCGTTTCTCGACGAGGGCAGCGGCGAGGAACTCGACGCCGGTCTGGCTCCGACCGATGCGTTGCACTTTCGCGACTCCAAGAAGTATCGTGACCGCATCACCGTCGCGCAGAAGACAACCGGCGAGAAGGACGCGCTGGTGGTGATGCGCGGCCTGCTCAAGCAGAGTCCGCTGGTGGTGGCCGCATTCGAGTTCGCCTACATGGGCGGCTCGATGGGCTCGGTGGTCGGCGAGAAGTTCGCACGCGGCGCGGAACGCGCCCTGGCCGAGCGCATTCCGCTGGTGTGCTTCGCCGCCACCGGCGGCGCGCGCATGCAGGAAGGCCTGCTGTCGCTGATGCAGATGGCCAAGACCGCGGCCGCACTGGCGCGCCTGCGCGACGCCGGCGTGCCCTACGTATCGGTGCTGACGCATCCGACCACCGGTGGCGTTTCCGCCAGCCTCGGCATGCTCGGCGACATCAATGTCGGCGAGCCGAAGGCGCTGATCGGCTTCGCCGGCCCGCGCGTGATCGAGCAGACCGTGCGCGAGACCCTGCCGGAGGGTTTCCAGCGCTCGGAGTTCCTGCTCGATCACGGCGCCATCGACCTGATCCTCGATCGCCGCCAGCAGCGCGACAAGCTGGCGGCCCTGCTGGCGCTGCTGGGGCGCAAGCCGCACGTCGCCTGAGGTCGGGTGTCCGGGCCGGCGCTTCGGTCAGCGGCAGATCTGCGCCAGCAGCGTCCGTTGCGCCGAATGCGGCATGGCATCGCCCGCGGGAACCCGCGTGTAGCGGCCATCGCTGCCGAGTTGCCAAGCCTGGACATTGTCGGCCAGGTAGTTGACCAGCGCCTCCTCGTACACACGCGCGGCCAGTTCCGGGTCGAGAATCGGAAATCCGACCTCGATCCGCCGCAGCAGGTTGCGTTCCATCCAGTCGGCGCTGGCGCAGTACAGTTCGGGGGCGCCGTCGTTGGCGAACCAGTACACCCGGCTGTGTTCGAGGAAGCGGCCGACCACCGAACGCACGCGTATGCGCTCGGAGATTCCGGGCAGGCCGGGGCGCAGGGTGCAGCCGCCGCGCACGATCAGGTCGATCTCGACGCCGGCGCCGGACGCCCGGTACAGCGCCTGGATCACACCGGGTTCGTTGAGCGCATTGATCTTGGCGATGATGCGCGCCGCACGGCCGGCCCGCGCGTGCGCGGTCTCGCGCTCGATCTTCGCCATCAGGCCCTTGTGCAGGGTGAACGGCGAATGCAGCAGCCGCTTGAGCTTGATCATCGGACCCAGCCCCGACATCTGCTGGAACACCTTGTGCACGTCCTCGCCGATCTCCGCGTGCGCGGTCATCAGACCGATGTCGGTGTAAAGACGCGAGGTCAGCTGGTGGTAGTTGCCGGTGGACAGGTGCACGTAGCGGCGCAGGCGGCGGCCCTCGCGACGCACGATCAGCAGCATCTTGGCGTGGGTCTTGTAGCCGACCACGCCGTACACCACCTGCACGCCGGCCGATTGCAGCCGGTTGGCAAGCCGGATGTTGGCCTCCTCGTCGAAGCGCGCGCGCAGCTCGACCACCACGGTGACGTCCTTGCCCGCGCGCGCAGCCTCGACCAGCGATTCGACCAGCGGCGAATCGGTGCCGACGCGGTACAGCGTCTGCTTGATCGCCAGCACGTCGGGGTCCTGCGCGGCTTGGCGCAGCAGTTCCATCACCGCCTGGAACGATTCATAGGGATGATGCAGCAGCACGTCGCGCTGGCCGATGGCGTCGAACACGTTGGGTGTCTGCAGCAGTGACGGCGCCAGCCGCGGCGTGAACTTGGCGAATTTGAGGTCAGGTCGGTCGACCTGGTCGTAGATCGCCAGCACGCGGTTGAGATTGACCGGACCGGCGCAGCGATAGACGTCGGCTTCACTCAGCTCGAAGTTCGCCATCAGCAGTTCGGTGATGGCCTTCGGGCAGTTCTCGGCGATCTCCAGGCGCACCGGGCGCGCGTAGCCGCGTCCGATCAGTTCCTCGGTCAGCGCGTTGGCCAGATTCTCGACCTCCTCCTCCTCGATGGTCAGCTCGCTGTTGCGGGTGACCCGGAACTGATAGGAGCCCTGAACGCGAAAGCCGGGAAACATCTCGTCGGCGAACTGCTGCAGCAGGCCGGCCAGGAAGATGAATTCGTAGGGCGACTGCGATACCTGTGCCGGCAGCCGGATCAGTCGCGGCAGCGACCGCGGCGCGCGCACCAGCGCCATGTGCCCGGCATGGCCGAAGGCATCGCGGCCGTCGAGCACGACCGCGATGTTGAGGCTCTTGTTGAGGATGCGCGGGAAGGGATGCGCAGGGTCCAGCCCGAGCGGGGACAGCACCGGCAGGATCTCGTTCTGGAAGTAGCCCTGCAGCCAGCGCTTCTGCCTGGCCGTCCATTTGTCGCGGGTCAGGAAGCGGATGCCTTCCTCGGCCAGCGCCGGCTGCAGCTCGTCCGACCAGGTCATGTACTGCTCGCGTACCAGCTCCAGCGCGCGTTCGCGGATGCGCGTCAGCACGTCGCTGGGCGCCTGGCCGTCGGCGCCGGGACGGGCGTCACCGAAGGCCAGATGCTGCTTGAGGACCGCCACACGCACCTCGAAGTACTCGTCGAGGTTGGTATTGGCGATGCACAGGAAGCGCAGCCGTTCCAGCAGCGGCATGCGCGGATCGCGCGCCTGCGCCAGCACGCGAAAATTGAATTCGAGTGCCGCCAGTTCACGATTGAGAAACAGCTCGGGACGGTCGAGGTCGGACGCCTGGGTCATCGGTTGCGATCCTGAGAGGCGCTGAGCATGGCGGTAGCGCGCGCGCGCGGCAACCGGCGCTGGCTCAGGCACCCTCGGCGCCGGGTTCGAGCATGCGTTCGGTGCCGAAGATCGCGGCGAACGTCGAGCCGCGTCCGGGTTCGCTTGCGATCGTCAGCCGGGCCTGGTGCAGGTTGAGGACATGCTTGACGATCGAAAGACCCAGCCCGGTGCCGCCGGACTCGCGCGAGCGGCTGGAAGAGACCCGGTAGAAGCGTTCCGTCAAGCGTGCCTGATGGCTGGCCGGAATGCCGTAGCCGGTGTCGCTGACCGCGAATTCCATCCCTTCCGGCGTGCGCCGCCAGCGGATCCTGATGCGGCCGCCGGTTGGCGTGTAGCGCACGGCGTTGCTGACCAGGTTGGAAAACGCGCTGTGCAGTTCCTTCAGCGAGCCGTGCAGGTCGACCTCGTCGTCGGCCTCGACCACGATCGCATGCCGTCCGTGACTCAGTGCCTCGGCCTCCTTGCGCAGGGTGGCCAGCAAAGCACGCATCGCGACATGCTCCTCGACCAGTCGGGGCTGGGTCTCCAGCCGCGACAGGGTCAGCAGGTCCTCGACGATCTGGGCCATGCGCCGGGACTGCAGGCGCATCTCGCCGATGATCGGCTCCAGTTCGGGCGTGTCCTCGGGATCGAGCAGTTCGAGATAGCCGTGGATCACGGTCAGCGGCGTGCGCAGCTCGTGCGAGACATTGGCGACGAAGTCGCGGCGGATCTGTTCGAGGCGATTGAGGTTGCTGATGTCGCGCGCGATCAGCAGTTGCTGGTCGCGGCCGATCGGCAGCAGCGACAACGACAGATGCAGGGACGCGTCGGCGGGCGCGGGCACGTCGTCCAGCGGCTCGGTGCCGCCGCCGGCGAGCCAGCCGGCGATCGTGCTGTCGGCCAGGCGAGTACCAAGCACGACGCGGCGATCCTGCGGGCGACGCAGGCCCAGCAGGCGCACCGCGGCCTCGTTGAACCAGCGCACGCGTCCATCGCGGTCAAGCAGCACCAGGGCATCGGGCAGCGCCGCGGCGGCATTGCGCAGCGCGCGCAGCTGGCCGGCCAGCCGGCGCGTGCGCATGGCATGACGCGCCGCAACGGCGGCGGACGGTGACAGCGCGGTTGCGGGCATGCGGGATTCCTGATGGCGGAGGCGCGCCAGTACCGTGACCAGCGCCAGTGTCGCGACGATGGCGACGGCGGTCGCCGTCGCGTTCAGGGCGTGACCCAGCGCTGCGGCGGCCAGCAGTGCGAGCGCGCTGCCGATACCGAGCCGGGCCACGCTCAGCCGCATGCCGGTCTGGGCAGGCCGCCGTTGCCCGGCGCGGGCAGTCCGTGGGCCATCAGAAGCTCGCGGAAAAGCGATAGCCGGTGCCGCGCACGGTCTGCACCATGCGATCGAACTGCCAGGGCTCCAGCGTCTTGCGCAAGCGGCGGATATGCACATCCACCGTGCGCTCCTCGACGTACACGCTGCCGCCCCAGACGTGATCCAGCAGCTGGGTCCGCGAATACACGCGCTCGGCGTGGGTCATGAAGAAGTACAACAGGCGGTATTCGGTGGGGCCGATCGGCACCGCCTCCCCGCCGGCGAACACGCGGTGGGCCGGGCCGTCTATGCGCAATCCGCCCATTTCAACCATGCCGGTGCCGTCATCGCCCTGGCTGCGCCGCAACACGGCGCGGATGCGCGCCAGCAGTTCGCGCGTCGAGAACGGCTTGATCACATAGTCGTCGACGCCGGCCTCGAGGCCGTTGACGCGATCCATTTCCTCGCCGCGCGCGGTCAGCATGATGATCGGGACCTCGCGGGTGAGGTCTTCCTTGCGCAGCCGGCGTGCCAGATCCAGCCCGCTCATGCCCGGCAGCATCCAGTCGAGCAGGATCAGGTCGGGCACCTGCTCGGCCATCGCCAGCTGGGCGGCGCGCGCGTCGGCGGCATGCACCGGCTCCATGCCCGCCTTGCGCAGGGCAAACGCCACCATGTCGCGGATCGAGGCCTCGTCTTCGACGATCAGAATGCGTTTTTGCACGCGGCGCACACCTTTGCTTGCCTGTGACGCAATGATTGCAGCGTGATCCTGTTACGCGGCAATGACAATCCGGCGCTTTTCGATGACAGGCCCGCGACGGCAGGGCTCAGCCGGAGCCGCTGCCGTCCTGCTGGCGCAGGTGACGCGTGCGCATCTCCAGCACGATCGGCGTGATCCAGGCGATGCGCGCCTCGATGCGCGCGCGCTGGTAGTAGTCGAGATCGCTGCGCCTGGCCAGGCGCTGCAGCTGGTCCAGCGCGTCGGCTGGCTGCCCGGCGAGGAAGGTGGCGTCGGCATAGGCCTCGGCCGCGCGGATCGGCTGGCCGGCGAGGTCGGCGGCCTGACCATAGGTGCGATACAGGTCAGGTTCGTCGGCGTCGTCGAGCAGCGGCTTGAGCAGGTGCGCGGCCTCCGGTGCGCCGTCGGCCTTGCCATCGGCCAGCAGGGCCTTGGCATAGGCCAGCGCCACCGCATGATTGCGCGGCCAGTCGCGGGTGATCGCCGCGTAGCGCTGCAGCGAGGCCGCGCGCGCGCCGGCGACCAGCTCGGCGTGTGCGGTCGCCAGCCGCAGCGGCAGATTGTCCGGGCGCGCCGCCAGCAGCGGCTTGAGCTGGCGCAGGGCCGCGCTGCCGTCGCCGAGGTGGATCAGGGTCAGGGCATAGCCGTAGTGGTTGGCCGGGGTATCGAAGCTGGGATGCTGCTGCAGATTCCTGGCGTAGTAGTCGGCCAGCGTGTTGAGCTGGTCGCTCATCAGAACGCGGACGCGCTCGCGCATCAGGGCATAGAGGGCATAGGCGCCTTTGCTTTCCTGGCCGTCGGCACTGCGCGCGTAAGCGAGCAGCTCGCCCGGGTGGCGCACATAGGGGAGGGGCTCGATGCTGGTCTGCCAGTGGTTGCCGAGGGCGTAGATCACGGGTGGGTGCGCGCGCATCTGCTCCTCGATCACGTGGGCGCGCGCCTCGGCTTCGCTGATGCGCTGCGAGGTTACCGGATGGGTCTGCAACAGCTGCGGCAGGTCGCCGCTGCCACGGTCGGGGCGCAGGTCTTCCTGCATGCGCTGGAAAAACCCGGCCATTGCCTCGGGATTGAAGCCGGCGCGGGCAAGCGTGCCGATGCCCACGCGATCGGCCTCTTCCTCGTCATGGCGGGTGAAATTGAGCTGGCGCTGTGCGGCCAGTCCCTCGCTTCCCGCGAGGATCGCGATCGGCGCATTGCCGTTGCTGCCGCCCGCCGCGCCGGCCGCAATCGCACCCAGCAGTGCCAGTGCGAGCAGCGGCGTGGTCTTGCGCGCATCCTCGAAGGCGCGTTCGAGGTGATGCTGGGTGATATGCGCGATCTCGTGCGCCAGCACCGCGGCCAGCTCGCTTTCACTGTGGGTGGCGATGATCAGGCCGGCATTGACGCCGACGTAGCCGCCCGGTGCGGCAAACGAGTTGATCTGCGAGTCGCGGACCACGAAGAAGGTGAACTTCTGCTTGGGTTCGTCGCTGACGGCCACCAGCCGGTAGCCGAGGCTGCCGACGTAGGCATCGACCAGGGGGTCATCCAGCACCAGGTCCATCGCGCGCATCTGGTGCAGCATGTCGGCGCCATAGGCCTGTTCCTCGGTCGGCGAAATCAGCGCGGCGGCCGAGCTGCCGAGGTCCGGCAGTCGAAACGAGGTCTGCGCGCCGGCCGCGAAGGCGACACCGGCGACCAGCAGAACAAGGCATCGGGAACGTTTGCGCATACGGACCATCATCATCGCCGGATACACGTTAGCGCGCCGTTGCGTGTCCTGCCAGCCGGTGGGTACGGCCCCCACGCGCGGCTGCGGGGCTTGCTTGCGGCTACGGGCGACCGCATCCTTTGGTGGCTTCCGGAAACGACCCCCGCGCTGGCCATGGAGCCTGCTATGCCCGTCATCGAGATCTACACCTCCGCCGTCTGCCCGTATTGCGTGGCGGCCAAGAATCTTTTCAGGAGCAAGGGCTTGCAGTGGACGGAGTCGCGGGTGGACGTCGATCCGGCCAAGCGCGAGGAGATGCTGACACGCAGCGCCGGCCGGCGCACGGTGCCGCAGATCTTCATCAACAACCATCACATCGGCGGCTTTGATGACCTGGCCGCGGCGGATCGCGAAGGGCGCCTGGCCACCCTGCTGGCGGAGGCGACGCCGTGAGTGATCGGGTCAAGGACTTCACCGCGTTCCGCCAGCGCATGAACGCACGCATCCTCGAGCACGACAACCAGGTCGTGCGGCGCTTCTTTGCGCTGGACACGCAGTGCTACAAGGACGGCGCGCTGGATACCCGCACCAAGGAGATGCTCGGCCTGGTCGCGTCGCTGGTGTTGCGCTGCGACGACTGCGTCGGCTACCACGTCGCCCAGTGCAGGCAGGCCGGCATCAGCCGCGAGGAGATGCTCGAGGTGTTCCAGGTCGGTCTGGTGGTGGGCGGATCGATCGTGATCCCTCATCTGCGCCGCGCGGTGGATTTTCTCGATGACCTCGAGGCCGAGGGCGAAATGCCGCCGGCATGAGACGTCCGTCGGCCTTGGCGGACGTCGCAGCGCCGAATCGACGTGGCGCGGCGTTGCTTGCTTGTCGGCGGGGGCGCCGCTGACCGATAATCGCGGGCTTGCTACGTGGCGGACTGCGCCGCGAGGAGCGTTCGATGAGCAAGACCATCGCGGTGATCCGTGGCGACGGCATCGGTCCCGAGATCATGGATGCGACCTTGCGCGTGCTGGATGCGCTCGATTGCGGCCTCGCCTACGATTTCGTCGAGGCCGGCATGGCGGCGCTGGAGCGGCATGGTGAACTGCTGCCGCAGTCGACGCTGGATGCCATCGCCCGCCACCGCGTCGCACTCAAGGGGCCGCTGACCACACCCATCGGCGGCGGTTTCAGCTCGCTCAACGTCGAGTTGCGCCGGCGTTTTGATCTCTACGCCAACGTGCGTCCCGCGATCAGCTTTCCCGGCACCAGGGCGCGCTACGAGCAGATCGACATCGTCATCGTGCGCGAGAACACCGAGGGCGCCTACCTGTCCGAAGGCCAGACCGTTTCGGCCGACGGGGAGACGGCGGAGTCGATCATCCGCATAACCCGCCGCGGCTCCGAACGCATCGTGCGTTACGCCTTCGAGCTGGCCCGTCGCAAGGGGCGCCGCAAGGTCACGGTGGTGCACAAGGCCAACATCATGAAGACCACCTCGGGCCTGTTCCTGAAGGTGGCGCGCGAGGTGGCCCGCGACTATCCCGAGATCGATTGCAACGAACTGATCGTCGACAACACCTGCATGCAGCTGGTGATGCGGCCGGAGCAGTTCGACGTCATCGTCACCACCAACCTGTTCGGCGACATCCTTTCCGATCTCTGCGCCGGCCTGGTCGGCGGCCTCGGACTGGCGCCGGGCGCCAATATCGGCAGTGACGCGGCGATCTTCGAGGCGGTACACGGCTCGGCGCCGGACATCGCTGGCCGGGGTGTGGCCAATCCCTGTGCGCTGCTGCTGGCGGCGGCCGACCTGCTCGATCATCTCGATCTGGTCGAGCAGGGACATCGCGTGCGCCGCGCCATCCATGACACGCTGCAGGCGCGCGATCGCCTCACGCCGGATCTGGGCGGGAGCGGCAACACCGGCACCTTTGCCGATGCGCTGGTCGAGCGGGTGCGCGCCGGACGCAGCCGCGCGGCCTGATGCGCGATCGCCGTCGTCGTGCGTGGTCAGTGCCGCAACACGTAGGCCGCGCCGGCGCCCGGCCGGTAGCCCGAGGCCAGCGCGCGCTGCACGTAGGCGATGGCACGCCGGAACGCGACACGCGGCGCGACCCCCTTGGCCAGTTCGGCGGCAAGCGCCGCTGCCAGCGTGCAGCCGGTGCCGTGGCCCTCGAGCGCCCGGCGCGGATGGCTGACCTCGATCACGCCGCGCGCGTCGTAGTAGCGATCCACGAGGATGGCCCCGCGGCCATGGCCGCCCTTGAGCAGCACGGATCGCGCGCCCATCGTCATCAGGGCCTCGGCGGCCGCGTCGGCGTCGCGGCGGCTGCGGATAGCAAAACCGACCATCGCTTCCGCCTCCGGCAAGTTCGGCGTCAGCACGTCGGCCAGCGGAACCAGGCCTTCAATCAGCACCGCGATCGCTTCGACGTCCAGCAGTCGCGCGCCATGGGTCGCGATCATCACCGGGTCGACCACGATCCACGGCGGCTGCCGGCGTGCCAGCTCGCTCGCGACCAGCCGGACCGTTGCCGCGCTGCCGAGCATGCCGGTCTTGACCGCCGCGACGGGAAAATCATCGAACACTGCGGTGATCTGCGCGCGCAGGTGACGCAGCGGCACCGCATGGACGGCACGGACTTCGCGGGTGTTCTGCGCGGTGATCGCGGTGATCGCGCAGGTGCCATGCACGCCGCGAGCCATGAAGGTCTTCAGGTCGGCCTGGATGCCCGCGCCACCGCCCGAGTCCGATCCGGCGATGGCGAGGACGATCGGCGGAGCCGGAGACTCAGCAGGCGCGACCCGGGACCCGGATCCCGGCTCCTTCACAGCGCCTCTGACGCGAAGTCCGCCAGCCGCGAGCGCTCGCCGCGGCGCAGGGTAATGTGCGCCGAGTGCCGCCAGCCCTTGAATCGGTCCACCGCGTAGGTCAAGCCGGAGCTGGTCTCGGTGAGATAGGGCGTGTCGATCTGCTCGACGTTGCCGAGGCAGATCATCTTGGTGCCGGGACCGGCGCGGGTGATCAGCGTCTTCATCTGCTTGGGCGTCAGGTTCTGCGCCTCGTCGATGATCACGTAGCGACTGAGGAAGGTGCGCCCGCGCATGAAGTTGAGCGAGCGGATCTTGACCCGCGAGGCGAGCAGGTCGTTGGTCGCCGCACGGCCCCAGGCACCGCCTTCCTCGGGATTGGCCAGCACCTCGAGATTGTCGGTCAGCGCGCCCATCCACGGCGTCATCTTCTCTTCCTCGGTGCCCGGCAGAAAGCCGATGTCCTCGCCTACCGACACCGTCGCGCGGGTCATGATGATCTCGCGGTAGCGCTGCTGGTCCATCACCTGCGCCAGCCCCGCGGCCAGCGCCAGCAGGGTCTTGCCGGTACCGGCGGTGCCGAGCAGCGTGACGAAATCCACCTCGGGGTCCATCAGCACGTTGAGCGCGTAGTTCTGCTCGCGGTTGCGCGCCGAGATGCCCCACACGGTGTGGGCGTGGCCGCTGTAGTCATCGAGCAGCTTCAGCCGCGCCTTGCCGTCGGCGACACCGAGCACGCGCAGCTCGATGCCGGACTCGCCGGGCAGGCACAGGCACTGATGCGGGTGCCACTCCTCGTCTTCGGCCGGGGTCAGTTCGTAGAAGGTCTGCCCGCGCTCCGACCACGAGCGCACCTCGGGATGGCGCTGCCAGAAGTCCTCGGGCAACTCGGCATGCCCGCTGAAGAGCAGGGCGAAGTCGTCCAGCGCGCGGTCGTTCTCGTAGTCCTCGGCCGCGATGCCGTAGATGCTCGCCTTGATGCGCAGGTTGATGTCCTTGCTGACCAGCACCACCGGTGTGTCCGGATGGCGCTCGCGCAGGTCAAGCACGGCGGCGAGAATCTCGTTGTCGGCCTTGCGGTGACTGTCGGCGGTGCGCGACTGGAACCACAGCCTGCCCGCGGCGCCGCCGCGGCCCAGCTTGATGCCCTGCGGATCGGTCAGCGGCAGTCCGTCCTTGATGCCGTGGCCATTGCCGCGCTCGATCAGCTCGTTGAGGAAGCGGCTGGTCTGGCGCGCGTTGCGTGCCAGTTCCGAGCCACCGCTTTTCTTCTCGTCCAGTTCCTCCAGCACCGTCATCGGGATGAAGACGTCGTGTTCCTCGAAACGGAACAGCGACGTCGGGTCGTGCAGCAGCACGTTGGTATCGAGGGCATAGATGCGCTTGCCGCGGGTCATGCGGACGGATCCTCGTGGTGGTGGAGCGAGGGAGACGGAAGCGGCCAGCCGCTGCGTCGGTTGCGCGGGGGGACGATCGGGCGGGAGCGGCCGTTCACCGGGACGGAATCGCGTCCAGCACGGTCTGGGCGTGACCCGCGACCCTGACGTTGCGCCAGGCCCGTGCAAGCGTCTGGTCGGGAGCGACGAGAAAGGTGCTGCGTACCACACCGAGGTGGCGTTTGCCGTAGAGGACCTTCTCGTGGATCACGTCGAAGGCGCGGCACAGCGACTCGTCGCCGTCGCTGACCAGATCGAACGCGAAGCCCTGGCGGGCGCAGAAGTTCCGGTGCGAGGTGGGCGAGTCGCGCGAGACACCCAGCACCACGGCCCTGCGACGCTTGAACCGTGCCAGCAGCGCGTTGAATTCGAGGCCCTCGGTGGTGCAGCCCGGCGTGTTGTCCTTGGGATAGAAGTACAGCACCAGCCAGCGTCCCGCGTAGTCGGCCAGTTGCGCGGTCTTGCCGCTGGACAGTGCCAGCGGCAGGTCGGGGATGCGCGTGCCGAGATCGATCATCGCGCGCCGCGGTCCCGTTCGAGCCGGGTGACGCGATAGTTCAGGCTTTGCGGCTCGCTGCAAGCACCCGCCACGAGCACGAAGCCGGCAAGCGCGAACGGAAGCAGGGCAAAGACCATGATGTTCTCCAGGTCAGAACTTCATCGGATCCATGATGGCGTCGAGATTGAGCCCGTCGCACAGTTCGAGAAAGTCGTCGCGCAGCGCGGCGATGTGCGCCTCGCTGGGGATGCCGATGGTGATCTGTGCCGAGAACATGTCGGCGCCGGTCTGCATGGCCCGGTAGCGCGACGAGGTCAGCTGTTCGATCGTGATGCTGCGGCGGGCGAAGAACTCGATGATGTCGAGCAGCACGCCGGGCTTGTCGGCCGCGACGACCTCGACCACGTACGGCAGCAGGTGCGACTGCGGTGCGCGCGGGGTGGTCCGGTAGCTGACCAGATGCAGCTCCTCGTCGCGGCCGGCGCGCGCCAGCGCGGCCTCGAGTTTGGCCACCGCATCCCAGGGTCCCTGCGCCAGCAGGACCAGCGAGACATCGGCGCCGACGGTGGAGACCCGCGTATCCGCCAGATTGCAACCGGAATCCGCGATGCGCTTGACCAGCGCCAGCAGCGGCGAGCGCGCTGCGGGGGTCACGGTCTGGATCAGCAGGTGGTTGTCGGGTCCGGGACGCTGGGAAGATCGGTTCAAGTGGATGCACCCGTGCGGGCTGGCGGTCCCCGGCGCGAACGACGTGTCCGGCCTGCCGTGAGCTTACTTGCCCGCCTCGCAAACCCGCAAGTAACATGCGTCCACACCGGCCAAAGGTGTTCCCCTTGAAGCTCTCCGGCAGCATCTGTGCTCTCGCCACGCCGTTCGCGGCCGATGGCGCGCTCGATCTCGACGCCTTTGCGCGCCTGCTTGACCATCAGCTGGATGGCGGCACGCAGGGCGTGGTCGTCGCCGGCTCGACCGGCGAGGCGCACATGCTCGAGCAGGACGAGTGGGCGCGCCTGCTGGCGCTCGCCGTCGAGCACGTGGCCGGCCGTGTCCCGGTACTGGCCGGCTGTGGCCGGGCCGGCACCGCGTCGACGATCGCACTGACCCGACGCGCCGAGGCGCTCGGCGCCGACGCCGCGCTGGTGGTCACGCCCTATTATGTTCGCCCGACCCAGGAAGGGCTGCACCGGCATTTTCTCGCGGTGGCCGAGAACGGCGGCCTGCCGGTGGTGCTCTACAACGTGCCCTCGCGCACCGGCTGCGATCTGCTGCCCGAAACGGTCGCCGTGCTGCGTGAGCATCCGCAGATCGTGGCCATCAAGGAAGCGCGCGCCGATGCGGCGCGCATCGCCGCCATCGCGGCATTGACGCGGGACGATTTCGTCTTCCTTTCCGGTGACGACGGCAGCGCGCACGAGGCGATGCTTGCCGGTGCCGCGGGCGTGATCTCGGTCGCCAACAATCTGGTGCCGCAGGCGTTCCGCGCGCTGTGCGATGCAGCTCGCTCCGGTGACCGCGCTTTGGCGCAGCGCCTGGCCGGCACGCTGGTGCCGCTGCTGGACGCGCTAAACTGCGCCCCGAATCCGATTCCGGTCAAGGCCGGCCTGGCCGAGATCGGTATCGCCACCGCGGTTTTGCGCCTGCCGCTGCTCGAGCTCGAGCACGGTACCGCGCGCCGTCGTATCGCCGAGGCGCTGGCTGCGTTGCGGCCCCGCGCTTCAGCCGCCTGAATCATCACCCTGGAATCCCGCATGAAGAAGCTTCTGATCGCCGCTGCTCTCGTCACCCTGACGCTGTCCGGCTGCAGCCTGTTCCATCGCAAGAGCGATGAAGCGTGGAAGAATGCGCAGCAGGAACGTCCGCTGGAGGTGCCGCCTCCGCTGGACCTGCCGCCGACGGCGGCGGCGATGACGATTCCGGCGACTGGCGGCGCTGCCGGAGCAAGCGCCGCGTCTGCCGCAACCGGCGGCGCTGCCTCGACCAGCAGCCTCGATCTCAACGACACGGTCGACAACACCTACCGCCGGGTCGGTCTTGCGCTCGAGCGCGGCGGCGTCGGCGCCGTCACGGCGCACGATGACACCGCGCATACCTACAGCGTGGCGGTGCAGATGCAGGTGGCCGAGCCGCCGCCGCAGGGCTTTTTCAAGCGCATGTTCTCGGTGTTCTCCCATCCCGCAACGCATGCCGTCAGCGGTACCGTCAACGTCGCCGTGCGGGCGCAGGGCAGCGCCAGCGTGATCGATCTGAGCGGAGAACCCGCCGCGGTGCAGCAGGTGCTGGCGCTGCTGAAGAGCCGCCTGACCTGATCCGGTTCCTTTGGTGCATTCGACGGGCGGGATCCACAGCGGATGCCAGGGATCGGCGTCGCAGGCCGGGCGGGAAAGCGCAGCCGATGGCGGTGGCACCCGAGCGCGGTGCGTTGCCGCCGATACGAAAAACGCCGCCCGCGGGCGGCGTTTTCTCATCGCGTCGCAAGCGGCGCGGACTCAGCGTTCAAGCAGCGGCAGTTTGTCCGGCTTGCCGTCCCAGTCCTTGGCGTCGGCGGGTGCATCCTTGCGTTCGGTGATCACCGGCCACTGCTTGGCCAGTTCGGCATTCAACGCGGTGAAATGCTCCTGGCCGGCCGGCACGTCGTCTTCGGGATAGATCGCCCGCGCCGGGCACTCCGGTTCGCACAGGGTGCAGTCGATGCACTCGTCGGGATCAATGGCGAGGAAATTGGGGCCCTCGTGGAACGCATCGACCGGACACACCTCGACGCAATCGGTGTACTTGCACTTGATGCAGTTGTCGATGACGACGAAGGTCATGCGTGTGGCAGCCGGAAATGCAGGGAACGGGATGGTGCTCCCTACGAGACTCGAACTCGTGTTCCCGCCTTGAGAGGGCGGTGTCCTGGGCCACTAGACGAAGGGAGCACTGGCCGGCGAAGGCGCGGTAGTATAGCGAAATGACTGTTCCCGGCAACGCCCTGCGCAACCTGTTTCGAGGCATCCAACGCTTGTCCAAGGACGCCAGGAGGTCTTCGTCGCACGTTGCGCGCATCATTCCGCGCGCCGAACACGCGATCTCCCGCAAGTCGATCAGCTCCGCCGCGCTGCGTGTGCTGTACCGGCTGCACGAGGCCGGTTTCGCGGCTTTCCTGGTCGGTGGCGCGGTGCGCGATCTGCTTCTCGGCGGGCATCCCAAGGATTTCGACATCGCCACCGACGCGACGCCGGAGCAGGTCAAGCACCTGTTCCGCAACTGCCGCCTGATCGGTCGCCGCTTCCGCCTCGCGCACGTCGTGTTCGGCTCCGAGATCATCGAGGTGGCGACCTTCCGCGGCCATGGCGCCGACGGCGATCGCCAGATCGTCGACGGCCGCATCACCCGCGACAACATCTGGGGGTCGCTGGAGGAGGACGCGCTGCGCCGCGATTTCACCGTCAATGCGCTGTACTACAACATCGCCGATTTCAGTGTGCGCGACGACATCGGCGGCATGCAGGACCTGCAGGATCGCGTCCTGCGCCTGATCGGCGATCCCGAGCAGCGTTACCGCGAGGACCCGGTGCGCATGCTGCGCGCGGTGCGGCTGGCGGCCAAGCTCGACTTCCAGATCGACGATGCCGCGGCGGCGCCGTTCGTCACCCTTGGCCCGTTGCTGGGCGACGCGCCGTCGGCGCGGCTGTTCGACGAATCGCTCAAGCTCTTTCTCGCCGGTCATGGCCTGCAGAGTTTTCGTCTGCTCGATCACTACGGTCTGCTCGCGCACCTGTACCCGGTCACTGCGCGGGCGCTGGCCCGCGATCCGGACGGCAGCTTGCGCGCCTTGATCGAACAGGCGTTGGCGAATACCGATGCGCGCGTGGCCGAAGACAAGTCCGTGACCCCGGCGTTCCTGTTCGCCGTGCTGTTGTGGGGCGAGGCGCGCGCGCAGGCCGAGGCGCGCATCGCCGCCGGCGACGAGTCGACCCTGGCCTGGCAGCATGCGGCGGCACGGGTGGTGGCCGAGCAGAGTGACCGCGTGGCCATTCCGCGCCGCTTCGGCACCGTGATGGAAGAGATCTGGGCGCTGCAGCCGCGCTTTGCACAGCGCGCGCGCAAGCGCGTGTTCCGCCTGATGGCCCATCCGCGCTTCCGCGCGGCCTATGATTTCCTGCTGCTGCGGGCGTCCGAGTCGTCCGAACTCGCCGAGCTCGGCGCCTGGTGGACCGCCGCGCAGACGCAGCCGCCGGAGCAGCTGGCCGCCGCCCTGGACAGCGGCAACCTGGCGGTCGACGCCGAGGCGGCGCCAGCCCGGAAGCGTCGGCGCCGTTCGCGACGCAAGAAGCCCGCCGCCGCGGCCGACTGACCGTGGTCCGCGCGTGGATCGGGCTCGGCGCCAATTGCGGCGATCCCGGCGCGCAGATCGCGCAGGCCTGCGCCGCCCTGGCGGCACTGCCGCACACGCGACTGCGGGCGCGTTCCCGTCTCTGGCGCACGCCGCCCTGGGGCCCGGTGTCGCAGGCCGACTACCTCAATGCCGCCCTTGAACTCGACACCCAGCTGGCACCGCGCGCCATGCTGGAGGCGCTCTTCGCGATCGAGCGCGGCGCAGGTCGCGATCGGATGCACGAGCAGCGCTGGGGGCCGCGACGGCTGGATCTCGATCTGCTGCTGTATGGTGAACAGCAGATCGAGGAGCCAGGGCTGAGCGTGCCGCATCCACGTCTCCTCGAGCGCGCGTTCGTGTTGCTGCCGCTGGCCGACATCGACCCCTCGCTCAGGGTGCCGGGCGCGGGCGTGGTGGCCGAACTGCTCGCGCGGGTGGACCGCGCCGGCTGCGTACCGTGGGTGGCGCCCGCTTGAGCGGTGCCGCTTGCGCCGCCGATAATCGACGATCCTGGAGGAGAGCGCCGTGTACGTCGAATCCGAACGACCCGCGCGCAAGTCGGTGACCGTGCCTGGCCTGCGCGAGATGAAGGCGCGCGGCGAGAAGATCGCGATGCTGACCGCCTACGATGCCAGCTTCGCGGCACAGCTCGAGACGGCCGGCGTTGACGTGGTCCTGGTCGGCGACTCGCTGGGCATGGTGGTGCAGGGGCAGGCCAGCACGCTGCCGGTGACGCTGGACCAGATGGTCTACCACACGGCGGCGACGGCGCGCGGCCTGCACGCCGCGCTGCTGGTCGCGGATCTGCCGTTCATGAGCTACCGCGATGTGCCGCATGCGCTGGCCGCATCCGCGCGGCTGCTGGCCGAGGGCGGTGCGGCGATGGTCAAGCTGGAGGGCGCCGACTGGGTCTGTCCGGTGATCACGGCGCTCGCCGAGCGCGACGTGCCGGTCTGCGCGCACCTCGGATTGACCCCGCAGTCGGTGCACAAGTTCGGCGGCTATCGCGTGCAGGGGCGTGAACGGGATGCCGCGGAAAAGCTGCGCGCCGACGCGCTGGCGGTGCAGGAGGCAGGCGCGGATCTGCTGGTGCTCGAATGCGTGCCGGCGACACTGGCGGCGGCGATCACCCGTGAGCTGCACATTCCGACCATCGGCATCGGCGCCGGTATCGACTGCGACGGCCAGGTGCTGGTCGTCTACGATCTGCTCGGACTGACGCCGGGCCGACGGCCGCGCTTCAGCAAGGATTTTCTCGCTGGCCGCGGCTCGATCGCCGCGGCGATCGCCGCCTATGTCACCGACGTGCGCGGCGGCCGGTTCCCCGCCCCCGAACACGCCTACTGATCCCGCCGGAAAACGCCATGCAGACCATCCACGACGCAGCGGCGCTGCGCGCCGCGATCCGCGCCTGGCGCGCCCAGGGCCAGAGCATCAGCTTCGTGCCGACGATGGGCAATCTGCACGCGGGCCATCTGGCGCTGGTGCGTCTGGCGCGCGCACGCGCCGACCGGGTGGTGGCCAGCGTGTTCGTCAATCCGACCCAGTTCGGGCCCGGCGAGGACTTCGCGCACTATCCGCGCACACTCGAGAGCGATCAGGCCGGACTGGCGGCCGCGGACTGCGACCTGCTGTTCGCGCCCACGGTTGAGGTGATGTATCCGTTCGGTCCGGCGAACACGGTGCGCGTCAGGGTGCCCGAGATCACGACGACGCTCGAGGGTGAGCACCGCGAAGGCCACTTCGACGGTGTCGCCACGGTGGTCACCAAATTGTTCAATCTGGTGCAGCCCGACCTGGCCGTGTTCGGGCAGAAGGACTGGCAGCAGATGCTGCTGGTACGGCGCCTGGTGCGTGATCTTTCGTTGCCGCTGGAGATCATCGCGGCGCCCACCGTGCGCGAGGCGGACGGACTGGCGCTGAGTTCCCGCAACCAGTACCTCGACGCCGGCCAGCGCGTGCGCGCGGCGGAGATCCACGCCACCCTGCAGGCGATGCGCGCCGCGCATCTGGGCGGGCAGCCGCGGGCGCAGGCCGAGGCCGCGGCTGTGGCGCGACTGCGGATGGCGGGTTTCGAACCCGATTATGCGGTGATCCGGCGGGGTGTGGATCTGACGACGCCGGCGGACACGGAGCATGGCGGCCTGATTGCGCTGATCGCCGCCCGGCTGGGCGCGACGCGGCTGATCGACAACCTGCCGTTCGACGGCGGCTGATGGTGTTGCGCCGCAGCAGGATCGGGCCGGCGACGATATAATCGCGTCCCCCGCGCGCCGTACCGTCCGAGGTCGCTGCATGCACCTGACCCTGCTCAAGGCCAAGATCCATCGCGCCACCGTCACCCACGCCGAGCTGCACTACGAAGGCTCGATCGCGATCGACGGTCGGCTGCTTGATGCCGCCGGCATTCGCGAGTACGAACAGATCCACGCCTGGAACATCGGCAACGGCGAGCGCTTCGTCACCTATGCGCTGCGCGCCGATGAGGGTTCCGGCATCATTTCGGTCAACGGCAGTGCGGCGCATCGCGCGCAGCCCGGTCAGCTGCTGATCATCGCCGCGTTCGCGCAACTGGCCGAGGCTGAGCTGGCGCAATTCCAGCCGCAGCTGGTCTACGTCGACGCCGCGAACCGCATCACCCATACGCACCGCTCGATTCCCAGGCAGGCTGCCTGAGCGCCGTGCTCCGCGCTGGGCGCTGGGTCGACCTGTTGCACCGAAGCCGGGTTCGCGATCGATGCCGGCCGCGATCGGCTCCCGACGGGGCGGGTGTCGGCCGGTTGCGCGCTCAGCCGGCGTGTGCCTGCGTACGGCGCTGCGCCTGCTGCGCCAACGCCCAGGCCACGTGTTCGCGGACCAGCGGCGAGGGATCGTCGGCGCGGGCCTGCAGCGCGGCGACAATGTCTTCGGCCCGGGGCGCGTTGCCCAGTGCGACGGCGAGATTGCGCAGCCAGCCTGCATAGCCGGCGCGGCGGATCGGCATGCCCTCGGTGCGGGCGAGGAACTCCGCCTCGCTCCATGCGAACAGCTCGATGAGCGCGGCGCCGTCCAGACCGTGGCGTGGTGCGAAGTCGGGCAGCTGCGCCGGCTGCGCATAGCGGTTCCATGGGCACACCAGCTGGCAGTCGTCGCAGCCGAACACCCGGTTGCCGATCAGCGGTCGCATCGCGACCGGGATCGCTTCGCGCAGCTCGATTGTCAGGTAAGCGATGCAGCGACGCGCGTCCAGGCGGTACGGCGCGACGATCGCACGCGTCGGGCAGACGTCGATGCAGCGCGTGCAACTGCCGCAGTGCGCGCCGGTCGGCGCATCGATCGGCAGCGGCAGGTCGGTGTAGAGCTCGCCGAGGAAAAAATAGGAGCCGGCGTCGCGGCTGAGCAGCAGCGTGTGCTTGCCGATCCAGCCCAGACCACCGTTGCGCGCCAGCGCCTTCTCCAGGACCGGAGCGGAGTCGGCGAAGGCGCGATAGCCGAACGGCCCGATCGCGGCCTGGATGCGGTCGGCGAGCTTCTGCAGCCGCTTGCGCATCAGACCGTGATAGTCGCGGCCCAGCGCGTAACGCGCGACATAGGCGCGGCGCCCGTCGGCCAGCACCGACCAGGGCTCGGCGGCGCCGTCCGGCCAATAGTCCATGCGCACCGAAATCACCCGCAGCGTGCCGGGCGCGAGCTCATCGGGGCGGCTGCGCTTGAGGCCGTGCGCCGCCATGTAACCCATCGAACCGTGCTGGCCCCGGGCCAGCCAGTCCAGCAGATGCGCCTCGTCGGCGGCCAGGTCGATGCCGGCGATGCCCACGGCGCCGAAGCCGAGATCGGCCGCCCAGTGCGCGATATCGCCGCGCAACGCGGCATAGTCGGGTATGGCAGAGGTGGGTTGGGTGTCGGGCATGCGGACCTCGCGACCATTGTAGGTTGGCCACGGGGTTGCGCTGCCATAATCGCCGCATGAACGAGCTCGAGCCCGCGCGCGCGCTGTACACCGCCGCCCAGCTCCGCACGCTGGAGGCGGCAGCGATCGCGGGCGGCCTCAGCGGAGGCGAGCTGATGCGCCGCGCCGCGGCCGCAGCGCTGGCGGTGTTGCGCGCGCACTGGCCCGAGGCGTGCCGCATCGTCGTGTTGGCGGGGCCCGGCAACAACGGCGGCGACGGCTACCTGCTCGCCGCGCAGGCGCGTGCGGCCGGTCTCGATGCCCGTGTACTGGCGTTAACGGCCCGGTCCGGCGGCGATGCGGCGGTGGCGCGCGAGATCGCGGGTGCGGCGGGCGTGCCGATCGTGCGTGCGGATGCCGGCGCGATGTCGTTGCCCGACGCGGATGTCTACGTTGATGCGCTCTACGGCAGCGGCCTCAACCGCGCACCGGCCGGTGCGGCGGCGACCTGGATCGCCGCGCTGCAGCCACACGCGTCGCGCGTGCTGGCGCTGGACCTGCCATCCGGACTCGATGCCGATACCGGCATGCCGCGCGGACGGGCCGTGCGCGCGGCGGCCACCGTGTGCTTCGTCGGCTGGAAGCGTGGGCTGCATACGGGGCGCGCCGCCGATCACGTCGGCGTGTGCACGCTGGCGACGCTGGATCTGCCGCACGCGCGGCTCGCCCTGCAGCGACCGGATGCAATGCTGCTCGCCGCCGCGGCGCTGCCGCCGCGCGATCGCGCCACGCACAAGGGCGTCTTCGGTCACGTGCTGGTGATCGGCGGTGATCACGGCATGGGCGGTGCGGCGCGCCTCGCCGCGGAAGCCGCGCTGCGATCGGGTGCCGGCCTGGTCAGCGTGGCCACCCGCGCCGCGCATGTGCCTGCCCTGCAGGCCGCGCGCTCCGAACTGATGGCGCACGCGGTCGAGACCGCGGCGGCGCTGGAGTCGCCGCTCGCGCACGCCAGCGTGCTGGCGCTGGGTCCGGGACTGGGACAGGGCGGCTGGAGCGAGAGCCTGTTCGCCGCTGCGCTGGCCAGTGGCCGGCCGCTGGTGGTCGACGCCGATGCCCTCAACCTGCTGGCGCGTGCCCCGCGCGCGCTGCCGACGCCGGCGGTACTGACGCCGCATCCGGGCGAGGCCGCGCGTCTGCTCGGGTCCGACATCGCCGCGGTGACGGATGACCGCTATGCCGCCGCGCGCGCGCTCGCCGTGCGTTATGGCGCGGTGGTCGTGCTCAAGGGCGCGGGCAGCCTGATTGCCGATCCGCAGGGGCGTGTCGCGGTGTGCCCCTGGGGCAATCCCGGTATGGCCGCGGGCGGCATGGGCGACGTGCTGACCGGCGTGATCGCGGCATTGCTGGCGCAAGGTCTGGTGCCCTGGGATGCGGCCTGCCTGGGCGTCGGCCTGCATGCGCGCGCCGGTGATGCGGCCGCGCGCGCCGGTGGCGAACGGGGCCTGTGCGCCGCGGACCTGTTCATGCCGCTGCGGGCCCTGCTCAACGGCGCCGCCGATGCCTGAGCCGGTGCTCATCGACCTGCCGGATGAGGCGGCGACGGCGAGACTGGCGCAACGGCTGGCCCCGGCGCTGGCGGCCGGGGGGGTCGTCTATCTCGAGGGCGAGCTGGGCAGCGGCAAGACCACGTTCGCGCGCGCCCTGTTGCGCGCGCTGGGTGTCAACGATCGCGTCAAGAGCCCGACCTACAGTCTGGTTGAGCGCTACGAACTGCCCGCGCTCACGGTCTGGCACCTCGACCTGTATCGCATCGCCGACCCCGGCGAACTGGAATGGCTGGGCCTGGATGCGCTCGACGCACCGGCATCGCTGACCCTGATCGAATGGCCGCAGCGGGGTGCCGGCCGGCTGCCGCCGCCGCACCTGCGCATCGTGCTGCAGCAGGCGGGTGACGGAAGGATCGCGCGGTTGTTCGCGACCGATGCCGCGCCATCGTTCAGGTTCTTTCTGACAAATGCCTTGCAGAAGTCGGATTCTTAAGGAAAAAGTGCTTGCAAAACGAAGTCGCTTGCGCTTGAATCCGGATCATGTGGGGATCCCTTCGCGCCGGCACCGCTTTGCTCATGCTCGTTTTCGCCCTGGCGGCGAGGGCGGCGCCTGCGCCGCAGGCTGATGGTGCCGGCGTTGAAATCAAGGCACTGCGTGTGTCCGACGCCGCCGGTGGCCTGCGTGCCGTGTTCGATCTGAGCGGTTCGGTCGACTATCGCCTGTTCCAGCTCGCCAAGCCCGATCGCATCGTGCTGGATTTCAGCAACGCCCGCCTCGCCGCCCGCTTTCGCGCGCCGGCCGGTCTTGGCCTGTTCAAAGACGTTCGCACCGGCGCGCATGGCCCAGGCGGTACGCGCGTGGTGCTGGATCTGGACGCGATGACCCGGCCGCGCAGTTTCCTGCTGCAGCCAACGGGTGATCAGGGTTATCGGCTGGTCCTTGATCTCGATGCCGGCCCCACGCATGCGGTGGCGGCACTGCCGCCGGAGCCGATCGGGCGCAAGGTCGTGATCGCCATCGATCCCGGCCACGGCGGCCACGATACCGGCGCGATCGGCTACGGCGGCCTCGAGGAGAAAAACGTCACCCTGTCCGTTGGCGAGGATCTGGCCCGGCTGATCAATGCCCAGCCGGGGATGAAGGCGGTGCTGACGCGCGACGGCGACTATTTCGTGCCGTTGCAGGAGCGTTACGCGATCGCCCGCAAGGACAAGGCCGACCTGTTCGTGTCGATCCACGCCAATGCCTGTCCCGGTGATTGCGACACCCGCGGGGCCTCGGTCTGGGTGCTCTCGACCAAGGGCGCCTCGAGCACGGCGGCGCGCTGGCTGGCCAACAGCGAGAACGCCTCCGCCGAGCTGGTCGGCGGGGTTTCGCTCAACGACAAGAGCCCGACCCTGGCTTCGGTTCTGCTGGACCTGTCGCAGGGCGCCAGCATGCAGGCCAGCCATCGCGTGGCGCGTGACGTGCTCACGTCGCTGGCGCGGATCGGTCCGATCTACAAGCCGCATGTCGAGCGCGCCAACTTCGTCGTGTTGCGCTCGCCCGACGTGCCGTCGATCCTGGTCGAGACCGCCTTCATCACCGACCCCAGCGATGCGCGCCGGCTGGGCGACCCCGCCTACCGCGAAAAGCTGGCCCGGGCGGTGCTGGGCGGGCTCAAGAACTATTTCGAGGTCACCCCGCCGCCGGGCACCTGGTACGCGCTGAACGCCGAAAAGCGCCTGCGTACCGCCCGTGCGGATGATGCGCAGGCCGGTCGGCTGGCGGCCGATGGATCCGGGTACCGGGTAGCGCCGGTCAACTGAGCGAACGCAGACGTTAAGCTAGCGGCTCGCCCCGGGCCTGCTTCCATGCCGTCGATCCGTCCGCTGTCACCCGCACTGGTCAACCAGATCGCCGCCGGCGAGGTGATCGAGCGCCCGGCATCGGTGGTCAAGGAGCTGGTCGAGAACAGCCTCGACGCCGGTGCCGACCGCATCGAGGTCGAGATCGAGGAGGGCGGCTCGCGCCTGATCCGCGTGCGCGACAATGGCGCCGGGATCGCCGCCGCCGAACTGGCGCTGGCCGTCGCGCCGCATGCCACCAGCAAGATCGCCAGCTTCGACGATCTGGAGCGCGTCGGCACCATGGGCTTTCGCGGCGAGGCGCTGGCCTCGATCGCCTCGGTGGCGCGCTTCGCGATCGTCTCGCGCGAGCGTGCGGCGGACACCGCGTTGCGGCTCGAGGTCGACGGCGGCGAGGCGCGGCCGCCGCGGCCGGCGGCGCACGCGGTCGGCACCACGGTCGAGGTGCGCGACCTGTTCTACAACGTGCCGGCGCGGCGCAAGTTCCTGCGCGCCGAGCGCACCGAGTTGGCGCACATCGACGAGTTGCTGAAGTCGCTGGCGCTGGCGCGACCGGAGGTGGAGTTCCGCCTGAGCCACAACGGCCGCGCGCTGCGCATGCTGCGGTCCGCGCCGGATGCGTCGGCGCAACTGCAGCGGGCCGCGGATCTGCTCGGCGCGGAATTCGCGGGCCACTGCCTGCGGATCGAGCAGCAGGCCGCGGGCCTGCGTCTGGCCGGCTGGATCGGGTTGCCGACCGCGACACGTGCCCAGGCCGACCAGCAGTTTTCTTCGTCAACGGCCGTCTGGTGCGTGACCGCACGGTGGCGCACGCGGTGCGCCAGGCCTATGCCGACGTGCTGTTCCATGGCCGCCATCCGGCTTATGTGCTGTTTCTCGATCTCGATGCGGCGCAGGTGGATGTCAATGTCCATCCGGCCAAGCACGAGGTGCGTTTTCGCGAGCAGCGCCTGGTGCACGATTTCCTGTTTCGCAGCCTGCATGCCGCGGTGGCCGGCACCCGCGCCGGCCGCGCCGAGAGCGCCGCGCCGGTCGCGGCGGGAGCGGCTCCGGGCGCGGCGCCGGCGCTGCAGCATGATTTCGGCGCGGCCGTGCGCGAGGCGCCACTGGCCGGCTACGCGGCGCTGCTCGGCGAGCCACTGACGATCGCGCACGCCATGGTGGACGCGACGGCCCGGACGGGCGCCACGCCGGCCGTCGGCGAGGAGGGGCTTCCGCCGCTGGGCTATGCGCTGGCCCAGCTCAAAGGCATCTACATCCTCGCTGAAAACACCAACGGACTGGTGCTGGTGGACATGCACGCCGCGCACGAGCGCATCACGTACGAGCGTCTGAAGCAGGGGCGCACCACCACCTCGCTTCGTTCACAGCTGCTGCTGGTGCCGCAGGCGGTCGCGGTCGGCGCGCGGGCGGCGGCCGCGGCCGAGGAGCACGCCGATGCACTGACCGCGTGGGGACTGGAACTGGCGCGCGCAGGCCCGGAGAGTGTCAGTGTGCATCGCATCCCGTCCCTGCTCGAAGGCGCCGATGTGGCTGCCCTGGTGCGCGACGTGCTGGCCGAGCTGGCCGAGCACGGCAGCTCGCGGCGGCTGGAGGAGCTCGAAAACGAGCTGCTGGCGACCATGGCCTGCCATGGTTCGGTGCGGGCCGGCCGCCGGCTCGGGCTTGCCGAGATGAACGCGCTGCTGCGTGAGCTGGAGGTCACCGAGCGCAGCGGCCAGTGCAATCACGGGCGTCCGACCTGGACCCAGCTCGCGCTGGCCGACCTCGATCGCCTGTTTCTGCGCGGCCGCTGAATCACCCCTGGAGACAATGACGATGTCCCTGGCCCGCTTGCTGTTTGCCGCCGCCATGCTCGGTGGTGCCGGTACCGTTGTCGCCGCCGACGAGGCATACCCCGAGCAGATCGCGCACTGGCGCCAGCAGCGCCTGCAGGCGCTGACCGCCGCCGACGGCTGGCTGACCCTGGTCGGCTTCGATTGGCTGCAGCCGGGCACGCAGACCGTGGGTCGTGCTCGCGACAACGCCATCGTGCTGGCGGCCGGCCCGGCGCATCTCGGCACGATCACGCTGGCGGCTGACGGCCGCGTGCAGCTGGATCTCGCGCCCGACGTGGGCGCCACGGTTGATGGCGAAGCGGTGCATTCGGCCCTGCTTCGCGATGATCTCGACGCGCGGCCTTCGGCGGTTCGCTTCGGGACGGTGAGCCTGCACCTGCTGGACCGCTCGGGGCGCAAGGCGCTGCGGATCAAGGACAGCACGGCGGCGACGCGCACGGCCTTCCGCGGTCTCGACGCGTTCCCTACCGATCCGTCGTGGCGGATCGAGGCGCGCTTCGAGGCGTTCGATCCGGTGCATCACGTCGAGCTGGCCACCGAGGCCGGCACGATCGAGCGCGACGTGGTGCCGGGCCGCATCGTGTTCGAGCGCGACGGCCAGCGTTACGCGCTGCTGCCGATCCTCGAGACGCCCGGCGACCCGCGCCTGTTCGTGGTTTTCGCCGATCGCACCAGCGGCCATGAGACCTATGGCGCCGCGCGATTCCTGTACGTGGACGCACCGCGCGAGGGCCGCGTCGTGCTCGATTTTAACCGCGCCTACAACCCGCCGTGCGCCTTCACCGCGTTCGCCACCTGCCCGCTGCCGCCGCCCGAGAACCGGTTGCCGCTGCGCGTCACCGCGGGCGAACTGGCGTACCGCGGCGGACACTGATCGCCGTCGCGCGCACTTCAGCGGCCGCTGAACACCGGCTTGCGGCGTTCGAGGAAGGCGCGCGTGCCTTCGCGCAGATCGGCGCTGGCAAAACACAGCGCGAAGGTCTGCGTTTCGTAGGCCAGACCCTGATCGAGCGCGCACTCGCCGCCGGTGTTCACGGCATCGAGGATGCCGGCCAGCGCCAGCGGCGCGGCGCTGGCGAGGCCGTCGGCCAGTTCCGCCACCGCGGCGTCCAGCGCGTCGTTGTCGACGACCCGCGTGACGAGGCCCAGCGCGAGGGCGCGTTCGGCGTCGATCGGCTGGCCGAGCAGGCACAACTCCAGCGCGGCGCCGCGGCCGGCCAGGCGCAGCAGGCGCTGGGTGCCCCCGAAGCCGGGAATCAGGCCGAGATTGATTTCCGGCTGGCCGAGGCGCGCGCGGCGCGCGGCGATCCGCAGATGGCAGGCCATCGCCAGCTCCATGCCGCCGCCCAGCGCATAGCCCTGGATGCGCGCGATCACCGGCTTGCCGAGCTGCTCGATGGTGAGCATCAGGTCCTGCCCGGCGCGCGAGAAGGCCTGCGCCTGCGCGGCATCGAATTCGCTCATCGCGGCGATGTCGGCGCCGGCCACGAACGCCTTGTCGCCGGCACCGGTCAGCACGACCACGCGCACACCGGCATCGGCGCGTGCCTGCCGGAAGGCCTGCGTCAGTTCGTCCAGGGTGGCGCGGTCGAGGGCGTTGAGCTTGTCCAGGCGATGGACGGTGATCGTGCGCACGCCGCCGCGGTCGGCGCAGCGCAGGTTGCGGAAGACCATGGCAGGGCTCCAGGCTGAAGAATCAGCCGCTGATGGTAGCAATCGCGGGAACCTTTTCCGGTCCCGGCACTCTAGGCTGAGTGCAGCGCGGCGCGGCCGCGCCATGGCGTCATCCCCAATGGAGAACTTGGCATGAGGTTATCGCGTCTCACCGCATTGTCGGCGCTGCTGCTGGTCGGACCGGCATGGGCCCAGCAGGCGGCCGCTCCCGCTCCTGCTCTCGCTCCCGCCGCGCAGCGAGTGCCGGCGATCGACAAAACCAAGATGTCGTATGCGGTCGGTTTCCAGATCGGCAGCAATTTCCTCAACAACAAGATGGATGTGGATCTGAATCAGGTGATCCGCGGCCTGCAGGACGCCTATGCGCGGCGCACCCCCGTGGTGCCGGCGCCGGTGATGCAGGGCCAGCTGATGGCGCTGCAGGCCCGTATCCGCAGCCAGGCGATGGCGGCCTACCAGAAGCTCGCCGCCGACAATCTGCAGAAGAGCGAGCAGTTCCTGGCGACCAACAGGACCAAGCCCGGCATCGTCACCTTGCCCGACGGCATCCAGTACCGGGTGATCGAGCAAGGCACCGGCACCGTGCATCCGACACTCGATTCGACGGTGACTCTGCACTACCGCGCCTCGCTGATGAACGGACTGGAGTTCGACAGCTCGTTCGCGCGCGGCAAGCCGGTCACGTTCAAGGTCAAGGACATGATCAAGGGCTGGCAGGCGATCCTGCCGCGCATGGTGGTCGGTGATCGCTGGCAGGTCTATGTGCCGCCGCAACTGGCCTTCGGCGCGACCGGGCAGCCGCCGCGCATCGGCCCCAACGAGGCGCTGGTGTTCGAACTGAAGATCCTCGACGTCAAGAACTGACGTGTGGCATCAGGCCGGCGGCTTCAGGCTGCCGGCCTCCTCCAGGGCGGCTTCCATCGCCAGCTTGATGCGGTTGATCGCGCGCATCGCCGGTTCGGCCTCGTTGCCGTTGCCGCCCACGCCGCCCAGCAGCGCCTGGCCGCGCGCGATCAGTGCGGCTTCGGCATCCGGCACGAACTGCGCCAAGTAGACATAGCCGCGCAGAAGGCCTTCGCGCAGCTCGGGCTGGTCCAGCGGCACGCTGGTCAGCAGCAGGCGCAACGCATCGCGCAGCCGCTCCCTCGGATGCGGCAGCAGCGATTCGGGCAGACCGTAGATCTCCGGGCGCAGGCTCGCCAGCACCTTGCCGTAATCACGGACCATGCGGGTGGCGAGCGCGAGCATGCGGGCGAGGGTAGCGGATGCGGGCAGCGTCCGGCAGCCGGCGCGCGGCCGATCGGCGTCGGTTCGCCGGGTGCTCGGCTAAACTGGCGCGATGGAGTCCGATCCCCTGCCGCCGCTGACGCCCTGTGTCGGCGTGTGCCATCTCGATGCGGCCGGTTACTGCCTCGGTTGCCTGCGCAGTCGTGACGAGATCGCGCGCTGGTCCGGACTCGACGACGAGCAGCGCCTGCGCATCATGCGCCAGCTGCCGCTGCGCGGCGAGCGCCGGTGAGCGCCCTGTCGGCCGAGCTGCTGCGCGCGCTGCATCCGCTGCATGCGCCGCCGCAACCGCCGGGCTGGAACCATGACGAAATCGCCGATCTGATGGGGCCCGGACCCGGGCCCGGGCCGCGTACGCCGGCCGCGGTTCTGGTCGGCATCCGCACCGGTGCCGCACCGACCGTGGTCCTGACCCGGCGCAATGATCGGCTGCGCACGCATGCCGGGCAGGTGAGCTTTCCCGGCGGACGGGTGGATGCGCGGGATGCGGATGCCGTCGCCACGGCGCTGCGCGAAAGCGCCGAGGAGATCGGGCTTGACCCGCGGGCGGCCGAGCCGCTGGGGTTCCTGGATTGCTTTGACACCATCAGCGGTTACTGCGTGACGCCGGTCGTCGCGCGCATCGAGGCCGCGGCCACGCTGCGACCCAATCCAGCCGAGGTGGCCGAGGTCTTCGAGGTGCCGCTGGCGTTTCTGCTCGATCCCGCGCGGCTGCATACGGTAGCGATGGATTATCGCGGCCGCACGCGGCGGATCCACGAGTTCGAGCCCTATGCCGGGGAGGGTCACCGCATCTGGGGCGCGACCGCCGCTATGCTGTCGAATCTGATGGCACGGATGGCACGATGATGAACCCGCCGAATACGTTGATCGATGTCCAGACGCTGGCCGCCTTGCCGCGCGGTGCCTGCCTGATCGTGGACTGCCGCCACGACCTGACCGATGTCGACGCCGGGCGTCGCGCCTGGGCGCAGGCGCATCTGCCCGGTGCGGTGCATGCGAACGTCGATCGCGACCTGTCGGACCTGGGCAAGAAAGGCCTGGGCCGTCATCCGCTGCCCGATGCCGGCGTTTTCGCCGCGACCCTGGCGCGCTGGGGCTGGCGACCGGGTTTGCCGGTGGTCGCTTATGACGCGATGGGCGGCGCCCTGGCGGCGGCCCGGCTGTGGTGGATGCTGCGCGTGCTGGATCAGCCGGCGACGGTCCTCGACGGCGGCTTCCAGGCCTGGGTTGCCGCGGGATTTCCGCTCGAGTCGCAGGCCGAGGCACCGACCGCCGCGCCGGTCTCGGCGCTGCGCTGGCCCTCGGACCGCGTGCTGTACGTCGAGCAGGTGCTGCAGCAGCAAGCCCGTGCCGACGCGCTGCTGCTCGACGCCCGTGCGACGCCGCGCTATCGCGGCGATGTCGAGCCGCTCGACAGCAAGGCCGGCCACATCCCCGGCGCACACAATCGGCCTTTCGCCTACAACCTCGAGGAGGATGGCCGCTTCAAGCCGGCCGCCGACCTGCGCGAGGAATGGCTGGATCTGCTGGCGGGACGCGACCCCGCGACCGTCGTGCACATGTGCGGCTCCGGCGTCACCGCCTGCCACAACCTGCTGGCGATGGAGCACGCCGGCCTGCCCGGCTCGCGGCTGTTCGCGCCGTCGTGGAGCGGCTGGATCAGCGATCCCGAGCGGCCGGTGGCGACGGGGGCTGCGGTCGGTTGAGCCCCGCTCGCGAACCCGATGCCGCACGGCTCGACGCGGCGTGCGCCTGCTTGCCGGACGAAATGACGAAGTCCTAGCGTGGCTTGCCTGACTTGAGTTGGGCCACCAGCGCTTTCAGCACGACCTGGGTTTCCGGCGCGAACCAGCCATCGAGGAAGGACTCCACCGGCAACCGTGCGGCATCCGCGTAGAGGGCGGCGAGATCGGCGCGCGCCAGCGCGCGGGTTTCGCGCATCGCCTTGCGCGGCAGCGCCAGCAGGTCGGCGAGCCAGTGCAGGGCGCGGGCTGCGACGAAATCGACGTCGGCCAGCTCGTCGACGAAACCGATCGCCAGCGCTGCTTCGGACTCGAGCATGGACCCGGCGACCAGCAGGCGTTCGGCGCGGTAGGCGCCGACCAGCCGCGCCAGCGCGGCCTGGATGCAGGCCGGTACCGTCAACCCGACCTGCACTTCATTGAGTCCGATGCGATACGGTCCGCGTGCCATGACGCGGTAATCGCAGTGCACTGCCAGCACGGCGCCGCCCGCCGGGCTGTGGCCGGTGATCGCCGCCGCGCTGGGGATGGGCGAGCGGGCCAGTGCGGCGGCCAACCCGAAGAAGTCGCGCCACACCGGCGCCAGCGCGTGGCGCTCGAGCTGCAGCAATACCGGCACGTCGAGACCGGCCGAAAACAGGCCGGGCGCGCCGCTGAGCAGCAGCGCCTCGGCACCCTCGCGCGGCGCGGCCTCGACCGCCTCGCGCAGGGCACGGATCAGGCCCGGATCGAGGGCGTTGACCGGCGGTCGCGCCAGGCGCAGTTCGCGGATGCCACGGTCGTGATCAATGCGTTCAAGCATGGGTAGTTCTCGCTTTGTGCGTGGGGTCGGCCTTTTCGACCGGTCATTCCAGCGGATGCGTTCGGGCCCGTCAGGGATTCCCGGTGGTCAGTTCGTAGCGCAGGGCGAAGGTCAGCACGGCACGGCCCCTGGCCGGCACACGCAGCGAAAAATCGAGTTGTGTGGCGTTGTGCTGCGTCGGCGCCACGCTGGACGTCAGCAGCGTCCATGCGCGCCAGCGCCATGGGAATTCGCGCAGGATGACGGTGCGCGCGGCATCGCCGGTATTGCGCACGGTCACGCGGAAGCTCTCGTCGGCGTGGCCGGCGGCCTTGTCGACCGTGAACGCCTCGACCTCGCGCGTGCTGCGCAGATCGAAGGCCTCGCCCAGGGTCAGATCGACGCGGGTGTCGGGCGGCGTGTCATTGATGTTCGCTGCGCCCAACAGCTCGAGGTGATCGCGGGTGCCGACGCCATACACGCGCACGGTGCCCGCGGGCAGCGCGTGCGGTGCGCTGAAGGCCAGCCGGCTTTCGACCGGGCTGTTCTGTGCACCCGGCTGCGGCGGCCCGAGCGCTGGCGTCTGGTAGACGCCGCGCTGGCCCTCGATGGTGGCGACGTAGCGGCGCGCGCAGGCCAGCGTGGTCGGCGCATACAGCGGCACGAGGGTGCTGCTGCCGTCGGGCAGGTCGATGCGCTGCGGCAGCGCGAAGCCGCGGTAATCGCCGATCGTGCCCGGCGCGGGCAGGCTGGTGGCGTTTGCATCCATGGAAGCCGCCGCCAGACGCATCATCGGCAGGGCCTGCTGCACCAGTTGCGGCTTGCCGGCGAGCAGGGTGATGGCTGCATCGTGCCAGTCGCGGCCGCTCTGGTTGGACAGGCTGGCGGCGGCGCGGAAGTCGATGCGGCAGTCCGCGCCCGGCACGAGATCGGCGGTATAGGCCGCGTGCCAGCCGAGGCCGCGGGTCGGGTAGCTGAGGGTGAGCGGGTAGCGGCCCGCACGCGCCGCGCCCAGTGCGATCTCGAGCGTGGCCCCGCGCGGCGCCGGTTCACCGGCGCCGAGGCTGACCGCGCTCCACTGGCGCACCAGTTCAAGCTGACCGGCGGCATCGCGCAGGGTCAGGGTGTCGCCATCGACCCGCAGCAGGAGGCCGGCGGTCAGGGGCTGGCCGTCCGGGCCGCGCACCGAGACGCTGCGGCCGAGCAGGGCGTCGAGCTGGGCGCTGCCACCCGCGCCGGGCGCCAGCACGCGCTGCCAGTCGATGCGTGCCTCGGCGGCGCGCGGAAAGCCCGGCAGCAGGCCATCGGCATCCATCTGCACCGGCAGACCGGGAATGCGCAGTACCTCGGCGCCGCCCTGCAGCTGCACGTCGCGGGTTTCGCGCACGATGGCGTAACCGCCGCCGGCATCCGCGCCGGGGTAGAGCGTGAGCGTCGGCCCGGAGGCAGCGGCCGCGGTCGAGATCAGCGCGAGCAGGGCAACGGCGAGCGGTTCGCGGCGCATGGCGGATCTCCGTGAAGGACACGGGCGATCATAGCCAGCGCGGAGCGGACGCGGATGATCCGGCACCGCGCCTCCCGGAACCGTGGCCGACGGGGCGCGGCGGGTTAGCCGGCGCAGGCGTCGCGGATGGCCTGCGGCAGCGGCACGCTGCGGCCGGATGCCGGGTCCATCCACACCATCACCACCTCGCCGTCACAGTACAGGCGTGTCGCGTCGGCGGCGTCGACGACGCGGTGGGCAAGCGTCAGCGAGCTGCCGCCGAGTCGCCCACGCGCCAGCTCCACCCGCAGCGCACCCGGCCAGCCGACCGGTGCGCGGTAGTTGAGCGAGCTGGCGGCCAGCACCGGCATCGCGTGTTCGTCGAACCACGGCCCCGGCACGCTGGCCAGCCACTGCAGGCGCGCTTCCTCGAGGTAGGTGAGAAAGGTTGAATTGTTGACGTGATTGAACGCGTCGAGGTCGCGCCAGCGCACCGCGATGGCGGCCACGAACAGCGGTCGCGGATCGGCGCAGGCGCCGGTTCGGGGGGCTGTCGCCACGGCGGGCTGTGCCGTCGCGGGCCGCGGGCGTGGAGCGCGCGGCTTGCGCGGAGCGCTCATGCGCGTTGCTTCCGGCGCGCCGGTTTCGCCGGCTCCAGAACGCGCGCGAGGAAGCGTCCGGTATGCGAGTCCGGTGCGGCGGCGATCTGCTCCGGCGTGCCCGCCGCGACGATGCGCCCGCCGCCGCCGCCGCCCTCGGGGCCGAGATCGACGACCCAGTCGGCGGTCTTGATCACGTCGAGGTTGTGCTCGATCACCACCACCGTGTTGCCCTGGTCGACCAGCTGGTGCAGGACGTCCAGCAGCTGCTCGATGTCGTGGAAGTGCAGACCGGTGGTCGGCTCGTCGAGGATGTACAGGGTGTTGCCGGTGTCGCGGCGCGACAGCTCGCGCGACAGCTTGACGCGCTGGGCTTCGCCGCCCGACAGCGTGGTCGCGCTCTGACCCAGCTTGCAGGTAGCCGAGTCCGACCGCGAGCAGGGTCTCGAGCTTGCGCGCCAGCGTCGGCACCGGCTGGAACAGCTTCAGCGCGTCCTCGACCGTCAGCGCCAGGACGTCGGCGATGGTATGGCCCTTGTAGGTGATCTCCAGCGTCTCGCGGTTGTAGCGCTTGCCGTGGCAGACGTCGCAAGGCACGTAGACGTCGGGCAGGAAGTGCATCTCGACCTTGATCAGGCCGTCGCCTTCGCAGGCCTCGCAGCGGCCGCCGCGCACGTTGAAGCTGAAGCGTCCGGCCTCGTAACCGCGCGCGCGCGCCTCGGGCACCTGCGCGAACAGCTCGCGCAGCGGCGTGAACAGGCCGGTGTAGGTGGCGGGGTTGCAGCGCGGCGTGCGGCCGATCGGCGACTGGTCGATGTCGACGACCTTGTCGAACAGATCCAGTCCCTCGATGCTCCTGAACGAGGCCGCCTGCGTGCCGGCGCCGTTGAGCACGGCGGCCGCGTGGCGGTAGAGGGTGTCGTTGATCAGGGTGGACTTGCCCGAGCCCGAGACGCCGGTGACGCAGGTGAACAGCGCGGCCGGAATCTCGAGATCGACGTCCAGCAGGTTGTTGCCGCTGGCACCATGGAGCTTCAGCCAGCGCCCGCGCTGCGGCGCGCGGCGCTGCTGCGGCACCTCGATGCGGCGGGCGCCGGTCAGGTACTGCCCGGTCAGCGAACGCGGCGCGGCCAGCACGTCGGCCAGCGTGCCCTGGGCGACGATCTCGCCGCCGTGCACGCCGGCGCCGGGGCCGATGTCGAGGATATGGTCGGCGGCGCGGATCGCGTCCTCGTCGTGCTCGACCACGATCACGGTGTTGCCCAGATCGCGCAGGCGCCGCAGCGTGCCCAGCAGGCGCTCGTTGTCGCGCTGGTGCAGACCGATCGAGGGCTCGTCGAGCACGTACATCACGCCGACCAGCCCGGCGCCGATCTGGCTGGCCAGGCGGATGCGCTGCGCCTCGCCGCCGGACAGCGAATCGGCCTTGCGGTCGAGGGTCAGATACTCGAGGCCGACGTCGACCAGGAACGTCAGCCGTTCGCGGATCTCCTTGACGATGCGCGCGGCGATCTCGCCGCGCCAGCCCGGCAGCGTCAGCGTGTCGAAGAACCCCAGCGCATCGCCGATCGGAAGCGCCGCCAGATCCGGCAGGGTGCGCGCGGCGACGGTGACGTGGCGCGCCGAGCGGTTGAGCCGTGCGCCGCCGCAGTCGGGGCAGGCGCGCTCGCTGATGTAGCGCGCCAGCTCCTCGCGCACGGCGCCCGATTCGGTTTCGCGGTAGCGGCGTTCGAGGTTGGGCACGATGCCCTCGAAGCGGTGTTTGCGGGTGACCGTCGTCCCGCGCTCGCTGAGGTAGCGGAACGCGATCTCGTCCTCGCCCGAACCGGACAGCACCGTGTCGCGAATCCGCGCCGGCAGCTCCTGCCAGGGGGTCTCCGGATCGAAGGCATAGTGCTTGGCGAGCGCCAGGATCATCTGGAAGATAGTGCGCGTTGCGACGGTCCCAGCCGCGCACCGCGCCGCTTGCCAGCGACAGCTCCGGATGCGGCACCACGCGCGCCGGATCGAAGAACGTGGTGACGCCGAGGCCGTCGCAGCGCGGACAGGCGCCGACCGGCGAGTTGAACGAGAACAGTCGCGGTTCCAGCTCCGGCAGCGAGTAGTCGCACGAGCGGGCAGGAGAAGCGCGAGGAGAACAGCAGCGGCGGGGCGGCTGCGTCGTCCGAGGTCGGCGACGATCGCCAGTCCTTCGCCCAGGCGCAGGCAGGTCTCGAACGACTCCGCCAGACGCTGCTTGAGTTCCGGCTTGGGGCGGAAGCGGTCGATCACGACCTCGATGGTGTGTTTCTGGCGCAGGGCCAGCGCCGGCACTGTGTCCAGATCGAGCACCGTGCCGTCGACGCGGGCGCGCACGAAGCCCTGCGCGCGCAGCTGCTCGAAGACCTGCACATGCTCGCCCTTGCGCTCGCGCACGATCGGCGCCAGCAGCATCAGGCGCCGCTCGGGATCCAGCGCCAGCGTCGCGTCGACCATCTGGCTGACCGTCTGCGCCGCCAGCGGCACACCGTGGTCGGGGCAGTGCGGGGTGCCGATGCGCGCGAACAGCAGGCGCAGGTAGTCGTGCACCTCGGTGATGGTGCCGACGGTCGAACGCGGGTTGTGCGAGGTGGATTTCTGCTCGATCGAGATCGCCGGCGACAGGCCCTCGATGTGATCGACGTCCGGCTTCTCCATCAGCGACAGGAACTGGCGCGCGTACGACGACAGCGACTCGACGTAGCGGCGCTGGCCCTCGGCGTAAAGGGTGTCGAAGGCCAGCGAGGTCTTGCCCGAACCGGACAGCCCGGTGATCACGATCAGGCTGTCGCGCGGCAGGTCGAGGTCGATGTTCTTGAGATTGTGCGTGCGCGCGCCGCGGATGCGGATCGTGTCCATCGGTAGGCATGACCTCGGCGGCAAAGGGGTCGGCTATATCAACCGCAAGGATGTGGGCAGGGCGTCGACGGCACAAGCGGCGGCCCGCGGAACCCGGTTCCGGCGCGGCCCGTCGCCGCGGGCTGCCCGGATTTGACCCGCCACCGCCGCTCCCGTTACTATTTCAAGGCTTTACCTCCCAGAAGAACGACACAAGAGGCCCCCATGTACGCAGTCATCAAGACCGGCGGCAAGCAGTACCGCGTGATGCAGGGCGAAGTCCTGCGCGTGGAACTGCTGGACGCCGAAGTGGACAGCACCATCCGTTTCGACCAGGTCCTGCTGGTCGGCGAGGGCGAGTCCATCCAGGTAGGCGCGCCGCTGGTCGCCGGTGCCGTGGTCAGCGCGAAGGTGCGTGCCCACGGTCGCGCCGACAAAGTTCGCATCGTCAAATTCCGCCGCCGCAAGCACTATCGCAAGCAGATGGGCCACCGGCAGCACTACACCGAAGTCGAAATCACCGGCATCAGCGCCTGAGCGCGGTGCGGAGGTAATACGTCATGGCACACAAAAAGGCAGGCGGTTCCACCCGCAACGGTCGCGATTCCAATCCCAAGTACCTGGGCGTCAAGATCTACGGCGGCCAGGCCGTCGAACCCGGCAACATCATCCTGCGCCAGCGCGGCACCCAGTTCCATCCGGGCACGAACGTCGGCTGCGGACGCGACTACACGCTGTTCGCGCTCAAGGATGGCGTGGTCGAGTTCAAGGTCCGCGGGCCCAAGAGCCGCCGCTACGTCAGCGTGATCCCGGGCTGACCCGCGTCCGCCCCGATTGCGCCCGGGCCCCGCCTCGCGCGGGGCTCTTTGTTTCCTGCAAGGGGCGGGATAGTCGGCGCCCGAGGCGCATGGGTCCGCCAAGGACGCGAAGCGCGCCGGGTTTTCAATCTTCGCGTGTTGGGCGACCTTTGCGGACCAGGTTCCTTGCTTGCTGCCGACAGGGTCCGGGTTGCGCGGGACGCGCAGTCCGCGGACTGATTATCCTTGCGCCGTCGTCGTTCCCCTTCACTGGCCGCCCGCATGAAATTCGTCGACGAAGCATCCATCCGCGTGCAGGCTGGTGACGGCGGCAACGGTTGCATCAGCTTTCGCCGCGAGAAGTTCATTCCGCTGGGTGGCCCCGATGGCGGCGATGGCGGTGACGGCGGCTCGGTGTGGCTGCTGGCCGACGAGGGACTGAATACCCTGATCGACTTCCGTCACCAGCGCCAGTTTCGCGCCCAGCGCGGTCAGAACGGCATGGGCAGCCAGATGTCGGGTCGCGGCGGCGAGGATTGCGTGATCCGGGTGCCGGTCGGCACCGTGATCACCAATCTCGACACCGGCGAAACCATCGGCGACCTCACCAGCCACGGGCAGCGCCTGAAAGTGGCCGAGGGCGGTTACGGCGGGCGCGGCAACGAGAAGTTCAAGAGCTCGACCAACCGCGCGCCACGCAAGGCCACGCCGGGGACGCCTGGCGAGGCTCGCGAGCTGCGGCTGGAGCTGAAACTGCTGGCCGACGTCGGCCTGCTCGGCTTCCCGAACGCCGGCAAGTCCACCTTCATCCGCGCGGTGTCCGCGGCCACGCCGCGGGTGGCCGATTACCCCTTCACCACGCTGCAGCCGCATCTGGGCGTGGTGCGCATCGAAACCGACCGCAGCTTCGTGATCGCCGACATTCCCGGCCTGATCGAGGGCGCCGCCGAGGGCGCGGGGCTGGGCATCCGGTTTCTCAAGCATCTGGCGCGTACCCGGCTGCTGCTGCACGTGGTCGATCTGCTGCCGCTCGACGGTGTCGAGCCGGTCGCACAGGTGCGAACGATCGAGCGCGAATTGCAGCGGTTCGACGCCGCACTGGCGCAGCGGCCACGCTGGCTGGTGCTGAACAAGGCGGACCTGCTGACGCCCGAGGAGGCGCAGGCCCGGGCGCACGAGGTGGTGCGCGGGCTGGACTGGCATGAGCCGTGGTTCGTTGTCTCGGCCGCCACGCGCAGCGGTACCTGGGATGTCTGCCTGAAGATCCAGACCTTCCTCGACGGATTGCGCGCGGCGACGCAGCGCGCCGAGGCGGATGCCGCGGACGTGCGCATGCGCCCGGAGGGCGAGGCGTGAGAGGGAAGGCGGTTCGACGACCGGTCGGGATGCTGCCACGGTCCGCGGGTGTCTGGACGCGGGCCACAAAAAAGCCGGCGCGAGCCGGCCTTTTTGCGCGCTCCTCGGCCGTTTCAGCCGAGCGCGCGGATATGCGCGGTCAGCCGGCTCTTGTGGCGTGCCGCCTTGTTCTTGTGCACCAGGCCGCGGCTGGAGTAGCGGTCGAGCACCGGCTCGGCGGCCTTGTAGGCGGCCTCGGCGCCGGCCTTGTCCTTGGCCTCGAGGGCCTTGACGACCTTCTTGATCGTGGAGCGCAGCATGGAACGCGCGCTGGCATTGCGCATGCGGCGCTGCTCGGACTGGCGCGCGCGCTTCTTTGCGGACTTGATGTTGGCCAAGGGAAAACTCCGAACGCAGGTGGTGAAAAGACGGAAAGTATGCGGGAGCGCGGCGTACGGGTCAACGTGTCGGTGACAGCGGGACGCGCGACGCGGGACACGGGACGCGGGACGCGGGAAATGGCGAGCCAGAACCGGGGTGCCGGACGCGGGACGATCCAGGCCCGACGGCCTGAATCGCCCGCACCTTGCCTCGCCACCCCGCGCACGCTGCCCGTCCGGATCCCGAGTCGCGCGTCCCGCGTCCCGGCGCTTGAGCCCCGGGCTCCGGGCATCACACCGCGAGTCCCGTGGCCATGAGCGCTCCCCGTCAGGGCCTGCTGCGCGGGCTGGCATCCTTCAGCTCGATGACCTTCGTCTCACGCGTACTCGGGCTGGCGCGCGAGACGGTGATCGCCATCGTGTTCGGCGCCAACGCCTATACCGATGCATTCTGGGTCGCGTTTCGCATTCCCAATTTCCTGCGCCGGCTGTTCGCCGAAGGCGCCTTCTCGCTGGCCTTCGTGCCGGTGTTCACCGAGGTCAAGCAGCGCGGCGACGAGGCCGCGCTGCAGGCGCTGGTGGCGCGCGCGGCCGGCACCCTTGGCGGCATCCTGCTGCTGGTCACCGCGCTCGGCGTGTTCGGGGCATCCTGGATGACGCGGCTGTTCGCGCCCGGCATCGTCAGCGACCCGCTGCGCTTCGCGCTGACCACGGACCTGTTGCGGATCACCTTTCCGTTCCTGCTGTTCGTGTCGCTGACCGCGCTGGCCGGTGGCGTGCTCAACGCGTACCACAAGTTCGCGCTGCCGGCGCTGACGCCCGTGATCCTCAACCTGTGCATGATCGCCGGAGCGCTGTGGCTGGCGCCGCATCTGGCGGTACCGATCACCGCGCTGGCCTGGGCGATCCTGCTGGCCGGCGTGCTGCAGCTCGCGGTGCAGCTGCCCGCCCTGCGCAAGCTGGGCTTGCTGCATGTGCCGCGCTGGGGCTGGCGCCACCCGGATGTGCAGAAGATCCTCCGGCTGATGCTGCCGACCCTGTTCGGCTCGTCGGTGGCGCAGGTCAACCTGCTGCTGGACACCCTGATCGCCTCGTTCCTGATCGCCGGCTCGCAGACCTGGCTGGCGCAGTCGGACCGGCTGATGGAGTTTCCGCTGGGGGTGTTCGGCGTCGCGCTGGGCACGGTGATCCTGCCCAGCCTGGCACGCCACCACGTCGTGACCGATACCGAGGGTTTCAGGCGCGCGCTGGACTGGGGCATCCGCACCGCGCTGCTGATCGCGCTGCCGGCGGCGGTGGCGCTGGTGCTGCTGGCCAAGCCGATGATCGCGACCCTGTTCCAGCACGGCCGCTTCACCCCGTTCGATACCGAGATGGCGACGCTCTCGCTGACCACGCTCAGCCTGGGCCTGCCGGCATTCGCACTCGTCAAGGTGCTGGCGCCGGCGTTCTACGCGCGCCAGGACACGAAGACGCCGGTGCGCGCAGCGGTGGTGTCGATGACGGTCAACATGGTGCTCAACGTGGTTTTCGTCGGCCTGCTGTTCTGGCATTGGCATACGCCGGCTGATCTTGCCCATGGCTGGCTGGACGGGCTGGCGCGCGTGCCCGGCCTGCACATGGCGCTGGGCCTGGCCAGCGCACTGGCCGGTTACCTCAATCTCGCCCAGCTGTGGCTGGCGCTGCGTCGCGCCGGGGTCTATGCGGCACAGCCGGGATGGGGCCGCAACCTGCTGCGCCTGGGCGCGGCCATCGCGATGATGGCGGCGATATTGCTGGCTGGCCGGTGGTACTGGCCGGACTGGACCCACGACAGCGCGTGGCTGCGCATCGGCCGGCTGGCCGCACTGCTGGCCGGATCGTCGCTGGCCTATCTCGCCGTGCTGTTCGCGCTCGGTTTCCGTCTGCGCGAGCTGCACGAGGCTTGAGCGCCAGTGCCGTGGCTATACTCGCGTGATGATGAGTGTTTCCCGTGACGCCGCTGGGCCCTGTCTGGCCCCCGGCGGCAGCGTGCTGGCCGTGGGCGCCTTCGACGGCCTGCACCGCGGCCATGCCGCGCTGCTGGCGCGCGTGCGCGAGCGCGCGCACGCGCAAGCCCTGTCGCCGCTGGTGATCAGCTTCGAGCCGCTGCCGCGCGCGTTCTTTGCGCGCGAACCGCTGCCGCGCCTGGGGTCGGTGCGCGACAAGCTCGATGGCCTGGGTGCGGCCGGCATGACGCGCGCGCTGCTGCTGCGCTTCAACGCCGAGCTGGCGGCGATGAGCGCCGAGGATTTCGTGCGTGACGTGCTGGTGCGGCGCGCGGGCGCGCGCGAGGTCTGGGTGGGCGCCGACTTCCGTTTCGGCCATGCCCGCCGCGGCGATGTCGCCCTGCTCGAACGCCTGGGGGGCGAGGCCGGTTTCGCCACCCGCGTGTTCGATACCCAGCACGACGCCGGCGAGCGGGTGTCGAGCAGCGCGATCCGCGCGGCGCTGGCGGCCGGCGCGTTCGCCGACGCCGCGCGCCAGCTGGGACGAACGTTCGCGATCGGTGGTCGCGTGGTGCGCGGCCAGCAGCTCGGCCGCACGCTGGGTTATCCGACCGCCAACATCCGCCTTGGCCGTCGCGTCAGTCCGGTGCAGGGCATTTTCGCGGTGCGCGTGCAGGGGGTCGATGCTCCTGCGCCACCCGGCGGTCGCTCCAGCGCGTCCTGCGACCGCGACACTGGGGCATCCCTGCCCGGCGGTCGCTCCGGCGCGTCCTGCGACCGCGACACGGGGGCATCCCTGCCCGGCGTTGCCAGTCTCGGGTTGCGGCCGACCATCGGCGGTCGCGAGCCGTTGCTCGAGGTGCATCTGTTCGATTTCGATGGCGATCTCTACGGGCGTCGCCTCGCGGTCGAGTTCGTCGCCAAATTGCGCGACGAGGAAAAATTCGCCAGCCTCGACGTCATGACCGCGCAGATGCATCGTGATGCCGCCGCCGCACGCGCGATCCTTGGCGTCCCCCTTTCCGTTTCCGCCTGAGTCCCCGCCGTGAGCATGGATTACAAAGCCACCCTGCAATTGCCCCAGACCGATTTCCCGATGCGCGGCGATCTGCCCAGGCGCGAGCCGGCGTGGCTGGCGGAGTGGGAGCGGGTCGGGCGCTACGACCAGATCCAGGAAAGGACGGCCGCGCGCGACAAGGTCTTCATCCTGCATGACGGCCCGCCCTACGCCAACGGCGCGATCCACCTCGGCCATGCGGTCAACAAGATCCTCAAGGACGTGGTGGTCAAGTCGAAGCTGCTGGCCGGCTACCGCGCGCCCTACGTGCCGGGCTGGGATTGCCACGGCCTGCCGATCGAGATCGCGGTCGAGAAGAAATACGGCAAGGCCGGCGACAAGCTCGATGCCGCGGCGTTCCGCCAGAAGTGCCGCGAATACGCCGCCGCCCAGATCGACCTGCAGCGTGCCGACTTCAAGCGCCTCGGCGTGCTCGGCGACTGGGAGCATCCGTATCGCACCATGGATTTCGGCTACGAGGCCGACATGCTGCGGGCGCTGGCGCGCATCGTCGAGCGCGGCCACGTCACCCGCGGTTTCAAGCCGGTGCACTGGTGCTTCGACTGCGGCTCGGCACTGGCCGAGGCCGAGATCGAGTACCAGGACAAGGACTCGCCGGCGATCGACGTGGCCTTCGATGCGATCGATCCCGTGGCGCTGGCGGCGAAGTTCCGCGTCGAGGCCGGCGACGCCATCGTCGCCGTGCCGATCTGGACGACCACGCCTTGGACGCTGCCGGCCAATCAGGCAGTGGCGCTGAATGCCGGCCTCGATTACGCCCTGGTCGAAGGGCCGCCGCGCGCGGGTCGCCGCGTCCTGCTGGTGATCGCAGCGGCGCTGGTGGACCCGGCGCTGGCGCGCTATGGCGTGACGCAAGCGGTGGTGCTGGGACGCGCGCCGGGATCCGCGATCACGGGTCAGCCCGGCGCGGAGCTGACCCGGTTGCGTCACCCGTTTTACGCGCGCGAAGTACCGATCGTGCTGGGCGATCACGTGTCGGCCGAGGACGGCACCGGCGCCGTGCACACCGCCCCGGGCCACGGCCAGGAGGATTTCGCGGTGGGCCGGCTGTATGGCCTGCCGGTGATGAATCCGGTGGACGGCCGCGGCGTGTTCCTGCCCGACACCGGGCTGTTCGCCGGCCAGCATGTCTGGAAGGCCAACGCCACCATCGTCGAGACCCTGCGCGAGCGCGGCGTGCTGCTGGCGCATGCGATCCTGCGCCACAGTTATCCGCACTGCTGGCGGCACCGCACGCCGGTGATCTTCCGCGCCACGCCGCAGTGGTTCATCGGCATGGACACGGCCGGGCTGCGCCGCGACGCGCTGGCCGCCATCGCCAACGATGTGCAGTGGTTCCCGGAATGGGGCGCGGCGCGCATCCACGGCATGGTCGCCGGTCGGCCCGACTGGTGCATCTCGCGCCAGCGCACCTGGGGCGTGCCGATCGCACTGTTCGCCGACAAGGCGACGGGCGATCCGCATCCGCGCTCGGTCGAGCTGCTGGAACAGGTGGCGCGGCGCGTCGAGCAGGGCGGCATCGATGCCTGGGCGACGCTGGATGCACGCGAGCTGCTCGGTGACGAGGCCGATCGCTACGAGAAAGTCAGCGACGTGCTCGACGTCTGGTTCGATTCCGGCGTCAGCCATTTTTGCGTGGTCGATGCACGGCCCGGGCTGGCGCGCGGCGATCAGGCCGACTACCGGGTGATGTACCTCGAGGGTTCGGACCAGCACCGCGGCTGGTTCCAGTCCTCGCTGCTGACACGCGCCGCGATGACCGGCCACGCGCCCTACGACCAGGTGCTGACGCACGGCTTCACCGTCGACGCGCAGGGCCGCAAGATGTCGAAGTCGCTGGGCAACGGCATCGAGCCGCAGGACGTGATGAACCGGCTCGGCGCCGACATCCTGCGCCTGTGGATCGCGTCGGCCGACTACCGCAACGAGATGTCGCTCTCGGAGCAGATCCTGCAGCGGGTCACCGACAGCTACCGGCGCATCCGCAACACCAGCCGGTTCCTGCTGGCCAACCTCGACGGCTTCGATCCGGCGCGGCACCTGCTGCCGGTCGGCGAGTGCCTGCTGCTGGACCAGTGGGCGATCGCGCAGGCGGCCGATCTGCAACGCGCGATCGCCGCGGCCTACGAGCGTTACGACTTCCCCGACGTGGTGCAGCGCGTGCAGAACTTCTGCACCAACGAGCTCGGTGCGCTGTATCTCGACATCACCAAGGACCGCCTGTACACGATGCCGGCCGACAGCCGCGGCCGGCGCAGCGCGCAGAGCGCGATGTTCCGCATCCTCGAGGCGATGGTGCGCTGGCTGGCCCCGATCCTGAGCTTCACCGCCGAGGAGATCTGGGAGCACCTCCCCGGCGGTCGCTCTGGCGCATCCTGCGCCCGCGACACTGGGGCATCCCTGCCCGGCGGTCGCTCTGGCGCATCCTGCGCCCGCGACACTGGGGCATCCCTGCCCGGCGCGCGCGGTGAGTCGGTGCTTTTTGAAACCTGGTATGCGGGTCTCGAGGGCGCATCAAGGGAGGCCACCGACGCGCCGTTCTGGGCGGATCTGCTGGCACTTCGCACCCGTATCGGTGGCGAGATCGAATCCATGCGCGCGTTGAAGGAGGTCGGCGCCTCGCTCGACGTCGCGGTTGATGTCTTCGCCGACGATGCTTTCATCCGGCGCTATGCCGGCGTGGCGGACGAGCTGCGCTTTTTCTTCATCACCTCGGACTTTGCATTGCGTCCGATCGCGGAAAGACCCGAACGCGCCACCGCCAGCGGCCTGCGCATCGACGACCAGCAGGTGTGGACCGAGGTTCGCCGCAGCGAGGCACCCAAATGCGTGCGCTGCTGGCATCACCGCGCCGACGTCGGTCGCCATGCCGCGCATCCCGGCCTGTGCGGGCGCTGCATCGCGAACGTGGACGGCGCGGGCGAGGATCGGCGCCATTTCTGAGCGTGCGGGATCCGGCAAGGCAACGGAATCCTTTCGCCCCGGCGCGGTCTGAACCGAGTCGATCCCTGGAGCAGTACCCGATGAATCGTCCGAAACCCGATGCGCTGAGCTGGTTGTGGCTGTCCTTTGCGGTGATCGTGATGGACCAGATCACCAAGATGATCGTGATGAACGAACTGCTGCCGTTCGAGAAGCGCACGGTGATCCCGCACCTGCTCGACTGGACGCTGGCGTTCAATACCGGCGCCGCCTTCAGCCTGCTGGCGGGTGACGATGGCTGGCAGCGCTGGCTGTTCACCCTGCTGGCGGTCGTCATCAGCGCCGCGCTGGCGGTCTGGCTGGCACGTACGCCGCGTCGCGACTGGCGCACCGCGCTGCCCTTGTCGCTGGTGATCGGCGGTGCTCTGGGCAACCTGATCGACCGCGTCTACCGCGGTCACGTGATCGACTTCATCCTGGTGTACTGGAAGCACTGGTCGTGGCCGGCGTTCAATCTCGCCGATTCGGCGATCAGTGTCGGCGCGGTGCTGCTGATCGTGTTCGGCCTCGGCGCCCGGACCCGGCATACGCAGTGAACACGGCGTAGAATCCGCCATCCCTCAAGGCGCCTCCATGCAGGTTCTGCTTGCCAATCCGCGCGGCTTCTGCGCCGGCGTCGATCGTGCCATCGCCATTGTCGAACGCGCGCTGGAATCCTACGGCGCGCCGATCTATGTGCGTCACGAGGTGGTGCACAACCGCTACGTGGTCGAGGGTCTCAAGCGCCGCGGCGCGGTGTTCGTCGAGGAACTGACCGAGGTGCCCGACGGCGCCACCGTGATCTTCAGCGCGCACGGCGTATCCCAGGCGGTGCGCGGCGAGGCGGCGCAGCGCGCGCTCAAGGTGTTCGACGCGACCTGTCCGCTGGTGACCAAGGTGCACATGGAGGTCGCGCGACTGGGCCGCGCCGGCCTTGACGTGGTGCTGATCGGCCACGCCGGCCATCCCGAGGTCGAGGGCACCATGGGCCAGTGGGATGCGCGCAATCCCGGGCGCATCCATCTGATCGAATCGCTCGCCGACGTCGCCGGGCTGGCGCCGCATGACCCCGGGCGGCTGGCCTACGTCACCCAGACCACGCTTTCGGTGGACGACACCCGCGCCATCATCGACGCGCTGCGGCAGCGGTTTCCGGCGATCGAGGGCCCGCGCAAGGACGACATCTGCTACGCCACCCAGAACCGCCAGGATGCCGTGCGCCGGCTGGCGGAGTCCGCGGACGTGGTGCTGGTGGTGGGCTCGGCGAACAGTTCCAACTCCAATCGCCTGCGCGAGCTGGCGGCCAAGCAGGGTGTGCCGGCCTATCTGATCGACGGCCCCGGGGCGATCGAGCCGGTGTGGCTGGCCGGCGCAACCCGCATCGGCCTGACCGCCGGTGCCTCGGCGCCCGAGGCGCTGGTGCGGGCGGTGACCGAACGCCTGCGCGCAGCGGGCGCCGATGACGTGCGCGAGCTCGATGGCGAGCCCGAGGACGTCACCTTCGCGCTGCCGCGCGAATTGCGCACCGCCGGCTGACTGGCGCCTGCCGGCGGCGGCCGTCGCCCGCGGCGCTGCAACAGGGGTTCCCGTGCGCCGTCCATCGGCGGTTCGCTGCCGCCGGTCCGGCATCTCTGGCTTGTCGTTGCGCAGCCGGTGATGGTGACCTCGCACACGTGGCCGACGGGCCGCGGCAAGGGGCAGGGCATGGGGGCACGACGCATCCGCGGTTTCACCCTGGTCGAGCTGATGGTCACCCTGGTGATCGTCGCGATCCTGCTGGCGCTAGCCGTACCCAATTTCCACACCCTGATCCAGAACAGTCGCCAGAACGGCGTCGTCGATTCGCTGATGAACTCCTTCAACGCCGCGCGCAACACGGCGCTCAGCCGCGATGTCACGGTCAAGGTCTGTCCGGTGGCGCCGCCCGCGAGCCCGGGCCAGCCCGCGGGAACGGCGTGCGCCACCAGCTGGGGCTCGGCCGCCAACGGATCGGCGTGGATGGTTTCGATCCAGCCGCCGGCCCCCGCTGCCTCGGTGATCCTGTCGACCCAGATCGTGCCAGGAGGCAACAACCTCACGATCTCCGCCCAGGGTGGCAGCACGTCGATGCTGTTTTCCGGGCGCGGACTGGTCACCGGCAGTGACACCCTGGTGGTCTGCGACGACCGCGGCCCGACCTATGCCCGCGCGGTGGAGGTCAATCCGACCGGCTTCGTCCAGGCCTCCTCGACCCGCGGTCAGGCACCCGGCGGTGCCGCGATCACCAGTTGTCCGTGAGGATCCGCATCATGTCGCGTCGTCAGTCCGGTTTCACCCTGCTCGAGGTGCTGGTGGCCATCGTGATCATCTCGCTGGGCATGCTCGGCGTGGCGGCGCTGCTGATCACGGTCCACAAGGCCAACGCGTCGAGCTATCTGCAGCAGCAGGCGGTGCAGGATGCCTCCGACGTGCTCGACCGCATGCGCTCCAATCTGGCCGGGACACAGGCTGGCTACTATGACGGCACCTACACCACGGGCGTGACGACCGGCTGTCTCGGCACCACGGTGCAATCACCCAAGCAGATCGCGACCTGCGATACCAGCCAGTGGGGCAACACCCTGCAGCAATTGCCCGCGGGCAAGGGCAAGATCGTGACCAGCACGGCCAACAACCAGACCACGGTGACGGTCACCGTGACCTGGAGCGACGCGCCTGCCCAGCAGGCGATCGAGGCGACCGCGCTGCCGGCCGGGTCCTCGACGGTACCGGTCGGTTACAGCCATTACTCCGGTGGCCTGTCGGCCTATCAACTGACGACGGTGATGTGATGCGACCCAGCCGCGGCTTCACCCTGGTCGAGATGATGGTCGCGGTGGCGATCGGCCTGATCGTGCTGGCCGGTCTCGCCACCGTCTTCATCGCCCAGCGGCAGGTGTACAGCACCGCCTCGTCGCAGGGCGCGATCCAGAATGCCGACAACGCGCTGTCGGCGATCCTGTCGCCGGCGATCCGCGGCGCCGGGTTCACCGGCTGCGGCACCCTGGCCACCAGCCGCAGCGAGGTGGTATTCACGACCGCGGCCACGCCCTGGGTGTTCAGCCCCGGCGACTTCTCCGCGCCGGTGTTCGGCTATGACGCCAGCGGCACCGGTGTCAGCGGCACCTCGGCCGGCAGCTATACCTACACCGCGCTCAACGTCGCCAACAGCACGGCGGCCACCGACTGGAATCCGTCGCTGGACGCCAGCTTTTCGGGTCTGGCCGAGAAGGGCAGCGATATCCTGATCCTCAACGGCGAGGTGCCGGGCACGCATCCGATGGGCGTGCCGATCGTGACCCAGGCCACGGCGCCCAATACCTTCACCGTCTACAACAAGGGCTCCACGGCGACCACCCCGATCCAGTTCACCGACGTCAACCACCAGAATATCGATGTGCAGGTCAGCGCGGCGGCCATCTCCGACTGCGCCAAGAGCTCGGTCTTCCTGCCGGTGATGACCACCACGACGAGTGGTGCGGCGCGCATCGCCAATCCGGTCACGGTGTCTGGCAGCGGCAACAAGTCCACCCAGGTCAACCCGGTCTATCAGGCCGGCACCCAGTTCGTGCCGCTGCGGCAGGCGGCCTATTTCGTCGGTCGCGGTGACGGCGGCCAGAGCGCGCTCTACCAGGCCGTCCTGGTCAACGGCGCCTGGAACACGCAGCAGCTGGTGCCCGGCGTCGACAACATGCAGGTGCTGTACGGGTTCGGTCTGGGCGGCAACACCCAGCAATATCTCAGCGCCAACCAGGTGCAGGCGCTGCAGGCCAGTCCGCCGGCCGGCGTGGTCAGCCTGCCGTTCAATCCGTGGACCGCGATCGACAGCATCCGGATCGGCTTCCTGATCGAAGGCGGGCAGGGCTCGGCGGCCGTGGGCAGCAATCCGACCGTGTGGAAGGTGCTCGGCACCCAGGTCACGGTGCCGGCCGACACGCGCCTGCGGCATGTCTATGTGATGACGGTGAACCTGAGGAACGTGACGCTATGAACCGCCACTCCACACGCCGGGCCGCGGCCCGCGGGCAGCGCGGTTTCGTGCTGCTGATCGCGCTGATCATGCTGCTCGCGCTGACCCTCGGCGCGCTGGTGGCGATGACCGTCGAGACGACCCAGATTCGCGTCGCCGCCAATACCGCCAACGCGCAAGTGGCCCTGCAGAAAGCCGAGCAGATGCTCACGCAGCAGGAGTTGCAGGGCCTGCTCAACAACTTCGGCGTGGTTCCCCTGGCCTGTGTCACGCCGGGGGCCTGGCAGACCACCACCTGCGGCTCGCCGATCTGGCCCTCGGCGGCCGGTTATGTCGTCGAGCAGCTGCCGTCGGTCACCAAGCCGGGCGACTCCGCGGCGGCCGGCAGCTATCCCGGCAATCGCACCCCGATCTACCGCACCACCGTCTTGCAAAACGGCACCGGCACGACCTCGTCGGCGATGGTCCAGAGCCTGATCCACTGATCGTCACCGATCCGATTCCAAAGGCATCCCGCCATGAACACCGCATCCGTACGCAATCTGCTGCTGGTCGCCACGCTGGTCGTGCTGGCCGGCGCCTTCGGCCCGCCGCTGACGGTGGTCGAGGCGGCCTCGCCGCCCACGGTGCCGATCTCGCAGGTGCCGCTGACCTCGGTCTCGCCGCTGCATCCGCAGGTGCTGTTCGCGATCGGCAACTCGGAGTCGATGGATGGCACGCTCTCGGGCGCGATCATGATCGGATCCGGTTCGCAGAGCGGCGGCAACGCGTCGCTGGCCAATTCGAGCTCGCCGACGACCTACCAGGTGCCGGCGGGATTCACGCCGCCGGTGACCGCGGCCACGCCCTGCGCGGCGCCGCTGACCGGCAACTGCGCGCCCTATACGGTCAACGTGGGCGGCACGCTGGTCGACAATGGCGCCAGCCGCCTCAACGTCGCCAAGGGCGGCGTGCAGGCGATCCTCAACAACTACATGACCAATACCGATTTCGGCCTGATCGATTACGCGACCGGCGGGACCAGTCTCTACACCACCTGGGTGTACTACATGTCGCCCGCCGGCGGCTTTGCCTTCACCAATACCCAGGTCGCGGGCAACCGTTACGTGATCAATCCCTGTTTCGGCTACACCACGGCCTCGTCGACGGTCCAGAGCAACTGCAATTCGATGGCCGCGCTCTACGGCAGCGCCACGCTTGCAAACAACCTCTACATGCAGATCGGCGCGTCGAGCGACGATCCGAACATCAACGACGTCCTGTATGCCGGCGGGGCGCCTTCCATCGCGGTCGACTACAACGGCCCGTCGCCGGCCAACCCGTTCACCGCCTACACCCTGGCCCAGTACAACAGCAACCTGGGCTATATACAGAGCAGTTACAACAGTTCCCGGCCGGGGTTCTACCAGTCCACCTATCCGACCAATGCCGGCTACATCCCGGCCTCGCCGCAGGTGATGTATTCGCTGCGCGGCTTCGGTTATGGCGGCAGCCAGAGTGCGAGCAGCGGCAATCTCGTGGTTCCGATGAAGTCGGCGGGGACGACGCCGACCGCGGCGTCGGTCGCCAGCGCCATCGCCGCGTTTTCGGCGCCGCTCAAGCCGGAAACGAACAACAGCGGCAGTTCCGAAATCAAGGCGTCCGCCGGCCAGGCCTCGACCCCGGGGCTGCTGAAGTACGCCTTGTCCTATTACGCGGGCAAACCCAATCCCTCGGGCTACGCCAGCAGCAGCACGCATCCGATCGAGTTGATCCCGGGCCAGACCATCGACTATCGGCCGACCCTCACCGGCTGCGGGATCAGCCGCTATGTGATCCTGATCTCCGACGGCCTGCCGACCATGGATGCCTCCGGCGGCAACTGGCCGCCGTTGGGCAGCGTGGCCGCCCTGGGCTGGAAGGTGACCGCCGCATTCAATGCCGACGGGTCCCTGCAGTCGACCAATGACAAGGCGCTGACCGACACCATCGCCGCCATCACGGCACTGCGGAATGCGGGCGTCATGACCTATGTCGTCGGACTGGGCGCCGGCGTCGATCCCAGCCTCAACACCCCGGCCGCGCAGACGCTCAACGCGATGGCGATCGCCGGCGGCACCTACCAGCCGAGCTTCAACAATCCGGTGATTCCGGTTCCGGGATCGGTAGATGCCGGCTACCTGGCGGCCACGACGCCGCAGGCGCTGGTCTCGGCGCTCAACAGCATCCTGGTACAGATCCAGGCCGGCACCCAGTCGACGACCTCGGCGGCGGTGAACTCGGCCAGCCTGATCACCGGCACCACGATCTACCAGACCACTTACACCTCGTCCGACACGCCCTACCAGGACTGGACCGGCAACGTGCTGGCCTACGGCATCAATGTGACGACCGGCGTGCTCAACCCGACTCCGTCGTGGCAGGCCGATGTCCAACTCGACCAGCAGGTCTGCGGCGTGGGCGTGACGATTCCGCTGGGCGGTCCCACCGGCGGCTCGGGCGGCTGCAACAACACGACCGGCAACCGCCTGATCGCGACCTGGAATCCCGCGACCGCAGACGGTGCGCCGTTCGAGTGGGGCAACCTTGCGGCGGCCCAGCAGAGCCAGCTCGGTGCGCAGACCGTGCTCAACTACCTGCGCGGCGACACCTCGCTGGAGAAGCGCAACGGCGGCAGTTACCGCAACCGTTCGCAGCTGCTCGGCGACATTACCGACTCCAACCCGATCTATGTCGGCACGCCCACCGGGCCCTACAGCGATCCTTCGTACACGGCCTTTGCCGCGGCCCAGGCCGCCCGCCCGCCGGTGATCTATGTCGGCGCCAACGACGGCATGCTGCACGCCATCGACACCACGACCGGCAACGAACGCTTTGCCTTCATACCCAACGGCGTATTCGGCAACCTGGCCAAGCTGTCGTCGCCGCTGTTCAACACCAGCCACCAGTTCTTCGTCGATGGCTCGCCGACCGCCGGCGACGCGCTGCTCGGTGACGGCTACTGGCATACCCTGCTGGTAAGCGGCGAGGGCGCCGGCGGCAACACGATGTTCGCGCTGGATGTGACCGCGCCGCAGAGCATCACCAGCGAATCGACCCTGGCCAGCAAGGTGTTGTGGGAGTTCACCGATGCCGACATGGGGCTGAGCTACAGCCAGCCGGCGATCGCCCGCGTCAACGCCAACCCGGTCCTTGATGCGTCCAGCAATCTGACGGTACCCGGTTTCGCGGTGTTCTTCGGCAACGGCTACAACAGCCCCAGCGGCCACGCCATCCTCTATGCCGTGCATCCCAGTACCGGTGCGGTCATCGCCAAGATCGATCTCTGCAGCAAGGTGGCGGGTGCCTGCAGCACCAGCCTGCCGGACGGTCTGTCCGGGGTCGTCGCCGCCAACGCCAACGGTCTGCTCGGCGGGCCGGTCGACATGGTCTATGCCGGCGACCTGCAGGGCAACCTGTGGGCGATCAACGTGACCGACGCCAACCCGGCCAACTGGAAGGTGCGCGTGCTGTTCAAGGCGACCGACAGCTCGAGCAATCCGCAGCCGATCACCAGCACGCCGTCGGTGACACTCAATCCCAACTTCCCGACCAACATCGGCCTGATGGTGTTTTTCGGCACCGGTCAGCTGCTCAATACCAACGATCTCAGCAGCACGCAGACGCAGAGCTTCTACGGCGTCTGGGACAACTGCAATTACGCGGGACTGCTCAGCCTCTGCACGACCGCGACGCGCAGCAATCTCCTGCAGCAGACAATCACCGACATCCCCGCCGGCACGCTCGATTCGCTGGGCAATCCGCTGCCCTACGCCGTGCGCAACGTGAGCAATACGGCGGTCAACTGGGCCAGCCAGCAGGGCTGGTACATGGACCTGCCCGGTCCCACGCCCAGCTATCCGTCCAACTATCCGGCGGAGCGGGTGCTCAATACCTCGACGATCGAGAACGGCGGCGTGGTGTTCACCACCAACACGCCGCCGCCCCCGCCGTCGGCGACGGTGTGCGACAACCGGTTCTCGTCGTTCCTGATGGATCTCAACTTCATCAACGGCGGCCAGTTCAACCAGCCGCGCCTGGGCGTCGGCCTGGGAGGCACCTATGTCCAGGTGGGCGGAAACAATCCGGTCGGCATTGCCTTGCCACCGGGTTTCGCGCCCGCGCCCACGATTGTCGGCGCCGGCAGCAGCGGCTACATCTATGTGCCGCCGAACAAGAACCCGACCACGGAAAAGTACGCCGGCCGGCAGCGTCTGGGCTGGTGGCAGGTGCAATGATGACGATCTTCAGCCCATCGCGCGCCAGCGGCCCCGCGGCCGCCGGCGTGCCCGATCCGAGCGAACCGACATGATCCGTCAACGTGGCTTCACCCTGATCGAGCTGATGATCGTGGTGGTGATCATCGCCATCCTGTCGGCGATCGCCTATCCGGCCTATACGCATTACGTCTACAAGAGCCGGCGTTCGGATGCCTATGCGGCGCTCAACCAGGACCAGGCGATCTTCGAGCGCTGCTATGCGCAGTATTTTTCCTACGCGCCCACCGGCGGCGGCAGCTGCCCCGCGATCGCCGCAACCTCGCCCGAGGGCTATTACCAGATCAGCCAGCCGGCGGCGGCGACCTCGACGACGTACAAGCTGACCGCGACCGCGATCGGACCGCAGGCCGGTGACACGCAGTGCCCCAGCCTCAGCCTCGACCAGGCGGGCAACAAGACATCGACCGGACCCGGCACCGACTGCTGGGGTTCCTGATCCTCGGCTGCCCGAGCGCCGGAAGCCGAGCCGCCGGGGTCGAGGCAGGCGCACTCGCCCGCGCGGGCATGCGGCTTGCGCTGCGGCACAAGGACATCGGCGTTTCCGACCGCGGCCCGCCTGCCGCCAGCGGCCGATCCCCGGCATCCGTCACGGCTCACAGACGCATCAGCCGCCCCTGACAGAAACCGCCCGCTGCGGGCGCTAAACAGACAGGACCGTCCGCGAGGGCGTCGGCGACGGCCGGCGCGCAGGTCCATGGCCGCAGAGTCGCAGTCGCTTCGGGAGAACCGCGCCGCCTCATGGCCGCGCGCGGACGCAGCGGCCACGCGTGATCGCCAGCAGGGGACGAGTCTGATCGAGGTGCTGGTCGCCGTGCTGGTTTTCAGCATCGGCCTGATCGGCCTGGCCGGGATGCAGATCACCGCGGCGCAGGCCAACCGCGGCGCCTACCTGCGCACCCAGGCCGGTTTTCTCGCGCAGGCGATGGCCGACCGCATGCGCGCCAACCTCGCCGGCGTCTGGGGCGGCGGCTACGACAGCAGCGCCTATCCGATCGCCGGCGCGCCGCCGGACTGCACCGGCACCGCCGGCTGCTCTCCGGCGCAGGTCGCCCGGCGCGACCAGATGTACTGGAGCCGCCAGCTGGTGCAGCTCTTGCCGGCAGCCACGGCCGCGGTCACCTGCACACCCGCCGCTGCGGGGCCGGCGGTGGCGACGACGCAATACGTCTACCGGCCGCCGTATTCGGGCACCTGCAGCCTGACGCTGACCTGGGTCGAGCATTCGCTGGTGCGCGGTGGCGTGCCGGCCCCGCAGACCTTCGCCGCGGTGTTCCAGCCATGAGCGGCGGACGGATGCCGATCGGGCGCGGCCCCGTCGGCGGGTCCTCCCTGGTCGAGCTGATGATCGCCACGGCACTGGGACTGCTGCTCACGGCCGGCATCGTCAGCGTGTTCGTGGCGACCGGCAAAGCCGGCAGCGTGCAGATGCGGATGGCGCGACTGCAGGAGGAGGCGCGCTATGCGGTCGGGCGCATGGGCGAGGATCTGGGCATGGCCGGCGCGCAGTACTGCAGCAACGGCGGCGGACTGGCGACCGCCAGGACCTGGGCCTACCAGGACGACCTGCGCAGCCCGCTATCGTATGTGCCGGCAGCCGATCTGCAGCTGCCCGACAACAGCGTGACGCTGGCGACGGCGCCGACCACGCCGTTCGCGCTGCCGTCGAGCTTTTTCATGCGCGGGTACCAGTGTTCGAGCACCGCCTGCCGGCCCGATGTGCCGGCCGCCGTCGCGCCCGCGATGGGCAGCGGCGCGGGCAGTCGCGTGCGCGGCGCCGATGTGCTGACGGTGCGCTATCTGAGCGGCCGCGGCTGGGCGGTCCGCGCCGCCGACGCCAGCCCGCTGACGCCATTCGACGTCGTGCCGTCCGCCGGCGATCCGCCGCTCGACACCTTTGCAGCCGGTGATCTGGCGCTGCTCGCCGATTGCGCGCAGGCGCAGATCTTTCCGGTCACGCGCGCAGGGACCCGGTTCACTCCGGAAACCCGCTTCCCCGGCTTCGTGCCCGTTGGCGTCGACGCCCGGTCCGATGTGCGGTTGTTCGATTTCAACCGCGATTTCGTCACCGTGACGTACTACCTGAAGCTGGTCGCCGATGCCGACCCGGACGCACCTTCCGGCCATCGGGTCGCCGCGCTGATGCGCAAAGTCAACGGCGATGCCGCGCAGGAAATCGCGCGCGGCGTCGAGCGCATGGATTTTCTCTACGGCATCGAGAACGACGAGGGCGGCACGCTCTATCTCACCGCCGACCAGGTCGATGCCGGTGTCGACGCCGCCGGCGTCGCGGTCGCCTGTCCCCCGCAACCGCCCGCCAGCGCGACGACGGCAGGCTGCCTGTGGCGTGCGGTCAAGACCATCGAGTTGCATCTGCTCGTCAACAGCGGCGACGAGCTGCCGACGCTGACCGCCGGCGAGCTGGCCTTCGGCTACAGCTGTGACGGCAGCGTCACCTGCACTGGCGCCGCGGCCGTGGCGCCGCCGGCTGCGCCGCTGACCGCGCCGCTGGACAACGGGCTCGGCAAGCGCCTGCTGCGGCGCGAATTCACCAGCGTGTTCAGCGTGCGCAACTACAACCCCTGAGGTCGCGATCATGGATCGGTTCGTGCACTCCTTCGGCGGCTCCGGCCATCCGCGCCAGCGTGGCGTGGTGCTGGTCGTGGCGATGGTGTTCCTGCTGCTGCTGTCGCTGCTGGCGGTGACCTCGATGCACGTGTCGCTGCTGGAGGAGAAGATGGTCGGCGGCCTGCGCAACCAGCATCTCGCCAGCCTCGGCGCCGAAAGCGCGCTGCGCGCCGCCGAATCGCGCCTGTGGTCGGCCAGCAGCGACACGGCGACCGCCATGACCTGCGGACAGCAGGCGCTGGCGGGCTGCTATGCCTATGCGGCGGGGGAACCCAATGCCACGGTGCACAACTTCATCAACGCCCGCGGCTGGGTGACGGCCGGCGCGACCACCTATGCCGCCGCCGACCTGACGGCGTTGAGCGGACCGCTGCAATCGGCTGCGCTGGCTTCCAATCCGGTGTACCTGATCGAGGACATGGGCGTCGATCGGCCGCCGGGTCTGGGGCCGGCGCACGAGTCGGGCGCCAGCGGCATGCCGGGTTCGGGTCCGCGCAACGGCGCCCGGCATCTTTATCGCATCACCGCGCGTAGTCGCGGCGGTCATCCCGATGTGGTGCGCGTGCTGCAGAGCACGTTCGCCGCCAGGGGCAACTGAGGATGCGCGCCATGAGCGATGCTTCCGTGCGGCGCGGCCCGTTGCTGGCGCCGCTGACGCTGGCCCTGGTGCTGGCCGCCGGTCAGGCGGTCCCGGCGCGAGCGGTCACCGTGGATCTCAGCGCGACGCCGCCCGATCTGATCCGTTCGGCGGACCCGAACATCGCCGTCAGCTTCGACGACTCGGGGTCGATGGGTGCCGACTTCATGGGCGACGGGCGGCCCTTCGATCACGCCGGCTGGAACGGCGTCTGGCGCTGCGCCGCCGTGATCGATCCGCGCAGCGATGCGCCCGCCGACCTGCGCAGCCACGTCATGAACGGCGTCTACTACAACCCGCGGATCCGCTACCTGCCGCCGCTGCGGGAGGATGGTCGCGTGTTTCCCGACGCCGATGCCACGCTGGCGGCGGTCTGGAACGACGGCATCGAATGGAACCGCCCGCTGGCGCCGACCCCTGCCGGCGGCACCACCGGTTTCAGCGCTGCCTGGACCTGCCCCGGCGCCGACCGCAATCCGGTCGGTGCGGGACCCTACTACTGGCGTCTGAAGGCCGGTGTCGACATCGGCACCGCGGGCGCCGTCAACCTCGCGGCCCTGTACGACGCCGGCCACTGGGAGGCGGTGGCGGTGCCCGTCGCGGAGTATCCGAACTGGGCCAACTGGTGGGCCTACTACCGCACCCGCAACCTGATGACTCGGACCGCGCTGTCGCGGGTGTTCGGCCGCCTCGACCGCAACCTGCGCGTGGTCTGCCAGAACCTCAACCGCGACGCCGGCCCTTGTCCCTTCCTGCACCGGGACGCGACGCCGATCGGCGCCTTCTCGGGCGCGACGCGCACCCGGTTCTTCGACTGGCTCCAGCAGCTGCCGGCCGATGGCGAGACTCCGGCACGCGCGGCCACCCTGCGCGTGGGCGACTTCTTCGCCGGCGGCATGGTCACCGGCGGCCGGCAGTACACCGAGGCCGACCCGTACTGGAACGAAATCACCGGTGCCGGGCGGGCCGATCTGGCCTGCCGGCAGAACTTCCATCTGCTGGTGACCGACGGCTACTGGAACGAACCCGACCCGCCCGCGCCGGCGTTCGGCGCGCAGGCGTCACGCATCCTGCCGGATGGTGTCGCCTACGCGACCGGCGATCCCGCCAGCCGCATTTTCTGGAACGTCGACGGCGCGAGCCCTGACGCATCGCTGGCGAACATTGCCTTCGACCAGTGGGCGCGCGATCTGCGTCCGGACCTGGCCGACCGCGTGCCGGCGCATGTCCCGGACCGGAGCACCGGCGTGACCGGCGCAGTGGTCCGCGGGCCGATCCCCGATCCGGCCGCGCTCCCCGAGGTCTACTTCAATCCCGCCAACGATCCCGCGACCTGGCAGCACGTCGTGCAATTCATGGTCACCCTCGGGGCCGCCGGCGAGCTGGATGTTCCCGGCGACCTGGCGGCGTTGCGCCGCGGCGCCAAGGCGTGGCCGCAGCCGGTCAACAATGCGCCACAGGCGCTGGACGACACCTGGCACGCCGCCATCAACGGGCGCGGTGGCCTGTACGCGGCGTCCGACCCGGACGCGCTGGTGGCCCGGCTCACCGGCATTCTCGAGACCATCGCGGCGCGCCGCGATGCGCCGGCCGCCGGCAGCCTCGACCGCAGCGTGCTGACCGTGGGTGCGCTCGGCTACCACACCGGCTATGACTCGGGTGACTGGAGCGGCAGCGTGACGGCACGGCCCGTCGATTCCGACAGCGGTGCCTTCGGCGGCGCGTTGTGGGACGCCGGCTGCCTGCTCACCGGCGGCCGCTGCCGGAGCACCGGCGGCGACGCCGGTGCGGCGCGCGATCCGGACACGCGGGTGTTGCTGACCGCGCTGGGCACCGGTCCCGGGCAGGGCGCGGCCTTGCGCTGGGCGTCGCTGTCGGCCGCTCAGCGGCGCCAGCTCGACCTCGATCCGGTGTCCGGCGCCGCCGACGGACAGGGTGCGCGGCGGCTGGATTTCCTGCGCGGCGATCGCGGCAACGAAGGCGCGCTGTTCCGTGCGCGGGGTTCGTTGCTCGGTGCCGTGGTCAACGCCCAGCCGCTGCATGTCGGCGCCCCCGGCGGCGGCTACGGCGACAGCTTTCCTGCCGGTTCGCCGGAAGCGGCCGCCGCCGCGGCCGGCAACACCCATGAGCGCTTCGCCCACCACCACCGCGGTCGCGCGCCGACCCTCTACGTGGCTTCCGCCGACGGCATGCTGCACGCCTTCGAAGCGGGCGCCGCAGGCGGGCGGGAGCGCTGGGCCTACGTGCCGTATACGGTGTTCGCCAACCTGCCCAGGCTCACGGCCGGCAACTACACGCTGCAGCCGATGCTGGACAACACGCCGGTCGCGCGCGACGTGTTCATCGGCGGGCAGTGGCGCACGCTGCTGGTCGGCACCCTGGGACTCGGCGGACGCGGCGTGTACGCGCTCGACATCACCGATCCCGACGCCAGCGAAGCCGACCCGGGCGCGAAGGTGCTGTGGGAGTTCAACCACACGTCCGCTGGTGGCGCCGCGCTCGGTTACACCTATGCCCGGCCCAACGTCGCGCGGCTGGCCAACGGTCGATGGGTGGTGCTGGTGGCGGGCGGCTACTTCCCGCACGGCTCCACCGATCCGGCCGCGAGCGATACCGGCAGTTCGCTGTTCGTGCTCGATGCGCAGACCGGTGCTCTGGTCCGCGAGCTGAAGACGGGATCGGCACCGCAACCCGCCGTCATCAGCAGCGGCCTGGCGGCTCCGGTGCTCGGCGACTACCAGGGCGACCTGATCGATGACGTCGCCTTCGCCGGCGATCTGCAGGGTCATCTCTGGCGTTTCGACCTGACCGATGCCGACCCGTCCCGCTGGGCGGTCGATCTGCTGTTCAGGCCGCTGACCCCGGGCAACCGTCCGATCACGATGATGCCGCGCCTGTTTCCCGACGCGCTGACGCGCCGGTTCGATGTCGTCTTCGGCACCGGCAAGTATCTGGGGCTGTCCGACCGCGCCACCCGCGGCACGCCGGCACAGGCGTTCTACGGCCTGCGCGACTACGGCCGCCATGCGGCGGTCTATCCGATCGGCGACGATTCGCTGCTGCGGCAGGACCTGGACACGCTCGCCGACGGCGTGCGCATCCTCACCGATGCGCCGCTGACGGGCAGCCGCGACGGCTGGTTCTTCCTGCTCGATACCCGTGCCGGCGAGCGCAGCGTCGTCACGCCCACCGCGCTGTTCGACAGTCAGCGCGCGATCCTGGTCACGTTGATCCCCGGCGGCGATGACCCCTGCAACCCCGGCCGCGACGGCGCGGTGCTGGTGGTCAATGCCGCCAATGGCGGACCCGGTGCGGGTCTGGGCGCGCTGGCCGGCGGCCGGCCGGTACGCCCCGGCTACGGCGTCGCCGGCGCAGCGGTATCCCATCCGCCGGTGGCGGGCATGCTGCCGGTAGCGGCGCGCATCGGCGGCGGCCGGCTGCTGCTGCCGGGCATCACCCTGCCGGATGGCAGCACCTTCAGCCTGGGTGATGCCTACTGGCGCCGCCGCTCGTGGCGCGCATTGCAGGATGCGCCGTGAGCATCATCCGGTTCGCGCAAGCCGGCGCGCCCGCGCGCATCCGCCGGCGTGCCGGCGCCGGCTACACCCTGATCGAGCTGATGATCGTGCTGGTGGTCATCGCTGTCCTCGCCGCGGTCGCGGTTCCCGGCTATCAGAACCAGGCATTCCGCGCGCGCCGAGGCGACGGCAAGGATCTGCTGCTGCGCGTCGCCCTGGCCGAGGAGCGTCACTACACCAGCTTCCATCGCTATGCCGACACGCTCACGGACCTCGGCTTCGGCAGCGGTGATTCCGAACGGGGCTACTACACGGTCGCCGTGGCCACCGCGCGCAGCGCGCAGGCCTACATCCTCAGCGCCACGCCGCAGCGCGTGCAGGCCGGCGATGCCTGCGCCACGTTGACGCTGGACCACACCGGGGTCAAGGCGGAATCCGGCACCACCGGCAACGGCGATTGCTGGTGAGCCGGGAGGGCGTGGCGGCCGGCGCTGCTTGTGGGCCACCCGGTGCCCGCCTAGAATGCGCGGCTGCGCCGTTGTAGCTCAGTTGGTAGAGCAACTGATTCGTAATCAGTAGGTCGGAGGTTCGACTCCTCTCATCGGCACCATCGGTACTTCCGGGCATGTCCGCAGCAGTCCGGAAAACCAGCGCAAACCCAAGAAATTCCAGCATCCCCCATCCGGGGCGGGTGCGGGCGGTCCGCATGCAGCCGGTGGACGGGGCGCGTCATTGCGCTGCGTGCTTGATTGACGCGTCCGCGATGCTTTCGGGCCGGTCTTTCCGTTCGGCGGAGTGCCCGGACCCATTTCGACGACCAGGGCATCGACCCCGGCCAGGGAGGCTTCCCTCCGCTGCAATCCGGAACCGACGGACTGCGACGGGGCCGCTCCACCGTATTCGATCCCGTGGGGCGTACTGCGCAAGTCTGCGTGCACGAGGTGGTTCTGTGTGCAGGACAATCGGCAGGAGCGTTGGCGCGCGGAAGATCGTTCGACACTGCGCGCCGCAAACGGATCAAGGGATGCGACTGGACTCGCCGGAAGATCCAGGTCGCCGCGACAAGGCCATCTGCCCAGCGCACGACACGCACAATCGCGGAATGGATTCACTTCAGACGCGCGCCAGCAGGCACTGTATCCAGGGTACGGGTACGCATGGCATGAAGCGCGAGTGGCTTCAGGTCGATGCGGGGTTGGCCACTTTGCGGCAACGCCGCGGTCCCTTTGCTGCCGGGTGATACGTCCAGGCTTGAACGCGATTCGAGGCGAAGGTCAGCGTGGCACGCGGCAGCCGCCAGGCACGCCATGGGGCGACAACGTGATTTGCCACAGTTGCTCGCGGCGGGTGCGGAACACGGCGGCCGACGTGCACAGATAGAACAGCCACATGCGCTTGAAGCGTTCATCGTAGTGCGCCGCGAGGCGCGGCCAGGCCGCATCGAAATTCTGCTTCCACGCGCACAGCGTGCGGTCGTAGTCAGGGCCGAAGTTGTGCCAGTCCTCGACCACGAACAAGCCCTCCAGCGCGGTGGCCACCTGGCTCGCGGCCGGGATCATGGAATTGGGAAAGATGTACTTGTCGATCCACGGATCGGGTTTGCCAGGCGCGTCATTGTTGCCGATGGTGTGCAGCAGCGAGAGTCCGTCGGGCTTGAGACACTTGCGCACGGTTTCGAAATAGGTGCGGTAATTGTGGACGCCCACATGTTCGAACATGCCGATGGAAAACACCGCGTCGAAGGTTTCGCTGATGTCCCGGTAGTCCTGCAGCCGGATCTCGACGGGCAACCTGCCGCACAGGTTTTGCGCCCACGTGGCCTGCTCCCCGGACACGGTGATGCCGACGCCACTGACGCCGTAGCGCTCGGCGGCGAACTTCAGCGCCTCGCCCCAGCCGCAGCCGATGTCGAGCACTCGCATGCCGGGCTTGAGTTGCAGCTTGCGGCAGACCAGATCGAGCTTGGCCTCCTGCGCATCGTCGAGGGTATCGGCGTGTGCCCAGTAACCGCAGCTGTACACCAGGCGCCTGCCGAGCATGGCCTCGAACAGATCGTTGCCGATGTCGTAGTGGTGTGTGCCGATCTCCCATGCTCTGCGTCCGCGTTGCAGGTTGAACCAGCGCGCGCGCAGATGCGCGATCAGGGTATCGAAGTTGCGCAGCTGATCGTCGATGCGTGCGCCGACAACGCGCGTGAGCATGCCGTTCAGATCCTCGACGTCCCACCAGCCATCCATGTAGGCCTCGCCGAAGCCAAGTGATCCGTGTGCGAAGACACGTGCGTACAGGCGTTCGTCACGCACTTGTGGATCGCACACGCCGTTGCCGTTCAAGGTGAGTCCCGAGCAGGCAAGCAGCGCCTGTGCGCGCGCTATCAGTGAGGTCATGGGAAGCCCTGCCATGGAGTCGATGGGCACATCGTGAAGCGCCGATGGAACGGCGCCAGCCAGGTTTGCCGGGTGACCGGTTCCCGTGCCGGCACGCAGTCACCCGGCGCCGGCACGCGATCGCGTTCGCTTGAAATGCCTGCGCCGGGTTGCTGGATTGGCAAGCGCTGACCATTGACCCATCGCACGCTTGACGATGCGGTGAGCGACTGCACGCGGACGATCGCGCATCGGCGGCCTGCCATGCGGCTCTATCGGGCTCTGCTGATGGTGAACTTGCCCACGCTGACGCCAAGGTCGATGCCCTGGCCCGAACCCGCCAGTGCCAGCGAGACCGTGCCCTTGGTCAGGATTTGCGCGGAGCCCGATTTCACCAGGCCGGCGTTGGCTTCGCCCTGCGCGTACGAGCCCAGCACGTCGTCAATGACATGCACATCGGTGAAGGTGCCAACGCCATTGTCGATGCGTGATTTGCCGGCGGTGAGGCCGAAGCCCTGCGCGGTGATCCTCACGTGCATCGACGTTCCATTCGCGCAGGTCACCAGACCGGTGCCTTCAACGTGTTTGAAGATGGCCGACCAGCTGGTGGTCTTGAAGTGCATTTTGCACTCCACGCTGGCTCCGGCGGCCGACGCATGCTGCGGAATCATGGCGCTGGCGGCGCACGCGGCCAGCAGGCCGAGCAAGGGTAGATAGCGCGTGGTCATGATCGGATCTCCATGGAAGTGGGAATGCATTTCGCTCTGACGCCGCGCAAGGCCCGGGCAATTGCAGGCGCTTGTGCAGGTTTGCCGGGCTTGCGGCGACCTGGCCGTCAGGGTCCCGGGTCGAACTCAGCGGCCGCGCGCGGGCGGTGCCGCTTTCTCGAAGGCCTTCCGGCCATCGCGCGGCTTGTCGGCGCCGGACTTTTCGTGTTGCCCGGATTCATGCTTGTCGCGATTGCCGGGCAGGGCGGGTGCGGCGTCGTGCTTGCTGTCGTGACCCGGGCTGGTCTTGCTGGGTGCGTCGTGGTTCTGATTGCTCATTGCGTTGACTCCATCGGCTGGACCCTCGTTGCGAGGGCGGGGATGTCGCGCTGACCACGGCAAGGCGTTGTCACTTGCCTGCGATCACCGTTCCATGAATCGAATGGGGGGCGGAGCGTTGGATCGGAGATGTCGGAGCCAGTCCATCCCGGGCTCGCTCCGACACGCCAACTCCGGCGCACTTCCCGCGTCGCTCCTGCTGTGCGGGAAGTTCGGCTGCGCATCCCTGCACGGCCGTCTGGGACGCTTGTCGTGGCTCGACAGGCTCGAACCGGCACGCATCCCGATTCCCTGGCTGACACGCCAGTACCCATGCGCTGTCACGCTGCAAATTGCGCTTGCGTTGCAGGCGCGTCTGTGCGCTGCCGTACTCAGCACGCGGCGGAGTGCCGTGCGGTGACCGGCCTCGGGTTTTTCGCGGCGAACAGGGCGCGCGGTTGCCGCGCCCGCGGGCCGGCCCGCGGCGGCGGCTGCCCGGCATCGCGACCCGCTCCGGGCTCGCGCCGGGTCCGGGCGCGCCGCTGGTACCGCCTGGTGCATCCACGCTAAGGTGCGCGCTCTCGGAGGGTGAGCCCGCGTGCTGGATCTGCATTGCCACATGCTGCCGGGGATCGACGACGGCGCTCCCGATCTCGGCGTGGCGCTGGCGATGGCGCGCATGGCCGCCGCCGACGGCATCACCACGGTCGCCTGCACCCCGCACATCTACCCGGGCCTGTACGCGAACACCGCCGCCGGCATCGCCGCGGCGATCGAGGCGCTGCGCGTCGAGCTGGCCGCGGCCGGCATCGCGCTGGATCTGACCATCGGCGCCGATACGCATCTGACGCCGGACCTGGTCGCGGGCCTGCGCGGCGGGCGCATTCCCACGCTCGGCGGCAGCCGCTATTTCCTGTTCGAGCCGCCACACCATGTCGAGCCGCCGCACCTCGAGGACGCGGTGTTCGCGGTGATGGCGGCCGGCTACGTGCCGGTGATCACGCATCCGGAGCGGCTGACCTGGATCGAGGACCGCTATGCCGTGTTTCCGCGCCTGGCGCGGGCCGGCGCCTGGATGCAGGTCACCGCCGGCAGCGTCACCGGCCGCTTCGGCCGGCGCCCGCGTTACTGGGCCGAGCGCATGCTCGACGAGGGCGTCGTGCACATCCTCGCCACCGATTCGCACCACGTCGATCGCCGGCCCCCGCTGCTGGCCGAGGCGCGCGAAGCCGCCGCGCGACGGCTGGGGGCGGGGGAGGCGATGCATCTGGTGCTGACACGGCCGCAGTGCATCCTTGATAATCGGGCGCCGGACAGCGCGCCGCCGCTGCCCGCGGCGCGCGCGGCGCCGGCGGGATGGTGGCGACGCATCAGTCAGGGCTTGCGCGGCGATCCGCGTCGCGGGCCGCAACGGGGAGCGTGATGAAGGGACGCATGGGATGGGTGGCGGGCGCGGCGATGCTGACGTTGGTGTCGGTGCTGGCGGCCTGCGCCTCGATGAGCGCGCCGTCGCAGGCGGTGCCGGTGGTGTCCGGCGGCGGCAAGGGCTTCGATCCCGCCAAGGTGTTCGGAGCGGCCGCGCAGCAGTACCACCTCGGACCCGGTGACCTGCTCGAGATCCAGGTGTTCCAGGTCAAGGACCTTGACCGCAAGGTCCGCGTCGGCGCGACCGGCGACATTTCGCTGCCGCTGGCCGGCACGCTCAGGGTCGGCGGCCTGACCGCCGAGCAGGCGCAGCGCGCGATCACCCAGCGCCTGGCCGAAACCTACCTGCAGGACCCGCAGGTCAGCGTCTTCGTCAAGGAGGCGGCCAACGAGCGCGTCACCGTGGACGGCGCGGTCACCAAGCCCGGCGTGTACCCGGTCGTCGGGCAGATCAACCTGCTGCAGGCGATCGCGCTGGCCGAGGGGCCGACGCCGCTGGCCGACTACACCCGGGTCGTGATCTTCCGCACCATCGACGGCACGCCCGAGGCGGCGCGCTTCGACCTCGATCGCATCCGCGCCGGCACGATGATCGATCCGCCGATCTACGCCAACGACATCGTGGTCGTGGACCCGTCGGGCGTGAAGACCGTGCTCAAGCAGATCACCGACTCGCTGCGCGGCTTCATCTACTTCCAGGCCTACAAGCTCTGATCCCGCGGCGGGCATGCGGCCCGCCGCCACGACCGCAAGGCGATGCGCGCATGACGGATTCAGCACTGGACAGGGACGCGGCGCCACGACCGGCGGAGGGTGCGGGCGGCAACGGCCCCGACGACGACGAGATCAGCCTGCTCGAATACGGTCAGGTGATCTACCGGCGGCGCTGGCTGGTGCTGGGCGTGGCCGGCCTGGTGATGTTCATCGCCCTGGTGGCGACGCTGCTGATGACGCCGCTGTACCGCGCGACCACCACGCTGCAGATCAACCGCGACACCATCAAGGTCGTCGACGTCCAGGGCATGACCCCGGCCGAGTCGTTCAACGACCAGGACTTCTACCAGACCCAGTACGAGCTGCTGCAGAGCCATTCGCTGGCGCGGCGGGTGATCAGCAACCTCGATCTGGCGCACGATCCCGTGTTCAAGCGCATGCAGCAGCCCTCGCCGCTGGGCCGCCTGCTCGGCCTGCTGCACCCGGGCACCGGCGCGCCGACGCCCGAGGCGCTCGATCACGACGACGTCAAGACCCTGCTCGGCGCGCTCAGCATCGAGCCGATCCGCAACTCGCGGCTGGTGGCGATCCACGTCGACACCCCCGATCCGCAATTCGCCGCGCGCGTCGCCAACGCCTACGCCGACGCCTTCATCCAGTCCAACCTCGAGCGGCGCATGGAAGGCTCGTCCTACGCCAAGCGCTACCTCGATGACCGCTTGCAGCAGCTCAAGCAGCGCCTCGAGGACTCCGACAAGGAGCTGGTGGCGTTCGCCAGCAAAGAGCAGATCATCAACCTCAACACCACCGTCAACGCGCAGCAGAGCCTGATCGGCCAGCAGCTCGGCGATTTGAACACCGCGCTGGCGCAGGCCGAGCAGGACCGCTACAAGGCCGAGGGCCGCTGGCAGCAGGTGCAGGCGATGCGCGGCGACGCGCTGCCGCAGGTGCTCGAGGATCGCGTGGTGCAGGATCTGCGCCGCCGCTATTCCGAGGACCTCGCCAAATACCAGGACCAGCTGCGGCTGTACAAGCCGGCCTACCCGCAGATGCAGCAGCTCAAGGCGCAGATCGACGAACTGCACCAGCAGATCGCCGACCAGGTGACCACCATCAAGCGTTCGATCGAGGGCGACTACCTCGCCGCCAGGGCGCACGAGGATCTGCTGCACACCCGGGTGGCCGCGCTCAAGCAGCAGTACCTCAACCTCGAGCAGCGCAGCATCCGCTACAACATCCTCAAGCGCGAGGTGGACACCAACCGCCAGCTCTACGATGCGCTGCTGCAGCGCTACAAGGAGATCGCCATCGCCGGCGGTGTCGGCATCAACAACGTGCTGATCGTCGATCGCGCGCACACGCCGCAGATGAAGTACCGCCCGGTGATCCGCCTCAACCTTGCCGTGGCGCTGGTGCTGGGCCTGTTCGGCGGCGTCCTGCTGGCGCTCCTGCTGGAACGCCTGGACGATACCGTCAAGAGCGCCACCGATGTCGAGCACGTGCTGGGACTGGCGACGCTGGGCGTGATCCCGCTGCTGCAGGGGCAGACGCCCGAGCAGGCACTGGCCGATGCGCGCTCGGGTTTCGCCGAGGCCTACCGCTCGATGCGCACGGCGCTGCAGTTTTCCACCGCCGACGGCGCGCCGCGCGTGCTGCTGATCACCAGCACGCGACCCGGCGAGGGCAAGAGCACGACCGCCTCGGCGCTGGCGCACAACTTCGCCCAGCTCGGCCAGCGTGTGCTGCTGATCGACGCCGACCTGCGCAATCCTTCGCAGCATCGCGAGGTCGGCATCGACAACACGCGCGGGCTGAGCAATGTGCTGGCCGGCGCGATGGCCTGGCGCGAGGTGGTGCACAACCCCGCGGACGGCGGTCCGGCGGTGATGACCTGCGGACCGTTGCCGCCCAATCCGGCCGAGCTGCTGGCCGGTCCGCGGCTGGCCACCCTGCTCGAGGAGGCGCGCACCGAGTTCGATGTCGTGATCCTCGACGCGCCACCGGTGCTGGGTCTGGCCGACGCGCCGCTGCTCGGCCATCTGGCCGCCGGCACCGTGCTGGTCATCGAGGCCGGCGCCACCCGCCTCGATCACGTGCGCGATGCGCTCAAGCGCCTGGCGGTGTCGCGCACGCGCGTCGTCGGCGCGGTCCTGACCAAGCTCGACACCCGGCATGCCGGCTACGGCTACGGCTATGGCGCCCACTACTACGCTTACGGTGGCGCGTCCCCGGAGTCGCGGCGCTCGCGATGAGCGCCCGCGGCCCGCGCGCGGCGCCGCGACGCCGCGGACGATTCTGCGACGCGGCGCCTGCGGCGCGCGTTCGTGCGGCGACCCCGGGGATGCGTGACTCCGCACGCGCGGCCCGGCCGCGGTATCGGGCCCGATCGGCGGGCCGGCGCGCACGCAGACCGCGGCCGGCATGGCGCGCCGCGCCGCCCGCCGCGCCATGAATCGGCAGCGCCGCCTCGCGGCCCCGGTGGCGCTGCTGCTGGCGCTGGCGCTGGGCTGGAAGCTGCTCGGCCTGACCCTCGGACACGTCGATCTGCACCGCGACCCCGCTGCCGCCGCGCGCTGGGCGCCGCAGGACGCCGCCGCCGAAGTCGCCCTGGCGCAGCGGGAGCTCGCCGCCGGCGAGCGGGCCGCCGCCGCGCGTCGCGCGCGCACGGCATTGCGAATCTCGCCGCTGGCCGCCGGGGCCTGGCGCGTGCTGGGCGAGGTCGCGCTGCAGCGCGGCGATGCCGCGGCCGCCGAAGCGCGCTTCCGCATCGCCGCGCGCCTCGACCCGCGCGACGTCGCCACGCAGTCATGGCTGGCCGCAGCCGCGCTGCGCGCGGGTCGTCTGCACGACGCGCTCTGGCATCTGGATGCCGTGCTGCGGGTGCGCCCCGGACTGGCCCCCGCGCTGGATCCGCAACTGCTGGCGCTGGCGCTGGCGCCCGGCGCGCAGCCGGCCTGGACCGCGGTGTTCGCGGCGCAGCCGCCGTGGGCGCCGGGCTTCTTCGCCTGGGCCTGCGCCCGGCCGGTCGCGGACAACGCGGCCGTCGACGTGCTGGCGGCCGCGCTGCGCGCCACGCCCGCGGGCCCGGATGCTGACGAATGGAACGCGTATCTGGAGCGTCTGCTCGGCCAGCGGCGCTGGATGGACGCCTATCTCGCCTGGGTGCAGAGCCTGTCCCCCGCGCAGCGCGCGCATCTCGACAACGTCTTCAACGGCGATTTCCGCGAGCCGGTGAGCAACCGCGGTTTCGACTGGCGTCTCGGCTACGTGCCCGGTGCCGAGTTGCGGGTGGTGCCGCGTGCCGGCACGCCGGGATCGGCGCTGGAGGTGCGCTTCCTCGACCAGCGGTCCGCGTTCGCGGGCCAGGTCGGTGAACTGCTGGCGCTGGCGCCGGGCACCTATCGCCTGAGTGGCCTGGCGCGGCTGGACGACCTGCGCAACGAGCGCGGTCTGCAGTGGACACTGAGCTGCGCCGATGACGGCCGCCGGATCGCGGCGACCGCGCGCCTGCGCGGCAGTCAGCCGTGGCGCCCCTTCGACGCCGACTTCCGCGTGCCGGCGACCGGCTGCGGCGCGCAGTGGCTGCGGCTGGGTCTGGCCTGGCGCATTCCGGCCGAGCAGTGGGCGGGCGGTCGTGCCTGGTTCACCGGCCTGCGCGTCGTGCGCGTGGCCGCGGCGCCTCGGCGTGGATAGCGGCCCAGGCTCAAACCATCCTGCGGCCTGCGCTTCGGCAACGGTCCTGCTCATGCCATGGGGGTGGTTCGCCCGCAGGGCATCGCGCAGGCCCGCATCGGGGATCGCCGGCCGCTTGCGCAGCCAGGCCACTGGCGCTGCCCTGGCCGCGTTGCCTTGCGGGGAGCCGCCGGCAGGCCACCCCCGGAGGGCCCGCTGCCCGTGACACGTTCCTTGCGAGTTCGTAAGGCCGGACAGCTTGTGGTGTACCGCCCTGCAGCGTTACTCTCCGTGCGTCATCAGGAGTCGCCCGTGTGCTGCGGGTGGTTCACGGATCGCAACAGGAGGTGTGCCGTGAAATGCCAACGCGTGCTGCTCGCATCCGCCCTCGCGCTCGGCGTGGCCGGAGTCGCCCAGGCCGACCCCGTCGCCATGCTCTACAACGTGCAGGGCAAGGTGCTGGTCAACCAGGGTCGGCAGTTCGTGCCCGCGCATTCCGGCATGGCGCTCGACACCGGCGATCGCGTCCTGCTGATGGACGGCGCGCACGCCAGGGTCGAATACGGCAGCGGCTGCAGCCTGCCGCTGGCGCCCAACAGCGCCGCCACCATCACCGCGCGCTGCTTGGTCTCGCCCGAAAACGTCAACATGATGCAGGCCGTGGGCGGGGGTGACGCGAACCAGGGCAACAGCGACCAGAACCACAAGGTCGTGGCGCCGCCGCCCAACTACACACCGGCGCTGATCATCGGCGGCGTGGTCGTGGTGGCCGCGATCGCCGCCGGTGGCGGTGGCGGCAGCAGCAACCCCGTCAGCCCCTGATCCACACGCTTCCGACACGCCGGCCCGATCGCGCATCGGGCCGGCGTTTTCATGTGCGCGCTGCGCATCCCTGCCGCTCGCGTGCCTGCCATCGCGGAGTGCCGGCAGCCGGCGCCCGAGTTGCAAAAAATCACCAACCTTACGCAATCGTATGGTTCATCGCCCCCGATTTACCGTGGCGTATAGGTAGAGTGTGAAATCAGTCACGACATGCAAGCGTGCCCCCTGCCAGGGCCCGGCAGTGTCGTGAGGCTGGCCAGCAGTCGTTATCCGGGGGCGCGATGCAACGGTTTCACTTCATCTCGGGTCTGCCGCGATCCGGCTCGACCCTGCTCGCGGCCCTCCTGAAACAGAACCCCCGATTCCACGCCGGCATGAGCGGCCCGGTGGCCGGACTGGTCGGCAGCCTGCTGGGCGAGATGAGCGGGCGCAACGAATTCTCGGTGTTCATCGACGATGCCCAGCGCCAGCGCGTGCTGCGCGGCGTCCTCGAGAACTACTACGCCGATGTTCCGGCCGAAGTGGTCTTCGACACCAGTCGCGCCTGGTGCGCGCGGCTGCGGGTGTTGAAGACCCTGGTGCCCGACGCCCGCGTGATCGCCTGCGTGCGGCACATGCCGTGGATCATCGACAGCCTCGAGCGGCTGATCCGGCGCAACGCCTTCCAGCCGTCCTCGATCTTCAACTACACGCCGGGCGGCACGGTGTATTCGCGCGCCGAGGGCCTGGCCAGCGGCGAGGGCATGGTCGGCTACGCCTACAACGCGCTGAAGGAAGCCTTCTTCGGCGAGGACACCGGCAACCTGATGCTGCTGCAGTACGAGACGCTGGTCGGCGACCCGGCGCGGGCGCTGGCGGCGATCTACGACTTCATCGGCGAGCCGGCGTTCGCGCACGACTTCACGCATATCGCCTACGACGCGACCGCCTTCGACGCCAAGGCCGGCACGCCGGGCCTGCACACGGTGCGGCCGAAGGTCGAGGTCATCGAACGCGACACGATCCTGCCGCCGGATGTGTTCCGGCGCTTCGAGAACGACGCCTTCTGGCGCGATCCCGCGCTGAACCGGCGCGGGGTGCGCATTGTCTAGGCGCGCTTGCGGTCCACCCGGGCAAACCATGCCGGGGTGCGCCGCGAACGCGATTGATCCATTTGCTGCTTGATCTGACAGGGGAAACACCATCATGAATCGCATCTACCGACTGGTCTGGAATCACACGCTGGGCGTGCTGCAGGTCGTCTCCGAGCTGGCCCGTTCGGCCCGCGGCGGCGCCGGCGCCCGCGACAGCGCGCCGCCGCGACTGGCGCGCACAGCCCTGGCCGCCGCGATCCCGCTGGCGCTGGGACTGCTGAGTGCGGCGCAGCCGGCGTGGGCCGGCCCGGCCGCCTGCACACCCTCCGCCACGACGATCTGCGGCACGGCGGGTGGCGCTGGCGCGAATGGCACCAGCACCCAGGCCGGGGCGGGCGGCGCCGGCGCCGTTGCGACCGGCACCGATGCCAACGCCGGCGGAACCGGAGGCCTGGGCGGTAGCGCTCCGGCAGGAAATGGCTCCCCGGGGCAGGGTCCCAATGGCAGTGGCGGTGCCGGTGGTCTCATTGGCGGAGCACCGCACGGCGGCGACAGCAGCGGTTATGGCGGCAATGGCGGTGGGGCTCTCGGCAGCGCCGGCTATGGTGGCGGCGGTGGCGGCGGATCCGGCTTCCAGACCGCCTGGGGTGGTGGCGGTGGCGGTGGTGGCGGTGGTGTCGGTCAGACCGTTGCCGGTACCGCCTTCACCAACCCGGGCAGCATCGTCGGCGGCAATGGCGGCAACGGCGGCAACGGTTATTTCATCAGCAGCTCCGGTTACGGCGGTGGTGGCGGCGGCGGCGGTGCGGGCATCTATGCCGGCGCCGGCAGCACCCTCACCACCGGCGCAGGCACCATGGTCGCGGGCGGCAACGGCGGCAACGGCGGGGGCGGCTTCAACGCCGCCGCCGGCGGCGGCGGCGGCGCTGGCGTCGCCGGGATCGGCTTCACGCTCGGCAACGCAGGCGCCATCACCGGTGGCGCCGGTGGCACGGGCGGCGGTCCGCTGAGCGATGGGGGGTACGGGGGCAACGGAGGTGGCGGCGGCGCCGGTGTTTACGGCAGCGGCATCACCCTGACCAACAGCGGGACCATCACCGGTGGCGCGGCGGGAGCCGGAGGCAATGACGCTTCCGGGGGCATCGGCGGTGGTGGCGGCGCGGGTGTTTATGTGATCAATACCTCCAGCCTGACCAATACCGGCGCCATCGCCGGTGGCGGCGGCGGCAACGGGGGGGGCGGCGGCTACGACGGCAATGGCAGCACCGGAGGCGGCTACGGCTATGGCGGCAACGCCGGTGCCGGCGGCGCCGGCGTCGGCGGTACGTCGTTCACCTTGACCAACTCGGGCAGCATCACGGGCGGCAACGGCGGCAACGGCGGCATCTCCGGTTACAACGGCACCAAAGGCACCGGCGGCAACGGTGGCCAAGGCGGCAGTGGCGTCAGTGGCGCCGGATTCACACTGACCAATACCGGCAGCATCAGTGGTGGCAATGGCGGACTCGCGGGCGCAGGCGGCACCGCGGGCACCGCAGGCCTGGGCGGCGCGGGCGTGGTCGCCGACGGCGGCTCCACGGTCATCAACGCCGGCACGATTCAGGGCGGCCTTGCCGACGGCGGCGCCGGCGCGCAGGCGGACGCGATCGATTTTTCCGGTGGCGGCAACACGCTTGAACTCGAAGCCGGCTCGACGATCGTCGGCAACGTCATCAGCACCAGCGGCACCGCGGCGGGCGGCGACACCCTCGCCCTGGGCGGCGACACCAACGCGGCCGGCGGCAACAGCTTCGACCTCGGCTCGATCGACGCGACGCTGCCGGGCAGCACCACCGGCACCCAGTACGTCGGCTTCGCCAACTTCGTCAAGGAAGGCGCCAGCACCTGGACCGTCACCGGCAGCAGCGGCGTGCAGCAGGGCTGGAACCTGCTGGGCGGGACGCTGGATGTGGGCACCAGCGCCCTCACGGCGAGCATCACCGGCGGCTACGGATCCTACGGCACGGGCGGAACCGGCATCACCGCCGCCGCCGGCACGACGCTGGCGATCGCCGCCGGCAGTTCCGTCACCGGCGGCAGTGCCGGCAATGGCTATGCCGGTGGCGCGGGCATCTATGCCGGCCCGGGTTCGACCCAGACCAACGCCGGCACCATCACCGGCGGCGCGGGTGGTTACTACGGCGGCACCGGCGGCGCCGGCGTGACCGGCACGGACTTCACCCTGACCAACACCGGCACCATCACCGGCGGCGCCGGCGGCAGCTACGGCGGCGCCGGCGGCGCCGGCGTGACCGGCACGAGTTTCACCCTGACCAACTCGGGCAGCATCGGTGGCGGCAACGGTGGTACCGGCGGCTACTACGGCGGCACCGGCGGCCGCGGTGGCGCGGGCGTCTCCGGCACGTCCTTCATGCTGACCAATTCCGGCCTCATCACCGGCGGCGCCGGCGGCGTCGGCGGCGGCAGCGGCGGCGGCTATTACGGCGGCACCGGCAGCACCGGCGGCAGCGGCGGCCAGGGCGGCGCCGGTGTCGACGCGGGCAACGCCTCGACCGTGGCCAATGCCGGCACCGGCATCATCGCCGGTGGGCAGGGCGGGAACGGCAGCAACGGATACGCCGTCGGGGGCAGCGGCGGCCAGGGCGGCGCCGGTGTCTACGCGGGTTCGGGATCGACCGTGTCGAATGCTGCCGGCGGGTCCATCGCCGGCGGGCTGGGCGGATCCGGCGGCTACGGGCGTTACCAGGGCGGCCTCGGTGGCCAGGGCGGCGCGGGCGTCACCGGTTACGCATTCACGCTGACCAACGCTGGCAACATCACCGGTGGCGGCGGCGGGTATGGAGGCTACGCGCGCGCCAGCAATGGTGGCCCCTATAGCACAGCGGGCAGCGGCGGTGCGGGTGGGGCGGGCGTCTACGCCGGCTATTCCACCCTGACCAACAACGGCGCGATCACCGGCGGCGCCGGTGGCAATGGGGCCAGCGACGGTTACGTCATCGGCAATTACGGCGGCAATGGCGGTGCCGGCGGGGCGGGTGTCACCGGCTACGCGTTCACCCTGACCAATGCCGGCAGCATCACCGGCGGGGCCGGCGGTACCGGCGGATTCACGGGCTACGGTGGCCACGGTGGCACCGGTGGCGCCGGCGTTGCCGGCTACGGCTTCACGGCCACCAATACCGGCACGATCACCGGTGGCGCGGGCGGACGCTCGGACCCGGACTCGTACATCTGGCCGGCGCTGGTGGCAGCGGTGGCGCGGGTGTCGCACGGCGGCAATTTCACGCTGACCAATAGCGGCGGCATCGCCGGCGGCGCGGGTGGCGCCGGGGCTACGGCTTTGCCTCAGGTGGTGCGGCGGTGCGGGCGGCGCAGGCGTGGGTGGCTACCGCTTCACGCTGACCAACAGCGGCAGCATCGCCGGTGGTGCGGGCGGTACCGGGGGCATCGCCATCTCGCCGCAGCGGCGCGGGCGGTGCCGGTGGCGCGGGGATCAGCGGCTACGGTTTCACCGCGACCAACAGCGGCAGCATCACCGGTGGCGCCGGAGGCACCGGCGGCGGTTACGGTGGCGCCGGCGGCGCGGGCGTGACCGGCTATGGATTCACGCTGACCAACACCGGCAGCATCAGCGGCGGCGCCGGCGGTGCCAACGGAGTCTACGGTTATGGCGGGCCGCCCCTGGGCAAGCCGGTACCGAGCGGCCTCGGCAGCGGTGGCTACGGCGGCGTCGGCGTGACCGCGACGGGCGGCAGCACCGTGATCGATTCCGGCGCGATCAGCGGCGGCCTGGGCGCCGATGGCGTCACCCGTGCCGACGCGATCGACTTCTCCAACGGCGGCAACACGCTGGTGCTGGAAGCCGGCGCGCTGATCACCGGCAACGTGGTCAGCACCAGCGGCACCAGCAGTGGCGGCGACACCCTGACCTGGGGCGGCGACGTCAACGGCAGCGGCGGCAACGTCTTCGACCTCGGCCAGCTCGATGCCGTGGGCGGCACGGGCCAGTACCAGGGCTTCGCCAACCTCGGCAAGAGCGGCGCCAGCACCTGGACCCTGACCGGCACCGACAGCCAGAACCAGGCATGGACGATCGCGGCCGGCACCCTGATCCTCGACGGCAGCGTCGGTGCCAGCGGTGGCGCCACGATCAGCGGCGGCACCTTCCAGGTCGGTGATGCCAATACCCCGAGCGCGCTGTTCACCGGCGACGTGGCGGTGGATGCCGGCGGCACCCTCAGCGGCCACGGCACCGTCGCCGGCAACGTGAGCAACGCCGGCACGGTGATGCCGGGCGGCACCCCGGGCATCCTCACCGTGAGCGGCAACTACACCCAGACGGCCGCGGGCACCCTGATGATGCAGATCGGCGCGCCGACGGCGGGTTCCGGCTACAGCCAGCTGCAGGTCGGCGGCAGCGCCAGCCTGGCCGGCGATCTGCTGCTTGGACTGAACACTGGCTACCAGGTGGGCAGCACCTACGATCTCGTGCACGCGGCGGGCGGGGTGAGCAGCACGTTTGCCCAGGACCTGTTCAGCAACGCGGCGCTGGCCGCCTACCTGACCCCCACGGTGACCTACACGGCCAACGACGTGTTCCTCACCCTCAAGGCCAATCCGGCCGCCTTCAGCAAGGGCTATCCCAGCTATCCCAGCACGATGAGTGCGGCGCTGGGTTCATCCTTCCAGACCGTGCTGGGCGGTTTCGGCAGCGTACCGGGCATGGGCGGGATCACTACCGATGCCCGTTCCGGCGCCTGGGCGCAGTACACCGGCAGCGGTGGCGACCTCGGCGGCACGCACCAGAACCTGCAGGTTGGCGCGGCCGGTGGCGGCGCGGCGATCAATGACCAGCTGGTGATCGGTGCGGCGGTGGCCGGCGGCTCGACGACGACGACCCTGTCGCCCTCGCGCGTGGTCGCCGATCCGGTGGGCGTGTTCGCCTACGGCATCTATCGCAGCGGCGGCCTGCGCGTGGCGGCGAGCATCGGTGGCGGCAGCCTGCGTCAGACCACCACGCGCGAGCTGCCGACCCTGGGCCTGACCGGCCAGGCGGTCAGCACCGGCCACTTCGACGGCGCGGCGGCGCGCGCGGAGTACCGGCTGAGCTGGGGCGGATCGCTGTTCCTGAGTCCGTACGCCGAAGCGAGCTACCTGCACAGCCAGTACGGCAGCGCCCAGGAGACCGGCGCCGGTGCGCTCGACCTGGGCTACGGCGCGCTGAGCCAGAACCTGACCCGCTACGGCGCGGGCCTGCGCCTGGGCACGGTGGTGCCCGAGGCGCACAGCACGCTCACGCCCTGGGTGCAGGTCGGCGCGGTCGGCTACAGCGGCGACCTCAATCCGGTCCAGATGCAGTCGCTCGGCGGCCAGACCTTCGCGGTCTCCGGCGCGGCGCTGCCGGGCAGCGCGGTGACCACCGCCGCCGGCCTCGACTGGAAGGGTCACGGCCCGTGGCGCTTCAAGCTGGCGTGGTTCGGCGAGTTCGGCGCCAGCTACCACGACAACGGCGGCACCGCGATCCTGCAGTACGTCTGGTGATCCTGCCCGCCGTCGCCACCGGATCCGGTGGCGACGGCGCGATCGCCTTCGCCGACGCCCGGGCCCGACCCGGGCGTCGCCGTGTCCGGCCGTGACGCGAACCGTCGAACCCTCGGGGTCAAACCGTCGGCAAACCGGCGGGGTCACGAAACCGGCGGGGTCAGGTCTTGTATTGCCACATGCAAACCGTCGGGGTCAGGTCTTGTATTGCCACATACGCGCGGCGATGCGCGCGGCGATGGGGTCAGCGCGCGGCGATGGGGTCAGGTCTTGTATTGCCACATGCATCGACAACGGGGTCAGGTCTTGTATTGCCACATGGCGGCGAGCCGGATCGCATCGACCGATGTGGCAATACAAGACCTGACCCTGCGCTTCGCGCTTCTGCAAGACCGGGCCCCCCGCATTCCGGTTTCGACCGGGCGCATCCGTCGCGCTACGCTGGCGCGGTGCGCGCGATCCCTGCGCCGTGCGGGGAGCAGCATCGGCAACCGCTGACGCGGGTGACGATCGGCGCGCACGCACCCCTGCCGAGTCCGACCACCGCCTGCCCGACATGACCGCCGACTCGATCCCGCTGCCCCGAGTGACCGCCATCGCGCCGGCGACGGTCCTGGCGTGGCTGGCGGGCATCGTCCTGGCCGCGGCGCTGCTGCTCGGCGGCGGCACCCCGCAAGGCCTGCCGGGCGACGCGATCGTGATCGCGCTGGGCCTCGTGCTCGGCGTGGCGCTGGTGTGGGCGTGGCCGGCGCCGGCCCTGGCGCGCCATCGCCTCGAACTTGGCCTGCTGGCCGGCGTGCTGATCCTGCCGCTGCTGCAACTGATCCCGCTGCCGCCGGCGCTGTGGACGCGGCTCGCCGGCCGCGCCGTGCTGGCGGCCGACCAGGCCACGGCCGGGATCGGCGCGCACTGGGCGCCGCTGACGCTCGATCCCGCCGGCACCTGGCGCGCGTGGCTGGCACTGCTGCCGGGCGCAGCGCTGTTCGTCAGCGCCCTGGTGCTGCCGCGCCGCGCGCTCGAGCGCCTGACCCTGCTGATCCCGCTGCTGGCGCTGGCCGGCGCGCTGCTCGGCTTCGCGCAGCTGGCCGGCGGGCCCGACAGTCCGCTGCGCTTCTACGCCTACACCCATCGCGACAGCGCGGTCGGCTTCTTCGCCAACCGCGATCATTTTTCCGATCTGCTCAACGTCGGCCTGCTGCTGGCCGCCGCCTGGCTGATCGCGTTGTGGCAGCGCCACGCGCCGCATCGGGAGCGACCGGCGCTGGCGCTCGCCGGCTGGTCGCTGCTGCTGGCGACGCTGCTGGTGGGACTGATGCTGGCGCGCTCGCGTGCCGGGGTGGGGCTGGGCCTGGTCGGCCTGACCGGCATCGGCGTGCTCGCCTGGCGCGCCGGACAGGACCGGCCGCGGCTGATCCGGCGCGTGCTGCTGGTGCTGCTGATCGCCGTGGTGCTGGCGCTGCAGTACGGCCTCTACGCCGTGCTCTCGCGCCTGCAGCAGGATCCCTTCGACGACGCCCGCTGGTGGATCCTGCGCACCACGCTCGCGGCGGCGCGCCACTACGGCCCGCTCGGCAGCGGCTTCGGCAGCTTCGTGCACGCGCTGCCGCAGTTCCAGACCCGCGCCACGCTGATCCCGCAATACGTCAATCACGCCCACGACGACTGGCTGGAATTGTGGATGGAGGGCGGCATCCCCGCCGCACTGCTGATGGCGGCGTTCGTGATCTGGTGGCTGTGGCGCAGCGTGCAAGCCTGGCGTGCCCCGCGATCCGGGCGCCCGTTGGCCGTTGCCCGCCTGCAACCCGATGCCCTTCTGCATCCCGCCACGCACCCGCAACCCGATGTCCATCTGCAACCCGATGCGCTTCTGCATCCCGCCACGCACCTGCAACCCGATGCCCATCTGCAACCCGATGCGCTTCTGCATCCCGCCACGCACCCGCAACCCGATGTCCATCGGCAACCCGATGCGCATCCGCTGGCCGTGCTGCTGCCGCGCGCCGCCGCCATCGCCGTGCTGCTGCTGCTGATCCATGCCGCGGTCGACTACGCCCTGCGCACCCTGGCGATCGAGGCCACGCTGGCGATCCTGTGCGCGTGGCTGGCGCGCGCCGCCACGCCGGCCGCCGAATCCCGCGAGCAGGACGCGCAGCACTGACTGTCACCGCAGCGGGGTCAGGTCTTGTATTGCCACATGTGAGCGGCGATGGGGTCAGGCCTTGCATTGCCACATCGGCCGCTGCGACCCGGCTCGCCGCCATGGGTCCATGCAAGACCTGGCCCCACGCTCCGGTGCTTCCTGTACGCTTGCCGTAATACGCTGAACGTTATATCTTTGGCCATGATTCTGTCGTTCCGTTGCGCGGATTCCCAGGTGCTCTTCCAGGGCGGGCCGGGGCGCCGGTTCAAGGCGATCGAACGCGTCGCCACGCGCAAGTTGCAGATGTTGCATGCCGCCAAGGCGCTCAATGACCTCGCGTTGCGCCTCGGAAATCGGCTCGAAGCGCTGAAAGGCAACCGCAAGGCCAGCACTGCATCCGTATCAACGATCAGTGGCGGTTGTGTTTCCGATGGACTGGTGCGGATGCAACGGATGTCGAAATCGTCGATTACCACTGAGTGATGTGTCCCATGATCAAGAACGGCATGCGCGCGATCCATCCGGGCGAGATCCTCCGCGAGGAGTTCGTGGAACCCTTGGCGCTCTCGGTGAATGCCCTGGCGCGGCGATTGGACGTGCCGGCCACGCGGCTGCATGAAATCCTCAAGGAGCGCCGCGGCATCACCGCGGACACGGCGCTGCGGCTTGCGCGCTGCTTCGACACGACCGCCGAATTCTGGATGGCGCTGCAGGCCGACTACGACATCAAGACCGCCCGGCAGACCAGTGCGAAAGCAATCGCCACGCGCGTAGTGCCGCTGACGCAGCGCGCCGCATGACGCCGGCGCGCAAAACTGCGACAGAAAGGCCGCACTCGGAGTCAGGTCCTGCATTGCCACATCGGCCACTGCGATCCGGCTCGCCGTCATGGGTCAATACAAGCCTGACCCGCGTGCGCCGGGTGGGGCGCGCATCGGCTCGCCGGATTCATCGGCTCGCGGCGCCGGCTCGGAGGCGATGCCACCGGCGGATGACGCCGAGGGGAACCGACACCCGCGCGGTCGCGCGCACGCACCGCGCTACCCGCGCTCCGCCTGCAGCCGCTCGAGACGCTGCTCGCCGTTCCAGATCGGCGCGCGTGTAGATGTGCGCGTGACCGCTCACCCGCAGCGCCACCCAGGCGAGGATGCGGTTGGACGGAAACGTCTGGCCGTAGGTCAGCAGCAGCGGCAGCAGCAGACTCAGCGCGATCCAGCCGCCCGCCGCCGGCAGTTGTCCGGGTCGGCGCTCCAGGCCCAGAAACACGCCGGCCAGCAGCGCGCCCCAGAGCGCGCCCAGCGCCGCCTCGGACGGGGTGTGCGCATTGAGCACCAGTCGCGACCACGTCACCGCCAGCGCCAGCAGCACGCCCAACGCGATCGCCAGCGCCCGCCACGGCATGCGCGCGCGCGCCGTCACCAGCGCGCCGACCACCGGCCAGAGCAGAAACGACATCGCGCTGTGTCCGCTGAGTCCGACAAAATCCAGGCCCGGCGGATGCAGGCCCCAGCCCATGTACAGCAGCTTGCTCAGCGCCACCGTGCCGGCGTCGGCCAGCACCACGCCCAGCCACAGCCAGCCGGCGCGCCGCGTCGCCGGGCGCGCCAGCAGCCACACCGTGATCAGCAGCGCGAACGGCAGCAGCACCGCGCTGTCGCCAAACGCCGTCAGCTGCCACCAGTCGTGCCTGCTCACGTTCGACATCCCTGCATGAAGTCCCGCGGCCGATGATGCCGCAAAAAGCCAAGCATCCCCGGACGGCGACCCCGGATGGCGGCCTGCGGCCCTGCCTCCGGACTGCTCGCTGCCGGATGACACGATGGGCGCTTCTGCATCCCTCTCCTCCCGGGAGAGGGACCGTGCGCAGTGATCACAAGCGTGGAAGCGTGCCTGTCAGCCCAGGATGTGCTCGGCCAGCGAGCGCGGAGAGTGCACGGTGACGCCGCCGAACACCTTGCCGTAACCGGCGCCAAAGTGCGTGCGGTCACCGGTGACCAGCGTATCGCAGCGCAGTCGAATGGCGGCAGCGAGAACGGGGCGATCTTTCTCGGGCAGCCAATCCACATCGCCCGAGGCCACGGTGCCCGCGGCGGCCGCAGCCACCTCGAGGTCAGCCAGCAGCGCGTCCAGCAGGTGCAACGCCTGTGGCCCCTTGGCCGTGAGATTGCGCCGGGCCTCGATCACCACGTAGGCGTCCACGCAACACACGTGACCGCGTTCGCGCAGCAGGCGCAGCAGCGCGCGCACCGCGCCATCCGACTTGGCCGCGGAGAACAGCACGTTGGCGTCGAGGAACACCCGCATCGCCGCGGATGCGTCAGCGTCTGGTGGAGCGTGAGGCGCGGCGCTTCGGCGCCGGCTTGGCGGCCAGCAGCCTGGCGAGTTCAGCCTCGGCGTGATCGAACTCGCGTTCGCGCCCCGGGGTGTAGATCTCGATCGGAAGCGTTACCGCCGGGCGCAACAGCAGGCCTTCGGGCACGGTTTCGGCGATCAGCTGGTCGTCGGCTTTCAGGCCCAGTGTCTGGCGCAGCTTCGCCGGCAAGGTGACGACGCCGCGGCTGGTGATGGTGAGGGTGGCTTTCATGCGTCGCAGGTTAGCAGAAATACAGAATTGCAGCTTTGCAGACAATTGCCGGGTCGACACGTGACAGCTTGTTGACGGACAGTCGTTTTTTGTTGTCATCCCGAGGGCGCAGCCCGAAGGATCTGTCCACCGACCACGCCGTGGTCGGCCCGAAGGGCCGGACCGCCGACCACGCGCCGCCGCGCGCCGCGCAGCCCCGCCTGCGCCACCGCCCTGTCGTTGACGTGATGGCCGAGATATCAGCGGTAGCCAGTAGCCCGGATGCAGCGCAGCGGAATCCGGGACTGCGCCGCACGGCGCGATGGGCAGCGCCGCGTGGTGAAACTTGCACAGCATCGCCACTCACCTTGGCGTCGTGGAACTTGCGCAGCATCGCCGGCAGCACGTGCGAGCTTTGCAGATCGAAGTTGTCGCCCGGACCGAAGAGGTTGGTCGGCATCAGGCTGATGGCGTCGAAGCTCGCACAGTGACTTGTCCACGCCATGGCAGAACCCGTCACGCCGCCTCGGACGGCATCACCTCGGCCTCAACCTGCTTGCCGAAGCGACGGGTGGCTTCGGCGAGTTCGTAGTCGGTCTGCAGATTCATCCAGAAGCGAGCGCTGTTGCCGAAATACCGGGCGAGCCGCATCGCCGTGTCCGGCGAGACCCCGCGCTTGCCTCCGAGGATGTCGGTGATTCGCCCGGAAGGCAGGCGCAGCGCCAGTGCCAGGCGGTTGGCCGACAGTTCGCGGGCTTCCAGCTCGCCCTTGAGAATTTCACCCGGATGGACGGGGAGCATGGTCATACCTCCTGCTCAGTGATAGTCGACGATCTCGACGTCAAACGCATCGCCCTTCGAGAACCTGAAGCACAACCGCCAGGCGGCGTTGATCGTCATGGCACACTGCCCTTTGCGGTCGCCGGCAAGCCGATGCAAACCGATCGAGCGCAACGGACTGATATCGCGCAGGCTGTCGGCTGCATTCAGCACCCGCAATGCGCGTTGCGCCCTGATCTCATCCATGCCGCTGAACCTGGACTTGCCGTCCTCGGCAAACTGCCGGGTCGCGCTATTGGCCCACGACTTGATCATGCGGAAACAGTACTACGTAGAGCATAGTACGTCAAACATGTCACCCTCACCACACCCATCGTCATGGTGGCTGAGCGCAGCGAAGGATCTTCCCCACGAAGGCCTTCCAACCCCCCTTTGTCATGCCAAGCGGTTGGGCCGACCGATGCCTGGTCCCCGCGCTCAGCAACCCTGCAACCGTGCGCCCGGGCTGTTCGCTGATTGTGCTGTGTGCCGCTACGCGCTACATTTGAACCATGATCATCGGCTTTCGCCACAAGGGGCTCGAAACCCTGTACCGGACAGGTTCCGCCCGTGGTGTGCAAGCTGTGCACGCTCCCAAGCTCGGCCGCATTCTGGCGGCGCTCGATGCAGCGACATCGCCGAAGGAATTGAACCATCCTGGTTACAGGCTTCATCCGCTTACGCGATCAGCGCCGAATGCTCGTAGGCGCCTGACACTCCGACCGTCGTCGGGATTCGACATGCAGCCGGCCCGCGGTCACACCGAACCGCTCGATCGCGCCGGCCGCAACCCGCGAGCGGAGATCCTCCGCGTCAACGGCGAACGTCTCCAAGGCCCGCCCGAGGCGATCATCGTTCAGCAACGCCGGTGGGATCCCCAACAGCTCGTGCACCGCCGCACCCGACGCCCACCCAGCGATGTCGTAGAGCGGCAACAGGGGGAGCACCGGCGGGTTCGCGACCAGCGCGCACACCACCTCACCGACCGACAGGATCGACCGCACGCTGCGCGGCAGTGCCGCGTCAACGGTGTCCTTCACGGCAAGCTCGCGCAGAAAGTGCTCGACCAACAACAACGGCCCCACCGACCGGCAGCCCGCCATCGGCAGTTTGACCTGGCGAACGACCCCGCCAACCCCTCCAGCTACCCGCGAGAATCTCAGCACATCCCTCCGACCCATTTGCCCGCAACACGATGATTTTCCTTGCCGTTCTCATCGCGGTAGCCCTCCACCAGCTGCAAATAGCTGTACTCGCGGCCGGACCGCTTGACCTTGGTCTCCTTTACGAACATGTTGCCACAACACTACGGGTCTCATCGGACGGAACAACCGCAAGCATAGACCCAGAGTTGCCACAACACGACCCCGCCGCCACAGGCCGAAACGACCCGCAAACCCGCACACCGCCTCACAAACCGCGCGGACTACCCACCCTCAACCGCGGAAAATGGGG
>CAWCCR010000009.1:0-14702 GCA_963794205.1 uncultured Pseudomonadota bacterium
CAGCCAGGGGCGGTAGTTTTCCAGCACTTCGTTTTCAAGCGTCCCGAGCGGCACATTGAAGCCCGCCAGCTCGCAACCGCCTGTCGCCAGGGCGTCCAGGCCTTCGCGGGTGCTGCGGTATTTGAGATCGAGCGGAATCTGCTCGCGCGCGAGAAAATGGCGCAGCGTCTCGACGCCGAAGCCGTGGCTGGCCTGCAGGCGCAGGATCGAGCGCTCGCTGGAAATCGCACGCTCGAGTTCGGCCTCGATTTCGGTGGCCAGGCTCTCCAGCAGCGGCGACAGCCGCGCCGCCACGCGCCGATCGGCCCAGACCAGGCGTTCGCCGAGTGCACTCAGGCGCGCGCCACGCCCGCGCGAGGGGCGCACCAGCGGCGTGCCGAACAGGCGCTGGCCGTCGCGCAGCAGGCCCCAGGCGTAGCGATAGGACAGGCCCGCGCGCACAGCTGCCTGCGCGATCGAACCCGACTCGTGCACGCCGATCAGCAGCTCCAGCAGCTGCGGGGTCAGCTGGCTGTCCTCGCCGCGGCGCACCGTCATGTGGGTATCGATCTGGACCTCGAACACGCCCCCTCCCCTCGGCTTCGGACAGGCCGACACAAAGACCACTCTCACCGGCTCTTTATAACCTATTGATCGACGAAGGTCGGGTAGTACCGTTGAGCTGCGCGCTTATGATCGAGTGGCTGGCATATGCACGGCACCGCATGTATCCACCATCAATTCACCAGCGCTGACGGGGAGGGCCCAATGGCGAGCGTGGCAGAAGCAGGTGTGACGGGAACCGCTGGGGGGGTGCTTGCGCGCGAGCACACCGTGGCCGGTCCGCGGTTCAATCGCTGGCTGGTGCCGCCCGCGGCGCTGGCCATTCACCTTTGCATCGGCATGGCCTACGGATTCAGCGTGTTCTGGCTGCCGATGAGCAAGCTGCTGGGCGGATCGGGCGCACTCAGTTGCAACGACGTCGGATTCTTTGCCGCCCTGACCTCGACCAGCTGCAACTGGTCGGTGGCGCAAGTCACCCACATCTTCGAAACCTTCATCGCCATGCTTGGCATCTCCGCCTTCCTCTGGGGCGGCTGGCTGGAGCATGCGGGGCCGCGCAAGGCCGGCTTCATCGCGGCCCTGTGCTGGGGAGGCGGACTGATCCTCGGCGGCATCGGTGTGTCGATCCATCAGCTGTGGCTGGTCTACCTGGGTTGCGGGTTCATCGGCGGCATCGGCCAGGGGCTTGGCTACATCACCCCGGTATCAACCCTGATCAAGTGGTTCCCCGATCGTCGCGGCATGGCCACCGGCTTCGCGATCATGGGCTACGGCGGCGGCGCGATGATCGGCGCCCCCCTGGCGGTCGCCTTGATGAAACATTTCAGCCCGGGCAGCCCGCAGGGCGTGGCGCCGACCCTGATGGTGCTGGGATTGATCTATCTGCTGGCGATGTCGGCGGGTGCCTTCGGTTTCCGCGTCCCGCCCAACGGCTGGCATCCCGCCGGCTGGACGCCGCCCGCGGACGACGGCAAGAGCATGAAGACGCGTCGGCATGTGCATCTCGGACGGGCGTGGAAAACCCCGCAGTTCTGGCTGATCTGGGGCGTGCTCTGCCTGAATGTCACGGCCGGCATCGCGGTGATCTCGATGGCCAGCCCGATGCTGCAGGATGTGTTCGGCGCGAAGCTGATCGGGGTCGACACCATCACCGCGCTCAGCGCCGCGCAGAAGGCGGCAATCGTCGCCGCCGCCGCAGGCCTGGTCGGCCTGATCAGCCTGTTCAACAGTCTCGGACGCCTGTTCTGGGCCGCGCTCTCCGACTACCTGGGCCGCAAGCGCACCTACCTGACGTTCTTCGTGCTCGGCATCATCCTGTATGTCCTGCTGCCGACCTGGGGCCACCTCGGCATGGCGGGGATGTTCGTCGCCTCGATCTGCATCATCCTGACCATGTACGGTGGCGGCTTCTCGACCATTCCGGCCTATCTGGCCGACATCTTCGGTACCCAGATGGTGGGCGCGATCCACGGCCGCCTGCTGACGGCATGGTCGGTCGCCGGCATCGTCGGCCCGTTCCTGATCGCCAAGATCAGGCAGGCGCAGATCGCCGCAGGCGTTCCGCATGACCGCATCTATGACATCACGCTGTACCTGATGGCCGTCCTGCTGCTGGGCGGTCTGATCTGCAACGCGCTGGTCAAGCCGGTCAAGGAGTCGGTCTACATGACCGACGAGGAGCTCGCCCGCGAACAGGCGCTGCAACACGAGGCCCAGGGCGGCGCCGCGGTCGATGCGGCCACCGCCGCCCGAGGCGCGTTCGGCATCGGCGGGACCCTTGCCTGGCTCGCGGTCGGCGTTCCTTTCCTGATCGGACTCTATATCGCGATCGAGAAGGCCGCGGTCCTGTTCTCCTGAGGAGGCTGCAATGAAGGAGTCCCGCGCGCGCAGCGTCGCCACGCCGGGCGGCGCCGCGCCCCTGCTGCCACCGCAGCAGGCCGCGGTCGTGCACGAGGTGATCGCCCGGCTGCAGGAGCAGCCGGGCGCCCTGCTGCCGATCCTGCATGGCGTGCAGGACGCATTGGGTTACGTACCCGACAGCGCCGTCGGCCCGATCGCGCACGCGCTCAACCTCTCGCGCGCCGAGGTCCATGGCGTGCTGACCTTCTATCACTGGTACCGGCGCGAGCAGCCTGGCCGGCATGTGCTGCATCTGTGCCGCGCCGAAGCCTGCCAGGCGGTCGGCGCGACGGCCCTCGAGCAGCACGCCAAGCGCACGCTCGGTACCGATTTCCATGGCACCAGCGTTGACGGCGCGATCACGCTGGAGCCGGTGTACTGCCTCGGCAACTGCACCTGCGGACCGTCGCTGCTGCTCGACGGCGAGTTGCACGCGCGGGTCACCCCGCAGCGCTTCGATGAGCTGATCGCCGAGGCCCGCAAGGCATGAACGAACCCGTCACCGTTTATGTCCCGCGCGACGCCACCGCCAAGGCGCTGGGCGCCGAGCGAGTCGCCGCGGCCATCGCCGCCGAGGCCGCGCTCCGCAATCTTGCCGTGCGGGTCGTGCGCAACGGCTCGCGCGGGCTGTTCTGGCTCGAGCCGCTGGTCGAGGTCGCGACCGCGGCCGGACGCATCGGCTACGGCCCGGTGCAGGCCAGCGACGTCGCCGCCTTGTTCGATGCCGGCCTGCTCGGCGGCGGCGCGCACGCGCTGCGGCTGGGGCCGGTCGACGAGATCCCCGAGCTCAAGCGCCAGGAGCGGCTGACCTTCGCCCGCTGCGGCGTGATCGATCCGCTGGACCTGGCCGACTACCGCATCCATGGCGGCCTCAGGGGTCTCGCCAACGCGCTGACGCTGGACTCCGACGCGATCGTGCGCGTCGTGACCGAATCCGGCCTGCGCGGACGCGGCGGCGCGGCATTCCCGACCGGCATCAAGTGGAAGACCGCGCAGGCGGCGCAGGCGGACCGCAAGTACATCGTCTGCAATGCCGACGAAGGCGACTCCGGCACCTTCGCCGACCGCATGCTGCTGGAAGGCGATCCCTTTGCGTTGATCGAAGGCATGGTGATCGCCGGCCTCGCGGTCGGCGCGACCATGGGCTACGTCTACATCCGCAGCGAATACCCCGACGCCTGGCGCACCTTCAACGCCGCGCTTGCCGCGGCCACTGCCGGCGGCCTGCTCGGTGACGATGTGCTGGGCAGCGGCAGGCGCTTCCACCTCGAGGCGCGCCTCGGCGCCGGCGCCTACATCTGCGGCGAGGAGACCTCGCTGCTTGAAAGCCTCGAGGGCAAGCGCGGCATGGTGCGCTACAAGCCGCCGCTGCCGGCGATCAAGGGCCTGTTCGGCAAGCCGACCGTGATCAACAACCTGGTCACCCTGGCCAGCGTGCCGACCATCCTCGACCACGGCGCGGCCTGGTACGCCGACTACGGCATGGGCCGCTCGCGCGGCACGCTGCCGATCCAGCTGGCCGGCAACATCCGCCGCGGCGGGCTGATCGAGAAAGCATTCGGGGTCACCCTGCGCGAGCTGATCGAGGACTTCGGCGGCGGCACGCAGAGCGGCCGCCCGGTGCGCACGGCGCAGGTCGGCGGTCCGCTGGGCGCCTACATCCCGCCCGCGCAGTTCGACACCCCGCTCGATTACGAGGCCTACGCCACGATCAAGGGCATGGTCGGCCACGGCGGCGTGGTGGTGTTCGACGATACCGTCGACATGGCACGGCTGGCGCGCTTCGCGATGGAGTTCTGCGCGGTCGAGTCCTGCGGCAAGTGCACGCCCTGCCGCATCGGTTCGATCCGCGGCGTCGAGGTGATCGAGCGCATGATCGCCGGCGTCGAGCGTGACAGGAACGAGGTCCTGCTGCGCGACCTGTGCGACACCATGCTCAACGGCTCGCTGTGCGCGCTGGGCGGAATGGCGCCGTTCCCGGTGCTGAGTGCGCTGGACCATTATCCCGAGGATTTCCGCCGCCCGACCACGGGCAAGGCGGCGTAACGGAGGAGAATCCCCCATCGCCCGGTGCGGGAGAGGGTCAGGGTGAAGGGGCGACGTTTCGACCGTGCGCATGTCGCCCATCGGAGCGTCGCCCCCTCGCCCCAGCCCTCTTCCCCCGACGGCGTCAGGAGAGAGGGAGTCGGGCCTGCTCCACCGCAATGCCACGGAGAGGAGAGAAAGACCCGCACCACCGCGAAGTTGCGGAGGGAGCGGGAGTCAGAGGTCAAGGAGGTTGCAGCATGCTGTCCATCGTCGAGATCGATTTCGGCACCCCGGCTTCCAAGGCCGTCGAGCAGGTCACGCTGACCATCGACGGCGCGCCGGTGCGCGTGCCGGCGGGTACCTCGGTGCTGCGTGCCGCGGCGCTGGCCGGCATCAACATTCCCAGACTCTGCGCGACCGAGATGCTGGACGCCTTCGGTTCCTGCCGGCTGTGCCTGGTCGAGATCGCCGGCAGGAAGGGCTATCCGGCCTCGTGCACCACACCGGTCGCGGACGGCATGCAGGTCACTACGCAATCGAGGAGGCTGGCCGACCTGCGCCGCGGGGTGATGGAGCTGTACATCTCCGACCATCCGCTGGACTGCCTGACCTGTCCGGCCAACGGCCATTGCGAGCTGCAGGACATGGCCGGCGTGGTCGGCTTGCGCGAGGTGCGCTACGGCTTCGACGGCGCCAATCATGTTTTCGCGAGCATCCCTGTGCGCGAAGACCAGGCGTCCATCCCGGGCCGCACTCCTCGATTCATTCCCAACCCGCTGTTCACGGCCAAGGACGAGTCCAACCCCTACTTCACCTTCGATCCGTCCAAGTGCATCGTCTGCTCGCGTTGCGTGCGCGCCTGCGAGGAGGTGCAGGGCACCTTCGCCCTGACCATCCAGGGCCGCGGCTTCGAGTCCAAGGTCGCCGCCAGCCAGGACCAGAGCTTTCTCGATTCCGAGTGCGTCTCCTGCGGCGCCTGCGTGCAGGCCTGCCCGACCGCGACGCTCAGCGAGAAGTCGCTGATCGCGCACGGCCAGGCCGAGCACAGCGTGGTCACCACCTGCGCCTACTGCGGCGTCGGCTGCTCGTTCCGCGCCGAGATGCAGGGGGAGCAGATCGTGCGCATGGTCCCCGACAAGGAAGGCCGTGCCAACCACGGTCACAGCTGCGTCAAGGGCCGCTTCGCGATCGGCTATGCCACCCATCCCGAGCGCATCACCAAGCCGATGCTGCGCGCGAAGATCAGCGACCCCTGGCGCATCGTGTCGTGGGACGAGGCGATCGCCCACGTCGCCTCCGAGTTCAGGCGTCTGCAGGCCACCTACGGCCGCGATTCGATCGGCGGCATCACCTCCTCGCGCTGCACCAACGAGGAAACCTACCTGGTGCAGAAGCTGGTGCGCGCGGCGTTCGGCAACAACAACACCGACACCTGCGCGCGGGTCTGCCATTCGCCGACCGGATACGGCCTGAAGTCGACGCTGGGCGAATCGGCCGGCACCCAGGACTTCGACTCGATCGAGTCGACCGACGTCATGCTGGTGATCGGCGCCAACCCGACCGACGCGCATCCGGTGTTCGCCTCGGCCATGAAGCGCCGCCTGCGCGCGGGCGCAAAGCTCATCGTCGTGGATCCGCGCCGCATCGACCTGGTGCGCAGCACGCATGTGCAGGCCGACTACCATCTCAAGCTCAGGCCCGGCACCAACGTCGCCGTGCTCAACACGCTGGCGCACGTGATCGTGAGCGAAGGCCTGGTCGACGAGGCCTTCGTCGCCGCGCGCTGCGAAAAGGACGCCTTCGAGCAGTGGCGCGCCTTCGTCGCCGATCCGCGCCACAGCCCGGAGGCGATGCAGGCCGAAACCGGCGTGCCGGCGAAGCTGGTGCGCGATGCCGCGCGACTGTATGCCAGCGGCGGCAATGGCGCGATCTACTACGGCCTCGGCGTCACCGAGCACAGCCAGGGCTCGACCGCGGTGATGGCGATCGCCAACCTCGCCATGGCCACCGGCAACATCGGCCGCGAGGGCGTCGGCGTCAATCCGCTGCGCGGCCAGAACAACGTGCAGGGCTCCTGCGACATGGGCTCGTTCCCGCACGAGTTTCCGGGTTACCGTCACGTCGGCGACGCCGCCGTGCGCACGCAGTTCGAGCGCGCCTGGGGCGTGCCGCTGCTGGCCGAACCGGGCCTGCGCATTCCCAACATGTTCGAGGCCGCGCTGGCTGGCGAGTTCAAGGGCCTGTACATCGAGGGCGAGGACATCGTGCAGTCCGATCCCAACACCCGGCACGTCACCGCCGCACTGGCGGCGATGGAGTGCATCGTGGTGCAGGACCTGTTCCTCTGCGAGACCGCCAAGTACGCGCACGTGTTCCTGCCGGGCTCGTCGTTCCTCGAGAAGGACGGTACCTTCACCAACGCCGAGCGGCGCATCTCGCCGGTGCGCAAGGTGATGCAGCCGCCCGGCGGCCATGCCGACTGGGAGATCACCCAGCTGATCGCCAATGCGATGGGCTACCCGATGCACTACCGGCATCCGTCCGAGATCATGGACGAGATCGCCGCGCTGACGCCCACCTTTGCCGGTGTCAGCTTCGCCAGGATCGACCGCCTCGGCAGCATCCAGTGGCCATGCAACGAGCAGCATCCCGAGGGCACGCCGGTGATGCACGTTGACACCTTCGTGCGCGGCAAGGGCCGCTTCCTGCGCACCGAGTACGTGCCGACCTCCGAGCGTGTCAACGCCAGGCACCCGCTGCTGCTGACCACCGGCCGCATCCTCAGCCAGTACAACGTCGGCGCGCAGACGCGACGCACCGCCAACTCGACGTGGCACTCCGAGGACGTGCTGGAGATCCACCCGCATGACGCCGAGGAACGCGGCATCGCCGACGGCGACTGGGTCGGCGTGGAGAGCCGCGCCGGCGACACCGTGCTGCACGCGCGGGTCTCCGAACGCATGCAGCCCGGGGTGGTCTACACCACCTTCCACTTTCCGGAATCGGGCGCCAACGTGATCACCACCGAAAACTCCGACTGGGCCACCAACTGTCCGGAGTACAAGGTCACCGCGGTGCAGGTGACGCGGGTGACGCAGCCGTCCGAATGGCAGCAGCGCCATGAGACGTTCAGCAACCGCCAGCGCGCGCTGGTCGATGACGATGCCTACATCCAGTCCGGCTGACGCGGCGCCGCTGCCGGACGGCGCGGTCGCGCGCACGGTCGAGCGCGTCCAGGGCGACCGTCGCGAGCGCGTGCGCGACGCGCTGGCCGCCGAGGCACCCGTGGCCCTGCTGTTCAACGGCATCGCGCACGTGGTGATGATGGCCACACCCTGCGATCTCGAGGATCTCGCGCGCGGCTTCGCGCTGAGCGAGGGCATCGTCGCCGCGGTCACCGAGATCGACGCGATCACGGTGACCGAGCGGCTGTCCGGCTTCGAGGTCGCGATCGCCGTGCCCGCCGCGCGCGCGGCGACGCTGCCCGCGGGCGGACGCGCGCTTGAGGCGCGCAGCGGCTGCGGCCTGTGCGGCGTGCGCACGCTCGAGGACGCCATCCGCCAGCCGCCGGCGGTCGGCACCGGGCCGCGCATCGAGGAAGCCGCGCTGCATCGCGCGCTGGCGGCGATCGGCGCGCGGCAGGCCATCAACCGCGTCAGCGGCGCCACCCACGCAGCCGGCTGGGCGCGCGCCGACGGCACGATCGTCTGCGTGCGCGAGGACGTCGGCCGCCACAACGCGCTCGACAAGCTGATCGGCGCGCTGACCGTGCGCGGTTTCGATCCGGCGGCCGGATTTCTGCTGCTGACCAGCCGCGCCAGCTACGAGATGGTGGTCAAGGCGGCAATGGCCGGCATCACCATGCTGGCGGCGATTTCGGCGCCGACCGCGCTGGCGGTCTCGCTGGCGCAAAGCGCCGGACTCACCCTGATCGCCTTCGCCCGCCGCGATGGCCATGTGATCTACACGCGCCCGGAGCGCCTGGTCGCCGGAGGCCTGCCCGCATGAATTCCCCTGCCGAGCATCTGGTCACCATGGCCAACGACATCGCGCACTTTTTCGCCGTCGAGTCCGATCGCGCCAAAGCGGCGGACAGTGTGGCGCAGCACCTCAAGCAGTTCTGGGATCCGCGCATGCGCCGGCGCATCCTCGCCCATCTGGCCGCCGGCGGCGCCGGCCTCGAGCCGCTGGCTGCCGCGGGCGTGCGCCGGCTGGCCGAGCTGGACCACGGCGCGGCCGCTTGAGCGACAATCGCGGAACGCCCGATCGATCCCGGCGCGCGAATATCCGGCGTGTCCCCGCCATGCGCGCCCGGGGTCCGGCCCTGCGCCGCGCCCGGGCTGAAACCGGAGTTGCCCGATGACCGCCGCCGCCGACTTCATCCCGCTCGCGCTCTGCGTGCTGACCGTCTCCGACACCCGCACCGCCGCCAATGACAGCTCCGGCGACTACCTCGCCGCCGCGCTGGCCGAGGCCGGCCACCGCCTGCACGCGCGCGCGCTGCTGCCGGACGACCGCTACCGCCTGCGCGCGATCGTCGCGGCGTGGATCGCCGACCCCGCGGTCGACGGCGTGCTGGTCACCGGCGGCACCGGCTTCACCGGCCGCGACAGCACGCCCGAGGCGGTCGCGCCGCTGCTCGACAAGGAAATGCCCGGCTTCGGCGAGCTGTTCCGCATGCTGTCGCACGAGGAGATCGGCACCTCGACCCTGCAGTCGCGTGCCTTCGCCGGACTGGCCAACGCCACCTTCGTGTTCTGTCTGCCGGGTTCGACCTCGGCCTGCCGCACCGCATGGGAAAGACTCATCCGCGCCCAGCTCGACGCCCGCACCAAGCCCTGCAATCTCGTCAGTCTGCGGCCGCGCCTTCTGGAATCCTGAGCGGCGCCGGTCGGGCATGCCTGCGGCATGCCGTTGTCCCGCAGCCGCCTGCTGCCGTGATCATCGAGACCGGCATGGCCGAAACGACCGCATGCAATCGCCGGACGCGGGTTCGCGGTCCGATCCGGCCGGTCGAACCTGCCTCAGCGCGCGAGGCGGTCCCACTCGGCGGGTGTGTTGCAGTTGCTCATCGCCGCGGCGTCCCCGGCGCCGAGCGGCAGACTCTCGACTGCGACCGCGGCCTGCAAGGCAAGGACCGACCGGCGACGGCCGGATTCGCGTGCAATCGCCTGCAGCCGCTCGCGGACCGCCGCGCTCGCATCGAGCCGCATCGGCAAGGCGAAATCAGCGAACCGCACGCAGGCGGCCTGCGCTGCCTCGGTCGACAGCCGCCGGATCAGCCGCGGATCGAGCAGCGGCATGTCGATGGGTACGAACAGCAGGCGCCGGCCCGGCAGCGCCTCGACCACGGCGAGCAGACCGGCGATCGGCCCGCCGTCGTGAAACGCATCGGGGATGCAGCGATAGCCGGGGTAGCGGCCGCTGACGATGCAGGATCCGCTCCCGCCCTGCGCGAGCAGGTCGAGCATGTGATCCAGCAGCGAACGGCCGCGAAACAGCAGCCGCGCCTTGTCACGTCCCATGCGCAGGGATTTCCCGCCCGCCAGCACGACACCGGTGACCTCGCCGGGCGGGTTGCCTGCACTCATGAACGACCTCCGGTAGCCGGATCGCATCCGGACGCGGTACCCGCGAGACGCAACGCCCCCGCATCCGGTGCGCGGGCCGGGCAAGGCCCGTCAACGCCGGCGCCCTTCAGGGGCCGGGAGCGGTCTTGCGCTTGCTGGCGCGCGGCGGCCTGGTCTCGGACTCTGCAATGATGCGCCGCAGGTACTCGATGCCCTCCTCCTCCGGAAAGAAGGCGACGACGTCGGCCAGCGACAGCCCGTAGCGTTCGCGCAAGGCGAGGAATTCCGCCCGGGCCCTCGCCTTCACAGCGTCCTTGGAGGTCGGATCCGGCGCACGCTGCTGCGCCGCGCGCTCAAGCGCAGCGAGCTCTTCCTGGAAACGTCGAAATGCGTCTTGGGGGACGGCCATGGGGCGATGCGGAGTGGGTTGTCGGCGAGTCATTGTCGCATGCGGCGGCATGCCTGGCGGCTGAAGCGCACCGCCGCCCGGGGTCCGCAGGCTGGCGGTTCGCCGGCCTGCCGCGGCGAATGCCCCGTGCCCAGCGCGCAAAGGGCATGGTATTGATGGGTGTGCAAGCATTGACCTTGATTCGACCGTCGTGAGGGGGGAGTGATGACCGGTTCCGGGTTGGCGAAGGCGTGCGCGTACGTACTGGGCCTGTCGATGATGGCCGTTGCCACCTGCCATGCGAAGAAGCCCGCGCATCACGACGGGCACAAGATGGCATTCCGCTTCATCGGTCCTGCGCACGGCAATCGCGTGGCGTCTTTCGCGGGCATTCCGGGCGATACCACCACCTACTATCTCGGCGCCTCATCCGGCGGCCTGTGGAAGTCGAACGACGGCGGCAACGCCTGGAAGCCGATCTTCGACAAGGAGCCCGCGGCTGCCATCGGCGCCATCGCGGTGGCGCCATCCGATCCGCGGATCGTCTGGGTCGGAACCGGGGAACCCTGGGTGATCCGTGGTGCCGACATCGGCGGCGACGGCGTTTACAAGTCCGTCGATGCCGGCAAGACCTGGCAGCGCATGGGCCTGACCCGGACCGGCCGCATCGCCCGCATCCTGATCGATCCCCGGCATGCGCAGACCGTGTTCGTCTGCGCCGAGGGTCGCCTGACCGGACCGCAGCAGCAGCGCGGCGTCTTCGTCAGCCACGACGGCGGCAAGACATGGAGCCGCTCGCTGTTCGTGAATGCGGATACCGGCTGTTCGGGTCTGACGATGGATGCGCACGATCCCGACACGCTGTTCGCCGGGACCTGGCAGGTCGTGATGCATGCATGGGGCGAATTCAGCGGCGGCCCCGGCAGCGGCGTCTTCGTCACCCATGATGGCGGCGCCACGTGGCAACGTATCGTCGGCCACGGCCTGCCGCACTCGCCGCTCGGCAAGATCGATGTCGCGATCGCGCCCAGCGACTCCCATCGCGTCTATGCGTTGATCGAGACGCACGACCAGGGCTCGGTGTGGCGCTCCGACGACGGCGGCAGGAACTGGCGCACCGTCAGCTGGGATCGCACCCTGATCGGACGCGCGGGCTATTACATCCGCATCGCGGTTTCACCCGGGAATGAAAACAAGGTCTACATCGCCAACAGCGGCTTCCATGTCTCCACCGACGGCGGCAGGACGTGGCCGGAAAAGCACTGGGGCGGAGACAATCACGACATCTGGATGGACCCCGAGAATCCCGCGCATTTCGCCATCACCTATGACGGCGGGGCGGAGATCACGACCACCGGCGGGCGCGGCTTTCACCGCGTCTCGCTGCCGCTCGGCCAGATGTACCACGTCGCGGTGGACGACCAGATTCCGTACGACGTCTACAGCAACATGCAGGACGACACCACGATGCGCGGCCCCAGCGTCCCCCGTCCCGGCGACTGGGACAACGGCCCGCAGGGCTGGGATTACGGCATGGGCGGCTGCGAATCCGGCTTCACCCTGCCCGACCCGGCGAATCCGGACATCGTGTGGGCAAGCTGCTATGGCGACGAGGTCACGCGCTGGGACGCGCGCACGCACGAGGCGCGCTCGGTCAGCCCGTGGCTGCATACCCTCGATTCCGCGCCCGACCAGACCCGCTACCGCTGCCACTGGACCGCGCCGCTGGCGATCGACCCGTTCGACCACGACACGGTCTATTACGGCTGCCAGGTGGTCTTCAAGACCAGCAACGGCGGCCAGAGCTGGAGCGTGATCAGCCCCGACCTGTCCACCCGCGACCCCAGCCGCGTGGTGTCCTCCGGCGGGCTGATCGGCGACAACCTGGGCCAGTTCTACGGCGAGGTGATCTTCGCGCTGGCGCCCTCGACGATCGAAAAGGGACTGCTCTGGGCCGGAACCAACGACGGCAAGCTCTGGTACACCCGCGACGGCGGCGGCCACTGGACCGATGTCACCGCCCATGTCGGGATGAAGCCCTGGGGCACGATCACCAGCATCCAGCCCTCCTTCTTCAGCCCCGGAACGGCCTATGTCTCGGTCGATTACCACCTGGAGAACGACCGCGACCCGTACATCTACAAGACGACCGACTACGGCGAAAGCTGGACCCGGATCAGCAGCAACCTGCCGCGGGGCGAGCTGTCCTACGTCATGAACGTTTCCGAAGATCCGGATTGCCGCGGCCTGCTGTTCGCCGGGACCGGCGATGCGCTCTACGACTCGCTCGATGACGGCGGCCACTGGTCGCCGTTGAACGAGGGGCTGCCGCACTCGCCGGTGACCTGGACCGTGGTGCAAAAGCGCTTCCATGATCTCGTGGTGTCGACGTGGGGCCGCGGCCTGTACATCCTCGACGACATCACGCCGCTCGAGCAGCTGGCCGAACACCCGACCACGACCGCGGTGCGCCTGTTCACGCCGCGGCCGACCTATCGGCTGCCGCGCGATCCCCATGCCTACATCGATTTCGCGCTGGCCTCCGCGCCGAAGGGCGATGCCGTCGTGCGGATCGCCGATGCGAACGGCGTCGTCATCCGCACGCTGCAGGTCAAGGGCCACGCCGGGATCAACCGCGTCAGCTGGGATCTGTTCTACGACGACCTGACGCCGATCGTGCTGCGCACGATTCCGCCCGAGGACCCGCACATCTGGGCGGAGTCGCGCTTCAAGGGTCGGGATTTCCGCCCCGTCACGCACTGGGGGATGCCGGCGGTCGTGCACGGCCCGCTGGCGATCCCCGGCCACTACCAGGTGCGCCTGACCGTGAACGGGACGACCGAGACCGCGCCCCTGGTGATCCTGCGCGACCCGCACAGCGAAACCGGCATCGCCGGCATGGCGGCGACGCTGAAGCTGCAGCAGCGCATCGCCGGCGACGTCCACCAGGTCGCCGGCATGGTCAATCTGCTCGAGCAGATGCGCGCGCGCCTGGAGCGCCTGGAGCACCGATACGCGGATGATCCGCCGACCCTGCGCGAGGTTCGGGCCATGGACCAGGCGATGCAGGGCGTCGAGTACGAACTGTTCTCGCGCCACCTGGCGCCCAGCGACGACAAGTACTTCGTCTCCGCCTACAAGGTCTACTACAACCTGCTGTGGCTCAACGCCGAGATCGGCACGGGTGCCGGCGATGTGGCGGGCGGTGCCGATTTCGGACCCACGGACACCGCGCCGATACTGCTGTCGATGATCGAGAAAAACCTGCGGCGGGGAGCCGGGGACTACCAGGCGCTGATGGCGCGCGTGCCGGCCTTCAATGCCGCGCTGCGCAAGCAGGGCATCAAGCCGCTCGACACCACGCTCGGGCCGCTGCCGGATCTGAAAAAGGCCTATCCCGAGGACATGCACGAGGCGCCTGACGAGGACTAGCCGGATCGTCCCCGACGGCGACCGCGCGCAACGGGCGGTTGCAGACCGGTCCGGATTCCGGGCGGGCGCCGCCGCGTCACCCATCACCCGGCGTGGCCGCTAGACTCGAATCCACTCGAAGGATGACGACCATGGAACAGGGCATGAAGGCGTGTCCGGCGTGCGGCGAAGCCATCCAGGCCGTCGCCCACCTCTGCCGCTACTGCGGCACGGATCTGGATGCCTACGCCGCCACACGCGAGGCGGGTACCGAGCGCACGCTCTTCTCGGGCCACCCCAAGGTGATCTACCGCTTCGGCCAGTACATCTGGGTCGTCATCACGCTCGGCATGGCCCTGGTCGTCTACTGGCTGCGCAGCCTGTCGACCACCTTCACGATCACCAGCCAGCGCGTGCGCATCGAGCGCGGACTCCTGTCCAGGGCCCAGGACAATCTCGAACTGTTCCGGGTCGATCACTTCGATCTGCTGAAACCGCTCGGCATGCGCCTGCTGGGCCAATGCCGGGTGCACCTGCGCTCGTCGGACCCGGACATGGCGGTGGTCGACCTGTATGGCATCCCGGGTCTGGAGGCGCTGGCCGATACCCTGCGCGAATGCTCGCTGCGCGAACGCGCGCGTCGTCGCGTGATGCCGATCGAGCAGATGTAGCCCGGCAGGTGCGCCAGGGCGCGGGACCTGCCTATGGCGGGTTGCGCCCGGACCCGGCCGTTGCGGCCGCGCCATGCGACCCGCCGATCCACTGGGCCATCCACGAAATAGCGGGACTTGGAAGTTCAAAGCGTTCTCCTGGCTCATACATGCCAGAAAGTTCTACTTCTGCGCTGTCCGCGGAACGGGGGA
>CAWCCR010000010.1:0-131553 GCA_963794205.1 uncultured Pseudomonadota bacterium
GCTGCCGGAGCGCCAGCGCGTGGTCCATCTCGCAACCCGTCGCCAGGGCCTGATCGTGGAGCGTGGCAACCCGCGCCGGATCGGCGCCTTGGCGGATCTGTGTCGCGACGGCGTGCGCTTCGTCAATCGCCAGCCGGGATCGAGCACGCGCATGCTGTTCGATCTGCTTTTGCAGCGCGCGGCGCTGGCGCCCTGCGACATCGCCGGCTACGACAGTTACGAGTACACCCACCCCGCGGTGGCGGCCTTTGTCGCCAGCGGCATGGCCCACGCCGGTTTCGGGCTGGAGACCCCCGCGCGCCGCTTCGGGCTCGACTTCGTGCCGATGGTGACCGAGCGCTACTTTCTGCTCGGCGACGCTTCGGTACTGGAGTCAACGGTGATGCGCGGCGTAATCGCGATCATGCGCGGCGACGCTTTTCGCCAGGCGGTGAATGCGCTGCCGGGCTATGACGCCAGCTTCTGCGGACAGGTGCAGACATTGCCGCAGGCGTTCGTCGCTTTCGCCGGGTGATCCATCCGCTGGCGTCGTCGCAGTGCCGACCGCGCCGCAGCTTCGCACGGGCGATGTCCGGAAACACACGCGCATGCTTTCGGGTGAAAATGCACCGCCATGGATATCTTCAAGATCTTCACCATCGAAGCCGCGCATCGCCTGCCGAACGTGCCGCCGGGGCACAAGTGCGCGCGACTGCACGGGCATTCGATCCGCATCGAGATCCGCGTCAGTGGCGAACCCGATCCGGTACTGGGATGGGTTTGCGATTTCGCGGACCTGAAGGCCGCGTTTCGCCCGCTCCATGAGCAGTTGGACCATCGTTACCTGAATGAGATTCCGGGACTCGAGAATCCGACCAGCGAGGTCATCGCGCGCTGGATCTGGGAGCGCCTGGCGCCGACGCTTGCCGGCCTGTCCGAGGTAGTCGTGCACGAGACCTGCACTGCGGGTGCGCACTATCGCGGGGTTTGATCTGACGCGGCGCAATGATGGCAGATCTGGCTCCATAGGCCATACAGGCATTTGAAATCAACCGGTTGAAACTTGATCTCACGGGCATCTTGCGCCGTTCGTCGGATTTATGTTGCGTCGCAACATGATCGCCGGCATCATGCTTGCCACACCCGATCCAACAAAGGATTCCTCCATGAACACGTCCTGGACCCACCCCGCATTTGACTACAGCCGCCAGCTGGCCGAAACCGCCGCGAAGGCGCAGGGCTATGGCCTTGAGCTCGCAGAGCAGATGTTCGCGCTGCAGCTGAAGTCCGTCGAGCAGCAGGTCGCCCGCCTCGGCAGCCTGACCCGCGAAGCATTGGCCGTGCGTGATGCCGCCAGCGCCAACCAGCTGTGGACCCGCAGCGTCGAAGCGACGCGTGCGCATACTGCTGATCTGGCCGCGGCCCAGCAGGAGGCCGCCGAGGCCGCTCTGAAGAGCGCCACGGCGTTCGGTGATCTGGCGCGCAAGCAGTTCGAAGCCGCGCAGACCACCTGGGCTGCTGCCCAGGCCTGATCGACCGCTCCCCCGCGCGCCGCCGCCTCCCCCCTTGGCGACCGCGCGCACCCCGCGCCGGGACCGAGCTTGCTCCGTCCCGGCGTTTTTCCTTTTGCACACGCTGCGGCAGTCTGCCGCAGGCCTGCGCAAGATGCCGCTTTCTCGCCGCTGCGCGCGCCCGACCATGCGCGGCCGGCGGCCCCGTGGTTGCCGGATACAGCCGGTGGCAGGGCCGCTTTTTTGGGTGTCCGTCGCCACCTGGAATGCGTGCATTTCCGCGGATTGCTGCGGCCATGCGCGGCCGCCGCTGTCTTGCTGACGCAACCCGGGGGATGCTATCCTTTTCAGGCTAGGCGACACGGTTTGCTGGCCGTCCGGCCGGCGCGAACGCCGCGTGGGGCAACCTATGCGCAATTCCATCGCGCACGGACGAAGCGTGGCGCTGCGCACGGTGGCCTTGCAGCTGACGGTGACGGGGCTGCTGGCGTTTGCATTGTCGTTGCACGGAATGCGGATGGCCCTGGCCGCCGCGGTGGGCGGCGCTGCGATCGCGCTGGGGAATGCGCTGTTTGCCTGGCGTCTGTTCGGAGCCGGGCCGGCTCCGGTACGTCGGCCGCTGCATGCGGCCTATGCGGCGGAGGCGCTGAAGTGGGCCTGGCTGGTGGCGGTGCTGTATCTCGCCATCGCCGTGTGGAGGCTTGATTTCCTGCCGCTGGTCGCCGGTGTGCTCTTGGCCCAATTTGCGTTCTGGCTTGCTCTCGTCGTTTTCAGGTGACCCGATGGCAGAATCCGCCGAACAAGCCGCTGGCGGCGGCATGACGGAATACATCCACCACCATCTGCACAATCTGCAATGGCACGTGGGCTCGGGGGTGTTCTCGGTCATCAACATCGACACCGTGGCCGTCACGCTGCTGCTGATGGCCGTGTTCCTCGGCGTGTTCATCACCGCCGCGCGGCGGGCGAACGCTGGCGTGCCGGGACGCTTCCAGGCCTTCGTCGAGATGGTCGTCGTCGCTGTCGATGAGCTGGTGCGCGAGACCTTTCACGGCTCCAGCAAGCTGATCGCGCCACTGTCGCTGACCATTTTCGTGCTTGTGTTCATGATGAATTTCATGGACCTGGTTCCGGTGGACCTGCTGCCCTGGCTGGGCCGCGCATCGGGCCTGCCTTACCTGCGCGTGGTGCCGACGGCCGACCTCAACACCACCCTGGGCATGGCCCTGACGGTGTTCCTGCTGATCCAGTATTTCGGCCTCAAGCACAAGGGGCCGGGATTGTTCTTCAAGGAAATGTTCACCGCGCCGTTCCACGCGCACGGCTTCATGGCCATCCTGCTGGCGCCGGTCAACCTGCTGCTGCGGCTGATCGAGGAGGCGGTGCGACCGGTCTCCCTGAGCCTGCGACTGTTCGGCAACATGTATGCGGGCGAGCTGATCTTCATCCTGATCGCGGTCATGACCCTGGGTGCCGGCCTCGCGCATGGCATGACCTATGTGATGGGGCCGGTCCAGGGGATGGCCGACTTCGTCTGGACCGTCTTTCACATCCTGATCATCACCTTGCAGGCCTTCATTTTCATGATGCTGACCGTGGTCTATCTGAGCATGGCGGCGGAACACCACTGATTTTCACCCAACGATCTGAATTCTCACTACGGAGAGCACCATGGAGCACGTCACTTCGATCGCCAATGTCATGGGCATGACCATGATTGCCGCCGGCCTGCTGATCGGCCTGGGCGCACTTGGGGCCGCCATCGGTTTCGGCATCCTCGGCGGCAAATTCCTCGAGGGCGCATCACGTCAGCCCGAGTTGACGCCGATGCTGCAGGTCAAGATGTTCATCGTCGCCGGCCTGCTCGACGCGATCCCGATGATCGGCGTGGCGATCGGCCTGCTGCTGATCTTCGCGAATCCCTTCCTGTCGCAGCTGGCCAAGTAAGCCATTGGCGCATCGCTTGAAACATGGCCTCGAAGCAGTAGGGAACTCGCGATGAACATCAACCTGACCTTGATCATCCAGGCCCTGGCGTTTTTCGCCACGGTGCTGCTGGTGATGAAGTACGGCTGGCCGCACATCATGGCCGCCATCGAGGATCGCCAGAAGAAGATCGCCGAGGGCCTCGCTGCGGCCGAGCGCGCGCGCGCCGAGTTGAAGGACGCCGACGCCCGCGTCGCGGTCGAGATCAGGCAGGCGCGCCAGCAGGCGGCTGAGATCATCGATCGCGCACAGCAGCAGGCCCACCAGCTGCTCGACCAGGCGCGCGAAGATGCGGTCGCCGAGTTGAATCGCCAGAAGGCGGCGGCGCAGGCCGAGATCGCCAGCATGGCGCAGCGTGCGCGCGAGGATCTGCGCGATCAGGTGGCGAAGCTTGCCATGCAGGGTGCGGCGAAAATCCTGCAGCGCGAGATCGACCCGGCCGCTCATCGCATGCTGCTCGATCAGCTGGCGACCGAGATCTGACCATGGCGCAGGCGCTCACCCTTGCACGACCCTATGCGCGCGCCGCCTTCGCGACGGCACGGGCTGCCGGGCAGATCGCCGAGTGGTCGCGCGGCTTCGCGTTCGCCACCGCGGCCGCGGCCGATCCGCAGGTGGTCGTGCTCAGCGGCGATCCGCGCGTGAGCGCGGGCGAACTGGCCGAGCTGCACCGCGCGCCGGACGCACCGGCCGACGGTGCGTTTGCGCGCTTCCTGCGCGTGCTCGCCGATGCCCGCCGGCTCGACCTGATGGTCGAGGTGGCGGCTCTTTACGAGGAGCTGAAGCTCGAGGCCGACGCCACGCTCAAGGTCACCGTCACCAGCGCGATGGCGCTGGATGCCGCTGAGCAGGAGCAGCTGCGGGCCGCGCTTGAACGCCGTTTTTCGCGAGCGATCGAGATGACCATCCGCCAGGATCCCGCGCTGCTCGGCGGCGTGATCGTGGACGCCGGCGACGAGGTGATCGACGGCTCCGCGCGCGGCCGCCTCGAGCGCCTGACCGGCGCGCTGCAGCACTGATTTGACCGACTTCAATCCGACCGCCCGCTGCTGACGCACGGGCCTCACGGGAACCGACCATGTCCAGTACCACGCTCAACCCGTCCGAGATCAGCGAGCTGATCAAGTCCCGCATCGAGCAGTTCAAGCTCGGCGTGGTGGCACGCAACGAAGGCACGCTGATCAGCGTGTCCGACGGCATCGTCCGCATCCACGGCCTGGCCGACGTGATGCAGGGCGAGATGATCGAGCTGCCGGGCGATACCTTCGCGCTGGCGCTGAACCTCGAGCGCGACTCGGTCGGCGCGGTGGTGCTGGGCGACTATGAGCACCTGCGCGAAGGCGACACCGCCAAGACCACCGGCCGCATCCTCGAAGTGCCGGTGGGCGAGGGCCTGCTCGGTCGCGTCGTCGACGCGCTGGGCAACCCGATCGACGCCAAGGGGCCGATCCAGGCCCAGGGGCGCAGCCCGATCGAGAAGGTCGCGCCGGGCGTGATCTGGCGCAAGTCGGTCAGCCAGCCGGTGCAGACCGGCTACAAGTCGGTCGACGCGATGATCCCGATCGGCCGCGGTCAGCGCGAGCTGATCATCGGTGATCGCCAGACCGGCAAGACCGCGCTGGCGATCGACACCATCATCAACCAGAAGGGTTCCGGCGTCAGGTGCATCTACGTCGCCATCGGCCAGAAGCTGAGTTCGGTCGCCAACGTGGTGCGCAAGCTGGAAGAGCACGGCGCGCTGGCGCATACCATCGTGGTCGTGGCCGCGGCTTCCGAGTCGGCGGCGATGCAGTACGTCGCCCCCTACGCCGGCTGCGCGATGGGCGAGTATTTCCGCGACCGCGGCGAAGACGCGCTGATCGTCTATGACGATCTCACCAAGCAGGCCTGGGCCTACCGCCAGATCTCGCTGCTGCTGAAGCGTCCGCCGGGCCGCGAAGCGTATCCGGGCGACGTGTTCTACCTGCACTCGCGCCTGCTCGAGCGCGCCGCACGCGTCAACGAGGACTACGTCGACCGGCACACCGCTGGCAAGGTCACCGGCAAGACCGGGTCGCTGACCGCGTTGCCGATCATCGAGACCCAGGCCGGCGACGTCTCCGCGTTTGTGCCGACCAACGTGATCTCGATCACCGACGGACAGATCTTCCTCGAGACCGACCTGTTCAATGCCGGCATCCGTCCGGCGGTCAATGCCGGCGTCTCGGTGTCGCGCGTCGGTGGCGCCGCACAGACCAAGGTGATCAAGAAATTGTCCGGCGGCATCAAGTTGGCGCTGGCGCAGTACCGCGAGCTGGCGGCGTTCGCGCAGTTCGCCTCCGATCTCGACGCCACCACCCGTGCCCAGCTCGAGCGCGGCCAGCGCGTCACCGAGCTGATGAAGCAGAAACAGTATGCGCCGCTGTCGATCGCCGAGATGGCGGTGTCGCTTTACGCCGCCGAAAAGGGCTATCTCGACGACCTCAAGATCGCCGACATCCTGCCGTTCGAGACGCGCCTGCACCTGCACATGCTGCAATACCACGGCGAGCTGATGCAGCAGATCACCGCCACCGGTGACTGGAACAATGACATCGAGGCCACCTTCAAGAAGGCACTCGAGGAGTTCAAGAAGACTGGCAGCTGGTAAGAGCCGGGACCCGGGATCAGGAACCCGCGACTCGCGCAAGCGGGTCCCGAGGTCTGAAGATCGGGACCCGTAGCAGATATGACCGGGATACCGGTGATTCGGCTCAACCCCGGGTCCCGGGTTCCGGGTCCCGAGTCCCGAGGTTTTCAGACGTGGCCAACGCACGAGAAATCCACACCAAGATCAAGAGCGTGCAGAACACCCGCAAGGTGACGCGCGCGCTCGAAATGGTCTCGGCCTCGAAGATCCGCAAGGCGCAGGAGCTGATGCGCGCCTCGCGCCCCTATGCGCGACTGATGCGCCAGGTGATCGGCCACATCGCGCGCGTCAATACCGACTACAAGCACCCCTTCATGGCCGCGCGCGCCGAACATCCGGCGCGTCGGCTATCTGGTGATCTCCACCGATCGCGGCCTCTGCGGCGGCCTCAACTCCAACCTGTTCCGCAAAATGCTGGCCGAGATCCGCGCCTGGCAGGGGCAGGGTGTCGAGGTCGAGGTCGTGGCGATCGGGCAGAAGGCCCTGCAGCTGTTCCGCCGCATCAAGGGCGTGAACCTGACCGCCTCGGCGAGTCACCTCGGCGAGCGTCCGCACGTCGAGCAGCTGGTCGGCGTGATCAAGGTCATGCTGGATGCCTACAGCGCGGGACGTGTCGATCGCGTGCAGCTTTGCTACAACGATTTCGTCAACACCATGACCCAGAATCCGACCAGTGACACCCTGCTGCCGCTGCAGCCGGGCAACGATCTGGCGGTGACGCACGACTGGGACTATCTCTACGAGCCGGATGCGCCGAGCGTGCTCGACCCCGTGCTCAAGCGCTACGTCGAGTCGCTGGTCTATCAGGCGACCCTGGAGAACCTGGCCAGCGAGCAGGCGGCGCGGATGGTGGCGATGAAGAGCGCTTCCGACAACGCCACCAAGCTGATCGACACCCTGACGCTGATCTACAACAAGGCGCGACAGGCGGCGATCACCCAGGAAATCTCGGAAATCGTGAGCGGCGCGGCGGCGGTGTGACAGAGCGGGAGTTGTGCAGTTGGAAGTAGGAGAGCAAAGGTCAGCAGTGCCCGACCCGTTTCCGACTTCGCATTTTCCGCTTCCAGATCAAAAAGCATCGCGGCATCCGCCACGACGCATTCAAGGTTGAGGCTCCGGAGTTACCAAGATGAGCAGCCAAGGCAAAGTGGTCCAGATCATCGGCGCGGTGGTCGACGTGGAGTTTCCGCGCGAGCAGGTGCCGAGGGTCTACGACGCGCTCAAGATCGCCGATACCGCGATCACCCTCGAAGTGCAACAGCAGCTCGGAGACGGCGTGGTGCGCACCATTGCGCTGGGATCGACCGATGGTCTCAGGCGCGGCCTGGTCGCCACCAATACCGGCGAGGGCATCAAGGTGCCGGTCGGCAAGGGCACGCTCGGGCGCATCCTCGACGTGCTCGGCAATCCGATCGACGAAGCCGGCCCGGTGCCGGCCGAGGATCACTGGGTGATCCATCGCGCCGCGCCGCCCTATGACGAGCAGGCGGCCAGCAACGAGCTGCTGGAAACCGGCATCAAGGTGATCGATCTGGTGTGCCCGTTCGCCAAGGGCGGCAAGGTCGGCCTGTTCGGCGGCGCCGGCGTCGGCAAGACCGTGAACATGATGGAACTGATCAACAACATCGCCAAGGAACATGCGGGCCTGTCGGTGTTCGCCGGCGTCGGCGAGCGCACCCGCGAAGGCAACGACTTCTACCACGAGATGAAGGACTCCAACGTCCTCGACAAGGTGGCAATGGTCTACGGCCAGATGAACGAGCCGCCGGGCAACCGCCTGCGCGTGGCGCTGACCGGACTGACCCTGGCCGAATACTTCCGCGACACCAAGGACGCTTCGGGCAAGGGCCGAGACGTGCTGCTGTTCGTCGACAACATCTACCGCTACACGCTGGCCGGCACCGAGGTGTCCGCGCTGCTCGGGCGCATGCCCTCCGCGGTGGGCTACCAGCCCACTCTGGCCGAGGAGATGGGCGTGCTGCAGGAGCGCATCACCTCGACCAAGACCGGCTCGATCACCTCGATCCAGGCCGTGTACGTGCCGGCGGACGACCTCACCGATCCGTCGCCGGCCACCACCTTCGCGCATCTGGATGCCACCGTGGTGCTCTCGCGCAACATCGCCAGCCTGGGCATCTACCCGGCGGTCGATCCGCTGGATTCGACCAGCCGCCAGCTCGATCCCAACGTCATCGGCGTCGAGCACTACGAGACGGCGCGCAAGGTGCAGGGCACGCTGCAGCGCTACAAGGAACTCAAGGACATCATCGCGATTCTCGGCATGGACGAGCTGAGCGAGGAGGACAAGCAGACCGTGGCGCGCGCGCGCAAGGTTGAGCGCTTCTTCAGCCAGCCGTTCCACGTGGCCGAGGTGTTCACCGGCTCGCCCGGCAAGTACGTATCGCTGAAGGAGACCATCCGCGGCTTCAAGATGATCGTCGACGGCGAATGCGATCACCTGCCCGAGCAGGCGTTCTACATGGTCGGCGGCATCGACGAAGCCTTCAAGAAGGCCGAGGAGATGGGCGTCAAGAAGGCGGCGTGACACGATCGAGCGCCGTGACACGTGACATGCAGAACTTCGCGAGAGTGCAACGGACTGCTTTAACGTCTGACGTCTAGCCTGTCCGAATCCCGAGCCTCACCCGCATACCAAACCGCAGGGCGAACCATGACCACCATCCGCTGCGACATCGTCAGCGCTGAAGCCGAGATCTTCCACGGCGAGGCCACCCTCGTGGTGGCCACCGGCGAGATGGGCGAGCTCGGCATCGCGCCGCGGCATGCACCGCTGATCACGCGTCTCAAGCCGGGCCAGGTGCGCGTGCACGCGGCCGACGGCAGCGAGCAGTTCTTCTACGTTTCCGGCGGCATCCTCGAAGTGCAGCCGCAGGTGGTCACGGTCCTGGCCGACACCGCGATGCGCGCCGCCGATCTCGACGAAGCCTCCGTGCTCAAGGCCAAGCAGGATGCCGAGCAGGCGCTGGCCAACCGCAGCGATGTGATGGAACTGGCCGAAGCGCAAGCGCAGCTGGTGCAGGCTGTGGCCCAGCTGCAGGCGCTCGAGCGTCTGCGCAAGCAGCTCAAGCACTGAGCGTGACCGCGGGTCCGGATTGGCGTTTCGCGTGCGGTTTTCGACGCGGGTCCCTCGGCCTGCGCACGCGATGCCTCCCTTGCCCCGGTCTCGGGACGGCCGGCGCGCCGGAGGCAATCCGGCCGACAAGCTCCCGGGGGATGCCGCCGAGGTTGTCGACCTGGCGGCACGGAGGGCCCAAGGCACGCGGATGAGGCAGCAGATCTCATCTGCCCGCGCAGGTTGCTGCGATCGCTTAGCCGGATGACTGCTCGGCCTCGAGCCAGGCACGGCCGGCAAGGATTCAGCCATCACTTCACTTGCCATGCGCCAGGCTCGGGATGCAATGGGTGTCCGGATCGGTCCGGGGACGGGCCGGCGGACAGCGCCCATGCGCGCACTGGCGGCTTCAAGCCTGTATCCCCGTTGCAACACCTGGTCGAAAGTCCGTTGACAGCCGCGCGCCGCGCGGCGAGCCTGCAAGATCGGGTGGTCGAGGGGCAGGGCATGTGCGGTTTTCTGGCGATACTGGATGCGGACGGCGGCGCCGCCGCGCTGCGCGAGCTGGCGCTGAAGCAGGCACGTCTGCTGCGCCATCGCGGTCCGGACTGGAGCGGCATCTATGCCGACGATCACGCGGTGCTGGCGCACGAGCGGCTGGCGATCGTCGACGTGCTGCACGGCGCGCAGCCGCTGCGCTCCGACGACGGCATGCAGGTGCTGGCGGTCAACGGCGAGATCTACAACCACCGCGAGCTGCGCATGCGCTGCGCGGACTACGCCTTCGCCACCGACTCCGACTGCGAGGTGATCCTGCCGCTGTACCGCGCGCAGGGCAGCGCGTTCCTCGACGATCTGATCGGCATGTTCGCCTTCGTGCTGTGGGATCGCGCCCGGCAGGACTGGCTGATCGCGCGCGATCCGATCGGCGTGATCCCGCTGTACAGCGGCCGCGACGAGCACGGCCGGCTGTACGTGGCTTCGGAGCTGAAGGCACTGCAGGGCGTCTGCGTCAGCGTCGAGGCGTTTCCGCCCGGCAGTTACCAGACCGCGGCGATGCCGGCGCCGCAGCCGTACTACGCGCCCGACTGGCGCGCGTTCGCCGCGGTCGAGCACGGAGCGGCCGACCCGCAGGCGCTGCACGACGCGCTGGACGCCTCGGTGCGCCGGCATCTGATGACCGACGTGCCCTACGGCGTGCTGCTCTCGGGCGGTCTGGACTCGTCGCTGGTGGCGGCGATCGCCGCGCGCCACGCCGCGCGTCGCGTCGAGGACGACGACCGCAGCGAAGCCTGGTGGCCGCGGCTGCACAGTTTCGCAATCGGCCTGGAGGGCTCGCCCGATCTCGCCGCGGCGCAGGTTGCCGCCGCGGCGCTGGGCACCGTGCATCACAGCTTCCATTTCACCGTGCAGGAAGGACTCGACGCGCTCAGCGATGTGATCTGGCACATCGAGTCCTACGACGTGACGACGGTGCGCGCCTCGACGCCGATGTACCTGCTGGCGCGGCGCATCCGCGCGATGGGCATCAAGATGGTGCTGTCGGGCGAGGGCGCCGACGAGATCTTCGGCGGCTACCTCTATTTCCACATGGCGCCGGACGACCGCGAATTCCATGCCGAGACGGTGCGCAAGCTCGACGCCCTGCATCAGTACGACTGCCTGCGCGCCAACAAGGCGATGGCCGCCTGGGGCGTGGAGGCGCGGGTGCCGTTTCTCGATCGCGCGTTTCTCGACCATGCCATGCGCATCGCGCCGTCCGCCAAGCGCCCGCACGACGGTCGCATCGAGAAGCACATCCTGCGCGAGTCCGGACGCGGCCTGCTGCCGGACTCGATCCTCTGGCGACAGAAGGAGCAGTTCTCCGACGGCGTCGGCTACGGCTGGATCGACAGCCTGAAGGGACATGCGGAGGGCACGATTTCCGACGCGCAGATGGCCGGTGCCGAGCGGCGGTTTCCGCATAACCCGCCGGTCGGCAAGGAAGCCTTCCTTTACCGCGCGCTGTTCGAACGCCACTTTCCGGGCGAACACGCCGCGCGACTGGTACCCGGCGGGCCCAGCATCGCCTGCAGCACGCCGACCGCGTATCGCTGGTCGCAATCGTTCGCCGGCCGCGCCGATCCGTCCGGACGCGCCATCGCCGGCGTGCATCGCGAGGCGACGCCGGGCTGAGGCGGTTCGCGGCCGACGCTTGGCAAGGCGCCCGATTCCGGCGACAGTGCGCGCGTCCCGCCGCCAACCCGGAACCGCGCCATGAGCCTGCTGCCGCTGCACGTGATCGTCCTTGCCGCCGGCGAAGGCAAGCGCATGCGTTCCGATCGCGCCAAGGTGCTGCTGCCGCTGGCCGGCCGCCCGTTGCTGGCGCATGTGCTGGAAGCGGCCCGCATGCTCGACCCGGCGCGCATCCATGTGGTCTACGGTCACCGCGGCGAGGCGGTGCGTGCGGTGTTCGCGGCCGAGCCGGGACTCAACTGGGTGCACCAGTCCGAACAGCGCGGCACCGGCCACGCCGTGCGCCTGGCACTGGAGCAGATTCCCGAGCATGCCCGCGTGCTGGTCCTGTATGGCGACGTTCCGCTGTTGCGCAGCGCCACCCTGCGCATGCTCACCGATGCGCACGCGCCGCTGGTGGTGCTGGCGGCCGAAGTGGCTGACCCGGCCGGTTACGGTCGCGTGGTGCGCGACGGTCTGGGCCAGGTGCGCACGATCATCGAGGAGCGCGATGCCGACGCCGACCAGCGCCTGATCCGCATGATCAACACCGGCATCGTTGCCGCCGACGCGCGCCGTCTGCGCGTCTGGGTGGCCAATCTGACCGATGCCAACAGCCAGCGCGAGTTCTACCTGACCGATGTGTTCCAGCAGGCCGCCGAGGACGGCGTGCCGGCGTTCTGCGTGCTGGCGCGCGACACCAGCGAGGCGCAGGGTGCCAACGATCCGGTGCAGCTGGCCGAGCTGGAGCGCATCCATCGGCTGCGGCGTGCCGCCGAGTTGATGGTGGCCGGCGTGCGCCTGGCCGATCCGCTGCGCTTCGACCAGCGTGGTCGCGTGCAGGCCGGGCGCGACGTCGAGATCGACATCGACGTGATTCTGGAAGGCGACGTCGATCTGGGCGACGGCGTGCGCATCGGACCGTTCTGCCGACTGCGTGACGTGCGCCTCGCGGCCGGCACCGAGGTGCGCGCGCACTGCGATCTCGAGGGCGTGGTGACGCACGGCGCCTGCCGCGTCGGGCCGTTCGCGCGCCTGCGCCCCGGCAGCGAACTGGGCGAGGGCGTGCGGGTCGGCAACTTCGTCGAGATCAAGAACAGCCGTCTGCAGGCCCACGTCCAAGCCAGCCACCTGGCCTATCTCGGCGACGCCGATGTCGGCGTCGAGGCCAACATCGGCGCCGGTACCATCACCTGCAACTACGACGGCGCGAGCAAGCACCGGACCGTGATCGGCGAGGGTGCCTTCATCGGCTCCAACGCCGCGCTGGTGGCGCCGTTGACGATCGGCGCCGGCGCCACCGTGGGTGCCGGCTCGGTGCTCACCCACGATGCGCCGCCCGGCGAGCTGACCGTGGCGCGCGCGCACCAGCACACCGTCCCGGGCTGGAAGCGACCGCGCAAGAATCCGAAATAGCCGCCGCCGCGCCCGCTTCGACACCGACCGCCGGGCCGTATCCGAAAGCGCCGGTCCTGATCGTTACTCCAGTTCTTCCTCGAAGCGCAGATGCTTGACGCTCTTGCCGTTGCGGCGGATCAGCTTCAGCGCCTCGATGCCGATGCGGATGTGCGCGTCGACGAACGCGCCGGTCACCTTGCGGTCGCTGGCCTCGGTCTTGACCCCCTCGGGAATCATCGGCTGGTCCGATACCAGCAGCAGCGCGCCGGTCGGGATGTGGTTGGCGAACCCGGCGGCGAACATGGTCGCGGTTTCCATGTCGATCGCCATGCAGCGCGTACGGCGCAGGGTATTTCTTGAACGTATCGTCATGCTCCCAGACGCGGCGGTTGGTGGTGTAGACGGTACCGGTCCAGTAGTCGTGCCCGAGATCGCGGATCATCGTCGAGACGCCGCGCTGCAGCTGGAACGCCGGCAGCGCCGGCACCTCGGGCGGCAGATAGTCGTTGCTGGTGCCCTCGCCGCGGATCGCCGCGATCGGCAGTATCAGGTCGCCGAGCTGGTTCTTGCGTTGAGCCCGCCGCACTTGCCGAGGAACAGGCACGGCGGCCGGCGAGATGGCGCTGAGCAGATCCATCACCGTCGCGGCGTTGGCGCTGCCCATGCCGAAATTGATCATGGTGATGCCGTCGGCCGTGGCGTTGGGCATCGGCCGGTCGCGACCCATCACTTCGACACCGTGCCACTCGGCGAAGCGCTCGACGTAGTGGTCGAAGTTGGTCAGCAGGATGTGCGGGCCGAGCTGCGCGCCGGGGACGCCGGTGTAGCGCGGCAGCCAGTTGAAGACGATGTCGTGCTTGTCCTTCATGGGGTACGCCGATGGAGGCATCCGTGTACAGCGTTGCACGGATGCGACGCCGGCGACGCCGCGCCGGCCGGTTGACGACTTGGTAACCGGTGCCAGTCTAGCCTAAGGTGCACGGGCATTCGCGTCACTCGGGAGGTGGCCGATGAGCATGCTGGCGATCGTGGCGCCCCTGCTGCTGCTGACGCTGCTGTTTCGGGGCCGCGCCTGGTGGGCATGGGTCCTGGCCACCGCGCTGCTGCTGGTCGTCTGGGGTCGTGCCGGCGGCGCATTCCGTCCGCTGTTCGTCGGCGTGTGCCTGCTCGCCGGCGCGCTGGCGCTGATCGGCGCACGCACGCCGTTGCGCCGCGCGCTGCTGTCGCCATCGCTGATGCGGCTGATGGGACGTGTGCTTCCGCGGTTGGGCGAAACCGAACGCATCGCGCTCGACGCCGGCACCGTTTGGTGGGATGGCGAACTGTTCTCGGGGCGGCCGCGCTGGCAGAAGCTGCTGGACTTCGAATGTCGGCCGCTGGATGCGCGCGAACAGGCCTTTCTCGACGGCCCCGTGGATGCGCTGTGCCGCCTGCTCGATGACTGGCGGATCCAGCAGGATCGCGACCTGCCGCCCGCGGTCTGGGCATTTCTCAAGCGCGAGCGCTTCTTCGGCATGATCATTCCACCCGAGTTCGGCGGGCTGGGGTTTTCCGAGATTGGCCACTCGCGCGTGGTCACCCGCCTCGCCAGCCGCTCGGTCACCGCGGCCGTGACGGTGATGGTGCCCAATTCGCTGGGTCCGGCCGAGCTGCTGCTGCACTACGGTACCGTCGAACAGAAGCAGCGCTTTCTGCCGCGGCTGGCGCGCGGCGAGGAAATTCCCTGCTTTGCGCTGACCGGCCCGGAAGCAGGCTCGGACGCCGCCGCGACGCAGTCACTGGGCGTTGTCGAGGCACGAACGGCGGGCAGTCGGCGCGTGCTCGGCATGCGCCTGAACTGGCACAAGCGCTACATCACCCTGGCTCCGGTGGCGACCCTGATCGGGTTGGCCTTCCGTCTGCACGATCCGCAGAAGCTGCTGGCGGATGAACTGCCGGAAGCCTTGCGTGACAGCGACGGCTACCGCCGCGAGGGCGATCTCGGCATCACCTGCGCGCTGATTCCGCGCGACCTGCCTGGCATCGAGATCGGCCAGCGCCACGATCCGATGGGCGTGCCCTTCATGAACGGGCCGATCGTCGGCCGCGACGTCTGGGTGCCGCTGGACGCGATCATCGGCGGCATCGCCGGCATCGGCATGGGCTGGCGCATGCTGATGGAGTCGCTGGCCGCGGGGCGCTCGATCTCGCTGCCGGCGCTCGCCGTCGGCGCGGCGCAGATGGCGACCCGCATCGTCGGCGCCTACGCCACCGTGCGCGAGCAGTTCGATACCCCGATCGGCCGCTTCGAGGGTATCGAGGAGCCGCTCGCGCGCATCGCCGGCATGACCTACCTGATGACCGCCACGCGCACGCTCACCTGCGGTGCGCTCGATGCCGGCGAGCGCCCCGCGGTGCTGGGCTCGATTGCCAAGGCCTATCTCACCGACGCCATGCGCGGCGTGATCGCCGATGCCATGGACATCCGTGCCGGCGCAGCGATCCAGCGTGGCCCGCGCAACACCCTGTCGCGCGCCTGGATGGCGGTGCCGATCGCGATCACGGTCGAGGGCGCCAATATTCTGACGCGCTCGATGATCGTCTACGGCCAGGGCGCGATCCGCTGCCATCCGTTCGTGCAGCAGGAGATCGCCGCGGTAGCCTCCAACGATCTTGAGCGTTTCGACCGCGCGCTCTTCGGTCACATCGGGTTCGTCTTCACCTGCGCGACGCGCGCGCTGCTGCTGGCGCTCTCCGGCAGCCGCCTGGCATTCGCCGCGGGTGCACCGGAAACGCGGCGCTACGTGCAGCATCTGACGCGTTTCTCGGCGGCGTTCGCGCTCACCTCGGATCTCGCCATGGGCACGCTGGGCGGTGCGCTGAAGCGTCGCGAGATGCTCTCGGGCCGCCTGGCCGACGCGCTGGCGTGGTTGGCAATCGCTTCGGCGGCGCTCAAGCGCTACCACGACGAGCCGCGGAACCCCGACCGGCTGGATCTCTGCCGGTGGTCGCTGGAAACAAGCCTGTTCCGCATCCAGGACGCGCTGGCCGGCGTGCTCGACAACCTGCCGGCGCGGCCGGCGGCGTGGCTGGCGCGCGCGCTGGTGTTCCCGCTGGGCCTGCGCTTCCGTCCGCCTGCGGACCGCCTCGCCCGGCGCGTCGCGCGGGCGATCCTGGAGGACCACGCCGCGCGCGCGTGGCTGAGTGATGACGTGTTCGTGCCGCCCGCGGACGAGCCCGGCCTCGGCACGCTGGAAGCCGCGCTGGCCAAGGCGGTGCGCGCGCTGCCGGTCGAAACCAGGCTGCGCGATGCGGTGCGCGCGGGGAAGCTGCCGCGCGTCCCCGGCGACCGGCTCGACGAGCTGGGCCTCGCGGCAGGCGTGATCACGCGCGATGAACATGCGCTGCTCGATGAGGCGCGCGCGGCACGCGACGAGGTGGTGCAAGTGGATGCCTTCGACCCCGCGGTCTATCGGCAGCTGCGCTGAGCGTGAGGGCCCGCCCCCGGCAGCAGTCGGGCATCCGCCGCGACCGGCCTCGGGGTGGGCGATGATTTCGCGCTGCATTGTGAACATTCGCGGCAGAGCACGGTCCAAGCCTGTACTGGCTCGTGTCGTGCTACGTTTTCGGCATTCGGTTGCCACTTGCCATTCGGGGAGGGCTCACTCGTGCGCATCGGCCTTGTGATCGATTCCGCCTGCGATCTGCCGCAGGACTACATCCAGCAGCACCGCATCGGCATCCTGCCGATCGCCGTGCGCAGCGATTCGCAGACATTCTCCGACGCCCGCGACCCCGATGCCACGCTGCGGTTCTTCCGTGAAAGCCTGGGCGATCGCGCCCACGACGCCGAAACCATCCCCTATTCGGTCGAGCAGATCGAGCAGCTGTTCCTCGAACGCCTGGTGATCGACTACGACTGCGTGTTTTGCCTGACCATCACCGCCACGCGCAGTCCGATCCACGCCAATGCCGCGCGCGCCAGCTTCGCCATCCTCAAGGACTACCGCCCGGTCCGGCAGAAGGCCGGTGTCGAGGGGCCGTTCCTGATGCGCGTAATCGACACCCAGACGCTGTTCTCCGGACAGGCGCCGGGCGCCGTCGAGGCGGTACGCCTGATCGCCGCAGGCGAGAGCCCGGGACGCATCCGCGAGCGGCTGGAGCAGATCGCGCAGAATTCCTACGGCTACATGCTGCCGCGCGATCTCTACTACCTTCGCTCGCGGGCACAGAAAAAGGGTGATCGCAGCGTCGGCTGGCTCAGCGCCACGCTGGGCTCGGCACTGGACATCAAACCACTGCTGCGCGGCTACCGGGGCGAGACTGGCCCGGTGGGCAAGGTGCGCGGCTTCGACCACGGCGCCGAAGTGCTGTTCGACTATGCCGCCGAGCGCGTGCGCGCCGGGCTGATGGTGCCCGCGCTGGCGTTGAGCTACGGCGGCGAACTGGCCGAGATGCGCGCGTTGCCGGGTTACGCCGCGTTGGCCGGGACCTGCGCCGAGCAGGGCGTGCCGCTGCTCGAGAGCGTGATGAGCATCACCGGAATGGTCAACGTCGGAGCCGGCGCCCTGACCGTGGGCTTCGCCGCCGAGCCGCACCCGACGACGTTCTAGCCCATTGCGCCTATTGCGTCTCAGCGCCCGATGTCGCGCAGCGACGCGCCATCCATGAGCTTTTGCTCGATGTGCTCGAGAGTGACGCCCCTGGTCTCGGGCACCAGCGCCCAGGTGAACACCAGAAACAGCGCGTTGAACCCCGCGTACAGCCAGAACGTGTTGGCATGGCCGAAGCGGTTGAGCAGGGTCAGGAAGGTGGCACCCACGATCATGGTGCCGACCCAGTTGGTGACGGTGGAGACGCCGATGCCGAAGTCGCGGCCCTTGAGCGGCTGGATTTCGGAGCACAGCGTCCACACCAGCGGCCCGGCCGAGAACGCGAAGCCGATGACGAACACCAGCAGCATGCCGACCGCCAGCAGGCGTTCGGCTTGCGTGGCCATGCCCAGATGCATCAGCAGGCCGACCACGCCCAGGCCCACGGCCATCACCACGAAGCCGGCGTAGAGGATCGGCTTGCGCCCGATGCGGTCGACGAAGCCGATCGCGATGAAAGTGGCCAGCACGTTGGTCAGGCCGACGATGGCGGTGAACCACATCGACGCGCTGGTGGCGTAGCCCATGTCGGCGAAGATACGTGGCGCGTAGTACATGACCACGTTGATGCCGGTGAGCTGTTGCACCACCTGCAGCAGGATGCCCAGGGCCACCGAACGGCGGAAGTTGCGGTTCTGCACGAACAGCTGCCACCCCTGCTGCGGCGTGCGCAATTGATCCTCGATCGCGGTGACCTCGCGCGTGACCACGGCGGCATCGCCGCGCAGCCTGCCCAGCACCGCGCGGGCTTCCTCCTTGCGCCCGCGCATCAGCAGCCAGCGCGGGCTTTCCGGCAGGCCCAGCACGCCCAGCAGAAACAGCGCGCCGGGCACGGCGATGATGCCCAGCATCCAGCGCCAGCTCTCGCTGTAGCTGAAGGCGGTATCGGACAGGAAGGCCAGGAAGATGCCGATCGTGATCATCAGCTGGTAGGTCGAGATCATCGCGCCGCGCTTGTCCTCGGGGGCGATCTCGGCCAGGTAGAGCGGTGCGGTGAACGCCGCCACGCCGATGGCCAGGCCCAGCACCAGACGCGCGCCGATCAGCGAATCGGGCGACCACGCCGCCGCGCTCAGCACGGAGCCGATCACGAACAGCGTCGCGCTGAAGATCAGCGAGCGCTTGCGTCCGAAATGGCCGGACAGCCAGGCCGCCAGCGCCGCGCCGATCGCCGCGCCCAGCATCATGCTGCTGACGATGTGCTCGATGGCGCGATCGTCGATGGCGAAGTCGTGCTGGATGAACTGCTGCGCGCCGGAGATCACGCCCACATCCAGGCCGAACATCAGGCCTGCCAGCGCGGCCAGGGCGGCGGTGAAATAGACGGTGGTGCGTGCGTGCGCGGCGACCGGTTGCGTGGTGGCGTTCATTGCTCCCTCCGATGGGCGGCCGCGTTCCGCGACGCAACCGCTGTATGCGCAGGCGCCGAGCGGCGCCGACCTTCCCGAGCGACATGACGGGATGCTGACATGGCGGCCGTCGCAGGGCGAGCGCTGCGCATCGCCCGCGCCCGCGCCGCCCGGCACGCCGGTCCGGCGCACTTATAGCCGCGATGCGGGTACCCGGGATAGGTCTTGTGGCAGGGGGCACGATGAATACGTATGCAGATCTGTCAGCCTGGATGGCTTGTGCCCGTAAGCTCACGCCGGGCATCGCGACCGTCATGCCGCCGCCCGTAGGCCGGATGACGCGGTCGGCGGCTCGATGGCATCCGCGGAGTCACCGGTGCAACGGAACAGCTCGAACCAGGGATCAGACGCAGTGCGCAATGACGCTCGCCATCTTCGCACCACCGACGCGCGCGATCGCGCCGGCAAGGCGTTTCCGGATCGTGCGGTCGAACCGTGGTGGCGCGGCGCGATCATCTACCAGATCTATCCGCGCAGTTTTCTCGATACCAACGGCGACGGCGTCGGCGATCTCCCCGGCATCATCGATCGTCTCGACTACATCGCAAGCCTCGGCGTGGATGCGATCTGGATCTCGCCGTTCTTCCGCTCGCCGATGGCCGACTTCGGCTACGACATCAGCGATTACCGCGACGTCGACCCGCTGTTCGGCACGCTCGCGGATTTCGACCGCCTGCTCGCGCAGGCGCACCAGCGCGGCCTGCGGGTGATGATCGACCAGGTGTTGAGCCACACCTCGATCGAGCACCCGTGGTTTCTGGAAAGCCGCGCCAGTCGCGACAACCCGAAGGCCGACTGGTACGTCTGGGCCGATCCCATGCCCGATGGCACGCCGCCCAACAACTGGCTGTCGATCTTCGGCGGACCGGCGTGGACCTGGGAGCCGCGTCGGCAGCAGTATTACCTGCACAACTTCCTGTCCTCGCAGCCCGACCTCAACTTCCATCAGACGGAAGTCCCGCGCGCGGTTCTGGACAACGTCCGCTTCTGGCTGGACCGCGGGGTCGACGGCCTGCGCCTCGACGCGATCAACTTCTGCTTCCATGACCGCGCGCTGCGCGACAATCCGCCCAAGCCGCGCGACCAGCGCGTCGGCCGCGGCTTCAGTCCCGACAATCCCTACGCCTACCAGTACCACTGGTACAACAACACGCAGCCGCAGAATCTGGCCTTCCTCGAGCAGCTGCGTGTGCTGCTCGACCAGTATCCCGGCGTCGCCACGCTTGGCGAGATCGCCTCGGAGGATTCGCTGGCGACCATGGCCGAATACACCCGGCCGGGTCGTCTGCACATGGGCTACAGCTTCGAGCTGCTGAACGACGATTTTTCGTCGGCGCACATCCGCTCGACGGTAGCCCGGCTCGAACGCAAGCTGCACGATGGATGGCCGTGCTGGGCCATTTCCAACCACGATTCGATGCGTGTCGTCTCGCGCTGGGGCGGTGCCGACCCGTCGCCGCGTCTGGCCACGCTGCTGACCGCGATGGCCTGCTCGCTGCGCGGCTCGGTCTGCGTCTATCAGGGCGAGGAGCTGGGTCTGCCCGAAGCCGACGTTCCGTACGAGGCCCTGCGCGACCCCTATGGCATCGCCTTCTGGCCGATGTTCAAGGGGCGCGACGGCTGCCGCACGCCGATGCCCTGGGTCGACGACGCGCAGGCCGGATTCAGCGCTGCCCCACCCTGGCTGCCGGTGCCGGCCGAGCATCGTCAGCGCGCCGTATCGCGTCAGGAAGCCAGCGCCGATTCGCCGCTGCAGGCGTTCCGTCAGTTCCTGCGCTGGCGCCGGCAGCAGCCGGCCCTGCGCTGGGGCATGATCGAGCTGCTTGATCTGCCCGAGCCGCTGCTGGCGTTCGTGCGCCGCGGCGACGGCGAGACGCTGCTCGCCGCGTTCAATCTCGGCGCGGACGCTGCCGACGTGCCCTTGCCCTTGCCGGCGTCATCGTCGCTGCAACCGCTGCACGGACACGGTCTCGCGGAAGGCCGCGTCGATGGCGGCATCCTGCGGCTGCCGGCCTATGGCGTGCTGTTCGCCCGCATCGGCTGATACCTGTCTTGCCCTGCCATGCTGAGGGTGCAGCCCGAAGCATCCGGACGGCGACCGACGCAGGATGAACAGCTCATCGGCACGCATGCATCCATGCGTCACGCCTCGGCCGCGCCATGGATGGCGCGGCGTTCGTGGGCGCAAGAGCGCGCCTCACCCTTCGCTACGCGCAGGCAGAGAATATGCGTGTCACCCGGATGCAACGCAGCCCGCAGTCGGGATGCGGTGCAACGCAATCCGGAGCGTGCCCCGGTGGCTGTCGCAGCGGTCAAACACTGCTGGGTATGAAGCAGTGTGCGGCGCCGTTTGATCCCTGCGATCGGCGACGCGCGCTTCTTCGCCAGGCTGCGGTGGCCTTTCCCGTCGTAGTGCTCCGCCCGGACCGTTCGCGATGATCGGTTGCCGGCACCGAAGCACCCGTGATGGGCGCAGTGTGCGTGTTTTGTGCGGCAGCGCAGCAGCAAACGTATGCAGTAATGAATACGTATGCAATGCCGCTTGCCACCGCCGACCCCGGCCTACCATCCCGCCATGCATCCATGACCGTCGTGTTGCGGATGCGTGAATACGCCACGCTGCGATCACAAGACGATGTCGCACGGGCGCACCCGGTTACCCGATGTTGCCTGGAGGGGGAAATGCAAACATTCAAGCGTAATGTGCTGGCGGTCGCGATCGCATCGGCATGTCTTGGTTTCTGTGCCGTCGCGGCTGCGGCGCCCGCTCCGGTGGCGTCGGGCAGTCCGCAGAATGCCCAGGATCAGGCGCAGGCAGGCACCACGGCCACCACGGCGGCCCAGCGCGAGAAGGAACAGAAGGCAAAGGCCGAGAAGCTCGGGGCGGTCAAGATCACGGGTTACATCAGCAGCATCCAGAACTCGGTCGCGATCCAGCGCTATTCAAACAACATCGTCGAAGCGGTTTCGTCCGAGCAGATCGGCAAGCTGCCCGGCGTCAGCATCGCCGACGCGCTCGGCCGCCTGCCCGGCCTGGCCGTGCAGACCCTCAATGGCCGCCCGCAGGTGGTGACCATTCACGGCTTCGGGCCGGATTTCAGCACCGCACTGGTCAACGGCCGCGAGCAGGTCAGCACCGGCAACAATCGCGGCGTGCAGTTCGACCAGTATCCGGCCAGCTGGTTCAACAACGTGGTCGTGTACCTGTCGCCCAATGCCGATCTGATCGGCCAGGGACTGGCGGGGACGGTCGACATGCGCACCATCCGACCGCTCGAGGTCAACCACCCGATTGCCGCGGTGAACTACCGCTACAACTGGGACCAGTACTCGGAACTGGCGCCCGGCGGCAGCACCACGGGCTACGACGTCAACGGCGTCTACGTCAACCAGTTCGCCGACCACACCTTCGGCATCACGCTCGGCGTCGACCTGCAGTCGACACCGACCCAGATCCAGCACCAGGCACCCTGGGGCTATCCCAACACCTCGACCGGTGCTCTCGTCATCGGCGGTTCGAAGAACTACGGCATGACCGACAATCTCAATCGGTCGGCCTTTCTGGGAACGCTCGAGTACAAGCCCTCGGAGAATTTCACCAGCACCCTGGACCTGACCTACGACAATTTCCGCGAGGCCCAGCAGGCGAAGGGCATCGAGTTTCCGCTGTTCTGGAGCGGAGCCCAGCTGCAGCCCGGTTACACGACCAGCAATGGCTTCGTCAGCAGCGGCACCTACGCCAACGTCAAGGGCGTGATCCGCAATGATTTCAACTGGAGACACGCCAAGGTCTACAACATCGGCTGGAACAACAAGATCCGCTTCAACGAGGACTGGTCGGCCGAAACCGACCTGAGCTATTCCCGCGCCAACCGCCACGACATCCTGGTGGAGAGCTATTCGGGCACGGGTTACACGCCGGCCAACGGCGCCACCGACACCATCGGTTTCAACGAACTCGGCAACGGCCTGCTCTACCTCAATCCCGCGCTGAACTACGCCGGCAGCAATATCGTGCTGACGGACCCGCAGGGCTGGGGCGCGGGTAGCCACCTCGTGCAGGCGGGCTTCAACAATGCCCCCAGCACCGAGGACTATCTCGCCAACCTGCGCCTGAGCGTCAAGCGCAATTTTTCCGATGGACCCTTCTCCAGCCTGGTCTTCGGCGTCGATCGCGCCACCCGCAACAAGACGTTCACCCTGGTTCAGGACTTCCTGACCCTGCCCAACGGCGCGCAGACGGCCCCCATTCCGGCGGGCGCGCTCGTCAACGGCGGCAGCTGCGATCCTCTGGCCTTCATGGGCGTGGGTCCCCAAGCTTGCTACGACTCCATGTATCTGTTGAATAGCAATTTTTATACGCTGGCTCCGACGCTTGGGTCTTCCACCCCTGGCCCACCTAACTGGAGGGTGCGCGAGAACGACGTCAAGCCGTTCTTCCAGCTCAACATCGACACCCATATCGGCGACGTGTCCCTGCGCGGCAACGTTGGCCTGCAGATGGTGCACACCAACCAGATGTCGTCAGGCTCCAAGGTGGTCGCTGGAAGTTTAGGCGGCAATGGGGTCCCCACGCTGGTCCCGGTGGTCGGCAGTACCCGGTACAACCGCTACCTGCCCAGCATCAACCTGATCTTCGGACTGTCGCACAGTACCGACATCCGTCTGAGTGCCGCGCGGGTTCTGGCGCGCGCGCGCATGGACCAGATGAATGCCAGCCTCGGAGTGAATGGCAACATCACCCAGCTCACCTCGACCAACCCCAATACGTCGTACTTCAGCGCGGGGGGCGGCAACCCGGAGCTGCTGCCGACCATGGCCGACAACTTCAACGCCAGCATCGAGCACTATTTTGCTGACAACAAGGGCTATCTGCAGTTCTCGGGATACTTCATCAAACTTCATGACTACATCGATCCCAATGCGGCTTTCCTGTACAACTTTGCCGCCTTCGTGCCCGAATACCTGAGCCCGGCCCAGCAGACCCTGCTCGGTACCACGTACGGCATCGTCTCGGGCCCGACCAATGACGGGCACGGCTACGTCAAGGGCGTGCAGGCTGTGGCCAGCGTGCCGTTGAGCATGCTGACGCCTGTGCTGGACGGCTTCGGCTTCATCGCCAGCGCCGACTACACCAACAGTTCGCTCGTATACGGCTCCAATCCGACGCCCATCACCGTTCCCGGCCTCTCCAAGTGGGCAATCAACAACACCCTGTATTTCGAGCGTAACGGCTTCGACGCCCGTGTCAGCCAGTCCTATCGCAGCAGCTTTCTGGGCGAAGTGGCGGGCATCAGCGCGACGCGCATCGTGCAGACCATCCAGGGCGGCGACACCTATGATGCGCAGGTCAGCTACACCTTCGGCAGTGGCCGCTTCAAGAACCTGTCGCTGATCCTGCAGGGCTCCAATCTCACCAACAAGACGTTCAAGACCTACCAGAACGGCGACCCGCGCCAGGTCCTGATCTGGGAATCGTACGGACGCACCTACTCGATCGGCGCTTCCTACAAGTTCTTCTGATCCTCTGCCCCGACGATCGAAGCCCCGCTGTTCACCGCAGCGGGGCTTTTTTTATGGGCGTGGTGCCTGGTACGACAGGCAGCGGCGAGGCAGGATGATGCGCACTGGAGATGGCCCCGATGATTGACGACCGCATTCGCCGTATCGTGATCGTGGGCGGCGGCACCGCCGGCTGGATGGCGGCCGCGCTGCTGGCGCGGGCGATGGGGCCGTTGGTCGAGATCCGGCTGATCGAATCCGACGCGATCGGCATCGTCGGCGTCGGCGAGGCGACGATCCCGCAGATCCGCCTGGTCAGCCAGTTCCTGGGGCTGGACGAGGACGCGGTTCTCAGGGCCACGCAGGGCACGTTCAAGCTGGGCATCCAGTTCAACGACTGGCGCCGGATCGGTGACTCGTATCTGCACGCCTTCGGCGATATCGGGCTGCCGCTCGGTCTGCTCGCGTTCCAGCACTACTGGCTTCGAAGCCGCGCCCGCAGTGCCGCGGGTGGCTCTGCACTCCCTACGGTCGCAGGAAGCACGGGAGCGGCCGACCTCTGGGCCTATTCGCTCAACACCGTCGGCGGCCATGGCCAACCGCTTTGCCCGCATCGACAAGGTGGGCAGCAGTCCCCTCGGCGGCACGAAGCACGCCTACCATCTCGACGCGACCTTGTACGGAAAGTACCTGCGCCAGCACAGCGACGCGCGCACGGTACACCGGATCGAGGGCAGGATCGTCGACGTCCGCCTGCGCGCCGAGGATGGTTTCATCGAATCGGTGGTGCTGGAGAGCGGCGAGACAGTCGCCGGCGACCTGTTCATCGACTGCTCGGGCTTTCGCGGCCTGCTGATCGAGGGGCGCTGCAGGCCGGCTACGAGAGCTGGCAGCACTGGCTGCCTTGCGATCGCGCGCTGGCGGTTCCCAGCGCCCGCGTCGAGCCGATGCGCCCCTACACCCAGGCCAGCGCCCGGCCCGCCGGCTGGCAGTGGCGCATTCCCTTGCAGCATCGCACCGGCAACGGCCATGTCTACTGCAGCGCGCTTCATGAGCGACGACGAGGCGGCTTCGCTGCTGCTCGCCAACCTCGAGGGCGAGGCACTGGACGCGCCGCGCCCGCTGCGCTTCACCGCCGGCATGCGCCGCCAGGCATGGAGCCGCAATTGCGTGGCGCTGGGGCTCGCCGCGGGCTTCATGGAGCCGCTGGAATCGACCAGCATCCACCTGGTCCAGTCGGGCGTCAGCCGGCTGCTGGCGCTGTTTCCGGACCGCCACTGCGACCCGGCACTGAGCGCGGAATACAACCGTCAGACCCGCTTCGAATACGAACGCATCCGCGATTTCCTGATCCTGCACTACCGGGCGACCGAGCGCGACGACACGCCGTTCTGGCGGCATTGCGCGCAGATCGAAATGCCGGAGAGCCTGCTGCGCAAGATCGCGCTGTTCCGCTGCAGCGGCCAGATCGTTCGCGACGGCGAGGAGCTGTTTACCGAGGGCAGCTGGCTGCAGGTCATGCTGGGCCAGGGCATCGAGCCGACGCGGCATCATCCGCTGGCCGATGCCATCACGGCGGCCCAGCTCGACGAGTTCCTGGCCAACATCCGCACCCTGATCGGCCGCGCCGTGGAGACCATGCCCGAGCATGCCCGCTTCGTCGCCGAGCACTGCAAGGCAGCGGCTTCGGGCTGATCCGGCGGTGCAGGGGCGGCGATGGTCGCCAATCGCAGTTCAAGAGGAACGGCGAGCCTTGAGGAGTCCACCGATGAATCGTCAAGACCAGCATCAACGCAGCCGGTGGCTGCATCGAACACTACTCATATGCATCCTGCTGGGCGGAGCGCTGCTGTTCGGCGCCGGCCGTGCGCAGGCCTGCTCATTAGACAACAACGTGGAATGGAACTACCTGTTCTCGGACCAGGGACCGCTGTTCGACAGCAATCCCGAGCCTGCCGCAACGACTCCGGTAACTCTCACGTTGCGCACGTGCAAGGGAGACATCACCAGCGCGAACATCAAATACTACGATAGCGCGGACGGCTCCTTCCATTGGATACCGATGTACTGGGTGTCCAACGATCCGACAGGCACCTTCGACTACTGGCGGGGCACCATTCCCGCGAGCTCTTCGGAGAAGTACTACCGGTTCCAGATCAACGACGGCACGGCCACCGCATGGCTCAACGCCGCCGGCATCACATCGAGCGAGCCCTCCTTGGGCGACTTCTTCATCATCCCCGGCTTCAAGACGCCGGATTGGATGAAGAATGGGGTGATGTACCAGATCTTTCCCGACCGTTTCTATGACGGGGATACGTCCAACGACGTCACCAGCGGAGCGTATACATACGCAGGCTGCGCGACCGAGCAGCACGCGTGGGGCACAAGCGTCTTCTCCAACGTCAGCGGCTGCAACTCCGAGGTATTCTTCGGCGGTGACCTGTCGGGCATCGACCAGAAGCTGAGCTACATCAAGCAGACGTTGGGCGCGGACATCATTTACCTCAATCCTGTCTTCAACTCCCCCACCAACCACAAGTACGACACTCAGAACTACTACGAGGTCGATCCTGCCTTCGGTACGAGCGAGACCCTTGAGCGGCTGATCGCCGGCATCCACAGCAACTCCAACGGCCCGCAGGGCTACATCATTCTCGACGGCGTGTTCAACCACACCGGCGACAGCAACTGCTGGTTCGACAAGCAGCTCTACGGCGCCCTCACTTGTTCCTACCAGGGCGCCTACCAGTCGCAGTCGAGCCCCTATTACGGTTACTACACCTTCCAGTCGTGGCCCAACACCTACTCCTCCTTCTTCGGCTTCGGCAGCATGCCGAAGCTCGATTACGGCACGAGCGGCTCGGCGGTGCGCAACCAGATCTATGGCACCGCCTCTTCGGTCATGCAGACCTACCTCTCCTATCCGTACAGCATCGACGGCTGGCGTCTGGATTTTCCGCAGGCATACGATGCGGGCGGACACGGCGGCAGCGATGCCACCAACCACCAGATCATGCAGGAGATGCGCACGGCGGTGAAATCCGTCAACTCCGATGCCGAGATCCTCGGCGAGTACTGGGGTGACGCTTCACCCTGGCTCGATGACGGCACGGAGTGGGACGGAGTCATGAACTACAACGGCTTCACCCAGCCGGTGTCAGAGTGGATCTGCGGTGTGGACTATCATGGCAACAGCGCCTCGATCAACGAGAGCCAGCTCGATCGCTGGCTGCTTAGCACCCGCGCGGACATTCCCGTCAACGTGCAGGAAACCTGGACCAATGAGCTCGGTTCGCACGACACGGAGCGATTCGCGACGCGCTGCGGCGGTGATATCTGGAAGACCTACCTCGGGCTCATCTTCCAGTTCACCTACATCGGCACGCCCACCATTTACTATGGGGACGAGTACGGCATGCAGGGCGGCAACGATCCGGATAACCGCCGTACCTTCGACTGGTCGCAGGCGAACACCAGCAATGCCGCCGTGGCGCTCACGCAGAAGTTGATCTCGATCCGCAACCAGTATCCCGAGCTGCGGACGGGCTCATACATGACTCTGTTGGCCGACACGACGAACCACATCTACGCGTTCGGACGATGGGATGCCAATCACCGGATCGCGGTGGTGCTCAATAACACCAGCAACACCGAGACGGTGACCATCCCCGCGTGGCAGTTGAGCATGGTCAACGGATCGCGGGTGACGGATCTGCTGACGGGTAACACCTATCAGGTCGCCAGCGGGAATCTCACCGTGAGCGTCGAAGGACACTACGGCGCGATCCTCGAGCAATGAGGCAGAGTGCCTGGTCAGAAGACCTCAGCGCAGCATCATCCCGGCCAGTCCGGACAGGGATCCGTCCGCGGCGGCGACGCCGGGTGAGGCGCAGACCCGGGCCGGCTGATGGCCGTCCACCCGGCAGATGGCGGCGCTGAGCAGGTTGACCTGCGGCATGGTCGCCTTGAACAGCGCACTGCGCGGGTCGGCCAGCTGTGCGGCGATCTGTTCCCAGGACAGATCCTGCAGGCTGGCCGGCGAGATCATCGGCACGGTGAGCAGGTAGGCGCCGTTGAGGTAGACGAACGGAATGCCGTAGCTGAAGTGCGCATAGGGCGGCACATCGTAGGTCTGGAAGATCCCGGTGGCTTCCGGGGTCATCGGCATCAGGGGCTGCTGGTTGCGGTCGGCGGTTTCGATTGCCTGGAAGCGCAGGTAGGGGCTCGTGTAGCGGCTGAACTGGAAGGTGAAAGTAGCGGTGTTGGGGTAGACGTCGCTGGCCGAGGACAGCATGTAGTGCACGCCGGCGAGCCGGCCGAAGCGCAGCAGGGTGAGCAGGAGGCCCCAGCGCTGCGAGGCGCAGTACGGACAGAAGTCGGCGCCGACATACAGCAGCACCGGCGGCTTGCCGAGCGAAGGCCCCTGGATTTCCTTGATATTGACGGGTATCGGCCGGATGGCGGGCTTCAGCCCGGCGTTGCTGGCCCGTTCGAGCTGCCCCAGCAGTGCGGGGGCAACCGGTTGGTTGAGCTTCGCGGCCAGGGCCGGCGGAGTCGTGCCTGGCGCGGTCTGCGCTTGCGCGGTGACGGCCGGGACCAGACCGAGCATCGATACCGTGAGCACGGCGGCAAGCGAGGGGATTCTTGGCATGATCGATCCTTTCCGTGTGACGTGGACACCGGCGCGCAGTGTATGCCTCGGGTGCCGCGCTCTCCATGCTCTGTGTATCGGGCATTGCGCGTGCGCCATGCGGTGGCACGGCTCGAATTCTTGCGGAGTGAAAGGTGGCCGGTATCCCGACGCATGCAACGCCGACGATCGTGTACACCGGCGACCCGGATCCGCTTTTCGCCTACGACCGCGCCAGGCAATGGCGCTCGATGTACTGCCGATGCGTGGGCATCGCCTGCACGGCCTCGTCGATGACGCGGCGCAGACTGCCGAGCAGGCGCGGCGCATCGACGTCGCTGCGCAGATCGACCAGCGGATCGTAGCGCTCGGGCCAGACCTCCTGGCCGGTCAGCACCGCCAGCCAGTTCGGGTTCTGGAACAGCTCCAGGCTCTCGGCGACGATGCGGCCGTGCCGGCGGAAATGGTCGATCTTGTATTGCAGCGTCTCGGGAATCGGCATGCGGCGGGCGTACTGCCACAGCGGCGCGTCGTCACGCTGCGTCGCGTGGTAGTGCAGGATCAGAAAATCGCGGATGCGCTCGTATTCCGTGTGGGTGATGCGGTTGAATTCCTGTGCCGTGATCGGATCGAAGTCGCGATCCGGAAACAGCGCCAGCAGGCGCGTGATGGCCGACTGGATCAGGTGGATGCTGGTCGATTCCAGCGGCTCCATGAAGCCGGCGGCCAGGCCGATGGCGATGCAGTTGCGGTTCCAGAACCGCTTGCGCCGCCCGGCGACGAAACGCAGCAACCGGGGTTCGGCCAGCGGCGTGCCTTCGAGGTGGTCGAGCAGCACCTGCGTGGCCTCGTCGTCGCCGATGAACCGGCTGCAATAGACGTGTCCGTTGCCCATCCGGTGCTGCAGCGGAATGCGCCACTGCCAGCCGGCCGCGTGCGCGGTGGCGCGGGTGTAGGGGGCGGGCTCGCAGCCGTGTGTGCAAGGCACGGCCACCGCGCGGTCGCAGGGCAGCCAGTGCCGCCAGTCCTCATAGCCGGTCTTGAGCGCGCCCTCGATGAGCAGGCCGCGAAAGCCCGAGCAGTCGATGAACAGGTCGCCCTCGAGCATGGCACCGCTGTCGAGCGTCACGTTCCGGATGAAGCCGTCGTCGGCGCGCAGCGCCACATCCACGACCTTGCCTTCGCTGCGCAGCACGCCGCGCTGTTCGGCATAGGCGCGCAGATAGCTCGCATACAGCGCGGCATCGAAGTGGTAGGCGTAGTCGTAGGTCGATTGCACGCGTTGCCGGTCGGCCAGCGGCCGCTCGAACCGGCCGTTGCGTGCCGCCACCCAGGCCATGGCGTAGTCCTGCAGCGGCGTGGTGTCGCCGCGCGCACGTTCGCGCAGCCAGTACTGGTGCAGCGGCACGGCGTCGAATTCGGCACCGATCTGGCCGAAGGGATGGAAGTAGCGCTGCTGCAGGCGCGTCCAGTCGACGAACTCGATGCCGAGCTTGAACGTGCCGCGGGTGGCGACGACGAAGGCGTTCTCGTCGATGCCGAGCGAGCGGTTGAACTGCTTGATCGGCGGAATCGTGGCCTCGCCAACGCCGATGCTGCCGATTGCCTCCGACTCGACCAGATCGATCCGGCAGTTGCCGCGCAGCGCATGCGCCAGCGCCGCCGCGGTCATCCACCCGGCCGTGCCGCCGCCGACGATCACGACGCGGCGAATGCGGCGGTCGCCGGGGTCCGGCATGCCGTCAGGCCGGGCGCTGCTGTTCATCCGCATCCTCCATTCCGACGTTTCCCGTCACCGATTCGGCACGTTCACGCGCACGACCCCGGAGGGCAGCGCCGATCGCCGTCGATCCGTCATCCCCATCCCGGGCGCCTGCGCGCAGGCGCGGGGCCACCATCGGTACCGTGAGCATGGTGCTGGCCACCGCCATCAGCAGCAGCGCGGTGAAGGTGGCGCCGGTGATCAGGTGCCGGTCGAGCAGGATGTTGACGAAGATGATCATGATCAGCGCCTTGGTTTGCAGCAGCCAGCCGATGATCGAGGCATCACCCGGCGCCCAGCCGAGCAGCTTCCCGGCCAGCTTCACGCCGACCAGCTTGCCGCCGACCGCGGCCAGCAGCAGCACGGCGGCGGCGATGAACACCGCGCCGCCGCCCATCGTCCAGTTGGTGCGCAGCCCGGTCGACAGGAAGAACACCGGCATGAGCACCAGCAGCACGTGGTGGCGCAGCAGGTCCATGTGCTGCCGATCGAACCACTCGCGCTCGATGACCGCGCCGGCAGAGAAAGGCGCCGACCATGAAATGCAGTCCGGACCAGTCGGCGGCCAGGCCGCACGCAGCCAGCCAGATCAGGCCCGACGTACCAGCGGTCCGCTTCGGGCAGCCAGCGCATCAGGCGACGGAACAGGTAGGCGACCGGCGCGAACAGCAGCAGGAAGGCGGCCTGCAGGCCGACGCGCTGCCAGTCGACCAGGATCAGCGCCAGCACGCCCCAGATCGCCACGTCGTCCAGGCTGGCGTAGCGCAGGATGCGCTGGCCGAGCGGCTGCGCGCAGGATCTGAAGCTTCTCCATCAGCAGCATCAGGATCGGTAGTGCGGTCACCGCGCAGGCCATGCCGACGCCGAGCACGAATTGCCAGGGCGCGGCCGCCGCGCCGATCCAGCCGCTGCGCCAGACCAGCAATCCGATCGCGGCGATGCAGCCGAACAGCAGCGGCGTCCCCAGGGCAAGGCCGGCGGTGATGCCGCTTTCGCGACGCTGCACCCAGACCTGTTTCAGATCGAGTTCGATGCCGGCGATCCAGACGAACAGCATCACCGCCCACCACGCGATGCCGTTCAGTGCCGCGATCACCGGCGCACTGAAGACCGTGGCATAGATGCGTGGATAAGCGGCGCCGAGGATGCCGGGGCCAAGCAGGATGCCGGTGATGATCTGCACCACCACCAGCGGCGCGTAGTAGTCGGTGCGTGCAAGGCGCCAGATCAGGTACGGCACGGCGAAGATGATCGTCATCGCGACCAGGAAAATGTCCGCACTGTTCATTCCGCCCCCGATGGCACTGACCCGCGCCGGCGTGGCTGAGGGTAGCGGAGGCGTGCGCACGCATGGCGGAATGATCGTGCGCCGCAGCATGAAAAAACGCGTCGTCACGGCATGAATACGTATGCGGCCGTGGTCCGGCAGCGTCGCTGCCGGCCTACCATGACGGCGCTGTCCTATCCGGCCTGATGCGCCAGCGGCAGACCGCATGCGGGCTCGCGGTCGCTGTCCGGTGCCCACACGGTTTCGCGGGAGCAACTGGTGATCCGTTATCCCTCTGTCGCCTCGATCCTCTGCGCCGCGATGCTGATGCTGGCGCCCCCTGTGGTGCGCGCGCAGATGCCCGATGCGAGCGCGCCGCCGGCAGGCATCACGACGCGCCCGGCTCACGGCCGCCCTGCATCCGGCGTCTACTACGAAATCTTCGTGCGCTCGTTCGCCGACAGCAACGGCGACGGCATCGGCGATCTCGACGGCGTCACCGCGAAGCTCGATTACCTGCACTGGCTGGGCGTCAGCGGCATCTGGCTGATGCCGATCTTTCCGTCGCCCAGTTATCACGGCTACGACATCACCGATTACCGCGCAGTCAACCCGCAGTACGGCACGATGGCCGACTTCAAGCGCCTGGTGGCCGCCGCGCACGCGCGCGGCATCAAGGTGATCATCGATCTGGTCGCCAACCACACCAGCAACGAACATCCCTGGTTCAAGGCCGCGCGGAACCCGGCCAGCCCTTATCACGACTGGTACCTCTGGGCCGGCCCGCACACCAACCTCGAAGCCAGGAGTCCCTGGGGCGGACCGGTCTGGCGCACGCTGGGGACGCAGCACTACATGGGCATCTTCGATACGCACATGCCGGATCTGAACTACGACAATCCGGCCGTGCGCAAGGCGATGATCGCGATCGGGCGCTTCTGGCTGAAGCAGGGTGCCGACGGCTTTCGCCTCGATGCCGCCAAGCACATCTTCGACAAGTACGAGAACGACGACCACAGCCTGGCGATCATGGACAGGGACGCGGCCTGGTGGAGCGAGTTCCGCCGGGGTATCGACACGGTCGATCCGCACGCTTATCTGGTGGGTGAGGTCAGCGGCAGTCACTCGCGCCTGCTGGCGCCGTTCTTCAGGCCGCTCAACGCGGTCTTCGATTTCCCGCTGGCGCCGCGCCTGATCGCCAGCGCCGCCGACGAGCGCGACGATCATCTCGGCGCGACCCTGGTGCACATCCAGGATGTCTATCGCGCGGCTGCTGGCCGCATCGTCAGGGATGCGCCGTTCCTGGGCAACCACGACCGGGACCGGGTGATGAGCGACCTGCACGGCAACCGCGACCACATGAAGGTCGCCGCGGCGCTGCTGCTGACCCTGCCCGGTCATCCCTTCGTCTATTACGGCGAGGAGATCGGCATGCGCGGGGTCAAGCCGGACCCGAGCGACCGCGAGCCGATGCGCTGGGACCGCAGCCGCAGCGCGCCGGGCGAGACGACCTGGGAAGTTTCGCCGATTCCCGCCGACGAGGACGTCTCTGTGGCGGCGGAGCAGGGCGATCCACGCTCGCTGCTGACGCGTTACCGCGAATTGATCCACTGGCGCAAGGACATCGCGCCGTTGCGCGACGGCGTGATCGCCGACTATCCGACCGGTGACGCGGCGCTGGCGGCATGGCGCCTGACCGATGCCGGCGGCAGCGTGCTGGTCGTGCACAACCTGTCGGGTGCTGCCCGCGAGCTGGCCCTGAAGGGTCAGGCGGTCCTGCGTTTCACCAGCCTGCTTCGCAGCACACGCTCCGGCGCGACCCTTCGCGACGGGACGCTCCATCTGCCGCCCTACACCTCGGTGGTGCTGGCCACACCGCCGGCTGTCGCGCGCGCCGGCGTGGCGCGGTCACCATGAAAACGCACCTCGGTACCACGATCCTGGGGACGCTGATGGCGATCGGAATGACGACAGGGGCTGCCGCGGCAACCGCGCCCGACGCGGTGGTCGCGCACGACGCGACGACGCCTGTGCTGGCCGTGGTCCACCGTTACGGCTTCGACCTCAAGCTGGGTCGCGCCGTCATCAACGTGCGCTGGCTGGCGTCGAACATCCTGCGCGTGCATTACCTGCCCGATGCGCACGCGGGCCCGCGCACGGCGGTGCTGCAGCATGACGCGCCGTTCGGCCTGTATCAGCCGCACGTGCACGACGACGCCGGCGCCTTGGCGCAGAGCTCGCCGGCGATGCGCGTGATCTGGCGCGCGGGCCGGCTGGAAATCGACAGCGCCTCGGGCCGGCGCTTGCTGGGCATGGACGATCTGCGCGCGCTGGCCGCGGGCGAGGCGCAGCTCGCGGCCGGCGCCGACGCTCCGCTCTACGGCATCGGCGGCTACAGCGCCTTCGACACATCCGACGCCGGCCTGCTGCGCGATGGCACCTGGATGGCCAAGGCCGGGGAGCAGGGTCATGCCGGCGCGCCGTGGGTCTGGAGCACGGCCGGCTGGGGCGTGCTGTTCGACACCCTCGGCGCGCGCTTCCGGATGCAGCACGGGCAGATCCGCGTGGACGGGTTCTCCAGGCCGGATGTCGACGCATTCATCGTCGTCGGCCGCCCCGACGCGCTGTTCGCCGGCTTGCGCACGCTGAGCGGCGCGGCGCCGATGTTTCCCAAGTGGGCGATGGGCTTCACCAACAGCCAGTGGGGCATCGACGAGAGGCAGCTGCTCGACATCATCGCGACCTATCGCGCCAAACACATTCCGATCGACAACTTCACGCTGGACTTCGACTGGAAGGCCTGGGGCGAGGACGACTACGGCGAGTTCCGCTGGAACGCCGCCAAGTTCCCCGACGGCCCCGACGGCAAGCTCAAGGCCACGCTCGACCGCGAGGGCCTGCATCTCACCGGCATCATGAAGCCGCGCATCCACGTCGACACGGTGGAGGGGCACTATGCGAGCGCGCACGACTTCTGGTTTCCGGGCGAGAAGCCCAGCCCCGACTATTTCTCGCACAAACCGGTCGAGGATCTGGATTTCGACAAGCCCGAGGTGCGGACCTGGTTCTTCAATCCGACGCTGCAGCACAGCTTCGAGACGGGCATCCGCGGCTGGTGGAACGACGAGGCCGACAACACGCCCGACGACACCCAGTTCATGAACATGCAACGCGCGCTCTACGACGGCCAGCGCGCGCATTTTCCCGAGCGCGTGTGGTCGATCAATCGCGATTTCTATCTCGGCGCGCAGCGCTACGCTTACGGTCTCTGGTCGGGCGACATCGCCACCGGCTTCGCCAGCATGGCCGCGCAACGCGAGCGCATGCTCAGCGCGATCGATGTCGGCGCGATGCGCTGGGGCATGGATGGCGGGGGCTTCCACGGTCACCCGACGCCGGAGAACTACGCGCGCTGGATCGAGTTCGGCGCCTTCACGCCGATCTTCCGCGTGCACGGTGACCACGACGAGCATCGCCAGCCCTGGGTCTACGGCCCGGTCGCCGAGGCCGCCGCCACCCGGGCGATGCGCCTGCGCTACGCGCTGATCCCCTACATCTACAGCTGCGAGTGGGGCCTGCACAGTACCGGCGTGGGTCTGGTGCGGCCGCTGGCCTTTGCCTTCCCCGACGATCCGCAGGTGCGCAACGACATCAGCGCGTGGATGTTCGGCGACAGCCTGCTGGTGTCGCCGGTGGTCGAGCCGGGGCAGACCGTCAAGCACATCTACCTGCCGGCCGGCACCTGGACTGACTGGTTCAGCGGCAAGGCTTATGCGGGCGGGCGGACGATCGAGCTGCCGGTCGACGCCGCGACCTGGTCCGACATCCCGCTGTTCATCCGCCAGGGCGCGATCATTCCCACCCAGCCGGCGATGGACTACGTGGGCCAGAAACCGCTGACCACGGTCACGGTTGATGTGTTTCCCGCGACCACGCGCAGCACCTTCGATTATTACGACGATGCCGGTGACAGCTACGCCTACGAGCACGGCGCGTATTACCTGCAGACGCTGGCGGTGCAGCAGCAGGGCGACGGTGTCGAGGTCGATCTCGGTGCCGCGACCGGCAGCTACCGGCCGGCGCTGCGGACCTATCTCTTCAGGGTGCACGGGCTGGACGCCGTCCGAGTTGTGCGTGGCGGGAGCGCGTTGGTGCGCGTCGCCGACCTGCAGACGCTGGAACACGTGACAGGTGAGGGTTGGGCGACGGGTCGCGACCGCTACGGCGCCGTGACCTGGCTCAGGCTCGACGCCACGCAGGCGCAGCGGTTGACGCTCCTGCGGGCGCCATGAGAAGGCGCGCGCGCACCGATGCTGCGTGCCGCCGCAGCCGGGTGCCGCGCATCGCGCTGGCACTGGCTGTCGCGGCATGCGGCGCGCTCACCATGGCGCATGCGCCCGCCGCGCGCGCCGAGGCGACGGCCTGGCATGCACGGCTCGCATGGCAGGGCCGCGAGGCGCGCATGACGCTGGGCGCGGGCGGCACCTACCGGCTGCAGACCCCCGACGGCACGCGCCGCATCGCGCCGCAGGCCTGGTCCGCCGACACCGCCAGCCCGCTGTTCGACGGCCTGTTCGCGATGGCGCAGTCGGACCTGAAAAAGGATTCGGTGCCGGCGATCCGCGATGCCGCCTACGATCATGGTGATCCGATCGCCTGTGCCTGTTTCGTCGCCGGCAAGCAGTGGCCGTTCGTGTGGACGCGCGATCTGGCCTATTCGACCGACCTCGCGTTGTGGCGTTTCGATCCGGCGCGCGCGCGGCGCTCGCTGGCGTTCAAGCTCTCCGGCGTGCGTGCGCCCGGCGTACCGCAGGGTTTGTACGTGGTGCAGGACACCGGTTCCGGCGGCAGCTGGCCGATCAGCACCGATCGCGTGGCGTGGTTCCTCGGCGCGCGCCATCTGCTCGACGACCGCGCCTTCGCCGGCACGACCTGGCGCGCATTGCGCGACACCCTGGCGCAGGATCGCGAGTACGCCTTCGATCCGGCCACCGGCCTGTATCGCGGCGAGACCTCGTTTCTGGACTGGCGTGAGCAGAGCTATCCGGCGTGGACCGCCAACGACGTGCGCTTCATCGCACAGTCCTGCGCATTGTCGACCAACGTGCTGCATTACGAGGCGCTGCGGCTGGCGGCGCGCATGGCCACCGCGCGCAGCGCCGCTTTGGCCCTGCGTTACGCGCAGCAGGCTGCGGCGCTCAAGATCGCGATCAACCGCTGGTTCTGGAATCCGCGGGCGGCCATGTACATGAGCTATCTCGGCGGCGGCGATCCGCCGCTGCCGGTGGCTAGCTACGACCTGCTGGGCGAGGCGCTGGCGATCACCAGCGGCGTGGCCGATCCGGCGCGCGCGCGACAGGCGCTGGCGAATTATCCGACCTGGCCCGCCGGCAGCCCGGTGATCTGGCCCGAGCGCGCGGACCAGCCGATCTACCACAACCGCGCGATCTGGCCTTTCGTCAGCGCCTATGCGCTGCGCGCCGCGCGCACGGTGGACGATCCGGCGCGAATCGCCCACGAGCTGCGCTCGATCCTGCGCGCCGCCGCGCTCAGCGGATCGAACATGGAGAACTTCGCGCTGGAGTCGCTCTCCACCCACGTCCCCGGCAAACTCGGCGGCCCGGTTGTCGATTCGCGCCGGCAACTATGGTCGGTGGCGGGTTATCTGAGCATGGTGACCGAGGGTGTGTTCGGATTGACCGCCGACGGCCGCATCGAGCCCAAGCTGCCGGTGACGCTGGTGCCGATGCTGTTCGGTGATCGCATGTCGATCACCCTGAGCACGCCGCAGCAGCGCATCACCCTGCGGCGCCCGGCCACGCTCGACGGCAATCTGCTCGTCGCCGCCAGCGTGCAACAGCAGGGCACCGAAACGCGCGTACAGCTCAAGGCCATCACGGTGCCGAACCCTCCGCTGCGCGAGGACGCGCGCGAATTCGCGCCGGCCGCGCCGGCGGCGCCCGCGATCATTCGCTCCGGCGATCACTGGCAGGTGCGCGCCGCGACACCTGGCCTGCTTTACATCAACGGTCGTCTGCACGGCCCCATCGATGGCACGCTGGCGTTGCCGTGGACGCGGCTGCACCAGTGCTTCAGCCTGACCCGGCGCGATGACGCGGGCCTGGAGTCGCTGCCCGGCCCGGTGGTCTGTGTCGGCGCTACCGCGACGCTCGCCGGGCCGTGGCCGCGCATCTGGACCGCGCCCGCCACCGGCACCTATGTGCTGCGGCTGGATTACGCCAACGATCATGGTCCGATCAACACCGGCATCACCGCGGCGGTGAAGCGCATCGTGGCGGAATGCGCGGGTCAGTCGGCGCAGACGTTGGCGATCGTGATGCCGCAGAGCATCGATGAGCGGCGTTCGACCACGGCGAACTTCGCCGCCGGGCGCGGCGCGCGATGCACCTTCATGCTCGAACAGGGCTTCAACATGAGCTTTCTCGCGACCGCGGCGCATTACACCGGCGGACAGGGTGGGGCGAGCGGCCCGCTGAACGCGGCCGACATCGGCGCACTGCTGATTTCGCCCCGCTCCGGCCAGGTCGCGAAGCCATGAGCCGCGCGGCGAAGCCCGAGCTGACGTTCGCGCAGATCTGGAACATGTGCTTCGGCTTCATGGGCATCCAGTTCGGCTTTGCCCTGCAGAATGCCAATGTCAGCCGCATCTTCCAGACCCTTGGGGCGCGCGTCGACGACATTCCGATCCTGTGGGTGGCCGCGCCGCTGACCGGCCTGATCGTGCAGCCGCTGATCGGCCACTACTCCGATCACACCTGGACCCGGCTCGGCCGGCGCCGCCCATACTTTCTCGCGGGCGCGCTGCTGGCGACGCTCGCGCTGCTGGCCATGCCCAACGCGCCGGCGCTGTGGGTGGCGGCGGTGCTGCTGTGGATCATGGACGCATCGTTCAACGTGTCGATGGAGCCGTTTCGCGCCTTCGTCGCCGATCAGCTGCCGACTACCCAGCGGCCGCTGGGTTATGCGCTGCAGAGCTTCCTGATCGGCGTGGGCGGGGTCATCGCCTCGTTGCTGCCATGGCTGCTGGCCAAGGCCGGCGTCGCCAACGTGGCAGCGGGTGACGTCATTCCCGATACGGTGCGTTATGCCTTCGACGCAGGCGCTGTCGTGCTGCTCACGGCGGTCGGCTGGACCGTGCTTTCCACGCGCGAATACCCGCCCGACCGGCTGGCTGCCTTCAGCGACAGCCTGCCGGTACCACCACGCCTGGAGGATCGTGCCGCGGCGCGCCGCCAGGGCGGGATGTGGCTGGGCGCGGGCGTGGTCGCCGTGCTGGCGATCGCGCTGGGCCATCTGGACTACCGCCTGTACCTGCTGGCAGGCGGCCTGATCGCGTTCGGACTGGGCATGCTCTGGCTCGGCATTTCGCGACGCGAACATGTGCTGACGGGAATCCTGGCCGACCTGCGCGGCATGCCGGTGGCCATGCGCCGGCTGGCCTGGGTGCAGTTCTTTTCCTGGTTCGCGATGTTCGCGCTGTGGACCTACACCACGCCCGCGGTGACCGCGGTGCAGTTCGGCGCGACCGATCCGCACTCGGCGGCCTACAACCAGGGAGCCAACTGGGTAGGCGTGTTGTTCGCGACCTACAACGGGGTTGCGGTGCTGGCTGCGGTGGTGATTCCGTGGATGGTGCGGCGCTTCGGGCTGCGCTGGAGCCATCTGATCAACGTCTGGCTGGGCGGGCTGGGGCTGCTGTCGTTCCTGGTGATCCGCGATCCCGACTGGCTGCTGCTGCCGATGGTGGGAGTCAGCTTCGCCTGGGCCTCGATCCTCTCGCTGCCCTATGCGCTGCTCTCCGATCATGTGCCGGCGGCGAAGATGGGCGTGTACATGGGCATCTTTAATTTCTTCATCGTGATTCCGCAGATCCTGGCGGCGAGCGTGCTGGGGCTGCTGCTGAAACTGCTCTTCGCGGGTCAGCCGATGGATGCGCTGGCGCTGGCCGGCGCCAGCCTGCTGATCGCCGGACTGTGCGTGCTGCGGGTCGCCGAGCCGGCGCCGGACCGGCAGGTGACGTAGTCGCCCGGCCGGTGGTTGCGACGTCGCGCGTCACGCCGAGCGGCGCGGATCTCAGGAGTGCCGGCTGCGGCCGCGCGGCGAGGCCGCGCTGCGCCGCACCGTCGCGACGCGCGGCGGGCTGGCGGTCGCGGGGGCCTGACCGATGCCGCAGGACTGCCGCACGACCAGGGTCGCCGGCAGCTTGATCGATTGCGCGGGATCGTCGTGGATCAGGTTGAGCAGGGTCTCCACGAGCAGCTCGCCGGCACGGCGGGTGTCCTGCTGCACCGTGGTCAGCGGCGGGTTGACGAAGCTGGCCATCGGCATGTCGTCAAAACCGACCACCGCCACATCGGTCGGCACCCGCAATCCGCGGCTGGCGAGTGCGCGCATGGCGCCGATCGCGATCAGGTCGCTGGCGGCGAACAGCGCATCAAAGGGGGTGGCGCGTCGCAACAGCGTGCTGGTCGCCTCGAATCCGGCCAGTTCGGTGGAGATGGCATCCACCTGCAAGGCCGCATCCGGCGCCAGCCCGGCGGCGCGCAGTGCCGCGCAGTAGCCCTGGTAGCGTTCGAAAAACTCCGGTGACCGCAGCGAGGCATTGCCGACGAAAGCGATGCGTCGGCGGCCCAGCGCCAGCAAATGGTCCGCGGCCAGCTGTCCGCCGCGCAGGTTGTCGCAGCCGATCGACAGGCCGAGCTGGTCGGTCAGCACCGCGCCCCAGCGCACGAAGTGCGTGCCCTGCTCGACCAGTGCCTCGAGCCGGCCGCGGTAATCGAGGTAATCGCCGTAGCCCAGCAGGATGATGCCGTCGGCCTTGTGGCAGTCCTCGTAGTCGGCGTGCCAGTTGCGCGACAGCTCCTGGAACGAGATCAGCAAATCGTAACCGTGCCGCGCGCAGGCGTGGGTCACCGAGCCCAGCATCGAGAGGAAGAACGGATTGATGCTGGAGTCGTCGACCGTGGGGTCCTCGAAGATCAGCAGGGCCAGCGTTCCCGAGTGCTTCGAGCGCAGGCTCGATGCGTTCTTGTCGACCTTGTAGTTGAGCTGGCGCGCGATGGCCAGGATGCGCTCGCGGGTTTCGGCGTTGACCGTCGGATGTCCACGCAGCGCGCGCGACACCGTCGATTGCGACACGCCGGCGAGGTGCGCGATGTCGAACGAATTGGGCTTGCCCTTGATCCGCATGCTTCCGTCCAGCCGCCATGAGGCGGATGCGGCACGCTAGAGGAACCGGCACCGGTTGTACAGAAGCGGCGGTCGACGACGCACTGCTGCACCGCAGCGTGCCATGCACCGCGCGCCGCGCTCGCGGACATGCTCATCGCTCTTCGGCTGCGATCCGCCGTCGGGCACGCTCCGCTGCCGTCGTGCAGGCCGCGGATGCCGCGCGGGTGCGGATGCGCATGGCTTCCATGCGCGGTCACAACGCCGGGTCAGAACCCGGCATAGGCCTCCAGGCCACAATGCACGCATTTGCGACCGCGCGTCCTGGCGCCCAGAGGTTGCCTGACCGTGAAGTAGTTGCCGCACCGCGGGCAGGGGAACGTACGGATGCGGACGTACGCTGTGACGAGCACGACCAAGAACACGACCAGTGTGCCGAATGGCAGGACGCGATCCAGAACCGTGCCCTGGGTGATGAACGCGGCCAGGAAGGTTGCCGGCAGGGTGCAGATCAAGGCGAAAGTCGCCGTGCGGTTCCAGAACCGGAGGCGCCTGAGCTGTCGGGAATAGTCACTCATGATGCGTGGTCGCAGCCGGTCCCGGATCCCTGGGGTCGTGCTGGATGTTCGGCTTCGGCGAGCGGTGCGTCAATCGGAATCGGATTCCGTGGCGCGGTCGTCTCGCAGGTTCTTCCTCCCGAGGACCGCAGGTGCCGGCGAGCAATGCGGTCATGCGCGCGCCCGGGCGGCGCGGCTGGTCTCAGGATGCGAGCGCGGTCTTTGACTGCCTGGCCGCGCGGCGGGCGGCGCGGCGTTCACGCCGGCGCTCGGAACCGCGCGCGAAGAGCAGGTAGATCGCCGGCGTGCTGAGCAGGGTCAGTGCTTGCGAGAAGATCAGGCCGCCGATCAGGGCGATGCCCAGCGGCCGGCGCAGCTCGGAGCCGGCACCGAAACCGATCGCCAGCGGGGTAGCCGAGAGGATCGCCACCATCGTCGTCATCATGATCGGCCGGAAACGCACCAGACACGCCTCGCGGATTGCCTGCAGCGACGTCATGCCGTGTTCGCGCTCGGCGACCAGGGCGAAGTCCACCATCATGATGGCGTTCTTCTTGACGATGCCGATCAGCAGCACGATGGCGATGATCGAAACCACCGACAGCTCGGTGTTGGTGATCAGCAGCGCCAGCATGGCGCCGACGCCGGCGGCAGGCAGGGTGGAGAGAATCGTGATCGGGTGGACCAGGTTTTCGTACAGCATGCCGAGCACGATGTAGACCGCCAGCAAGGCGCCGAGCAGCAGCAGCGGGGTATTGCTCTGCTGCTCGGTGAAGCGGCGGAAGTCGCCGCCGAAGGCGCCGCTGATGTCGCCCGGCATGCGCTGTGCCCGCATGATGCGGTTGATCTCGGTCACCGCGGTGGACATGGCCACGCCGGGTGCCAGGTTGAAACTGAGGTTGATCACCGCGAGTTGGCCCTCGTGGTCGATCTCGGTGGGGGCCAGGCCGGGCTGCAGCGAGGCCACGGCGGTGATCGGCACCATGCCGCCGGAGCCGGTCTGCACATACAGGCGTTTGAGCGAAGCCGGTGACTCGGCCATGTTGGGCAGCGTGCTCAGCACCACCTGGTACTGGTTGAGATCGGAGTAGATGGTGGAGATCTGGCGCTGGCCGAAGGCGTCATAGAGCGCGCTGTCGATGGCGCCGATGCTGACGCCGAGGCGCGCGGCGGCGGCGCGGTTGATGTCGAGCGTTTCGCGCAGGCCGGCGCCCTCCAGGCTGGTGCTGACGTCGCGGAAGATCTGCGACTGCTTCATGGCCGTCGCGAGCTTCGGCCCCCACGCCTCCAGTTCGGCGTAGGTGTCGGCCTTGATGTTGTAGCTGTACTGGGTCTTGCTGTTGCCGCCGCCGGGCCCGCCGATGTCCTGCACCGGGCGCAGGTAGACGCTGATGCCGGGCACCACCGAGGTCTCGCGGCGAAGCCGGTTCATGACGTCGAAGGTGGTCGAGTTGCGCCCCGCACCCAGCGGTTTGAGGTTGATCAGCAGCGAACCGGTGTTGCCGCTGCCGCTGCGCCAGCTGCCCAGCCGCGAGCCGACGCTGGCGACCGCGGGATCGTCCTGGACGATCTTCGCCACGCGCTGTTGCAAGGCCATCATCACCTCCGGCGAGGTGGTCGCGCTGGCTTCGGTAAAGCCCTGCAGCGCACCGGTGTCCTGTTGCGGAAAGAAGCCCTTGGGCACCACCACCATCAGCGCGACGGTCAGCGCCAGCAGGATCAGCGGCTGCAGCGCGAAGGTGCGCGGGTGCCGCAGCGCCCAGTCCAGCGCATGGGCATAGGTGCGGCGCATCCCGGCGTGGAAGGCCTCGATCTTGCGGCCCAGTCGCGAGACCTCGGCGGTTTCGTCATGGCGCCGCAGGAACTGTCCGCACAGCGCCGGCGTCAGCGTCAGCGACACGAGTGCCGAGATCACGATCGCCGCCACCAGGGTCACCGAGAACTCGCGCAACAGCATGCCGAAGAAGCCGCTCATGAACAGCAGCGGCGCGAACACCGCGACCAGCGAGGCGGTGATCGAGACCACGGTGAAACCGATCTCGCGCGTGCCGGCGAAGGCGGCCTGCATCGGGCTCATGCCCTGCTCGATATGACGGAGGATGTTCTCGATCACCACGATCGCGTCGTCGACGACGAAGCCGATCGCGACCACCAGCGCCATCAGCGACAAGTTGTTGAGCGTGTAGCCCAGCACGTACATCACCACGAAGGCGCCGCACAGTGACAGCGGGCACGCTCAGCGCGGCGATCAGGGTCGGTGCCCAGCGGCGCAGGAACAGCAGCATGGTCAGCACGACCAGGCCGAGGCTGATGAGCAGCGTGATCTGCACCTCGTCGACCGAGGCGCGGATGGTCGGCGTGCGGTCGAAGATCGGGCGTCAGCCGGACGCCGCCCGGCAGGGTCGCGTCCAGTATCGCGGCAGCGTCGCGTGCACGCCGGTCGACGGTCGCGATCACGTTGGCGTCGGACTGCTTGCGGATCATCAGCTGGATCGAGCGCTGCCCGTTGAACCACGCGGCCTGGTACGGCATCCTGCTGGCCGCTGTAGACGTGGGCGATGTCGCGCAGCCGCACCGGCACGCCGTTGTGCACCGCGATCACGGTGTCGGCGAACTGCGCGGCGGTCGACAGCGTGGTCGTCGGCGGCCATGGCCATCTGCGAATGGCCGTCGCGACAGGTAGCCCTGCGGCGCGATGACGTTGGCTGCGACCAGCGCATTGCGCACCTGGTCGCCGGTCAGGCCCATCGCCGCCATCGCGCGCAGGTTGAGGTCCACGCGCACCGCCGGCTTGGCGCCGCCGGCGATGTCGACCTGGGCCACGCCGGAAATCTGCGACAGCCGCGGCGCCAGGGTGGTGTCGGCGACGTTGTACAGCTGCGACAGCGGCTGGGTGTCGGAGGTCAGCGCCAGTACCAGCACCGGTGCATTGTTGGGGTTGGCCTTGCGATAGATCGGCGCGGTGCGCAGACTCGACGGCAGGTCGGGCGCGGCCGCGTTGATCGCCGCCTGCACGTCGCGCGCGGTGTCGTCGATGTTGCGGCCGACATCGAACAGCATGATCACGAAGCTGGAGCCTTCCGAGCTCGACGAGTTCATTTCGTCGATGCCGGCGATCTGGCCGAGATGGCGCTCCAGCGGTGCCGCCACGGTATTGGCCATGTTGCGCGCGTCGGCGCCGGGCACGCTGGCCTGCACGAAGATGGCCGGGAAATCGAGATTGGGCAGCGCCCCGACACCGAGCAGGCTGTAGGCGATCAGACCCGCCACCAGCACGCCGACGGCCAGCAGCGAGGTGCCGACCGGGCGCCGGATGAAGGGAGCGGAGATGTTCATGCCACGTCGGGTTCCGCGGCCTCGCTGCGGTGGATGCCGTGCCGGCGCAGCCATGCCGCGAACTGCTCCAGGTACAGATAGATCACCGGCGTGGTGTAAAGCGTCACCAGCTGCGACAGCAGCAGGCCGCCGACGATGCTGATGCCGAGCGGTCGGCGCAGCTCCGAGCCGATGCCATTGCCCAGCGCCAGCGGCAGCGCGCCGAGCAGCGCCGCGGCGGTGGTCATCATGATCGGGCGGAAGCGCAGCAGCGCGGCGCGGTGGATCGCCGGCAGCGGCGCCAGGCCCTCGCGCTGGGCGACGATCGCGAAGTCCACCATCATGATCGCGTTTTTCTTGACGATGCCGATCAGCAGGATGATGCCGATGATGCCTTCGACCGATAGCGGCATGCCGAACACGATCAGCGCCAGCAGCGCGCCGACGCCGGCAGACGGCAGCGTCGACAGGATCGTCAGCGGATGGATATAGCTCTCGTAGAGCACGCCGAGCACGATGTAGATCACCACGATCGCGGCCAGGATCAGCAGCACCTCGTCGGTCAGCGAGGCCGAGAATTCGGCCGCCGAGCCGATGAAGCCGGCGCGCAGCGAGGCTGGAAAGTCCATCTGCTGCTGCACGCGGCTGATCGCGTCCACCGCCTGCGACAGCGAATAGCCGCCGGCGACGTTGAACGAGATCACCACCGCGGGCATCTGGTCGAAGTGGCTGACCACCAGCGGTGCCGAGGCCTGCCGCGCGCTGGCCAGTGACGACAGCGGCACGGTACCGCCGCCGCCGATGACGATGCCGGTATTGGCCGCGCCGATGCCGGTCGGCGTCGACGAGTTGCTCGATGCCGCCTGGCCGAAGGTGGTGGCGTTGCTGCCGGTGAGCGCGCCGCTGCCGTTGCTGCGCACCGTCAGCTGGTCGAGCAGGGCCGTGCTGCTGCGGAATTGCGGCGCCACCTCGAGAATCACGCGGTACTGGTTGAGCTCGGTGAAGATGGTCGAGATCTGGCGTTGGCCGAAGGCGTCGTACAGGGTGTCGTTGATGGTCTGCATCGGCACGCCGAGGCGCGAGGCCGTCGCGCGGTCGATGGTCCAGCTTCAGCTCGCGGCCGCGGTCGGCGAGATTGCTGTCGACGTCGGTCAGTTGCGGCAACTGCTTCAGCGCCGCCGCCATGCGCGTGGCATAGCGGTTGAGTTCATTGCTGTCGAGATCGCGCAGCACGAACTGGTACTGCGTCGCCGCGACGCGGGTATCCAGGGTGACGTCCTGCACCGGCTTCAGGAACAGAGCCACCCCGGGGATGCCGCTGGCGCTTTGCTGCAGTCGTGCCAGCACGGTGGCCAGTCCCGGTCGGCTGCTGCGCGGCTTCAGCACGATGCTGAGCTGGCCCTGGTTGATCGTCGGATTGAGACTGCCGATGCCGACGAAGGCGGCCACCCCGGCCACGTCGGGGTCCTTGCGCAGCTCGGCGGCGACGGTCTCGACGCGGCGCTCCATCGCCGGAAAGGCGATGCTCTGATCGGCCTCGATCACGCCGGTGATCAGGCCGGTGTCCTGGTCCGGCAGCAGGCTCTTGGGGATCCACACATACAGCGCCACCGTCACCACCACGCTGGCGGCGAATACCGCCATCACCAGCGGGCGGTGCTCGAACACCCACTCCAGGCTGCGCCCGTAAGCCCCGGCCATGCGTGCGTAGAAGCCGCGCGCGGCGGCCTGCGGCTGCTCGTGCGCCGGCAGCGCGCCGGGCTTGAGCAGGTAGGCGCACATCATCGGCGTCAGCGTCAGCGAGATCAGCGCCGACAGCGACACCGCGATCGTCAGCACCCAGGCGAACTCGTGGAACAGCCTGCCGGTGACACCCGGCATCAGCAGCAGCGGCAGGAACACCGCGATCAGCGACACCGTCAGCGACAGGATGGTGAAGCCGATCTCCTTGGAACCGATCTCGGCGGCCTCGCGCGGTTGCCGGCCCTGCTCGATGTAGCGGACGATGTTCTCGATCATCACGATGGCGTCGTCGACGACGAAACCGGTGGCGACGGTCAGCGCCATCAGCGAGAGGTTGTCGAGCGAGAAGCCGGCGAAGGCCATCACCCCGAAGGTGCCGACCAGCGACAGCGGCACCGCCACGCTGGGGATCACCGTCGCCCACAGCCGGCGCAGGAACACGAAGATCACCGCGACGACCAGGATCACCGCCAGCAGCAGGGTGAATTCGACGTCGGCCACCGAGGCGCGGATCGTCTCGGTGCGATCGGAGAACACCGAGAGGGTGACGCCGGCCGGCAGCACCGCGCGCAGTGCCGGCAGCTCGGCACGGATCTGGGCCACCGTCTGCACGATGTTGGCGCTGGGCTGGCGGCGGATGTCGAGCAGCACCGCCGGTTGATCGTTGGCCCAGGCGGCGACCTGGTCGTTCTCGACGCCGTCGATGACGCTGGCCACGTCGGACAGGCGCACCGGCGCGCCCTTGTTGTAGCTGATGATCAGGTCGCGATAGGCCTGAGCATCCGGCAGCTGGTCGTTGGCGCCGATGCTGAAGCTCTGCTCGCTGCCGTTGAGGCTGCCCTTGGGCGCGTTGACATTGGACTGGGTGATCGCGCTGCGCACGTCCTCCAGGGTCAGGCCGAGATTGGCCAGTGCCGCGGGGTTGACCTGGATGCGCACCGCCGGCTTGACGTTGCCGGCGACGCTGACCAGGCCGACGCCGCTGATCTGCGACAGCTTCTGCGCCAGGATGCTGTCGGCGTAGTTGGTCACGTCGCGCACCGGCAGCGTGGCGGAGGTCAGGGCCAGGGTCAGGATCGGCGCGTCGGCGGGGTTGACCTTGTTGTAGACCGGCGGGTAGGGCAGGTTGGCGGGCAGCGAGCCGCGCGCTGCGCTGATGCCGGCCTGCACGTCCTGCGCGGCGTCCTCGATGTTGCGGCTCTGCACGAACTGCAGGGTGATCACCGACAGCCCCTGCGAGCTTTCCGAGCTCATCATCGCCAGCCCGGCGATCTCGCCGAACTGGCGTTCCAGCGGCGTGGTCACCAGGCGCGCCATGGTCGAGGGGCTGGCGCCCGGGTACTGCGTGACCACCTGCAGGCTGGGCGCCTCGATGTTGGGCAGCGCCGACACCGGCAGCGTGCGGTAGCCGAGGATGCCAAACAGCAGCAGCGCTGCCATCAGCAGCGAGGTGGCGATGGGGCGGCGGATGAACAGCGATGAAAATCCCACGCGCGAGTCCTTGTGGCGGTACCGGAACGGTCAGCCGCGGCCGCCGCTCTTGCCCTGGCCCGCGGCAGCGGCCGGCACCGGCGGTACCTGGCCAGGTGCCAGCGGAATCACCTTGCTGCCGGACTTGAGGCGGAACTGGCCTTCGGTGACCACGCGCTCGCCGGCCTGCACGCCCTTCGCGATCAGAACGGCGCTGTTGCCGACCTCGCCGCCGGTGGTCACCGTGCGCATGGCCACCGTCCGGTCCGGCTGCACGACGAACACGTAGTCGCCGTCGGGACCGCGCTGCACCGCCTGCGCCGGCACCACCAGGCCGCCGTTGACCGTGCTCAGCTGCATGCGCACGTTGACGAACTGGCCGGGCCAGAGGCTGTTTTCGCCGTTGGAAAACTCGGCCTTGAGCTTGAAGCTGCCGGTGGTGGGGTCGATCTGGTTGTCGACCACCTTGAGCGTGCCGCTGGCGATCACGTGATTGTCGGTGCGGTCGAGCGCGGCGACATCCAGCGCATGCTCCGCGAACGCCGCGCGCACGCCGTCGAGGTTCTGCTGCGGCAGGCTGAAGATCACGCTGATCGGGTGGATCTGCGTCAGCACCACCAGGCCGCCTGTGGTGCCGGGTCCGACGATGTTGCCGACGTCAACCTGACGCAGGCCGGCGACGCCGTCGATCGGCGCGCGGATGCTGGTGTACCCGAGCTGCACGCGAGCGCTGTCCACCGCCGCCCGGTCCGCGGCTACCGCCGCCTGATACTGGTGCACGGTCTGCTGCTGCGCCTGCAGGGTTTGTGCCGCCACGAACTGCTGCTTGGACAAACCCTCGTAGCTGTGCAGCGTGTACTGCGCGGCGCTCAGCAGCGCGGCGTCCTGCTGCTGCTTGCCGATCGCCTGCTCGAGCGAGGCCTGGAAAGTGCGCGGATCGATCTGCGCGATCAGGTCGCCTTTCTTCAGTTCGCGGCCCTCGCGGAAATCGATCGATACCAGCTGGCCGCTGACCTGCGGTACCACGGTGACGGTGTTGAGTGCCTGCACGGTACCCAGCGCGGTGAGATAAACCGGCACGTTCTCGCGCCGTACCGGCACCACCGTGACCGGGATCGGCGCCTCGCCCGTCGCTCGCGCCGCGCTGCCGGCGCGGTGCGTCAGGCGCCAGCCGATCACCCCCGCCAGCGCCACGACGATGATGATCACGATCCACTTTGTGCGTGACATGCGGTTCTTCCCGACAATCGATGAATGCTGCGGCGCGGGCCTGTGACGGCAGGGCGGGTGGCGAGCGCTAGTGTTTCATAGACGCGTGACGGCGCGCAGGGTTCACTGCCCCTGTCGAAGGTCATGTTGCCCGCTGGCGACGAGGCGGGACGTCGCGCCCGATGCGCAGACGTAACGGGATGTAATGAAGACGCTCGATGCCGCGGCGTGCTACAGCCGGCGCGACTGGTCCGCCAGCAGCAGTCCGGCGGGCAGCGCCACCGCCTCCTGACCGCGCGCCAGCAGCAGTGCCTGGAAGCGTTCGCCCATCGCACCCGGCAGGGTCAGATGCTTGACCTCCTGCGCCAGCCGATAGCGCGTGTTCTCGTCCGTTGCCGCGGCGTGCGCTGCTTCGAAGATTTCCGGCAAGCCGCTGGCGACCAGGAATTGCGCCTGCGGCAGATATCCGGCGACACCGAAGCCGGCACCGTTGCCGGCCTCGGCCAGCGCGGTGAAGTCGACCGATGCGGTGAGGTCCTGCAGTCCCGGCCAGCGCAGCACGTCGGCATGCGCGCGATGGCGATAGTGCGCCTGCAGGGTGCCGTCGCGGCGCTCCGGCAGGTAGTACTCGCGGCGCGGGAAGCCGTAGTCGCAGAACAACATCAGCCCGGCCTCGAGCGAGCCTGCGATCGCCTGCATCCAGTAAGGCAGCTGCGGCAGCAGCTCGGAGCGGTAGCCGTCGGGGAAGGGTTCTCCGAGATCGCGCTCGATATGGCGCACGGCCGCACTGACCAGCGCATCGGCGGGACGGTCGGTACGCAGGAAGCGGCCGTCGCCATCGAGCGCGACATGCTCCTCGCAGACCTCGCCATGGCGCAGGGTGAAGCGCGTCGCCGGCAGCGCGTCGATCACCTCGTTGGCGAAAAGCACGCCGCGCCAGGGTGCTTCCGGCGGCTGATCGATCCAGTCCACGCGCGCCGCGAGCGGCGCCGGCAGGGCGGCGATGCGCTCGCGCTGGCGCTCGCGCAGGTCGGCGCTGGGCTCGAGAATCCGGTAGCGCGCCGGCAGCGCGTCGAGTTGCGCCAGCGCCTGCAGCGCGTCGGCGGCGAAGGCGCCGCTGCCGCCGCCCAGTTCGAGCACGCCGGCCTGCTCGCCCAGGCCCGGCAGCAGCGGTGCGAGCACGCGGGCCACGCAGCGCGCGAACAGCGGGCCCAATTCGGGCGCGGTGATGAAATCCCCCGCCGGGCCGAACTTGGCGGCGCCGGCGCTGTAGTAGCCCAGCCCGGGGGCATACAGGCATTGCTGCATGAATTCGGAAAACGGCATTGCGCCACGGGCGGCGATGGTCTCGCGCAGGCGCGTCCGCAGCCGTTCGGAGTGGGCGAGCGCGTCGGCGTCGGGAGCGGGCAACGACAGGTTCACGGCGACAGCCATGCACGGGGCGGCAGCGCCGCCGGAAGCGCAAGCATAAGGCGGCCGCGGCGATCCTGGCGCGCCGCGTCGTCCCTCAGGCCTTGACGCGGAACGCCTGTCCCAGCAGCGCGGGGTCGAATCCGCTGCCGGCGTTGCCGTCGGTGGCGTAGCGATACAGCGCGGCGGCGTAGATGCCCTGCAGGGCACTCTGCACCAGCGCCAGCAGGATGAACGCCAGCACGAGCATCACCGCCACCAGTGCGATCAACAGCGCCGAGTGGGTGTCGACCGCAAGCACCAGCGCGCCGGTCCCGACCAGCATCAGCGCCATGAACAGCAGGCCGAAGGCGATGCCCATGCCGGCATTTCCGATCAGGTTTTCGCCCCAGGTGCGGCGCAGCAGGGTCGCGCTCTCCTTGACCGCTGTCACCGGGTCGACATCGGTCGCGGCCAGCACCGGGACCACCAGAAAGGTGGCGACCGTCCAGGCGACGCCCAGCAGGCCGATGATCCAGCGGCCGATGAAGCCTGCGCGCTGTTCCAGTGCCCGCAGCAGCATGCCGACGGTGGCGGCGATCAGCGCGTAGCCGAGGATCGCCGGCAGCCGGCTCCAGGCCAGGCGCAGGCCGTCTCCCAGCGTGGGGTTGTCGCCGTCGAGCCGCATCATCGCGGCGCCCACCAGCGCGGTGTTGAAGAAGAAGATCACCGCGTACTGGCAGAGATAAAACAGGAACAGCATCGCGTAATCGCCCGCCGCGAGACCGCCGCGGGTGTTCGCGACTTCGCGCAGATGCAGCAATCCGCCCGCGGCCAGGAACGGCAGCGCGAAACTGGCGAGCACCAGCAGCGTGGCCAGGCCCGACAGCAGCGGAAACACCAGCAGTTCGCGATCGCTTCCGAGCACCGCGGCACTTGCCTTGACCAGCGACCAGCTGGTCGCGAATTTGCCCGCCATGAGCGTTTCCCCCGTCGGATGGACCGCGCTTTTCTAGCACTGCACCGCGTCGATCGCCAGCGGGGGGGGGGGGGTCAGTCGCGCAGGAGGACCGCCGGCAGCGGCCGGTCGCGTTCGGCGTGCTCGGCCCACAACGCGGCCAGGGTACGGCCGCTGCGCGGGTCGCGGGCATCGGGCGCGATGTCGACCAGCGGTTTGAGCACGTAAGGGGCGGTGAGATCGTCGCGCGGCAGGCGCGGGCCGCCGCTGTCGTCGAGGATCTGCTCGCCATACAGCACCAGATCGGCATCGAGCGTATGACTGGACAGGCGAGGTGCGCTGCGGTCGCGACCCAGCCGCGACTCCAGGGCATGCAGCCAGTCGCGCAATGCCTGCGCGGACAGGCTGGTGTCGATCGCCACCGCGAGATTGAGGAAATCCGGTCCGGTGAAACCCCGGGCCGGTGTCCGGTAGGCCGGCGACACCTGCAGCGGACCGAAGGCCGCGACGAGCGCAGCCAGTGCCTCGCGCAGATGCCGCTCGGGCTCGAGGTTGGAGCCCAGGCTGAGATAGGCGCGCACCGGCGGCGCGGCGTTCACGGCAGTCGCAGTCCGCGTTCGATCTGCACGCCGACGGCTTCGGCTTCTGCCAGTGCCTGCGGCTTGCCCAGCCTCAGACGCAGCCAGCGCACGCCGAATTCGCGCTGCACGCATTCGGCCATGCGCTCGGCCAGTACCTCGACCAGCTGCGCGTCGCTGGCCGTGGCCAGCGCCTGCAGGCGGCGGGCCACGGCCTCGTAGTCGAGCGCGTCGGCGAGGCAGTCGCTGGCCGCGGCGGTGCGGGTGTCGCAGGCCATCTGCAGATCCACCCGCAGCGGCTGGCGGCCACCGCGTTCGTGCGCATGCACGCCGATCAGGGCGTCGAGGCGCAGGTTGTCGATGAAGACGAGGTCCATGGCGATTCCGGGAGTGAGCCGCAGCGATGGCAGCCGGCGCGCGCGGCCGGGCGTTACGTGACCGCCGGCAGGCTTTCGAGATCCCAGCGCGGCAGCACGCGGATCGCGCTGTCCTCGTGCTGGCCGGCAGCCAGGCGAAGGGCGCCGGCGAAGGCGATCATGGCGCCATTGTCGGTGCAAAACTGCAGTCGCGGGAAGGCGACGCGGAAGCCGTCGGCGGTCGCCGCGGCGGCCAGCGTTTCGCGCAGGCGGCGATTGGCGCCGACGCCGCCAGCGACGACCAGGGTGACTGCGCCGCTGGCCGCCAGCGCGCGCCTGCACTTCACCGTCAGCGTCTCGACCACGGCGTCCTCGAAGCCGCGTGCGATGTCGGCGCGCGTTGCTGCGCTGCGATCGCTGCGCTGCCAGGCCAGCAGCACCTGGGTCTTCAGACCGGAAAAGCTGAAGTCGAGGCCGGGACGGTCGGTCATCGGCCGCGTGAAGCGGAAAGCGCCGGGGCGGCCGTCCGCAGCCAGCGCCGCCAGCGCCGGGCCACCCGGATAGGGCAGGTCGAGCAGCTTGGCGGTCTTGTCGAAGGCTTCGCCGGCGGCGTCGTCGAGGGTGTCGCCGAGCAGCCGGTAGCGGCCGATGCCGGCCACGTCGCACCAGCATCGAGTGGCCGCCCGAGACCAGCAGCGCCACGAAGGGCGGCGCGGGGGGCGCGGCTTCCAGCAAGGGCGCCAGCAGGTGGGCTTCCATGTGATGCACGCCGATGGCGGGCACGCCGCAGCGCCCAGGCCAGCGCGCGCGCCGTGGCCGCGCCCACCAGCAGGGCACCGACCAGGCCGGGGCCGGCGGTGTAGGCCACGCCGCCGAGATCATTCAAGCCGATGCCGGCGGCGGCCATGGTCTCGCGGATCAGCGGCAGCAGCTTGCGCACGTGGTCGCGGCTGGCCAGTTCCGGCACCACGCCGCCGTAGGCGCGATGCAGGTCGATCTGGCTGTACAGGCGGTCCGCCAGCAGGCCGCGCCCGGGCTGGTAGCACGGCCACCCCGGTCTCGTCGCAGGAGGACTCGATGCCGAGCACCGGCTTTGAAACGTTTCCGATGTCCACGCTATACTTCGCGGCTCGCCCGATCAGCCGGGCCAGTTTACAGCGGAGTCACCATGCCCAACGTCAAGGTTCGCGAGAACGAGCCGTTCGAAGTCGCCCTGCGTCGCTTCAAGCGCACCTGCGAAAAGGCCGGCGTCCTGGCCGAGACGCGCAAGCGCGAGTTCTACGAAAAGCCGACCCAGGAGCGCAAGCGCAAGCGCGCCGCGGCGGTCAAGCGCCACCTGCGCCGGTTGTCGCGCGATACCACGCGTCGGACGCGCCTGTACTGAGCGCTCGGTCCGCGGCCGCGCATGGACCTCGCGGGCCGGCGCTGCCGCGTTTCGGCGGTACGCCGGCCGCTTTGCCGCATAGATGAAGTCCGGCTGATCGCGTCCCGGAGAATCCATGCCGCTCAAGGCACCAGCTCGACCGACGACATGAAGGCCGCGCTGCGTGCGGCGACAAGCACGCGGCTCGGGCGTGATCCGGCTGGTCAACGCCGCGATCAAGCAGCGCGAGGTGGACGAGCGCATCGTCCTCGATGACACCCAGGTGTTGGCCGTGCTGGAGAAGATGCTCAAGCAGCGCCGCGATTCGGTCGCGCAGTTCGAGCAGGCCGGTCGCGAGGACCTCGCCGCCATCGAGCGCTTCGAGATCGCCGTGATCGAGGCCTATCTGCCGGCCAAGCTCGACGCCGGCGAACTCGACATCCTGATCGCCGCTGGCGATTGCCGACAGTGGCGCCGTCTCCGCCCGCGACATGGGCAGGGTGATGGCGCTGGTCAAGGAGCGCGCCGCCGGCCGCGCCGACATGGGCGCGGTATCCAGGCTGATCAGGGATCGTCTCGCCGCGCTGGGCTGAGCCGCCGTCTCAGTAGCGCGACAGGCCTGGATCGACCTCGCGCGCCCAGGCATCGATGCCGCCTTCGACGTTGAATACCTGGCTGAAACCGTGCGCGGCGAAGCGTCTGGCGACGTCATGGCTGGATACGCCGTGGTGGCAGAGGAAGGCCAACGCGGTGTCCCTGGGCAATTGCGCCAGGGTTTCGTGGCCCTCGACTTCCAGCACGCGTGCGCCGGTGATTGCCGCGAGCGCCCGTTCGGCGGCGGGACGCACATCGACCAGGGTGAGGGTTCCGGCGGCCAGGCGCGCGGCCGCATCGCGGGTGCCCAGCGGCTGCACGCCCGCGCCTGGGAAGCGCAGCGACAGCCCCTCGCCCTGCAGGGTCTGCACCCAGTCGATGACAATGCCCCGCGCACGCTGCGCGCTGCCGGGGTCCAGATGCACGGGAATGCCGTTGGCGACGCTGATGATGTCGTGATCGCCGGGCGGCGCCAGCTGGAAGCCGGCGTTGAAGTCGGGGCCGATCTCGAGATGCAGCGCCAGCGCGCCTGCATCGGCCATGCCGGCGCGGATCGCCTCGGCGGCAGCGTCGGTGATGGTGATCGCGGGCGGCGTGCGGTCAGGTACCGGCTGGTCGAACAGCGCATGCAACTCGCCACTGGCGTACATCTGGCGCACGATGTCGGCGCCGCCGACCAGTTCGCCGCCCACATACAGCTGCGGAATCGTCGGCCAGTTGCCGAATGCCTTGATGCCCTCGCGCAGCGCCGGATCGGCGAGCACGTCGACGGTGTGATAGTCCGGCAGCAGCTCGTTGAGCATGTTGCTGGCGGCCGCGGAGAAGCCGCACAGCGGCGCCCGGCGATCGCCCTTCATGAACAGCACGACGCGATGCTCGGCGAGCAGCGCCTCGATGCGGGTGCGGACGGCGGGGTCAAGCGACATGGCGGCTTCCGGCAGCGTAAAACCTGCATGATAGCGTGCGCCGGCAATCCCAGGTGCGGCATGCCGCCGCGCGCGATCTGCCTCAGGCGGCCGGACGCAGCGTGCGTGCCGGCCCGGATGACGTCCCAGCAGTGCAAATGCACTGCCGGCGTCGCGCCAGCGCTTCGAGGTCGATGATGTCGCCGACCGGATACGGCCGCTCGCAGATCAGCCGGCGCAGGAAGTTCGGCAGGTAGCCGGCCTTGCAGTCGTGCAGGCCCGGATGCACATCGAAGATGAAGGCACTGCGACAGACGAGCGTCGCCATGACCGCTCCCCACGGGTGACCCGCGGTCGCAGTCTGCATGCTGCATGCTGCATGCTGCATGCCGCATGCCGCATGCCGCCGGACGCTGGCAATCGGATTCAGCGCGATTGCGGCGGGGCGGCCTTCAGTGCGCTTCCAGGGCCGCCCGCGCCGCCGGCAGCAGCGCGGCCAGCCAGCGCGCGTATTGCGCCGCCGCGGGGTGCAGGCTGTCGGCAGCCAGTTCGGCGCCGGCGACGCGCGAGAGCGCGGTGACATCGACCCAGCACGCGCCAGCGGCCGCGGTCAATGCGCGCTCGGCGGCATTGCATGCATCGATCGCGGCGCCGGTGCGCGCGGCATCATGACCCCCCGCGCGCGCGAACGGCGTCACCCCCCAGTCGGGGATCGACACCACCAGCACCCGCTGCGCGGCGCCTCCGGCGAGCTCGATCGCGCGTGCCAGCAGTGGCCGGAAGCCCGAGCACAGGGCCGCGACGCTGCGGCCGCGGTACTGGTCGTTGACGCCGATCTGCAGGGTGACCAGGGCCCACGCCGGCTCCAGCGTGGCCCGAGCCATCGCCGCGGCCAGTTCGTCGGTGGTCCAGCCGGTGGCGGCGAGGATGTGCGGATCCGACAGTGCATGACCCGCATCGCGCAGCGCGCCGGTCAGCCGCACCGGCCAGCGCTCGGCGGCGCTGACGCCTTCACCGATGCTGTAGGAATCGCCCAGTGCCAGCAGGCGCATCCGCTCCGGCATATCGGCGCGCGCCTCAGGCGACGGCGGCGGCACCGACGGCGACATCGGTCTGGCGGTGCAGCGCGCGCTCGATGCGCCGCATCACCTCGACCAGGTCGGCCGGCTCCGGCAGCAGGGTCAGGCGCAGGTGCCGGCCGTCATGCAGATTGAACGCCGACCCCGGCATCAGCAGCACGTCTTCGTGTTCGAGCAGATCCAGCGCGAAGCCGTCGGCGTCGAAAGCGGGCAGGACGTCGGCGCGCACGCGCGGAAAGGCGTACAGCGCGCCCGCCGGCGCCACCAGGCTGAGGAATGCGCTGCCGGCGACGGCGTCGATCACCGCCTGGCGCGTGACGTGCAAGCGCCCGCCGGGAGCGGTCAGCGCGGCGATGGTCGGCGGGCCTTCGAGCGCGGCGCGCACAGCCCACTGCGCCGGCTGGTTGGCGCACACGCGCAGCGCCGAAAGCAGCTGCAGCGCCTCGCGATAGGCGCCGACGCGTGCCGGCGATCCGCTCAGGGTCATCCAGCCGACGCGATAGCCGCAGGCGCGATGGACCTTGGATATGCCGGCGAAGCTGACGCAGGCCAGGTCGCCGGCCAGCGGCGCCAGCGGTTCGAAACGGGCGTCGTCGTAGAGGATGCCGTCGTAGATCTCGTCGCTCAACAGCAGCAGACGATGGCGCGCGGCCAGCTCGACCAGCCGTACCAGCAGCTCGCGCGGGTATACCGCACCGGTCGGATTGTTGGGGTTGATCAGCACCAGCGCGCGCGTGCGCGGAGTGATCTGGGCGGCGAGGGCATCGGGGTCGGGCAGATGCCCCTGCGCGGCCGGGCAGGCGTAGTAGACCGGACGGCCGCCGTTGAGCACGGTCGCGGCGCTCCACAGCGGATAGTCGGGGCAGGGCAGCAACACCTCGTCGCCGGGGGCGAGCAGCGCGCGCAGGGCGAGATCGATCAACTCGCTGACGCCGTTGCCGATGAACACATGGCTGCTGTCGGCGACCCGCGTACCGCGCGCGCGCTGCTGGGCGAAGATCGCCGAGCGCGCGTCGTCGAGGCCGAGCTCGTGACCGTAGCCCTCGCTGTCGGCCAGATGCGCGTTCACCGCGGTGACCAGATGCGGCGGCGTGCGCAGGCCGAAACGCGTCGGGTTGCCGATATTGAGCGAATACAGCGTGCGACCGGCCGCCTCGAGCGCGCGCGCGCGCTGCACCAGCGGACCGCGGATGTCGTAGCGCACCGCGTCCAGGCGCGGGCTTGGAATCAGGTCATGCATGGACGGACAGGCTCCGGACCGGCGCGCCGCATGCTAGCGTTCCATCTGGCAAATAGCCACGCGATGCGGCCCCGGCCCTGTGGCGTGATCTGGGGAATCCGGCTTGAATGATCTGATCCGTCTGGGCTGGCATGTGCAGGATGCGGCGACGCCACCCGCACCCGGCCAGAGTCTGGCCCGCGTCGCCGCGCAGCATCGCTCCGGCTACGTGCTGCACGACGGGCGCAGTCCCTTCAATGCGCAGCCGGCGCCGGAGTTCCTGCGCCGTGGACTGGATCCTGTGCTGCGGCCGGCGGTGGGCGATTTCGTCTGGGTCGCGCCGGGGTCACCGCCGCACATCCTGGGAGTGGTGCCGCGGCGCAGCCTGCTGACGCGCGCCGCCGCCGGTGAGCGTTACCAGCGCCAGGTGATCGCAGCCAACGTCGACGTGGTGCTGGTGCTGATGGGCCTGGATGGCGACTACAACCCGCGCCGCATCCAGCGCTATCTGGCGCTGATCGACGGTTCCGGCGCGACGCCGGTGGTGCTGCTGACCAAAGCCGACCAGCATGCCGAGGCGGCATCCGTGCTGGCGCAGCTGGGCTCGACGCTGCCTCCGGCGACCGCCGTGCTGGCGATCAATGCCAGGGATCCCGAGGTCCGCGCGCTGCTGGCGCCGTGGCTGGGCGCGGGCGTCACCGCCGCACTGGTGGGCTCCTCGGGGGCCGGCAAGTCCACGTTGACCAATACATTGCTGGGCGAGCAGCGCCAGGCCACCGCTGCCATCCGTGCCAATGACAGTCGCGGCCGCCACACCACAACGCACCGCGCGCTGCTGGCGCTGCCCGGAGGCGCCTGCCTGATCGACACCCCGGGCATGCGCGAGCTCAAGCTGACCGGCGAGGAGAACCTCGATCTTTACGCCGACATCGAGACGCTGGCAGGCAACTGCCGCTTCGCCGACTGCAGTCACGGCAACGAGCCCGGCTGCGCGATCAGTGCGGCGCTCGCTTCGGGCGAACTCGACGGCGAACGCTGGCGCAGCTATCTCAAGCTGCACGACGAGCGCGAGCAGCAGGCGGCGGCGCTGGAGCAGCGGCTGCAGCGCAAGGCAGGCGCGCAGCCGGGGCACCGCACGCTGGGACGGCGCCAACGCGAAAAACCCGGACCGCGCTGACGGCTCGCGGCAGCACCCGATCGAACCGCGCCACGCGTCCGCTCAGTGCGCTCCGGCCGCCGCGCCACCGCCGGCCTTGGGCGAAAACGGCGGCTTGGCCAGCCACAGGATCGGGATCATCAGGATGAATACCCAGCCGATGACGTGGAAAAGCTCGTTGAAGCCGATCTGGTAGCCCTGCCGGGTGATCTCCAGATTGAGCAGGGCCGCGCCGCGTTCGCCGGAGCCGAGCTGGGCCAGCGCGTGGCGCGCCGTCGGCGAGTAGGCGGTGATGTGCTCGGTCAGCTGGGCGTGATGGAGCGCGGCACGGCGGTTCCACATGAAGGTGGTGATCGACGCGGCAAAACTGCCGGCCAGCACGCGCAGGAACGTGGCCGTGCCCGAGCCCGAGGGGATCTCGCGCGGAGTGAGATCCGACAGCAGGATGGTGAGGATGGGCATGAAGTACAGCGCCACGCCCAGGCCCTGCACCAGCTGCACCATGGCCACGGTGTCGAAGTCGACCTGGGTGTTGAAGTCCGAACGCCAGAACGAGGTCAGCGCCAGGACCAGGAACGAGAGCGCAGCCAGCACCCGCAGGTCGAACTTGTGCGCATAGCGGCCGACGAAGGGTGTCAGGATCACCGGCAGGATGCCCAGCGGTGCGGCAGCGAAGCCGGCCCACTCGGAGGTATAGCCGAGCTGCGTCTGCAGCCATTGCGGCACCAGCAGGTTGATGCTGAAGAACACCGCGTAGCCGAGCACCAGGACCACGGTGCCGGCGCTGAAGTTGCGATGCCGGAACAGGCGCAGGTCGACGATGGGGTCGCTGTCCGTCAGCTCCCAGATCAGGAAGACCGTCAGCGAGACGGCCGCCACGATCGCCAGGATGACGATGAAGCTCGAGCTGAACCAGTCGGCATCGTTGCCCTTGTCGAGCAGGATCTGCAGCGCTGCCACGCCGATCACCAGGGTGATCAGGCCGACGTAGTCCATGCGCGGCTTGTCGGTCGGATCGGGGCGTCCACGCATTTGCGATGCGACCACGCTGGCGGCAAAAAACCCGATCGGCACGTTGATGAAGAAGATCCACTGCCAGCTGTAATTGTCGGTGATCCAGCCGCCGAGAATCGGGCCCGCGATCGGCGCCACCACGGTCACCATCGCCAGCAGCGCCAGCGCCTGTCCGCGTTTGTGCGCCGGATAGATCGACACCAGCAGCGCCTGGGTGATCGGATACATCGGCCCGGCCACCGCGCCCTGCAGTACGCGGAAGGCGATCAGCATGCCCATGCTGTGCGACAGCCCGCACAGCATCGACGACAGCGTGAACAGGATCGTCGCCCAGATGAACAGCCGGACCTCGCCGACGCGGCGCGTCAACCATCCGGTCAGCGGCAGCGCGATCGCATTGCTGACCGCGAACGAGGTGATCACCCAGGTGCTCTGCTCGTTGCTGACACCGAGGTTGCCTGCGATGGTCGGCAGCGAGACGTTGGCGATCGTGGTGTCGAGCACCTGCATGAAGGTCGCCAGCGAAAGGCCGATCGTCGCCAGCGCCAGACTGGGCGGGCTGAACCCACCCGATGGGGCGTGTGTTTCGCTCATCGACGCTGCGCGTCCTTACCGGACGCTGCCGGCATTGGCGTGGATGATGCGGGCGACCAGGGCATCGGCGTCGGCGAGCTGATGCGCATAGACGCCGGTGGCCAGCACCGGTCGCGTGCGCGTGGTCGTCGACAAGACCGGTCCGCTGCGGTCGTGCAGGTTGACCTCGACGCTCATCGACAGGCCGATGCGCAGCGGATGCGCCGCCAGCTCCTTCGGTTCCAGCACGATGCGCACCGGAACCCGCTGCACGATGCTGATCCAGTTGCCGGTGGCGTTCTGCGCCGGCAGCAGGGCAAACGCGCTGCCGGTGCCGATGCCGATGCCGTCGACGCGGCCGTGATAGGTGACGCCGCTGCCGTACAGCGATGCGGTCAGCGTGACCGGCTGGCCGATGCGCATGTGCGTCAGCTGGGTTTCCTTGAAGTTGGCATTGACCCACACCCCGCCCAGCGGCACCACCGCCATCAGCGGCGTGCCCGGCGCGACGCGCTGGCCTACCTGCACGCTGCGCTTGGCGACGTAGCCGGTCACCGGCGCCAGCAGCTGGGAGCGGACGTCGTCGAGATAGGCCTGGCGCACCGCCGCCGCGGCGGCCAGCACGTCGGGCTGCGAGGCGATCACGGTGTCGGCCACCAGTGCGCGGCTGCCCGCCAGCTGCTGCTGCGCGGCTCTGTAGGCCTGCTCGGCGGCGGCCAGTGCGTCGCGCGCGTTGGCCAGCTCTTCGGCCGAGATCGCACCGCTCGCCGCCAGGTTGCGGCGCCGTGCGAAATCGCTGCGTGCCTTGTCCACCGCGACCTTGCGCGCGGCCAGCTCGGCCCGCACGGCGGCGGCGTTGGCGTACAGCCCGCGCACCTGGCGCACCGCGCGCGCGAGGTCGGCCTCGGCGCGCTGCAGCGCGACGCGCGCATCGGCGGCATCGAACTGCACCAGCACCTGGCCCTGGTGCACCAGATCGTCGTTGTCGGCGCCGATACTGATCACGGTGCCCGGCACCAGCGGAGTGATCTCGACGATGTTGCCGTGCACATAAGCGTCGTCGGTATCCTGGTACCAGCGGCCATCGAGCCAGTACCAGGCCAGCCACAGCAGGCCGGCCACGACGATCGCCAGCAACAGCAGGCGCAGCAGCAGGCGGCGCCGTCCGTTGGGCGGCGGCGTGGCCGCGACGGGGATGGGCGTCTGGGTGCTCATGGGTGGGCCTTGGCAACAGCGGGGGTAGGGGTAGGGGCAGGGTCGGCGGTCGCCGCGGTTGGGGCGTAGCCGCCGCCCAGCGCCTGCACCAGCCCGATCGACTGCACGACGCGCGCGGCATCAAGGGTAGCCACGCGCTGCTCGGCCGCCAGCAAGCCGCGCTCGACGGTCAGCGCCTCGATGTAGCTGCCGATGCCGGCGCGGTAGCGGATCAGCGCGATCTTCCAGGCCGAAGCCGCGGCGGCGCGCGCCTGGCGGGCGGCGCTGCTTTCGCGATCGAGCGTGCGCAGCGCGGCCACGCCGGCGGCGACCTGGCGCAGCGCCTCGATCAGGGTCTGGTTGTATTGCGCCACTGCGAGGTCGTAGCCGGCGTCCCGGCCGGCGAGGTTGGCGCGCAGGCGGCCGCCGTCGAACAGCGGCAGGCTGAGCGCCGGACCGAACTGTTCGTAGCGGCTGGCGGCTTCAAGCAGGTTGCCTCCGCCCAGCGAAGCCAGCCCCAGCCCGGCGGCGAGATTGAGATCGGGATAGAACGCGGCCTTGGCGGCATGGATCTCGCGTGCGGCCGCCTCGATGCGCCAGCGGGCGGCGACGATATCCGGCCGCCGGCCCAGCAATGCGGCTGGCAGATCGGCCGGCAGCGCCAGCGCCGCGGGCGGCAACGGGCGCGCGGTGAGCGTCAGCGTGGCGTCCGGGCCCTGACCGAGCAGCGCCGCGAGCGCGACCCGCGCCAGCGCAACACTGCGCTGTTGCGCGGCGAGGTCGGCCGTGGCCGCGGCCACGGCGGCGGTGGCCTGATCCAGGTCCAGATGGTTGTCGATGCCGGCACCGACGCGCTGGCGGGTCAGCTCCAGCACATGCGTGGCGCGCTGCTGCTCGGAAACGGCGATGGCCCGGGTTCGCTCGGCGGCGCCGAGGGTGGTGTAGGCGCGGGCGACATCGGCGGCCAGGGTCAGGCGTGCCGCGGCGGCATCCACTTCCGCGGCGTGACCGCGATCGACGGCGGCTTCCCAGGCGGCGCGCTGGCCGCCCCAGAGGTCGAAGGTATAACTGAAGTTGAGGCCGATGCGGTCGAGCGCGCTGTAGTGGCCGCCGTAGGGGTGCGGGATTACCGTGCTCGGGATGCGGATACCGGAGGATGTGATGCCGGCGCCGATCTGCGGCGCGCGCGCCGCGTCGGCTTCGCCGGCCTGCGCCTCGGCAAGGCGTGCCCGGGCGTTGGCTGCCGCCAGGTCGGGATTGCCCGCCAGCGCCTGCCGCACCAGGCGATCGAGTTCGGGATCGGCGAATGCCCGCCACCAGCCCACTTGCGGCCATGCTGCCGGCGACAGTGGCACACCGGCGAAGCTGCGTGTAGCCCCCAGATGCTCAGCTGCCAGCGGTTGTCCCTGTGGGCGCAGGCCGGCGCTGCTGACGCAGCCCGCGAGGAAGAGGGTGATGACTCCCGCCAGCACGGGAGACTGCGGGACACGCATGGACGTCACCATGGGATCAGGCGGGGGGTGTGGCGGGTGGGGGGGTGTCGCTCAGCGCTTCGAGGATGCCTTTGAGGCTGGCCGCCAGCTGGCTGCGGTCGGCCGGATGCAGGCGCGAGAGCGCTTGTTCAAGCACGCGTTCACCGCAGTCGCTGAGCTGTGTCCACAACGCGGCTCCGGCCTCGGTCGGGACAATCCGCAACGCCCGTCGATCGCTGGGATGGGGTTCGCGGCGCAGGTAGCCCTTGGCTTCGAGGCGATCAATCACCCGCGTCATCGCGCCGGCGTCGTGGCCGACCGCTTGCGCGAGTTCGCCCGGCGATTGCGGGCCGCATAACGCGAGCCGTTTCAGCACCACGTACTGGGTCTGGTTGAGGTCGAAACCGCGACGCGCCAGCTCGGCTTCAAGCGCCGCCGCCAGCCGCGTGCGCACGCAACCAAGCAGTACCCCGAGATTCTCTTCGGCAGCGGTAGGAATGACCGAACAGACAGACATGGCTCGGTATGATATGGCCAAGCATGTAATTGTCAAGGCAGAATTAGCCAAGACCCGATCTATGTCGATACAAGACTCATAACCATTGGTTTCATATGTCTGTGCACCCACTTGCTCACGCTGATATGTCTGTCGTTATCGCTGGCATCAGTGAACGGAGATTCGGAACGCGCATGCGTGTCTCGAACGGATCCCTTACCCGGCGCTCACGACGCCGGTGGCGGCGCGCACTCGTGGCGACGGCGTTGCTGTCAGCCCTGCTGGCGTTCCCGCTTGCTGCGCAGGCCGCCGACGCATCACTCAGCTGGGGTCCCAGCGTTACCGGCCACCATCACTGGACCAGTGCCGTGTTCGTCGAGGTGGCCTCGGATACCTGGCGCTGGCGCGCGGTCGGCATCGCGCCCGAGTTCGGGCTGGGCTACGTGCGCGCCCGCGGCACCGAGGTCGAGCGTCTCGATCATGACGTCTGGATCGGATTCGGCGGCGCGCGTGCCAGCCTGCTCGATGCCGGTGTCTGGCGGCATGCCTTTCTCGGTTTCGGCATCGGCCTCACCCACGGCAAGACCAACGCGCTGTCGAGCGGCGGCGAGTTCGTCGACACCCTCGGCTGGCAGGAGGGGCACTGGGACGTGATGGTCAGGCACATCTCGAACGGCCATCTCGCGACGGGCCCCAACATCGGTGAAACGATGCTGTTGCTCGGCGTGCGGTTCTGAGCGTCTCGGCGGGCTTCTAGCTGGTCCGTGCATGCGGCATGCTGTCGGCACCCACCGAGGACAGCGCATGCCACTGCCCTGTGTCGAGACCGAAACCGGCCCCAATCCGCACCACAGCATCGTCTGGTTGCACGGGTTGGGCGCCGATGGCAATGACTTCGCGCCGATCGTTCCGCAGCTGGTGGATCGCGCCTGGCCGCCGCTGCGTTTCGTGTTTCCGCATGCGCCGGTGCGTCCGGTCACGGTCAACGGCGGCATGCGCATGCGCGCCTGGTACGACATCCAGGCCTTCGACCTGCATGCGCGCCAGGACGAGAGCGGCATGCGCGTCGCGATGGCCGAGGTCGAGGCGCTGATCGAGCGCGAGACCGCGCGCGGCGTGGCTGCCGAGCGCATCCTGCTGGCGGGATTTTCGCAGGGCGGCGCGATCGCGCTGGCGACCGCGTTGCGTCATCGTCAGACGCTGGCCGGGGTGATCGCCCTGTCGACCTATCTGCCGCTGCAGGCACACAGCGCGGCCGAGCGCAGCATGGCCAATGCGCGGCTGCCGGTGTTCATGGCCCATGGCAGTCTTGATCCGATCGTGCCGATGGCGCTCGGGCTGCGTTCGCGCGACGCCCTGGCGGCGCTGGGCCACGCGGTGGACTGGCACAGTTACGCGATGGCGCATCAGGTCTGCTCCGAGGAGATCGCCGATCTGCGCGCCTGGATCGGCGTGCGTCTGCGCGGGGTCCCGGGATGATTCCGGCCGCCGCGCGCGCGCGCGCGCCGCTGCCGGATTTCTGCAGCGCGCCGGTGCTGTTCGCGCTGCTGCTGGTGGCGGCGATCGTGGCGCTGGTGCTGCTGCTGGCGCCGGGCGGCGCACTGACCCTGCGCGGCTGCAGCCAGGCCATGCTGTTTGCGGTCTGGCTGGCGCTGCTCGGCGGCGTCGCATTGTGCAAATTGCGTCCGTGGCTCGATCGCCTGCCGGGAGCCACCAGCTATGCCGCGGCCTGGCTGCTGCTGGTGCTGATCGTGCTGCTGGCCAGCGGGGTCGTGCACTGGATGGATCGTGCGCTGGGAACCGGACTGATCGCGCCTTCGGCGCCGCGCTTCGTTCTCGGCAATTCGGCGCTGACGGCGCTGATTACTGCCGCATTGCTGCGCTATCTGTACGTGCTGGAGCAGTGGCGTGTGCGTCTGGATGCCGTTGCCCGGGCCCAGGTCGAGGCGCTGCAGGCGCGCATTCGTCCGCACTTTCTTTTCAACAGTCTCAACACCGCAGCGGCACTGGTGCGGCTTGATCCGCCGGCGGCGGAACGCACGCTGGAGAACCTGGCCGATCTGTTCCGCGCCGCGCTGGGTGCCGATGATCGTCCGGGCACGCTGGGCGAAGAGCTGGACCTGATCGAGCGCTATCTGGCCATCGAACAGCTGCGTCTGGGTGCGCGCCTGAGCGTGGAGCGTGATCTCGATACCCTGCCGCGCGCGCTGCCGCTGCCGCGCCTGCTGCTGCAGCCGCTGGTCGAGAATGCCGTGCATCACGGCATCCAGCCGCGCCGTGAAGGCGGACTGCTGCAGCTGGGCGGTCGCTGCGTGGAGGGTGGCGTCGAGATCGTGATCGCGAATCCGCTGGCCGACGCGGCGGCGGCGGCGGGCAGCGGCCACGGCCTTGCCAACGTCCGCGCGCGTATCGGCTACCATTTCGGCACCCGCGGTGCGCTGCATGTCGCGACCGCCGACGGGCGCTGGACGGTGACGGTGCGATTGCCCGATGCGAGTCCTGATCGCCGATGACGAACCGCTGGCGCGCATGCGCCTGGAGGCGCTGTTGCGCGAATGTTCCGGCGCCGAACTGGTCGGCAGCGTCGGCGATGCCGAAGCGGTGCTGGCCCTGCTGCCCGAGGTGAGGCCCGACGTGCTGCTGCTGGATATCGAAATGCCTGGTCTGTCGGGGCTTGATCTGGCGCGCCGCCTGAAGGCGCTGCCGTCGCCGCCGCAGGTGGTGTTCTGCACCGCCTACGAGCGGCACGCGGTATCGGCATTCGACCTGGCGGCAGCGGACTACCTGGTCAAGCCGGTCCGCGGCGAACGCCTGTGCGCGGCACTGCGGCGGGCAGCCCAGCGGCGCGACGAAGCGCCCACAACGCCGTCGCGACGCGACCACCTGTGCGCGCGCATCCGTGGCGAGCTCAAGCGGGTGCCGCTGGATGCCGTGCTGTGCCTGCTCGCGGATGACAAGTACGTCACCGTGCATCACCGCGGCGGCAGCCTGCTGATCGAGGAGTCGCTGAAGCAGCTGGAGTTGGAGTTTCCCGGCCGTTTCGTGCGTCTGCACCGCAATTGCCTGGTGCCGCGCGAGCGCCTGCTGGGCCTGAAGTCCCTGCCCGACGGCCGTACCGTTGCGCAGATCGCCGGCAGCGATCTCGCGCCCGAGGTCAGCCGCCGCAAACTGCCCGCGCTGCGCGAGCTGCTGCGCGTCGAATGACCTCGGGAGCCCCCGCCGCTTGAACATCCTGCGCATCGCCACCCGCCGGAGCGCTCTGGCGCTATGGCAGGCCGAACACGTCGCCACGCTGCTGCGCGCGGCGCATCCGGGCCTGATCGTCGAATTGCTGCCGATGACCACGCGCGGCGACCAGGTGCTCGATCGCGCCCTGGCCGAACTCGGCGGCAAGGGCCTGTTCCTGAAGGAACTCGAGGTGGCGCTGCTGGAACGCCACGCCGACCTGGCCGTGCACTCGCTCAAGGATGTGCCGGCCGAACTCGAGCCCGGTTTCGCGTTGGCCGCGGTGCTGCCACGCGCCGATGCCGCCGACGCTTTTGTCAGCACGCGCCATGACGCTCTGGCGGCGCTGCCGCAGGGTGCGCGGGTCGGCACGTCCTCGCTGCGGCGCACGGCGCAATTGCGCGCGCTGCGGCCCGATTTGCAGATTGTCGATCTGCGCGGAAACGTCAATACGCGCCTGGCCAGGCTCGACGCCGGTCACTATGACGCGATCCTGCTGGCCGCGGCCGGGCTCGAGCGCCTGGGTCTTGCGACGCGCATCCGGGCGCGCCTCACCGCGCCGGACTGGCTGCCGGCGCCGGGGCAGGCGGCGATCACGGTGGAGGTCCGTGCCGGCGATGCGCGGGTGACCGAATTGCTGGCGCCGCTGGAAGATGCCGACACGCGTACCGCGATCCGTGCGGAGCGGGCCTTCAATGCCGCCCTGGGCGGCAGTTGCACGGTGCCGGTCGGCGCCTGGTGCGTGGTCGGCGAGCGCGGACTGCGTCTGTACGGGATGGTCGGCGACAGCGTCAGCGGGCATCTGCTGCGCGCCTCGGCCGAAGCTGCGGCATCCACGCCCGAGCGGCTGGGGCAGAGCGTGGCTGCCGACTTGCTGGCGCAGGGCGCGGGCGTGCTGCTGGGTCGCTAGAAGCTGTAGACCAGGTTGGTGGTCAGCAGGGTGTCGGTCTTGGCGTTGCCGGTCGCCACGCCGCTGGCGATCGCGGCGCCGATGTTGCTGTTGTGGCGCGCCTGGTAGCCGACCTTCAGCGCCAGCCGCTTGTTCATGTCCACTACCAGGTTGGCATCGTTCTGGGTAAAGGTGTTGAAGCTTGCGGCCTCGATCAGCAGGTGGTCCTCGATGCGGGTGCTGGCGGACAGCTGATGGCGGAACGCCATCAGCCCGCGGCCGATCAGCGCGCCGCGCTCCCGGCCGATCCCGGTCTCGCGGTAGCGCTTGTAACCCGGGCCGACCTCGAAGGCCAGTTCGGTCGCCGGGGTCTTGATCACGGCGCGGTCATAGCCCACCGACACCACGGTCTGGTAGCGGTAGGGTGAAAAATCGTCGTGGTCGTAGCGCAGATCGCTGAACAGCGCATTGCGGTCATCCAGCTTCAGGCCGGACGCGGCGTCGAAGGTGTAACGGTTGGCGGTCACCGCAAAACGGTTGAGCGTGACCGGCTGGCCGTTGACGACAGCAGCCGTGCTGATCTCGCCGCGGCTGCGCAGGGCACTGAAGTCGAAGGTGTCCTTCCATTCGCTGTCTTCATAGCTGAACTTGAGACCCGCGTTGAGGCTTTGCGAGCGGGTGTTGCCGGTGGTGGCGGCAAGGCCCAGCTGGCCTTCGCCATTCCAGCCGGTTCTGGTGGCGGTCGGCAGACGTGCACTGCCGGGCAGGGCGGTGCCGTCATCGGCATGGGCGGCGGCGGACAGCAGGGCGAGAGCGAACAGCGGGGCGAGCAGATGCGTGCGCATGAGAGATCCGGCAGGCGGGCGATTGATGCAGAGACCGCGCACGACGGTGACGGTTCCACGCGCGGCCTGCGAATCTGCCGGTGCGAGGGGTCCGCAACAAGGGGTGACGCCGCGCTCGTTCAGAAAGGCCACAGACGCGGGATCAGCAGCATCGCGATCGCGCAAAACAGCAGGATCAGCGGGATGCCGACCTTCACGAAGTCGATGAAGCGGTAGCCGCCGGCACTGTAGACCATGGTGTTGGTCTGGTAGCCGACCGGGGTGGCGAACGAGGTCGCGGCGGCGAAGGCCACCGCCACAAGGAACGGCCGCGCATCGACGTGCATCCCGGCCGCAGTCGAAACCGCGACCGACACCATCAGCACCACCGATGTGATGTGGCCCATCATTTCGGTCAGCAGCGCGGTCATCAGGTACACGGCCAGCAGCATCGTCCACGGACCGTAGTGCCCGATCGTGCCCAGCACCGCACCGGCAAACAGGCGGGTGACGCCGGTGTGGTCGAGTGCCAGCCCCAGCGGCATGATCGCGCCCAGCAGCACGATCACTTTCCAGTCCACCGCCTCGTAGGCGCTTGCGGTGTCGATGCAGCGGGTCGCTCCCATCAGCAGACAGCCGAGCAGGGCGGCGACCATGATCGGCAGCCAGTTCAGCGCGGCCACCACCACCACCGCCAGCACGATGCCGAGCGCCAGCGGCGCGCGCCGCCGCGCGGCGTCACCGTGCTCACGCTCACTGAGCACGATCAGGCCGGAATGCTTGCGGATTGCCGCCAGTTCGGTCGCCGGCAGCAACAGCAGCAGCACGTCGCCCGGATTCAGGCGCACGTCGCGCAGCTGCTCGCGCAGCACCTGGCCGCGGCGGTGCATCGCCAGCACGGTCGCGTTGTAGCTCCAGCGAAAATCGAGTTCGGCCAGAGTGTGGCCGATCAGCCGCGATCCCGGCGCGATCATCACCTCGCCCAGTACGCCCTCGCCCTTGCCGAAGTCGGTATCGTGCAGCTGGAACTCGGGCTCCAGCTCCAGCCGTTGGCGCTCGCGCAGCTCGCCCAGTGCGCCCCAGTCGCCGCGCGCCAGCAGGATGTCGCCGGCGGCGATCGGCTGCGCCCTTGGCGAGCCCATGTGCGCGTCGCCGCGCAGCAGCTCCAGTACGAAAATGCCGTGGTCCTCGGCAAGTTTGGCCTCGGCCACGCTGTGACCGATCAGCGGCGAGTCCGGCATCACCCGCAGCTCGGTGATGTACTTGCCCAGCTGCCAGACCTGGGTCAGCTCGACATCGCGTCGCGCCGGCAGCAGCCAGCGCCCGACCAGGATCATGTAGACAATGCCGACCGCGGTGCTGATCGCGCCCAGCAGGCTGAACTCGAACATGCCGAAGGGGTGCATCCCGCGCTGCTGCGCGAGCGTGTTCATCAGCAGGTTGGACGATGTGCCGATCAAGGTCGCCACACCGCCCATCTGCGAGGCGAAGGCCATCGGCATCAGGACCCGCGACGCCGACATGCCGTTGCGCGCGCACACGGAAAGGATCAGCGGCAGGAACACCGCCACGACCGCGGTATTGTTGATGAACGCCGACATCGTCGCGGCCAGCACCATGACCGACAGTGTCAGCAGCCATGGCTGGCGGATGCGTTCCAGCAGCCGGCCCAGCGGCTGCAGCGCACCGGTGTGCTGGATGCCGGCGCCGAGCACGAACATCGCCGCCACCGTCAGCGTCGTTTCGTTGCTGAAACCGGAAAGCGCCTGTGTGGGCGTGAGGATGCGCAGCGCCGCCAGCGCCACCAGCACCAGCAGCGCGACCACGTCCATGCGCACGCGCTCGCTGACGAAAAGCACGACGGCCGCCACCAGGATCGCGACGGTCGCCCATGCCTGGATGTCCATCGGTCGGCTCCGTTGCGCAGCGCTGCATCCGCTTGTACAGGAAGCCGGCATTCGCCGTCACCTGCGCGCTTGCCGCGACGCGGCGCGCTCGGCATGCTGGGCGCTCCATCGTCTCGAGTTCGCCGGATGGACCGCTACGAGCGCATCCTCACCCTGCACCGCAAGCTCAAGGCGGCGCGACGCCCGCTTTCGCTGGCTCATCTGACCGACGATCTCGGCTGCTCGCGCGCCACCGTGTACCGCGATGTCGCCTTCCTGCGCGATGCGCTGGGCGCGCCGATCGAGAGCGGCGAGGGCGACGTCGCCGGCTTCCGCTACGCGCCCGACGAGGGCGAACGCTTCGAGCTGCCGGGACTGTGGCTGAACAGCGAGGAGCTGGCTGCGCTGATGGCGCTGCACGCGCTGATCGGCCGCGCCGATCCCGGCGTGCTCAGCGGCGCGCTGGCGCCGTTCCGTGCCCGCATCGAGCGCCTGCTCGCCGAGCACGCCAAGGATCCGGCGCTGCCGCTGGAGCGCATCCGGGTGATCGCTTCGGGGGCGCGGCGCATGGACCAGCAGGTCTTCCGCACCGTCGCCGGTGCGGTGCTGGCGCGCAAGCGCCTGCGCCTGCGCTACCGAGCGCGCACCAGCGGCTCCGACTCGCGCCGCACGGTGTCGCCGCAGCGCCTGACCCACTATCGCGACAACTGGTACCTCGATGCCTGGGACCATGACAAGGAGGCCCTGCGCAGCTTCGCCGTCGATCGCATCGCCGAGCCGCAGACGCTGACCGAGCCGGCCGAGGACGTTGCCGGCCCCGAGCTGGATGCCATCCTTGCCTCCAGCTACGGCATCTTCGCCGGCAAGCCGCGTGCCTGGGCCACGCTGCGGTTCACCGCCCACGCCGCGCGCTGGGTCGCCGATACCCACTGGCATTCGCAGCAGGAAGGCCGCTTCCTGCCCGACGGCCGCTTCGAGCTGCGGGTGCCGTACTCGAATTCGCGCGAGCTGCTGATGGACGTGATGAAGTACGGGCCCGACGCCGAGGTGGTGGCGCCGCTGCCGCTGCGCGAGGAAATGAAGATCCTGCTCAAGCTGGCCCTGGACGGCTATGCCGGTGATCCGTCATGAGCGATGCTGCGGTTTCCGCGGCGGCTGCGCGACCGCGCGTCGCTCTGGCGCTGGGCTCGGGTGGTGCCAAGGGGCTCGCTCATATCGGCGCGATCGAGGCGCTCGAGGCGGCCGGCTTTGCCATCGTCGCGGTTGCCGGAAGCTCGATGGGCGCGCTGGTCGGAGGCATCCACGCCGCGGGGCGTCTCGATGTTTACCGCGACTGGGTGACATCGCTGGCCAGAATGGACGTGCTTCGACTGGTCGACTGGACCCTGTCGGGGCCGGGCCTGATCAAGGGCGAGCGCATCATCGGCGCATTGCGCGAGCTGGTCGGCGAGGTCGACATCGAGCAGCTGGCGATCCCGTTCACCGCGGTCGCCACCGACATCGAGCGCCAGCGCGAGGTGTGGATCTCCAGCGGTCCGCTGTTCGAGGCCATCCGCGCCTCGATCGCGATCCCCACCCTGTTTCATCCCCATATCCTGCACGGCCGGCGCCTGGTCGATGGCGGCCTGCTCAATCCGGTGCCGGTGACGCCGCTGCTGCGCGAGCGTTTCGACTACCTCGTCGTGGTCAGCGTCGACGGTCCCGCCGAGGTCGCGCCAGCACTGCCGGAAGCGCCGCCGCGCGGACCTTACCGGCAGAAGGTCGCCGCTCTCGTCGAGCAGCTGCTCGGCCGCGGCGCGGGACCGGTGGCGCCGCGCGAGCTCGGCTGGATGGAACTGATGGGCCAGGCGCTGGATCTGATGCAGGCCAATCTGGCGCATCTGCGGCTGGCGGCGTACCGTCCCGATCTCGTGATCGAGGTCCCGCGCAACGCCTGCGCGGCCTATGAGTTCTACCGGGCCGGCGAAATGATCGCGCTGGGCCGCGAACGCACCGAACGCGCCCTCGCGACATGGCGTGTGGAACCGCCGCCGCCGCCCTGAGCGGTTCGCCGCCGCGCTAAACTTGCCGACTGGAGGCAGCCGTCCGCAGAGGCGGCCCCTGCATCGACAGGCATGGCGCGCGCCGCCGCGGAGGGACTTGATGGAACCGTTCGACGATCTGCTGCACCAGGACCCCGATCCGACCGAAACCCGCGAGTGGGTCGAGTCGCTGTCGGCGGTCATCGACCACGTGGGCGCCGAACGCGCGCACTACCTGCTCGAGCGCATGGTCGACACCACCCGGCGTGCCGGCGGGCATCTGCCGTTCGAGCCGACGACCGAATACGTCAACACCATTCCGGCGCATCTCGAGGCCAAGTCCCCTGGCGACGCCGCGATGGAATGGCGCATCCGCTCGCTGATCCGCTGGAACGCGATGGCGATGGTGATACGCGCCAACCGCAAGCCCGGCGAGTTGGGCGGACACATCGCCAGCTTCGCCTCCTCGGCGACGCTTTACGACGTCGGCTTCAACCACTTCTGGCGCGCGCCCGGCGCCGATCATCCCGGCGATCTGGTGCTGCACCAGGGCCACTCCAGCCCCGGCATCTACGCGCGCGCCTTTCTCGAGGGACGCATCGACGCGACCCGCCTCGACCGCTTCCGCATGGAAGTCGGTGGCGGCGGATTGTCGTCGTATCCGCATCCGTGGCTGATGCCGGATTTCTGGCAGGTGCCGACGGTGTCGATGGGGCTCGGTCCGATCCAGGCGATCTACCAGGCGCAGTTTTCCAAGTACCTCGAGCACCGCGGCCTGCTGCCCGGGAGCGACCGCAAGATCTGGTGCTTCATGGGCGACGGCGAGACCGACGAGCCGGAATCGCTGGGCGCGATCTCGCTGGGCGGCCGCGAGCGGCTGGACAATCTGGTCTTCGTCGTCAACTGCAATCTGCAGCGGCTGGATGGTCCGGTGCGCGGCAACGGCAAGATCATCCAGGAACTCGAGGGCGTGTTCCGTGGCGCCGGCTGGAACGTCATCAAGGTGATCTGGGGCAGCTACTGGGATCCGCTGCTCGCGCGCGACGGCAGCGGCCTGCTGCGCCAGCTGATGATGGAGACGGTGGACGGCGAGTACCAGGCCTGCAAGGCCTTCGGCGGCGCCTACACGCGCGAGCAATTCTTCGGCAAGTATCCCGAGCTCAAGGCGATGGTCGCCAACCTGTCCGATGACGACATCTGGCGCCTCAACCGCGGCGGACACGACCCGCACAAGGTCTATGCCGCCTACCACGCGGCGGTGAACCACCGCGGCCAGCCCACCGTGATCCTGGCCAAGACCGTCAAGGGCTACGGCATGGGCGATGCGGGCGAGTCGCAGAACATCACCCACCAGCAGAAGAAGATGGACAACAGCGCGGTTCGCGCCTTCCGCGACCGCTTCAACATTCCGGTGCCCGACGCCATCCTCGACGAGGTGCCGTACTACCATCCCGGCAAGGATTCGCCCGAGGTCGAGTACCTGCTGGAGCGCCGCCGCGCCCTGGGTGGCTTCCTGCCGCAGCGCCGGCGCAAGGCCGACCTGTCGCCGCCGACGCCGGGTCTGGAGGCGCTGGCGGCGATCACCAAGGGCACCGGCGAGCGCGAGATCAGCACCACCATGGCCTTCGTGCGCGGTCTCAATCTGCTGCTGCGCGACCAGGCGATCGGCCCGCGCATCGTGCCGATCGTCGCCGACGAGGCACGCACTTTCGGCATGGAAGGCATGTTCCGCCAGATCGGCATCTACGCGCCGTTCGGACAGAAGTACAAGCCGCAGGATGCCGACCAGCTGATGTACTACCGCGAGGACCAGGCCGGCCAGGTGTTGCAGGAAGGCATCAGCGAGGCCGGCGGCATGGCGGCATGGATGGCCGGCGCGTCGAGCTATTCGATCAACAACGTGCCGATGCTGCCGGTGTTCATCTACTACTCGATGTTCGGTTTCCAGCGCATCGGCGACCTGGCCTGGGCCGCTGGCGACATGCGCTGTCGCGGTTTCCTGATTGGCGGCACCAGCCGGCCGCACCACCCTCAACGGCGAGGGCCTGCAGCACGAGGACGGCCATTCGCATCTGCTCGCCGGCGCCGTGCCCAACTGTCGCGCCTACGACCCGACGTTCGCCTACGAGGTTGCGGTGATCCTGCAGGACGGCGTGCGCTGCATGCTGCACCGAGCAGGAGGACCACTACTACTACCTGACGGTGATGAACGAGAACTACCCGCACCCGGACATGCCCGCAGGCGCGGCGACCGGCATCGTGAAGGGGATGTATCTGTTGCGGGACGCGGGACTGGAGAGCCGGGACCCGGGAAGGGCCAGGCCCAAGAGCAAGGCCAAGACCAGCGCGCCGTGCGTGCAACTGCTGGGCTCGGGCGCGATCCTGCGCGAGTGCATCGCAGCGGCCGAACTGCTGGACAAGGAGTTCGGCGTCTGCGCCGACCTGTGGTCCTGCCCCAGTTTCACCGAACTGCGTCGCGACGGCTTCGACTGCGAACGCTGGAACCGCCTGCATCCCGAGGCCGCGCCGCGGCAGCCGTGGGTCACGCAATGCCTGGCCGATCGCGCCGGCCCGGCGATCGCCGCCAGCGACTATGTGCGCGGGTTCGCCGACCAGATCCGTGCTTTCATGCCGGTTGGCAAGCGCTATACCGTGCTCGGTACCGACGGCTTCGGCCGCTCCGACACCCGCGAGCGCCTGCGCGGCTTCTTCGAGGTCGACCGCTACTGGATCGCGCACGCCGCGCTGTCCGCGCTGGCCGCCGAGGGCGAGGTCCATGCGCAGGACGTCGCCCGCGCGATGAAGCTGTGGAAGCTGGATCCCGACAAACCCGATCCGGTGTCGGCGTGACGGTCTTGCGCCGCGCCGCGGCCAGCCTGGTCAAGGTGCACGCATGCTGCGCGCCGACCGTGCTGCAGTCGCCCGCTGTTCCAACGGTCGAGAAGATCCCATGCGAACCCCTGTCCCGCGCCACACCCTGATTGTCGTCGCCGCGGCGCTGCTCGCCGCCTGCTCGCCAACGCCGCCGTCGCCGACGCCAGCCCAGCAGGCTGCGCGGCAGAGGGCGGCGCAGGCCGCCGCAGCGGCCAAGGAATTCGCGCTCTATCAGCAGCTGCTGGCTTCGCACAGCGACGCACTGGCGGTGCCAATCGGGCAGGAGATCACGCGCCGGTATCCCGGGACACCGGCGGCCGCCGAGGTGCAGAAGACCCTGCCGGCACTTGCCGCGAAGGCGGCGGCAGCCGCCAAACGCCAGCGCCTGCGCGCCCTGTGGCAGTACCAGGCCGCGCCGATGGCAGGTGGCCGGCAGACCACCGCCGCGATCAGCGCCGTCAAGCCCGACGGTGACCCCAGCGCGGTGCGGCTGGTGCTGCGCCGGCACACGATCTGGGGCCAGAGCGTCTATCTCTACGACGACAGCAACGCCGGTTTCCTCTGCAAGGGCATGTGTACGCTGACGATGCACTTCGATGGCAGGCCCGAACGCTGGCAGGCCTATCTGCCGCACAGCAGTGACCCGGCGCTGTTCATCAACGACGATCGTCGCTTCATCGCCGCCATGGAGAAAGCGGGCACCATCACCATGGACGTGGTGCGCAAGCCGCATCGTGAACAGACGCTGCGTTTCGAGGTCGGCGGTTTCGATCCGGCGCAGTTTCCGCAGCCGGCGAAGAAGTGATCCAGGCCGCAGCCTCGCGCCGCATGGCTCGCGTACTGATGAATATCGACGTCGATGACCTCGCGCGCGCCGAGGTCTTCCACACGGTCGCGTTCGGATTGCGCGCGGGCCACGGCTTCGGAAATCATGCAATCGAGCTGCCGGGCGCCGAGGCGCCGTTGTATCTGCTGGCCAAGTCTGCCGGCAGCGCGCCGCATCACGACGCTGCCGCCGCCCACGATTACGGTCGCACTGGACGCCGGTGCACCTCGATTTCGCGGTCGATGACCCCGACGCGGCCATGCGCGCCGCGCTTGCCGCGGGCGCGCTGGCGGAAGGCGATGCGCGCGCGCCGGCCAGGGGCCGCAGCGCGACGTTTGCCGACCCCGGGGCACGGCTACTGCCTGATCGAGTTCAGCGCGCGCGGCCATGACGCGGTGGCCGACGCGGGTTGAGCAAAACCTTCAGCCGCGCGCGAAAAACCACGCCGTCATCACCAGGCCGACCACGACCACGAACAGTCGCAGCCGCGCCGGCGCCACCCGTCGCGCCAGCAGCGGGCCGATCCAGCCGCCGACGATCGCCGCGAACAGCATGATCAGCGCCTCGCGCCACCAGACCGCGCGGGCGGCGATGAAGATTGCCGCGGCGACCACATTCATGCAGCCGCTGAGCACCGTCTTGACTCCGTTCATGGCATGGATCTCGGTCATGCCGTACAGGCCGAGCATCGCCAGCATCAGGATGCCGATGCCGCCGCCGAAGTAGCCGCCATAGATGCCGATCAGCGCCTGCACGACCACCAGCGCCGGCACGCCGACATGCGCATGCCGGCGCAGGGCATCGGTCAGCGGCTTTCCCAGCGCGAACACCAGGGTGCCGAACAGCAGCAGCCACGGCACGATGGCGGCGAACAGCTGCTCGGGTGTCAGCAGCAGCAGGATCGAACCTGCCGCACCGCCGATCAGGCTGACCACCACGAAGGCCGTCATCGGCAGCGGGCCGCTCGCCGCGCCGATGTCGCGGCGATAGACCCAGGCGCTGGCGAAAGTGCCCGGCAGCAGGGCTACCGTGCTGGTCGCGTTGGCGATCACCGGAGGCACGCCGGCCAGCACCAGTGCCGGGAAAGTCAGAAAGCTGCCGCCGCCGGCGACCGCATTGAGCGCGCCGGCCAGCAGGCTGGCGACGACGAGCAGGGCCAGATGGCCGGGACCGGGCAAGGGCATCGGAGGACAGGCTGCGGACGCGGATGCGGACGCGGGAGTATGCCACCCGTATGGATGTCCTCACGCTTTCTGAACGCGCCGACGCTAGAGTGCCGTGCGTGCGCTGCCGATCCGCCGCCGCGGACCGCGCTGCGCCGGCCATCCATCCGACCCGAGGTGACGTAATGAAACGCCTGACCCTGATGCTGTTGGCGTTGTGCGCGCTGGCAGCGCCGATTGCCCTGTTTGCCGCCGACAGCATGCCCGCCGTGGGCCAGGTGGCGCCGGCCTTCAAGCTGCAGGACCAGAACGGCAAGTGGCAAAGTCTCGAGCAGTACAAGGGCGACTGGGTGGTGCTGTACTTCTACCCCAAGGATTTCACCCCGGGCTGCACCACCGAGGTCTGCAAGTTCCGCGACGACTATCTGAAGATCCGCAAGGAAGGCGCGCACGTGCTCGCGGTCAGCCTCGACGACGTCAAGTCGCACGCCGCGTTCGCCAAGAAGTACCACGCGCCATTCCCGATGCTCGCCGACACCAGTCACACGGTCGCCGGCGAATACGGCGTGCTGACCTCGATGATGGGCATCCACTATGCCAAGCGGACCACCTTCATCATCGATCCGCAGGGGCGTATCGCCAAGGTTTACGTCGGGGTCGATCCGGGCGCGAACTCCGCCCAGATCATCGCCGACCTGCCCAGGCTCAAGGCCGCTGACAAGACCTGATGCGTTGACCGGCACGTCCGCTGCCGCCCTGCGCGCACAGCGCGCGGGGCGGTGGTGATGATCCGCACATTCCGCTGCGAGGCGATCTTGGCGCCGGCGCACGGCTTCAGAAGCCCCGCCCCCGCGCGGGTATCTCCCTGCGCAACACCGCCGTGGCGGCACGCACGCCGCGCATGCTTACACGTCGCCGGGAGGGCCACCTTGATGGCCTTGCGCTCACGGCCCGCATGCTTTTCACTCGCCACCGTGCGGAGCAGGTGTGGCCGCGACCCGCCCACGGAGGACCGATGGCCGAGCCGATCCGCAGCTATCGCTACTACGACCTGATCCTCGGCGCCTTCGTCTGCGTGCTGCTCTGCGCCAACCTGATCGGTCCGGCCAAGATCGCCGAAGTGCACGGCATCACCTTCGGTGCCGGCGTGCTGTTCTTTCCGATCTCCTACCTGTTCGGCGACATCCTCACCGAGGTCTACGGCTACGCGCGCTCGCGGCGGGTGATCTGGTCGGGCCTCGCCGCGCTGGTGTTCGCCTCGCTCATGAGTGCGGTCGTTGTGGCGCTGCCGCCCGCACACGGCTGGCACGACCAGGCGGCCTACGAAACCATCTTCGGCCAGACCCCGCGCATCGTGATCGCCTCGATCACCGCGTTCTTCGTCGGCGAGTTCGTCAACTCCTTCGTGCTGGCCAAGATGAAGATCGTCACCGCCGGGCGCTGGCTGTGGACACGCACCGTGGGTTCCACGGTCTGCGGCGAAGGTGTCGACACGCTGGTGTTCTATCCGGTCGCCTTCCTCGGCGTATGGAGCCCGCGCCTGCTCGGTGACGTCATGCTGGCCAACTACATCGCCAAGGTGCTGTGGGAAGTACTGGCCACGCCGTTCACCTACCGCATCGTCGCCTTCCTCAAGCGCGTCGAGCACGAGGACTACTACGACCGCGACACCGACTTCACGCCGTTCTCGCTGCGGGTGACGAGCTGACTTCGAGCGGGCAGATCGCCCCGGCGTCAGCCAGGCGTCGTGCGCATGCCGCAAAAGCGAAGCCCCGCCGGAGCGGGGCTTCGCGGTGCAACTGCAATGACCGGATCAGTGCAACGCCAGCAGCGGGATCAGCAGAAGCGCCACGATGTTGATGATCTTGATCAGCGGATTGACCGCCGGGCCGGCGGTGTCCTTGTAGGGATCGCCGACGGTGTCGCCGGTGACCGCGGCCTTGTGCGCGTCCGAGCCCTTGCCGCCGTAGTGGCCATCCTCGATGTACTTCTTGGCGTTGTCCCAGGCGCCGCCGCCGGTGGTCATCGAGATCGCCACGAACAGGCCGGTGACGATGGTGCCGATCAGCAGGCCGCCCAGCGCCTGGGCGCCAGCCAGCGGACCGCCCAGCCAGCCGAAGCCGAACGCGACGATGATCGGGACCAGCACCGGCAGCAGCGAGGGAACCAGCATCTCCTTGATCGCCGGCCTTGGTCAGCATGTCCACCGCGCGCGAATAGTCCGGCTTGCCGGTGCCGTCCATGATGCCGGGGATGTCGCGGAACTGGCGGCGCACTTCCTCGACCACGGCGCCGGCCGCACGGCCCACCGCCTCCATCGCCATCGCGCCGAACAGGTAGGGGATCAGGCCGCCGATCAGCAGGCCGATGATCACGTAGTGGTTCGAGAGGTCGAAGTGGACCACCGGCAGGTTGAAATGCCGGCCGAGGTTGTGCGTGTAGTCGGCGAACAGCACCAGCGCGGCCAGGCCGGCCGAGCCGATCGCGTAGCCCTTGGTCACCGCCTTGGTGGTGTTGCCGACCGCGTCGAGCGGATCGGTGACGGCGCGCACTTCCGGCGGCAGCTCGGCCATCTCGGCGATGCCGCCGGCGTTGTCGGTGATCGGACCGTAGGCGTCGAGCGCGACGATCATGCCGGTCATGGACAGCATCGCCGTGGCGGCGATGGCGATGCCGTACAGGCCGGCGAAGCGCGTAGGCGCCCCAGATCGCGGCGCACACCGCCAGCACCGGCAGCGCGGTGGACTTCATGCGACACGCCCAGGCCGGCGATGATGTTGGTGCCATGGCCGGTGGTCGAGGCCTTGGCGATGTGCCGCACCGGGCCGTACTCCGTGGCGGTGTAGTACTCGGTGATCACCACCATCGCGCGCGGTCAGCACCAGGCCGATCAGGCCGCTGGCAAACAGGTCCGTGGCCGACAGCGTCAGCGCGCCGGTCTCGCCGGCGTTGATCGGCAGGCCCTGCGGAAACAGCTGCCGGGTGACGAACCAGAAGGCGATCGCCGCCAGCACCGCCGGAGACGACAACGCCGGCGTAGAGCGCGTTCATGATCTTGCCGCCGGGTCTGGTGCGCACGAAGAAGGTGCCGATGATCGAGGCGATGATCGAGACGCCGCCCAGCACCAGCGGATAGACACGCCGCGGCGCCGTTGCCGCTGACCATCACGCCGCCCAGCAGCATCGTCGCGATCAGGGTCACCGCATAGGTCTCGAACAGGTCGGCGGCCATGCCGGCGCAGTCGCCGACGTTGTCGCCGACGTTGTCGGCGATCACCGCCGGGTTGCGCGGGTCGTCCTCGGGGATGCCGGCCTCGACCTTGCCCACCAGGTCGGCGCCGACGTCGGCGCCCTTGGTGAAGATGCCGCCGCCGAGGCGCGCGAAGATCGAGATCAGCGAGGCGCCGAAGGCCAGGCCGACCAGCGCGTGCAGCGCCTTGTCGCCGCTCGTCGCCCATGTGCAGCAGCACGCCGTAGTAGCCGGCGACGCCCAGCAGGCCCAGGCCCACCACCAGCATGCCGGTGATCGCGCCGCCGCGGAACGCCACGTCCAGCGCCGCGGCGATGCCGCTGCGCGCGGCCTCCGCGGTGCGCACGTTGGCGCGCACCGAGACGTTCATGCCGATGTAGCCGGTGGCGCCCGACAGCAGGGCGCCGATCGGCGAAGCCGACCGCCGTGCCCCAGTCCAGCGTGAAGCCGATGACCGCGAACAGCACCACGCCCACCGCGCCGATGGTGGTGTACTGGCGGTTGAGGTAGGCGCGCGCGCCTTCCTGGATGGCCGCGGCGATCTCCTGCATGCGCGCGTTGCCGGCAGGCTGCGCCAGTACCCAACGCACCGACACGATGCCGTAGAGAATCGCCACGACCGCGCACGCAAGCGCGATCTCAAGACCGTACTGTTGCAGCATCGACCCCTCTCCCGTGTTGATGGATGACCGTCCGGCATGGGCGGTCCCGTCGAGTATAGGCATGCGCCGCGGCGCGGCCTTGACGCAGCGCAAAAGCCGGATCTTTCGCTCGCCCCGGATGACGCCGCCCCTTGCGCTCCGGCCGCGAACAGGAGGCCCTGGCTTGCGCGGATGCGCCGGAGGGTTCGCGGCGGGGCATCAAGCCGACGCGTCCGACCTGCCTCGCGGAGGACGCGGCTTCGGCGAGCGGTCGCTCAGCGCGTGTCCGGAGCCCAGGCCGGCAGCTTGCGCGCTACCGCCACGTTCCTCAGCTGCACATAGGCGGGCAGTCCGTCGCGGCCGTACGGCAGCGGCGCCTCGCCCCGGATCAGCGGCGCCAGGTAGCGGCGCGCGGCAGCGGTGATGCCGAACCCGTCCTTGCGGATGTAGCTTTTGGGCAGTTTCTTCTCGTGATTGGCCACCCAGGTCAGCGGCGCCGGCGCGATCTTCCAGCGATAGGGCGCATCCGCGGTACGCACGATCACCGGCATCACGCCGCTGCGGCCGGCCAGTGCGTACTCGACGGCGGTGCGGCCGACTGCGGCAGCCTGCTTCGCATCGGTGGCGGAAGCGAGGTGTCGCGCGGAGCGCTGCAGGTAGTCCGGCAGTGCCCAGTGCACCTTGAAGCCCAGCCTCTGCTTGACCAGACCGGCCAGCACCGGCGCCACGCCGCCCAGCTGACTGTGGCCGAAGGCGTCGCGGCTGCCGGCCTCGGCGAGGAACCGGCCTGCGGCGTTCTTCAGGCCCTCCGAGACCACCACCGTGCACCAGCCGACCCGGGCAACGGTCGCCTTGACCCGTGCCAGGAAGGCTTCTTCGTCGAAGGCGATCTCGGGGAACAGGATCAGATGCGGCGCGGCGTCGGGATTGTGGCCCGCGAGGCCGGCGGCGGCTGCGATCCAGCCGGCGTGGCGGCCCATCACCTCGAGCACGAACACCTTGGTCGAGGACTCCGCCATCGAGGCCACGTCGAGGCTGGCCTCGCGCACCGCGACCGCAATGTACTTGGCCACCGAGCCGAAGCCGGGGCAGGTGTCGGTGACGGCGAGATCGTTGTCGACGGTCTTGGGCACGCCGATACAGCCGAGCGGATAGCCCAGCGCGCGGCTGACCTCGGCGATCTTCAGCGCGGTGTCGGCGGAATCGTTGCCGCCGTTGTAGAGGAAATAGCGGATGTCGTGCGCGCGCAGCACCGCGATCAGGCGCTCGTAGTGCGCGCGGTCCTGTTCGATGCCCTTGAGCTTGAACCGGCAGGAGCCGAACGCGCCACCCGGTGTGTGCGCCAGCGCGGCGATCGCGGCAGGCGACTCCTTCGTGGTATCGATCAGATCCTCGCGCAGCGCGCCGAGGATGCCGTTGCGAGCGGCGTACGCCTTCACGCCCCGCGCACGCGCGGTCGCGATCACCGCGGCGGCGGTGGCGTTGATCACGGCGGTGACGCCGCCGGACTGGGCGTAGAGGAGTTTGCCTGCGGGCCTGGATCGTGTGGTCATCGGTCGCACTCGGCTGGCGCGGCAGCCTGCCGCGGTTTGACTTGCACGCGGCGCTGCCGCTAGTTTGCGCTTCGACTCCATAGTCTAGCGGACGCGCACCCGCGCTCCGCGCTCGATCGGCACGGATTCCCCATGCGACTTGTACTTCTCGGCGCGCCCGGTTCGGGCAAGGGCACCCAGGCGGCGCGGTTGAAGATCGCCCTGGGGGTGCCGCACATCTCCACCGGCGACCTGCTGCGCGCGGCGGTGGCGGCCGGCACGCCGCTGGGGCTCAAGGCCAAGGCGGTGATGGAGGCCGGGCATCTGGTCTCCGACGCCATCGTGCTCGGCATGCTCGAGCAGCGTCTGGCGCAGGCCGACGCGCGCGCGGGTTTCATCCTCGACGGCTATCCGCGCAACCTCGCCCAGGTGCAGGCGCTGGACGGTCTGCTGGCGCGCCTCGGCCAGCCGCTGGATGCGGTGATCAGGTTGAAGGTGCCGGGCGAGGTGATCGTCGGCCGCACCGAGCTGCGCTTCAAGGCCGAGGGCCGCGCCGACGACCACCCTGACACCGTGCGCAAGCGGCTGGAGGTATACGCCGAGCAGACCGCGCCGGTCGCCGACTACTACGCCCGCGCCGGCATCCTGCACATCGTCGACGGCGTCGGCGGCCTCGACGAGGTGTTCGCGCGTCTACTCGCCGCTCTGTCGCCGACGGCCACCACGTCCGCGTCGCGCTGACCTTCGCGCGCATGCGCATCCATATCCTCGGCATCTGCGGCACCTTCATGGGTGGCGTCGCCGTCTTGGCGCGCGAACTGGGCCTCGACGTCGAGGGTTCCGACGCCAACGTCTATCCGCCGATGAGCACCCAGCTCGAGGCGCTGGGTATCGCGCTCAAGTCCGGCTATCGCGCCGAGCATCTGCAGCCGGCGCCCGATCGTGTCGTGGTCGGCAACGCGCTGTCGCGCGGCAATCCGGCGATCGAGTACCTGCTTGATGCCGGCATCGACTATGTCTCCGGGCCGCAGTGGCTGAGCGAGACCGTGCTGCGCGGGCGCCACGTGTTGGCGGTGGCCGGCACCCACGGCAAGACCACTACCAGCAGCCTGCTCGCATACCTGCTCGACACCGCGGGCCTGGCGCCCGGATTCCTGATTGGCGGCGTGCCGGCCAACTTCGGCGTCTCGGCGCGACTCGGTCCCGGCGCGCCGTTCGTGATCGAGGCCGACGAGTACGACACGGCATTCTTCGACAAGCGCTCCAAGTTCGTGCATTACCGGCCGCAGATCGCCGTGCTCAACAACCTCGAGCATGACCATGCCGACATCTTTCCCGATGTCGCCGCGATCCAGCGCCAGTTCCATCATCTGGTGCGCACCGTTCCGGGCCATGGCCGGCTGATCGTCAACGCGGAAGATGCGCGCGTTGCCGAAGTGCTGGCGATGGGCTGCTGGACGCCGGTGGAGACCTTCGGCATCGAGACCGGCGACTGGCGCGCGCGGCTGATTGCCGCCGACGGTTCGGCCTTCGCGGTCAGTCGCGGTGACGCGAGGCTGGGCGAGGTGCACTGGAATCTGCTGGGCCGTCACAACGTGATGAATGCGCTCGCCGCGCTGGCCGCCGCCGCCGCCGCGGGCGCCGATCCACGGGCGTTGCTGCCGGCATTCACCGGTTTCGAAAGCGTCAAGCGTCGCATGGAGCGGATCGGCGAGCGCGGCGGCGTGCGCGTCTACGACGATTTCGCCCATCATCCGACCGCGATCGCGACCACGCTCGCCGGTTTGCGCGCCAGAGTAGGCAGTGCGCGCATCGTGATCGCGCTGGAGCCGCGCTCCAACTCGATGCGCGCCGGCGCTCATGCGGCGGGACTCGTCGGGTCGCTGGCCGACGCCGATGTCGTCGTGTTGCTGGCGCGGCCTGAGCTGGCCTGGGACACCGCCCCGCTGATCGCTGCGCTGGGTGGACGCGGCATCGCCGTGTCCAGCGTCGATGCGCTGCTGGCCGAGCTCGCCACGCGGACGCGACCGGGCGACCATGTCGTGTTCATGTCCAACGGCGGCTTCGAAGGTGCGCCGCGGCGTTTTTCGCGCGGCGACTGAGCGCGACTGCCGGTTTGCGCGGGTTGTGCTGCGCAGCATGACGGGTTAGGGTGACAGACCCGCACGCAAGGAGCGACGACGATGTCCGTCCGCCTGGGCGCTGCGGCTGCGATCGTCATCATGGTGACGGCGCTGCTGGTCGCGGCCTTCCTGACCAATCGCGTGGTGGCGTGGCTGTTGCGCCGTGCCGGAAAAAGCATGGGCTGGGCGCAGTTCGAGCGCCGCCTGCTGCCGGCGCTGGAGCCTCTGCTGTACCTGCTGGTGCTGGAGGTCGGTATCGAGCGCGCGCTGTTCGACCCCGAGTTGAAGGCTCTGCTGCGCCACATCTGGGCGGTCGTGCTGATCGCCGATCTCACCTGGCTGGCGCTGCGTGCACTCGGCGCTGCCGAAGCGCTGGTTCATGCACGTCATCCGGCCAGCGCCGCGGACAACCTCAACGATCGGCGCATCCTGACCCAGGTGCGCGTGCTGATCATCAGTGGCCGCGTGCTGGCTGGCCTGATCGGCGTCAGCGTGGCGCTGATGACCTTTCCCACGGTGCGCGCGCTGGGTGCGAGTCTGCTGGCATCTGCCGGCATCGCCGGCATCGTGGTGGGCTTCGCCGCACGACCGGTGCTATCCAATCTGCTGGCCGGTCTGCAGCTGGCGCTCACCCAGCCGTTGCGACTGGACGACGTGGTGATCGTGCAAGGCGAGTGGGGCCGCATCGAGGAGATCACCAGCACCTATGTGGTGGTGGGCATCTGGGACCAGCGCCGGCTGATCGTGCCGCTGACCTGGTTCATCGAGAACCCGTTCCAGAACTGGACCCGCACCGGCTCCGAGCTGCTGGGCACCGTGTACCTGTGGGTCGATTATCGCGTGCCGCTGGCGCCGCTGCGTGTCGAGGTGGAACGCCTGTGCCGAGGCAATCCGGACTGGGACACACGCGTGGCGCAACTGGTGATGACCGACACCAACGAGCACGCCGTGCAGCTGCGCGCGCTGGTCAGCGCGGCGGATTCCTCGCGTGCCTGGAACCTGCGCTGCGCAGTGCGCGAGGGCCTGATCGATTTCCTGCAGCGCGAATACCCGCACTGCCTGCCGCACTGGCGTGGCGAGCTGGTGGCGTCCGCGGACAAGGCGAGCCCGGTCCCCGCGGACATGACGGCATGAGTGTCGTGTCAACCGCCAGTCTGCTGCCCGCGCCGCCGACGTGGCCCTCGCCCGGCGAGCGTTGGGCGCTGCTGCTGGACGTCGACGGTACGCTGCTGGACTTTGCCCTGCGCCCCGAGCTGGTGCGCGTAGACGCTCCGCTGCAGCTGCATCTGCGGCGGCTGGCACAGTCGCTGGAGGGGGCGCTGGCCCTGATCAGTGGTCGTCGCGCCGAGGATCTGGCTCGCCTGTTCGCGCCGCTGGCGATCGAGCGCATCGGCCTGCACGGTCTCGAACGGCTGCATGCCGATGGTCGCTACGAGCGCCTGTGGCAGGAAGATGCCGAGCCCGTCGAGCGGCTGTATGCCGCGGCGGCGGACATCGCTGCGCGCCTGCCGGGTGTACGCGTCGAGCACAAGGGCCCGGCCGTGGCGCTGCATTGTCGAGAGGCACCCTTGCAGATGACTGCGGTCCGGGTCGCCGCGGGTGCACTCGCCGCCACCCTGCCCGGTTACTGCCTGCTCGAGGGCTATGACGTGTGCGAGCTGAAACCGGCGCTGGCGGACAAGGCGATGGCCGCACGGGCGCTGCTGCGCGAGCCTCCATTCAGCGGACGGCGTCCGGTCTATATCGGCGACGATCACACCGATGCGCCGGCGCTGGCGGCAGTGCGCGCGGCCGGTGGTATCGCCATCGCGGTGGGTGCGCGCGTGACATGCGAGGCCACCCACATGCTGCCCTATCCGGCCGCGGTGCGCGCCTGGCTGGCACAGCTGGCACGTCACGTTGCACTGCCACCGCCCTGAACGGTGAGGATCCGGGTGCCCACCGCAGTGAAATCAAGGATGCAGCATGCATGAATCTTCGCTGGACTTTGGCCTGATCGGCAACGGCAGCATTGCCGTGCTGGTGGATGTCCAGGGCGGCATCGTCTGGGGCTGTTTCCCGCAGTTCGATGCCGATCCCACCTTCTGCGCGTTGCTCTCGCCCAGGCACGAAGGGTACGGCTGCTGGACGGTGGCGATCGAGGATTTCGACCGCGCCGAGCAGGAATACGAGCGCAACACCGCGGTGCTGGTCACTCGCCTGTATGACCGCAGGGGCCAGGGCATCGAGATCACCGACTTCGCGCCGCGCTTCCGTCAGCGCGGCCGCATCTACCATCCGGTCATGCTGATGCGCCGGATGCGACCACTGCAGGGGCGTCCCCGCGTCAGCTTGCTGCTGCGGCCACTGGACCAGTTGGGCGCGAAAATCCCGGCCACGACCAATGGCAGCAACCACATCCGCTACCTGCTTGATGCGCAGGTGATGCGGTTGACCTCGGACCTGCCGGTGCCGTTCATCCGCCGCGAGCTGCCCTTCATCCTCGACCGCGAGTTCAACTTCATCTGGGGGCCGGATGAAGCGCCTGAAGATGCTCCGGCGCAACTGCTCGATCGCCACCTGGCTCAGACACTGGACTACTGGCGCCAGTGGACGCGCTACCTTTCGGTGCCGTTCGAGTGGCAGGAAGCGGTGATCCGCGCCGCAGTGACGCTCAAGCTGTGCCAGTTCGAGAGCACGGGCGCGATCATCGCCGCGCCCACCACCTCGATCCCGGAGGCGCCCGGCAGCGGACGTAACTGGGATTACCGATACTGCTGGCTGCGTGACGCCGCGTTCGTGGTGCGCGCGCTCAACCGCCTGGGCGCCACCCGCAGCATGGAGGAGTACCTGGGATTCATGCTCAACCTGATCAGCGCCAACGGTGAGCTCAATCCGGTCTACGGTGTCACCTTCGAGGACCAGCTTGAGGAGAACATTGCCGGCGAGCTCGAGGGTTTCCGGGGCATGGGTCCGGTGCGCGTCGGCAACCTCGCCTGGCAGCAGCGGCAGTACGATATTTACGGCTCGCTGATCTTGGCCGCCGAGCAGATCTTTTTCGATCAGCGCCTGCGCCGTGTCGGCGACCGCGACATCTACGCGAAGCTCGAGCAGCTGGGCGAACTGGCCTATGCCAACGCCGAGGAGCCCGATGCCGGCCTGTGGGAATACCGCGGCAAAAAGAATGTGCACACATACACTGCGGCCATGGCATGGGTAGGCTGCGACCGCCTGGCACGCATCGCCTGCGCACTGGGCGATGCCGAGCGCGAACGGTGCTGGCGTCAGCGCGCCGACACCTTGCGCCAGCGAGTGCTCGCATGGGCCTACGACGCCGAACTGGGTCATCTGGTGGCGCACCGGGGCGGCAAGAATCTCGATGCCAGCCTGCTGCCGCTGGCCGAGCTGGGCTTCATCGCCTATGACGATGCGCGCTACGTGGCCACGGTGGAGGCGATCGGCCGTGACCTGCGTGAGGGCAACTACCTCTACCGCTACCGTCACGCCGACGATTTCGGCACACCGCATACCAGTTTCACACTATGCACCTTCTGGTACATCGGCGCACTCGCCGGCATAGGGCGCAAGGACGAGGCGCGGCGGATCTTCGAGAACCTGCTGGCGCGGCGGACTCGGCTGGGTCTGCTGTCCGAGGACATCGATCCGGAGACAGGCGGGCTGTGGGGGAATTTTCCGCAAACCTACTCGATGGTCGGCCTGATCAATTCGGCGATGCTCCTGTCGCGCAGTTGGGAAGAAGCGCTGTGAGCAGGCTGGTGATCCTCTCCAACCGCGTGGCACTGCCGGAGGAAACGCGCGCTGGCGGACTGGCGGTGGCGCTGCGCGCGGCTCTGGATGAGCACGGCGGGTTGTGGTTCGGATGGAGCGGGCACGTCGCCGAACAGGCGACGGACGTGCGCGAGATCGAGCATGCGGGGATCGACTACGCCACGCTCGACCTGACCCGTGCCGAGCACTCTGGCTACTACGCCGGATTCGCCAATCGCGTGCTGTGGCCTCTGTTGCACAGCCGGTTCGATCTGGTCGAGTTCGATCCCGACGCATATCGCGTCTACCGTGCAGTGAACCGGCGCTGGGCGGAAGCCATCGTCACGCGGCTGCACACGGACGATGTGCTGTGGGTGCACGATTACCACCTGATTCCCTTGGCCGCCGAGCTGCGCAGGCTGGGCTGTCGCCAACGCATCGGGTTTTTTTTGCATACGGCGTTGGCGCCGGCCGACCTGCTCGCCTACATGCCGCGGCATCACGAGCTGCTGGCGACACTGGCCGATTACGATCTGATCGGTGTGCAGACGCCGCGCGATCTGGCCGCGCTGCGCAGTTATTTCCATGCCGAGCTTGGTGCCGAGGACGCGGGCGCCGGCATCCTGTGCATGCCCGACCGGCGTCGCGTGCGTGCGGAGGCGTTTCCGATCGGCATTGATGTCGCGGCAGTGCGCTCCTGCGCCCAGCCGAAGCGCGGTGGCAGTGCGGCTTTGCGCCGGCTGCGCGCCAGTCTCGAGGAGCGCAGCCTGATCATTGGTGTGGACCGGCTCGATTATTCCAAGGGCCTGCCGCAGCGCATGACCAGTTTCGGCCACCTGCTGGAGAAGTTTCCGACGTGGCGACGGCGCGTGTCGCTGCTGCAGATCGCGCCCAGCTCGCGCGGCGACGTGCCCGAATACCGCGCCATCCGGCGCGATCTCGAGCGCATTGCCGGCAACATCAACGGGCGCTATGCCGAGCCGGACTGGACGCCGATCCGCTACGTCAATCGCGCTTATCCGCAGGCGACGCTGTGCGGCTACTACCGCCTGGCGAGGGTCGGGCTGGTCACGCCGCTGCGAGACGGGATGAATCTGGTGGCCAAGGAATACGTGGCTTGCCAGGACGCGGACAACCCGGGCGTATTGGTGCTTTCCGAATTTGCAGGCGCCGCGCAGCAGCTCGATTCGGCGCTGCGGGTGAACCCGCTGGATCACGAGGCCACTGCAGCGGCCATGCATGAGGCGCTGGGGATGCCGCGGGATGAACGTGTCGCGCGCTGGCGCAGCGCCATGGATGTTATCGAGCGCGGCGACATCACGGCATGGCGACGAGGGTTTTTGCAGGCACTGCTGGCCGTGCGCACGGCCTGATCGCCCCCCCGCGATCTCGCGGACGGATCGAAGTTCAGCGGATGGCCGAACCGCTGTCGGCGCGTGGTACTCCAGGCGCCGTTGGCGAAGCTCCATGCCGCGACCCGCCCGGGTGCGCCGTCCCGCAGAGGACCGAACATTCGAGCAAGGCGCAACCCGGACAGACCGCTCCCGTGTGGCCGATGAACGTGATCCCCGCGACCCGCGTGCGCAAAATGACGCAGACCGGCAGACCTTCGGCACACCGTCAGCGTCGTCAGGATCGGCGACGGAGTCGGGATCGCCGTGGCGGCCAGGATGGCGCTTGGCAGCATGCCGGGGAAGCCGTCCACCGGCTGCGCCTTTGTTGCGATGCGCGCATCCGGAAGCGCTGGTGAAGTGCGGCGCGACCGGGCCGGGCTGCAGGCGGGACGTGCGGGTGCGGATCACGTTCGGTCGCGCATGGCGGAAACACGGCGTAGCCGGTGCTCGCCGATCTGCGGCCGTGTCCTGGCGCCAGCGCGTAGACCGCTATGAAGGCGCCCGCAGAAACCGGCACAGCAGCAAATCGAGGCTGTGCGTGCGCCAGCAGCAGCGCGCGCAGCAGGCGCGTTGCTGCACGGGTGTACCTGATGCGTAGTGGCGCGCCGCCTGGCGTTGCAGCCGCATGTCGGCACGCACTGCGGGCCAGTCGATGAGCCGCTGCATCGGCTTGCCGTGCGTCGCGCAGGAAGTCGTGTTGTCGCGCGTTGCAGCGACGGGTTGTGCAGCACCGGCTCATTGCCCTGCCCGAACGGCTGCGAGGCGAGGCGCAGCCATGTTCAACGCCCGGATCAGCATCCTCCGCGATGCTGCCGCAGACGACTGCAAGGCCCGGCGGCGCGCTTCGGATCGCGTGGCGGTCCTTGCAAACTTGTAAACTGCTGCGGTGAGCGCGCACGTCGAGATCCCGCTATTTCCGTTGTCGGCGGTGCTGTTTCCGCGCGGGCCGCTGCAGCTGCGCATCTTCGAGCCGCGCTATCTGGCGATGGTGCGCGAATGCGCCCGCAGCGACAGCGCGTTCGGCGTCTGCCTGATCCTGCGCGGCCGCGAGGCGGGTGTTCCGGCGGAGCCGGCGGCGGTGGGTACGCTGGCGCGGATCAGCGACTTCTACACGCTGCCTGACGGCCTGCTCGGCATTGGTGCCGTGGGTGGCGAGCGTTTTCGCGTGCTGCACACGCGGACACGCGAGGATGGATTGCTGCTGGGTACGATCGAGCCGTGGGACGAGGAGCCGAGGGTTGCGGTGCCGCCGGAATACGGCCTGCTCGCGACCATCCTCGAGCGACTGATCGATCAGCTGGAGCCGGCATGGAAGGATGCGCCGCGCGCGAGCTACGACGACGCGGTCTGGGTCGGCTTCCGCCTGGCCGAACTGCTGCCGCTGGACGACAGCGAGCGCCAGCAGCTGCTCGAATTGACCGATCCCGTGGCGCGCCTCGGTCAGCTCACCGTCTGGCTGCCGCGCTTCCAGCGGCCCTGACTGCGCCGGAGACCGGCATGACGACTCTGCACGGCAAGACCCTGCTGATCACCGGCGCCTCGCGCGGTATCGGCCTGGCCATCGCACTGCGTGCCGCGCGTGATGGCGCCAACGTGGTGATCGCGGCCAAGTCCGCGGTGGCCAACCCCAAGTTGCCCGGCACCATCCACAGCGCCGCCGCCGCGGTCGAAGCGGCTGGCGGCCAGGCGCTGGCGGTGCCGATGGATGTGCGCGATTCCGATGCGATCGACGCTGCGGTGGCGGCCGCGGTCGCGCGTTTCGGCGGCATCGACATTCTTGTCAACAATGCCAGCGCGATCTGGCTCGCCGGCACCGCCGCCACGCCGGTCAAGCGCTACGATCTGATGCACCAGGTCAACACGCGCGGCACCTTCCTGATGACCCGGGCCTGCCTGCCGCACCTGCAGCGCGCCGCCAATCCGCATGCGCTGATGCTGGCACCGCCGCCCACGCTGGACCCTCGATGGTTCAGGGAGCACACCGCCTACACCATCGCCAAGCTCGGCATGAGCCTGTGCGTGCTCGGCATGAGCGCCGAGTTCGCCGCGCAGGGCATTGCGGTCAACGCGCTGTGGCCGCGGACGGTGATCGCGACCGCTGCGGTGGCGATGCTGGGCGATGCGGTCAAACCCGAAAACTGTCGCCGACCCGAGATCGTCGCTGATGCAGCGCATTGGATGCTGACCCGGCCGGCACATGACTACAGCGGTCATTTCGCCGTCGACGAGGAGGTATTGCGCGCGGCCGGTGTCAGCGACTTCGAACGCTACGCCGTGCAGCCTGGCGCACCGCTGCTTCCGGATTTGTTCCTCGATTGAAGTCAGGCCTCTTGTAACGACGCTGCGCGGATCGCAGATCGGTGTCTCGGCAACCCCCGGAGTCGGCGATGAAATACCTCCATACCATGATCCGCGTGCGCGACCTCGACGCCGCGCTGCGTTTTTTCTGCGACGGCCTGGGCTTGCGCGAGATGCGCCGGCGTGAGGTGCCGCAGGGAAGGTTCACCCTGGTGTTCCTGGCTGCCGACGAGACGCCTGACGCGGAGATCGAACTCACCTACAACTGGCCGGATCAGGACGCCATCGCGGGCGAGGACTACGGCAGCGCGCGCAACTTCGGACACCTGGCGTTTCACGTCGACGACATCTACGCGACCTGTGCGCATCTGAGGTCGATGGGCGTCGTCGTCAACCGACCGCCACGTGACGGCCACATGGCCTTCGTGCGCTCGCCCGATCTGATCTCGATCGAGCTGCTGCAGAAGGGTGCCGCGTTGCCGCCCGCCGAGCCCTGGGCGTCGATGCCGAATACCGGCAGGTGGTGACCTCAGCCGGCCAGCGCCCGCAGCAGATCCGCGACCAGATCGTCGGGATGCTCCAGGCCCACCGACAAGCGCAGCAGGCCGGGCGGTGAAGTCGGGTGCGCGCCCTCGACCGAGGCGCGGTGTTCGACCAGCGACTCGCAACCTCCCAGCGAGGTGGCATTCACGAACAGCTTCAGCCTGCCCGCGACGGCAAGCGCGGGTTCGCGGCCGCCACGGACTTCGAACGAAACCATGCCGCCGAAGTCGCGCATCTGCCGTGCTGCCAATGCATGCTGCGGATGTGTCGCCAGACCCGGGTAGTGCACGCGTTCGACCTGCGGATGCGCCGCCAGCGCGGCCGCCACGGAGCCGGCATTGCGGCCATGCCAGGCCATGCGAGCGGGCAGCGAGCGCAGCCCGCGCAGGCACATCCACGCCGCGAACGGCGAGGCGCTGGCACCCGCCAGCTTGCGCAGGTCCCAGCACCCGGCGGCCAGCGCGTCGTCGTTGCGGAACACCAATGCGCCGCCCATCACGTCGCTGTGGCCGCCGATGTACTTGGTGGTCGAGTGCAGCACGATGTCGGCGCCCAGCGCGAGCGGCTGCTGCAGGCAGGGTGTGGCGAAGGTGCTGTCGACCAGCAGCTGCGCGCCCGTGCCGTGCGCCAGCGCGGCCAGCGCCGCGATGTCGCTGATCTTGAGCAGGGGATTGGATGGCGACTCGGCCCAGATCAGGCGTGTGTCCGGGTGCAGCGCCGAGCGCGCGGCGTCGGGATCGGCGAGATCGACGAAGCTGAAACGGAGCCCCCAGCGCTGTCCATACCGGGCGAGCAAGGCGCGATAGCCGTGATACACGTCATCGGGCATGACCACGTGCGTGCCGGCCGGCAGCGCCTGCAGCACGGAGGTGCCCGCGGCCATGCCGGTGGCGAAGAACAGCGTGCGCGCGCCGCCTTCCAGCACGGTCAGCGCCTGCTCGAAGCGTTGCTGGGTCGGATTGTCATAGCGCTGGTACAGCAGGCCGTGCGGAAGACTGCCGTCGGGCGCATGCTCGAAGGTGGTGGTCAGGTGCAGTGGCGGTGTCACCGCGCCGGTTTCGGAATCCGGTTCGGCGCCGGCGTGCACGGCCAGGGTTTCGAAACGCATCGCGAGGTCCTCGGGGTCATCGGATCAGGTGCAATTCCGGCGAGCGTAGCGCAGCCGGCCCGGGCGATGGACCGGATCGTGCCACGCCGGATGGATGGGAGCGGTCGCGGCATAATGGGTCTTCTCCTGCATTGAGTTCTTCATGAGCACTCACGACTGCGGTTCCGCTACCGCCGCGCTGGTCGCCGCCGCGCAGCAGTACTTTGTCCCGGTGTACCGACCGCGTGCCGCAGTGCTCGATCACGGCCGCGGTGCGCGGCTGTGGGATATCGAGGGCCGGGAATACGTCGATTTCGCCGCTGGCATCGCCGTGTGCGGTCTAGGCCACGCTGATCCGGAACTGATCGCGGCGCTGACCGCACAGGCGGCCAAGCTCTGGCACACCAGCAACGTGTTTCTGAGCGAGCCGGCCGTGCGTCTGGCCGAAGAGCTGGTCGCGGCCTCGGGGTTTGCGACGCGGGTGTTCTTCTGCAACTCCGGTGCCGAAGCCAACGAGGCCGCGATCAAGCTGGCCCGGCGCTGGGCGACTGCGCAGGCGCGCCCGCCCGAGCGCCGTGTGATTCTCAGCTTCCAGGGCTCGTTCCACGGCCGCACGCTGGCGACCGTCACCGCTACCGCGCAGCCCAAGTACCAGGAAGGTTACGAGCCGCTGCCGGCCGGTTTCCGCCACGCCGCGTTCAATGACGTTGATGCGGCAAGGGCGGCGATGGAGGCCGGTGACGTGGCGGCGGTACTGGTCGAGCCGGTGCAGGGCGAGGGCGGGGTGATGCCGGCCGCGCCGGGCTATCTGGCCGCCTTGCGTGGTCTCTGTGATCGCCACGGCGCGCTGCTGATCTGCGACGAGATCCAGTGCGGCATGGGCCGTACCGGAACGCTGTTCGCCCATCCCCAGGATGGCGTGGTACCCGACATCGTCACTCTGGCCAAGGCGCTCGGCGCCGGCTTTCCGATCGGCGCGATGCTGGCGGGACCGAAAGTGGCCGAGGTGCTGCAATACGGAGCGCACGGCACGACCTTCGGCGGGAACCCGCTGGCGGCGGCGGTCGCGCGTGTCGCGTTGCGCCGGCTGGCCGCGCCCGAGCTGCTGGCCAACGTCGAGCGCCAGGCGCAGGTGCTGCGCGCCGGTCTCGAACGCATCAACGCCGAACTTGGCGTGTTCAGCGAGGTGCGTGGTCGCGGGTTGATGCTTGGCGCGGTGCTGGCGCATGCGTATCGCGGCCGGGCGGGCGAGGTCCTCGACCACGCCCACCGCGCCGGGTTGCTGCTGCTGCAGGCCGGCCCCGACGTGCTGCGCCTGGTGCCGCCGCTGGTGCTGACCGATGCCGATGTGGCGGATGGTCTCCATCGGCTGCACGCCGCCCTGCGTGCTTTTCCAGGCGGCTGAGGCAGCTGCTCCGATCAGTCGCCGCGCGCGGCTCGGAAGGCGTGACGCGCGGCATCCAATGTCTCGGCGATGTCCTGCTCGTTGTGCGCTGTCGACATGAATCCGGCTTCGTAGGCGCTGGGTGCGAGGTAGATGCCGCGCTCGAGCATGGCGTGGAAGAAGCGCCGGAACGCGGCAATGTCGCAAGCTGTCGCCTGCGCGTAGGTCTCGACCGGTCCGGTGCTGAAGAACAGGCCGAACATGCCCGGCACGCGGTTGATCGCAAACGGCACGCCGGCTTCGTTCGCGCAGGCCTGGAGTCCATCGGTCAGCTGCCGCGTCTTGCGGTCCAGTTCGGCATGGAAGCCGGGCTGGGCGACCAGCTCCAGCATCGCCATGCCCGCCGCCATCGCGACCGGATTGCCGCTGAGCGTGCCGGCCTGATAGATCGGGCCCGCCGGCGCAATCTGCTCCATGAGCTCGCGGCGTCCGCCGTAGGCGCCCACCGGCATGCCGCCGCCGATGATCTTGCCAAGCGTGGTCAGGTCCGGCGTCGACGCCGTACAGCGCCTGCGCGCCGCCGGGTGCGACGCGAAAGCCGGTCATCACCTCGTCGAAGATCAGCAGCGCGCCGTGTGCGGTGCACAGTGCGCGCAGCGCTTCGAGAAACCCCGCGCGCGGCGGGATGCAGTTCATGTTGCCGGCGACGGGCTCGACGATCACGCAGGCGATCTCGGCTGCCGCACGCGGCGAACAGCGCGCGCGCGGCGTCGACGTCGTTGTAGGGCAGCGTCAGGGTGAGGTCGGCCAGGGCCTTGGGCACGCCGGGCGAATCGGGCAGGCCGAGCGTCAGCGCGCCGGAGCCGGCCTTGACCAGGAAGGCGTCGCCGTGGCCGTGATAGCAGCCCTCGAACTTCACGATCGTGTCGCGCGCCGGTCGCGCCGCGCGCGAGACGGATCGCGGCCATCGTCGCCTCGGTGCCGGAGTTGACCATGCGCACCATGTCGATCGAGGGCACCAGACGCGTGATCGCCTCGGCCATTGTCACCTCGGCAGCGCAGGGTGTGCCGAAGGAAAGTCCGTCGCGGACCGCGCGCTCGACCGCCGCCCTTACCGTGGGGTGATTGTGGCCTACGATCATCGGGCCCCAGGAGCCGACATAGTCGATGTAGCGCTTGCCTTCCACGTCCCACAGGCACGATCCCTCGGCGCGCGCGGTGAAGAAGGGCTCGCCACCCACCGATTTGAACGCGCGCACCGGCGAGTTGACGCCGCCGGGCAGCAGGCCGCGGGCACGCTGGAAGAGATCGTGATTGGAAGTCATGAGGCCCCGCGCATGGATTCGAAAAGGTCGGCGTAGCGACGCGCCGCTGCGCGCACATCGGCGGCGCCGAACACGCCGGAGATCACCGCCAGGAGATCGGCGCCCGCGTCGATCAGCGCGCCGCCATTGTCGGGCGTGATGCCGCCGATCGCCACTCGCGGCAGGCCAAGCGCAGCCGCGTCGCGCAGCAGCGACGCCGTCGCATGCCGTGCATTTGGCTTGGTCGGTGACGGGAAGAAGGCCCCGAATGCAAGGTAGTCGGCGCCTGCTGCGGCGAGTTGTCGCGCCCGTGGCAGCGAGTCGTAGCACGACACGCCGATGATCGCGCCCGGACCCAGCCGGGTCCGGGCCGCGGCGATCTCGGCATCCTGTTCGCCAAGATGCACCCCGGCGGCGCCGACGGCAGCTGCCAATGCGATGTCATCGTTGATGATCAGCGGTACGCCATGCGCCAGGCACAGCGCCTGCAGCGCCACGGCCTCGGCGTGGCGACGGTCGTGATCCGTACTCTTGTCGCGGTACTGCAGCCCGCGCGCGCCGCCTGCCAGCGCGGCTTCCGCGGCAGCCAGAAGATTCCCGCGCGGGCCGTCGGTGATGGCATACAGCCCACGCATCAGCGGGTATTGCATGCGATGCATGCATTCGCTCATGGGCCGGCTTTCGTCGCGGCGCGGCGCCTGCGACAATAATCGTGTTCCCATCTTGCGATCGTGCCTGTTCATGAGTGCGTCCGACTACAAAAAGTACATGTGCGTGGTATGCGGCTTCATCTACGACGAGGCGCTGGGCTTGCCCGAGGAAGGGCTAGCGCCCGGCACCCGCTGGACGGACATTCCCGAAACCTGGACCTGTCCCGACTGCGGCGTCACCAAGGCCGACTTCGAGATGATCGAAATCGGTTGACCGCGATCGGGCCGCCGCGCGCCCCGATCGCGCCGGTTTTGCCCGCCAGTCGCTGCCCGAGTCCGGCGCGGTGCAATGCCGTCCAGTCGGAGGCGAATCATGCGCTGCTTCATTCCGTTGGAAGACGATCTGCCGGCTGAGGCTGGCGTCGAATTTCGTCTGATTCCCTATCAGGTCGGAATGGCCTGCGGCAATCGGGCGCGTACCGGGTCTCAGCGCACCGGCCCCACGTCGCCCTCGATCGACAGCTGCGTCGCCGGCTGCGGGCTCCGATGCGTGCCGCCGTGCCGGCCGCCAGTTCGAGCACGTAGCGCGCCGGTTTCCCGCTGGGATAGGTCGGGCAGGGGGTCTGCCCGCACGGCGGCACGTCCGTCTGCATCGAAACCAGCCTGCGCGAGCTGTCGAAGTACAGGATGTCCAGCGGGATCAGCGTGTTCTTCATCCAGAACCAGCGCTGGTCGCTGTGGCGGAACACGAACAGCATGCCGTGGTCGGCCGCGAGGCGGCTGCGATTCATCAGACCCTGGGCGCGACTGAGATCATTGGACGCGACTTCGGCGCTGAACGGATGGCCCTGCAGCCGCAGCGTCACCACCGTCATCTTGGCATGGCAGCTGCCGGTGATCAGCATCGCGCACAAGGCGGCAGCGCAGACAAATGAACGCATTGGGTCGCTCCGCATCGATGTCGGCGGCCAGTGTAGCGCGGGCCTGCAATGTCTTGACCAGCCTGGGCCCTTCCATGGCCGGCCGATGTCGTGGCCGCGCTTCATAAGCATCCCTCAGACACTTCCACCACGTCGGGGTCGCTGCGCTATGCTCTTCGACCCGCGCAGCTCTGCCCGTATCCAGAGAGTCTTCCCCGAATCGCATCGCGATGACCAAGGGTGTTGACGGTCCTGGAAAACGGATGTAGAATGTGCGGCTCGGCGGAGCGAAAGGCTCTGCGGTCGGGTGCGGTAGGCCCGGCGGGAAGACGATCTTTGACAGTGTGCGCAGGTGACTTGTGTGGGCGCCTTGCGGGTGGATGAAGAGTCCATTGATGCAAGCGTCCAACCCAAGTGATTCAGCGATGAACGACTTGAGGTTGGGAGAACGCTTCGTTGGAGATTGACCTTCGGGTCAAGCAAGCTAAAGTGAAGAGTTTGATCCTGGCTCAGATTGAACGCTGGCGGCATGCCTAACACATGCAAGTCGAGCGGCAGCACAGCCCCGCAAGGGGTGGGTGGCGAGCGGCGGACGGGTGAGGAATGCATCGGAATCTGCCCTGTCGTGGGGGATAACGTAGGGAAACTTACGCTAATACCGCATACGACCGAGAGGTGAAAGCGGGGGACCCGAGAGGGCCTCGCGCGGCAGGATGAGCCGATGCCCGATTAGCTGGTTGGTGGGGTAACGGCCCACCAAGGCGACGATCGGTAGCTGGTCTGAGAGGATGATCAGCCACACTGGGACTGAGACACGGCCCAGACTCCTACGGGAGGCAGCAGTGGGGAATATTGGACAATGGGGGCAACCCTGATCCAGCAATGCCGCGTGTGTGAAGAAGGCCTTCGGGTTGTAAAGCACTTTTATCGGGAGCGAAACGCGCCGGGCGAATACCTCGGCGAACTGACGGTACCTGATGAATAAGCACCGGCTAACTTCGTGCCAGCAGCCGCGGTAATACGAAGGGTGCAAGCGTTAATCGGAATTACTGGGCGTAAAGCGTGCGTAGGCGGTACGTTAAGTCTGCCGTGAAAGCCCTGGGCTCAACCTGGGAACTGCGGTGGATACTGGCGTGCTGGAGTGCGGTAGAGGAGGGTGGAATTCCCGGTGTAGCGGTGAAATGCGTAGAGATCGGGAGGAACATCAGTGGCGAAGGCGGCCCTCTGGACCAGCACTGACGCTGAGGCACGAAAGCGTGGGGAGCAAACAGGATTAGATACCCTGGTAGTCCACGCCCTAAACGATGCGAACTGGATGTTGGGCACATTACGGTGCTCAGTGTCGAAGCTAACGCGTTAAGTTCGCCGCCTGGGGAGTACGGTCGCAAGACTGAAACTCAAAGGAATTGACGGGGGCCCGCACAAGCGGTGGAGTATGTGGTTTAATTCGATGCAACGCGCAGAACCTTACCTGGCCTTGACATGTCCGGAATCCTGCAGAGATGCGGGAGTGCCTTCGGGAATCGGAACACAGGTGCTGCATGGCTGTCGTCAGCTCGTGTCGTGAGATGTTGGGTTAAGTCCCGCAACGAGCGCAACCCTTGTCCTTAGTTGCCAGCACGTAATGGTGGGAACTCTAAGGAGACTGCCGGTGACAAACCGGAGGAAGGTGGGGATGACGTCAAGTCATCATGGCCCTTACGGCCAGGGCTACACACGTACTACAATGGTCGGTACAGAGGGTTGCGAGACCGCGAGGTGGAGCCAATCCCAGAAAGCCGATCCCAGTCCGGATCGGAGTCTGCAACTCGACTCCGTGAAGTCGGAATCGCTAGTAATCGCGGATCAGCTATGCCGCGGTGAATACGTTCCCGGGCCTTGTACACACCGCCCGTCACACCATGGGAGTGGGCTGCACCAGAAGCCGGTAGTCTAACCGCAAGGGGGACGCCGACCACGGTGTGGTTCATGACTGGGGTGAAGTCGTAACAAGGTAGCCGTATCGGAAGGTGCGGCTGGATCACCTCCTTTCGAGCGACGATTCACCCCCGCAAGACGCCCACACAAGGCACCTGCATCCAGAGAAGACGGCGAGGCCGTCGTGGTCCCGTTCCGGGGCTGTAGCTCAGCTGGGAGAGCACCTGCTTTGCAAGCAGGGGGTCGTCGGTTCGATCCCGATCAGCTCCACCAAAGGCGATCCCCGGGGTGCGCACCGGTTGTGTGCGGACGGCCGGGAGGAAGCGGTTGACGCAGCAACGGGTCTGTAGCTCAGGTGGTTAGAGCGCACCCCTGATAAGGGTGAGGCCGGTGGTTCGAGTCCTCCCAGACCCACCATCGCTCTGGATGTTGCGCACACACTTTCAGGATTTGAGCTGCCGGGCGTTGAGGCCTGGGCGGCGTTCTTTGACAACTTGGGTAGTGACAAGTGTCTTGACTCTGCTGAGTTGAGACGTGTCGTTGAGGCATAGGCGAATGCAGTCGAGGGATCGTGTGGCTCCGAGGCGACTTGGGGTTATATGGTCAAGCGACTAAGCGCATACGGTGGATGCCTTGGCGGTCAGAGGCGATGAAGGACGTGGCAGCCTGCGAAAAGCTCCGGGGAGCTGGCAACAAGCATTGATCCGGAGATGTCCGAATGGGGAAACCCACCGCGCAAGCGGTATCCCGTACTGAATCCATAGGTACGGGAAGCGAACCGGGAGAACTGAAATATCTCAGTACCCCGAGGAAAAGAAATCAACCGAGATTCCCCCAGTAGCGACGAGCGAACGGGGAACAGCCCAAAAGTCGCACGCGTTTTAGCGGAATGGTCTGGAAAGGCCGGCCGTAGACGGTGATAGCCCGGTACGCGAAAGGGCGCGCGCGATGAATTGAGTAGGGCGGGGCACGTGAAACCCTGTCTGAACATGGGGGGACCATCCTCCAAGGCTAAATACTCCTGACCGACCGATAGCGAACCAGTACCGTGAGGGAAAGGCGAAAAGAACCCCGGAGAGGGGAGTGAAATAGACCCTGAAACCGTATGCGTACAAGCAGTGGAAGCTCCGCAAGGAGTGACTGCGTACCTTTTGTATAATGGGTCAGCGACTTACTGTCTGTGGCAAGCTTAACCATCTAGGGGAGGCGAAGGGAAACCGAGTCTGAATAGGGCGCACAGTCGCAGGCAGTAGACCCGAAACCGAGTGATCTAGCCATGACCAGGGTGAAGGTGAGGTAACACTTACTGGAGGCCCGAACCCACGCCCGTTGAAAAGGTCGGGGATGAGTTGTGGCTAGGAGTGAAAGGCTAATCAAACTCGGAGATAGCTGGTTCTCCTCGAAAGCTATTTAGGTAGCGCCTCATGTGAATCCTGCCGGGGGTAGAGCACTGTTATGGCTAGGGGGTCATTGCGACTTACCAAACCATGGCAAACTCCGAATACCGGCACGGACTGCATGGGAGACACACGGCGGGTGCGAACGTCCGTCGTGAAAAGGGAAACAACCCAGACCCGCAGCTAAGGTCCCAAAATTACGGCTCAGTGGAAAACGATGTGGGAAGGCTCAGACAGCCAGGAGGTTGGCTTAGAAGCAGCCATCCTTTAAAGAAAGCGTAATAGCTCACTGGTCGAGTCGGCCTGCGCGGAAGATTCAACGGGGCTAAGCCGTATACCGAAGCTCGGGGTGTGCAGATCTTCGGACCTGTACGCGGTAGAGGAGCGTTCCGTACGCCTGCGAAGGTGGATCGTAAGGTCTGCTGGAGGTATCGGAAGTGCGAATGCTGACATGAGTAACGATAAAGGGGGTGAAAAGCCCCCTCGCCGAAAGCCCAAGGTTTCCTTGCGCAACGCTAATCGGCGCAGGGTGAGTCGGCCCCTAAGGCGAGGCAGAAATGCGTAGTCGATGGGAAGCTGGTTAATATTCCAGCACCGCTCGCAATTGCGATGGGGTAACGGAGAAGGCTAGGTGTACCGGGCGTTGGTTGTCCCGGGGAAAGGCGGTAGGTGGAACCCTTTGGCAAATCCGGGGGTTCATACACCGAGCACCGAGACGAGGTCCGTATGGACCGAAGTCACCAATGCCACGCTTCCAGGAAAAACCTCTAAGCTTCAGATTGCGAGGACCGTACCGTAATCCGACACAGGTAGGCAGGGTGAGAATCCCAAGGCGCTTGAGAGAACTCGGGTGAAGGAACTAGGCAAAATAGCACCGTAACTTCGGGAGAAGGTGCGCCTGCCAGGGTGGTGACGTGCGTCATCGAGCCCCAGCAGGCCGCAGTGACCAGGCCGCTGCGACTGTTTATCAAAAACACAGCACTCTGCAAACACGAAAGTGGACGTATAGGGTGTGACGCCTGCCCGGTGCCGGAAGGTTAATTGATGGGGTCAGCCGCAAGGCGAAGCTCTTGATCGAAGCCCCGGTAAACGGCGGCCGTAACTATAACGGTCCTAAGGTAGCGAAATTCCTTGTCGGGTAAGTTCCGACCTGCACGAATGGCGTAACGACAGCGGCGCTGTCTCCACCCGAGACTCAGTGAAATTGAAATCGCTGTGAAGATGCAGCGTTCCCGCGGCAAGACGGAAAGACCCCGTGAACCTTTACTACAGCTTCACGCTGAACGTTGAGTTCGTCTGTGTAGCATAGGTGGGAGGCTTTGAAGTGCGGTCGCCAGATCGCATGGAGCCAACGTTGAAATACCACCCTGATGTGCTTGACGTTCTAACCCAGACCCGTCATCCGGGTCGGGGACCGCGTGTGGTGGGTAGTTTGACTGGGGCGGTCTCCTCCCAAAGAGTAACGGAGGAGCACGAAGGTGCGCTCAGCACGGTCGGACATCGTGCACTGTGTGCAAGGGCATAAGCGCGCTTGACTGCGAGATCGACGGATCAAGCAGGTGCGAAAGCAGGTCCTAGTGATCCGGTGGTTCTGTATGGAAGGGCCATCGCTCAACGGATAAAAGGTACTCCGGGGATAACAGGCTGATACCGCCCAAGAGTTCATATCGACGGCGGTGTTTGGCACCTCGATGTCGGCTCATCACATCCTGGGGCTGTAGCCGGTCCCAAGGGTATGGCTGTTCGCCATTTAAAGTGGTACGCGAGCTGGGTTCAGAACGTCGTGAGACAGTTCGGTCCCTATCTGTCGTGGGCGTTGGAGGTTTGAGGGGGGCTGCTCCTAGTACGAGAGGACCGGAGTGGACGTATCTCTGGTGTTCCGGTTGTCACGCCAGTGGCATCGCCGGGTAGCTATATACGGAAGCGATAACCGCTGAAAGCATCTAAGCGGGAAGCGCGCCCCAAGATGAGACCTCCCGGGCCACAAGGCCCCTGAAGGACCCAGGAAGACCACCTGGTTGATAGGCGCGATGTGTAAGCGCAGCAATGCGTTGAGCTTACGCGTACTAATGATCCGTGCGGCTTGACCATATAACCCCAAGACGCTTCGCGCCTCAGCGCACGTCGCTCTCAGAGTCACACTCGTCACTACCCAGGTTTATACCCTGCCGGGCCGGCGCCTCACCGCGCTGCCCGCACCGTCTCCTTGGCGGCTATAGCGGTGTGGTCCCACCCGATCCCATCCCGAACTCGGAAGTGAAACGCACCTGCGCCGATGGTAGTGTGGCTCTAGCCATGCAAGAGTAGGTCACCGCCAAGGGCTTTACCCCCTCAGGGCCGATCCTCACGGATCGGCCCTGTGCTTTTGCGCCGACGGCAGGCGCGGGCGCAATGCGCGCGGGCCGCCTCCCCTAGCGGGATTCAGCGGCCGGCAGCCTCCAGGGTCTGCTCCGCGGATGTGCCCATGATCGCGCCCGCCCGTGCGGCGTCAGCACCCCCCATGTGTCGGTCGCACCAGTCCGCCAGCGCGGTGAGATTGATGAATTCGAGATCGGGCGCGGGGCCGTGCTCCCAGCGAACATCGTCGCGATTGATCCATGCCGAGCGCAGCCCGGCCGCCCGAGCGCCGGACACGTCGCGCGCAGGATCGTCACCGACGTGCAACACCGTCTCGGGCGGCACGCCGAGACGGCGGCAGGCCGCGTGGAAGATCCGCGTGGCGGGTTTGGCACAGCCGGCTTCGCGAGCGCTGAGGCAGAATCGGAAATGCCGGTCGATGCCAATGCGGCCCAGGTCCGCGTTGCCGTTGGTCAGGCCGATCAGCGGCAGCTGCCGTGCGAGACGCTCCAGTGCTTGCGCGGCATCCGGGTAAAGTTCGACCTGGTTGCGCGCCTCGAAATACACATCAAAGGCCGCGTCAACGCCGTGCGTGCTTTCCCCGCAAGCAGCGAACGCGGCCGCCAGCGTCAGTCGCCGCTGGGCGCTGAAATCGTGCGCGAGATCCGGGCGATCATCGGCGATCTTCTCCCGCAGACGGCGCATCGCCGGAACCGGGAACGCTGACGCGATGCGTGGATATCGACGATGCAGCCACTGATCCAGCTGCCGTTCGGCGTTCTCGATGGCCGGCGCCACCGGCCACAGCGTGTCGTCGAGATCGAGCGAAAGTGCGTGCAGTCGCATCAACCGCCGCTGTCGTCGTCTGCCGCCGCCTTGTCTCGCGCACGCTGCCTGAGCATGCGTTGCCGGGCCTGCTCGGTCAGCGGCGAGGTCGGTGCGATGCTGGCGCCTTGGGAGTAGGTGGCACCAGGCGCCGCAACCGGGCCGTTCATTGCGACGTGCACGGCTTCGCCGCTGATCCGCGCGGCGATCCAGCTGCGCCGCTGTCCCTCCCGGGCTGTGAGCACCGTTGCGTCGGCATAGGGAATCAGTCTGTGTTCGCGCATGATCGCCCGCGCTTGCGGGGTGTTGATGAACGCCATCAGCCGGCGCACTTCGGCGGTGTGAGGATCGCTGGGGTTGGTCGCGAAGTAGAGCGGAGTGTAGAGAGGATAACTGCCGTCAGCGAGACTGGTGACACTGGGCTTGATGCCTTCGATGTCGAGCATGCGCAGCCTGGGGTTGGCGAAAACGTTCGACAGCGTGCTCGCGCCAAGGCCGTTGGGATCGAGTGAAACCGCAACTTCCAGCTGCTGCGTGTTGAGATACAGGCGTGGTGCGGCCACGTTGACGTCGCCGCTGCCATACAGCAGCCTGCGCAGGCTGTATTCGACACCGTCCAGCGGGCTGGCGATCGAGTACAGGTTGATTGGCGCATCACGGCCGCCCAGCTGGCTCCAGTTGGTGATTTTGCCCCAGTAGATGTCGTACAGCTGTCGCAGCGTGATGTTGCGCACCGGATTGCTTGAGTGCTCGATCATCACCAGCGCGTCCCATGCCACCGGCGTGAAATCGAGCGCGCTTTCCTGGGTCCGCTTGGCGAAGGCTGGCCGCGCGCTGCCCGCGATATCGACCTGGCCGCTGATCGCCTCGTCAATTCCGGAAATGGTGTTGAACGGCTGCACATCCATCCGGCCCTGGCCGCTGCGCTGCCACGCGCTGGCCAGCGATTCGGCAAAGCTGCGCGCGGTGGTGCTGTCGCCGCGCCAGCGCAATGCGGGCTCGGCCTGCGCCGTGGCTGCATGAAACAGCACCGTGAGGAGAATCAGCAACCAGATGCGCGGGGTGTGTGTGAGCATGATGTCATCTCGAGCGCCGAACCGCGGCACGCGCCCTGATTATGGCCCCGCCGTGCCTACGGCGCATGCGCACGAGGTCACTATTTGGCCATGATGTAAAACCCGCGCCCGTCTCGCACCACGGTCAGCAGCAGCTGGCGCGTCGGTTCGGCAAGCAGGGTGCGCAGTTCCGCAATGTCGTTCACACGGCGCTGGTTGACGCCGATGATCACATCGCCCGGACGCATGCCGCTGGCAGCAGCGCGGCTGCCAGGAGTCACCCGGGTCAGTGCCACGCCTGGCAGGCCACCCGGTCGCTGGCCGGGGGCCAGGTCCGAGAGCGTGGCGCCGGCCAGACGCGGGTCGATCGCGCTCCCGGTCGCGGTGGCAAGCGGCACGGGTTCGATCGGTGCCTGCAGATCGAGTTGCCGGTTGCCGCGCAGCACGACCAGATGCGCCGTACGGCCGATCGGCAGCAACCCCTCCATGTTGGCCAGATCATGCGACGTGCGCAGTATCTGACCATTCAGTGCATGGAGCACGTCGCCGCGCCGCACCCCGGCACGGGCGGCCGCCGATTCCGGTTCTATCCGCGTCACGACCAAGCCCTGGATGCCGGGTCGCAGGCCCAGCGCATGCGCCAGTGACGGCGTCAGCGACTGGGTCTCGACACCCAGGCTGCCGCGCCGGACGCTGCCGTAGCGGATCAGCTGCCGCATGATCTGCAGGGCGAGATCGGATGGGATGGCAAAACCGATGCCGACATTGCCGCCCGATGGCGAGTAGATCATCGAGTTGATGCCGACCAGCTGCCCGGCCAGATTGACCAGCGCGCCACCGGAATTGCCCGGATTGATCGATGCATCGGTCTGGATGAAGTCCTGATAGCCGTTGCCCAGACCGCTGCGACCCAAAGCCGAGACAATGCCCGAGGTGACGGTCTGACCGAGGCCGAATGGATTCCCCACCGCGACCACGAAATCGCCGACCTGCAGCCTGGACGAATCCGCGACCGGCAGCGCCGACAGATGTTGCGCCGGGATGCGCAGCACGGCGATGTCCGTGGCCGGATCGGTACCGACCACGGTCGCGCGCATGCTGCGGCCGTCCTGCAGGGTCACGGTGATTCGGTCGGCGCCGGCGATCACATGGTTGTTGGTCAGCACATAACCTTTGGCCGCATCCACGATGACGCCTGAGCCGAGGCTCTGCTCGACGCGTTCGCGCGGCGCGCCGGACAGGCCGAAGAACTGCCGGAACACCGGGTCGTTGAAGAACGGGTCGCGCTCGCGCACCACCGTCTTCGATGCGATGTTGACCACCGCGGGCGTGACGCCCCTGAGCATCGGTGCCAGGGATGGCAACGGCATGCCGCCCACCGCCACCGGCAGCGTGCCGGCACGAGCCACGGAGGGCCGGATCACCGTCGCACCCAGCAGCGCGCCCAGGATCACGATCAGCAGCGACAGCCGCCGTTTCGCATGCAGGGTCGGCATCATCGTTCGCAACTCCCGATTGGCAGGCGGGTTCGACCGCCGCAGCCTGCGGATGGTTGCATCTGCCAAGACGGCGTTGACAGTCCGGGAGCGGAGGGGTACGGTTCGGACTCGCCCGCGATCACAACATGTTGTGTCCGGGATGCCCCATTGCACCAAGCGCTGGGGCGCGATGGCCCGCCAGCCCCGGGGAAGGTTGCAGGCTCCGAGATGACTTATGCCGCGTTCCAAGCCGCCGCCGCCGTCCCGTCGCTCCCGCGGCGGTGCGCCGCGAGGCGGGGCGTCCACCGATGCCGGATCGGGCGCTCCTGACACGCTGAAACCGCAGACAAGGGAGGCAACAACAACCATGAGCACGGTGCGTGCGGAAGCGGCGATCCGGAGTGCAGCGGAGATTCCCCTGCAGGCAGCCTCCCAGGACATCTGGGACAAGAAATACCGTCTCAAGACCAAGCTGGGCAAGCCCGTCGATGCCAGCGTCGACGACACCTACCAGCGCGTGGCGCGCGCCCTGTCCGACGTCGAGAGCACGCCGGAAAAGCGCGAGTACTGGTACGAACGCTTTCTGTGGGCGCTGCGCCGTGGCGCGATTCCCGCCGGCCGCATCACCTCCAACGCAGGCGCGCTGGAGCACAAGCCGGCCACCTCGACGATCAATTGCACGGTCTCGGGCACCATCCGTGACTCGATGGACGACATCCTCGAGAAGGTGCACGAGGCCGGACTGACGCTGAAGGCCGGTTGCGGCATCGGTTACGAGTTCTCGACGCTGCGCCCGCGCGGCGCCTATGTGTCAGGCGCCGGTGCCCATACCTCCGGCCCGCTGTCGTTCATGGATATCTACGACAAGATGTGCTTCACGGTCAGCTCCGCCGGCGGCCGTCGCGGCGCGCAGATGGGCACGTTCGACATCTCGCATCCCGATGCCAAGGAGTTCATCCGTGCCAAGCGCGAGGACGGGCGTCTGCGCCAGTTCAATCTCAGCCTGCTGATCACCGACGAGTTCATGGACGCGGTTGCAGAGGACCGCGACTGGCCGCTGGTGTTTCCCGGTGCATGTCAAGGAAAAGAACGAGGTCGATCTCGACGACGCCGCGCAGGTGATCTGGCGTGAATGGCCCACGCACGAGAACTATGTCGTGCGCGATGACGGCCTGGTGGCCTGCAAGATCTACGGGCACATCCGCGCGCGGCACCTGTGGGACATGATCATGGTCTCGACATACGACTATGCCGAGCCGGGCTTCATCCTGATCGATCGAGTCAACGAGATGAACAACAACTGGTGGTGCGAGCACATCCGTGCGACCAACCCCTGTGGCGAGCAGCCCTTGCCGCCGTACGGCTCGTGCCTGCTGGGTTCGGTCAATCTCACCACCTTCGTGCGCGATCCCTTCGGCCCCAAGGCGCGTTTCGACTGGGACGAGTACAGGGAAGTCGTGCGCGTGTTCACGCGCATGCTCGACAACGTGGTGGAGATCAACGGTCTGCCGCTTGCGCAGCAGCGCCGGGAGATCGAATCCAAGCGCCGTCATGGCATGGGGTTTCTCGGCCTCGGCTCGACCCTGGCGATGCTCAAGCTGCGTTACGGCGCACCGGAAGCCTGCGCATTCACCGAGGACGTCGCCCGCGAGATGGCCATCGCCGGCTGGGAAGTCGCGCTCAGCCTCGCGCGCGAGAAAGGTCCTGCGCCGGTCCTGGTCCAGAGCTTCGAAGTCACTGGTGACATGCTGCGCAAACGCCCCGAGATGGCGCGCGACGGCTATGCCGTCGGCGACCGTGTTCCCGGGCGCGTCCTGCACGCGAAGTACAGCCGCTACATGCAGCGCGTCGCCAGCGTGGCGCCGGAGCTGGTCGCCGAGCTGGCCGAGGTCGGGGCCCGCTTCACGCACCACAGCTCGATCGCGCCGACCGGAACGATCTCGCTCAGCCTGGCCAACAACGCCTCCAATGGCATCGAGCCGAGTTTTGCCCATCACTACTCGCGCAACGTGATCCGCGAGGGCAAGAAAAGCAAAGAAAAGGTCGAGGTCTACAGCTTCGAGCTTCTCGCCTACCGCGCGCTGATCAACGCCGAAGCAATGCCCTACTCCGACGACCCCAAGGCGCGTCTGCCCGAATACTTCGTCGCCGCTGACGACATCTCGCCCAAGGAGCACGTCGACATCCAGGCCGCCGCGCAGAAGTGGGTCGATTCGTCGATCTCAAAGACCGCCAACGTGCCGACCGACTATCCCTACGAGGAGTTCAAGAACATCTACGTCTACGCTCACCAGCAGGGGCTCAAGGGCTGCACCACCTTCCGCTTCAATCCGGCTGCGTTCCAGGGCGTGCTGGTCAAGGAGACCGATCTCGAAAGTACCCACTACCGCTTCGAGCTGGAAGACGGTAGCGTGGTCGAGGTCAAGGGGAATGACGAAGTGGAGTACGACGGCGAGACACACACCGCCGCCAATCTGTTTGATGCATTGAAGGAAGGCTATTACGGCAAGTTCTGAGTGCCGAGGGAATGCGATCGCGTCCTGCAGGGCTCACGTCCCAACTGACTCGTCGGAGAGGCATCATGCACAGCGAAACCAGCACCATCGAAAGCACCGCCAGCGCGGTGAAGGACAGCGCCGCCGAACTCGGCACCATGGTCACCGTCAAGACGGCGGATGCCGTTGCGGCCGCGGCCGGCGGCGTGGCGGCGGCCGGTCAGGTCGTCGCCAAACGGGCGCGCACGGTCGCGCTCAAAGCCAAGGCCGTCGCCAAGAAAGCGGCCAGCAAGCCCACTGCCAAGAAGTCCGCTGTGAAAAAGCCGGCCAAGAAGGCCGCGAAGAAAGTGGCCAAAGCTGTCAAGAAGGCGCGCAAGGCGGTCAAGAAAGCTGCCCGCAAGGTTGTCCGGAAGGTGGCGGCGGCAAAAAAGCCAGCCGGGAGCAAGATGACGACCAGGAAGGTCGTGCGCAAGGCGGCAAAGAAAACCAAGGCCCGCGCCAAGCCGGCGAGAAAGGTCGTGCGCAAGGCGGTCAGGAAAGCCAAGGCCACCGCCAAGGCCACGCGCAAGTCGGTGCCGAAGAAATCCGCCAGCAAGGCAGCCCGCGGCAAGAAATGAGTCCGCAGCATCCGGCCCGGCTGCGGCCGGGCCGGCTTTGCGATCGCCGGCCGCAATATCCGTTCCTGAGCATTCCATGACGATCAAGATCGACAAGAAGATCAAGGGTTACAGCGTGGACCGGCCCGAGGGCAAGAGCGCGGCGTCGGCGCCGGCCGCGGCCAGCACGCCTGTGCCTGCCGGTGCCGAAGTCATCCAGATGCACGAAAAGGTCGAGCGGCCCGACGTGCTGATCGGCTCCACCTACAAGATCAAGTCGCCGCTGTTCGAGCACGCGCTGTATGTCACCCTCAACGACATCGTGCTCAACGCCGGCACCGTGCATGAGTTGCGGCGCCCCTTCGAGATCTTTGTCAACTCGAAGAACATGGACCACTTCCAGTGGATCGTGGCGCTGACCAGGATCATGTCCGCGGTATTCCGCAAAGGCGGCGACGTCACCTTCCTGGTCGAGGAACTGAAGGCCGTGTTCGATCCGCGTGGCGGCTATTTCAAGCCGGGCGGCGTCTACATGCCCTCGATCGTCGCCGAGCTGGGCGCGGTGATCGAGCAGCACATGAAGATGATAGGCCTGATCCGCGATCCCGACATCAGCGATGCGCAGCGCGCGCTGATCAGCGAAAAGCGCGCCGCCTACGAGGCCGTCACAAAAAAAAACGCTGAGATAAGCGGCGCCCTTGCCGATGCGGGTGCAGGTGCCACGCGCAAGTCCGCCTCCGCCGACTCGTTTCCGCCCGGTGCCGCGATGTGTGGCAAGTGCAACACCAGCGCGGTGGTTCTGATGGACGGTTGCGAGACCTGCCTCAACTGCGGCTACAGCAAGTGCGGTTGAACCGGGGCTGCGTGCCCGTGACACGTTTGCCGGATGGCGCCGGCGGCGAAGCGCACACTGCCATTCGCTAGTCAGCGTCCGCAAAACGATAGCCGACGCCGATCTCGGTCAGCAGCCAGCGCGGCTGCGCCGGGTCGTCCTCGATCTTGGTGCGCAATGCACGCATGTAGATGCGCAGGTAGTGCGGCGATTCCACGTGCGCCGGACCCCACACCTCGCGCAGCAGCTGACGGTGCGTGAGCACCTTGCCGCGCTGGCTGGCCAGCGCCAGCAGCAGCTGGTATTCGCGCGGGGTCAGGTGCACGTCCGTGCCACGCACCTGCACGCGGCGCGCCGCGATGTCGATCAGCAGTGCGCCCGCCTCGATGCGCCCGCTGACGTCACCGGCACGCCGGCCCGCGAGATGCCGCGAGGCCACGCGCAGTCGCGCCAGCAGCTCCTCGATGCCGAAGGGCTTGGTCAGGTAGTCATCAGCGCCGTGGTCCAGCGCGGCCACCTTGTCCTGTTCCCGGGTGCGCGCCGAAAGCACCAGGACCGGGCGCGTGTACCACTCGCGCAGGCGCCGGATCAGGTCCAGACCCGACAGATCAGGCAGGCCGAGATCGAGGATCACCATGTCGGGTTGGCGCGCGGCCACCAGGCGCAAGCCCTCGGCTGCCGTAGCGGCCTCGTGAGGTTCATAACCGTGGATCTCCAGCGCGGCGACCAGGAAACGCCGGATCTGCGGATCGTCCTCGATCAGCACGATGCGGGTGCGCGGCTCATTCATCGGCCGGGCGCTCCGCACGTTGCAGCGGCAGGGTGAAGGCGAACTCGGCGCCGCCGCCTGCACGTGTCAGCGCGCTGATTCGGCCGCCGTGCGCGTTGACGATGGCGCGCGCGATGGTCAGGCCCAGGCCGAAGCCGCTCTGCGCGCCCTCGGCATGGCCGCGCTGGAACTTGTCGAAGATGCGCTGTTCCTCGCCAGCGGGCAGCCCCGGCCCGCGATCACGCACCGCCAGGTGCAACCAGTCGGCATCGGCGTGCGCGGCGATCTCGATCGGCGAGTCCGCTGGCGTATGCCTGGCGGCGTTCTCGATCAGATTGATCAGCAGCTGCCCGATCAGGATCTCGTCGCCGGGGAACAACGGCAGCCCCGGCGCCAGTTCGACCCGTACAGCACGCGTGCCGAGCACGCCGCGCAGCTGTGCCAGCGCCGCGCCGATCAGCTCGTCGATCGCCAGCCAGTCGCGCTTCAGCGCCGGCCGATCGGCGTCGAGGCGGCTGAGGTCCAGCAGGTTGCCGGCGAGCCGGTGCAGGCGTTCGGCCTCGCCCAGCAGGCTCTGCAGCAGCGTGCGCCGATGCGTCTCGTCGATGTCGCCCGGCGGGCCGGACAGCAGCGTGGTGGCGGCGCCGATGATGGTCGCCAGCGGCGTGCGGAAATCGTGCGAGATCGCGCTCAGCAAGGCGTTGCGCAGGCGTTCGGATTCGATCTCGATGCCGGCATTGCGCGCGGCTTCGGCCAGTTGAACGCGTTCGATTGCGATGGCGGCCTGATTGACCATCGTATCGAGCAGATGCATCTGTTCAGGCACCTCCAGCTGGCGTGGCTCGCGGGGGCGCAACGCCAGCACGCCGATGCAACGCTGCAGGGCGTTCAGCGGCAGATACAGCGCATCCGCGCTGGCCAGCGTGTCGCTGCCGAGGCCGGCACGACGCTGGTGGTCGTAGGCCCACTGCGCGATGCCAAGGTCATTGCCCGGCACCGGAAAGCGGGTTTGCCCGGGTGGCGGCGTGCGGCCGCGGGTGCAGAACAGCGACGGATCAAGCAGGTGGCCTGCGGCGTCCGGCAGCAGCACGGCGACGCGGCCGCCGACCGTTTCGAGAATGTGCTGGCACAGCACCGCGATCAGCCGCTCGCGCGAACGCTCGCGCGACAGCTCGCTGCTGAGCTCATTGAGTTCGCGCATGCGGCGTTCGCGATGTCGTGCAACGGACGCGCCGCGGCGCCCCTGTGCGGTCAGGTTGCTGATCAACAGGCCGACCGTCAGCATCACCACGAAGGTCAGCAGGTACTGGGTGTCGGACACGGCGAACGAGAAATAGGGCTCGACGAACAGGAAATCGAACAACCCGACGCTGACGAGGGATGCCAGCACGGACGGGCCGCGGCCGTAGCGGGCGGCGACCCAGACCACGGCCAGCAGATAGATCATCACCAGGTTGGTGAGACCGAGGATGCGGAACAGCCCGGCACAGATCAGGGTTGCCAGTGCAACGGCGGCCAGCCCCTTGAGGTAGGCGGGATGCCGGCTGGAGCGCCTCGGCAGACGCGGCACCGCCGTCACCGGAGCACCCGGTTCGCTGGTGACGACCAGGATGTCGATGTCGCCGCTGTCGCGGATCAGCGCATCGACCAGGCTCGGGCGCATACGATCGAGCAGGCGGGAGCGCACCGGCTTGCCGACGATGATCTTGCTGACATTGCGCTGCCGCGCCAGATCCAGAAGCTCATCGGCGACTCTTTCGCCGCCAAGGTTGGCCGTCTGCGCCCCCAGACTCTCGGCCAGCTTGAGCGTTCGCAGGACGCGGTCGCGCGCAGCCTGCGGAAGTCGTTGCAGGCCAGGGGTCTCGACATAGGCGGCCAGCCATTCGGCATGCAGCGCCGAGGCCAGCCGCCGTGCGCGGCGTACCAGACGCTCCGACAGCGCGTCGGGGCCGATACAGACCAGCACGCGCTCGCCGGCGGCCCAGGTCTCGGCGATGGCGTGACGTTCGCGGTATTCGCGCATCGCCGCGTCGACGCGATCGGCGGTAGCGCGCAGTGCCAGCTGGCGTAACGCGATCAGGTTGCCCTTGCGGAAGAACGCGGCCTGTGCGCGGTCGGCCTGCTCGGGCAGATAGATCTTGCCCTCGCGCAACCGCTCGAGCAGGTCGTCGGGTGGCAGGTCGACCAGTTCGACCTCGTCGGCGTCCTCGAACAAGCTGTCGGGAACCGTTTCGCGCACCTGCGTTCCGGTGATCTGGGTGACGATGTCGTTGATGCTCTCGAGATGCTGGACGTTGACCGTGGTGAAGACGTCGATGCCTGCCTCGAGCAGCTCGCGCACATCCTGCCAGCGCTTGGCGTGGCGTGTCCCGGGAGGGTTGCTGTGCGCGAGCTCGTCGACCAGCAGAAGCTGCGGCCTGCGCTGCAACGCGGCATCCAGGTCGAACTCGGCGAGGGTGATGCCGCGATGCACGAGATGCTGTGTCGGCAGCCGCTCAAGGCCTGTCAGCAGAACCTCGGTCTCGGCGCGTCCATGCGGCTCGACATAGCCGATGACGACATCCATGCCCGCCGCACGCTGCTTGCGCGCCGCTTCGAGCATGGCGTAGGTCTTGCCGACGCCGGCGCAGGCGCCGAAGAAGATCTTCAGACGGCCGCGCGCCGCTGCCAGGGCCTCGCGTTGGACGCGTTGCAGCAACTCATCGGGATCGGGGCGCGCGGATGTGCGCTCGACGGCCATGCGGGTCCTTCGGCGTTCACGTGGCGCTGTGATGGTGACTGCGCGGCGGCGTCAGCGCCAGAGCCCGGGTGCGAAAGGCCTCAATGTGACGGGAGCCAACGCCCGTCGAGGCGCAGGTTGAGCTCCAGAACGTTGACCCGCGGCTCGCCCAACACTCCGAGCTGGCGTCCGCGCGTCGAGGCGTCGATCAGCGCCTGCACGCGGGCCGACGGCAGGCCGCGGGCATGCGCGACCCGGGCTGCCTGGTAGGCGGCGGCGGCGGGTGAGATGTCGGGATCGAGTCCACTGGCGGATGCGGTTACCAGATCCACCGGCACCGGCGCGGTATTGCCGGGATCGGCGGCGCGCAGCGCCGCGACGCGGCGCGCGACGTCGGCGCGCAACGCGGGATTGGTCGGACCCAGATTCGAGCCCCCGGATGCCAGCCCGTTGTAAGCCCCGCCCGCGGTGGCCGAGGGCCGGCTCCAGAAATTGCGTGGATCGCGGAACGGCTGGCCGATCAGGCGCGAACCCAGAACCTTGCCGTCATGCACGATCAGACTGCCGTTGGCCTGGCGCGGAAACAGGACTTGCGCCAGCCCGGTCACGGTCAGCGGGTAGAGGATGCCGGTCAATGCGGTCAACAGCACCAGCATGGCGATGGATTGGCGGAAGAGCGTGGCCATGGTGATGACCTCAGGTTGGCATTCGTAGGATGGGCAATGCGTCAAAACAAAATCCCGGTTTCAAGCATCATGCGCAACTGCGATCTGTTGCTGTAATCCTGCCCCAGCGCGAATCCTGGCGTCGTATCGCTCGTCTTCACATAGGAAAGCTCGCCGCGTACGAAAAACAGTCTGTTTTGATAGGTTGGCGTCAGCGTTAGCGACCACGCCTTGCTGCCTGGACCATAAAGCAGGTTCGGCGAGCCGTTCGTCGCGCTGCCGCTCGAACTGATGAACTCCGCGCGGCCGGCCAAGCTGAAGTTCGAATTGAACGCGTAGTTCGCAAGCAACGCCGCGCCCGTTGTCGATGCCGAATGCACGATGCCAAGCTCGGCGTTCGCCGGCACGCGCGTGTATTGCAGATATGGCGTGAGCGTCCATGACCCGGCTGCGTGCGTGTAGATCACGTTCAGGATCTGGCTGAGGTTGTGTCTGCAGGGATACAGCTGGCGTCACCGCGCTGACACGCGCGCTCTGGCCCATATTTCCGCCGGCGATGAAACTGAGCGTGTCATTCTGGTCGATCGCGTACGCGAGGCCGAGCCGCACAGCCAGTTGTAGCGATTCGAATAGGATCACCCCATCATGGTCCACGAGACAGAGGTCGAGTGCGTCACCGAGCCCTTGGGCGACATACGTGCGCTTCGATATCGGCAGCGACGGTTGACAGCGTTTTCCTGATTCCCAGCGGGATCCGCGATGTCGATATTCAGATGTCATCGGATCGACGACGTGACCTTGTCGGCGCGCGGGGGATCGAGGTCGTCGGCAGCTGTTGCTGAAGACCCGGCCATGATGCTGAAGTGGTCGTCGGCGCGTACTTGACAGGACGCCGTGGCATCCCGCGAGATGGCGGTCAGAACGGTATCGGCAGCGTTTGTGCGCAGCAGTGCCGAGAATTCGACGCGGTTGGGCCGTCGCCGCGTAGGCATCGGATAACCGGCGACCTGCAGGCGCAAAACTGGCCAACGGACCGCCAGCCGTCGGTTTCGAATGAAAACCTGGACCGCTGGCTGAGGGTTGATAGCGCCTGCGTTCACCGCGGAAAGCGACGGTCTTGGGACGCGCGAGGCCAGTCGATCGCCGCCCGTGACATACGGCGCGAGGGAAACGCCGGCATCGAAGCGTGTCGGCTTCGGGTCGGGCGGTACCGAGCGGCCCCGTCTGCCCGGCGTGCTCGTCGCGGTGGGCCGTCGCAGGCGCGTCACTTATCGTCGACTGCGCAGACGGCGGCTGCTCGCAGGCAGCAAGATGAGAGCCAGCGCAGCGGTCAGGGCCTCGGCGCGAATGGTGAAGAAACGGCAGGTTCATCCTGGAATGTCCCACTTCGTTCTTCGTATTCACGCCAATCGGAGCAGCGACCAGCAGCATGTCGATCAGCTTGATGCCGATGAAGGGCACGATCAGCCCGCCCAGCCCGTAGATCAGCAGATTGCGGCGCAGCAGCGCGGCGGCGCCCAGCGCGCGCGAACGCACCCCGCGCAGAGCCAGCGGAATCAGCACGATGATGATCAGTGCGTTGAAGATCACCGCCGACAGGATCGCGCTCTGCGGCGTGGCCAGGTGCATCACGTTCAGCGCCGCCAGCGCCGGATAGGTGCTAACGAACGCGGCCGGGATGATCGCGAAATACTTGGCGACGTCGTTGGCGATCGAGAACGTGGTCAGCGCACCGCGCGTGATCAGCATCTGCTTGCCGATGCTGACGACCTCGATCAGCTTGGTCGGGTTGGAATCGAGATCGACCATGTTGCCAGCTTCTTTCGCGGCCTGGGTGCCGGTGTTCATGGCCACCGCGACATCGGCCTGCGCCAGCGCCGGCGCGTCGTTGGTGCCGTCGCCGCACATCGCCACCAGCCGGCCCTCGGCCTGGATGTCGCGGATCAGCTTGAGCTTGGCTTCAGGCGTGGCTTCGGCGAGGAAGTCGTCGACCCCGGCCTCGGCCGCGATCGCGGCGGCGGTCAGCGGGTTGTCGCCGGTGATCATGATGGTGCGGATGCCCATGCGGCGCAGCTCGGCAAAGCGCTCGCGGATACCGCCCTTGACGATGTCCTTGAGCTCGATCACACCCAGCGCCTGGGCGCCCTCGCAGACTGCCAGTGGGGTGCCGCCGTTGCGGGCGATGGCTTCGGCGGCTCGGCGCACGGACACTGGCAGCGCGCCACCCTGCATGGCGAGGTGCCGCTCGACCGCATCCACGGCACCCTTGCGAATGCTGCGCCCCGCGAAGTCGACGCCGCTCATGCGCGTGGTCGCGCTGAATGGCACGAAGCGGGCATCGCCGTCCAGGCTGCGCTCGCGCAGGCCGTGCTGCTCCTTGGCCAGGACCACGATGCTGCGGCCTTCAGGGGTTTCATCGGCCAGCGAAGCGAGCTGGGCCGCCTCGGCCATACGCTCCGCGGAAACGCTCGCCGCGGGATGAAAGGCCACGGCCTGGCGGTTGCCGAGTGTGATCGTGCCGGTCTTGTCCAGCAGCAGCACGTCGACGTCCCCGGCGGCTTCGACCGCGCGCCCCGAGGTGGCGATCACGTTGGCCTGGATCATGCGATCCATGCCGGCGATACCGATCGCCGAGAGCAGCCCGCCGATGGTGGTCGGGATCAGGCATACCAGCAGCGCGATGATCACCGTCAGGGTGATCGGCTGGCCGTGGCCGCTGGCGTGCACGGCGTAGATCGAGAATGGCAGCAGGGTGGCACAGGCGAGCAGGAAGATCAGACTGAACTTGGCCAGCAGGATGGTCAGCGCGATCTCGTTGGGCGTCTTGCGCCGCGCCGCGCCCTCGACCATCGCGATCATGCGATCGAGGAAGCTCTCGCCGGGGTTGGCGGTGATGCGTACAACCAGCCAGTCGGACAGCACGCGTGTGCCGCCGGTCACCGCGCTGCGGTCGCCGCCGGATTCGCGGATCACCGGCGCCGATTCGCCGGTGATGGCGCTCTCGTCGACACTGGCGGCACCCGCGACCGCCTCGCCGTCGCCGGGCACGCTGTCGCCGGCCTCGACCAGCACCAGATAGCCGGTACGCAGTTCGGTCGCGCGCACGAATTCGACGTGCTCGCGATCGACCGTGTCGCGCAGACGCTTGGCCAGCACATCGCGCCGCGCGCCGCGCAGCGCGCGTGCCTGGGCCTTGCCGCGGCCCTCGGCCAGCGCTTCGGCGAAATTGGCGAACAGCAGGGTGAACCACAGCCACAGGCTGACGCCGAGGATGAAGCCGGCTGGCGCTTCGCCGTGGCCGTCCAACGCGCGCAGGCCGAGCAGGGTGGTCAGCACGCTGCATACGAACACCACGAACATCACCGGATTGCGTACCTGAGCGCGCGGCGAGAGTTTGCGGAACGCGTCGACGACGGCACCGCTGAGGATCGCGCGATCGAGGCCGCGCATCGGAGTCTGCGAGCCGGACATGGTCAGTGCACCACGCTGGAGAGGAATTCGGCGATCGGGCCCAGGGCCAGCGCCGGCAGGAAGGTCAGGGCGCCCACCACCACCACCGTGCTGACCAGCAACACCACGAACAGCGGCGTGTGGGTCGGCAGGGTGCCGGCGGATTCGGGCACGTGCTTCTTGGCGGCCAACGCGCCGGCGATCGCCAGCATGCCGACGATCAGCAGGTAGCGCGCCAGATACATCACCACGCCCAGGGTGAGGTTGTAGAACGGCGTGTTGACCGACAGTCCGGCGAAGGCACTGCCGTTGTTGTTGCCGGTGGAGGAAAGGGCGTAGAGGATTTCGCTGAAGCCGTGGGCGCCGGGATTGCCCAGCCCGGCCAGGCCTGCGGGCAGCAGCACCGCCACGGCGGTGCCGACGACGACCAGTGCACAGGGAATCAGCACCACGAGGCTGGCCATCTTCATCTCGTAGGCCTCGATCTTCTTGCCGAGGTATTCCGGCGTACGGCCCACCATCAGTCCGGCGATGAACACCGCGACCACGGCGAAGGCGAGCATGCCGTAGAGCCCCGAGCCGACGCCGCCGAAGATCACCTCGCCCAGCTGCAGCAGCACCAGCGGTACCAGCCCGCCCAGCGGCGTGAACGAGTCGTGCATGGCATTGACCGAGCCGTTGGAAGCCGCGGTGGTCGCGGTAGCCCACAGCGCCGAGTTGGCGATGCCGAAGCGGGTCTCCTTGCCCTCCATGTTGCCGCCGGCCTGCAGCGCCGACGCCTGCTGGTCGACACCCAGCCCGTGCAGCGCCGGATTGCCGGCCTGCTCGGCAGCGATGCAGCCCACCGCCAGCGGCACGAAGATCACCAGCATCGCCGCCAGCAGGGCCCAGCCCTGACGGCGATCGCCGACCATTTCGCCGAAGGTCCAGCACAGCGCGGCAGGAATCAGCAGGATCGCCAGCATTTCCAGGAAATTGCTCAGCGGGGTCGGGTTCTCGAACGGATGCGCCGAATTGGCGTTGAAGAAACCGCCGCCATTGGTGCCCAGCTGCTTGATCGCTTCCTGCGAGGCCACCGGACCCATCGGCAGCACCTGCGTCGCCGGTGCGGAGACTGTGACGGGCGCCTGCAGCAGCGGTACATGCAGGTTGGCATGCAGGTTCTGGATCACGCCCTGACTGGTCAGCACCAGTGCCAGCAGCAGCGAGAGCGGCAGCAGCACATAGAGTGTCGCGCGAGTCAGGTCCACCCAGACGTTGCCGATGGTGGTCGCGCCGCGGCGCCGGAAGCCGCGGATCACCGCCAGCAGCACGGCGATGCCGGTGGCGGCCGAGAGGAAGTTCTGCACCGTCAGCCCAAGCAGATCGGTGAGGTAGCTCATCGTGGTTTCGCCGGCGTAGCTCTGCCAGTTGGTGTTGGTGGCAAAACTCACCGCGGTGTCGAACGCGGTAGCGGCGCCGACGCCGGGCAGATGCGCGGGATTCAGCGGCAGCACACCCTGCATCCGTTGCAGCAGGTAGAGCAGCGCCAGGCCGGCGAGATTGAACGTCAGCAGCGCGACGGTGTAGCGACGCCAGTCCATCTCCGCGTCGGCGCGCACGCCGCCGAGGCGATAGAGCGCGCGCTCGAGCGGGCCGCCCAGCCGCGTCAGCGCGTTCGGCTGCTCGGCGAAGGCCAGCGCCATCCAGGCGCCCAGCGGCTTGACCAGTGCCAGCAGCACCGCAAGGTAAAGCGTCAACTGCAGCCAGTCGTTGGGTGTCATTCAAACCACTCCGGTTTCAGCAGGGCGGCGGCGAGATAGAGCGCCAGCGCCAGCGCAATCAGCGTCGCCACGGCATCGGTCGCGTTCATGGGCGATCCCGCAGTGCGGCGCACAGGCGCACGAAGCCGGCCGTGAGCGCGGCCAGCGCGATGATCAGCAGCAGGGATATCGCGTCCATGGCGGATTCCTCGACAGTGCCGGCACTGTCGGCCGCGACGCATAAGGAGGGGATATAAAGCGCGGTTCCGCGCGTAAAGAAGCCGTAAAGGCCGCCTGCACGGGCGGAACGGATAGACCGCGTCGGTCCATCCCCGGCGGCGAGTTTCGCCGGCTCGTCTTCGCCGCGTCTGCCTGAGGTCGACCGGCGCGGTACGACCCGGCGCCGACAGGCCAGGCGCCGAGTGTGCATCCGAGGCCGCGAAGAGTGACGGCCGTTACATTTTGCGTGCTATTTTGATACGTGAAAGGGGGTCGATCATGGATCTTCGTTCAACGGCGCCTACCCGTCGGTCCGGTGCATGGGGACTTTCCGGTGAGGGTTTGCGCGATCTCACGCTGGAGTGCGGGGCGTCATGACGCCGGCCGCAGCGGTGCCGGCCTTCCGGTACCGCGCCTTCATCAGCTACAGCCACCAGGATAAGTCCTGGGCGGATTGGCTGCACCGGACGCTCGAGGCCTATGTCGTACCGCGGCGCCTGGTCGGGCAGACCACGGCGGCCGGTGTGATACCGCGGCGCCTCGCGCCGATCTTCCGCGATCGTGACGAGATGGCGAGCGCGACCGATCTCGACCGCAAGGTCAACGAGGCGCTTGCGCAATCGGCGAACCTGATCGTGATCTGCTCGCCGCGATCGGCGGCCTCGCGCTGGGTCGATGAGGAGGTGCTGGCTTTCAAGCGGCTGGGCCGCGGCGAGCGCATCTTCTGCCTGATCGTCGATGGCGAGCCTGACGCCAGCGCGATGCCGGGCCGTGAGGCGGAAGAGTGCTTCGTGCGGGCCTTGCGCCATCGGCTCGGTACGGAAGGTGTGCTGAGCGACGCGCGCGTCGAGCCGATCGCCGCCGACGCGCGCCCGGGTAGGGACGGCAAGACCAACGCCAAGCTCAAGCTGATCGCCGGCATGCTGGACGTCGGCTTCGACGCGCTGAAGCAGCGCGAACTGCAGCGACGTGCCCGGCGCATGGCGGCCGTGGCCGCTCTGGCATTGATCGTGATGGCGGTGACCACGGTGCTGGCGATCACCGCGATGATCGCCCGCAACGCCGCCGTGGTCTCGAGGCAGGCGGCCGAACGCCGCCAGAAACAAGCCGAAGGCCTGGTCAATTTCATGCTCGGCGACCTCAATGACAAGCTGGTGCAGATAGGACGCCTGGACATCATGCAAGCGGTCGACGACCGCGCGATGAGCTACTTCGAGTCGCTGCCGAGCACCGATATCACCGATGCGGCGCTGGAGCAGCGTGCCAAGGCGCTGGAGAGGATCGGCAGCGTGCGCCTCGACCAGGGGCACCTGCCAGCCGCGCTGGTGTCGTATCGGACGGCCCTGAAGATCGCCGCGAAGCTGGCCGACAGCAAGCCTGCCGACACGCCGCGGCAAATCGCGTACGCCAGGATCCGGGCTTTTATCGGCCTGACCCACTGGCGACAGGGCAGGCTGGGCGAGGCGCAGCAGGATTTCGAGTCCGCACGGACTATCTTGCAACGCGCGCAGACGCAGGCGCCGAATGACCTCAAGCTGGCTTTTCAGCTGGCGATCATCGACAACGATATTGGCCACGTGTTCGAAGCGCATGGCCAGTTCGAGGCCGCGACGGTCCAGTACCGGAAGGTGCTCGCGCTGTGCGAGCGTCTGGTCGTGGCCCGGCCGGACAACGCCGGGTGGTTGCAGTATTTGGGGAGTGCGCACAACAATCTCGGCAAGCTGGCGCTGCAGCGTGGCGAACTGGCCACCGCCGTCGCGCAATACGCCGCTGACGACGCGATCGAGACCCGGCTGTCGGCGCGCGATCCAAGGGACAACAGTCAGCGCGAGAGCATGCTGATTTCACGCGCCATCCTGGGGCGTACGTTGACCCTGACCGGTGCGATCAAGGAGGGGAGGCGCGACCTGCAACAAGCAGTCACGATCGCCGCCGAGCTGACCCAGGTCGATCCTCACAACAGCGGCTTTCAGGAGGATCTCGCGCTGTACGGCATGCAATTGAGCCGTCTGCAGCGCCTGGATGGCGATCTGCCCGGAGCGGACGCGCTGACCGCCCGGTCGCTGCGGATTTTTCTTGCCCTGACCCGGCAGGATCCATCCAACACCGGCTGGCAACGCGAGTTCGCCGAGGCGCAATCAGAGCAGGCTGCGCAATCGCGTGCGGCCGGCCATGCCGATGCGGCGCGCACGCAGGCGCATGCCGCGCTGCGGCTCCTCGACCCACTGCTCGCGCAGCACCCTGGCGACCGCGGCACCGTGCTGGCGACCCTTGGCGCGCGACTGTTGCTGGCGGCCGTGACCCCGGATGCGGCTGTCGCGCAGCGCCTGCGCGAGGGCGCACTGAAGACGCTGCAGGCGCAGAAGAACGGCCGCGACGACCCGCGCCTGCTGGCTTTGCAGGTCGAAGCACTGCTGGCATTGCGACGGCGCGCCGAGGCGCAGCCGGTCATCAGGCAATTGTGGCAGGGGGGGTACCGCGATGCGGCGCTGGTCGACCTGCTGCAACGTCAGCGCGTCGCCTATCCGGCCAATGCGCCTTTCCGGCAAACATTGCAGGCGGCCATCAGAGCCAAGGCCCGTCAGTAGACCGACCGCAGAACGAACAGGGGGAAAGGCGTTACAGGCAAGTGCCGTATCGGATCAAACATCACATCCACAGGAGCACGCCATGCCGAACAATCTCCAGGTCACCCTCGACAAGAGCACGACACCCTGGTGTGTCGATATCGATCAGAGCGGCAACGCGAACCACGTCAACCAAAGCCCCAACGTGCAAACCATCACCTGGCAACTGACCGGCAACGCGGCCTCCGGATCCTTCGTCGCGCTCACGGATCCCGACCCGGGCTTCGCGTGGGCCGGCACGGCGCCGCCTTCCGGCGTCTTCGGCAGCCCCACGCTGAGCGCAAACGGCAATCAGCTGACGATCAGCGACCTCAACAACAACTCCGGCACGGCGGGATCCTGGAGCTACATCCTGCGCGTCAGCGTCGACGGGGTGGTGTATCAATCGAAGACGACATCACTTGCGGCGACAACGTCGAACCCGACGATCGTGAACAAATAAAGGGAGATCATCATGTCCAAGACCGGTAATGAAAATCAGAAAAATCCGACCACGCCTCCGCCAGACCCAGATGAGAATGGAGGAGCCAGCGAAGCACGAGAGGAGGCGGAGCGGTTGATACCCCCATCGCACGGCGTAACCAGCGACCCGACCATCAAGAATACGTAGGCCGCACCGAGGCAACACTGGTCCGGGAATCAACCATGGCTCATTCGGTTCCGTGGGGAGGAGACAGACCAGGGTCTCCTCCGGGCCATTGGCATGCGAGGCCATGCGTTACCCATCGTGAAACCGTCACCGCCCGGAAGCATCCATGACCCCCTTGGTTGTCGGTGTCACCAGTCACCGCAACATTCCCGCAGGCGAGATCGAACCGATCCGGCAACGCGTGCGGGAATTCCTTGCACGGCTCAAGCGTGATTTCCCGGCGTTGCCACTGGTCGTGCTGTCGGCACTGGCCGAGGGAGGCGATCAGCTCGTGGCGCAGGAGGCGCTCGCCGTCGGCGCGCGCCTGATCGCGCCGCTGCCCTTGCCGCGAGATCTCTATGTCGAGGATTTTGCCGACCCCGCGACGCGCGCGAACTTCGAGACGCTCTGCGCCCGCGCCCGGGTGATGCAGCTGCCGCTTCGCGCAGGCCAGACACGGCACGCGGTCGAACCGCCGGGTATGGCGCGCGACCGCCAGTACGCCCAGGCCGGGGTCTACATCGTCGACCACTGCCATATCCTGCTGGCCATCTGGGATGGCAAGGAATCCGAACGACTCGGCGGCACCGCGCAGGTCGTGCGGTATCACCTGGATGGCTCGATGCCCGGCCTGATCGACCGCCGCCGCGAGGCGCGTCATGTGCTCGGCGGCGGCGACGAACGCCTGCTGTATCACATCGTTTGTTCGCGCGATGAAACCGATGGCGCGGTGGCCAACGGCCTGCAGGCGCTGCAGGCGTTGTGGCGCACCGCCGAGACCACGTCCTCCGCGGAGATGGGCATGCCGCCCGAGTTCCGCCTGATGTTCACGCACATGGTCGAGTTCAATGCCGAGTGCGGCAAGTACGCGACCGCCATCGGTGCCGCCGCGCAAAGACACCGCGCCGCCGAAGACAATGCCGCGCTGTCGACGGACGACGTTTTCCACGCGGCCGACTGGCTGGCGATCCATTTCCAGAAGCGCGTGCTGCTTGCCATGCGCGCGACCTACACGCTGGCGGCGCTGATGGGCATCGCCTTTGCGCTATATGCGCATCTGGCGGAGCACAACTATCTGATCTATCTGTTCCTGCTGCTGTTTGCCAGCGGCGCGGCTGTGGTTGGACTTGCGCGCCGTCGCGGCTGGCACCGCAAGTACCTCGACTACCGCGCCCTGGCGGAGTTCCTGCGGGTGCAAACGTACTGGCGGCACGCGGGCATTTCGGCGCATGAAGGGCATGAATTCGCGCATGACAATTTGCTGCAGCGACAGAACACCGAACTGGGCTGGATCCGCAACGTCATGCGTGCCGTCGGCCTGGACACGCGCGCGGATCCGGCCGGAGATGGACCGGATGCCTTGGCGCGCGTGATCGCGGAATGGGTCGGTGAATCCGGGAAATCGGGACAGCTGCACTACTACGAGCGCAAGACGGTCGAGCGTTCGGGGTTGCACCACATCACCGAGATGATCGGGTCGATCAGCCTGTGGGGCGGTGTTGCGATCAGCGTCGTGCTTGCCGTGTTCGCGCATGTATTCGAGCAGGACACCAAGAACACGCTGGTGATGCTGATGGCGACGCTGTCGATCATCGCGGCGGTGCGCGAGGCCTACGCCTACCGCAAGGCTGACAAGGAATTGATGCGCCAGTACCGCTTCATGCAGCGGATTTTCACCAGTGCGCGCACGGCGCTGGATCGTTCCCGAAACCCCGCCGGGCAGCGCGAGATACTGATCGCGCTCGGCGAGGCGGCACTGACCGAGCATGCCGAGTGGACGCTGATGCAGCGCGAACGCGAGGTTGAGCAGAGCAAGCTGTGAGGGCCGGCTGGCATCGGCCAGCCATCCTCTTCCGGCCTGCCGAATGGGCGGCGCGCTGCGGCGCTTGCGTTACAGCGACAGCTTGAAGCCCGCGTACCAGGTGCGGCCCAGTGCCGGCTCGATGCCGTAGGTCCACACGCGCGAGTAGTACACGCGGTTGAACACGTTGGAGACGCCGCCCAGCAGTTCCACATGCGGGGTGAGGTTCCAGTTGGCGGCGAAGTCCCACACCGAATACGCCGGGACCAGCGCCGGCAACAGCACGGTTCCACCGACGCCGGGCTGATCCTGCGCGCTGTCCTGCCAGTACTGCGATCCGGAGAACACGCCGGTGAAGGCCAGCTTGTAGTGGCCATCGCGGCGCCAGGTGATGCCGGCCTTGGCCAGATGGCGCGGGGAGTACGCCGGCGATTTGCCGACCTGGTTGGGGATGGCGCTGGCCACGAAACGCGCATGCAGCAGCTGCAGGTTGGCAAAGGCCTCGAGATGCTCGCCGTTGCCGCTGCCATGCAGGAAGTCGTAGGCCAGCTCGCCCTCGAAGCCCTGGTTGTGGGTGTCGCCGCTGTTCTGCTCGATGGACACGATCGGGCTCAGGTTGAGCGTCTCGATGCGGTTGTGGAAGTTCATCCAGAACAGGCTGACGTCGTAAAACAGGCCGTCGGCCGGTGTGCCATGCACGCCCAGTTCGTAGGACAGCACCTTCTGCACCGCGGGTGCCGTGCCGGGGATGATGTTGGCGTGCGGCGAGCCGATGTCGAAGAAGCGCACCGGGCGCCAGCCGGTGGAGACGTTGAAGTAGGTCTCGTTGAGATGGCCGTGGTCATAGAAGTCGTTGCCGATGCCGAGGCCGAACAGCGGCACGTTGCGCGACACCGTCGTGTCGAGCAGTGGCCGTGACAGGTTGGGCGGACGGACGGTTTCGAAGACGCTGACCTTCTCGTGATCCAGACGCAGCGAGGGCACGATATGCCAGTGATGGCCGGGGCCGAAGCGGAACAGGCCGCTGGCGAACACCGAGGCGTAGTCGGAGTGGCGCGCCTGCACCAGCGTCGGCACGCCGCCGGTCGCGTTGCGCGGAGCCAGCAGGTTGGTGTAGTTGGCGCCCAGCAGCGGTGCGTCGGAGTGGTACAGCTCGGTGCCGAAGGTCAGCGTGTCGCCGTGGCCGAAGTCGTGACGCAGGCGCAGGTCCGTGCCTGCGTAGCGGAAGCGGGCGTCCTGGATGTTGGTGACCGCGGGCAGCGGCTGCGGCGGCACCGAGGGACTGGCTACGCGCTGGGTCAGATCCGAGGTCCCTGCCCAGGCCTTGCCGAAGAAGCGCCAGTGATCGCCGAGCTGCTGCTCATGGGTCAGCACGGCGACGTTGCGGTTGGCCCACTCGCGATTGGCCGAGGTGGTGGTGAGATCGGGATTGGCCGCCCACTGCACCCAGCTGAGACGGCCGGCGTCATTGGAAGCGGCATCATAAAGATGCAGGTCCAGCCCCCACTGCGAGGTCGCACTGGGCGTCCACAGCAGGTTGGCATCGACACCCTTGACATTGTAGCCGCTGTTGGCGCGCGGACCGTCGCTGCGGTTGATCCAGCCGGCCACGCGCCAGGCGAGATCGCCAGCGCTGCCCTTGACCACGTTGTAGGTCTGCCAGCCGCCGTGGCTTCCGATCATCTGTTCGGTGCTGGCGCCGAATGGGGCACCGGCCACCGCGCCCTTGGACACGAAATTGATCACCGGCGCCGGCTCCGGCCCGTACAGCAGGCTGTTGCCGCCGCGGATCACCTGGATCTCGCGCACACCCTGCAAGGGCGGCTGGTAGTACAGGGTCGGAAAGCCGATCCAGTCCAGCTCGGCGGGGATGCCGTCCTGCAGCACCAGCACGTATTCGGATTCCTGCGGGTTGCCGAGGCCGCGGTAGGTCAGGTTCACGCGCAGCGGATCCTGCTCCTGCGAGACGATGATGCCGGGCGTGCGCACGAACAGCTGGGTGAGGTTGTCCTGCGCCACGGTCGGGATCTGGTCCATGTGCGTGACCGTGGCCTTGGTGGTCACCGTGATCAGCGCCCCGTCCACCTCCGGCAGCAGGTACTGCAGCTTGGCCAGCCACGGCGGCTGCTTGCCGGTGACTTCGATGCGCGGCAGACGGTAGGGTGGATGTTCCGGCGGCGGCGCGTCTTGCGCTGAGGCCAGCAGCAGGGGCAGGGCGGCGAGCATCAGGGATCCTTCGGGGATCGGGGCAAGCATGAGAGCGTAGCGGCGAGCGCGGGCTTCCGGTCCCTGCTGGAAGTCATGCCGTGGCGCGACCATACACCGCAGGCGACGACTCCGGACCCCGCGCTAGGCTTCCGGGCTTTCGCTTGTGGATCGCAAGCATGGCGAAAATGCCCGATCGCCTCGCCCTCGCGGCGACGGCTGTTCTCCTGCTGCCGCTGATGCTGTTCCCCGGCCGCGCGCAGGCTTGCGCCTGCGGCTGCGGCGTGTTCAGCGTCGGCACCGCCGGCATGCTGCCGACCACCATGGGAAACGGCACCACGCTGTACGCGCAGATCGATTACCTGGACCAGACCCGGGACTGGTCGGGCGGCTCCGGCGCTCCGGCCAGCGCCAACGCCGACAAGAACATCCGTACGCTGTTCCAGACCGCGGGCCTGCAGACGATGTTCAACCGCGCCTGGGGCCTGCGCGTGGAGCTGCCCTACTGGCAGCGTCACTTCGCGACGCTGGGCGATGCCGGCAATCCGGCGTCCCGCGACCACGGTGCGCTGGGCGACATCCGCGTGACGGGGATCTACACCGGCTTTTCGCCGGATCGCTCCAGCGGCCTGCTGCTCGGCCTCAAGCTGCCCAGCGGCGACTGGACCTATCCCGGCTTCGACCGTGACACCGAGATCGGCACCGGCACCACCGACCTGCTGCTGGGCGGCTATCGCCAGTGGAAGTTCGCTGCCGAGGGCGCCTGGAGCGGCTTCGCGCAGGCCCAGGCCGACCTGCCTGCCAACAGTCGCTCGGGCTATCGCCCGGGCAACGAGCTGGACGCGGCCGTGGGCGTCTATCCGCAGGGATGGGCGCTGGGCGCGGGCGTACGCCTGACGCCGATCCTGCAGGGGCTGGTCTCGCTGCGCGAGCATGACCGCGGCAGCAACGCGGCGCCGGCCGACTCCGGCTATCAGCGCGTGCTGTTCGCTCCGGCGCTGGAGCTGGCGTGGTCGCGGTTGCGCGTCGATGCCACGCTGGCCGCGCCGTTGTATCAGCATGTTCGTGGCGTCCAGCTGGTGGCGCCGTGGCAGGCATCGCTGAGCGTGAGCTACGCGCTGTAGATGTCGGTCCGGCGGCTCCGGCACCGCGCGAGTGCCGCTAAACTGCGGCGCTTGCACGGAGTTCCAGCATGAGTCAGCGCACGCGCGTCCTCACCGGCATCACCACCACCGGCACGCCGCATCTGGGCAACTACGTCGGCGCGATCCGTCCGGCCATCGCCATGAGTCGCGTGGCGGATACCGACGCGTTTTTCTTTCTGGCCGACTACCACGCCCTGATCAAGTGCGACGAGCCAGAACGCATCGCGCGTTCGCGGCTGGAAATCGCGGCGACCTGGCTGGCAGCCGGTTTGGATCCGGAGCGCGTGACCTTCTACCGCCAGTCGGATATCCCCGAGATTCCCGAACTGACCTGGCTGCTGACCTGCGTCACCGCCAAGGGTCTGATGAACCGCGCCCACGCCTACAAGGCGGCGGTCGACGCCAACCTCGCCGCCGGCGAGGACGCCGATGCCGGCATCGCGATGGGCCTGTACAGTTATCCGATCCTGATGGCGGCCGACATCCTGCTGTTCAACGCGCAGCGCGTTCCGGTCGGGCGCGACCAGGTCCAGCATATCGAGATGGCGCGCGACGTGGCCGCGCGCTTCAACCGCGTCTTCGGCGCCGGGCGCAGCTACTTCGTGCTGCCCGAGGCGGCGATCGAGGAGCAGGTCGCGACGCTGCCCGGCCTCGACGGCCGCAAGATGTCGAAGAGCTACGACAACACCATTCCGCTGTTCGCCGGCGGCGCCGCGGCGCTCAGGGATGCCATCGCGCGCATCGTCACCGACTCGCGTGCGCCGGGCGAAGTCAAGGACGCCGAAGGCTCGCATCTGTATGCGATCTATCGCGCCTTCGCCAGCGCCGCGGAGAGCGCTGCGCTGGCAGCGGATCTGCGCGCCGGGCTGGCCTGGGGCGAGGCCAAGCAGCGCCTGTTCGCGCGCGCGGACGCCGAGCTGGCGCCGTTGCGCGAGCGTTACGAGACGCTGATCGCCAGGCCCGGCGAGCTCGAGGACATCCTGCAGGCCGGCGCCGGCAAGGCACGTGCGATCGCTGCGCCCTTCCTCGCCGAACTGCGCGCGGCGGTGGGGCTGCGCCCGCTGGCCGCGCGACCGGCCACGGCAGGTGCAAAGAAAAAGCCAGCCGCGCGGGGTGCGCGCTTTGTCACCTTCCGCGAGAAGGACGGCCATTTCCATTTCCGACTGCTGGCCGCCGATGGCGAGGAATTGCTGTTGTCGGTGCCGTTCGATACACCCAAGGCCGCCACCGAGTGGACCCGCGTGCTGCAGAAGTCCGGCGGCGCGACGGCTTTCGTCTGGGGGCCGGAAAGTCTGCAGCTGCGCGCGATCGAGCATGTCGGCGGCCACGCGTACGAGCTCTGGTATGTGCGCGAGCGCCTGGCCGAAGGGGGGCCCTACCCCAGCGCCGAGGTCCGTGACGCAGCGATGCAGAAGCTGATCGCCGCGCTGGATGCGCTGGGCACGTGAGTCTGCTCGGTGTGCTTCTGCTCGCGCCCTGGCTGGCGGTGCTTGGCTGGGCCTACTGGGCACGCACGCGGCGCCATGTGGTCGCCGGTGGTCGTGGACCCGACGCTGCGGCGCTCGCTCTCGCCGCGATCGTCGCTGTCGCGCTCTCGCTCGCCGCCTTTGCCGACGCCGCACCCCTCTACGGCCCGATGTGGAAGTTCATCTTCGCGGCGCTGGCTGCCTACGGCGGCTTTGTCGGCGTGCTGGCCCTGGCCCTGCTGGTGCGTGGATCCGGGCGGCGCACCTGAGTCACCGCGGCACGGGCAGGTCGTGGTGCATCAGTCCCAGCGGTTGAGGTGGAAGTCGAAGTCCGCGCGCTGCTTGCGCACCACGCAGAGGCGCTGGCCGGTCGGCGCCTGCATCACCACCCAGCGCGCATTGCGCGGACGACCGACCTCGCGCGCGCCCAGTGCCGTCAGACGCGCGACTTCGGCCTCGCTATCGCCGGTCTCGATGTCGAAATGTGCGCGGCTGAGGTGCTCGATCTTCTACAGCAGGATCGCCGGCTCGTCGGCGGAGGTGGCGAGTTCGGCGTAACGGCCATCGCCATCCGGAGCGGCGTTGGCGACCGGCTCGCCCGGCGCGGGGCTCCAGAACCTGGCGGCCGCATCCAGGTCATCGACGCAGCGGTCGATGACCGGTGCATGCAGGCGGCCGTGGTGCATGGCCGCTCAGCGCGGCAACGCGAGGTCGTCGAGCATCGCCTTGAGGAAGCGCGCCG
>CAWCCR010000011.1:0-87778 GCA_963794205.1 uncultured Pseudomonadota bacterium
CCGCAACACAACCATCTTCTGGCGGCCTTGTCTGCCGAAGTCGCATCCTCAATCTCATCCATATCTCCGGTTGATATCACTTCCACGGGGCGCGGTTCTGTATTGATCGGGGGAGCGCCCGCGCCATGCCTGCTTCCCGGTCGACTCCGTCGTGGTGCTGTTGCACACGTTGGCAAACGGCGCGTCGACGGAAATCTCGCTGGTTGGCAGCGAGGGGCTCACTGGAATCACCTCCGTCCTGGGCGGCGAAAGCACCCATGAAGCGGTCGTCCTGCGTGCCGGCTTCGCCTGGGAGCTGCCGATGCAGCAACTCCAGGACGAGTTCGATCGCAACGGCGACCTGCTGCGGATGCTGTTGCGATACGCGCAATCCCTGATGACGCAAGTGGCCCAGACCGCGGTCTGCAACCGGCATCACTCGATCGACCAGCAATTGTGCAGTGGCTCCTGTTTCCTCCACCGCTTGCCGGGAAATCGATTGGCTCGTGACTCAGGAACTGATCGCCAACATGCTCGGGGTTCGCCGCGAAAACATCACGGGAGCCGCGGTGAAATTGCAGCGGAAGGGTGTGCTTGAATACTGTCGCGGCCACGTCACCGTGCTGGACCGGTCAAAGCTCGAGCAGCTTGCCTGCGAGTGCTACGCCCTGGTCAAGAAGGAAGCCGCGCGGCTTCAGCCCGATCTGATTCGGGTCAGACCGAGTCGGCCGGCACCTCGCAGCTTCGCCCTCCCGTGCCACTGGACTCGATGCCTGGACGGCGCGCTTCTTGCGGAGCAGTCGAGGATCGGGGCAAAGCGGGCGGAAGCCGGCAATCAGTTCGATTTGATCGCCCGCGTCCCCTTCATGACTCCCGCATTGCCAGGAGCGCGACATGCAGATTCGGCCTCGACACCGACAACCACATCCAGGGCAGCGAAGCGCTGAAAGCCCGCGTCGACAGCCTCATCGCGCAACACCTTGACGTTTTTTCCCCTACCTGACGCACATCGGGGTCCATCTCGCCGATGCCAATGGCGGCAAGGGCGGAGTCCGGGACAAGCAGTGCGCGAGCATCGAGGCACGCATCAGCAACGGTCCGCCCGTCGGCGCGAGTCATGCTGACGAAACCGTGGAGAAGGCCATTCACGGCGCCTGCGCGAAGATGCGTTCCATGCTCGACCGCAGCATCGAGCAAAGGCGCGGGCACCCGTCGTGAACACCGGGTGCAGTGTCGCCCTTTCCAAGCAGCAGCGCACCGTGACCCCGGTGCAGGCAAACGCAAGTGAAGCTGACCCCGTCCCTTCTCCCCATCGGAGACCACCCATGATCTACAAGAAGCCGACCACGAAGTCCGTCGACCGCGCGTTCGAGGATGTGCAGGCGGCGTTGAAGGCGGCCGGATTCGGCGTGCTGCACTGCTACGACTTCCGCAAGACGCTGGCCGACAAGGGCTTTGACCTGCCCAACGCATGTCTGGTGCTGGAGGTATGCAACCCGCGCCAGGCGGCCGAGGTGCTGGCGATCGATATGTCGCTGAACATGGCGCTGCCATGCCGGCTGTCGATCTACGAGAGGATCACGGCAAGACCTTCATCGGCATGGTGCCTCCGGGCGCGCAGCTGTCGCTGATCTCCGGGAACGCGCAGATTGCCGAGGTGGCGCAAGCGGTGGAGCTGGCACTGAAGGAGGTCATCGACGCGGCGGCGTGAGCCACGGGTCTACCCCGCCCCACCATGGGGACGGCGCCCTGCAATACAGCTCAGAACCGACTTTTCGAGACGATGTCCTGTTTCTTCATGCCCGGCAAGTCGGCCTTGCTTGCACGACCGGTCGTCCTCGATCACCTCGTTCCGGATTTCGGACATCGCATCAAGGTCGCGCCAGGGCGGGCGCAAACCGAAGCCACGGAAGGAGATCGTCGCATGTCGACGGGACTGCCACGGGCGCATCGACCTTCGCCGACGATTCGCTCGCCATCCATAGGTGCAGGGAACTTTCGGAGCACTGCGTGACCCGGCAGCAGTCCCGGGTCACCTGCCGGCTACTCAATAACGATGTACCGCATGGCAAAGCCGGAGCACCACGCGCCTTTGACATCGATCCGGATCAGAGGAGAAACCTGGAAACGCGTGAGGTTTCACATCTCGCAAAGGTGCAGCGCCCGTCAGTCCATGGTTCATTGGTACGCTCCAACTCAGGTCGCGACAGGGGTGCTCTTGGCCCGGCAGATAGGCCTGAATCTGCGCGGCCGATCGGTCGATCAGGTTGCGGTGCACCTCACCGGCCACGCAGTCGCGAAGGGGCTTTTCGAACTGCGCATGCAGTGCACCGATGAAATGAGCTGGCGCGACCAGCACGAGCTTGTCGTAGGCATGGTCGACACGGCCTTTCTCCAGGGCATCGCGCCAGCGTTCGCGCGAAGTTCTCCGTGCTCTTTCGACGCAATGTCGTATGCGGTTCTATCGCATGACGCGTCCTGCCCATGTCTCATTCACCCTCGGTGGTCGATCCGTCGTCGTCTCGCGCCCGGGCGCGCGTCCGGCCGGATTCGAAAAGTCCGCGACTTCGTTCAATACCGCCTCATGCGCCCGCTTTTCGAAGAGCCTGGCACGTGCGCCATTTGCCACCAGAATCCATGTGTTAAGCATCATCGTCTCCGTGCGTTTGACGGATTTCAATCTAGCGGGTGTGCGTCCAGCAACCTTGATGCAGGTCAAATTCGCATCGATAAAGGGGACGATAATCAAGTCGATTCGATTACCTCCGTCCCCTTTTGCGCTGGAGGAGCACGGCACGCGATGCGTTGGCCATCGGGTCTTGCCTGGTCTTCTCACTTGCTGGCTGCGCGAGCGCGCCCGCCAGCCACTCCGGATCCGCGCGCGGATTTGCCGCGAGTCGCGCCTCGAGCACATTGGCGACGCCGCTGCGCGATGCGAACATTGCGACGCCGCTGATCCCTCCGTTGCTCACCAGTGCACTGGGCAGCACCGTATCGACTGCCCTCGCGGATCGATCCTGTGCCGCACTGGCCGCCAAGGTGAAGGCCTTTGATGATGAACTTGGCCCAGATCTGGATCAGGAGCAGCCCGAAGATGGGCAATTTCATCAGTAATGCTGCTACCGACGCGCTACAGAACACGGTCGAGGGCTTCATTCCGTTCCGCGGCTGGCTGCGCAGTTAAGCGGCGCCGAGAGTGCGAAACGAAAACGTAGGAGGCACTGCGCGCTGGCCTCGTTCGCCCGGCTACCCGCCGAGGCCTCGCAGCAGCGGAGGGTTGCACTCGGCCGGCCCGCAGCTCCGCACAGCCCTGCCAGCACGGCCGCCGATAAAGGGGCCCGGAGGCAATTGAGTCCATTCAATTGCCCCGTCCCCTTTTACGATCAGCCGGACCCGCCTGGCTGCATTCTTTTCAGGAGGCCGTCCTTGAGGATGTAGTGGTGGATCAACGCCATGGCGGCATGCAGACTGGCGAGCACGATGATGGCCCATGCCACGGTGTCGTGAAGACTGCCGATGGTGTGATCCAGCGCGGCATGCCTGACGCGTCGCGAATTGCAGCGGAAAAAGTCCGAAGAACTGAAAGGCTTCTGCCTGTGCCCAGCGAAGACCGAAGCCCAGCACGATTTGCGCAACCAGCAGCAGGTGAGCGCATAGTCCATCGCCTTCGCGGCCCATCCCTGCAGGCCGCTGGCCGCGGCCGGCAGGCGCCTGCCGCGTGTGGCGCGCCACGCCAGGCGCGCGCGACCACCAAGGCCAGCACAATGCCCAGCGAGATATGCAGCGACTGGAATTGCTTTGTGGCGGCGTGCCATGCGGGAGAAAGCGCCAGGTTTCCGCCAGTGCGAGCAGCACGACGACGAGCACGACCGTCAGCCAATGCAGGGCGATCGTGGTTGAATCGTAGCGAACCGGCATGCAGGTTCGATGCCGGTTTTCGTGTTGGCGGCCATGCTGCAATCCTCTGTTTTGGATCGGGGTTGGCGCGATGTGAGGTCCCGTCCATGGTGACCCGTTTTTGCCTCCGGATAAAGGGCACGAAGGCAATCAAATCGATCTGATTGCCTCCGTCCCCTTTTATGGAGCAGCACCCTGGCCCCTGCGTTCACATCGCGCGGCCGTCGAAGGTTTCCCGCTGAAGCGTGTCGAGGAAGGCCTCGAGTTCCGTGGCGCGCTTCGCTCCGATGCGGCGAGCGGTCCGGGTGATGAGCCGCGGCGGAATGGACTTCAGGAATCCGCGCAACGTCTTGATTGCCGGGGCGAAGCTGGGCGACTTTGCGCCGGTGAGCGCGATCATGCGCGCCGCACCGATATCGCCGAGGAAATCGAGCGAGTCGGCATCGTGCAGCACGATCGCCTCGTCGGATCGCTCCCCGGATCGCTGTAGAACATGTGCCCGATCTCGGCCTGCTGCACGATGGCGATCTTCTGCATCGGAAAGCCCACGCTTTTCAGGATCGCAGGGCTTTGCAGCGCCGCGCATGACCGTGCTCCGTCTTCTTGGCAGCGGACGAACAGCCGCCATGTCGTGCAGGAACGCCGCAGCGAAAAGCGCGTCCTTGTCCACGTCCAGATGGTCGCCCCTGGCGAGCCGCAAGGCCATCCGATAGTCGCGTTCGGAATGCTGCCACCCCCAGGCCGGGTGCAGAAAACTGCCGTGGGCCAGTTCATAGATCTTCACCTTCCACGGCGCGTCCAGCGCAATGCCGGTCGCGGTGACCGTTCGGCGCATGGACCGCGACTTTCGAGGCATCGATGGTGCCTGGACCGGGGCGTGAGCAGAGCTCGCGGCCGCCGGCCATGCCAGGACGAGCCCCAGCAGAGCCAGGGCAACGAGCGGTGACCTGCCGGAACGGAGGCCCGAAGCGGCAGCTCGATTCATCGAATTCATTGAAACCTCCCTTGCGACAAGCTCAGAAGTGGACGGATCCCATTGATCCGATTTTCCCTCCCCCCTTTTCGCCTATGCTCGCCCACACGGCGCGGGGGCGCCGATCATCGCGGGGGGAGCGATACCATGACAACACGATTCAAGGGACCGTTGGCCGGTCTTGGCTGGCTGACACGCGGCATCCGCGTGATCTACCGCCATCCCGGGCCGTTGCTGGGAGGGGCGGCCTTGCTGATGGGGGCGGCCCTGCTGTCGATGGTGATCACGCTGCCGATGAAGTTTTACGTCATCGACAACGGCCCCCCGCTGAACGTGGCGACCTTCGGCTGGACCATGCTGATCTCCATGCTGATCGGTCTGCTGCTGGTGCCGCTCTACGCGGGCTATCTGCAAGTGATCGACGCGGCCGAGCACGGGGCATCGAGCCGCGCCCGCGACATCTTCAGGCCCTATCGGCAGGGCGAGGCTTGGCGCCTGATCGGCTATGGCCTGGCATTCATGGCGTTCTACGCCGCCCTGCTCGCGCTCATCATCGCGGCCACCGGAAGAGGCGTGGTCAGCTGGTACGGGCAGGCACTGGCCGCGCAGGCCAACCATCAGCTGGCGCCAGCGGGGTTGCCGCCCGGCTTCGCCATCACCATGGTCATGATCATGCTGCTCGGCCTGTTCATGATGGGCTTCTATGCGATCGGCCTTGCCCAGATCGCGCTGCGCCAGCGCAGCGTGTTCGGCGCCATCGGTGACGGCCTGCTCGGCGCGTTGAAGAACGTGCTGCCGCTGCTGGTGCTTGCGGTGAGCCTCGTGGTGGCCTGGATCATCGCGGCCATCGTCTTTCTGATCGTGGCCATCGTGATCGCCTTGCTCGGCAAGCTGCTCGGCGCATGGCTGGCCGTGGTGTTGCTCATTCCGCTTTACGTTGCCCTGATGCTGACGGCGTTCATGGTGCTATTCGCCGTGATGTACTGCCTGTGGCGCGATGTGTGTGGCGACGACCCCGCGATCTAAGCGGGTCAGAGCCACTTCGCGCAGCACCCGACTACCGCCGTGGCCGGTGTGCAGCGCGCACACTGGCGCAGCGGCCGATAACGGCTTCGATCTCGCGCTGGAAGCGCGGTGTGCCAAGCGCGCGCTGTTGCTGCACATAGGCGCGAATCTCCGTCAGCCGGTCGACGTCCAACGCATCCTTGAACAGCGCCCGATAAGCCGCGCAACGCTGCTCCACATCGGCGGCGAGGCGCAGGTACTCGTCATGCGGGATCACCACGGCATCGGCGACTGCACAGGCATTGGCGCGATAACTCGACCAGGCGTAGTCCAGCGGGTCGGCCACCATGCCCGCCCGCACCGGATTCATCTCGATATAGCGGTAACACGTCGGCGGATAGCGCTCGCCATCCACCAGCAGGACTTGTAGCGACCTTCCCACAGCGTCCCCGTGCGCCGGTAGCGCCCGTTGATGTAGCCCACATACTGCCGACCCAGCCACTGCATCATCCGCGACACCGCCCCGGCCGACGACGGCGTGACCAGCAGATGCACGTGATTGGTCATCAGCACATACGCATGCACGGCACAGTCGTAGCGGATCGCCGACTCGCGCAGTCCGGCGAGGTAGCGGCGGTAGTCGTCGGCCGAGAAGAAACAGGGCTGGCGATCATTCCCCCGCTGCACCACGTGCTGTGGCACAGCGGCGAGATCGGGTCTCGGCTGGCGCGCGGCATCCGCAGTCTCCTTCGGCACCGCTGCAGACTGCCCATCCGATCACGTCGCGCCCATGAGCCATCTCCTCTCATCACGTCAGCGACGCATATGGCGCCTGTAGGGCGTCGGCCGACCCGGTTACGCGCTCTGCGGATCCGACATCCCGGCGGCGGACCGATGAACCGGCCCTCGTGCAGACGCCGCGCGCACAGCCAGATTCCGTGTGCATCCCCGAGCAGCACCTTGAGCCGCGATCCGCTGCGATTGCGGAACACGTACGCACTGCCATCGAACGGATCCCGGCCCAGCGCCGTGCGCACGTGCACCAGCAATCGATCCATCCCGCCGCGCAGGTCCATCGGCGCCACCACCAGCCACGACTGCAGCGGCGTCGGCTGAGCATCCGAGGCCCCGCAGCAGCTCCGCCAGCCCACCGGCGGCGTCCGTCGCCGCCGGCACCCGCAGGCGCAACCCGCTCGGCCACGTCAGCACCAGGTCCAGCGGCGTGGCTACCGGCGCCGCCACCCGGATCGGCAGCAGTGCGGGCGTCGCTTCCTGCACATCCCGCGCGCTCTCCGCCTCACGGCGCAGCCTCCAGCTCCAGTACGTCAGCGTGTGCCGGTTGAGATCGTGCTGCTGGCAGTACGCCGCCTGCGTCAGACCGCTCTCACGCCACCGCTGCACATGCACCGCCCATCGCCGCGCCGCTTCGCTCGCCGCCATCGCTGCACCTCGTCGTGATCCCACGCGAGCGTGCAGCAGCAGCTGCGTCGAGAAACAGGTGCGGTGGCCGGGCGCTTACGCGGCACATCGCGCAGCGCGGCAGCAACTGCTCGCCCTGCTTCCTGGATGATGGACCGCGGGCCGCTATCGGCAGCTCCCAGCGCACAGGCCGCGGAAGCATGCCGTGCTACCGGATAAGCGTAAGCGTGCGCCCACGCCACCTTGTGCGGTGGCGTGTGCACGTGTAGCGATCAGGCGGCAGGCTGCCAGGAGATCGGCAGCAGGGTGTCGATGTCGCGATCGAGCGTGGTCGGCAGGCGCGTCAGCACGTCGGTCAGCCACGCATGCGGGTCGTGACCGTTGGCCTTGGCGGTGGCCAGCAGGCTCATGATCGCCGCCGCGCGCTGGCCGGCCCGTTCGGAACCGGCGAACAGCCAGTTCCGGCGACCAAGGGCAATGGGCCGGATCGCGTTTTCGATGCGGTTGTTGTCGATCGGGTCGCGGCCGTCCTCGAGGTAGCGCGTCAGCGCACTCCAGCGGCGTAGCGTGTAGTCGATGGCCTTGGCCGTGCCGCTGGCACCGGGCACCCTGGGGCGCAGATCGTCCAGCCAGACCTTCATCGCGTGCAGCAGCGGCGCGGCGTGTTCCTGCCGGTAGGCCTTCCGGTCTTCGGCGGTCAGGTCCTTGGCTGCCGCTTCCACTCGGTACAGGGCCGCGATCCGGTTCAGCGCCTCCTGCGCCACCGGGCTGCCGCTGGCCTGGTGCAGGTCGTAGTACTTGCGCCGGGCGTGGGCCCAGCAGCCGAGCTCGGTGATGCCGGAAGTAAACAGCGCCTTGTAGCCTGAAAAATCATCAACCATCAGCCTGCCGCGCCAGTCGCCCAGGAAGCGCTGCGCGTGCTGGCCACTGCGGCTGGCGCAGTAGTCGAACAGGATGATGGGCGTCGCACTGGCGTCGTCGTCCCCGGCCGCAAACGCGAACAGGTAGGCGCGCTTGGTCTGGCCACGGCCCGGATCGAGCTGGGCGACGGGGGTCTCGTCGGCGTGCAGCACCGGGCGGGTCAGCAGTTCACGCCGCAGTGCATCGACCAGCGGCTGCAGGGCGACCCCGATGGCGCCGATCCACTCGGCCAGGGTCGTGCGCCCGAGCGCCACGCCGCTGCGGGCATAGATCGCTTCCTGCCGGTACAGCGGCAGGTGATCGAGGTACTTGCTCACCGCCACCTGGGCCAACAGGCCCGGGGCGGCGATGCCGCGGTCGATGATCGCCGGTGCCACCGGCTCGGCGGTGACCGTCTCGCAGGTCCGGCAGGCGTACTGCGGATACACCGCGCGGCGGACAAAGAATTCCAGCGGCTTGCAGTCGAGCTTCTCGCTGACGTGCTCGCCGATCAGGACCAGGGCGGCTCCGCACTCGGCGCAGGTGCACGATGCCGGCTCGTGCCGGGTCTCGACCCGCGGCAGCTCGGCCGGCAGCGGTGCCCGCTTCGGCGGCGTAGCGCGGGGCGGTCGGGGACTGCAGCGCCTCCAGCTGGACTTCCACCGCCGCGAGGTCGGCCGCCATCGCCTCGTCGAACAGCGCCCGCTGATCCGGATCCATCTTTTCCGAGCGCGCCGCGAACTGCACCCGCCGCAGTCGCGCGATCTCCGCCGTCAGCCGCGCGATCTCGGCACTCTTGTAGGCGATCGTGTGGTCGCGGCGCGCGATCTCGGTCGTGAAATGCGCGATCGATTGATCGCGCTCAGCGATCTGATCGAGTGCCTGGGCGACGATCCCGCGCAGCACGTCGGCGTCGGTGATTGCAGCCAGCTGCGTGGAATCCATGCGCGCAGTTTAGACGTCCAAACGTCGATGCGCCACATACGATGTTGCGAGTCCAGCGTCAGCGGCGCGTCAGATCCGTGCCTCGCGCGGCGGCGCCTGGCTCAGCCGCCGCCAGTCCACCCCCGCGCACAGCCAGGCCCACTGCTCCGCGCTCAGCGTGCAGGTCTCGGATCCCGGCGGCGGACCGAGGAAGCGTCCCTCGTGCAGACGCCGCACGCACAGCCAGATCCCGTGCGCATCCCCATACAGCACCTTGAGCCGCGATCCGCTGCGGTTGCGAAACACGTACGCACTGCCATCGAACGGATCCCGGCCCAGCGCCGTGCGCACGTGCACCAGCAATCGATCCATCCCGCAGCGCAGGTCCATCGGCGCCACTACCAGCCACCACTGCAATGGCGTCAGCATCCGAGGCCCCGCAACAGCGCCGCCAGCCATCCGGCGTCCGTCGCCACCGGCAGCTGCAGGCGCAACCCGCTCGGCCACGTCAACGCCAGGTCCGGCGGCGCGGCCAGCGCACCGCAACTCACCGCCGTCATCGCCACCCGGATCGGCAGCAGTGCGGGCGTCGCTTCCTGCACATCCCGCGCCGTCTCCGCCTCACGGCGTAACCGCCAGCTCCAATACGTCAGCGTGTGCCGGTTGAGATCGTGCTGCTGGCAGTACGCCGCCTGCGTCAGGCCGCTCTCACGCCACCGCTGCACATGCACCGCCCACCGCTGCGTCGCCTCGCTTGCCGCCATCGCTGCACCTCGTCGTGATCCCACGCGAGCGTGCAACAGCAACTGCGTCAGATAACAGGTGCGGTGACCGGGCGCTTACCGCGCAGGAGGGTCCAATCCCGGTGAATCACGGAAACGTTGAGCGAAGTCGAGCGCCCGGACTGGGAGGTCCGGGGCCGGGGTGCGGAACCAGGGAGGGTCGGTCGCGAGATGGTGGGCCTGCCAGGGCTCGAACCTGGAACCAAGGGATTATGAGTCCCCTGCTCTAACCATTGAGCTACAGGCCCTCGCGGCGATTGTCGCATCACCCTTCCCTGGTGCGTGCGCCCGCCCGCGCTTCCCTGCGCGGGCGCTCGGCTCCGCGCGGACTGCCACTGGCAGTCCGCAGGCGCGTCACCTCGCCCCGCCAGGACTCGAACCTGGAACCAAGGGATTATGAGTCCCGTGCTCTGACCATTGAGCTACAGGCCCGCATGCCGATGCCGGCAGTGTAGCGGCTGCCGCACAGCACGACGCCCGCGATTCGCGGGCGTCGGTCGATCCTCAAGGTACGCCGTGCGTCACTCGGTATCGAGGAACGAACGCAGCTGCTCCGAGCGGCTCGGGTGGCGCAGCTTGCGCAGCGCCTTGGCCTCGATCTGGCGGATGCGCTCGCGGGTGACGTCGAACTGCTTGCCGACTTCTTCGAGCGTGTGATCGGTGTTCATGTCGATGCCGAAGCGCATGCGCAGCACCTTGGCTTCGCGCGGGGTCAGCCCGGCGAGCACGTCGCGCACGGTTTCCATCAGGCCGGTGTTCGGTCGCCGAGTCGACCGGCGACTCGATGTTGGTGTCCTCGATGAAGTCGCCCAGATGCGAATCCTCGTCGTCGCCGATCGGGGTTTCCATCGAGATCGGCTCCTTCGCGATCTTCAGCACCTTGCGGATCTTGTCCTCGGGCATCTCCATTTCCTTGGCCAGCTCTTCCGGCGTCGGCTCGCGGCCGAACTGCTGCAGCATCTGGCGGGAAATGCGGTTGAGCTTGTTGATCGTCTCGATCATGTGCACCGGGATGCGGATGGTGCGCGCCTGGTCGGCGATCGAGCGCGTGATGGCCTGGCGGATCCACCACGTCGCGTAGGTCGAGAACTTGTAGCCGCGGCGGTATTCGAACTTGTCGACCGCCTTCATCAGGCCGATGTTGCCTTCCTGGATCAGGTCGAGGAACTGCAGGCCGCGGTTGGTGTACTTCTTGGCGATCGAGATCACCAGGCGCAGGTTGGCCTCGACCATTTCCTTCTTGGCGCGGCGGGCCTTGGCCTCGCCGATCGACATGCGAGCGGTTGATTTCCTTGATGTCGGTCAGCGGCAGGAACAGCATGCGCTCGATCGCGGCCAGCTTTTCCTGCTCGGCGACGATCGCGTCGCGGCGGTTCTTGATCGTCGGCGACCACTTCTGGCGCTTGCGGCCGAGCTCGGCGGCCCACTCGAGGTTGGTCTCGTTGCTGGGAAGATCTTGCAGGAACTCGTCGCGCGGCATGCGCGACGTGCTTGACGAAGATGTCCATGAGCATCGCGCTCGTGGTGACGGATGTCGTTGACGACTTCGCGCAGCTTGCGCACGAAGCCGTCGATCAGCGCCGACGGCAGCTTGAGCTTGAGGAACGCCTCGGCCATCTGCTCGCGCACCTTCTGCTTCTTGTCGTCGATCCCGGCTCGGTCTGGGCGGCGGCCTTCTGGAACTTGGCGTAGAACGCGCGCAGCTCTTCCATGCGGCGCCGCACCTCTTCCGGGTCGGGACCGGTCGGCGCCGGCTTCCTCCTCGTCGCCCTCGACCTTGGCCTTCGTCGTCGTCGGCCAGATCGACATCGGCGACTTCGACGGCCTCGACCGGGCCACCACCGGCGGCACCGGTCCGCGGCGACCTCGACGTCGGTGAAGCCGGCGAGGATCTCGCACAGGCGCTTCTTGCCGTCGAGGTGCTGGTCGTACTCCTCGAGCAGCAGCTGGATCGATCAGCGGGAAGCTGGCCAGCGCGGTCTGCACCTGGTTCAGGCCTTCCTCGATGCGCTTGGCGATGGCGATTTCGCCTTCGCGGGTCAGCAGCTCGACGGTGCCCATCTCGCGCATGTACATGCGCACCGGATCGGTGGTGCGGCCGACCTCGGCGTCGACGGCCGAGAGCAGGGCGACGGCTTCTTCGGTGGCGGTCTCGTCGTCCGTGCCGGCTGGCCGGCGCTGTCCGGCAGCAGCGGCTCGGTATCGGGCGCGACCTCGTGCACCTCGATGCCGACGCCGTTGATCATCGCCGATGATGTCTTCGATCTGCTCCGGATCGACGATGTCGTCGGGCAGGTGATCGTTGACCTCGGCGTAGGTCAGGTAGCCCTGCTCCAGACCCTTGGTGATGAGCTGCTTGATTTCGGACTGCTGCTCGTGGAGCTTTGTTAGCCATGCCGGACCGCCGGGAGTTCAGGAACCGCATCAGTATAGCATTTGATGATTTTTGACCAGTTTTCAGTGGACCAGCAGCATCGAACGCAAGTCGGCCATGGCATCTGCCGGCGACGTCGAGGCAGTGAGGCCGTGCTGGGTGCTCAGCGCGCCTCGCAGCCAGAAGGTGACCGGCCCGTCGTTGACCAGGTGCACCTTCATATGGGCACCGAAGCGCCCGCTTTCCACCCCCGGATGCGCCGCGCGCGCCAGCTCGACCAGACGCTCGAACCAGCGTCTGCGCCTGCGCCGGCGGCGCAGCGGTGGCGAAGCCGGGGCGCATGCCCTTGCGGGTGTCGGCGGCGAGCGTGAACTGGCTGACCAGCAGCAGGCCGCCGCCGGTGTCCGCAAGCGAGCGGTTCATGCGGCCCTGCATCGTCGGCGAACACGCGGTAGCCGAGCAGGCGTTCGAGCAGGCGCGTCACCTGCGCTTCGCCGTCGCCGGGCTCGACCGCGACCAGCGCCAGCAGTCCGGGGCCGATCGCGCCCACGGTCGCGGCGTCCACCTCGACGCGAGCTTCGCTGACGCGCTGGATCAGCGCGATCATCCTGGCGGACGGCGCGGGCGTGGAGCGGCGGCGAACGGGCCGGACGGCATCGGCGGCATCGGCAAGGCGGCGGGACACGGCGTGATAGCACCGCATCGTCGCCGGCACAAGCGCGGCTACACTCGCGGCTTTCCCGGAGTCCGCATGCGCCCCACGGTCGCCCTCGTCTACGGACTGCTGCGCCTGGCCGGTGCGCTGCCGCTGCGCGCGTTGCACGCGGCGGGCGCGGCGCTGGGCGGGCTGGTCTGGCGCCTGCAGCGGCGCGAACGGCGGCACGTCGAGGAGAATCTGGCGATCGCGCGCCCCGAACTCGATGCCGCGGCCCGCGCCGTACTGGCGCGCGAATGTCTGCGCGAAACCGGCAAGGGCCTGTTGGAGCTGGGCAAGGTCTGGGGCGGCGGCGCGCGGCGCGCGCTGGCGCTGGTGCGCGAGGTCGAGGGCCAGGAGCTGTTCGAGGCCGCGTGCCGCGGCGGCCGCGGACTGATCGTGGCCGCGCCGCATCTCGGCTGCTGGGAGTTGCTCAATTACTGGCTGGGCGCGCGCACCGCGCTGGCCATCCTCTACCGGCCGCCGCCGCGCGCGCAGTGGGAGCCGCTGCTCAAGCGCGCGCGCGGCGAGTTCGCGCCCGAGCAGGTGCGCACCGACGGCGCCGGTGTGCGCGTGCTCTACAAGCGTCTTGCCGCGGGCGGGGTGGTGGGCATCCTGCCCGACCAGCAGCCGGGCGGCGGCGAGGGCACCTTCGCGCCGTTCTTCGGCACTCCGGCGCACGACCATGGTGCTGCTGCCGCGGCTGGCGGCGCGCACCGGAGCCACGGTGCTGTTCGCCTTCATGCAGCGGTTGCCGCGCGGGGCGGGGTTCCGTCTCCATTTCCTGCCAGCACCCGACGCCCTGACCGATGCCGATCCGGTCATCGCGGCCGGCGCGCTCAATCGCGGCGTCGAGGCCTGCGTCGAGCGCGCCTTCACCCAGTATCAGTGGACCTACCGGCGCTGGTCGGACCGCCCGCCGGGCGCGCCGGTGACCGCGGCGCCGCGCGGCGCCTGATCCGCGTCAGGCCGATTCGACGCGGCGCAGGAACACCCGCATCTCCTTTGCCGCCTGCACGTCACCGCGGGCCTCGGCGACGGCGATGCCCGAACGCCAGGCGTTGGCCGCGCCGTCGCGATCGCCGCTCGCCTGCAAGGCCCTCCCCAGCAGCTTCCATGCGGCCGAATAATGCGGATCGAAGCCCGCCGCGGCGCGCAGTTCGGTCGCCGCGGCCGCGGCATCGCCGGCCGCCAGCAACGCCTGGCCCAGCGCGAACCGCAGCAGTGCGCCGTCGCGCGGGCCGCCGCACTGGGCGCGCAGACGGGCGATGGCATCCGGACCCATGGCGTGAACGGACTCAGCGCAGCGCGCGATAGCGCGCGTCGGTGGGCGGATACAGCACCGTCGGTATGCGTGGTTCGGGAGGCGTGCGGCCCGCACGCAGCGCGGCCAGACTGGGCGCCGGCCAGATCACCAGCCAGACCGCCCGGAACGGCTGCACGTACAGCGCATCGCGCAGATCGACCGGCTGCAGGCGTGCCGGGTAGTCGATGATCAGGCCATCGGGATGCGCAGCGGCCCAGTTCGCGAGCGCCTGGCCATCGTCGAGCCGGGTGATCGGCCGCGTCAGCCGGCCCAGATAGTGGTACTGGCCGTCATACAGGCCGAGATTGGCGATCGGCCGGCCCTGCGCCTCGGCGCGCGCCAGCAACGTGGACGCAGGCTGCAGATCGAATGCCGGCCACAGGGTCAGGCTGAACAGGCCGTTGGCGGCCGCGGCTCCGACCAGGCCGGCGAAGGCGATGCGGCGCAGCTCGCCGCGCCCGCGCAACAGCAACAGCAGGCCGAGCAGCAGGTAGATCACGCCGAAGCCGGGACTGACCGGCGCCAGCGCCGCGAACCAGTGATTGGCGACCTGCCCGCGGGCGACCAGCTGCGGCAGCGCGATCAGCGCCAGCGCCAGCGCGAAGCTGGCCAGCGCCAGCGGCCACGGCGTCAGCCAGGCGTTGCGCGCCAGGCCGACGTGGCGCTCGCGCAGATGCGCCACGGCAGCCGCCAGCAGCAGGGCAAAGCCGGCGTAATCCGGGAGCAGGTAGTAGGGCTGCTTGCCGCTGACCAGCGAGAAGGCCAGCAGCAGCGGGCCCAGCCAGACGAACAGGAAACGCAGTCCCGGCTCGAACGGCCGCCGCAGCAGACCCAGCGCCGCCCACGCCCGCGGCCACAGCGCGAACGGGAAGATCAGTACCGGCAGCAGCGGCAGATACCACCAGAACGGCTTGGCGTGCGCGAACGCATCCACCACGCGACCGGCGGTCTGATGGAACAGCAGCTGGTTTCGATACACCGCCCCGCCGGTCCAGGCCGCCGGCAGCGCCCACGCCAGCAGCATCGCCACGCCGGCCAGCAGCGCCAGCGTGCCGCCGAGATACCAGCGCCGGCGCTCGCGCCGCGCCCAGTCGTTCCACAGCGGACCCAGCAGCCAGGGGAAGACCACGTGCAGCAGCATCACCGGGCCCTTGGTCAGCAGGCCCAGGCCGACCGCCAGCGCGAACCAGCCGAAGCGTGGCGACTCGCGCCGCGGCCCCGGCGTCAGCGCCAGCAGCGCGCCCAGCACGCAGGCGGCCAGCAGTACCTCGTACATGATCTGCAGGCCGAACAGAAAACCGTAGCCGAACGCCATCAGCAGCCATGGCGTCGCGCGGCCGACCCAGGGGCGATCGGGGAACAGCCGGCGCGCCAGCGCCGCCGCCAGCACCAGCTCGACCGCACCGATCAGCACCTCGAGCAGGCGCGGCCAGACGTCGCCGACGCCGCCCACCGCCCAGCCGAGATGGATCAGCCAGAACAGCAGCGGCGCCTTGTCGCTGTAGGGCGCACCGTTGAGGTAGGGCACCAGGAAGTGATGGCCGTGCCACATCGCCCAAGCCACCGACAGCGTGCGAGTGGAGAAGATCGGCATCGGGCCGTGCTGGAAGATCGCGACCAGCGCGACCGTCAGCCACAGCGGCAGCCAGGGCCACAGCGCGCGCAGGGCGTCGCGGCGGTAGGGATGGGCGTGCATCGTGCATTCGCCGCGGAGGAGGGCGGTCGCAGTTTACCCGAGCGCTGTGCGCGCTCCGGCCGCGGCTACACTGGGCGCATCGCAGCGACCGCCACGCCGATGCCTTCCCGTCCGTCGATCTCCGCCTGCGTGATCACCCTCAACGAGGCCGACCGCATCGAGGCCTGCCTCGACTCGCTGGCGTTCTGCGACGAGATCGTGGTGGTGGACTCGGGCTCGACCGACGCCACCCGCGAGCTGGCCGCCGCGCACGGCGCGCGCGTGCTGCTGCGGACCTTCGACGGCTATCGCACGCAGAAGGATCACGCCGTGCGCAATGCCCGCCACGACTGGATCCTGTTCCTCGACGCCGACGAACGGGTGACGCCGGCGCTGCGCGCCAGCATCGAGGCCGCGCGTGACGCCGGTTTCGCCGCCGCCGGCTACCGCTGCGCGCGCGCAACCGCATACTTCGGCGCCTTCCTGCGCCACGGCAACGCCTATCCCGACCGCGTGCTGCGGCTGTTCGACCGTCGCCGCGGCGGTTTTCGCGGCGACCGCGAGATCCACGAGCACGTCGAGGTCGAGGGTGACGTGGCGACGCTGGCCGGCGATCTCGAGCATCACGCCTACCGCTCGCTCGACGATCAGCTGCAGCGCCTGGACCGCTACGCGCGGATGATGGCCGCGCACCTGCATGCCACGGGGCGCCGCGCGCGCATCGCCAACATCCTGATCAACCCCGCCTGGCGCTTCCTGCGCGGCTATCTGCTGCGCGGCGGCTTTCGCGACGGCTGGCGCGGCCTGGTCTACGCCAGTGTCGAGGCCAGCTACGTGCGCCAGAAGTTCATCCGCCTGTGGTTGCTGCAGCGGCAGGCGGGCCGCTAGCAGCCAGCCGGCGCAGGCGGAAAGACACGCCCAGCGCGGCGCCGAGCAGGATCATCAGCGGCGCGCGCATGTAGCCGTTGCTCCACAGCAGGAAGTCGAAAGCGTTGACGATCAGCACGATCGCCAGGCTGCCGAGCAGGGTCCGGCACAGCAGCGGATCGAGTTGCGGCAGACGCCGCGCGCGCCACAGGTCGCGCAGCAGCACGCCGGACATCGCCGTCAGCAGCGCCAGCCCGATTGCGCCGAGACCGACCGCGATCTGCAGGTAGGCGTCGTGCAGATGCGGCGGCACGTAGCTGCCCCAGCGCAGTCCCGACGCCGCGATCAGCGGGCCGACGCTGCGCAGGCCCCAGCCGAGCAGTGGTGCCTGAAGCCAGGATCGGATGCCGAGCGCGTACAGGTCCAGGCGCAGCCCGACCGACGATGTCGCCAGCACGGTGCGATCGCCATTCAGCAGCGCCTGCACCAGGGTCCAGCCGCCGTGCAGACGCGCGCTGATCTGCGGCTGGTCCAGGAACCCTGCCACCAGGAGCAGTGCCAGCAGGCCGGCCACTGCACGCAGGATGCGGTCACGGCGGCTTGCAGGCTCCGCAGCGACGTGCCGCAGCCCGATGGACGCCAGCGGCAGGGTCAGCGCCAGCGCCAGCCAGGCGCCACGCGATTGCGCGAACAGCAGCACGGCGGAAAACAGGACCAGCCCCAGCGTCAGTGTCGCGATCGCGGCGGCGCGCGCGATCGCCGGTGCCGGCCGGCGTGCACGCTGCACCTGCAGGACGAGGCCCAGCACCGCGATCGCGGCCAGCATGCCGACCAGATTTTCGGCATAACCCAGGCGCAGGCGCAGGCTGCCGCTGGCGAGCGCGGCGAGGTCGCCCCAGGGCAGCTGCACCAAGGTCCACAGCGCCATCCCCGCCAGCATCAGTGCCAGCGCCGGCCAGGCCCAGCGCGGGTGTTCGGCCAGCCACCAGCCGATCACGCAGGCGAAGGCGCCGAGCTTGACCGGAGCCGTGACGGCGCTGAGCTGCGCCAGGAAGCCGATCTCAGGCACGCGCTGCGCCGCCAGCGCCGCCTGCGCGACGCCGTAGACCGCGAACAGCAGCAGCAGACGCGCGAATGGATGCGCGGCCAGCTCATGCCACGGTGTGCGGCCGGACAGCAGCAGCGCCAGCAGCATCAGGTCAGTGCCGTAGCTGGCGCTGAGCGGTTGCGGGAACCGCGTGGCCGCGAACAGTGCAGCGAGTGCCAGTCCCGCCGCCGCGAGCGCGGTCGGCAGCGAGGCGACGCGATTCACTGCAGGGTGGACTCGAGCGCGCTGCCGACACGGCGCACGAACGCGCTGCGGTTGTCGTCATACCAGGCACGGGCGCGCTCGCGCAGGGCCGCGATCTCGGCGTCGCCGAGCGCGATGGCGCGCCGCACGGTGTCGGCCATGGCCGCCTCGTCGAAGAAGTAGCGCGTCGCCAATGCCATCGGTTCGGTCTTGCCGTAGGGCACCAGCAGGCCGCGTTCGGGCGTGATCAGCTCGTTCATCGGTGGCGCATCCACCGTCATCGTCACCGCACCCACGCCGAGTGCTTCGACCAGATAGTGGCCCCAGGCGTCGGTCTCGGAGGTGCACACATGAAAGGCATGCTGGTTCTGCAGCCGCTTGAGCTCGCGGAATTGGGCCGTTTGCGCCGGGTCGAGATACTCGATGCGATGCTGGACGTTGGACGTCCGCGGCACCGCCCAGGCCTCGCGCGGATCCTGCAGCACCGTCAGCGTCGGCCACTCGGGATGCCGTCTCCACAGCTCGATCAGCCGGCGCGTGCCCTTGGTGCGGCTGGCGCCGGCAAGATGGAAAAAGCTGCGTTCGCGGCGCACCGACGGATCGAGACGGTCCTCGCTGTCGAAACCCAGACGCAGGGCATGGCAGCCGAGTTGCTCGAAGATGCCGAGCGCGTTGCGCGATTTGGCCCATATGGCGTCGATCCGCTCGAGGTAGCGCAGATCGCGGCGATCGAACCACTCGGGGTTCGGCAAGGCGACATTGCGACGGGCATGCAGCAGGCGATCGGGCCAGACGTGCTCGAACATCACGTTGAGATCGAATTGCCGCGGCGGCCGGATGCGCGCCCCGAGGTGATGGACGAAGCGTTGCGCGCGCACGAAGGTGCGCATGTGCCGGCTGCGTCTTCGACGTTCATCCTCGACGCCCAGCGCGGTGATCGCCACGTCGCAGCCATGCTGGCGCAAGGCCGAGCCCAGCAGGCGGAAATCCCGCGACAGGCCGAAGCCGTTGTCGCGTACGATCAGGTTGACGGATGTCATGCGACGGCTCCTTTATCGCGAAACGCGCTCTGTCCGCGAAGACTGCGGACAGGCTCCTTCCCCCTGATGCGGGTTCGAGTATGCCCGGCGAGCATGTGAAAACCCTGTCTCGCGACTGAACCAACGCGTGCCGCAGGTCACGGTTGACAGCGGCCGCCACGATCCGCCGCGCCGTTGCTCGCGACCGCCGCCTGTCGGCGATTCCCCCGACGCATGCGAAACTGGGCACCTGGGCGCAGCTGGAGCTGCCGGCCTCTGGGAGCGCAATCGATGAAAACCGCCATGATCACCGGCATCACCGGCCAGGACGGGGCCTATCTCGCCGAACTGCTGCTGGCCCGGGGCTACCACGTGGTCGGCACCTACCGCCGCACCAGCTCGGTCAATTTCTGGCGCATCGAGGAACTCGGGGTCGCCGAGCATCCGCAGCTGACGCTGGTCGAATACGACCTCACCGATCCCGGCTGCAGCATGCGTCTGCTGCAGCAATGGCGGCCGCAGGAGGTCTACAACCTCGCCGCGCAGAGCTTCGTCGGCGTGTCCTTCGACCAGCCGGTGACCACCGCGCACATCACCGGCATCGGCGCGCTGAACCTGCTCGAGGCGATCCGCGCGGTCGATCCGGGCATCCGCTACTACCAGGCCTCGACGTCGGAGATGTTCGGCAAGGTGCAGAGCGTTCCGCAGGACGAACGCACGCCGTTCTATCCGCGCAGTCCGTACGGCGTCGCCAAGCTGTTCGCGCACTGGGCCACGGTCAACTACCGGGAGTCCTACGGCATCTTCGGCGCCAGCGGCATCCTGTTCAATCACGAGTCGCCGCTGCGCGGGCGCGAGTTCGTCACCCGCAAGATCACCGACGCCGCCGCGCGCATCAAGCTCGGCCGACTCGACGTGCTCGAACTGGGCAACCTCGACGCCAAGCGTGACTGGGGCTACGCCCGCGAGTACGTCGAGGGCATGTGGCGGATGCTGCAGGCGGACGTGCCCGAGACCTACGTGCTGGCCACCGGCCGTACCGAGAGTGTGCGCGATTTCGTGACCATGGCCTTTCACGCAGCCGGCTTCGATCTGGCCTGGCGTGGCGCCGGCCTTGACGAGACCGGCATCGATGCCCGCAGTGGCCGAGTGCTGGTGCGCGTCAATCCCCGCTTCCATCGTCCGGCCGAGGTCGATCTGCTGATCGGCAACGGCGCCCGGGCGCGCGCCGAGCTCGGTTGGGCGCCGCAGACCACGCTGGAGCAGCTGTGCGCGATGATGATCGAGGCGGATCTGCGGCGGGTCGCGCATGGCTTCTCGCACTGAGCCGGCGCGCCGCCGGATCCTGCTGACGGGGCACAGCGGCTTCACCGGGCACTACGTGCGCCGCGAACTGGAGGCCGCCGGCCACGAGGTGATCGGTCTGGCGCAGACGCAGTCCGGTTCCGGGCAGCCGGTGGACCTGCTCGATCGCAACGCACTCAACGCGGCGGTGAACGCGGCCGCACCCGACGCCGTGATCCATCTCGCCGCGATCGCCTTCGTGGCGCACGACGACGTCGAGTCGCTGTATCGGGTCAACGTCGCCGGCACCCGCAATCTGCTGGCCGCGCTGGCATCGTTGCCGCAGCCGCCGCGTGCGGTGATTCTCGCCAGCAGTGCCAATGTCTACGGCAATGCCGGCGTCGAGCCGATCGACGAGGAAACGCCGCCGGCGCCGAGCAACGATTACGCGGTCAGCAAGCTCGCCATGGAATACATGGCGCGGCTGTGGCTCGACCGCCTGCCGATCACCCTGGTGCGGCCGTTCAACTACACCGGCGTCGGCCAGGGCGCGCAGTTCCTGATCCCGAAGATCGTCGATCACTTCCGGCGCGGCGCGCGCGCGATCGAGCTCGGCAACATCGACGTCGCCCGCGATTTTCTCGACGTGCGCGCGGTGGCGGTGGCGTATGTGCGGCTGCTCGAGGCGGCGCCGGCGGGCGCGGTGCTGAACCTGTGCAGCGGGCATGCCAGCACGCTCGCCGAGGTGCTGGCGATGATGGCGGAGATCGCCGGCTACGCGATCGAGGTGCGGGTCAATCCCGCCTTCGTGCGCAGCCACGAGGTGCGGCGCCTGGTCGGATCGGATGCGCGCCTGCGCGCCTGCATCGGCGCGCTGCCGCCGATCGCCTTCGCCGAGACGCTGCGCTGGATGTACGCGCAGCCCGTCTGAGGCATCAGTCTGCGGCCACCGCACGCACCGCGGCGTCGAGACGGATGCGGAACGCCGCGTCGTTGCCCTCGAACCAGGCGCGCGCGGCCGCGCCGAGGCGCGCGATCGCGGCGTCATTCAGCGCCAGCGCGCGCTCCACGGCAGCCTCCATCGAGGCTTCATCGAAAAAATAGGTCGTCGCCAGATTTTGCGTGCCGGTGCGGCCGGCGGCCACCAGCAGGCCGCGCTCGGGCGTCACCAGTTCGTGCATCGGCGGCGCGTCGAGGGTGATCACCAGCGCGCCCAGGCCCATCGCCTCGACGATGTAATGGCCGAACCCCTCGGTCTCCGACGGACACAGATGGAACGCGTGCGCGTTCTGCAGGCGCTGCAGCTCGGCATCGTCGAGATAGTCGACGCGATGGTCGATGTTGGCCGCGGCGGCGCCGGGGAGTGCCGTGCGCGGATTCTGGACCACGGTCAGCCGCGGCCATTCCGGATGCCGCCGCCACAGCGTCAGCAGGCGCTCGGTGCCCTTGTTCTGGCTGCGCCCGGCGAGATGGAAAAAAGCCCGCTCGCGCGGCACCGCGCGATCGAGGCGATCCTCGCTGGTGAAGCCGGTGTGGGTGACGCGGCAGCCGAGTTGCCCGAACAGCGTCTGCGCGTGCCGGGTCTGCGCGAACACGTGATCGATGATCGCCAGCGCGTCGCGGTCGCTGTCGAGGAACCATTCCGGATGCGGCAGCAGCACATTGCACCGCGCGATCGGCGCGTATTCCGGGCGCACGTGCTCGATCATGATGTTGAGGTCGTAGCGTCGGCGCGGGTCGTCACCCCGCAGGTGTTGCCAGGCGATGCGCGCGCGCAGTTTCCACGGGCGCAGGATCTTGCGCAGCTTGCCGCGACGCAGGGCGCTGACATGCACCTGGTGGCCGGCAGCGGTCAGCGCGCCGCCCAGCAGACGCAGGTGGCGGGTCAGGCCGAAGCCGTTGTCCCAGACGATCACGTTGACGCGCATCGGCCCGCTCGCACCCCGGGGATCAGCGCATCGAACCGCTGCCGGTGCGCTTGACGAACGCGGCATAGTACATGCCGTCGAGGCCGTCCTCGCCGGGCAGGACCTGCCAGCCGGGGCCGTCGGCGCGGCCCGCGGGCAGCACGATCGGCACGCCTTCGGCATCGGCATGTCCGGCGGCGAACGCGGTGGCGACGGCGCCGTTTTCGGCGCGCAGCAGCGAGCAGGTCGCGTACAGCAGGCGGCCGCCGGTCGCCAGCAGCGGCCACAGCGCGTCGAGCAGCCCGAGCTGGGTCTGCGCCAGAGCCGGAATGTCGGTCGCGCGCCGGTGCAGGCGCACGTCCGGCTGCCGGCGCAGCACGCCGGTGGCCGAGCACGGCGCATCGAGCAGGATGCGATCAAAGGGACGGCCATCCCACCACGTCGCCGGTTGCGCGGCGTCGCCGGCACGCAGCGTCGCGCCCAGGCCGAGGCGCTCGAGATTGGCGGCGACACGGACCAGGCGTTCCGGTTCGCGATCGAGCGCCAGCAGATCGAGGTCGGTGCGCTCGAGCAGGTGACAGGCCTTGCCACCGGGCGCCGCGCAGGCGTCGAGCACGCGCAGGCCGGGCGTCACGTCGAGCAGATCGGCGGCGATCTGCGCGGCACCGTCCTGGACCGCGATCGCACCCTCGCTCCAGCCGGGCAGGCGGGTGACGTCGGTGCTGGCTTCGAGCAGCACGGCATCAGGCAGCCAGGGATGAGCACGCGCGGCGTGACCGGCGGCGGCGAGTGCGGCGATCGTCGTATCGCGGTCGGCGCGGCGACGGTTGACGCGCAGCGTCGGCGGCGCCTCGACATTGATCGTCGCCAGCACGGCGGCGGCCGAACCGGGCCAGTCGCGCAAGATCGCGTCCAGCAGCCAGCGCGGCAGCGCATGGCGGGTGACCGCATCGGCGTCGAGTACGGCCGTGAGCGCGGCGCGCTCGCGCAGGAAACGTCGCAGCACCGCGTTGATCAGTCCCGACTGGTGACCGTGGCCGAGCGCGCGCGCGGCCTCCACCGTGGCTGCCACCGCGGCGTACTCCGGCAGGCGCATGCGCTCGATCTGCACCAGGCCCAGGATCAGCAGCGCGTGCAGTGCCGGCAGACGCGTGCGCAGCGGGCGCTCGAGCAGGCGCGCCAGCAGTGCGTCGTAACGCAGCCAGTAGCGCGCGCCTTCGTGCAGCAGCGCCGCCAGCAGGGCGCGATCGCGCGGATCAGCCAGCGCCGGCGCCATGCGCGCCTGCACTTCGCGCAGGGAGGCGCCGCGCAGTGCCACCTCGGCCAGTGCCTGTGCCGCGAGGGCGCGCGGATCGTTCATGCGCGGCTGCGCAGTTCGGGACGCGCGTTGAGGAAATCCGCCACCGGCAGCGGGCGGCCCCCGGCACGCTGTACCCGCGTGATGCGCAGGATGCCGCTGCCGGTGGCGAGGTCGAGACCGTCGCGGCTGGCGCCGAGCAGCGTGCCGGGGGCCGCGTCCGCGTGGCCGGGCAGTGCCAGCGCGGCCCAGACGCGCAGGCGCTCGCCGGCGAGCACGGCCTCGGCCACCGGCCAGGGATCGAAGGCACGCACCTTGCGTGCCAGCGCCACGGCGGGTTCGGCGAAATCGAGCACGGCCTCGGCCTTGTCCAGCTTGTGTGCGTAGGTGACACCGATCTCCGGCTGCGGACGGGCCGCGAGCGCTTCGCCGCGCGCGACCCGGGCCAGACCTTCGCCGAGCACGCTGGCGCCGAGTGCGGCCAGGCGATCGTGCAGGCGGCCGCCGGTGTCGTCGGCAGCGATCGGCGTGCGCCGCGTCAGCAGCACCGGACCGGTGTCGAGGCCCGGCTCCATCTGCATCAGGCAGACGCCGGTCTCGGCGTCGCCGGCGAGCAGGGCGCGCTGGATCGGCGCCGCGCCGCGCCAGCGCGGCAGCAGCGAGGCATGCACGTTCCAGCACCCCAGACGCGGGACCGCCAGCACCGCGCGCGGCAGGATCAGGCCGTAGGCCACCACCAGCAGCAGGTCCGGCGCCAGCTCGCGCAGGCGCTGCTGCGCGGCGGCGGTCTTCAGCGATTCGGGTTGCTCGACCGCCAGCCCCGCGTCCAGTGCCGCGTGCTTGACCGCGCTGGCCGCCAGCTGGCGGCCGCGACCGGCGGGCCGGTCGGGTTGCGTATAGACGGCGATCAGCTCGATTCCGGCGACGGCGCGGCAGGCGTCGAGGCAGGGCACGGCGAATTCCGGTGTCCCGGCGAACACCACGCGCAGGTGACCGGGCATGGGAAGCCTCAGGCCGAAGCTGCCGCAGGCGCGGCCTGCCGGCGCTGCTTCTCGAGCTTCTTGCGGACCATCGCGCGCTTGAGCGACGAGAGGTAGTCGACGAACAGCTTGCCGTCGAGATGGTCCATCTCATGCTGGATGCACACCGCCAGCAGGCCGTCGGTCTCGAGGGTGAAGGTCACGCCATCGGTGTCCTGCGCCTGCACCACGATGCGGTCGGCGCGCTCGACGTCGGCGAAGATGCCGGGCACCGACAGGCAGCCTTCCTGGTAGACCTGCACGCCCTCGCGGTCGAGGATGCGCGGATTGACCAGCACGCGCGGGTCGTCCTTGTCCTCGCTGACGTCGGCGACCAGCACGCGCCGGTGCACATCCACCTGGCTGGCGGCCAGCCCGATGCCGGGCGCGGCGTACATGGTCTCGAGCAGGTCCGCCGCGAACCGTTTGAGCGCAGGATCGAACACGGTCACCGGCTGCGCGATGGTGCGCAGGCGCGGGTCCGGATATTCGAGGATCGTGAGCTGGGCCATGGTCGTTTCCGGGGCGGAACTGCGGACGAATCGTCGGAATGCAAGCCATTCCGCCCCTAGTATTTCGCATTGTAAGCCTGTCCCGGGACTGGCGCGAGGCTGGCCCGGACGACGATTGTCCGCGCTATCGGGCTGGGCTACACTCCAGAAACCCTAGGGGGAACGGGGAATTGCCAGCCATGCTTAAGAAATCCCTTGCGCTTCTCGCCGGCATGCTGTGCTCGCTGGCCGTTTTCGCCGCCACGTCGGACCTGCGCGCCAACGCGCCGGCCTCCTACACCGTGCGCAAAGGCGACACGCTGTGGAGCATCTCCGCGCACTTCCTGCGCAAGCCCTGGCTGTGGCCGGAAATCTGGCAGGCCAATCCGCAGGTGAAAAACCCGCACCGCATCTACCCCGGTGATGTGCTCAATCTCGCCTACCTCGGCAATGGTCAAGGCGTGCTGCGGCTTGAGCCGCGCGTGCGCAGGACCGATCTCGGCGAAGCGATCGCGCCGCTGCCGCTGGCCGGATTGAAGCCGTTCCTGGCCGATACCCGGGTATTTTCCAATCGCGATGCCCTGGCCAAGGCCCCCTACGTGGTCGGCTTCGAGGAAAACCAGCTGCGCGGCGTGTCCGGGCAGTTCGTCTACGTGCGCGGACTGGACGCCAAGCCCGGTGAACGCTTCGCGGTGGTGCGGCCCAGCCACGTGTTCCTGACCTTCCACCCGGACGCGGGTTTCCGCGACCAGATCGGACAATCGCTGGACAGCAACGTCGAGATGTACACCGGCCCGTGGCATCGCGACGCGATGGGTTACGCGGACCGCGATCGGCTGTCGAGCGGGCACGCGCTGGGCTATGAGGGCACCGTGATCGGGACCGTCGAGGTGCTGCGCGCGGGCGATCCTTCGACCTTGCTGGCGGTGTCGTCGACGATGGAGCTGCGCAAGGGTGATCGCATCCTGCCGATGGACACGCATCCCTACGATTCCGATTACTACCCGCATGCACCCAGGGCATTGCCGCCGAACATGCGCGTGATCGCGTTCAGCGACGCCATGGACGCAGTCGGTCCGCATCAGGTGGTGGCGCTGTCGGCCGGCAAGGACGAGGGCGTCGACAACGGCCAGACCTACTCGCTGTACCAGCCGGGCGAGCGCATCCACGACGATGTGGCCTCGTCCGGCCAGGCACGCAGCTTCGGCCAGGAAGTGACCCTGCCGGCCGAGTTCATCGGCCATGTGATGATCTTCCGCACCTTCGACCACGTCAGCTACGGGCTGGTGATGGATGGCGTCAAGCCGGTCCATCTGGGCGCCGAACTGCGCATGCCCGACTGATCCTGGCGTAGTCCGATTCCGACGCCACGGCGCGGCTGCTGCCGCGCCGTTTGCGTTTCAGACTGGCGCGCGTGGACCTGCGCCCCGATCTCGATGACTGGCTTTCCCTGCTGCGCACGCCAACCCTCGGCGCCGTGGCACTGCGGGCACTGCTGGCGCGGCATGGCTCGGCGTCGGCGGCCGGTGCGGCGCTGCGGCGGCCGGATTGCGTCCTGCCCGCGGCGGCGCGGGCCTGGGTCAAGGCACCCGACCGCGCGCGCCTTGCAGCCGATCGGGTCTGGCTGCAGCAGCCGGGGCATCGCCTGCTGTGCTGCGACGAGGCCGACTTTCCGCCGCAACTGCAGTCCGGCCCCGGCGCCCCGATCGCGCTGTTCGTCGCCGGCGACGCGGCATTGCTGTTGCGGCCGCAGGTGGCGGTGGTCGGCGCGCGCGCGGCGACACCGGCCGGACTGGCGCTGGCCAGCCGGTTTGCCGCCGCGCTGGCCGCGGCGGGCCTCACCGTCGCCAGCGGCCTCGCCGAGGGCGTGGACGCGTCCGCGCACCGCGCCGCGCTGGAGCATGCCGGTGGCACGCTGGCGGTGGTCGGTACTGGCGCCGATCGCGTCTATCCGCGCCACCATCGCGAACTGGCCGCGACGATCGCCGCACGCGGCGCGGTGGTCAGTCCGTTCGTCCCCGCAAGCCCGCCACTGGCAGCGCACTTTCCGCAACGCAATCGAGTGCTGGCGGGGCTGGCGCTGGGGGTGCTGGTGATCGAGGCCGGCGTCCGCTCCGGGGCGCGCATCACGGCGCGCGCGGCGGTCGAGCTGGATCGCGAGGTATTCGCGCTGCCGGGCGCGATCGGCAACCCGCTGGCGCGCGGCTGTCATGCGCTGATTCGCGAGGGCGCGATGCTGGTCGAGGACCCCGTCGAGGTGATCGCCGCGCTCGCGCCGGCGGCGCGCGCGCTGGGTGCCGAGCTGCGCAGCCGGCTTGCTGCCGAACCCGTGTCCGGTACGCCCGTGATCGTCGATGGCGCGGCGACCACGGCGCTGCTGGACGCGCTGGGTCACCTGCCCGCGGCGCTGGACGAGTTGTGCGCGCGTACCGGTGCCGGCAGCGCGGCACTGGCCGCGCAGCTGGCCCTGCTCGAACTCGATGGCCGCGTCGCCCAGCTGGCGGGTGGCCGTTGGCAGCGCGTCGGCTGATTCCGGCGGTCGGTTCAGCGCCCGGCGTTGCCGTCGACATCCGCGCGCAGGCGTTCGGCCAGGCGGCTGGCGCGCTGCATGGGCGTGTCGAGCGCGGCTTCGAGCACGCCGGCACCGGCCCACAGATCGAGCCGGTGGCGCGCGCGCGTGGCGCCGGTGTAGAGCAGCTCGCGGCTGAGCCCGCGTCCCGGCAGCGCGGGCAGGATCAGGACCGCGCGCTCGAACTCCGATCCCTGGCTCTTGTGCACGGTCATCGCGTAGGCGGTTTCGTGCGCCGGCAGCGCCAGCGGTGCCAGGGCGCGCGGTTCCGGGTCCCCCGCGCCCTCGAACCACGCGCGTGGCAGACCGTCGGCGCCGGCATGAACCACGCCGGAATCGCCGTTGACCAGGCCCAGGCTGCGCTCGCTTGCGGTGATCAGCAGCGGCCGGCCTGCGTACCAGGGGTCCTCGGTGTCCAGACCGAAACGTCGCCGCAGCAGGCCATCGATCAGGTGATTGATCGTGCGCTGTCCGAACGTGCCCGAGCGCAGCGCGGTCAGCACGCGGACGCCGCGCAGCGCGGCCAGCGCGGCCACGGGACTGGCCGCCTGCAGCAGTTCGTCGAACAGGCCGGTGCCGTGCGGCGGATCGATCGCTGCGCGCAGCATCCGCGCCAGCGCCGCGGCATCGGCAAGGGTGGCGGCATGCAGGACCCGCGCGTGTGCCGGATCGGCAACCAGCGCCCGCACCCGCGTCGCATCGCCGGCGCGGATCGCGGCGGCGAGATCGAGCAGGACGCCGGATGCGCGCCAGACGGTGCGCAGACGCAGCACGCGACCGGCCAGGGGCGCCGCGGCGGTCGTCGCCGCCGCCGGCGCGGCGCCGGATGCGGACGGGCGATCCGCCGCCGCGACGGTCGGCACGCCGTCCGCGTCCGCGGCGGCGACCAGATCGGCCAGCACCGAGCCGGCCTCGACCGAAGCCAGCTGGCCGGCGTCTCCCAGCAGCACCAGATCGGCGTCCGGTCGCAACGCTTCCAGGGTGCGCCGCATCAGCGCCAGATCCACCATCGATGCCTCGTCGATCACCAGCAGGTCCGCCGTCAGCGGCATGCCGGGGCCGGCCGAGAAGGCGTCGAGGTCGGGGCGGGCGCCGAGCAGCGCATGCAGGGTCTGTGGCCGCAGCGCGGCGATTGCGTCGAGCAGCGGCAACCAGGGTTCCGCGGGCAGGCGCGCACGCAGCGGTGGCAGCCCGTGCGCCAGCGCTTCGCCGAGGCGCTGCGCCGCCTTGCCGGTGGGTGCCGCCAGCGCGATCCGCCCGCCGCCCGCGCCGCGCTGGCGCAGCCACAGCAGCAGCAGGCGCAGCACGGTGCTGGTCTTGCCGGTGCCGGGTCCGCCGGTTAGCACGAACAGGCCGCCGTCGAGGGCGGCCGCAACCGCCAGGCGCTGCTCGTCCGGGGCGACCGGCGATACGCCGAACAGCGCATCCAGATCGCGGTGCCGATCCACGGCGGCGCGGGTCGGCGACGGACGCAAACGGGCCCGGATCGCGGCGATCAGGCGCGTTTCGTGGTCGTAGTTGCGGCGCAGATAGCAGTCGCCCGCGCGCAGTACCAGCGGACGCGCGTTGTCGCCGCGATCGGCATCGACCCATGCGCTGGCGAGCAGTGCGGTCTGCCAGCGCGGCCAGTCCGGCCATGCGGGTGTGCCGTCGCCGGCGATCGGCCGCGCGGCCAGCGCCGGCAGATGGACGCAGGCGCTGCCGGCCGCTTCGGCCGCCGCCGCGGCGAGGCCGGCGAGCGCGACCAGCGGCTCGCCGCTGTGCGTCTCCAGCCAGCGCGCGACGTGCCGATCGAGCGCCCGCCACGGCGCGCCCGGCGCGCGCAGGATCGCTTCCAGCAACGCGCTGCTCATGCTGCACGCTCCGCGGCACCGGCGAACAGCGCATCAAGTTCTGCGATCAGCCCCGGCGGCGGACACTCGCGATGGACGCCGGCTGCAGGCACCAGTCCCGCGGCGCGCGCGAACAGATAGATCGCGCCGCCGAGGTCGCGCGCGATGTCGTAGCCGGGCAACCGCTCGCGCAGGTAGCGGTGCAGCGCCACCGTGTACAGCAGCATCTGCAGCAGATAGCGCTGCTCGCGCATCGCCGTGGCCAGGCGCGCGGGTGCGTAGTCGGCGACGCGGTCGCCGAGCCAGTTGCTCTTGTAGTCGAGCACGTAATAGCGACCGTCATGGCGCAGCACGAGGTCCATGTAGCCCTTGAGCAGCCCGTTGAGCCTGCGCGTGCCGCCTGCCGGCAACAGCGGCGGATAGCCGTGCCGTCGCGCGGCGGCCTCGATCGCCGTCACCGGCACGTCATGCAGCGGCAGCAGGAACTCCAGTTCGGTGACGCGATCGGTCGCGCCGATGGCGCCCAGGCGCAGGCCGTCGCCGAGGTCGGCCTGGCGCGCGCGCTCGACCAGCGCCGCCAGCGCGCGCGCGCCGTCCTCGCCGGCGGTGTCGGACAATCCCTGCCGGCGCAGCGCCTGCAGAACCAGCGCGCGCTGCTGCGGCCACAGCGGTTGCGGTCCGGCGTGCTCGAATACGGCGTGCATCGCATCGCCGAAGCGCGGACCCCGCAGGTGCGCCAGTGCCAGCAGTTCGGGATGCGGGGCCGCGTCGCCGTCGGGCGGCGCTTCGGGCTCGTCGCTGCCGGCATCGTCGGGGCCGGGTTCGAGCAGCGGCGCGCGCGCGGCGGCATGCGCCAGCCCGGAATAGCTGTGCAGCCACCAGGCGGGGCGCGGCAGCGGCCAGTCCGTGCGCGCCGCGAGGATGGCGGTCGGTTGCGTCACGACGACGTGGCGTTCGCGGGTGACGACCGGCCCCGCGTCGAGCGTGATCGCCGGGCAGTCCTGGCTCAGCGTGCGCAACGCCTGCAGCGTGTCGTCTGCGCCGGAGCGGGCGCGGATCTGCAGCAGATGGTCGCCCAGTGCGTCGCGCACGCCGGACGCCGCCGCCGCTTCGATCAGGGTTGGCGGGAAGAACACATGGCAGGCGTGGCGGGCGCGGGTCAGGGCGACGTACTGCTGGCGCAGCCGCTCGCCCAGCTGTTCGGCGCGCCAGCGCGCGAGGTGGCCGTCGAAGCCGGCGCCGCCCGGATCGAGCAGGGCGCTGCCATCGTCGGCATGCACGTGCACGACCGCGGGTGCATGCACGCCCTTGTGCTGGGCCGCGTTCCACAGCGTCGGCAGCAGCACGATGTCGAACTCCAGCCCCTTGCTGGCATGCACGGTGAGGATCTGCACGCGCGCAGCATCGCTCTCGATGCGCAGCTGGCGCTCGTCATCGCCATCGCCGCCGCGGTCCCCGGCGGCGGCGATGCGCTCGGCATGCAGCCAGGCGAGCAGGGCGGACGGACCGTGGCAGCGCGGCTGCTGCGCCTGCAGCAGCTCGGCGAGATGGCGCAGATCGGTGAGCGTGCGCTCGCCATCGCTCGCGGCGAGCAGGCGCGGCGCGGCGGCGGCGATCAGCGGCTCGAGCAGCGTCAGCACGCCGTGCGCGAGCCAGTCGCGCTGGCGCGCGGCGAATGCCTCGGCCTCGCGTTGCCAGACGCCGGCATCGGCGTCGAGCGCGGCGACCGCATCCAGGCTCCAGCCGCACAGGCGCGTGGCCAGCGCCGCGCGCAGGCGGCGCGCGTCGCCGGGATCGAGCGCCGCCGCCAGCACGGTTTCGATCTCCGCCGCGCAGGTGCCCTGCATCACGCTGGCGCGACCGGGGCCGACACAGGGCACGCCGCGCGCGGTCAGCCGCCGGCGCAGCGCGGCGACGTCCTGGTTGCGCGATACCAGTACCGCCAGCGCGCGCGGCGTCAGCGGTGCGCCGTCCAGCGTCAGCGTGCGATCGTTGAGCAGCGCGACCACGGTTTCGGCGCAGGCGTCGAGGCAGGCGGTCAGCGCGGATTCCTTGCTGCGCTCGGGCGGCGTGATGGCGTGCAGATGCAGCGCGCCCGCCAGCGGCTGGCCGTCGCGGCACAGCGGCGCGGCGTCGGCCTTGCCGGCGGCCTGCACCGGCGTGCAGGCGATGCCGTCCACGCGCAGCGCCTGCGGACCCGCGGCGGCATAGAACGCGTTCAACGCCGCGACCAGCGGGGTGGAGGAGCGCCAGTTGGTATCCAGCGCATGGTGCACAAGTCCCGGCGCCCGCGCCGCGCGCAGGTAGGCATAGACGTCGCCGCCGCGAAAACCGTAGATCGCCTGCTTGGGATCGCCGATCGCCAGCAGCGTGCCGCGTTCGGCGTAGATCGCCTGCAGGATCGCGTACTGGCGGCCGTCGGTGTCCTGGAACTCGTCGATCAGCGCCACCGGCCACGCGGCGCGCAGCATTCCGGCCAGCTCGTGTCCGCGGGCAGCGGTCAGCGCCTCGGCCAGGCCGCCGATCAGGTCGGCGTAGGTATGGCCGCGCTGCGCCAGTGCGCGCAGCGGCAGTTCGTGCCGCGCCGCCGTCATCGCCGTCGTCAGCAGCCGTGCGCGACAGGCGCGCACCATGGCGGGGCGCATCGCGGCCAGCGCGCGCAGCTCGACCAGCGCGGGCAGGTCGTCCAGCCGCGGGATCTTGTCGCCCCGCAGCTTGTTCCGGTTTTGCGCCGAGCCCGATCCCGGCGCCAGCGCATCCGGCAGGGCGCGGCGCCAGTCGCCGTCGCGCAAGGCCGCCAGCGCCTGCTCCAGCGCTTGCCGGAACGGCTTGTTGAGGTGGTAATCGGCCGGCTCGCCGGCCAGCACCGTGGCGACGCGGCGCGCGGTCTCGGCCGCGCACAGTGCCTGCCAGCGCGTGCGGTAGGCGGCGATCACGGCATGATCCGGCTCGGCGATGGCCGCATCCGGATGCTGCAGGGCCAGATCCATCGCCTGGGTCAGCGTGCCCTCATCCAGCGCGCGCAGCTCATCGGGCAGATCGGGATCGCTGACGGCGAAGGTGCGTCGCAGCAGATCCTGGGCGACGGCATCGCGCAGCGCGCGCGCGTCGAGCAACTCGCCGCGGGCGAACAGCGCGCCGCCCGCGAACGGGAAATCCGCCAGCGCGCGCGCGCAGAAACCATGCAGCGTGAACACCGCCGCCTGATCCAGCTCCAGCCGCGCCAGCGCAAGGCGCGTGCGCAGCGTCGCGCCGGCGTCGCCGTCGGCCGCCGCGCGTCGCGCCAGCCAGTGCGCGAGCGCGTTTGTTTCGGCGCCGTCGGCAGCGGCGTCGACAAGGTCGCCGGCGAGCAGCGCCTCGGCTTCGCCGATGCGCTGGCGGATGCGCGCGCGCAGCTCCTCGGTCGCCGCTTCGGTGAAGGTGCAGACCAGGATCTGGCGCACGCCCAGTCCGCGCTCCAGCAGCAGGCGCAGATAGAGCAGCGTGATCGTGTGCGTCTTGCCGGTGCCGGCGCTGGCCTCGATCAGCGCGGGGGCGTCCAGCGCCAGCGTGGTCCAGTCGAGTGTGTTCATGCCGGCGCCCGCGCGGATCCGGGTGGCGTCGCGCCGGCGGCCCGCAGCGGCCCGAACGCGGCCTCGGCCTGCGCCGCGAAGGCTGCCTGATCGGCGCTACCGGGATCGAGAAAATCGCGGTCGCGCGCGGCCAGCGCGTGGTACGGATCGAGGCTCTCGGCGTGGCCGTTGTAGCCCGGTAGCCAGACCAGTCGCGCCGCCGCGCAGGCGGCGGCGACACCGTCCGCGCGCGCGTTCACGTAGGCCCAGGCGGTAGCCGGAAACAGCAGCGGTGGTGTGACCGTGGCATCGCGATACAGCGTCAGCCATTGCCGCAGCAGCGCGCGCGCGGTGTCCGCCTGCGGCAGCGGCAGATCGCTGCTCAGACCCGCCGGTTTGGGCAGCGCCAGCGCGCGCCACGGCGCGCCGCCGGCGGCGGACAGCGCGCAGCCGCGCAGCAGCAGGATCAAGGCGCGCGGCGCCCGCAGCTTGCGCCCGCTGGCGAGCAGCAGCAGGCGCTGCGCCGGCCAGGCGTCGGCGACGCTGCCGGTGAGGCGCAGGCCGTCGCCGAGATCAAGGTCGATCGCGACCGATTGCGCCGCACCGCGCAGATCGGGCGCGGCCTGGCGCAGTTCGGCCAGCACGCCGGTCACGCCGTCGCGCGCCTGCGCATAGGCGTCCGCGCCGCGTGCGCCCGACGGCAGCAGTCCGGACAGCGCCAGCCACGGCGGCGCCACCGCCGGCGGGTCACCGCCGGCGGCGAGCGCGGCGGCGAACAGCGCTGCCTCCACGCCGGCCTGCGGCGGCAACGTCGGTGCCAGCGGCTCGATATCGGATGGGCGTCCGCTGCGGTCATCGGGCAGGCGCAACTGCAGGCGCTGGCGGAAATACCAGCGCGCCGGGTGGCGCAGGAACGCCTCCAGATCGTCGAGGCGGACCGGTTCCCGCGCTGCCGGCTGCGCGATCCGCGAAGACATGCGCGTCATGGCCGGCGCGGATGCCGCGGTCTCGATCGGCGCGGCATAGCTGAAGAAGCGCGCGTCGCTGCCGTCGAAATAGCGGTGGTCGAACGGCTGCAGCGGATGCCGCAGCAGCCATGGCGTCCGCGGCCATCGCGCCTGCAGCAGTCGCTGCAGCTCGGCCAGCGGCGCCGCCGCGTTGCGCTCCCGGCCGTCGCGTACCCCCTCGCCGATGTAGCTCAGGTGCAGCCGCTGGCGCGCGCTCATCAGCGCTTCCAGGAACAGATAGCGATCCTCCTCGCGGGTATCGCGGTCGCCCGCGCGCCAGTGCGCGGCCATGAGGTTGAGACCGGTATCGTCGGCGCGGCGCGGGAATGCGCCGTCGTCGAGGCCGAGCACCGCGACGATTGCGAAAGGGACGCTGCGGAACGGGACCATGCCGCAGAAGGTGATGCCGCCGGCCAGGTACCGCTGGCGCGACGGCTGCGCGGCCAGTGCGCCGTCCAGTGCCTCGCGCAGGGCATCCCAGCCGATGGCGTCGTCGCAACCGGCGCTTTCGGTCTGCTCCGCCAGCCCCGCGAGCGTGGCCTGCAGCGCATCCAGCGCCGCGGCTTCGCCGGGGTCCTCGGGATCGGGCGCGAACAGGCTGTCGAGCAGTCGCGCAAGCAGGGCGATCCAGGCTGCCGGTGGCCGCGCAACGGCGCGTTCGCCGCGCAGGCGCCCGAGCGTGGCCAGCAGCGCGGCGAAAGCGCCCACGCACTCGGCGGCAAGGCCCTCGACGCCGGGCAGCGGCAGGATGCCGGCACAGACCGCGCCGTCGCCGCCGCCGAGATAGCCCAGCGTCATGCGGTCGAGCCCGAATGCGAAGGTGTGCGCGGGGTCGGCGGGCGCACCGGCGGCGGCGCGGTCGCCTGCATCCAGGCCCCAGGCGATGTGACTGCGCTCGATCCAGCGCGCCAGCGTGGCGCGTTGCGCGTCATCCAGCCCGAAGCGGCGCGCCAGTGCCGGCACGTCGAGCAGATCCAGCACGGAGCCGACGCCGAATCGCGCCTCGGCCAGATCGAGCACCGCCTGGAACGCCGCGAACAGCGGATGCAGGGCGCGCAGCGGCTGGTCGGCGATGTGATACGGGAGTGCCGCGGCACAGCCGGGGGCGCCGAACACGGCCGGGATCAGCGGCGCGTAGGCGTCCAGATCCGGCGCCATCACCACGATGTCGCGCGGACTCAGACGCGCCGCGCCGCTGTCCGCGGGCTGTGCGCGGTCGGCATCGGCCAGCGCGCCCAGCAGCGCGTCGCGCAGCACTTCCAGTTCGCGCAGGCGCGTGTGGCAGGCATGTACGCGCAGGCTGCCGTCGGCCGGATCGGCGACGGCCAGCAGGTCCGGGTCACGCAGGCGGATGCTCTGCTGCAGCTGGCCGAGCAGGGTGGGCGCCGGTATCTGTTCGGCATCCAGCGCCTGCGGCCAGTCGGTGGCGGCGGCGATCTGCAACTGGCGCGCAAAGACCTGGCCCTGGCCGCCCCAGGCGGCCAGCAGCGGATGCCCGGTCTCCAGATGCAGCGCCGCGGCGCCAGCGCCCGCGGCGACCAGCCGGCGCTCGGTGACGATGTCGTCCCAGGGCTCGAAGCAGGGATCGGCGAGGAACAGATGCACCGCGCGGTGCGCGGAAAGCGCCTGCAGCACGGTCAGCGTATCCGGCGCCAGCTGGTTGACGCCGAACACCGCCAGCGGCGCGTCCGCGGCCGGCATCACCGTCGCCGCAGCCAGCGCCGCGAGCAGCGCCTGCATGCGCGCGGCGCGATGCGGGCCGCCGGCGCGCGCCTGGACGCGTTGCCAGAGCGCCGCCTGCCAGTGCGGTGTGGCACCGGCTTCCCACGCCGTCAGCCAGTCGCGGCGATAGACCAGATATTGCGTGTACACCGCGGCCAGGCGATCGGCGAGCTGGAAGCGCCGCCGCTGCGGTGCCGGGCCGTCGAGGTAGTCACGCAGTTCCGCGGGTGCCGCGTCGCCCAGCAGCTGGAACAGCAGCCAGCGCAGCGTTTCGCGCTCGTAACGCGGATCCGCTGTCACCGGACCCAGCAGGTGATCCTGCAGGCGGCCGACGAGCTGCCACGGCAGCATAAGATCGAGATGGGCAACGATGCCGCGCCGCTCGGCCAGCGTCTGGCGCAACCAGCGCCCCAGGCCCGCATGCGCCACCACCACCTCGCGCCGCGCCAATGCGTCCGACGGGCGGGTTGCCGTCAGCAGCGTCGACAGGGCCTCGGCCAGCGTTTCGATCCGGCTGGCGCGATACAGCTGGAATCCGTGTTCGATCAGAAGCGTGTCCTCGCCGGAGCCATGGTCCTCGCTCAGCCTGCCGGAACCGCGTCGCAGCGACTGCGATCGCGCTCAACGTCGCCAGCGCGCTCCAGTGCTGACCGTAAAGGTTAGTCTGTTTTACTGGCACATCGCGGTGCCTTGCTGCCGCGGCATTTGCTGTCAGCGCCGGCGGTAAGGCAGGTGTTGCCTTCGCGCCGGCTATGATTCGCCCCAGCCCGCGGTCGCCGTCGCGCCGCACCTGTCCCCGTTGCGCCAGGATCGATCGTGCAGCAAGCCGTTGTCGCGCGTGCCCCGTTCCGCTCCAGCCAACCGCAGGCGACCCTTGCCGGCCGCAGTCCGGGCCGTGCGCTGGGCATCGTCGCGGGCCTCGCGCTCGGCCTGCTGGCGGGATGCTCGGTGGCGCCGACGCTGCCGCAACCGCGGATCGCGCTGCCGGATCATTTTGCCCACGCGCCGGCGTTGGGACCGCGGCCCGACCTGGCGCACTGGTGGCGCGGCTTCCACGATCCCGCGCTGGATGCGCTGGTCACGCGCGCACTTCGCGAAAACCTCGATCTGCAGGCGGCCGGCGAGCGCCTGGCGGCGGCGCGCGCGCTGGCGCCGACCACAACCGCCAAGTACCTGCCGCAGCTCAGCCTGTACACCAACCAGCAGCCCACGCCCGGCAGCACCGCCAGCTATTTCCAGGCCGGTTTCGACGCGGTCTGGCAGCTGGGGGTGTTCGGGCGCGCCGAGAGCGAGCGACGGGTGATCGCCGGCAACAGCGGCCTCGCCGCCGCCGATCTCGCCGCGGCGCGCGTGGCGGTGGTGGCCGAGGTGGTGCGCAACTACCTCGCCCTGCGCGCCGCGCAGGCGCAGGCCGTGCTGGAAACCCAACTGGTAGCGACGGCGCAGCGCCGCGTGGCGCTGACGGACGTGCGCATCAGGCAGCACCTGGTCGCGCCCGAAGCCGGCGACGCCGCGCAGGCCGCGCTCGACACGGCGCGTGCCGGAGCGTCCGCCGCCCCGGCGGCGATCGCGGTGGCGCGGCAGCAGCTGGCCGTGCTGCTCGGGGAAGCCGAGCCCGACGCGATGTTGACCGCGGTGGCCCCGCTGCCGGCGCCGCCGTCCGCCACGGCGGTGCTGCCGCCGGCCGATCTGCTGCGCACGCGTCCCGACATCCAGCGCGCCGAAGCCGCGGTGCTGCACGACGCGGGCGAACTCGGCATCGCCCGCGCGGATCTCTACCCGCGGTTGGCGCTGGGCTGGACCATGACCGCCTCGGCGCGCACCGCCGGCGGCGAGATCGGGCGCCTGCGCGGCATTCCAAGCTTCGGCCCGATCATCAACATGCCGTTGTTCGACTGGGGCCTGCGTCAGGCCAGGGTGCGCGCGAACGACCATGCGCTGCGCGCGGCGGTCCTGGGCTATCGGCAAGCGGTGCTGACCGCGGTCGGCGAGACCGAGCAGGCGCTGGCGCGACTGGCCGCGGCGCGCGAGCGCGCGATGCAGAGCGCGGCGGCGGCCACGGCGCTGGCGCACGCGGCGCAGGCAGCGGCGACGCGCGCACGCCTGGGTCTCGCCGATGGCCTCGAAGGCGACAGCGCGCGCATCGCCGCGCTGCGCGCCGCGCTGGCTGCCAGCCAGGCACGCGAGGCCGAAGGCGTGGCCTGGGTGGCCCTGTACAAGGCACAGGGTGGAGCGGCTCCGGTGACCGCGCCGCCTTCGACCGCCGCATCCGCCGGAGTCGCGCGATGATCGCGCTGGCGCGCAAGACGCTGATCTACGAATGGCGCCGGTTCCTGCCGGCGACGCTGGCGGTGGCGTTCTCCGGCATGCTGCTGCTGGTGCAGCTGGCACTGGTGCTCGGCATCTTCGAGAGCGCCAGCACCTACATCACCCGCTCCAGCGCCGATCTCTGGGCGGGCTATCCCGGCACCCAGAGCATCGACCTCGGCCGTCCGATCAGCCGCGACGTCGAGATGCGTCTGCTGATGGATCCGGCGGTGGCACGGGTGGAGCCATTCCAGTGGGTGGACGGCGACTGGCACGGTCCGGTCGATCTTGGCAGCGTGTCGGTGTTCATCTCCGGCATCGATCCGTCACCGCGCGGGCTGGCCTTCGCCAAGGTGATCCCGCCGGCGCTGCGCCTGCTTCTGCAGGAGCCGGGTGCGGTGATCGTCGACCGCGCCGACCTGCCCAAGCTCGGCATCGGCGTCGGCGACCGCGCCATCCTCAACGGCGTGCGCGTGCGCCTGGTCGGCACCGCCACCGGCCTGCGCGCGCTGGGCGGCGTCAACATCGTCACCTCGCTGGCGACCGCGCGGCGCCTCAACCAGGGCGTCGACGATCCCGGCCAGGTCGCCTATTACCTGATCAGGCTCAGGCACCCCTCGGCGGCAGCGACGGTGGCCATGCAGCTCAACCCGCAGGGCGCGCACCGCCGCTACGCGGTGTGGACGGCGCAGGACTTTTCCGCGCGCACCGTGCGCTACTGGCTGTTCGAGACCGGCGCCGGGCTGGGGGTGGTGTTCATGTCGGCGGTGGTGTTCCTGGTCGGCGCGGTGATCACCAGCCAGACCCTGATGGGTGCGGTCGCCGGCTCGGTCACCGAGTACGCCACGCTCAATGCGCTGGGCGCCAGCTATGCCGCGCTCAGCCGGGTGGTGATGGAACAGGCGACCTGGATCGGCGCGCTGGGCCTGCTGCTGGGCGGCGTGCTGAGCGCGCTGTTGCTGGCGGTGGCGATCGGCCAGGACGTTCCGGTGGCGCTCAGCCCGCTGGGGGTGCTGGTCTGCGCCGGGCTGGTCATGGCGATCGCGCTGGTCTCGGGCCTGATGGCGGTGCGCACGCTGCGCCGCGCCGATCCCGCGCGGCTGCTGCGGTGAGCGCGATGACGACCGCGATCCGTGCCGACCGCGTGTCCAAGGCATTCCTGTCGGGCAAGGTGCGCACACAGGTGCTGGACGGCCTTTCGATCGAGCTGATGAGCGCCGAGCTGACCCTGATCTCGGGGCCTTCCGGTTGCGGCAAGAGCACGCTGCTGGCGATTCTCAGCGGTCTGGAGCGCCCGGATGACGGCAGTGTCGAGGCGCTGGGCGAGCGTGTCTGGGAACTCGACCGCGCCGGCCTGCAGCGCTTCCGTCTGCAGCATCTGGGTTTCGTGTTCCAGGGTTTCAACCTGTTTCCGGCGCTGACCGCGCTGGAGCAGGTGATGCTGCCGCTGGGCTATCTGGGACTGGGCCACGCCGCCGCCCGGCGCCGCGCCGAGGACGCCCTGGACGAGGTCGATCTGGCGCACCGGCGCCATCTGCGCCCGGCCGAGCTGTCCGGCGGCGAGAAACAGCGCGTCGCCATCGCGCGTGCACTGGCCAAGCAGCCGCAGCTGTTCTTTGCCGACGAACCGACCAGCGCACTGGACGCCAAGAGCGGCCAGACCGTGATCGACATCCTGCATCGCATCGCCCGCGGCCACGGTTCCACCGTGCTCTGCGTCAGCCATGACCCGCGCCTGGTCACCCACGCCGACCGCGTGCTGCGCATGGAGGATGGGCGCATCCTGTCCGATCAGCGCAACGCCGGGCCCGGCCCGTCATCCGTCGAGGAGTCTCCGTCATGACCATGCGGCGTCTTGCCTGCCTGCTGGTGTTGCCATTCGCACTAGCCGCCTGCTCGGGCCGGCAGGCGGCGCCGGCCGCGGCCGCACCATCCTATGCCGCGATGGCGCGCGGCGTGGTCGATGTCGAGGGCGGCCTGCTGCGTCTGCTGCCGCGCCGTGATGGCGTGGTGGCGATGGTGCCGGTGGCCGAAGGCGCCGTGGTCCGGCGCGGCCAGCTGCTGTTGACCCTGGATTCGCATGCCGCCGAGCTGGGGGTGGCGATGGCGCGGGCCGAACTCGACCAGACGCGCGCGCGTGCCGACGAGCTGGCCGCGCGGCTGCCGGCCGTGCGGACGCGCGCCGAGCGCGTGGCGGCGGCGGCCCAGGCCGACGCGGCGTCGCAGCAGGACAGCGCGGATGCGGCCTCGACGCTGGCTGGCCTGCGTGCCGAGATCGACGCCGCCCGCGCCAGCGTCGCGGTGGCCCGGGCACGGCTGGCGCAGGCGCAGCACGAACTCGACCTGCGCAGCCTGCGCGCGCCGGTGGCCGGCACCATCGTGCGCCGCTACGTGCAACCGGGCGAGACGGTCAGCGCGCAGGCCACGCAGCCGCTGTTCGAACTGCAGCCGCAGCGGCCACTGATCGTGCGCGCCGAACTCAACGAGTCCTTCATCGACCAGGTGCGACCCGGCATGCGCGCCGAGGTGGTGCTGGATGCCGCCGGCAGCGGCCGCACCTGGCCGGCCCACGTGCTGCGGCTGGGCCTGGTCTACGGTCCGACCCGGCTCGGTCCGCAGCACGACCAGCCGGCCGACGCCCACGATGTCGATTGTGTGCTGGCGCTGGATGCCGCCGGTCTGCATGTCGGACAGCGGGTACTGGTGAAGTTCATCACGAAATGAAACGAAACTGAACAGGCCGTTCAGCAGCATGGCAACTTCGGCCGCGTCAGCGGGTCCCAGTGCCCTGCAGCCCGCCCGTTCCGTACTTGCCCAAAGCCTGCCGCAAGCTCGACTTGCTACGCTGCAGCCGTTTTTCCCCTGTTTCGAGGTGCGCCGTGCCCGGCTGGACCATCGCCTGTGATTTCGACGGTACCGTCAGCGTCGGCGACGTGACCGACCTGTTGCTGGAGCGCTATGGCCGTCCCGGCTGGGAGGAGCTGGAGACCGCCTGGCAGCACGGCGAGATCGGCTCGCGCGCCTGCATGGCCGGGCAGATCGCCCTGCTCGACATGAGCCCGGCGCAGTTCGACGCCGCGATCGACCGCATCCGCATCGATCCCGACTTTCCCGCCTTCGTGCGCGCCGCGCTGGGCGCTGGTGTGCCGGTGACCATCGTCAGCGACGGTCTCGACCTCGCCATCCGCAGCATCCTCGCGCGCCACGATCTGGACATGCTGCCGATCGTCGCCAACCGCCTCGAGCCCGCCGGACCGCGCCGGTTCCGGCTGGAGTTCCCGCATTCCAACCCCGGCTGTCATGCCGCCAGCGGCACCTGCAAGTGCGATCATGTCGCCCGCGAGCGCGTGGACCATCCGCGCGTGCTGCTGATCGGCGACGGCACCTCGGACTTCTGCGCCGCCGGTTCGGTCGATTTCGTGTTCGCCAAGTCCAGGCTGATCGGCCGCTGCCGCGAACAGGGTCTGCCGCACCTGCCGATCCGCGGTTTTGCCGACGCGCTGGTGGCGTTGCCGGCGTTGCTGGTCGGCGAGCTGGCCGGCTCCACCGCCAATTCCCCGCTGCTCTCAGGTCACCCTCTCCATGCGCGAAACTGATCTGCTGGCCGACGAGGCCAGATACTGCTCCTTCGGCGATACCGTCCACTATTCCGAGCCGCCCAAGATCTTCGACCGCTGCGATGGCAGCTACATGTACGACGCCGCGGGCACGGCCTATCCTCGACCTGCAGATGTGGTACTCGGCGGTCAACTTCGGCTACGCGAACAAGCGCCTCAACGACGCGCTGAAGCGCCAGATCGACACGCTGCCGCAGGTCGCCAGCCAGTACCTGCACGTCGAGAAGATCGAGCTGGCGCGAGATCATCGCCCAGGATGCCGAGCGCAAGTTCGGGCTGCCGGGCCGCGTGCACTTCAACGTCGGCGGCGCGCAGGCGGTCGAGGACTCGCTCAAGCTGGTGCGCAACTTCAAGGGCGGCAAGAGCCTGATGTTCGCCTTCGAGGGCGGCTACCACGGCCGCACGCTCGGCGCCTCGGCGATCACCTCCAGCTATCGCTATCGCCGCCGCTACGGCCACTTCGGCGACCGCGCCATGTTCCTGCCGTTCCCGTACCACTTCCGCGGCCCCAAGGGCATGAGCAAGGAGGAGTACGGCGAGCAGCTGCGTGCGCGAGTTCGCGCGCCTGTTCGAGACCGAGTACAACGGCGTGTGGGATCCCAAGGCCGGCCAGTGCGAATACGCCGCGTTCTATCGTCGAGCCGATGCAGGGCACCGGCGGTTACGTGCTGCCGCCGATGAACTACTTCGCCGGCCTCAAGAAGGTGCTCGACGAGCACGGCATCCTGATGGTGGTCGACGAGATCCAGATGGGCTTCTACCGCACCGGCAAGCTGTGGGCGATCGAGCACTTCGGCGTCAAGCCCGACGTGATCGTGTTCGGCAAGGCGCTCACCAACGGCCTCAATCCGCTGTCGGGCATCTGGGCGCGCGAGGAGCTGATCAACCCGAAGCATGTTCCCGCCGGGCTCGACCCATTCCACCTTCAACGCCAATCCGCTGGGCACCGCGGTCGCGCTGGAGACGATGAGGATGCTGGCCGAGACCGACTACGAAAGCATGGTCATGGCCAAGGGTGCGCACTTCCTCGCCGGCCTCAAGGACCTGCAGCAGCGCCACCCGGAGATCGGCGACGTCGACGGCCTGGGCCTGGCCCTGCGCGCCGAGATCTGCGAGGCCGACGGCTTCACGCCCAACAAGAAGCTGGTCGACCGCATGGTCGACATCGGTCTCGCCGGCGATCTCGACCACAACGGCAAAAAGATCGGCCTGGTGCTCGACATCGGCGGCTACTACAAGAACGTGATCACCTTCGCGCCGTCGCTGCACATCAGCAGCGAGGAGATCGATCTCGCCATGACCCTGCTCGATCAGCTGCTGACGCGGGCGAAGAAGGTCGCGTAAGACCCAGGCCGAGCCGCGCGAAACCGTGCAGCGGCCGCGCGCGGCTCGGCGCCTTGTCAGGCTTGCTGCTCGCCGCCCGACGGCCCCCAGAAAACGACCCGGGTCGAAAAATCGTCCGGGAAATCCTCGAAGCGATGCGCGACGCCGGCGCCGACAAGGAATGCATCACCCGCCGCGAATGGATGGCGCACGCCAGCGATCACCAACGTGCCGGTTCCGGCGTGGATGATGCAAACCTCATCGCGCCGGTGTGGTTCATGTGGATCCTTGCCGACGGGAGCATGGAGGCCTGTCGACATGGATCCGTGCGAGAACGCAAGTGCATGGAGCTTCCCATCCGGCCATTGCTGCGACGGCGCTGCGGGAATGCGGGAGCGCAACTCCAGCAAGGATGCTTTCATGCGAAGCCAAGCTCAGGCAGATCCCCGGGTCCGGGGTATGGATTGCCATCGCCCACCGCGCCTTGCGGTGCGTCGATGCAATGTCCACCTTCCGATCAATGGACTGTCCTCGGCGGTATCGCTGCGCCGCTCGCTGCATCGGCTGTGCCTGTCGCCTGAAGCCCGGAATGTCGCGTGTCACGGACGCGCAGGCGCGCTCATCAGTCCGCGCGCCGCAGCGCCAGCACCGCGTTGAGTCCGCCGAAGGCGAACGAGTTGCTGAGTGCGGCGCGCACCGGGTGTTCGCGGGCGACGTTGGGCACGTAGTCGAGGTCGCAGGCGGGGTCGGGATCGAGGAAGTTGGCGGTCGGCGGAATCACGCCGTCGCGCAGGGCGCCGATCACGGCGATCAGTTCGATCGCGCCGGCCGCACCCAGGGCGTGGCCGTGCATCGACTTGGTCGAGGACACCGCCAGCGCGTCGGCGGCGGCGCCGAAGACACGGCGGATGGCCTGGGTTTCGGTGGGGTCGTTGGCCGGGGTGCCGGTGCCGTGGGCATTGATGTAGTCGACGTCGCTGGGCGCCAGGCCGGCGTCGGCCAGCGCCGTCTGCATTGCCGCGGCCGCACCCTCGACCTTGGGGTAGACGATGTCGCCGGCGTCCGCCGACATGCCGACGCCGGCGAACGCGGCGAGGATGGTCGCTCCGCGCGCCCGGGCGTGCTCCAGGGACTCCAGCACGAAGATTCCGGCGCCTTCGCCCAGCACCAGACCCCGGCGCTGCTTGCAGAACGGCCGGCAGGTGTCGTCGGCGAGCACGCGCATCGCCTCCCAGGCGCGCACGCCGCCCAGCGAGATGCAGGCCTCGGTACCGCCGGCCACGGCGACATCGGCCATGCCGCAGCGGATCATCTGCAGCGCCTGCGCCAGCGCGTGGTTGGACGAGGCGCAGGCACTGGACACGGCAAAGGCCGGACCGGTCAGGCCGAATTCCATGCTGATCTGGCAGGCCGGCGCATTGGCCATGGTCTTGACGATGGTCAGCGGATGCACGCGCGGGTTGTGGTCCGCGTACATGCGCCGTGAGGCCTCGTCGTGGGTCAGTTCGCCGCCGATGCCGGTGCCGACGATGCAGGCGGTGCGCGCGCCCAGCCCGCTGGCGCGGAACTCCAGACCCGCCTGCGCTACCGCCTCGCGGGCGGCGACCAGCGCGAACTGGCTGACGCGGTCGAGCAGGATCAGGCGCTTTTCGTCGAAGTGCGCCAGCGGCTCGAAGTCGCGCACCTCGGCGGCGATGCCGGCGCGCAGGCCTTCGCGCGGCAGGCTCTGCAGCGGCCCGATGGCGACGCGCCCCGCGCGCATGCCGGTCCAGGTGGCTGCGGCGGTCGCGCCCAGCGGGCTGACCGCGCCGATACCGGTGATGACGACCTTGCGCATGCCGACGGATGGATACGGTCAGGACGCGGGCGCTGCCGGCGGCTGCGCGGCCTTGTCGGCAAGCAGTTTCTCGACCGTCTCCACCAGGCCCTTGACCGACTCGGTGTCGAAATTCGGATCGCGGTCGGGCATGGTGATCTTGAACTGGTCCTCGATCTCGAACAGGATCTGGACCGCGTCCAGCGACTGGATTTCGAGGTCCTTCAGCGTCGCATCCGCGGTGATCCGGGCACGGTCGATACCGGCTTCCTTGGCAATGATGTCGTAGATGGTGTCCGCCACGCTGTCGGTCATGGGATGCGGTCTCCGTTGCGGAAAAGTCGCGCGCCGGCCCTGCGGCCGGCCGCGCCGGATCGCTCTCCTGCGAGGGCGATCCGTTCGGCGGTCAAGGATACAGGAGCGGCGCGTGGCCGCGGCGGCCTACTCCGCGGCCAGACGCACCCGCGGCAGCGGAGCCGCCGCGACAGTCTGCCGCAGCGCGGCGTCGGCGACGCGGCGGAAGAACGAGCCCGAACGCTCGATCACGCGGTCGCGCTCGCCGTCGAGCGTGACCATGTGATAACTCTCCTCCAGCGGCAGCAGCTCGACCGGCGCGCGCACGCGCTCGCAGATCAGCCGCGCATTGCGCATGCTGGCAACATCGTCCTCGGTGGCGTGCACCACCAGACAGGGGGCGCGCACGCGATCGAGGCGCAGGCGCACCCGCCGCGCCAGCCGGTACAGCTCGGCCAGCGATGGCCACGGATTGCCGGGCAATCCGGCGGCGGCGCTGTCGCCGCTGAACATGTGGCCGACGATGCGCTCGCGCATGCGCGCGTCCTTCAGGCCGTAGGGGAACGATTCGGTGAACGAGCGCTTGCGGCCGACTCCGAACGGCACCACCCAGGGGAGCAGGAACGACAGTCGTGCGATGCGCGGAATCGACCAGCCGTCGTAGCGGAAGGTGGTGCCGTACAGGGCCAGACCGTCGGTCAGGTCGGGACGCTCGATCGCCAGATTCAGCGACAGCAGCGCGCCCATCGACAGGCCGCCCACGAACAGGCGGTCGACGCGGCCGCGCAGGCGCTCGGCGGCGGCCTCGACGCTGTCCATCCAGTCGCGCCAGCCGGTCGCCAGCAGGTCGTCGGCGTCACCGCAGTGGCCGGCCAGCTGCATCGCGTAGACGGTGTAGCCCTGCCGCTGCAAGCCCTTGGCGACAAAGCGCATTTCCGCCGGAGTCCCGGTCAGGCCGTGGATCAGCAGCACGCCGTCGCGGCCGCCCTCCAGCAGATAGTCCACCTGTTTGATCATGAGGCTCCGGGATCATGCAATGGTCAAAACGGGGGTGCACCCTACATCAGTTTGCCCGATGCCGCCTCAACGCGCGCTGTCGCGAATCTTACGGCCCCGCAAACTGCGATGGCGGACATGCCGGCGATCCTGGACCGCCGCCGGGTCCCTCCGCGCCATGCGAGCGCACATAAGTCGCCAGATCCGGATCCAGCGAGCTCCAGTCGATGTGGCGCGCGCCCCAGGCGTACAGCCGGTGCACCAGTGGATTGCGGTGCGCGCTGTAATTGGTCAGCGGCAGCAACCGGTGGCCGAGCTCGATCTTCGGCGCATAGCCGGTCTGGCCGCTCTGGATCGTCGTCGCGCCGCGCGTCAACGCCCAGTCCACCGCGGCGTCCCACAGGCGGAAATACAGGAAACTCTCGCGAGGCTGCGTGTAGTCGAGGCCGATGAACTTGTTGATGACGTGCTCGCCGAGCAGGAAGCACAGCATGAACGCGACCGCCCGCCCGCCCGCGGGCTCGCGCAGGATGATGAAGTGGCTGACATCGCAGGTCGCGATCTCGGCGAAGAATGCCGGAGTCAGGCGCTCGAACTGGGTGGCGCCCTTTTCGTAGGTCTGCCAGAACAGCGCGAACAGCGCGTCCAGGGTGGTGGCATCGGGATGCTGCAGCGTCTCGATGTCGTAGCGGAACGGCGCCGACAGGCGCAGCTTCTTCTTCAGCTTGTTGCGCCGCGAGCTCTTCAGGCTGGCGAAGTAGGCCGCCTTGTCCGGTCCAGGCAGGTCGACCAGGCTGCCGGGGAAACTGGTTGCCGGGAACAGGCCGTCCGTGCGCACGAGTTGCGCGAAGTCCTGCGCGTAGTCCGCCGGGAAATCCTTCCAGACCCGCAGGCTGGCGCCCAGCAGTCGCGCCTGCCGACGCAGGGCGCGATCGAGCGCGCGCAGTACCGGCAGGCGTTCGACGCCCGGCAGCAGGCCGACCCGGCCCTCGTCGCTGCACGGCGAGCCGATGAACAGGGTGCGCTGCTGCAGCAGCGACGGTGCCAGACGTTCGAGCCGCGCAATGGTGGTGGCCAGGCTCTCCGGCGCGACCAGGCGCAACGGCACGTCCATCAGAAAGGAGGGCGCGAGGGCGACCGCATGCCGGGTGTCGTACACCTGGGCGTAGAAAAACCGGAATTGATCCTGCAGTCCGGACCGTTCGAGCGTCCGGTACCACCAGCGGCCCTCGAACGGCGGCGGAAAACACTGCGCCCACAGCTGCGCATCGACCTCCGCCTCGGATTCCACCCACTCCACGTCAAGCATGCCCGGCATCCCCTCGTCCGTGCCGATGGATCCGCCCGCAGGGCGGGGTGTGCAAGCCGGCTTCCCTGCCGGCGATGCCCCGCGGTCCCGATCGCGGCATGTGTTCCGATCCGTAGCGGCCGGCGGCCGGCAGCAGGGTTGCCGCGGCCGGCGACAAAGAGCGTCACTGTAGCAACGCTGCGCGCCGGGTTCAGCGAGCGCCGGTCCTTGCGCGGATACGCAGGCTCTGCCGCAGCACGTCGACGATGCGTGCAAGGAGCGCGTCGTCGAGCCATGGGCTGTTGCTGATCGTCAGGGTGCGGGCGGCGAATTCGCGCGCATGAGGCACCGTCGCCGCCGGCACGACATCGTGCAGGAACGGATAGTCCGGCAATGCGTGCGCAAACAGCCGACCTGCGCCGAGTCCGCTCGGCCACAGGCGCGCCAGCGCGGCGTCGCGGCACGCCTCGTCAGGCAGCTGCACCAGCAGGTAGGGCCAGACCGGGATGCTGCCCGGCACGCCGCGGCAGACCCGCACGCCCGGCAGTGCCTCGAGCGCCCTCACGCGCCGCGCGGCGCGCTCGCCGTCGCCTGCTTGCACGGCGTGCAGCCGCGCCAGGACGCGCGTCCCCACGCGCGCGCGCCAGCGGCCGGGGCGATGCAGCGGGATACCGAGGCCGACGTCGTCGCGGCAGGCGGCGATCACGTCGCGTCGCGCCAGAGCGCGGCGCAGCGGCCGGCCGTAGACCAGACCCAGCATGGACGGCCGGTACAGCGCGGCGTAGCCCAGCAGCTCGATGCAGGCCTTCGTCTCGTGCAGCGGGTGGCGATGCAGCAGACGCGCGGCGGACTCATGCAGCGCCGCGCGCACGGCGGGATCGCGCGCGACCAGAAGGCCGCCCGCGGCGATCGTCAGCCCCTTGCCGACCCCGAAGCTGAACAGACCGATGTCGCCGGCGAGGCCGACGCGCTGATCGCCGCGCGCCGCGCCGAAAGCCTGCGCGGCGTCCTCGATCACGAAGGCGCCGTGGCGCGCGGCGACCGTGCGGGCCGCATCGACATCCGCCACCTGGCCGGCGAGATGGGTCGGCAGCACCGCCAGCGTGTCGCCATCGACGGCCGCCGCCAGGGCATCCGGATCGAGATCGAAGCGGTCCGGCGCAAGATCGACGGGCACCGGCACCAGGCCTGCGCGCGCCACCGCGAGCGGTACCAGCGGGCAGGTGTAGGCGGGTACCGCGACCGTGCGCCGGCGGGGCGCCAACGTCTTCAGCGCCTCCAGCGCGACCACCAGCGCGGCGGTCCCGGAGCCGGTCAGCAGCGCCGCATCGGTGCCGAGCCAGGCCGCCGCGGCCGCCGCCAGGTCGGATGCGCCCCGGGGGACGAGATCGCTCCAGCGCAGCGGAACGCCGGCGGTCGGCGGCAGCTCAACGGGCATGCGTCGTGTCCGTCTGCGCGACTTCGTCCTCGGCGCGTGCCAGCACCAGGATGCCCAGCACGATCAGCGCCGCACCGACGAGCTGCAGCGGCGACAGGCGCTCGCCGAACAGCCAGGCCGAGGCGGCCATCACGCTGACCACCTGCAGGTGCGACGCGGCAAAGGCCGGCCCGACCGGCGCGTGCTTGAGCAGGGTCATGTAGGTGACGAAGGCACCGAGGTAGCCGGCGATCGCGCCATACACCCAGGGCTCGCGCAGCACCCGCAGCAGCCAGCCGGGATCGATCGCGAAGGGCGTGGCGTGGGTCGCGGCCAGCTTGAAGCAGAGCTGCGCGCCGGTATCGATTGTCATCAGCAGCAGAAAGCCCACGAGATAGAACCGCCAGCGCGTGTTCATCCGACCCCCACCAGCACCACGCCGAGCGTGATCAGCGCGACGCCGAACAGCCGCCGCGCCGTCAGGCGCTCGCCGAACAGCCAGCGTCCGCCCAGCATCACCGCGGCCATGTTGAGGCAGGACAACAGCACGCCTTCGGCCAGTGGCACCACCGACAGGAACGCCAGCCAGGTCACGAACTCGCAGGCGAACGCGGCGATGCCGAGCCAGAGCCAGGGTCGCACGGCCATCGCGCGCCAGTGATCGAGGCCCTCGCCCGGCACTCCGCTGGCGGCCTTGAAGGCCAGCTGGCCGCTGGTGTCGAACACCAGCACCAGCAGCCAGAGGGCGAAGCTGATCGGGGGCATGCGCGGCTCGCGGCGGGGAGCCGCGAGTATCGCCGCGGTCGGGCGGCAGCGCCAACGGCGCGTGTCGGAAGCGGAGACCGCGATCCGGTTCCGCGGCAGGATCGCGAGCGTCGTCTCAGCGCAGCGGCGCGAGGATCCGGTCGAGGTAGTCCGGCGTGCCGGGGATGCGCTCGAGGTGCGGGTAACGAAGGCCACCGTGGTCGTTCACCGCGACCGCGTAGATGCGGCCCTGGTTCTCGACCGTCAGCATGATCGGCGCGCGGCCGCCCTTGGCCGCGGTGATCGCATCGTCCAGCATGGCCGGGCTGTAGACGTGATCGCCGATCGCGATCAGCTTCATGCCCGGGGCCAGCCCGGCCTGCCAGGCGGGGCCGTTCCACTGCACGTCGGTGAGCGTGCCGTCCTTGCCGACGCCGAAGCCGATCGAGGCGGCGTAGTCGGCCGATCCGGAGCGCTTGGCCGCCGCCGCGAGGAAGGCATTCGGCTGGTCGGTGTAGACCAGCTTCCAGCCCGCGCGCTCGATCCCGCCCAGCGGCGCCGCCGCATGCACGTCGTCGATGTGCGTCTGCAGGAACCGCTTCCAGTCGAAAGGCGCCACCTGATCGAGCGCCTTGACCACGTCGTCGAAGGTGTAGGTGAGGGTGTCGACGCGGCCGTCGTCGACGCCGAAGAACACGCGTGCGAAGTCGTTCAGCGACTTGCGGCCGCGGGTCAGCTGGCGCAGTCGCGCATCGACGTCCAGCCAGGTCAGCGCACCCTCGATGTAGTAGTCCTCGCCGCGCTGCCAGTTGGCCCAGTCGGGCCTGAGGATGCGGTTCTTGTCGATGATCGGCTGGGCGGTGGTGTCCTCGACGCTGCGCCACTGGCGACCGGTGCGCAGCGCCATGCTGGAGGCCGCGGCGGCGAACACGTCGCGCGCCTGCGCCGGGGTCCACAGTCCGGCGCGCGCGGCCAGCACGTCGCCCCAATACTGGGTCTGGCCCTCGTACACCCAGAGCAGGGTGTCCTGCATCGGCACGTTGAAGTTGGGTGTCCACAGGTCCGCCGGGCGGCGGAACTTGCCGTTCCAGGAATGCGTGTACTCGTGCGGGAGCAGGTCGCGTTCGGTCCAGGTCCCGGGATCGGTGAAGTAGCCCGGCACGGTGCCGTCTTCGCTGGACTGATGGTGCTCGAGACCCTGACCGCCGAGGTGGTCGGACAGCCACAGCAGGAAGTCGTAGTGCCGGTAGTGCTGTGCCCCGAACAGGCGCACGGCCTGCGTCACCAGCGCGCGATGCGCGGCCAGCAACGCGGGCGGAATCTTCAGATCGGCCGCGCGGTCGGCGACCACGTCGAGATGCACCGGCAGCCTGGCGCCGGGCGCGAGATCGATGCGTTCGAAGTGCCGGCCCGCGATCAGCGGCGAATCGACCAGGGTGTTGAGCGGCGTCGGCCGGAAATGCACCACGTCGCCGTCGCGCGCGGCCACCTCCAGCGCGCTGGCGAACGGCCAGCCCGGCGGCAGCGTCAGCGTCGGCGCGAAGGTGATGTCGCGCGAGAAGTGGCCGGCCGGATACAGCAGCACGTTGTTCCACGGCAGATCCAGCATCTGCGACGACATCAGCACGCGCCCGCTCTTCGGGCTGACCGCACCCATGAAGTCGAAATGCACCTCGAGGCTGGACACGCCGGTCGGCACCTCGACGCGGAAGGCGAACACGTCGACCGGATCGCGCGTCCACGCCAGCGCCCGCCCGTTGGCATCGATCTTCAATCCGGCGACGCTGATGACCGGGCCGGAGGGGCCGTGGTTGCCGGGAATCCAGCGTGGATAGAGCAGGGTCAGCGGTCCGGGACCGGCGACCGGGATCGTTTCGTGCACGCGATAGACCTTCTGCGCCACGTCGCGCGCATCGACGTGCAGGGCGATGGTGCCCGGGTAGGGCTGATCGGCCGGCACCGGCACCGCGGCGGCCGGCACCGCGTAGCGGCGAACGCGGCGGCAGGCAGGACAAGGGCGACCGCGAGGGCGGACACGAGAGCGGCAAGTCGGGGTGTGCGGAGCATGGCGATTCCTGTGCGGTCAGGGCGCGGCCGGCGTATCGCGCCGACCGCTGCGGAGCTGCATCGACGCGATTCAGCGGAGCGCGCGCACGATCGCGTCAAGCCGGTCGGGCGTGTTCTTGATGCGTTCGAGTAGCGGGTAGCGCAGGCCGCCGTGGTAGTCGATCCTGACCGTGCTGACGTACTCGAGGTTCTTGACCAGCAGGTCGATCGGCTGCTGCGACCGGACCGCGTCGCTGATCGCGTCCTTGAGCACCTGCGCGCTGAACTGCCGGCCGTCGACGGCCAGGATCTGCATGCCCGGCGCCAGCCCGGCCTTGAACGCCGGACCGTCCCAGAGCACGTCGTCGAGCTTTCCGGTCTTGGCCGCGACCGCCATGCCGGCGCCGTACATCAGGTTGACCACGTGGCGTTGCGCCTCGATCGCCTTCTGGTAGCTGTCGGGTGTGTCGCTGTAGGCCAGCTTCCAGCCGCTGCGGGTGACACCGTCCATTTCCGGCAGCCCGCTGCCCACGTAGTCCAGTCGTTTGCGCAGGAACGCCGCCCAGTCGTAGGGCGCGACGCCGTTGAGGGCCTTGACGATGTCGTCGAAGGTGTAGGTGACGGTCACGTCGCTGCCCGGATCGATGCCGAAGAACGCGCGCGCGAAGTCATCCAGCGATTTGCGGCCGTGGCTCAGCTCGCGGATGCGGGTGTCGACGTCCAGCCAGAGCAGTTCGCCCTCGGGATAGAAATCGACCTGCCGCCGCCAGTTGGCCCAGCCGCCGGGCACGTAGTACAGGATCGACGCCTCGTCGGCGGTGTCTTGCAGCGGCCGCCACTGCCGGCCCGGGCGCGCGACCATGTTGGCGAGAGTGCCGGCCAGCATCTCGCGGTACTGCTTCGGATTCCAGAGGCCCGAGCGCGCGGCGAGCACGTCGCCGTAGTACTGGGTCAGACCCTCGTACACCCACAGCAGGTCGCCCTGCTCGGGCACGGTATTGAAGTCCGGTGTCCACAGGTCGCAGGGTCGGCGGAACTTGCCGTTCCAGGAGTGCGTGTACTCGTGCGGCAGCAGGTCGCGCGCCCAGCAGGCCGCTCTGGGCATCGGTGAGATAGTCGGCGCCGAGGCGGTCGTCGCTGGACTGATGGTGTTCGAGGCCGAAATGGCCGGTATTGTCAGACAGCGTCAGCAGGAAGGTGTAGTGATTGTAGTGGTGCGTGCCGAAGGTCCTGTAGGCCTGCTGCACCAGCGCTCGGAAGTCGCCGAGCTGCTTGTCGCTGAGCGCGAGGTTCCTGGCACCGTCGGCGACGATGTCCAGATGCACCGGCACCCGGGCGCCGGGGTCGAGATCGACGCTTCTGAAGTATTCGCCGGCGATCAGCGGCGAGTCGACCAGGTGATTGAGCGGCACCGGCCTGAAGGCGATCGAGCCGCCGGAGGCGCTGGCCGTGTCGAGCGCGGTGCCGTACTTCCAGCCCGCCGGCAGGGTCACGCTGGGCGCGACGGTATAGCTGCGCGCGTAGTGGCCGGCCGGATACATCACCACCTGGTTCCATTCGAGATCGACCAGCCTCGGTGTCGCGGACACACTCTGCCCGAATTCGCCGCCGCCGGTCGGAGAGAGGAACTGGAAGGCGACATCCAGGCTCGAGACGCCCGCCGGCACCTCGAGGTGCACGGCGTACATGTCCCTGAGATCGCGGCGCCAGGCGATGCGCTGGCCGTTGCCGCGGATCACCAGTCCGACAACGTTCTCCAGCGGGCCGCTGGGCGAGTGCTCGCCGGGAATCCACTTGGGGTAGTACAGGGTCATCGGTCCCGGCCCAGACACCGGGATCGTCTCGTGCACGCGGAAGATCTTGCGCGGCGCGTCACTCAGATCGACCGCCAGCGTCAGCGCGCCCGGATAGGGCGCAGCCGACAGCCCCGGGAAGTTGCCGGTGGGGCCGGCATCGGGCTGGGCCAGGGCGGGTGCGGCAATGGCCAGCAGCGCGGCGGCGAGACCGCAGGCGAGCGGATGGATTTTCACGACAACCTCCTGGGATGAGAACGGCAGCGCAAATCGGAACCCCGACGACACCCGCCTGCCGCGAATCGTGCCGCGGCGCCCGGACGCCGGGTGCCGGCCCGGTGATGCTGACGGCTCGGTACACGCGGGACACTGCCAGAAGTCACGGGTCTGCGCGAACGTGAGCGCGTCTTGAGAGCGTCCGGCGTGCCGCCGGTCATGTGCGTGCGGTGCGGGAGCGTCAAGGACGCGCGAGCGAATCTCGAACGATTGCAACAATCCATGCCTTTGGCGCGGCCCTTGCTGGGCCTGTGCCGGAAGCCGCGCAACGGTGCGGCACCGGACCTTGCAACATGCACAACGGCAAAACGGCCCGCGAACGGAGCAGCCGCAGCGGTGACGGCGCATTCGACGCCTACCTGGCGCAGCGCGTCGGGCCGATGGTGCGCGCACTGCTGCTGACCGGCACCGCCGGCTACGCGCTGTTCGCCGCCGTCGGCGCACTGACCGGCACTTCGCAGGTGCCGGGGTGGCTGCGCTTCGGCATGGTCCTGCCGCTGTTCGTGGTCGCGCTGTCGACGTTGCGCGCCCGCAGCGCGCGTGCGCTGGGTCTGCTGGGGCTGGTCGTGGTGGCCCTGCTCGAGGTCGGCATCTTCGTCAACGGCTACACGCGGCCGCAGGGCGCGGCCTGGATCCTGCCGGCGTACATCATCGTGCCGATCGCCTCCAGCCCGATCTGGCTGTTTCGCCGCGACTTCATCCTCGCCATGCTGGTGTGCTGCCTGTTCGGGCCGTTGCCGGTGCTGTGGCTGATGCATGTCGACAGCTGGGAGCTCCTTCAGTACGCCACCTACATGGCGGTGGCCGCGGTGGTCTCGAGCGTGCTGTACGGTCATCTGGTGCAGCTGGTCTCCGATCACTACCAGCTGGAGCAGCGGCTGCGCCGGCTGGCCTTCGTCGACGGGCTGACCGGGCTCGCCAGCCGTCCGCGTTTTCTCGAGCAGGCGCGCGCGCTGCTTGAGGCCAGCCGCGTCACCGGTGGCGCGCTGGCGGCGCTGTATCTCGACGCCGATCACTTCAAGCGCCTCAACGACCAGTACAGCCATGCCGCGGGCGACGCCGCGCTGGGCATCATCGGTGACATCGTGCGCCAGCACCTGCGCCCCGGCGACGTGGTCGGCCGCATCGGCGGTGAGGAGTTTGCGATCCTGCTGCCCGGTGCCGACGAGGAGAGCGCCTGCGCCACGGGCGAGCGCCTGCGCGCGGCGGTGGCCGCCAGCCGCGGCGCCGCGGCGGCGCTGAGCATCAGCGTCGGCGTGGCGGTGCGCCGCGACGAGGTCACCCTCGAGGCCCTGCTGGCGCGCGCCGACGGCGCACTGACCGCCGCCAAGCGCAACGGCCGCAATCGCGTCGAAAGAGCGCCCTGAGGCATCCGCCGTCGGGGCTACAGCCCGGCGGCGGCCTGCGCCACGGCGCGAAACAGCGCGCGGCCCTTGCTCATCGTCTCCTCCCACTCGGCGGCGGGGTCGGAGTCGTGAACGATGCCGGCGCCGGCCTGCACGTGCAGGCGGCCGTCCTGGATCACCGCGGTGCGGATCGCGATGGCGGTGTCGGCGTCGCCCCACCAGCCGATCCAGCCGATCGCGCCGGCGTAGATGTTGCGCTTGTCCGGCTCGAGCTCCTGGATGATCTCGATGCGCGCGGATCTTCGGCGCGCCGCTGAGCGTGCCGGCCGGGAACGTGGCCCTGAGCACGTCCATGTAGCTGAGGCCCGGCCGCGCCGTGCCCTGCACCTGCGAGACGATGTGCATCACGTGCGAGTAGCGCTCGATCGCGAACGACTCGCTGACCTCGACGCTGCCGGTGTCGCTGATGCGGCCGAGGTCGTTGCGGCCGAGATCGATCAGCATCACGTGCTCGGCACGCTCCTTCGGGTCGGCCAGCAGCTCGGCTTCCAGCGCCTGGTCCTCGGCCGTCGGTGGCGCCGCGCCTGCGCGTGCCGGCGAGCGGGCGCACGACGACCTTGCCGTCCTTCAGACGCGCCAGGATTTCCGGCGAGGAGCCGACGATCTGGGTCGCGCCGAGATCGACGAAGTACATGTACGGCGACGGATTGAGCGCGCGCAGCGCGCGGTACACGTCCACCGGGCGCGCGTTGAAGCCGACGCTGAGCCGTTGCGATGGCACCACCTGGAAGATGTCGCCGGCGCGGATGTATTCCTTGGCGCGCTCCACCATCGCCTCGAACTCGTCCCTGGTGAAGGACGACTTGAAGTCGCTCTCGTCCAGCGCGGTGGACTGCGTGCGCGTGCGGATACGCCGCGCCGCCCTGGCGCAGCCGGTAGACCAGCGCGTCGAGCCGGCGCTGCGCCTGCGCCTAGGCCTGCGGTTGCGCGGGATCGGCATGCACGATCAGGTACAGTCGACCCTTGAGGTTGTCGAATACCGCGATCTTCCTCGGCCAGCATCAGCAGCACGTCCGGCGTGCCCAGCTCGTCGGGGCGATCCCAGTGCGCCAGCCGCGGCTCGATATAGCCGATCGGTCTCGAAACCGAAGTAACCGACCAGGCCGCCGCTGAAGGCCGGCAATTCCGGCAGGCGCGGCACGTCGTACTGCTGCGCGCAGCCGCTCGATTTCGGCGAGCGGATCGGCGACGTGGCGGCGCTCGGTCACCGTCGCCGGAGTCCTCCACCTCCAGCTCGTGGCCGCGAAAGCGGTACACCCGCCGGGCCGGCAGGCCGATGATCGAATGGCGGCCCCAGTTCGCGCCGCCCTCGACCGACTCGAACAGGAAGGTGTACGGGCCATCGGCCAGCTTCAGGTACACCGACAGCGGCGTGTCGAGATCGGAAAACACTTCGCGCACCAGCGGGATGCGCGTGTGATCCGTGCGCGGCCAGCGCGTCGAATTCGTCCTTGCTGATCACGATGCGACTCGCCGGCGAAGAGGCCGGAGACGATAGCAGGGCAAGGCGGTGATCGCGATCAATCCGCGGCGGCAGCGCCCAGCGCGCGCCGCGGCATGCCGCGCAGGGTCAGGCCGAAGGCGACGCCGACGCCGTCGTCGAGGTTGCGCGCTGTCGCCTCGCCTCCATGCAGTGCGGCGACCAGGCGCACGATGGTCAGGCCGAGGCCGAGATGCGGTGCCTCGTCCGGCCGCGCGCCGGCGCGTACGCTGACCAGCGCCTCGAACAGCCGGCCCTGCATCGCCTGCGGCAGCGGCGGGCCGGAATTCGCCACCTCGATCGCGGCACCGTCGTGCAGCGCACGCAGGCGCACGCGGATCCAGCCGTCGGCCGGCGTGAACGAACGCGCGTTGTCGAGCAGCTTGTCCAGCGCCTGCGCGATCAGTTCCGGCGCGCCATGCAGCGGCAAGGGCTCGGGCGGCAGGTCGAGTTCCACACGCCGCGGCGCGGCCAGTTCGGCGTGCGCCTCGACGCAGCCGCGCACCACTTGCGCGAGATCGAAGTCCTCGGGTTCGGCGGCGGCGACCGCGCGCTCGATGCGGCTGGCCTCGCTCATCGCGCGCACGATCGCGCCCAGTCGCGCGGCGCCGTCGCGGGCGCGCGCCAGATACGGCTGCGCGGCTGCCGGCAGCTGCGCGTGCTCGAGGTTGTCCAGCGACGAGCGCACGATCGCCAGCGGCGTGTGCAGTTCGTGCGACAGCCGCGACGGCAGGGTGCGCAGGTAGTCGGTGTAGCCGCCGACCGCGCCCAGCAGGCGCTCGAAGCTGCGCGCCAGGTCGCCGAGCTCGTCGCCGGCGTCGCTCAGCGGAAAGCCGCCGGCGAGATCCAGCCCGCCCGGTCGCAGCGCGCCCTCGGCGGCATCGCGCAACCGGCCCAGCCGCCACGACAGGCGCGCGGCGAAGGCGAACAGCGCACCGGCGGCGATCAGCAGGGCGGCGAAGCTCGCCAGCAGCAGGGTCAGCAGCGCGCGGTCGGTGCGTGGCGGCAGCAGCGGATAGGTCTGTTCCAGCAGCAGCGCGCCGCGCGTCTCGCCACGCCGCGTCAGCGGTACCGCCGCGCGCAGCTCGATGGTGCCGGGGGTGGCGCCCGCGCGCCAGGCGGTGGCCGCGACGCCCGACAGCGCCTGCCAGACATCGGCGGCATGCAGTCGCGGCGCATCGGTGTCGCCGCGGGCCGGCTCCAGCGGCGGCGCGATCCAGGCCCGGTCCAGCGCTGCCAGCAGGGTCGCCGCCAGACCGCCCTCGGCGACCGGCGCCGGTGTTCCCGTGCGCGCCACGCGCCAGCCGCGCGCGCTGATCACGCTGGCGCGCACGTCGCGCGGAATCAGTGCCGCCAGTGCCTGCATCAGTGCCGGTTCGCTGCCGATCAGCGGACGTGCCTCCGGTGCCGGCGGAAACCGCTGCGGCGCGTCGGCTTCGTAGGCGGCGATCGCCAGCGCCTGCGGCGCCTCGCTGTGCGGCAGCGTCAGCTCCACGCTGTAGCCGCTGCCGTCATCCTGCCAGGCGCCGCGCAGCCGGTCGGGCAGTCCCGTGACCGGCGGATCGAGTGCCAGCCCGCTGATGCGCCCCGGCGCCGCGCTGGCGACCAGGAAGCGTCGCTGCGCCGCGCCGCGCACGAAGGTCAGCAGCAGATGGTCGGCGCGCAGCGCGTCGGCGTCGCCGGCGTCGGCGCGCGTGCGCGTGCCCTCGCGCACGGCGATCGCGATGTCGAGCGCGGCGCCGTCGCGGGCCAGCTGCACGCGCAGTCCCGGCGAGGGCTTCTGCACCCACGGCGCCAGCGGCGCCCAGTCGTCGAGATAGCCGTCGATCGCGATCGGCGTGTTCGCGGTTTCGACATACCAGGCCGGACCGGCCGGGGCAGAGGCACGCCCTCGACTTCGAGCGCGCGGGCGACCGCGCGCGCGGTCGCCCGCAGGGCGTCGGCCTGGCCGGCGCGCAGCACGTGCTCCATCTGCCGCAGATACAGCCAGCCCGCCACCGGCAGCACCAGCGTGGACAGCGCGACCAGCAGCAGTTTGCGGCGCAGGGTCATCGGTGCGGACAGCCGGCTCGGTCAGGTCGCGCCCGGTGCGACCCGCGCATCCTACGTGGTGGCTGCGGCGAGGTGGCTGGGCGCGCGCTCGCATGCCCGGTTGCGTTCAATCGACAAGCCGAGGGGCCCGGATGGAACCTCATCAGGGTGCAATCCGAGGCTCGGCCCTCAAAACAGGACAAGTCGCTCGCGCCCTTCGCGGACAAGATCTTGTTCGCCGCATCTCTTCCGGGTTCCGCTGCGCTGCATCCGAGCCACGCGGTTTTCGTGTCTTGACCACGCAGGGGTATCAGACGCGCCAGCGGTAACCGACGCCATGCACGCTCTCGATGGCGTCGAAATCCGCGGCGACCGCGACGAACTTCTTGCGGATGCGCTTGACGTGCGAGGTGATGGTGGCGTCGTCGACCACCAGTTCGGCCTCGCGCATCAGCTGGTCGCGGCTCTTCACGTGGCCGGGAAAGCGCACCAGGGTGTGCACCATCCAGAACTCGGTCACGGTCAGCGCCACCTCGGCGCCGTTCCAGGTGACGCGCATGCGCTCGGTCTCCAGCTTGAGCGGGCCATGCTCGATCACCGTCTCGCCGGCGTCCGGCGCGCGCTGCGCCTCGACGCGGCGGAACAGCGCGCCGATGCGCGCGGCCAGATGATGCAGGCTGACGTCCTTGCTCAGGTAGTCGTCGGCGCCCAGGCGCAGGCCGGAGATCACGTCGAAATCGGAATCGCGCGCGGTCAGGAACAGGATCGGCAGCGTCGCCGAGCGCGCGCGCAGCGCGCGGCACAGTTCGAAGCCGCCCTCGGGCTCGTCGCCGAGGCCGATGTCGATGATCACCAGTTCCGGCAGGCGCGTGGCGAAGGCATCGGCGGCCTCGCGGCGGCCGGCGTAGCCGCGCACGTCGTAGCCGATGCGGGTCAGCGCCTCGACGTAGTTGGCGCGGATCAGCGGCTCGTCTTCGACGATGGCGATGTTGCGGCGCATGGCGGGCCTCCGGATGCCGGCAGCGTGCGTCCGGTCTGCGCGCGGCGCAAGCCTCCGGCGCGCACTGCCCGCGATTCGCCCGCAATCGTCCGCGTTCGCGCCCGCGGTCCGCCGCGCGCGGGCGCCGCCGCGGTGCGCAATGGTGTCGTCACCACGGAGATCGCCCGATGAACGAGCTGCCCGCCGCCCGCAATTCCGATCTCGCGCCCGGCTTCGAGCCGCTGCGCGTGCTGTTCGCCCTCAGCGCGCTGCTGATCGGCCTGCTGGTGCTTTGGAGGTGAGCGATGGAAGCCACCACGCGACTCGGATGGCGAGTGCGAAACCTGGCGTGAACCCGGCGAGGCGCCGGCATCCGCGCGCGGCGCGCCGGTTCTCGAACCGGACCCCGAATGGAACGTGTTCTGGCGATGGGCTGTGACCGGTGCGTTCGGCCGGCGTCGACGCGAACGCGGCGCCGGCCGTTTTTTCAGCCCGCCGCGGCGCGCAGCGCGGCGATCACCGCGCGGTAGTCGGGCTGGCCGAACATCGCCGATCCGGCGACGAAGGTGTCGGCGCCCGCGCGCGCGATCGCGGCGATGTTGTCCGGCTTGACGCCGCCGTCCACCTCCAGCCGGATCGCGCGCCCGCTGCGGTCGATCCGTTCGCGCGCCGCGCGCAGCTTGTCCAGCGCGAGCGGCAGGAAGCTTTGGCCGCCGAAGCCCGGGTTGACCGACATGATCAGCACCAGGTCGAGTTTGCCGAGGGTGTAGTCGAGGTAGTCGAGCGGCGTGGCCGGGTTGAACACCAGCCCGGCCTGGCAGCCGTGATCGTGGATCAGCTGCAGGGTGCGGTCGACGTGCTCGCTGGCCTCGGGATGAAAGCTGATCAGCGTGGCGCCGGCCCTGGCGAAGTCCGGCACGATGCGGTCCACCGGCTTGACCATCAGATGCACGTCGATCGGCGCCTTGATGCCGAAGTTGCGCAGCGCCTTGCAGACCAGCGGGCCGATCGTGAGATTGGGGACGTAGTGGTTGTCCATGACGTCGAAATGCAGCCAGTCGGCGCCGGCGTCGAGCACGGCGGTGACATCGTCGCCGAGGCGCGCGAAGTCCGCGGACAGGATCGACGGGGCGATCACGGGAGACTGCTTCATGCGGAACACCTCGCTGTGAATCGGCCAACCGTCCAGTTCGCTGACGCCGGTGCCGGCAGAGCTTAGCAGCGGCGTTTGCGCCACCCGAACGTGCCGCCGTTGGACACGCATGCGCTCAGTCGCGCGCAGGTCCATCCATCAGCGCCGCCAGCGCCGCCCGCGCCTCGTCGATGCCCTCGCCGCGCAAGGCCGACAGTGCCTGGGCACTGAAGCCGGTGCCCAGTCTGGCGAGTTCGCGGCGCACCTGCGCCAGCGTACGCGACATTTCGCCGCGGCCGAGCTTGTCGGCCTTGCTCAGCAGCACATGACAGGGCAGCACGGTGTCGGCGCAAAACGCCAGCATCGCGCGGTCGAAGTCCTTCAGCGGATGGCGGATGTCGATGATCAGCGCCAGCCCGCGCAGGCTGCGGCGCTCGCGCAGGTAGCGCTCCAGTTCGCCGCGCCAGTGCTCGCGCAGATCGGCCGGCACCTTGGCGTAGCCGTAGCCCGGAAGATCGATCAGGCGGCGGCCGTCGGGCAGCGTGAAGACCACCAGTTGCTGGGTGCGCCCGGGGGTCTTGGAGGTACGTGCCAGGCCGCCGACGCCGACCAGCGCATTGAGCGCGCTCGACTTGCCGGCGTTGGAGCGACCGGCGAACGCGATCTCGCACCCGGCGTCGGCCGGCAGCTGATCGAGACGATGGGCCGCCGTGGTGAACGCGGCGTCGCGCAAGGGATTCAGGGCCATCGCAGGTTTGACCGGCTGGAAGGGGGCGCGGATAATCGAGCGGTTTCCGACCCGCATCGCGGGCCGCTTGCCATGACCATTCCGGAGTGCAGTGTATGAGGTTTCGGCGCGTCCTTGCCCTTGCCAGCGTGACCCTGGCCGGCGCTCTCCTCTCCGTTGCCGCGATCGCGCAGACCGCCGCGCCGGCCAAGCCGGCCAGCGTCGCCCGGGCCCAGGCCGCAGCTCCCGCTGCCGCAGCTCCGGCTGCCGCGGTCGCGCAGACGGCCGCGCCGCTCAAGCCGGGTGACGCCACCGCCGGCCAGGCCAAGGCCGCCGTGTGCGGTGCCTGCCACGGTCTCGACGGCAACTCCAGTGATCCGCAATACCCCAAGCTGGCAGGCCAGCAGGCCGGTTACATCGTGCGTCAGCTCGAGCTGTTCAAGAGCGGCCAGCGTCCGAATCCGATCATGCTCGGGATGGCCACGCCGCTGTCACCGCAGGACATGGCCGACATCGCGGCCTATTTCGCCAAGCAGAAAACGCTGCCCGGCATCGCCGACAAGACTCTGGTCAGCGCGGGCGGGAAGCTTTATCGCGAGGGCGATAAGGCCGCCGGCATCCCGGCCTGCATGGCCTGTCACGGGCCCGATGGCCGCGGCAATCCCGGCGCGCTCTACCCGCACCTCGCCGGTCAGCATGCGCAGTACGTGCAGCAGGTGCTCACGGCGTGGCACGGCGGGCAGCCATGGGGCAAGGGCCCGCACGCCGGGATCATGCTGACCATCGCCGGCCGGCTGTCGACCGCTGACATCGCCGCGGTTGCTTCCTACATCCAAGGCCTGCATACCGCCGTGCCCGCGGCCGCAACCGCTTCTGCAGCCGCGGCAGCGCAGTAAGTCGTCGTGTCCGGCGCGGCGTCCGCCGCGCCCCATCAAGGTGACCGTGATGTCGAAGCGCCACATCCTGCTGCCGGGCCTGCTGTCGGCGCTGCTGCTCGCCGCCTGCTCGTCGCCGTCATCGACGCCGCCCGCCGGGTCCGCAGCCAGCGCCAGCGCCAGCGCCAGCGCCGCATCCGCGGCCAGCGCGCCGGCGCCGGAGGCCAGCGCGCCCGCCGCGTCGACTTCGACTGCGACGCCGGCCGCGCCGGCGAGCGTTCCTGCCGCTGCGGCAACGGTCGCCGCGACCCCGCCGCCGGTGGCGCCACCGGCCGATACCGGGCGCTGGGTGGAGGGCAAGAACTACTTCCGCATCGAGCCGGCGCAGCCGACCGACGACCCGTCCAGGGTGGTGGTGACCGAGGTGTTCTCGTTCGCCTGCCCGGCCTGCAACCACTTCGAGCCGATCATGGACAAGATCGCGTCGTCGCTGCCGGCCTATGCCAAGGTCGAGTACCTGCCGGCCGGCTTCATCCCGACCGAGGACTGGCCGGCATTCCAGCGCGCCTACTTCGCCGCGCAGGCGCTGGGCGTCGATGCCCGGAGCCACGACGCCATGTTCGACGCGGTCTGGAAGACCGGCGAGCTGGCGACCGACAACCTGGTCACCGGGCAGCTCAAGAGCAAGATGCCCAGCCTCGAGCAGATCGCCGGGTTCTACGCCAAGTACGGCGTCAAGCCGGCCGACTTCGTCGCCACCGCCAACTCGTTCGCGGTCAGTACCAAGGTGCGCCGCGCCGACCAGACCATCCAGGCCATGGGCGTCGTCGGCACGCCGACGCTGGTGATCGATGGCAAGTACCGTCTCGATGTCGCCTCCGCCGGCGGCTATCCGCAGACCATCGAGCTGGTGCAGTGGCTGGTGCAGCGCGAAGGCGCCAAGCTCGGCGCCGCCAGCAAGTAGAACGCTTCCGGAGATCGGTCCATGCGCAAGCGACTGCTGCCGGTCATTGCCGGAATGCTGCTGGCCAGCGCCTGCAGCGCGCAGGTTCCCGCAGCCCCTTTCCAGCTCGGCGTGCAGTACGTCGCCATCACGCCCGCGCAGCCGCTGGTCAACGACGGCAAGGTCGAGGTCGTCGAGGTGTTCTCCTACGCCTGCCCGCACTGCTGGCATTTCGAGCCCTATGCCGGGCAGATCCGCAGGCAACTGCCCAAGGGCGTGGTGTTCCGCAGGGTGCCGGCGGTGTTTTCGCCGGCGTGGGAGCCTTATGCGCGTGCGTTCTATGCCGCGCAGAAGCTGGGCGTGCTGGGCAAGACCCACGACGCGCTGTTCAAGGCGCTGCACGAGAAACACGAACCGCTGTATTCGCTGCAGGACCTGGCGGGCTTCTACGCCCGCCATGGCGTCAAGCCGGCGACATTCCTCAGTGTCGCGAATTCCGACGCCGTCGATCAGCAGATGATGCACGACGTCCGCCTCGAGCAGGCCTGGGGCATCGAGGGCACGCCGACGATCGTGGTCGACGGCAAGTATCGCAGCGGCCGGATCGAGAGCTACGACGAGCTGGTCAAGCTGACGCTGTGGCTGGTGCACAGGGAGCAGGTGGCGCGCGCGCATCCGCATCCGTGACGCGCCGGCGATTGCCCTTGCCTCTGCCTCGGCCTAGTCTGGTGCGATGCCCGAACCGGTCGCCATCGCAGTGGGCTCGCGCCGCCACCTGCGCCTGCTCAGCTGCAACATCCTCGCCGGTGCCAGCGTGCACCGATATCGCCAGTACGTCACCCGCAGTCTGGCGGCGGTGCTGCCCGGCCGCGGCAAGCGCGACAACCTCGACCGCCTGGCCGCGCTGATCGCCGATTTCGATCTGGTCGGTCTGCAGGAGTCCGATGCCGGCAGCCTGCGCTCGGGCTTCCTCAACCAGACCGAGTACCTGGCCGAGACCTCCGGCATGCCGTACTGGAGCGACCAGCCCAACCGCAAGCTGGCGCGGCTGGCGCGTTCGGCCAACGGCCTGCTCAGCCGCCTGCAGCCTCGCGAGGTGCTGGACTATCCGCTGCCCGGGCGCATCCCCGGTCGCGGCGTGCTGGTCGCGCACTATGGCTACGGCGAGGCCAGCCTGGCGCTGGCGATCGCGCATCTGTCGCTGGGGCCACAGGCGCGGGCACGCCAGCTGGCCTTCATCGGCGATCTGCTCGAAGGCCACGCCCATGCGGTCCTGATGGGCGATCTGAACTGCGAACCCGGCAGTCCCGAGCTGCGCCGGCTGTTCGCGCGCACCGCGTTGCGCCCGCCCGACGACGAAACGCTTACCTTTCCCAGCTGGCGACCGCGGCGCGCGATCGACCACATCCTGGTCTCCGGCGGCATCGAGGTGCTGCGGCGCTGGACCTTGCCCGACGCCTTTTCCGACCATCTGCCGCTGGCGGCCGAGATCCGCCTGCCACGGGCGCTGGGGCTGGGTTGAGCGGGCGCTGCGCGCCACAGGTTGCGGTCGTTGTTGTGACGGGCGAGGCATAACCGGAACGCCGCGCTGGCCGGGCCGGACCGAAGGGCGGGGTTCGACCCATAGCAGCCAGTTGATCATTGCAGTCGCGTTGGGAGTGTGGACTGTTGCTTACTCGGAGAAGTTCAAGTGAAATTAATATCATTTTCAGTTACTAACTATCGAAGTATAACGTCTGCACACAGAATAACGCTGTCAAATGTGACAGTTCTTATAGGAAGAAATAATGAAGGAAAATCAAACCTTCTGAAAGCACTTGAAGCAGCTATGTTGCTACTGCAACGTCATGCTGACAGAGATACTCGTTTACCCCGAGTTAGGCGTTATTTTGCCTACGACGAAATTTATTTATGGAGTAGAGATTTCCCATTGCAGCTACAAGAGCGAAGATCTGCTAAGCATACAATTGTCAAGCTCGAGTTCCAGTTAAATGATTCCGAGCTTGAGAGTTTTGCTTCTGAGATAGGCTCGCACTTGAATGGCTTGCTTGCTTTGGAAATGAAACTCGGCATGGAACAAGAGCCCCAATTCCGAGTTGTGAAATCTGGGCGAGGCACTCAGGCCCTAACTCAAAAATCTGCGCAAATCGCTAAGTTTATCGCAACGCGTATATATTTTAATTATATACCGGCGGTCCGCACTGAAAAAGATACGCTTGAACTCATTGGCACACTGCTTAGCCAGGAGCTTCGCACTCTTGAAAGAGAAGAAAGTTACAAGCAGGCACTAAGTACAATATCGAGCTTACAGCGCCCCATCCTCGATCGCCTTGCTAATCAAGTCCAAACGGCCCTTCAGACATTCTTGCCGAATATTAATTCGGTGCGCATTGATATTTCAGAGTCAAGTCGTAGGTTTTCATTCCGCCACGACTTCAGTGTGACAATAGATGATGGGGCTCCGACAAACATTGAGCAGAAGGGTGATGGCGTGAAAAGTTTGGCAGCGCTTGCGCTCTTGCAGAATCAAATGGTAAGACCTGGCGCATCAATCCTTGCTATCGAAGAGCCGGAGTCTCATCTGCATCCATCAGCCATTCATCAAGTCAACGAAATAATAAGATCAATAGCACAAAATGCACAAGTAATCATCACAACTCATAACCCTTTGTTTGTTGATCGTGAAAACCTCAAATGCAATATTCTGGTCACTGACGGTGGCGCCACGTCAGCTAAAAATATAAATATGATTCGCGACTTATTAGGCATCAAGGCCTCGGATAATTTGACTAACGCAAATTATGCTCTCGTTGTGGAAGGCGAAGAGGATAAAACTGCGCTTCGCGCAATGTTATCAGCCCTGAGTGAAAAACTCGCTAAAGCTCTTCGAACTAACGTGATGGTTATTGAACCTATAGGTGGCGCAGGCAATCTTTCTTACAAATTGTCTCTCTTGAATACATCTCTTTGTTCGGCGCACACACTACTCGATAACGATACCGCAGGCAATAACGCATATGCAAAGGCCCTCCGTGATGGCCTTATCTCTGTCGCATCGTGCACCTTTGTCAAATGCGCCGGGATGGAAGAATCTGAGTTTGAAGATTGTTTGAACGTCGATAACTACCGAACTGAGATACTTGATGAGTTCGGCGTCAATTTACTAATGCCGACATTTCGCGGTAATAAGAAATGGTCTCAACGACTACGTGATACTTTCGTTGCTCAAGGAAAACCGTTTTCTGATGAAATCCTTAAGCAGGCTAAAACGATAGTCGCCAAATCGGTAGAGCGTAACCCGACTACTGCATTGCATGTGCGTAAAAGGGACTCTATTGATGCTCTCGTTGCATCTTTGGAGCGTTTGGTTAAACCTTAAAGGCAACAAGTGATACTTGTATCAGATTGTTCTTCTTGTCGTTCGTCCGGATTTTGACAGGTGCAGTTCGCCGGCCTTTGGTGCTTTGCAGCCTCCCAGCCGCATGGCAGCGAGTGGCCGCTTCGGGCCGCTCTGAGCCATTCGACCCTATTGACCCAGCATTTCCAGTGGCGTGTGCATGCGCGTCAACGGTGACAGCTTTCAGTGGCATGCCTCGGCGGCGCGAGACCAAGAAAAAGCCCCGCCGAAGCGGGGCTTTTCGTCAGCAGCGATCGTGGCGACGCGATCAGAAATCCATGTCGCCCATGCCGCCCATGCCGCCCATGCCGCCGGGCGCGCCGGATGCGGCCTTGTCGTCCTTCTTCGGCGCTTCGGCCACCATCGCCTCGGTGGTGATCATCAGGCCGGCGATCGAGGCCGCGTTCTGCAGAGCCGTGCGGGTGACCTTGGTCGGGTCGAGGATGCCCATCTCGAACATGTCGCCGAACTGGCCGGTGGCGGCGTTGTAGCCGTAGTTGCCCTTGCCCTCGACGACCTTGTTCAGCACCACGCTGGGCTCTTCGCCGGCGTTGGACACGATCTCGCGCAGCGGAGCTTCCATCGCGCGCTTGGCCATCGCGATGCCGTGCTCCTGGTCCTCGTTGTCACCCTTGAGGCCCTTGATCGCGGCCAGCGCGCGGATCAGCGCCACGCCGCCGCCAGGCACCACGCCTTCCTCGACCGCCGCACGGGTGGCGTGCAGGGCGTCCTCGACGCGCGCCTTCTTTTCCTTCATCTCGACCTCGGTCGCGGCGCCGACCTTGATCACCGCCACGCCGCCGGCCAGCTTGGCCACGCGCTCCTGCAGCTTCTCGCGGTCGTAGTCGGAGCTGGTCTCCTCGATCTGCGCCTTGATCTGCTTGATGCGCGCCTCGATCGCCTTGCTGTCGCCGGCGCCGTCGATCAGGGTGGTGTTCTCCTTGGAGACCTGCACCTTCTTGGCGCGGCCCAGGTCCTTGATCGTGGCTTTCTCGAGCTGCAGGCCGACTTCCTCGGAAATCACCTGGCCGCCGGTCAGGATCGCCATGTCCTCGAGCATCGCCTTGCGGCGGTCACCAAAGCCCGGTGCCTTGACCGCGCACACCTTGACGATGCCGCGGATGGTGTTGACCACCAGCGTCGCCAGCGCCTCGCCCTCGACTTCCTCGGCGACGATCAGCAGCGGCTTGCCGGCCTTGGCCACCGCCTCGAGCACGGGCAGCAGCTCGCGCACGTTGGAGATCTTCTTGTCGTGCAGCAGGATGTAGGGGTCTTCCAGATCGGCCTGCATCGACTGCTGGTTGTTGACGAAGTACGGCGACAGATAGCCACGGTCGAACTGCATGCCCTCGACGACGTCGAACTCGTTCTCCAGACCTGAGCCTTCCTCGACCGTGATCACGCCTTCCTTGCCGACCTTCTTCATGGCGTTGGCGATGATGCTGCCGATGTTCTCGTCCGAGTTGGCCGAGATGGTGCCGACCTGGGCGATTGCCTTGTCGTCCGAGCACGGCTTGCTGAGCTTCTTCAGCTCGCCGACGGCGGCGCTGACGGCCTTGTCGATGCCGCGCTTGAGATCCATCGGGTTCATGCCCGCGGCGACCGCCTTCATGCCCTCGCGCAGCATCGCCTGGGCCAGCACGGTGGCGGTGGTGGTGCCGTCGCCGGCGATGTCGGAGGTCTTGGAGGCGACCTCCTTGACCATCTGCGCGCCCATGTTCTCGAACTTGTCGGCCAGCTCGATCTCCTTGGCGACGGACACGCCGTCCTTGGTGATCGTCGGCGCGCCGTAGCTCTTCTCGAGCACGACGTTGCGGCCCTTGGGGCCGAGGGTGATCTTGACCGCGTTGGCCAGGATGTTCACGCCGCGCAGCATGCGGGCGCGGGCGTCTTCACTGAAACGGACTTCTTTGGCAGCCATGGGATTTACCTCGAAAAGAATGTGGGAAAAGCAGTCTGTGGCTGGGCGGCTTGCAGCCGCTGGGCGGGCGGGCGGTGTTGCCGGACTCGGGATCCTGCCTTGCCGGGCAACCCGCCTGCGGCCTGGGGGTCGTGCGCGCGATCAGCGGATCGGCATCGCGCAGCAGCGTGCCCTCAGTCCTTGAACACCGCCTGGATGTCTTCCTCGCGCATCACGAGGAGCTCCTCGCCGTCGACCTTGACCTCGGTTCCGGACCATTTGCCGAACAGGATGGTGTCGCCGGCCTTGACGTCCAGCGGGCGCACCTTGCCGTCATCGAGCACCTTGCCGGCGCCGACGGCGATGACCTTGCCGCGGCTGGGCTTTTCGGCGGCGCTGTCGGGGATGACGATGCCGCCGGCGGAAACCCGCTCTTCCTCGAGACGCTTGACGATCACACGATCATGCAGCGGACGCAGTTTCATGATGACTCCACCATTGGGTTGACGAATAGGGACGGTGCCTGCCTTGTTAGCACTCGGCAGCAGTGAGTGCCAATATTAGCCAGAGAAAAACCCCTCGTGAAGGGGCAGGACCGTGTGCCCGATGGGTGGGGCCCGCCGGCGCGCCTTTCAAGGGTGGTCTGCTGCAGCCGCCTGCAGGGCCGCTCGGGCCGGGGCGTGACGTCTTGTCGTGGCGGGACCCGGCGCGGCCGCGTCGAGGCCTGTGCTAGCCTGAATCGGCTATGAGTCTGCGGGCATGAGCGTGCTGCTGGTCCTGTGCAGCTGTCCGGATGCAGTCAGCGGCGAACGCATCGCGCGCGCCCTGGTCGAAGAGCGACTGGCGGCCTGCGTCAATCGCGTGCCGGGCCTGATCTCGGTCTATCGCTGGAAGGATGCGGTGGAGTCCGCTGCGGAGGAACTGTTGCTGATCAAGACCACCCGCGACGCGTTTCCGGCGCTGCAGGCGCGTTTGCTGGCGCTGCACCCGTATGCGTTGCCGGAAGTGATCGCGTTGCCGGTCGATCAGGGCCACGTGCCCTATCTGGACTGGGTACGGGCCGCGGTGACGCCGGCGTAATCCCCCCGCGCGCGGGCCGGTCCCGCACGCACCATGCAAGGGTATTCATCGTGAGCCTGATGCGCTGCGGCCTCGCCGCACTGCTGCTGATCCTCCCGGGCCTGGCCGCACGCGCGCAGGAGACCGACGGTCTGCTGCCGGTGACGCAGGCGTTTCGTCTCAGCGCCCGCGTCGAGCCCGGCGTGGTCGATCTGCACTGGGCGATCGCCGACGGCTACTACCTCTATCGCCAGCGCATCCATGTCGTGGCGAAAACACCGGGCATCACCCTTGGCGCGCTGGCCTTGCCGGCGGGCATCGTGCATCCGGACCCCTATCAGGGACCGGCGGTGATCTATCGACACCGCCTCGACGCGACGCTGCCGTACCGCGGCAGCGGCAGCACACTTGCGCTGGCGGTCAGCATGCAGGGCTGCCACGAGGTCGATCCCAAGATCTGCTACCCGCCGCATACCGAGCTGCTGACCCTGGCACTGGTCGACGGCGCGTCGTCGGCCGCCGCCACGGCCGGCGATGCCGCGCGCGCGGTGTTCGCGCCGCCGCCGGCAGCCGCCACGGCGAGCGCCTTCGCGGACCGTGGCGATGCTTCCGCCACGGCCGCAACGCCTTCGGCGCCGTCCGCTGCGGCGGGCACCGCCGAGCAGCATCTGGCCGGCCTGCTCGGCTCCAGCCGGCTGCTGGCGTTGGCACTGTTTTTCCTCGGCGGCCTGGCGATCGCGTTCACGCCGTGCGTGCTGCCGATGATCCCGATCCTTTCCGGCCTGATCGCCGGCGGCGGCACGCGCGCCACGCCGCGCCGCGCCTTCGCACTGTCGCTGGCCTATGTGACGGGAGCCAGCGCGGTGTACGCCGCGGTCGGTGTGGTCGCCGGCCTGGTCGGCACCAATCTGCAGGCCTGGCTGCAGCAGCCACTGGTGGTGTGGGCGATGGCGCTGCTGTTCGTGGCGCTGGCGCTGAGCATGTTCGGGTTCTACGAGCTGCAGCTGCCGGCGCGCTGGCGGACACGCCTGGCCGGCGCCAGCGATCGCCAGCGCGCCGGCTCGCTGATCGGTGCGTCGGTGATGGGCCTGCTGTCGGCGCTGATCGTCACCTCCTGCGTGACCCCGGTGCTGGTCGCGGGCGTGCTCTATATCAGCCAGAGCGGCAGTCCGCTGTTCGGCGCGCTGGCGTTGTTTTTGTTCGGGCTGGGCATGGGGGTGCCTCTGATCGCCTTCGGCGTCGCCGCCGGCGCCCTGCTGCCGCGCGCCGGCGCGTGGATGGACACGGTCAAGGCGGTGTTCGGCGTGCTGTTCCTCGGCCTGGCGATCTGGATGCTCGATCGCGTGCTCGGCGTGCGCTGGATCATGCTGCTGGCCGGGGCGCTGCTGGTGGTATCGGCGGTCTACATGGGCGCGCTGGAACGGGTGTCCGAGGGTGCTTCCGGCTGGCGCCGGTTGTGGAAGGCGCTGGGCTTGCTGCTGCTGCTGGCCGGTGCCGCCGAGATCGTCGGCGCCGCCGCGGGCGGCGATGCGCTGCTGACGCCGCTGGCCGGGCTGGCGACCACGCGGGAGGGCAACACGGTGCCGGCCGCCGCGCTGGCGATGCAGCCGGTCAGGAACGTCGCCGACGTCGAACGCGCCGTCGCCGCGGCCGCCGCCGAAGGTCGTCCGGCGATGCTGGACGTGTATGCCGACTGGTGCGTCAGCTGCAAGGCGATGGAGGCCGGCACGCTGGCCGATCCGCGCGTGCGTGGCGCGCTGTCGGACTTCGTGCTGCTGCGCGCGGATGTCACCGCCAACGATGCGGCCGACCATGCGCTGCTGGCGCACTACGGCTTGGTCGGCCCGCCGGGCTTCCTGTTCTTCGGCCGTGACGGTCACGAGGACCGCGCCCGCCGCCTGGTCGGCGAGCAGGGTGTCGACGGCTTTCTCGCCCGCGTGAAGGCGGTCATGCGGCATGGATCGTAAGGCGCTGCTGCTGGTGCTGGGCCTGGCGTTGCTGGCCGGCTTCGGCGGGCTGCTTGCCGGGCGCTGGTGGCAGCAGCGTTTGCCTGCGTCGGTGCCGGGCATGCCGGTGCTGGGCATCGGTGACCGCGCCGACGCGCTGGTCCTGCCGAATCTGCAAGGCCAGCCGACGCCGCTGGCCCGCTGGCACGGCCAACTGGTGCTGCTGAATTTCTGGGCCAGCTGGTGCGGCCCCTGCCGCGAAGAGATGCCGGCACTGGACCGGGCGCAGGCGACGTATGCGGCGCGCGGCTTCCGCGTGATCGGCATCGCCATGGACGAGCCGGCGGCGGTCAGGGCCTATCTGGCGCAAGTTCCGGTGGACTATCCGGTCCTGATCGGTCTCGACGCCAGTCCCGATCCTTCGCTGCACTTCGGCGACACCCGCGGCGCCCTGCCTTACAGCGTGCTGATCGGCCGCGACGGCCTGATCCTGCGCACCAAGCTGGGTGCCCTTGCCCCCGGCGAACTGCGGCACTGGATCGAACCCGCGCTGTAACAGCAACGAACATCGCCGATCGGCTGCGATATGGACAACAATAGCGAAGCCGCGCAGACTTGCCCGCTCTGCCGTCCTGACGGCGTCCGGAAGCGGACTGCGTGGCTGCGATCCTGGTCCTGCACGGCCCCAACCTGAATCTGCTGGGCGAGCGCGAGCCGGCCCATTACGGACGCACCTCGCTGGCCGCGATTGATGCCGGTCTGCGTGTCGATGCCGCTGCCGCCGGCCACACCCTGGTCAGCTTCCAGTCCAACGCCGAGCACGTCCTGATCGAACGCGTGCATGCGGCGGCGGGCGAGGGCGTGGCCGCCATCGTGCTCAACCCGGCCGGTTACACCCATACCAGCGTGGCCCTGCGCGATGCGCTGCTGGCGGTGGCGATCCCGTTTGTCGAGGTGCATCTGAGCAACGTGCATGCGCGCGAGGCGTTTCGCCGCCATTCGTATTTTTCCGACATCGCGCTGGGCGTCATCGCCGGCTTCGGCGCCGACAGCTACCGGCTGGCGCTGGCTGCGGTGATCGCGCGGCTGCAAGCGCCGCCGGACGCGCCGCGCTGACACCAGCGCCGCATCACGCGTTGGCGAGCGCACGGCCATGGCTGGCCGGGCAGGCGCCACGCACCAGGGATGGTTGCTCATCACACTATTCAACGAGGCCGCCATGGACCTGCGCAAAATCAAGAAGCTGATCGATCTGCTTGAAGAGTCCAATCTTGCCGAGCTGGAGATCAAGGAGGGCGAGGAAGTCGTGCGCCTGTCGCGCGTGCCCAAGGTGGCGATGGCCGCGCCCGCGCCAGCGGCACCGGCGCATGGGTCGCGCGAAAGCGCAGCCGCCCCGGTCGCGCCGGCGCCGGTCGCCGCCGTCGCGGCTCCGGCGCCCGGTGCGCTTCCGCCAGGCCATGTAGTACGCGCGCCGATGGTAGGCACCTTCTACACCTCGGCCAGTCCGGGCGCGGCGTCGTTCGTCAAGGTCGGCCAGGCGGTGAAGGCCGGAGACACCATCGGCATCATCGAGGCCATGAAGATGTTCAACCAGATCGAGGCCGACGTCGCCGGCAACGTGGTGGCGATCCTGGTCGAGAACGGCCAGCCGGTCGAGTTCGACGAACCGCTGTTTGTGATCGGCTGACATGCTCGAGAAAGTCCTGATCGCCAACCGCGGCGAAATCGCCCTGCGCGTGCTGCGTGCCTGCCACGCCCTGGGCATCAAGACCGTGGCCGTGCATTCCACCGCCGACCGCAACCTCAAGCACGTGGCCATGGCCGACGAGTCGGTGTGCATCGGCCCGGCGCCGGCTGCCGACAGCTACCTCAACATTCCGGCGATCATCGCCGCCGCCGAGATCACCGATGCCCAGGCGATCCACCCCGGTTACGGCTTCCTGTCCGAGCGCGCCGATTTCGCCGAACAGGTGGAACAGCTCGGGATTCGTCTTCATCGGACCCACCGCCGACGTGATCCGCCTGATGGGCGACAAGGTCGAGGCGATCAAGGCCATGAAGGCGGCCGGCGTGCCCTGCGTGCCGGGTTCCGACGGTCCGCTGACCGACGACGGCGACAGCAGCCTCGCGCATCGCCGCGCGAGATCGGCTATCCGGTGATCATCAAGGCGGCGGGCGGCGGCGGCGGCCGCGGCATGCGCGTGGTGCACACCGAGGCGGCGCTGCTCAACAGCATCGCGACGACACGCGCCGAGGCCAAGGCGGCCTTCGGCAACGATCAGGTGTACATGGAGAAGTTCCTCGAGAACCCGCGCCACATCGAGATCCAGGTGCTGGCCGACGGCCAGGGCAACGCCATCCATCTCGGCGAGCGCGACTGCTCGATGCAGCGCCGCCACCAGAAGGTGGTCGAGGAGGCGCCGGCGCCCGGCCTGACTGCCGCGCAGCGCGAGCAGATCGGCCGCGTCTGCGTCGAGGCCTGCGTGCGCATCGGCTACCGCGGCGCCGGCACCTTCGAGTTCCTCTACGAGAACGGCCGGTTCTACTTCATCGAGATGAACACCCGCATCCAGGTGGAGCACCCGGTGACCGAGCTGATCACCGGTGTCGACCTGGTGCGCGAGCAGCTGATGATCGCCGCTGGCGAGAAGCTGCGCCTGCAGCAGAGCGACATCGTCCTGCGTGGCCACGCCATCGAGTGCCGCATCAATGCCGAGGACCCGGACAGCTTCATGCCTTCGCCGGGCACGGTTTCGCTGTATCACCCGCCCGGTGGCCCCGGCGTGCGCGTCGATTCGCACCTGTATTCGGGTTACCGCATCCCGCCCAACTACGATTCGATGGTGGGCAAGCTGATCACCCACGGGATCGACCGCGAGACCGCGATCGCGCGCATGCGCATCGCGCTCGGCGAAATGGTCGTCGAGGGCGTCAAGACCAATATCCCGTTGCAGCAGCGCATCCTGGCTGATGCCGGCTTCCGTCAGGGCGGACAGAACATCCACTACCTCGAAAAGCGCATCGCCGAGCGCAAGGACAAAGGGATCAAGCTGGGGTGAGTGCCGGGACTCGGGATGCGGGGCAGGCCGGGAAGTGACGCGCGCTGCCTTGACTGCGCGTGCAGGAGTGCACGCGCGAACGGCGCAGCCGGCCCGCAGGGAGAGCGCCAGGAAGGCGCGAGTCATGGCAGCGCGCGCCGGCAGGCGCCCGGCCAGGGCGGACCGGGCAGGTGCCACGCACCAGGGATGGATGGTTCGCAAGGGACTCGGGACAAAGCTTGCGCCTTGATCGAACGGGTTTACGCTCCTTCCGGCTTTCGGCTACCGCGCACATCACTCGCTTCGCTCATGCCCATCCTCGAACTCGCCCTGACCGTCCATGCCGCGCAGCAGGAGTCCGCCGAAGCGGCGCTGGCTGACCTTGGCGCGCTGGCGGTAACGCTGGCCGATGCCGACGCCGAGACGGCGGACGAGCAGGCGATCTTCGAGCCGGGTGTGGGTGAGACGCCGCTGTGGGCGCAGGTGCGCATGCTGGCGCTGTTCGCGGCCGGCGCCGACCGGCGCGGTCTGATGGCGGCGCTGGTCGAGCTGCTGCCGGAGCTGGAGCCCGATCACCTTGAGTTTCGCGAGGTCGCCGACCAGGACTGGGAACGCGCCTGGATGGACCGCTACCAGCCGATGCGCTTCGGCCGTCGGCTGTGGATCTATCCGTGGAATGTCGAACCCGCCGACCTCGACGCTGATGCGGTGGTGGTGCGGCTCGATCCGGGCCTGGCCTTCGGCACCGGCACGCACCCGACCACGGCGCTGTGCCTGGAATGGCTGGAAAGCCTCGATCTCGCCGGCAAGACGCTGCTCGATTACGGCTGCGGTTCGGGTGTGCTGGCGATCGCCGCACTGAAACTCGGCGCAGCGCAGGTGCTGGGCGTGGACCACGATCCGCAGGCACTGGCCGCCAGCGCCGACAACGCCGTGCGCAACGGCGTCGCCGCGCAGCTGACCCTGCATGCGCCGGCGACGCTGCCGCCGGCCGCCGCCGATGTGCTGGTGGCGAACATTCTCGCCGGGCCTCTGGCCGAGCTGGCGCCGACGTTCGCCGCGCGCCTCAGGCCCGGCGCGCCGTTCGCACTGTCGGGCATCCTCGCCGGGCAGGAGCCCGAGCTGCTGGCGCGCTATGCCGAATGCGGCTTCGTCGGTCTGACGGTGAGCGTGCGCGAGGACTGGGTACGCATCGATGGGCGCCGCGGCTGACGCCGGTCGCGCCGCTACACTGCGCGCATGTACGCGCAATGCCCGGACTGTCTGACGGTTTACGCGCTGGATGCCGCGACCCTGGCGCAGGCGCGCGGCAGCGTGCGCTGCGGGCATTGCGCGGCGGTGTTCGATGCGCTGGTGACGCTGTCGGAGATGCTGCCGCCGGAGCCTTTCGAGAGCCTGCCCGCGCAGCCGTTGCAGCCGGATCCGCCGCAGTTGGTGATGCCGGTGTACCGTCCGCCGCCGCAGTTGCATCTTCCCGAAGCGTCACCCGCGGCCGTCGCGCCACCGGCGTTCGCGCGTCCGCACAAGCCGCTCAAGCGCGCGCGCTGGATCGCGGGCAGCACGCTGCTGGCGCTGCTGCTGGCGGCGCAGCTGGGCTGGGCCGAGCGCGATGCGCTGATGGTCGATGGCGCGACGCGGCCCTGGCTGGTCGCGCTTTGCAGAGGGCTGCACTGCCGGCTGCCGCTGGTGCAGGATCTGGCGGCGCTGAAGCTGACCTCGCGTGATATCCGTCCGCACCCTTCGGTGCCCGGTGCGCTGATCATCAGTGCCACCCTGCGCAACGACGCCCCTTTCGCGCAACCGTTCCCGGTGGTCGACGTCAGCCTGTCGGATCTTGACGAGAACCGCGTGGCGATGCGCAGATTTCGTCCGTCCGATTACATCCGCGATGCAGCGGTGCGCGCGCGCGGGCTGGCGCCGGGCGCCAGTGCGGCACTCGTATTCGAGGTCGAGGATCCGGGAAAGAATGCGGTCGCTTTCGAGTTCGGGTTCGAGTAGCGCAGCCGCTCGTCTTACAGTGCTGGCGGTATCCTGAAAATGGGTCGGGCGCGGGAGTATGCTTTCCCACCCGCCGTGCGCGGGACGCGACGGACGCGGATCATGCAAGCGTCCGCGCGAGGATTGCCCCGGGGGATGGATCGTCGTGAATGTGGTCAAACTGCAACCGTCAGCGCCCGTCCAGGGCGCACAGGAAAGCGCGCTCGCCGCATGCGTCACGCAGATGGTTCGACGCTACCTGGCCGATCTCGGCGACACCGCCTGCGAGCCGGGCCTGCACGCGCTGCTGATGGCGGAGGTCGAGGCGCCGCTGTTGCGCGAGGTGATGGCCTGGCACGGCGGCAACCAGAGCCGCGCCGCGGCCGCGCTCGGTATCAATCGCGCCACCCTGCGCAAGAAGCTCGCCAGCCACGGCCTCAGCTGAGCCCGGCGACCCTATACTTGGCGCCTTTTGCGGAGCGGTTCCGATGTTCGATGCGACCCTGTCTCCGGTACGCCGCGCCCTGCTGAGCGTGTCCGACAAGGCCGGCCTGGCCGATCTGGCGCGCGCACTGGATGCCCTCGGCGTCGAATTGCTGTCCACCGGCGGCAGCGCCCGGGCCTTGCGCGAAGCCGGCGTACCGGTGCGCGAGGTCAGCGACCTGACCGGCTTTCCCGAGATCATGGACGGCCGCGTCAAGACCCTGCATCCGCGGGTGCACGGCGGTCTGCTCGGTCGACGCGGTGTCGATGACGCGGTCATGCGTCAGCACGGCATCGAGCCGATCGACCTGCTGGTGGTCAACCTGTATCCGTTCGAGCGTACCGTGGCGCGCCCCGACTGCACGCTGGACGAGGCGATCGAGAACATCGACGTCGGCGGCCCGGCGATGCTGCGCGCGGCGGCCAAGAATCACGCGCGCGTGGCGGTGGTGACCGATCCGGGCGATTACGCGCCGCTGATCGACGCGCTGCGCGGCGAAGGCGGCACGACCCTGGACCTGCGTCGACGCCTGGCCGCGAAGGCTTTCGCGCATACCGCGCGTTATGACGGCCTGATCGCCGACTGGCTCGGCGCGCGCGGCGACGGCGAGCACGTCGAGCCGTTCGCGCCGACGCTGCACCTCGCATTGCAGCGGGCACAGACCCTGCGCTACGGCGAGAATCCGCATCAGGGCGGCGCGCTCTATCTCGAGCCGCAGCCGCCACCCGGCATCGCCGCGACCGCGCGCATGCTGGCCGGCAAGGAGCTGTCGTTCAACAACCTGGCCGATGCCGACGCCGCGCTCGAATGCGTGAAGGCGTTCCAGAAGGTGCCGGCTTGCGTGATCGTCAAGCACGCCAACCCCTGCGGCGTGGCGCTGGGTGCCGACATCCGCACCGCCTACGAGCGCGCCTATGCCTGCGATCCGACCTCGGCCTTCGGCGGCATCATCGCCTTCAACCAGCCGCTCGATGTGGCCACCGCCGAAGCGATCCTGATGCAGCAGTTCGTCGAGGTGGTGCTGGCGCCCGAGATCGGACCAGCGGCCCTGGGGGTGTTCGCCAGGAAGCCCAACGTGCGCGTGCTGGCCACCGGCGCGTGGCCGGAGCAGCTGGCACCGCTGCGCGATTACAAGCGGATCGCCGGCGGCCTGCTGGTGCAGGATTCCGATCGCGACACCCTGCTGCTGAGCGACCTCAAGGTGGTCAGCCGGCGGGTGCCTGACGCCGAGGAGCTGCGCGACCTGCTGTTCGCCTGGCATGTGGCGATGTTCGTCAAGTCCAATGCGATCGTCTGCGCGCGCGACGGCCGTACCGTCGGTATCGGCGCCGGCCAGATGAGCCGGGTGATCAGCGCCCGCATCGCCATGCTCAAGGCAGCCGACGCCGGACTCGAGGTGCGTGGCAGCGTGCTGGCTTCGGATGCGTTCTTTCCGTTCCGTGACGGCATCGACACGGCCGCCGCGGCCGGTATCCGCGCGGTGATCCAGCCGGGGGGGTCGATGCGCGACAGCGAGGTGATCGCCGCTGCCGACGAGCATGATCTGGCGATGGTGTTCACCGGAGTGCGCCACTTCCGCCACTAGCCCCGGACCGGCGGCGACGCGCGCCGCCGGCTCGCAGGCAGGCCTGGCATGGGCTGCACGGTCCGGTTGCAGGCTGCCCCGATTGCCGTATGCGCCGCCCCTCAGTGCTGCCAGGTGTAGAGCGTGTAGTACACCGGCCGCACCGGACCTTCGCGCGGATCGGGGACCAGCCGCCCCTGCGGATTGGCGTAGAAGGTCTGCACCGGGCCGTGCCTGGGGATGATGCGGATCATGGTGACGCGGCCCGCCACGCGATATTCCTGGATCGTGTCGCCATCGCGCTTGCGCACGTCAACGGTCGGCGGTGGTTCGCCGCGCAGGTCGCGTTCGTCGCGTCGCAGCGCTGCGCGCGGGAACACGCTGGCGCTGCGCGCTGGCGCGGAGGCGGCCGTTCCTGCCTTTCCTGCGACCGCAGGGAGTGCGGAGCCGCCCGCGGCACCGGTACTTCCCTGTGCGGAGGCCGGAGCCGGACTGACGCCGGGGTCGTTGAGACCGGGCGGCGGCGGTACGCTGGCCGGAGGCGCCGACTGCGCCGCCAGCGGCAGGGCGACGGCACAGGTCAGCGCGGCAGCGAATCGGGCGATGGGTTTCATGGCGGACTCCGGAGCGGGTCTTTCATGGTAGTCCCCGACGCCGGTGCCGGCGGATCGCGTGCGAGAATCCGTTCATGTCCACGCTGACCCTGATCGACGGCTCGTCGTACCTGTATCGCGCTTTCCACGCGCTGCCGCCGCTGAGCAATGCGGCGGGCGAGCCGACCGGCGCGCTGTTCGGCGTGGTCAACATGCTGCGCGCGACGCTGGCGGCGAAGCCCGACTACGCTGCCTTCGTGGTCGATGCCTCCGGGCCGACCTTCCGCGACGGGCTGTATGCCGAGTACAAGGCCAATCGCGCGCCGATGCCCGACGACCTGCGCGCGCAGGTCGAGCCGATGCTGGCGATCGTCGCGGCGCTGGGCTTGCCGATCCTGCGCGTGCCGGGGGTGGAGGCCGATGACGTCATTGGTACCTTGGCGACGCAGGCAGCCGCAGCCGGCATCGAAGTGACGATTTCCACCGGCGACAAGGATTTCGCCCAGCTGGTCGGCCCGCACGTGAGCCTGGTCAACACCATGAGCGGCAGCACCACCGACCGCGCCGGCGTGATAGCGAAGTTCGGCGTGTCGCCGGAGCGTATCGTCGATCTGCTGGCGCTGATGGGAGACAGCGTCGACAACATCCCGGGCGTCGAGAAATGCGGCCCCAAGACTGCCGCCAAGTGGTTGCAGGAATACGGCTCGCTGGACGGCGTGATGGCCCATGCCGACGCCATCGGCGGCAAGATCGGCGAGAACCTGCGCGCGGCACTGTCGCGGTTGCCGCTGTCGCGGCAGCTGGCCACGATCAAGACCGACGTCGCATTGGAGCAGAAGCCAGCCGATCTCGCGCCGCGTCCACGCGACGTCGAGGCGCTGCGCGCGTTGTATTCCCGCTACGGCTTCAATGCGGCACTGAAGGAGCTGGCAGCGGGCCCGGGGCCGCAAACGGGGTCAGAGTCATTTTCGACGCGCAGTGTCCCCGTCTTCCGGCAAAGCTCTTCCGAAAATGACTCTGGCTCCGTTTCCACCGTTTCCCGCGACGCGCCGCCCGACCCCGCGCTGGCTGCGCCAGGCGCCTACGAGCTGGTGACGACGACGGAGCAACTCGACGGCTGGCTGGAGCAGCTGCGCAACGCCGAGCTGATCAGCTTCGATACCGAGACCACCAGTCTCGATGCGATGCGCGCGGACATCGTCGGCGTGTCGTTCGCGGTCGAACCCGGTCGTGCCGCCTACGTGCCGCTGGCGCACGACTATCCCGGCGTCCCGGCGCAGCTCGATCGCGCGGCGACGCTGGCGGCGCTGCAGCCCATTCTCGAGGACCCGCAGCGGCCCAAGCTGGGCCAGCACATCAAGTACGACCTCAACGTGCTGGCGCGTCACGGCATCGCGCTGGCGGGCCTGGCTCACGACAGCATGCTCGAGTCCTACGTCTGGAACGCCACCGCGACGCGCCACGACATGGACACCCTGGCCGCGCGCTACCTCGGCTACACCACGGTCAAGTACAGCGATGTCGCCGGCAAGGGCGCGCGGCAGATCCCGTTCGCCGCCGTCGACCTGGACACCGCCTGCCGCTACGCCGCCGAGGACGCCGACATCACGCTGCGTCTGCACCACGCGCTGTGGCCAAAGCTCGAGAACCTGCCGGCGCTGGCGCGCGTCTATCGCGAGATCGAGATGCCGTTGGTGCCGGTGCTGGCGCGCATGGAGCGGCGCGGCGTGCTGATCGACGTCGCCGAACTCAGGCGCCAGAGCGCCGACCTGGCGCGACGCATGCACGAAACCGAAATGCGCGTGCACGCGATCGCCGGGCGCAGCTTCAATCTCGATTCGCCCAGGCAACTGCAGGCGCTGCTGTTCGATGAACTGCAGCTGCCGGTCGTGCTGAAGACTCCGACCGGCCAGCCCTCGACCAACGAGGAAGCCCTGGAGGCCATCGCCGACCAGCACGAGCTGCCGCGGCTGATCCTCGACTACCGCGGGTTGGCCAAGCTGCGCTCGACCTACACCGAGAAGCTGCCGGAGATGGTCAATCCCGAGACCGGCCGTGTGCATACCAGTTACCACCAGGCGGTCGCCGGCACCGGGCGGCTGAGTTCGTCCGATCCCAACCTGCAGAACATCCCGATCCGCACCGACGATGGCCGGCGCATCCGCCAGGCATTCATCGCGCCGCCGGGCTGGGTGATCCTGGCCGCCGACTACTCGCAGATCGAGTTGCGCATCATGGCGCATCTGTCCGGCGACGAGGGCCTGCTGCGCGCGTTCCGCGCCGGGCTGGATGTGCATCGTGCCACCGCCGCCGAGGTGTTCGGCAAGACGCCGGATACGGTCGATGGCAACGAGCGCCGCGCCGCCAAGGCGATCAACTTCGGCCTGATGTACGGCATGAGCGCGTTCGGACTGGCGCGCCAGCTGGGCATCGGCCGCGACGAGGCCCAGGAGTACATGAACCGCTACTTCGCCCGCTACCCCGGCGTGCGCGCCTTCATGGACGCCACCCGCGAGCGCGCGGTGCGGGACGGCTACGTCGAGACCCTGTTCGGGCGCCGGCTGTACCTGGAGAACATCCGCGCGCGCAACGCCGCAAGCCGCGCCGGCGCCGAGCGCGCCGCGATCAACGCACCGATGCAGGGCACCGCCGCCGACATCATCAAGCGCGCGATGATCGCGGTCGATGCCTGGCTGGGTTCCCGCGATGACGCGCGCCTGCTGATGCAGGTCCATGACGAGCTGGTGCTGGAAGTGCGTGCCGAGGCGCTCGAAGCGGTGCGCGCCGAGATCAGCGCGCGCATGGGCGCCGCCGCCGAACTTGCCGTGCCGCTGGTGGTCGATGCCGGCGCGGGCACCAACTGGGATCAGGCGCATTGAGCATCGGGCGGCGTCGGTCCGGTGCAAGGCACTGATTCGCGGCCCGATGAACGCCGAATAAATTTTTCGCAGAGACCCGTTGAACTTTCGCCGCCGCGAGTCCATCTAAGATTCCGGACGCACGCAACGGCGTCCATCGCGACCACGATCCCCTCCCCTGGATCCGGTCGCACGGAGCAGGACCTCTCCCCGGGTCCTGGTCCATCCCCGGCCCCGAAGGCTTCCCCCTGGCCTTCGGGGCTTTTTCTTTCCTGTTTCCAGGATCCGGCGCCCGGCGCCCGGCGCCCGCGCGCCGCTCAGCTGCGCAGGCCGACGCCGCGCCTGAGCAGCGTGATCGCCACCCAGCCCAGCACCAGCATCAGACCGAGCATGACCGCGTAGGCCGGTCCCAGCGCGATGTCGCCGGCGCCGAGCATGCCGTCGCGAAACGCGCTGACCATGTACAGGATCGGATTGGCGTGCGAGATCCCGCGCCACGGCTCCGGCAGCTGGTCGACCGAATAGAACACGCCGCCGAGGTAGGTCAGCGGGGTCAGCACGAAGGTCGGCACCAGGGCGATGTCGTCGAACTTGCGCGCGTACACCGCGTTGATGAAGCCGGCCAGCGAGAACACCACCGAGGCCAGCAGCACGCTGCTCGCGGTCACCCACGGATTGACCACGGTGAGATGGGTGAAAAACAGCGACAGCGCCAGCACGATCGCGCCCACCAGCAGCCCGCGCAGTACCGCACCGGTCACATAGCCGCCGAGGATCACCAGCGGCGGCATCGGCGATACCAGCATCTCCTCGACGTAGCGGCCGAACTTGGCGCCGAAGAACGAACTGGTGATGTTGCCGTAGCTGTTGGTGATCACGCTCATCATCACCAGGCCCGGGGTGATGTACTGCATGTAGGTGTAGCCGTGCAGGGTGCCGATGCGACTGCCGATCAGGGTTCCGAAAATCAAGAAATACAACGTCATCGTGATCGCCGGCGGCATCAGGGTCTGGCCCCAGATGCGCAGGATGCGCATGACCTCGCGGCGCACGATGGTGCTCAGCGCCACCCATTGCTCGCGCGCGTTCATTGCACAGCCTCCTTGCCGGGAGCGGTCAGGCGAACGAAGAGCTCCTCGAGCCGGTTGGACTTGGTGCGCATCGAGCGCACCGCGATCCCTGCCGTCGACAGCGCCGCGAACAGCCCGTTGAGGTCTCGGCCGCGTGGCAGATCCGCCTCGATGGTGTGATCGTCGATGCGGCGCAGGGTGATGCCCGCGGGCCCGGGGAGGGCGTCGGGGCAGTGCGTGGCCAGATCGAGCACGAAGGTCTCGACGTCGAGCTTGGCCAGCAGCTCGCGCATCGTGGTGTGCTCGACGATGCGACCATGGTCGATGATGGCGATGTTGCGGCAGAGGTTTTCGGCCTCTTCCAGGTAATGCGTGGTCAGGATCACCGTGGTGCCGGCGCGGTTGATGCCCTGCACGAACTGCCACATCGAGCGGCGGATCTCGATGTCGACGCCGGCGGTGGGCTCGTCGAGGATCAGCAGCCTGGGCTCGTTCATCATCGCCCGCGCGATCATCAGCCGGCGCTTCATGCCGCCGGAGAGCATGCGCGCCGAATGTTCGGCCTTGTCCCAGAGCTTGAGCTCGCGCAGGTACTTTTCGGCGCGCTCACTGGCGACGCGCCGCGGGATGCCGTAGAAGCCCGCCTGGTTGATGCAGATGTCCAGCGGGCGCTCGAACTGGTTGAGGTTGAGTTCCTGCGGCACCAGGCCGATCAGCGCCATGGCCTCGCTGCGCCGCGTCTGCACCGGCATGCCGAACACGCGCGCCTCGCCGCTGCTGGCGTTGACCAGTGACGACAGAATGCCGATCAGGGTCGATTTGCCGGCGCCGTTGGGGCCGAGCAGGGCGAACAGGTCCCCGGTCGCGACCGTCAGCGAGATGCTCTTGAGCGCCTCGACGCCGTTGGGATACGTCTTGCGCAGGTCACGGATGTCGAGCGCGGGAGCGGTGGTCATGGCGGGCTCGGGAAGACAAACCGCTAGTATATCGGCCCCAGCCAGCCAGCCCCGCACTCATGGCCGATCATTTCACCCTGCGCCTGGTGGACAGCCGCATGCTCGCGCCTGCGGTTCGCCACCTGGTCTTCGAACGCGCCGACGGCCAGCCGTTCGTCTTCGTGCCGGGCCAGTTCGTTCAGGTCCATTTCCATTACGCCGACGGCAAGCCGACCAAGCGCAGCTACTCGGTGGCCACCATCGCGAGCGTTCCCGGTGCGCCGGTGCTGCGGGTCGAGATCGCGGTCAGCTATGTCGACGGCGGCGCCGCGACCGCGCTGCTGTCGACCCTGGCCGAGGGCGACACGATCGAAGCCAGCGGGCCTTACGGACGCTTCATCCTGATGGATGGCGACACCAATCGCCGCTACCTGCTGGTCGCCACCGGCACCGGCGTCACGCCCTACCGGGCGATGCTGCCGCAGCTGGCCACGGCCATCGTCCGTCGCGACATCGATGTGGTCCTTCTTTATGGCGCGCGCAGCGAGCAGGAACTCCTGTATGGCGATGAGTTCGAGGCGTTTGCACGGGCCCAGCCGCGGTTCCGCTTCGTGCCCTGCCTCAGTCGCGGCGCCCGTCCGGTGCCGCGGCCGCAGGATCGCCTGGGCCATGTGCAGACCGTCTTGCCCGAGCTGGCGCTCGACGCGACCGGTGACGTTGCCTATCTGTGCGGGAACCCGGACATGGTCGACCAGACCTTCGAGGCCATGAAGCAGGCCGGGCTGCCGATTCCCCATATCCGTCGCGAGAAATACGTCTCATCGCGCTGAGCCGGCGGTCGCAGGGTAACGAACCGTAAGCGGGGCGTGAGCTTCACCTAACGCTCACGTAACGGGTCGCCCGTATAAAGGAACGCTGCCCCGGGGGAAGGAAACATCCGGGCACGCACCACGCGACGGGCCTGCCATGTACGGGCCCGCGCCGAGAGAGGAATCCGCCCGATGCGCCCGTTCCGACGCGTCCTAGCCGTTGCGTTCGCCCTGGTTGCCGGCTGCGCCTGCAACCTCGTTCTTGCCACTCCCGCCCGTGCCGGCTGCCTGCCGGCGCGCACCACGGTCCGCAAGGGCGAAACCCTTGACGTGCTACTTGCCCGCTGGGGCCTTGCCCGCGGCCAGGCCTTCGAGTGGGGGCGCCGCGTCGCGGCCCGCGAGCCGGCGGCCGCGTTGCGTCCGGGCGATCACGTCGAAGGCTGCATCGAGCACACCGTGCATGGCACCCGCCTGGTGCGGATCGAAATCCTGCACGGTCAGCGTCGTGGCCGGCTGGTGCTGGGCGTGGGCGAGCCGGTGGTCCGGCGTCGCGTGCGCCAGACGGTCGCGGACATCGCCGCGCCAGCGCTCCCCGATCAGGGCGCCGATGCGGCAGTCCGGCCGCATGGCATTGCGCCCCTGCTGCCGCAGGGCGCGCCGCAGCATCTGTCCTTCACCGTGGCCAGCTCGCTGGCCGAATCGCTGGTCGCGCATCACGTCTCGCCGCTGCTGGCGCGTGCGATCACCGACTGGCTGGACCGCGACCAGCGTCTGCCGTCACCGCTGCCGCCGGGAGCGATCGTCAGTGCATTGTTCTTCGGCAATCCCGACACCAGCGACGGGCAGCTGGCACAGATGACCATCTATGCCGCCGGCCATGAACATCGCCTGTTCCGCTTCACCGATGCGCACGGGCGCAGCCTGCTGGTCGATGCCGAGGGCCAGGGCGTGATGCCGCTGCCGCTGGTCGAGCCGGTGCCCGATGCGCGGCTGACCTCAGGCTGGGGCTGGCGCACCAATCCGGTGCTGCACCGTCCCGAGTTCCACAAGGGAGTCGATTTCGCCGCGCCGATGGGCACTCCCATCCGCGCCGTCGCTGACGGCCGCGTCGACTTCGTCGGCTGGCATGGCTATTACGGCCGCATGGTCGAGGTGCGCCACGCACCCGATGTGCGCACGCGCTATGGCCACATGGCGCGCTATGCCCGCGGTCTGCACGACGGCGAATTCGTGCGGGCCGGGCAGGTGATCGGCTACGTCGGCAGTTCGGGGCTGTCGACCGGGCCGCACCTGTATCTCGAGCTGTGGGAGAGCGGCAAGCGCATCGATCCGCTGCGCATCGAAACCCAGGCAGCTGATGTCGAGTCCGAGGCGGAAGCCAATCCGGTCCTGCTGCGTCGCGAGGTGATCACACCGGTGCAACTCGATGGCAGCGAGCTGGCACGTTTCCAGGCTTTCCGCAGCGCGCTGCACGGTGTACTGGCCGCATCCGTCGGTGACGCTCCGGTCGCCGCCGCGCTCGTGCCCTAGCGTACGCGGATTAAACGCCGCTGCGCGCCGCGGGCGCCGTCTGGCAAGGAACCCCGCAACCGGCTTCCGGTCTGACGCCGATGCTGCCATCGTCCAGCACGGGCACGCGTTGCGGTTCCCTCTTGCCGCCATGACTTACGGCCCGGATGGGCTTATCGGGTCCGTTATAAAATGACGGATTCGATCGGTTCACCGGTCTCACTGCCCCTGGATGCATCGATGCAGCCCAAGCCCGCTCCCGTCTCGCGCTGGCGATGGCCGTCGCGCTGGCGTGTCCTGCGGTCCGTGCGGCGACGGCTGAATCGGCCGCCGCTCTCGCTGGCCGCTGCCGCGCCGGCGGATGTTCCAGGCACGCCGCAGACGGCGCAAAAACTCGGCGCGATCAACGTCATCGCCATACGCTTGGATCAGGCGCGCAACCAGCTTTCGCCCTCCACCGGCAGCAGCAGCTACACCTTCGGCCCGCAGGCCATCAGCCAGTTGCCGCTGGGCGCCTCGACGCCGGTCAACCAGATCCTGTTGCAGGCGCCGGGGGTGGTGCAGGATTCCTACGGCGAAGTGCACGTGCGCGGCGACCACGGCAACCTGCAGTCGCATCAACGGCGTGCTGATCCCGGAGAGCGTCTCCGGCTTCGGCCAGACGCTGGATCCGCGGATGATCGAATCGATGCGCCTGCTGACCGGCGCGCTGCCGGCGCAGTACGGACTGCGCACCGCGGGCGTCGTGATGTCACCACCCGGTCGGGCCAAAAACTAGGCAACGGCGGCCAGTGTCGGCCTGACCACGGGCAGCTCACGCCACGTTCGATCCGACCTTGAGCGGCTGGGGCAGTGCCCGGCGCTGGAGCTGGTTCGCCACCGGCAGTTTCAGTCGCGATGATCTCGGCATCGAGAACCCGACGCCCGCGCGCAACGCCATCCATGACCGCAGCAACCGGATCCATGGCTTCGGCATGCTTTCGTACGTGCTCAACGACGAAACGCGCGTCAGCCTGATGGCGGGACTGGCCGACAACCGCTTCCTGATTCCCGACAATCCCGGCCAGTCTCCGGCCTTCGCGCTGGCCGGACGCTCCGGCGGGATTCAATCGGCGCAGCTCGACGAGCGGCAGCGCGAACTGACGCGTTTCGCGGTGCTCACGCTGCAGGGCAAGCTGGGGGCCTCCACTTACCAGGTGGCGCTGGGCCAGCGTTACAGCCAGGTCAATTTCCAGCCCGACAACATCGGTGACCTGATCTTCAACGGCGTCGCCTCCACGGTCGGACGCAGCAATCGCGCCAGCACCCTGCAAGCCGATTTCGCGATGCCGCTGGGCGATACCCATACCTTGCGCTATGGCGCGT